>NZ_AQUR01000106.1 GCF_000372525.1 Cupriavidus neocaledonicus
GGTCAGCAGCGGCAGCAGGATATTGCGGCCAAGGTCTGACGGGGCGGCGATCTTCAGCGTGCCCTGTAATGCACGCTGTTCGCCGTGCAGGCGGTCCCGGCCTTCCTTGAGCTTGGCCAGCACTTCGTCCGCATACGGCAGGTACTGTTCGCCCTCGGCAGTGAGCCGCAGGCTGCGAGTGGACCGTGCGAACAGCCGGATGTCGAGCTCTTTCTCCAGGCGCTGGATGGCTGCGCTGACCTGTCCGGGCAGCAGGTCGGCCTCGCGAGCGGCGTTCGAGAAGCTGCCAAGCGCTGCGGTTCGCAAAAACAGTTGCAGATCGTCGAGTCTGATCATTTTCACTCTGATAGTGAAAGTCTTGCCAGATTCTCCCAGTTTTTCGACAACGCCGCAGTGACGAAAATGCCAAACCAGTCCGGGCCGCCCTGGCAGGACGATACGCAGTCGCGTTGAACGAATCCCCGTAGTTTCCGAACCATGAACTGGAGCAGAACATGAATTTCACTGACGCCGTACTTTCCCGCCATACCGTCAAGGCTTACGAAGGCGGTAAGACCTTGCCCCAGGAACAGGTCGACATGCTGCTGGCATGGCTGCACAACAGCCCGTCGTCGGTGAACTCGCAGCCGTGGCATTTTGTGGTGGCGTCGACGCCCGAGGGGCGCGAGACGATCGCCAAGGCGGCCACTGGCACGTTTTCCTACAACCATCCGAAGATCGTCGATGCCTCGCACGTGATCGCCCTGTGCATGCGTGCCGACCTGGACGAAGCGCATCTTCGCGCCATCCTGGCGCAGGAGGAAAGCGACGGCCGGTTCAAGGTCGAAGGCGCTCGCGAAGGCCAGGACAAGGCCCGGCGTTCGTATGTGGACTTGCATCGCTACGAGCTGCGGGATGTGCCGCAATGGATGGAGAAACAGGTCTACCTTGCCCTTGGCGGTCTGCTGCTGGGCGCTGGCATGCTGGGGATCGATGCGACGCCGATGGAGGGCTTCGACGCGTCGGCGCTGGATGCGGCACTCAATCTGCGCGAGCGTGGCCTCACCAGCGTCGTACTGGTGTCGCTGGGCCGCCGCAGCGAACAGGACTTCAATGCCGGACTGCCGAAGTCGCGTCTGCCGAAAGAGGTAGTGTTCACCAATATCTGAGGCGGATTGGGCCATCGTTGCCTGGTTGGGACGACGCCCGCGCCAGGTATCGTGCTTCAGGTGTCACGTCCTGGGCGAGCTTCCAGCCCGCCAGCTCGGTGATCGCGCCGTCTGCTTCGCAGAGCCATTAGCGGCAACGTCAGTATCGCCTTGCTGGAACTGGTGACCACGGGCTTGCCTGCACGCTCGATAGCTGCGATCACGCCGCTAACCTGTATGCCGGCACACAGGCGGGCGGCATATAGGAATGAGGCCCGGCGCCGGCAACGCAGCGCCACCAACCCCTTCAATCCACACTCGCCCCCGACGCCTGCACCAGCTTCGCCCACTTGTCCGTATCGCGGCGGATCAGCGCCGAGAACTGCTCCGGCGTCGAAGTCAGCGGCGCAGCGCCGGCCTGCACCAGCTTGTCCCGCATCGCCTTGTCCTGTGCGATGCGCGTGATTTCCTGCGACAGGCGGCTGGAGACCTCGGGGGGCAATCCGCGCGGACCCACCACGCCGAACCAGACATCGGCCTCATAGCCCGCAATGCCCGCCTCGGCCATGGTCGGCACATCGGGCAGTGCCGGCGAGCGCGTGGCGCTGGTCACGGCCAGTGCGCGCAGGCGGCCGGCCTTCACATGCGGCAGCGAGCCCGGCAGGTTGTCGAACATCAGTTGCACCTGGTTGGCAAGCAGGTCGGCCATCGCCGGGCCGCTGCCCTTGTAGGGCACGTGCACGATCTGGACGCCGGCCATCGACTTGAACAGCTCGCCCGACAGATGGTTGGTGGTGCCGTTGCCGGCCGAGCCCATATTGAGCTTGCCGGGGTTGGCCCTGGCATAGCTGACCAGCTCGCGCACGTTCCTGGCCGGCACGTTCGGATTGACCACCAGGATGTTGGGCACGCCGGCGAACAATGCCACCGGCGAGAAATCCTTCTGCGGATCGAACGGCAGCTTCCGGTAGAGGGTAGCGTTGATCGATTGCGTTCCCACGGTGCCAAACATCAGCGTGTAGCCGTCGGCCGGCGCCTTGGCCACGAGATCCGAGCCGATGGTGCCGCCGGCGCCCGGACGGTTGTCCACCACCACCTGCTGGCCGAGGGTTTCGGACAAGCGGGTGGCCAGTACGCGGCCGAGCAGGTCGGTGGTGCCGCCGGGGGGAAAGGGCACCACCATGCGGATGGGTTTGTCGGGGTAGGGGCCGGCGGCGGCCAGGCTCGTCGCCAGCGTCAGACAGGTGGCAGCCAGGGCATGTGCAAGGTTCTTCATGGGGGCAGGATCTCCGTGGGACAAGGATAAGGGCAATGCCGGCTGCGATGTGCGGCGCGGCTCAGCCTTGTGATGCGAGGTGGTTGACCGAGCGCTTCAGTACCGCGCGCGCGGCGTCGAGGCGAGCCCGGGTGGCGTCAAGGGATTCGCGTGCGCGGTGCGTGGCGGCGCGCTGGGCGGCGATGTTGTCGCGGACCAGTACCGGCGCGGGTCCGCCGGCGGCCATGCGCGCGGCGACGCCCTGTTCGGGGTCGAGGCAGCGGGCGACCGCGGCGGCATCCAGTCCGGCCGCGCGGCCGGCGACGCGCATCGCGGCGGCATCGACCATGTCGGCGCTGATCTCGTCCGCGGGCAAGTGCTGGTCGAGCGCGTCCCGCACCACGGCACCGACGATGTGATGCGCCTGGCGAAACGACATGCCGGCCTCGCGCACCAGCGCGTCGGCCAGGTCGGTCGCGGTGGAGAAATCGCGGCGCGCGCGCGCCAGCATGCCGGCGCGTTGCGGCGTGGCGTTGGCGATCACCAGCCGCAGCAGCGACAGGCAGCGCAGGCATTCGTCGCCGGCCTCCCAGAAACCGCGCATGCTCTCGCGGTTGCCGTCGCCCGAGTGCGTGAAATGGCTGCCCTTGAGCGCCGCCAGCGCGCCGGTCAGCAGGCCCAGCATGTGGCCGCCCTTGCCCTTCAGGTACTCCAGCACCACCGGGTTCTTCTTCTGCGGCATGATGCTGGAGGTGCCTGCGACGCTGTCCGGGAAGTCGATCAGGCCGAACTCGGGCGTGGCCCAGACGTACAGGTCCTGCGCCACGCGGCCCCAGCTGACCGCACCCACGGTGATCGCCGCCAGCATCTCCCAGGCAAAGTCGCGCGAAGCCACGGCGTCGAGCGAGTTGGGCGCATGGGTGGAGAAGCCCAGCCAGTGCGCCGTCGCCGCGCGGTCGATCGCAAAGGCGGTGCCGGCCAGCGCGCCGGCGCCGAGCGGGCAGGCATCCAGGCGCGCCAGCGCCTGCTCCATGCGCGCGATATCGCGGCCGAGCGACTCGGCAAAGCCGGCAAGGTAGTAGCCATAAGTGATCGGCTGCGCGGCCTGCAGGTGCGTATAGCCGGGCATCACCACCGCGGCATGGGCGTCGGCCCGCTCCAGCGCCGCGGTGCGCACCGCCAGCATCGCTTCCAGGATATCCAGCGCCAGGTCGCGTGCACGCAGCCGGTCATGCGTGGCCAGGATGTCGTTGCGGCTGCGCGCGACATGCAGCCTGCCGCCGGCGTCGGCGCCGGCCATCTGCATCAGGTGGGCTTCGTAGTTGAAGTAGGCGTCCTCGCGCGCAGGATCCAGCGGCACGGCGCCAGGCCCCTCGGCTTCGATGCGTAGCAGTGACTGCGCCAGTACCGCGGCCACGTCCGCCGGGACCAGCCCGGTGCCATGCAGCATCAGCAGGTGGGCCTGGTTGATATCGGTCAGGTAGCGAAAGCCGCTGCCGAATTCGCGCATCAGGCGCGGCAGGTAGATGTGCTCGCATACCTCGGCGGCGGTGGGCTGGGTCAGGCGTCGGCTGACTTTGGATTCCATGCTGTGTGATCTCCGAAACGATGGAGCCAGTATGGAAATCCGCTGTATATATCGTCAAATCAGTATTTTGTTCCTCCTCATACGTTTTTGATATGCTTGCGGGCAAGCCGCTGATCCCGACCGCCGCCAGCCATGAACTACAAGCAGATCGAAGCGTTCCGCGCCGTCATGCTGACGCGCTCGATGACCGAAGCCGCCGCGCAGCTCCATACCTCGCAGCCCAACATCAGCCGCGTGATCGGGCAACTGGAACGCGAGGCGGGCTTCCGGCTGTTCGAGCGCGTCGGCAACCGGCTCGCGCCGACGGACGAAGCCGAAGCCTTGTTTCTCGATGTGGAGCGCTCCTTCGTCGGCCTCGACAGCCTGCGCGCGTCGGCCCGGTCGATCCGTGAATCCGGCGTGGGCACGCTGCGCATCGGCACCGTGCCGTCGATCGCGATGAGCGTGATGCCGCAGGCAATCCTGGCGTTCCGCGAGCGCTATCCCGACGTACCGATCGCCGTGCATACGAACGACTCGCCCACGGTGGCCAAATGGACCGCGGCGCGCTTCTGCGATATCGGGCTGGTGTCGTACCTGGCCGAGACCACCGGCATCCGCAGCGAGTTGCTGCGCCGCGAGGACGGCGTGTGCATCGTGCCGGCGACGCACCGGCTCGCGCGCAAGCGCCGCCTGCACGCCAGCGACCTCGATGGCGAGCGCTTTATCTCGCTGACGCATGGCGACGGCACCCGCGCCACGGTCGACGCCGCGTTCGTGCCGGCAGACCGGCGCGTGCTGACCCTGGAGACCCCTTACGCCGCCACCATCTGCACGATGGTGGGGATGGGCCTGGGGGTCAGCGTGGTCAACCCGCTGGTGGTGCGCAGCCTGAAGCCGGCGGGTGTCAAGGCGATCCCCTTCGAGCCGGTGATCGCTTTCGAGAGCCACATCCTGTTCAATCCGCAGCGGCCGGTGCCGGCGCTGGCGCAGTGGTTCCTGGCGTGCTTGCGGAAGGTTACCGGATAAACACTTGGCGGTCCTTCCCATATGGCGAACCCATCGTCGGGGGAAGGCGCCGTAGCGGTGGCTTGTCCAGTGAATTGACGGCCGGTGGCAAAGACAGTGCAATTTCTGGCGCGCCTTTTTGTTCAAGAAAGCGAGGCTGCCGGTGCGCGCGCAGCCTCGCCACCTTCTGTGTCATCCCGAGGGCTCGACGTGGCGAAACGCCCGGAATAGCGCCAGGTCGTAGGCAATCTTGAGCACGCCGCACGCGACCAGCGGCGCTCCAGCCCAACCAGCGATCAGCAGCGCGCCGGCAATTGTGGGTCCCAGGGCCGCAGCAAAGCTCCGCGGGACCGCAGTCAGGCTCGCCGCCGCCGGACGCTCCGGTGGCGTGACCACTGCCATGACATAGGCCGTCCGCGTAGGCACATCCATCTGGGACAGCGCACTGCGCACGAGCAGCAATGCCAGAGCAGGAACCAGGGCCGGCGCGAATGCAGCGGCGATCAGGCACAGGCTGGAAGGTATGTGCGTAAACACCATGGTATTGAGCAAGCCGAACTTCCGCGCCAGAGGCACAGCGATCAGTTGGGAACCCGCCGTCAGCAGCCCTGCCCAGAAAAAAAACTGACCGGCAGCACCCGGCGAAAGGCCAAAGCGCTGCATCAACCAAAGCGAGAGCAATGCGTTCACCACCAGGCCGCCGGCAAAGGCATCGATGCTGAACAGTAACGCCAGGCGAATGACGATCGCACGCGAAGGGCCAAGCGGGGTGGTCGTGGGTGCGGAGTGCGGCTCGGGGTCCGGCAGTCGGGCATAGAGAAGCCACAAGGCAACTCCGGTCAGCGCATAGACGATGAACATTGCGCGCATGGCGGTGAGCGATGACACACCGACACGGGCAACGAGCAGGTCAGGTAACGCCGCGGCGAGGGCACCCAGGGCGGCGGACAAAGCGCCTGTCAGGCCGTAGCGGGCGAACAACGCCGTACGGGCAGCGGGAGCGGCGGAGTTCGCCAGCCGGGCCTGCTCCAGCGGCAGAAACAGGCTGACGTCTCCGGAACCGGGGTTGAGCGTGCCGACAAAGGCAACAAGCAGGAGCGGCAACAGCGAGGACAACCCGGCAAAGCCCATTCCGGTTGCTGCCATCAACCCGGCGGCCAGCATCAGCATGCGGCGCTGCGGGTAGCGCTGGGCGGCCATGCCGACCAGCATCGTAGCCAGGGCAGAACCGACCAACGTGGTGCTGCTGATCAACCCGACCGCAAGCGGATCGAACCCCAGTGCAAGCAGGTATGCCGGCAACAGCACGGCCACGAAACCGTCGCATATGCCCCGAAGCGCACGGCCAAAGAGCAGTCGCAAGGCCTCCCGCTCGACATCGACAGGCAACACCAGGCGCGCGAATCCGTCTGAAATTGCCGTCGGTTTCCGGAGGAAGCGCATGCTCAGGCCCCGCTGCTGACCGTGCCCGATTGCTGGCCAGGACCGGGGAAGTCGGCGCATCCGCGGCAGCGCGCCAGGCGGGCATACTGGCCTTGCCCACGATCCGGTCCGATGTGATGATCAATCGCTGCTGTGCTCACTTTGTTTGGTCGAATAGCATGACGATCAGCAAGATCAAACACCAGGGGAACGCAGTCATGAGCGCATCGCCGGACTGCTTCTTATCGGCTGTTCACTGGCTCTTGCTGCCCTGTTGCGGACCTTCGGATTTCTGGCTGAAGTCCTGCTTGGCGCAGCCCCTACGCCGTCTCATTCGCCTGGTCCTTGAGCCATTGTCTAAAGACCTGCAGCGATGGCAGTTGCGCGGACTCATCCGGGTACACCAGATAGTAGCCTTTCGGATAACGCCATGTACGA
Organism: Cupriavidus neocaledonicus; assembly: GCF_000372525.1. Classification (GTDB taxonomy): domain Bacteria; phylum Pseudomonadota; class Gammaproteobacteria; order Burkholderiales; family Burkholderiaceae; genus Cupriavidus; species Cupriavidus neocaledonicus. The sequence goes on from NZ_AQUR01000106.1 coordinate 6,818, forward strand.
CGCGACAGGCGTTTCAATCGGCCGAGCGCAATCATGTCGTCGGCCATGTACGGAGGGAGTAGCGCTACGCCCATTCCGGCAACTGATGCATTTAACGCCATCGACATGATCTCGTAGCGAGGGCCTTCGCGCGTGGCTTCGCCCTCGATGCCTTCGAGCCTGAACCATTCGTCCCACGCGTCGGGCAAGGTCTGATGGTGAATCAGCGCCGAGCGGGGCGTATCCGCGCTGATCGTCTTGCCATGTTTGCGGATCCATTCCGGTGCGGCATAAGGCGACAGCATCAGCGGCAGCACAAACTCATTGTGAAGTCCGTCGCGCTGTCCGTCGCCAAACTCCAGCGACGCGTCCACGGCCGTCGTGCGGAAGTCCACTGGCCCGACGCGCGTGCCGAGATTCAGTGTGATCTCGCCGTGGTCTCTCGTGAAACCGGGCAGGCGGGGAATCAGCCAGTAGGTGCCGACGGAGGCGCCGGCCGAAAGCGAAAGCGCTCCGCCGCGGCCCTTCAGCGCCATCACATTCGCCGTCGCGCGTTCCAGCCTTTGCAGTAACGGCGCAACCTCGTTCAGGTAGTAGCGGCCGGCGTCGGTTAACACCAGTGCATCGCGCCGGCGCGTGAACAGCCTGACGCCGAGCCTGCCTTCCAGCGTCTGGATCTGCCGGCTTACCGCTCCCTGCGTGAGCTGGAGCTCCCTTGCTGCTGCGGTGAAGGAATGCAGCCGCGCGCTGGCCTCCAGGCACAGCAGTGACATCGTGGAGGGGGCGCGTACGTGGAAGTTCATGGGGCAAGGGGGGCTGGCCAACTGGAGTTCAGTACGGACATCCATGAGAATACCTCATGCCAGCCCCAGGAAACATGGCTTGTCCAACGCCGCTTGCGACTCTACGATCTGTCGGACACACGGGGAGTTTTTCAAGACAAGAGCGACGCAGGAGAAAGGCCAATGACCACGACACGCTTTACACGGCGCGAGATGATGAAGCTGGGACTCGCCGCCGCATCACTGGGCCTGCCGGGCCTGTCACGGGCCGCCGGGTGGCCTGCGCGGCCAATCCGGCTCGTCGTGCCGTCCGCCGCCGGCGGCTCGCCGGATGCTGTATGCCGGATCCTGGCCGAAGAGCTTTCGGTGTCTCTGGGACAGCCGTTCATCGTCGACAACAAGCCGGGCGGGGCAGGCAACGTCGGCATGGTGGATCTGGTCAATGCCGCCGCGGATGGCTACACGTTCGGTTACGGCAATGTCGGCACGCTCGCCATCAACAAGTCGCTGTTCCGCAAGCTGCCCTACGATCCGGACAGGCAACTCGTGCCGGTAGCCTTGCTTGGCTATGTCCAAAACGCATTGGTGGTGCGCAAGGACCTGGGCGTGAACAGCGTCCAGGCGCTTGTCGCGCTGGCCAAGGCCAAGCCTGGCACGCTGACGATGGGGTCGGCCGGCAATGGCACGACCGGGCACCTGAGCGGGGAACTGTTCAAGAGCATGACCGGCACATCGATGACCCACGTGCCGTATCGCGGCAGTCCGCAAGCGATTCAGGACCTGATGGGCGGGCAGGTCGACCTGATGTTCGACAATCTCAGCTCGATCTCGCCACATATCAAGGCCGGCCGGATCAGGGCGCTGGCCGTGACCGGCGCACAGCGCAGCGGCCTGTTCCCGGACCTTCCGACCCTGGCTGAATCGGGCGTGGCCGGCTACGACATTGTGGCCTGGGGCGGCATCGTGGCGCCGGCGAAGACGTCGCCAGACATCGTCGCCGGGCTGAACCGTGCCATCAATGCCAGCCTGGCCAAGCCGGCGGTGCGCGAGCGCTATGCCGCCATCGGCTTCGAGACGCTGACCGGCCCGCCCGCGCGGCTGACCGAGCGCGTGACGCGCGAGACGCCGCTCTGGGCTGGCGTCATCAAGCGCTCCGGCGCGCAAGTGGACTGACCTGTCAAACCTTACCCCTCGGGAAACGCATCATGAAGACTTCCATTCGCGCATGCCTGGCGTGGCTCGCACTGACGCCCATGTTCGCACTGCCTGCGGCGGCCCAACAGGCCAAAGGCCAGTCCGAGCCATCCGCCAATGCCCGCAAGCCCGGCGTGGTCATCCTTGCCACCGGCGGCACGATCGTCAGCTCCACGCGCTCGCCCACGGACATGGCCAATTACAGCGGCGCCCTGGCCGGCGTCGATTCGCTGCTGAAGGCAGTGCCGCAGATTCACGACTACGCCAACGTGAGGGCCGAACAGATCGTCAACGTCGGCAGCAACGTCATTACCAGCGAAAACATTCTCAACCTTGCCAAGCGGGTGAACGCCTTGCTCGCGGAACCCGAGGTGGCGGGCGTCGTCGTGACGCACGGCACGGACACGATGGAGGAGACGGCATATTTCCTGAGCCTCGCTACGCGGTCGAGCAAGCCGGTCGTCATCACGGGATCGATGCGGCCTGCTACTTCGCTCAGCGCGGACGGCCCGGTCAACCTGCTCGACGCGGTCATGGTGGCCGCCGATCCAGGCTCGCGCGACCGCGGCGTCATGGTCGTGATGAACGACCGCATCAGCGCGGCGCGGTACGTGACCAAGATGAACACGCTGAACGTCGACACGATGGGCGCGCTGGAGCAAGGCTACCTTGGCGCCATTGCCGGCGAGCGCGTGATCTATTACTTCGAGCCGGCACGCGCCAAGGGCGAACTGTACTTCGACGTGTCTGCCGTCACCAAGCTGCCGCAGGTGGAGCTGGTCTATCGCTACCAGGGGCAGGAAATGCAGCTCGTGCGCGATGCGGTGGCGGAGGGCGCGCGGGGCGTGGTCATCGGGTTCACCGGCAATGGCAACGCCAGCGCCGACCACGAAGCCCTGATTCGGGAGTTCGGCAGCAAGGGGATTCCGGTTGTCCGCAGCTCCCGTGCGGTGAGCGGCATCGTGACGCCCAAGCTGTCGGGCAGCATGGCCACCGGCAGCCTGTCTGCGCAGAAGGCACGCATCCTGTTGATGCTCGCGCTGAGCCAGACCAGCGACCTGGGGCAGATCTCAGAGTTCTTCGCGCAACAATGAAATCCGGGACAAGCGCATGACTACGACGCTGGATCTGATTATCGAAGGCGGCACCGTCATCGACGGCACTGGCGCTCCCCGTCGGCGCCTGGACTTGGGTATCGCGGGGGACCGCATCGTTCGCCTTGGCGATCTGTCGGGTGTCCCCGCAGCCAGACGCTTCGATGCGTCCGGGCGCATCGTGGCCCCGGGCTTCATCGACGTGCATACGCATGATGACCGGCTCCTGCTCGATGCGCCGCAAGGTCCGCATCCGAAGCTGTCGCAAGGCGTAACGACCGTCGTCACCGGCAATTGCGGGATCAGCCTGGCGCCGCTGCAATCGTCCGGAACGCCGCCCGCGCCGCTCGACCTGCTCGGGACAGGCGCCTGGCGATACGAGAGTTTTGGCGACTATCTGGACGAACTGGAGGCGTGCGGGCCGGCGGTCAATGCGGCCTGCCTGGTCGGGCATTCGACGCTGCGGGTAAGGCGCATGAACCGGCTCGACCGGGTCGCCACGGCAAGGGAGCAGCAGTTCATGGCGGCAGATCTCGACGCCGCGCTTGCGGCGGGTGCCATCGGCATGTCCACCGGGCTTTATTACCCGCCTGCCAGGGCGGCGGACACCGCCGAAGTGATCGCGGTCGGCGCGCCGCTGACCAAGGCTCACGGCATCATCACGATGCATATCCGGGATGAGGGCGACGCCATCGCCGACGCATTGGCCGAAGCGCTGCAGATCGGCCATGCGCTTGGCATCGAGACCGTACTGTCCCACCACAAGCTGGTCGGCAAGGCCAATCACGGGCGATCCGTGGAAACGCTGGCCATGATCGAAGCGGCCGGCAGGAAGCAGTCGGTCTGCCTGGACTGCTACCCGTACAACGCCTCGTCAACCATGCTGCTGCCGGCGAGGATTGCACAGTCCGACGATGTCCGGGTGACATGGTCCAAGGCCGATCCCACGGCTGCCGGGCGGTCACTGTTTGCACTGGCGCGGGAGCGGGGGACATCGCCCGAGGCGCTTGCCGAGGCCCTGCAACCGGCGGGCGCCATTTATTTCGCCATGAGCGAAGACGATGTGAGCCGCATTCTCCGGTACCCGGCCACGATGGTCGGGTCCGATGGCCTGGCACATGACGTGAGTCCGCATCCTCGACTGTGGGGAACCTTCCCGCGCGTACTGGGCCACTATGCGCGAGATCGGGGGCTCTTTCCGCTGGAAACCGCCGTGCACAAGATGACCGGGCTGAGCGCCGGTCGCTTTGGCCTTGCCGGGCGAGGTATCGTCGCTGAGAACCACTATGCCGATATTGTCGTGTTCGACGAGCAATCGGTGGGCGACTCGGCGACATTCGACCAGCCGACGGCAGTGAGTACTGGTATCGAGGCGGTGTTCGTTAACGGAAAGCTGGCCTGTCAGGACGGCGAGTCGAGGGACCTGCACGCCGGCAGTGTGCTGCGACACGGGGGCGCAAGATAGAACGTGTGGTGCATCAATGGTCCGGGCTCGCCGCCCGGTCCGACAACCAACGCTATTCGACACCACGCGCGGTTTTAAGCCGTTTGAGGAACCAACGGCCGGCGGGGCCGGGTGGCGTGTCTTTCCGGTACACAGCGAACATGGCGATAGGGGGTGTGTGCGGATCGAAGGCTTCGAGCCGCAAGGGCACGAGGTTCCCGGTATCGAGGTCATCCTGGACCATCGCCACCGGCATATGGCCCCATCCGAATCCAGCGCGTAGAAATGCATGCTTGGCACCCAGATCGGCAAGTCGCCAGATCTGTGGAGAGAAGACGCCGAAAGTCTGGCCTTCCGTCAGTGCCGTGCGGTCGGTCAGCACCAGTTGCACATGTTCCTTTAGATCCCCCGGCCGGATGATCCCTTTCTTTGACGCCAGCGGGTGTGACGGCGCGGTGACCGTGATCATTGGAACATCCAGCAATTTCTCGGCGTCGAGAATCTCCGGCACCGATGGCATCGAGCCGCTGATGCCGAGCCGGCACGCCTGGGCAAGTACGGGCTGCATGACGGCGCCAAGCGCTTCGACGTAAAGCCGCAATGGGGTGTGCGGAAATTCGTTTCGGAACGCGCCTACGGCGTCGGTCAACGACGCCATCGGATACATCACGTCCACCACGACGGACAGTTCGGGTTCGAGTCCATCGGATATCACGCGCGCCTTGGCCTTGAAGCCGTCCATGCCGCTGACCACCACGCGCGCCTGCGCGAGCAAGGCGGCCCCTTCGTCCGTCAGCCGCGGATAGCGCCCGGCCCGATCGAAGAGCTGCACGCCGATCTGTCCCTCCAGGTTGGCCAGCGTATGGCTGACCACGGACTGCGCGCGTCGCAGTTTGCGGCCAGCGGCGGAGAAGCTGCCTTCATCGGCGGCGGCGATGAAGGTGCGAAGCTGGTCCAGCGAGACGGCGTCGAGCATGTATCTATGGAATAGATGGATTGCATCTAGAAATATAGGCTTCCTTGATACGTGTCAAGCCCCTAATCTTCGGTCATCCACTCTTTGAAAGGATGATCACCATGAACCCCAACCTCAATGTCTCCCTGAACGCAAACTCGGCGCTTCCGGCCGCTGGCCGCACGCTCATTGCGGCGATCTTCTTCATTAGCGGCATCGGCAAGATCCTGGCCCCCGGCGCGACCATGGCCTATATCGGATCGCTGGGTCTCCCCGCCCCAGCGCTCGGACTGATTGGCGCACTGACGCTGGAGCTGGCGGGCGCCGCGCTGTTGGTCGTTGGCTACAAGACGCGCCTGGTTGCTCTCCTGCTTGCTGCCTACGCTGTCGCAACCGCGCTGATTTTCCACCACGCTCTCGCCGACCAGAACCAGATGTTCCATTTCCTGAAGAACCTGGCAATGGCAGGTGGCCTTCTCCAGGTGGTCGCATTTGGCGCGGGGGCCTTCAGCCTAGACAACCGTCGCGCGCCGGCCGGGCGTGCGGTCGCCTGACCATTGCATCGCTGGAGACAACATCATGACCATCGCTACAACGCTTCTGCGGCAACACCTCCAATCGCTGGTGGACGCGCCGCAACAATGGCAGGAACTGATCGCCGAGAACATCGTATGGGACTTGCCCTATGCCCCCAGCCTGGGCCATCCGCTGAGACTCGAAGGCCGCGAATCCGTGTTGCGGCACGCGAGCTGGTTCGCGGGGGCGGTCAGGGACTTTCACTTCTTCGATGCCATCGTGACGGCGACCGATGACCCGCTGCATGCGATCGCACGGGTCCGTGGCGAGGGCTTGATTGCCGCGACTGGCCGCACCTACCGCCAGGAGTACGTCGTGTTTCTGACCGCCCGGGACGGCCGCATCGTGCATCTGCGCGAGTATTTCGACCCCGTCCAGGCCGCCCTTGCCCTCGATGCCCCGGTGGTGGGCGTCTCTTCCAGGAGCATTTGATGAAAGCCATTCGAGTAACTGCCTATGGCAGCCCCGACCGCCTGACTCTGGTCGAGATGGACGACCCGGTGCCCGGCGACAATGAGGTATTGATCGAGGTTGCGGCGGCCTCGGTAAATCCCATCGACTGGAAGATCGTCAGCGGCGCCATGCAGGCCTTTATACCGCTTCCCCTGCCATTTACGCCAGGCGTGGATGCCGCGGGGACCGTCATCGCGGTGGGGCGCAACGTCACCACCCTGAAGCCGGGGGATGAGGTCATGGGCTTTATCGGCATCGTGGGAGCCTTCGCCACCCGCGCTGTCGTGGAAGCGGCCCGGCTGGCGCGCAAGCCTGCGAGCCTGACTTTCGCGCAAGCCGCTGCGCTTCCCGCGGCGTCGCTGACGGCATGGCAGGCGCTGCACGAGCATGGCGTCCTGCAAGCCGGTCAGTCCGTCCTGATTCACGGTGCGGCGGGCGGCGTCGGCAGTGCAGCCGTGCAGCTTGCCAGGCTGGCCGGTGCCCGTGTGATCGGCACCGGCTCGGCCGGGAATCGCGACTATGTGCAAAGCCTTGGCGCGGACGCGTTCATCGATTACCGTGCCGAGGATTTCGCCAGGCGTGTCGCGGGGGTAGACCTGGTGCTGGACCTGATCGGGGGCGAAACGCAGCAGAGGTCATGGTCAGTCCTGAAGCCCGGCGGCACGCTGGTTTCGACCGTTGCAAGGCCTGACGCGGCACGCGCCCACGATGCGCAGGCGAGCGGCAGACATTTTGCGACCCGTAGCGATGGGCCGCTGCTCGGGAAGCTGGCAGCGCTCCACGCGTCCGGCGACCTGCGCACCCACATCGATTCGGTCTTTTCTCTTTCAGCCGCTGGCCAGGCGCTTCGCCACAGCATGGGCGGCCACGTCAGAGGCAAGGTCGTGGTGGACGTGGCCCGCTAGGGATTGCTTAGGCACCGGAGCGAACCGCCGGCGGGGTGAGCGACTCGCGCATGTCGCGCGCCGCCTCGACCGGCATCCTGCCGAAAAGCGCGGCGTCTGCATCCTCAGCCAAGATTCCCAAACGGCGATCAGCACTTCCGGAGCAGGCCTGAGAGAGACCCTGGTGCGCCAGCCGCGCGACGATGTCTACGGGGCATCGTCGCCTTCCGTTGCCGCGTCATCGCGGTATTCGAGCAGGTCTCCCGGCTGGCAATCCAGCGCCTTGCAGATGCGTTCGAGCGTATCGAAGCGGATGCCTTTCACCTTTCCCGATTTCAGCAGCGACAGGTTGGGCTCGGAGATTCCGATACGCTGTGCCAGCTCGCGGGACTTCATCTTGCGCTCCGCCAGAAGCACGTCAAGTCTGACCAATACCGTCATTGTTCCTCAGACAAATCCTTTGTTTTCTTCGGCTATCCGAACGGCTTCGAGCATCGCCCACGCGATGGCGAGCAGCAGACCACCGAGCAGGCTGACGAAGTAGTCGCTCAGCGTGATGGCGATGATCCAATAGGGCTTGCCGGGCACGCCCACCAGCGCCAGGCCCGTTAACAGCCGGATCAGCGGGACCGCTGGCCCCATTGCCGCCAATGCCAGCGCAATGCGACGCAGTCGAATGGCCGTGTCGATTGTCAGCACTTCACCGCGCCCGAAAGCCACGAACATCCGCCGCGCCTGGTGCAGCATGCAGATTAACAGGGTCAGCCCAATACCGGTGGCAAGAAAGCCGGCTGCCCGGTGCATCGGCAACACCTGCACGGGATATGCCGTGGACGCGTGCGTGATCCCGCGCACCACGCGCTCCAGCTTCGCTGCAGACGACCCGAACCATATCCATGCGGTGCTGACCAGCGCCACCGCGCCGCCCAATGTCGTCAACCACTGCATCGTGCGCGACAACGCGCGAATCCGGTGCAGCGCAGCGCCTTCAGGGATTGAGGAGGCAGACGAAACGAACATGCAGAGACTCCGTTCGAAAAAGAGTTGCGAAAGTCCACATTGTATTGTAAAACGGCAATGTTTTATCGTTTTACATTAAATTATTTATACGAAAGGTAAATGCATGTGGACTTTAGCACACGCGCGCACATCCCTCGGCGCAGTCTCTCTCACGCTCGCGCTGCTCGGTGTCACGGCGCCCGAGGCGCGGGCACAGCAGCTGGCTTCGCCGGCTGACGAATTCTGGTACGTCGGCGGAGATCTTGGCTACACCCGACAAAAATTCAGCACCGACCGTCCGGGCTGGACGGGCGTATCGTCCAACAACCTGGCGGTAGCCTTCCGCGGCGGATACCAATTCTCGCGCTATGTGTCGGTCGAGAGCACGGTTTCCAGCCTCGGTGCGGCGGAAGCGGAATCAGGCAGCAGCAAGGACAAGTTCAGCATCGGCGCGTGGACGGCCAGCGTGGTCGGCCATTTGCCCGTGACCGAGCGATTCTCGCTGCTGGGCATCGCGACCGTGGGCTGGGTGGAGGGTGACCGCTCGGGTGACGTGGAATCGAGAAACCGGTCAGCCGGGCTGCTCACCCTGGGAGTCGGCGCCGTCTATGCGTTCTCACCGAACTGGCGCTTGCGCGGCCAGTACACGAACTTCGGCAAGCTGACCTGGAAAGGCAGCAACGATGCCGCTGTAAAGACCCAGACGTTCACCCTCGGTGTCGACTACATGTTCCGATAGCAGGCGGTCCGGCCCGCAGCGTGAACACTCGAACAATCAGCTGTTGTGCCAGCTTCGATACTATCGCTCCCACTCACCGGCGGCCTCTGACTAAGGGGCAGCCTCAGAACCTGGACGAAGTGGTAACACGATTAATGCCTTCTACGATGCCTCGCGGCGTCGCGACAGTTTTATATGACTTACAAACTCATCGCGTTTGATTTCGACGGTACGTTGGCCGATTCGATGGAATGCTTTCTGCAGGCTGTCGACGTGGCATCCCGCAAACATGGGTTTCGGTCGCTCCAGGGCGATCTGCTCGCGCAAGCGCGCAGCAGCTCAGCGCGAGACATCATGCGGCTGCTTGGCGTGCCGCTGTGGAAGGTGCCTGCCATTACCATCGAGGTGAGGCGGCTGATGCACGAGCGCATCGCGCAGGTGTCGCTATTCCCGAACGTGGCCAAGACGCTGAATGCGCTGGCGCGGCGTGGTATCAGCCTCGCCGTTGCCACCTCGAACGACGAAGCCGTCGTGCGCACGATCCTCGGTCCCGCCGTGTGCGAACGGATCGGGCATTTCAGCTGCGGCATTTCGATGTTCGGCAAGACGCGCAAGCTGCGGGCGTTGGTCTCGTCCGCCGGTGTGCGTCCGGACGAGGCTTTGTATGTCGGCGACGAGATCCGCGACGCGCAAGCCGCCAGCGCCGCCGGCATGGCGTTCCGCGGCGTAGCCTGGGGTTACACGGCCGCGGCGGCGTTGCAGTTGCACTGTGCAACGCCACTGCTTGCAAGCCCGCAGGACTTGCTTGATTTGTCCCGCACCTGAACCGCCAGACCGCGTGTACGTCGTGATGGCACGGTAGCACTGCGCACCTGGGGCATCGCCCGATGTCCCGGGTGCAATCCTTTCGCAGGCAGAAGGCGCAGCCGGCAGTGAAAGTTTGCGGCGGTCACGCTCTCGCCGATGCGCGGCGAGCCCTGAGCGTCTGCGATGGCAGAACGCCGAAGTGGGCGCTGTAGAGAGCGGCGAAGCGACCGAAGTCCCATACACCGAACCGTCCGCAGATGCCGGAGACCGTATCGCCCGGCGCAGCGTTGCATAGTGCCGCACGGATGGCGTGCATGCGGTACAGCGCCAGATATCGGTGCGGCCCCATGCCCAGGTATCGATGGAATACGTTGCGGACGCTGCGCTCGGACGCTTCGGCAGCCGCGCAGAGATCGTTCACAAAGATCGGCGTTTCCCCCATTAAATTGAGCAGGTCCAGTGCCCGGCTGAGAATCTGCCGATGGCGCGGCTTTTGCCGGATACTGGCCGCGCCTTCATCGATGGTCAGCACGGCGCGAAACACCAGGTCGACCAGCTCGTTTCGCGCTGCGTGCTCAGCGCCTGGATAGCGCAACTGGGCCGGATCATCGCGCTCGACACGCATGATTCGCCATATCGTCGTCAGTAGCGCAATCACGCCCCGGCGTCCGGTGCACACCAGGTTGTTGGACAGCAGCGTCGCGTCGAACTCGTCGGCATGAGTGTGGACCCAGTGCATCACCAAGGGTGCAGAAATCGCCACGGTCAACCAGCTTGCTGCTCGCTCCGCAACGATGTGGAACATCAGGTCGGGCGCCATCCATCCGACGGTCTGCGCGTTGAAGGCATGGCCATCGACGATAGTGCATTGCTGTGCACTCAGAGGAATGAAGATATTGAAGTAGCCAGGCATGCCGATGCCGGAATAGGCCGTGGGCGCTCCCTCTCGACCCATCATGATCGCCACGCCGTTGAGGTCGATCAGCTTCAGCCGCCAATCCCTTTGCGGCCTGGACCGCAACACATACCTTCCCTGGACGCCGTAAAGCGCGGCCTCGAATTCATCGAATTCCGGGCAGACCAGTTGCGTCATTGGATCGCTCCCCGCGTTTCACATCCCGGCGCCTCGCAAAGACCAGGCGAGATTTGCCGATTTTACGTAGCCGCGGATCAAGGTTTCAAGAAATGATGATCTGCAGTAGGGATGGAAAATGAGGGCGATATGACAGACGCGGCCAAACCAGGACCATATTCCGCAGCTTCCACAGGATTGCTGCTTGTGGATCCCTACAACGATTTCCTGAGCGAGGGCGGCAAGCTCTATGGCCGGGCCAAGCCAGTCGCGGACCAGGTCGGGACGCTGGCCAACTTGAAAAAGGTCGTGGCCACGGTACGCGCCGCGCGCATCAAGGTGCTTTATGTGCCACACCATCGATCTAGGTCAGGTGACTTCGCCGCCTGGAAACACCCTAGCCCTTACCAGCTAGGCGCCAGCCGCGCGCAGGTTTTTGCCGAGGGCAGCTGGGGCGGCCAGTGGCATCCGGATTTCGAGCCGCTGCCTGGGGACGTCATCATTCACGAGCATTGGGGCGGTAGCGGCTTTGCCAACACCGACCTTGACTTGCAGCTCAAGCAGCACGGCATTCAGAAAGTCATTCTGATCGGAATGCTGGCCAATACCTGCATCGAGGCGACCGGGCGTTTTGCCGCGGAGCTTGGCTATCACGTGACGCTGGTGCGCGATGCCACGGCAGCATTTTCTGCCGAGGCCATGCATGCCGCGCATGAGATCAACGGACCGACATTCGCCCATGCAATCGTCACGACAGCGGAGTTGTGCGCGGCGTTGGGGTGATTCGGGCGTCGTACCACGGCGCCAGTTCGTGCGGTGAGCGCAGCCACATATACCAACGCTCCTGCGGACAGGGGCAATCAACCGGGAGGTAATGCCATGCAGACGGTCAGAACCAAGGATGGTGTGGATATCTTCTACAAGGATTGGGGCAGCGGCCAGCCCATTGTCTTTTCTCATGGATGGCCGCTGAGTGCGGACGACTGGGACGCGCAGATGATGTTCTTCCTGAATCAGGGGTTCCGCGTGATTGCGCATGATCGTCGCGGCCACGGCCGCTCGACCCAGACCGCCAGCGGCCATGACATGGACCACTATGCCGACGACCTGGCAACGCTGACGACCCACCTGGACCTGAAAAACGCTGTCCACGTCGGGCATTCGACCGGCGGCGGCGAAGTGGTGCGCTATCTGGCGCGACACGGCGAAAGCCGCGTCGCGAAGGCCGTCCTGATTGCCGCTGTGCCGCCGCTGATGGTCAAGACAGAAGCCAATCCGGAGGGCTTGCCGAAGGAAGTCTTCGACGGCTTCCAGGCGCAGGTGGCCCAAAACCGGGCGCAGTTCTACCGCGATATCCCTGCAGGCCCCTTTTATGGCTACAACCGCCCAGGTGCCAAGGCGGACGAAGGGGTGATCGCGAACTGGTGGCGCCAGGGCATGCAGGGCGGCGCCAAGGCACACTACGATGGCATCGTTGCTTTTTCCCAGACTGACTTTACGGAAGATCTGAAGAAGATTGCCGTGCCGACGCTGGTAATGCACGGCGACGACGATCAGATCGTCCCTTACGCCGATTCCGCGCCGCTCTCGGCAAAGCTGTTGCGCAACGGCACGCTGAAGACCTACAAGGGCTTCCCGCATGGCATGCCTACCACGCATGCGGAAACCATCAACGCGGACCTGCTGGCATTTCTCCGGTCCTGATCAACACCAGGCCAGGCCCATGGCCGGCCTCGTTTCCATGCGCTAGGGGCAACAGGCGTTGCCCCTAGCGCCCGCCCCCGGCGGCCGGCTCGGAGAGAAAGTGCCTGTCAACGCTGGGCCGCCTTGCGCAGAACTCACTTACTGCGGTCAGCAGACGTCCTGGTCAAGAAATCGTGAATGTAGTCGGATATAAGCGCAGGGTGCTGGTGCTGTGGGGCGTGCCCTGTTTCGGAGAAGAAGATGAACTGTGCCTGCCGCATCTTTCCGATCAAAGGAAACCAGTTCTGTCCGGCAGTGCTTGTATCGTGGTCTCCGGCGATAACCAGGATAGGCAAATCGACCTGCTCCATGCGTTCGCGTCGGCGCTCTTCGTCGTTGCGAAAGCCCTCCGCCGCCTTAAAGTACGGTGCGAACTCTTCGGGCGTGGATGGTATCCTGGAAGTCACGCCAGCCCTTGCATAGATCCGTTCGTGCGAGGCCTTGGCCTGAGCGCGGCTTGCCGCGGAGGCTGGCTCGAAGAACAGAATTTCCTCATCGGCGAGATCGTTCACGGGTTTGAATGCCCGCTCGAGAAACACCTGCTGCAGCGGGATCTCATTGTGCCCCGGCGGGTTGGTGCCAATCAGGATGGCGTGAGTTACGCGTTGGGTGTGCTCTAAAAGGTAGGTCTGAGCCACCAGACCACCCCATGACCAGCCGAGGAGGACAAAGCGTTCTGCGTTGATTGCATTGGCGAAGTCGTCGATGAACTTCGATGCCAACGCCATGGCCTCGGGCAATTTGCCAGTCGAGTACGCGATGCCGGGATAGTCGACAGTGACGACGGTGTATCGCGACGCCAGCGCATCCAGGAACAATGGATCCCATGTATCAAGCGTGCCGCGCAAGCGGTTGGCGAGAATGATCATCGGACCCTGACCGAACCTGCGATAGGCAATCCTGTCGTTTCCTACCGTCACGTACAACGTGCCAGCGGCTGCCGCCGGGACTGCGAGGTCGCCGGCGGCCAAAGGGCCTGATTCAGGGAGGACACCAGACGACGACATGCTAGCGGTGGACAGCTGATTCATGACAGCATCTCCTGGGAAGCTGGTGGCGAGCTTCACCACCGAATCATGGGTAAGGGCGCGGATGCAGGACAGAATGCCGGCATGTCAGGCGAATAAGGCATCGATGGCATCCGTCATCGGGAGACTGGGCAAATACGCCAGCCAAACACCATTTCGGGATCGTCGCTGTTACCAACCCACCGGTTACATCCACCCGGTCGGCGCGGCGGCGAGTTCAGAGGGTGACCGCCATTCGGCGCGAGCGCCGAATGCGCGAGACCTGGATGGCTGCGCCGATCAGGTAGATCACGAAGGCGATGCCAACTATTGCTTTAAGGGTCGGGTCTTCCGGACCGGTGAACGCGGGAGCGCCCACCGGCACGCGCGTGCCGGTCTCGGTCAATCCTGGAATCAGGTGGAAGAACAGCGTGAGCGAGTAGCCCAGTACCGCCGTGTAGCGCGCCACGGCCGTTCCCTCGCGACGTTCGGCAACACCGGCGATGGCCAGTACGACAAGTGTCAGTATTGCCAGTGCGTGGGGCGGTCCGAATCCGCCATGGTGGAAGATAAAGAGCCCGGTAAATGCTGTCGCTGCAGTCAGCCATACATAGAGACGGCCGGGGCGGGTGCGGGTTCCAATCTCGCCGTACTTGAACAACGCCACCAGGCCACAAGCCACCGCCACGAGGGCAATGGCGGTGTGGAACATTCCGATCGGGCTGAGGTTGAGCATGGCAAGCACTCCCGGTTCACGGTTTTGACGCCACCGGGCCAAGTGCCGGCGCATCGGGCAGATGATCCGCCCGCTTCAGCGCAAACGCTACGTAAAAACGGCAAACTGAGAGATTCCACGACCGCCTTGGGCCAGCGGCCTTGTCGGTATCGTGGCGGCCTCGAGGGTTCGTTTAGAATCCGGGGCATTGACAGAAATGTGTGCAGTTCCTACCTCACCATGAGCAAGCGGCTTACCAGCATCGACATAGCCAACCTGGCAGGGGTTTCACAAACCACCGTCTCCCGTGTGCTTCAGGATTTGCCGTCGGTGAAGCCGGAGACCAAGGCGCGGGTCTTGAAGGTCATACAGGACTACGAGTATTCGCCCAGTGCGGCAGCTCGACAGATGAAGACGCGTCGCAGCGGGACGGTTGCGGTGGTGATCGCGAGCCTGTCTAACCCGTTGTACCCGATGCTGCTCCAACTGTTGGTCGATCGGCTCGCTAGTCGCGGCTTCCGCACAACGGTCTGGGAGCTCGAAGGAAAGATGGACGAGGCCACGGTGCGTGCGCTTGCCGAAAGCGCTACCGATGGCGTCATCTTTGCCGCCGCGCTGGATGAGTCCAGGGAGATGCTGACCCGGGTCGCGGCCGAGAAGCCGATCATCCTGATCCATCGCTCTGTCGGAACCGACTTGTTCGACACCATCGTGAGCGACAACTATGCCGGCGGCCGGCGGGTTGCGGACTATTTCGTGTCAGCGGGCAGAAAGTGCATTGGACTGATCTCGGCGGCGTCCAGCAAGAGTTCCAAGGCAAGCACGATCCGCGAACGCGAGCGGGGCTTTATGGAAGGGCTTGGCGCGTTGAGTCAGGGGAACGCATTCGTGCGGGCCGATGCCGCCGACTTTAGCTACGAGTATGGCTTTCGGACGATGCAGACACTGCTCGCCGAACGTCCTGATGTCGATGCCGTGTTCTGCACCAATGACATTGTTGCGATCGGTGCGCTGGATGCCGCCCGTCACAGTGGCAAGCAAGTCCCGGGCGAGCTCTGGGTCGTCGGCTATGACGATATTCCCATGGCGAGGTGGGAGTGCATCAGCCTTAGCACTGTCCAGCAGCCTTTGCCAGCCATGGTGGAGCAGGTAGTAGACCGGCTCCAGCGTCGTATGACTACGCCGGACCTGGCCCCGTACACGTTTGTGCTACCTAATGATCTCGTATTGCGGCGCACAACATCCTGAGCTTGGCAGTTTTTTATTTCCGCCTATAATGACTACGTAACCAAATTGGACGGGAAGCGTGAGCCGGGCCGAGTGGACCCGGCATCACGCATTTTTTTTGGAGACAAAATGACTACGTATTCATCGGATGTGGTGTCCGAGCCGGCTCGGTCTACATCCGTGTTTCGCACGGCAGACGTCTGCGTCGTGGGAGGTGGCGCTGCCGGGGTGGCTGCCGCGATTGCGGCGGCGCGAACGGGTGCCAGGGTACTGCTTCTGGAGCGCGAAGGCTTTTTAGGCGGCACCCTGACGTCGGTGAGCCTGGGCAGCATCTGTGGCCTCTACGCGGTCACCGATACAGAGGTACAGCAGATTGTGGGTGGGTTCTGCAACGAAGTCATCGGGCGACTGCGGTCACTTGACGGCCTCGGGGAAACGACGCGATGGCTCGAGACGGCTTCGCTGCCCTACGATCTGTTCGCCATGAAGGTCGCTCTCGACCAGCTCGTCCAGGAGGCAAAGGTCGAGGTCTTGTTTCATGCGCTGGTGGTTGGTGTCGCCATGAAAGAGCGCGAACTGGACGCCGTGCTGATCGAGACCAAGGAAGGGCGACTCGCCATCCGGGCAAAGTCGTTCGTGGACTGCTCTGGCGATGCCGACCTGGTGAACTTCGCCGGCGGGCCTTGCGAAATTTCGGAAGGCGATCTTCAGTTTCCTACCACCATGGTACGGTTCGGCGGCGTTGACACCGACTCGCTGGCCCGCTTGAGCCGCCCGGCTCTTCGCGAAAGGCTTGAGCTGGCTGTCGCCGACGGCTACGACCTTCCTCGCACCGCCGGCGGCGTATTTGCCGAACGGCCAGGCCTTGCGCATCTGAACATCACGAAAGTGGCGGTGGACGGCAAATCGCCCAACCCGTTCGACCTCAGTGTCATGTCGCGGGCAGAGATTACGGGGCGGGAACAAGTCTGCACATACCTGAAGGCATTCCGAAAGTACGTGCCGGGATTCGAGTCGGCCTTCGTCATGGATACCGGCGCGGTGATCGGCATCCGTGAAAGTCGGCGTACCGTCGGGAGCTACGTCCTCACTGACAAGGATGTTCTCGAAGGAGCGCGCTTCGACGATGCCATCGCGTGCTGTGCATGGCCAATGGAGGACCACGCTGCGGGCAGGGCGACCAAATGGATCTGGTTGCCGCCTGGCACGTACTTCCAGATTCCCCTGCGTTCGCTTCTGCTGGAAGGCTTCGACAACCTGATGGTGGCTGGCCGTTGTGCATCGGCCACGCATGGCGCGCAGGCCTCGATCAGAGTCACCGCGCAATGCTTCGCCATGGGCGAAGCGGCAGGGCATACCGCTGCAACGGCAGCGGGACGGGGGATCAGCGTTCACCATGTTCCGGCGTCCGATATCCAGCAGGTGCTGGAAAACAATGGTGCCTTCCTTGGAGCCTTGCAATGAATTCCCCGAAATACCGTAGCAATTTCGCCCCGGGTACGACCCGCTGGGCACTGCGCAAGGCCCAATGGCAAGCCCTGGGGCTGAGCGATGCCGACCTGGACAAGCCGAAGATTGCCGTGGTCAACACCTCGTCGGAGCTGTCGAGCTGCTTCAGTCATCTCGATGGCGTATCCGCTCACGTGAAGGCGGCGATCCGCGCGGCAGGTGGCGTACCCTTCGAGGTCCGCACCGCCGCCCCCAGCGACTTCATTACCAGCGCAGGCAAGCAGGGCCGCTACATCCTCCCGTCCCGCGACCTGATCGTGAACGACATCGAAGTGCAAGTCGAGGGCGCACAACTCGACGGCATGGTGTGCCTGGCTTCCTGCGACAAGACGACGCCGGGACAAATGATGGCCGCGGCGCGGCTGGACATTCCGACACTGGTGGTGATTTGCGGCTATCAGGCCAGTGGTCAGTACAAGGGGGAGCATGTGGACATCGAAGATGTGTTCGAGAAGGTCGGCATGCACGTGACTGGTCAACTGTCCTTCGAGGACCTGGACGGCATGTGCAGGCGCGCCGTGCGCAGCCCCGGTGTGTGCGCGGGCCTGGGGACTGCGAACTCCATGCACATCGTCTGCGAGGCATTGGGTCTGACGCTGCCAGGCGCCAGTCCGGTGCTGGCCAACTCTCCTGCGATGGTCGACCAGGCCCGAGCCGCCGGCGCACGCATTGTCGAGATGGTCAACGAAGGCCTGACGCCCCGCAGCATTCTCACGCCGGCGGCCTTCCGGAACGCCGTGCGCGTCGCCCTGGCACTGTCGACGTCGATCAACGTGCTTCGCCACCTGCAAGGTGTTGCGGAGGAGGCCGGAACGGATGTGGATCTCTACGATCTCTTCGACCGGCTCGGCCGCGAGGTGCCGTTGCTTGCAACCGTCAAGCCCAACGGTCCGCACCGTACGGAGGAGCTTGAAGCGGCGGGTGGCACCCTTGCGACGATCAAACGTCTGGCGTCCATGATCGAGCAGGAGTGCCTGACGGCCTCCGGCAAGACGTGGCAGGCAATTCTGGACGAATACGAGGCGCCATCGCCGTCGATCCTGCGCACGTTGGACAACCCCGTCTCCACGAAGCCGTCGCTGGTCATCCTGAAAGGATCGCTTGCGCCCGAGGGTAGCATTCTCAAGCTCGGCAATGCCGGCGAGAAGGCCGAAAGCTTCCGTGGCAAGGCGATGGTGTTTCACTCCCAGGAGGAAGCTCTCGCGGCATTGGCGGAGGGCCGTATCACGGAGGGGACCGTAGCGTGCCTGCGTGGTATGGGCCCGATTGGCGGTCCGGGCGTGGCCCTGGCGTCGTCATTCGTCGCTGCCGTCGAAGGCGCGGGCTTCAACGGCAAGGTCGCAGTCGTGACCGATGGCCAGCTATCTGGCTTGAACCGCGGTGTCGCGGTCGGTCAGGTGTGCCCCGAAGCCGCAGCCGGTGGGCCCTTGGCTCTGGTCCGGGATGGCGACGAGATCGAGATCGACATCCCCGCAAGGCAGATCAACTTGCTTGTCGACGAGAAGGAGATGGCTTCGCGTCGGGTCGATGCAGCACCCATTCAGGGAGCTACGGAGCAAGGCTGGCTGAACATCTACAGCAAGACGGTGAAGCCGCTCGCCAGGGGCGCGGTACTGATACCCATCCATCCCCGATAAACTAGACTTGGAGGAGACACATCATGAAAGCATTGATCAAAACTGCGTGTCGTGCGGCCATCGCGGCTTCGGCCCTGGCCTCAGGCATCGCCATGGCAGCCTACCCGGACAAGCCTGTGCGCATTGTTGTGCCATATCCGCCGGGTGGCGCATCCGATACGACCGCGCGTGTGCTGAGCGAAAAACTGAAGGAGGTTACCGGTGCCACGTTTGTGGTCGAGAACCGGCCCGGCGCAAACGGAAATATCGCCGCCGAGATGGTGGCCAAATCGCCGGCAGATGGCTATACGCTGCTGATGGCGAACGTCGGCCCGAATGCCATCAGCCAGTCGATCTACCCGCACCTCGGCTACGACGTCAACAAGAGTTTCGCCCCGATCGGGCAAACCACCACGGTGCCGATCGTCCTGGTGGCCGGACCGAAGGTCAAGGCGGCGGACATCAAGGGGCTGGTGGCAGAAGTCAAGGCCAACCCGGGCAAGTACACCTTTGCCTCGGCTGGCAATGGCTCCTCCAATCACCTGGTGGGCGAGATGTTCAACGCCGGGCTGAAGACGGACATGATGCACGTGCCCTATAAGGGCGATGGCCCGGCTCTGACCGATGTGATGGCCGGGCAGGTGTCCATGATGTTCACTACGGCCGTCGCTGCACGTCCGTTCGTGAGCGGAGGCAAGCTCAGGCTCATCGCAGTGGCAAGCAAGAAGCGAGTGCCTGCGTTTCCCAATGCACCGACGATCGATGAATCCGTGCTGAAGGGATTCGACGCCTCTTCCTGGGGCGGTCTCGTTGCACCTGCCGGAACTTCGCCAGAAATCATCAGGCAACTGAGTGGGGCACTGATGAAGGTGCTTGCCATGCCGGAAGTGAAGAGCCAGCTGGCGACGCTTGGTGCCGAAGTGGTGGCAACCGGGCCCGATGAGTTTGCACGCTATATCAAGAGCGAAGCCGACAAGTGGGGCGCTGTCGCGAAGTCGGCAAACGTGGTCGCTGAATAAGCCAGCCCGGAATGTGATCGGCCCTTGAGACCTCGTCTGGTCTCAGGGGCCGATTGCGTTTGTCCCGTCGCGCAGTACGGGACTGCGGCAAGCGGTGCGGAAAGAGGAAGCGGCAAGCAGAAGACCCTGCAAACATCATTGCAGGGCATTTTTTTGGGGATCGCGCCTGATTCCTGGCCGGTCAGGGAATCTCTGACGCCGCTTCGGGCAGGCTTGCGCACACGGTGCGCTGCCAACGTCCGCCGACAGATTCGGGCGGATCAACAAAAATCCCGCCGGAGGTATGAACTGACCCCAAGAAGTTGGACAGCTAAGACGGTGGGCTAAGCCATGGAGGGCTGATTCCTGTATTGCACAGGACTCAGCCCTTTTAGTTTGGTCCTGATACGGTGGTGGTAACAGTCAAATAGCGCTCGACGACCCGGCGCTTGAACTTCTCATCGTACTTCGCCATGAAAAACACCCCAAAGGTTGGATCGGTGTCCAACCTTTGGGGTGCAGTTCAGAGGTACGGCGGGATCTTGAAGCATGCACGCGGACCTGAGCGTGTCCGCTACCGTGCGGACACGTTTTCGACGCAGCCGTTACTCCAATGAGACGTTCGCATCGCGGACCACGCTTCCCCATTTCTGGATCTCGGCTTCCACGAGTGTGGCGAATTTGGTCGGGGAGCTACCCACGACCTCCACGCCCTGTTCGCGGAATCGCTTCACGATGTCCGGATCGGCCAGGGCCTTCGCGATTTCCTGGTTGAGCTTCTGGACGATCTCCTTTGGCGTGCCAGCGGGTGCCTGAATGCCGAACCAGACGTTGACCTCGTAGCCGGGCACCCCCGATTCAGCGACGGTCGGAACGTTTGGCAGCAGCGTGGATCGCTGCTGACCGGTGACGGCTACGGGCTTGAACTTGCCGGCTCGGATCTGGTTCATCACATTGGGCAAGTTGTCGAACAGCACATCGATTTCACCGCCGAGCAGGGCGGCAACAGCCGGGCCACTGCCTTTATACGGGACGTGCGTCAGCCTGGTACCGGTCATCTTCTCGAAGAGTTCCATCGACAGATGATTGGAGGAACCGGACCCAGTGGAGCCGTAGTTCAGCTTGCCGGGATTCTTCCTTGCAAAATCAACCATGTCCTTGACGGTCGCAAGCCCAAGGTCGTTTCGCGCCACCAGCACGTTCTGGGTGCTGGCAGCCCAGATGACCGGAGCAAAATCCTTGGTCGCGTTGTAGGGAAGCTTCGTGCCGTACAACGCGGGAAGTGCGGCGAACGGCAGCGGCGTAATCAGCAACGTGTAGCCATCGGGGGCGGCTTTCGCAACCATCGAATTGCCGATCAATGTGTTGCCTCCGGGTCGATTGTCAACGACCACCGGTTGCTTCCAGAGCTTGGTCAGCTTCTCGCCCACGGTGCGCGCGAGCGTGTCGTTGAAGCCGCCGGGGGTATATGGCACGACGATGCGAATGGGCTTGTCCGGGTACGCATCGCTCGTAGCGCCCATGGCGCCACCGAAGGCGGTGGCGCCGACGGCGCCCGCCAGGGATGACAGAATCCATTTGCACGCGGTTCTTCTGCTAGGCATCTTTGTCTCCTTCACCATCTTTTGTATGGGGTGGATCAGTGTCTGCTGAGCGGATTTGCTCAGAACTTGACGACGTAACCGGGGCCGTCGATCGACGGGTACTGCTTGAAGATGTCCTCGTCGACTTCGACGCCCAGGCCCGGTGCTTCCGGCGGGACCACGCAACCATCCCTGCCGATTTCGAAGGTCTTGCCGAACATGTCGCGGAAGGGATTGAACTGCGAAACGCAGGCTTCGAAGTAGCCGGCGTTCTCGGTTGCCGCGAGGAAATGCAGCGTCGCGGCATGATTGAGGCCGGTAGCGGAGCTGTGGGCGTGGATGGGGATGCGGAAGGCCGAGGCCATGGCGGCGATGCGCATGCCTTCCGTAATGCCGCCCGTCTTGGACAGGTCGGGTTGCCAGACCTGGACTGCCCCGGCTTCCAGCAGTTGCGCAAACTCGAACCGCATGAAGTGATTCTCGCCGGCCGCGAGCGGGACGACCGGGGAAATCCGGGCAGCCTCGCGATACGAAGCGAAATCGTTGCAGGCGAATGGTTCCTCGAGCCAGCCCGCCTGGATTTCCGCCAGCACAGGCATGACACGGCGCACGTCGGCGATCGTGTAGGCCGTATTGGCATCGGTCAGGATGTCGACGTCAGCGCCGAGCACGCGGCGCACATGGCGTACGCGCTCGATATCCGCCTTGACCGAGTCGCCGATGCGCAGCTTGACGGCCTGGTAGCCCTGTTCGATATAGGACTGGGCCTCTTCGGCCAGCGACGCCGCGGGCTGGTATCCGAGCGCGATGCCGCCGGCATAGGCCGGAATGCGTCGACGCGAGCCGCCCAGCAGCTTGTAGAGCGGCATCTTCGCCGCCTTGCCGCGGATATCCCAGAGTGCCATGTCGATGCCCGAATGCGCCAGCGCGGCGCCGGCGCCAAGACCATGGCTGGAGAACTGCATGCGGTGCACGCGCTGCCAGATGCCGACCACGTCCGTGGCGTCCATGCCAACCAGCAGCGGCGACAGCGTGTTGTGAATCAGGCTGGTGATGGCGCCCGGACTGCGCCCGGGATGCGACTCGCCATAGCCCACGATGCCTTCGGATGTCTCAACGCGGATGATGATCGCGTCACGCTTGAGCGTACTGCCCACGCCCATGGTGACCGTTTTGCCTTCGGGCAGACGATAGGACAGGGGGATTGCGGTAATGCGGGTGATCTTCATTGCATTGTCTCCTGGTTGTCAGCGTTGAATTCGGGGTTGACGATGTTGCGCGGTCGTTCGCCTCGCAGCAGGGCGAGCATCGTGTCGGCGGCGGCCAGCCCCATGGCCATGGAGGCGTGCTGGGTCAGGCCGGCGATATGCGGTGTCAAAAGGACGTTCTGCAGGTCCCGAAGCGGGCTGTCGTCCGGAAGCGGATGTTGTTCAAATACATCGAGTACGGCGCCGCCTATGGTGCCGCTGCGCAATGCGTCGACCAGGTCCGCCTGCCGGATGATGGCGCCCCGTGCCACATTGACGAGCACCGTAGTCGGACGCGCATGCGCCAAAAGCGTCTTGTTCACCATGCCTCTTGTTGCTGCGGTAAGCGGGCACGCGATTACGATGTAGTCGCTATGGGCAAACAAGGCGGAAAGTTCCGCCGGGGCGACGTGCGGCGGGAGCCTGGATGGTGTCAACGTATGCGCAAGCAGCTTCATGCCGAAGCCCGCGCCTGCGATCTCCGCGACCCGGCGCCCGATGGCCCCGAAGCCAATGATTCCGAGCGTGGAGCCGCGCAGCTCCCTGGATTGCCCTGCCGCGATCGTGCGGCGGTTCCAGTCGCCCTTGCGCACGGCATCGTCGAAGGCTGCCAGCCGCCTGGTCATTGCGAGCATGGCGGATACCGCAAATTCGGCAACGGCGTTCGAGTTCGTGTCCGGCGTATTGGCCACCGGGATGCCGTGAGCCGTGGCGCGGTCTACCGGAATGAAATCCACGCCAACACCATGACGAACGACGGCGCGAAGACGATGCCCGCGCTCGAACAGATCGCCAGGGAGCTGTCGCCGTACGATCAGGCCGTCAACCTGCGCAATGCGATCTCGCAACGCTTGATCACTGGCCGCGCCGATCAGTCCTGGCGGCAGTAACTCGACGTCGGCGTCAGCCGCCAGGCGAGCATGCGCCTCCGGGACGATGGCATCGGTCAGCAGCACAAGCGGGCGACGCGCGACCGCGGCGGCTTGTGTCATGCGAGCACCGCCCTGGCGATTTCGGCGCCCATTTCCTGTGTAGTGGCCCTTCCACCCAGGTCGGGCGTCAGTACGCGATCGGGATGCGTCAGGACAGTTTCGATGGCCTTCATGATCGCGGCCGCTGCCTTGGGCTGACCGAGGTGTTCCAGCATCATGGCCCCAGACCAGATCTGCCCGATGGGATTCGCGATGCCTTGTCCGGCGATGTCCGGGGCGGAGCCATGCACCGGTTCGAACATCGACGGATATTTCCGCTCCGGGTTGATGTTTGCGCTCGGCGCCACGGCGATCGTTCCCGTGATGCCGGGGCCGAGATCGGAGAGGATGTCGCCGAACAGGTTCGATCCGACCACGACGTCGAAGCGCTCCGGGGACATCGCGAACCGCGCTGCCAGGATATCGATGTGGTACTGGTCGGTGCGGATGTCCGGATAGTCGGCACCCACTGCGGCAAACCGCTCGTCCCAGTAGGGCATGGAATGGAAGATGCCATTGGACTTGGTGGCCGATGTCACATGATTCCGGCCGAGCTTCCTGGCGAGATCAAACGCATAGCGCATGATCCGATCGGTTCCGCGACGGGTGAAAATGGCCTCCTGCGTGACGAACTCATGTTCCGTGCCGGCGAACATGCGGCCGCCAACTTGCGAGTATTCGCCTTCGGTGTTCTCGCGCACGATCCAGAAGTCGATGTCGCCGGGCTTCTTGTTGGCGAGCGGGCAGGGCACCCCGGGCAGAAGCCGGACCGGTCGCAGGTTCACGTACTGGTCGAATTCGCGGCGGATCGGGATGAGGAGGTTCCACAGTGATACGTGGTCCGGCACGCCGGGGAAACCGAC
Source organism: Cupriavidus neocaledonicus (assembly GCF_000372525.1). Classification (GTDB taxonomy): domain Bacteria; phylum Pseudomonadota; class Gammaproteobacteria; order Burkholderiales; family Burkholderiaceae; genus Cupriavidus; species Cupriavidus neocaledonicus. Next base: position 31,254 of record NZ_AQUR01000106.1, read on the forward strand.
TGCGCCGAGAAAGATGGCGTCAGAGTCGCGTAGCCGCTCGATGCCATCGGACGGCATCATGCTTCCCTGGGCGTGGTAGCGGGCGCAGCTCCAGTCATGGGTCGTGAAGGCGAGCGTGAAGCCGAACTTAGCGCTCGCGGCTTCCAGGACCCGGATGCCTTCGGGGACCACTTCGTTGCCAATGCCGTCGCCTGGAATGACGGCAATCCTGTATTGCTGGTTTGTGATCATGGTGTCGGTTTCCGGGACCATCAGCGAAAGGAGGCCGGCTCGGCCAGCAGTGCGACAAGCTCCGGCACGGTGCCATGGGGCCGTTGGTCATAGGCGCCGGCGTAGGTCTCGCGGATCGCTGACGCGGTCGCATGACTGGCGCCAGCTTCGCTCGCCATGGTGTCGTAGTAGGTCATGTCCTTCAGCGCGTTGGAGATGGTGAAGCGGAACCCGGAGCTGTCGCCCCGCTCAATGAAGGGACGCAGGCGTTCCAGGATGACACCGGCGCCGCCGCCCTTGGCCAGTACATCGACAAGGATTTCGGGACGGACATCCGCGCGTGCTGCGCAGGCGGCAGCCTCTGCCAGGACTGCGGAGAAACCGAGAGACACGAAGTTGTGCAGCAGCTTGAGCCGGTGTCCGGCACCGACAGGCCCGGCGAAGGTGATGTTTTCGGCGAAGCTCTGCAGCAGTGGCAGGCATTCCTGGTAAAGCGACGCGTCGCCGCCGACGATCAGGTTGAGTCGCCCCTCGGCGGCTTCTTTGGGCGTACGCGTCATTGGCGCGTCCATGAACCTGCCACCGGCCTTGTGCACGGCGGCGGCGATGCGCTCGGTCGAAGAGGGAATCGCCGTCGAGCAATCGATGACCACGGTACCGGGCCGCAGGGCGCTGAGGAGGCCTTGGGCGCTGAAAAGCACTTCCTCGACCTCGGGGGATCCGGTAACGCAGAGAATGACGATGTCGACCTGGCCCGCGAGTTCCGGGATAGCCGGTACGGATTTCGCCCCCGCCTTCAGCAATGCGTCGAGTGGCTGATTGCCTGGATGTTCGAGGACCACCAGCGGATAACCATGCTTTGCCACATTCGTCGCGATGCCATGGCCCATCATGCCAATGCCGATCATGCCCACTGTTTTCTTCATGATGCTGTCTCCTGTCGTTGTCTCGCGGCTCAGCGCAATGCCAGGCCGCCAGCGCAGATGTACTTGACCTCGATGTAGTCCTCGATGCCGTATTTGGATCCCTCCCGGCCGATGCCCGACTCCTTCACACCGCCGAACGGGGCGACCTCGGTGGAGATCAGTCCCTCGTTCAGGCCCACGATGCCGCATTCGAGCGCTTCTGCCACGCGCCAGGAGCGCGCGTAGTCGGTGGTGTAGAAATAGGCAGCCAGTCCGAAGGGCGTGTCATTGGCCATGGCGACGGCTTCTTCCTCGGTCTTGAAGCGGATCAGGGGGGCCACCGGGCCGAAGGTCTCCTCGTTCATGAGCTTCGCCTTCGGCGACACGTCCGTGAGGATCGTCGGCTTGAAGAAGCGGCCGCCGAGGGCGTGGGCCCTGCCGCCGGTGAATACCTGAGCACCCAGAGAGACGGCGTCGAAGATGTGTTCGCGAACCTTCTCGATCGCCGCGTCGTCAATCAGCGGTCCGAGATCCACGCCCGGTGTCATGCCATCGCCGACGACCTGAGCTTCCACTGCGATCCTGAGCTTCTCTGCGAACGTGTCGTAGACGCCGTCCTGGACGAAGATGCGGTTGGCGCAGACGCAGGTCTGACCGGCATTGCGAAACTTCGAGGCCATCACGCCGGCGACGGCAGCGTCGAGGTCGGCGTCGTCGAAGATGAGGAATGGCGCGTTGCCGCCCAGTTCCATGGAAACCTTCTTCACCGTACCGGCGCATTGCTCGAGGAGAGTCTTGCCGACGTCGGTGGAGCCCGTGAACGACAGCTTGCGCACGACGGGGCTCGATGTGAGCTCACGCCCCACAACGGAGGCGGAACCAGTGACCACATTCAGTACCCCGTCGGGGATTCCCGCTTCCCTGGCCAGTGCGGCGAGCGCCAGCGCAGAGAAGGGCGTGGCCGAGGCAGGCTTGATCACGATCGTGCAGCCTGCAGCCAGGGCGGCGCCTGCCTTGCGGGTGATCATCGCATTCGGGAAATTCCACGGGGTGATGGCGGCGACGACGCCGACGGGCTGCTTGATGACGAGGATGCGGCGGTCCGATGACGGCGCGGGAATCACATCGCCATAGATCCGGCGTGCTTCTTCCGAGAACCATTCAATAAAGCCGGACCCGTAGGCAATCTCGCCACGCGATTCTTTCAGCGGTTTGCCTTGCTCAAGCGTGAGGATCGTTGCCAGGTCCTCCTGGTTGGCCATGCAGAGATCGAACCATCGACGCAGCAGGCGGCTGCGTTCGCGCGAGCTGGTCGCGCGCCATGCCGGAAGGGCGCGGTCCGCCGCGGCGATGGCTGCCTGGACGTCTGCCGCCGTCATGCGGGGCACGGTACCGAGCTGCTGCCCCGTTGCAGGATTCGTGACGGGCACCACTTCGCCGTCAGCAGCGTCTACCCATTGGCCATTCACGTGGCACTGTTGGCGGAAGAGAGAAGGATTCTGGATCTGCATGAAAAGGAACTCCGGTCGCTTTGACTTGAGGGGGGAATCAGGAAAGCAGGTTGGCGGGTCGTTCGCCGCGGCGCAGTGCCGCGATCCCGTCGAGCAGAAGCCATCCCATGGCGTTGCGCGTTTCTTCTGTCGCGCTGCCGATATGCGGACTGAGAAAGACGTTGTCGAGGGCGCGATAGCGCGGATCGAGGTTCGGCTCGTTGGCGAAGACATCAAGGCCGGCAGAAAAGACGTGGCCGTTGTTCAGCGCTTCGATCAGCGCATCGTCATCGACGATGTCGCCGCGGGAAATATTGACGACCACCGCGCCAGGGGGCAGTGCCCGGATGTGCGCCTGATCGAGCGTTCCTTTGAGCTGGGGGGAACCCGGTGCCGCGACCAGCAGCATCTCGCTGTGTCGGCAGAGGCTTTCGAGAGTCGCGTGGTAGATGGCGCCCTCGGCAAGCTCTGGCCCGAGCCGGGAGCGGTTGTGGTAGTGGATCTGCAAGCCGAATGCGCGGGCACGCGTGGCGATGGCCCGGCCGATGCGCCCCATCCCGAATATGCCGAGCCGCTTGCCGACCAGGCCTTTGCCCAGCAGTTGCGTGGGCGCCCAACCTGCCCATTGGCCGCTGCGGACCATGCGATCTGCTTCATGACCGCGCCGTGCGGCATTGAGCAGGAGCATTAGCGCGACTTCGGCACAAGCATCGCTCAGGACGTCAGGCGTATGCAGGACCTCGATGCCGAGTTCGCGAGCCGTGGCCAAGTCGATGTGGTCGTAGCCTACCGAGAGAGTGGCCACTGTCCTGAGGGTGGGTGACAGTGCGCGCAATACCTGGCCGTCAATGCGCTCCGTCGCGGTCACCAGCAGAACGCTCGCGGCCCTGGCGCGCGCGATGATCGTGGCGGAATCGGTCAGTTCGTCGCTTTCGTTCAGGGTTACGACGAAGCGCTCTTTCAGCGCGGCTTCGATCTCCGCCGGCATGCGTCTGCATACGTAAACATTTTCAAGCGACTGATGGTGATCCTGGGCCGTCATGGATGTAGTCTCCTCGGGGTTTGCGACAGCGTCGCACGAAATCGTTGTGTTCTTGTGAGTTGTATTACAAATTCATATTATTAGTATGTCAAGCAAATTTATTTGAGTGCTATGATGTCAACCAGGAATGCCGCACGCCGACGCGCGGCGAAGCAAGCACAAGTGGGGCAATTACCTTGCAGAGCACAACGAGAAATCTGACCGAACCAGCGCAGCCGCCGGCGGGAAAAAGCGGTGTCGAGCCCACCTTGGCCGACCGCGTCACCGAACACCTCGCCGGGCAGATCCGGCGCGGTCTGTACCCCGTCAATGCCCGCCTGCCGACGGAAAAGTTCATGACCGAGCAGTACGGCGTGAGCCGCACCGTGATTCGTGAAGCCATTTCCCGGCTTAAGTCCGAGGGCCTCGTGGAAAGCCGGCAGGGGAGCGGTACGGTGGTGCTCAATCCGGCGACCGCAGAGGTATTCCGCCTTGGGCGTGGCGGTTCCGACCCGGCCTTGGGCGTCGTGCGAATCCTGGAACTTCGCCGTGGGATTGAAGCGGAAATGGCCGCATTGGCTGCGGAGCGCCGCAGCGAAAGGCAAATGGACGACATCCGGAACGCTTTGCGCGAAATCGACTCTGCAGTGCGAGCAGGCGGCGACGGCGTCGAAGAAGACCTGGCATTCCATCTTGCGGTGTCCCGTGCCACCGGCAATCCCCACTACACCGAGCTACTCGGCATGTTGACGCGGGCGTTGACAGACGCCATCCGTCTCACCCGCGGCAATGAAGCCAGGCAAAGCGATCTGGCTGCGCAGGTCCGCACCGAGCATGCGGAGATCTGCGCCGCGATCGAAACCCGGGATCCGCAACGCGCCCGCCAGGCGGCCTTCCTGCACATGCGCAATACCGAGGAGCGGATTCTCACCGCCGGACGGGACTTCTGGACCGGCGACAGCCGGACTGCCGCGCAGAGACTGGCGGGAGCCGACCTTTCGACAGTGATACGGCGTGCTGCGGAGGGGGGCAGGACCGAAGCCGAATAGAAGCCGCTTCGCTTCGCGAACCCGACCATTCCACGGGGGCAGAGCTGACAGCCTCCTTGCGCCGTGCAGCCGGCGAAGGGGCGCGGTCGCGGTCACGGCTGGCGGCGGTCCGGCACGGCGTGCGCCCTCTACACTAAGGCGCCGCCACGATTTTCACCGCAGCAGTACTTTCCCGAACGATCAGCTCCGGCTCGAATTCGTCCTGCAGATCGTCCCGCCGTGCCGCGCCTTCTATCTGCGCAATAATGTTGCGCGCGGTCAGTTCGCCGATACGCACGGGATTCGACCGCATGGTTGTCAGGGTAGGCGTGATAAGTTCCGCAACCTCCCAGTCCCCGAAACCGGTCACGGAGATATCGTCCGGAATGGACCGGCCCAGGGCGCGGCACTCGGCGATGGCGGCGACCGCGATGAAGTCGTTTATGCAGATCAGTGCGGTAGGCCGATGTGGACTGGTCAGGCAGGCCCGCGCCGCGGCGCGGACCGGCTCGACCTCATAGGGCGTGGGCAGGACCAGTTCCTCGCGCAGGGCGATGCCATGTTCGCTGAGCACGTCCTTGACGCCTTCGAGCCGCTGGACCGACAGATGCTGGGTGTTCAGCGGCCCCGGCAGGACGGCGAATTCGCGGTGCCCGAGGTTCACCAGATAGGCGGTCAGGCGCCGCATCGCGAGCCGGTTGTCGTAGCCAACCGTCGGATGGCTGCCTTCGCGATCCGTTGCCCACATCAGCACATAGGGGACATTGTGCTTATGGATCAGCGAGAAGACGTCGGGGTGGTGCTGCGAGCCGATGATGGCGATGCCGTCCACGCGCCGCTCCAGCATTTCCCGCGCGCAGCGCAACTCGATGTCGCTGTTGTCGCGATGGCACGTCAGAAGAACGGTATAGCCGAGCGCTTCGAGCTGCTTCTCCAGGGTGTCCACGGCTCTTGCGTACAGTTCGTTCATCAGCGTCGGGGCAATGATGCCGATGGACATGGTCCGTCCCGAACGCAGGATCCGCGCAGCGGCAAAAGGCACGTAGTCGAGGCTGGCAATCGCTTCCTGCACGCGCTTCAGCGTCTCGGGCCGCAGCAGTTCAGGCGCCGACAACGCGCGCGATACGGTGGCGGAAGACACGCCGGCAAGGAGAGCGACCTGTTTCACGTTGACCATATTCGGCATGCCTCGAAAGCGAAGGGAAGAGCAAGGTTGGAGTGAAGGATGAGCCCGTCCAGGGGTGCCCTGGCGGCCCAGCCCGACGCCGCATTGTATCGTCGAGGGGCTAGTCCGCTGGTCAGGAACGCCACGCAAGCGCCGGTCGAGGCCATGCGACCGGCGCTTGCCGCGGCTAGTCGAGCCGCACCTTCGAAGAGTCCGCAACCTTCTTCCATTTGGCGAGTTCGGCGCGAAGGAAGGCGTCAAACGACTCCGGCGTGCCGCCCACGATCTCGGCGCCCTGGGCCAGCAGCTTCTCCCGGATGTCCTGATATTGCAGCGCCTTGTTGAACTCAGCATTCATCTTGGTGATGATCGCCGCCGGGGTGCCGGTCGGTACCATGAAGCCGCCCCAGGAGACGGCCTCATAGCCGCTAATGCCCAGTGCTTCGTCTACCGTGGGAACATCCGGCAAGGACGGGAGGCGCTTCTTGCTGGTGACCGCAAGCGCGCGCAGCTTGCCGCTCTTGACCTGCGGCATGCCGGCCAGGGCCGTCGGCAGCGCGACGTGGATCTGCCCGCCCAGCACGTCGGTCAGCGAGGGTGCGTCGCCCTTGTAAGGGACATGCGCCATCTTGACGCCCGCCATGGAATTGAGCAGCTCGCCCGCGAGGTGGTTGCTCGCCCCGTTGCCTGCCGAGCCGAAGGTGATTTCGCCAGGCTTATCCTTGGCCATGGCGATCAGTTGCTTCAGATCCTTGATGGGGGAGTTCGCCGCCGTGACGATGACCAGCGGCACCGTGGTCGCCAGGATCACGGGCGCGAAATCCCTGACCGAGTCATAAGGCAATTTCGAATAGACCGCGGGATTGATGGCATTCGGTCCAAGGTTGGCCATCAGCACCGTGTATCCGTCCGCGGCCGATTTTGCTACCAGTTCGTTGGCGATGATGCCGTTGGCCCCCGGCCGGTTCTCGATAACGACTGATTCTCCCCAGGCCTGGCTGAGCTTTGCGCTCAGCAGCCTGGCGGTGACATCCGAAGCGCCACCGGGCGGATAGGGCAGGACCACCCGGACCGGCTGGGCGGGCCAGTCCTTGGCCGCCGCGTGCGGTGAGGCGGAGATCGCTGCCAGGCAAAGCAGGGCGGCGGAAGCTTGTCGTAGATATCGATGCATGATGGGTCTCCTGTCTCCTGATGCGATCCTGCTTCGGGATCGCGCTTGTGCTACTTGTGCTACCTGCGCTTCAAATCGAGCCTTCCCGGCGCAATCCCGAAATCCGGTCCGCCGACCAGCCTAGCTCGCGGCTCAGGATGTCGTCCGTATGCTCGCCGAGCACCGGCGGCGCACGCCGGTACTCGACAGTGGAGCGGGAGAACTTGATCGGGTTGGCGATCTGCGGCGCGATCGCTCCGCTTCCATGGGGAAGCGAGAACACCATGCCGCGCGACCGCACTTGCGGATCCGACAAGGCCTGCGGAATCGTATGGATCGGTCCGCACGGCACGCCGGCGGCTTCCAGTCTGACCAGCCAGGCTGCCGTGTCGCGGCCACGGAATCGGTCCGCCAGCAAGAACACCAGGCTCTCGCGGTGCTTCAGGCGCGCGGCGTTGGTCGCGTAGCGCTCGTCGCGTGCCAGTTCGCCCAGCTCCAGTGCGTCGCACAGGGCGCCGAACTGCCGGTCGTTGCCGACGGCAACGATCAGCGCGCCATCACTGGTCGCGAACGACTGGTAGGGCGCGAGGTTCGGATGGGCGTTCCCCCAACGTCGTGGCTCGGAACCCGCTACCAGATAGTTGGAAGCCTGGTTCGCAAGCCACGCGACCTGCGTGTCGAGCAGGCTCATGTCGATGTACTGGCCGCGTGCGCTCCCGACCCGTTCGAACAAGGCGCTGACGATGGCCACCGATGCGTACATCCCTGTCATCAGGTCCGAGATCGGTACGCCGCATTTCTGCGGCCCGCCGCCGGGGCGGTCGTCGCACTCGCCGGTGATGCTCATGAGCCCGCCCATGGCCTGTACCACGAAGTCGTAGCCGGCCCGGTGGCTGTACGGCCCGGTCTGCCCGAAGCCGGTGATCGAGCAGTACACCAGGCGTGGATTGAGCGCCGCCAGCGTGTCGTAGTCCAGGCCATAGCGCCGCATGTCGCCGCACTTGTAGTTCTCGACGAAGACGTCGGCCGTCTTTGCCAGTTCGCGCAGCACGGTCTGTCCTGCCTCGCTGCTGACGTCCACGGTGATCGAGCGCTTGCCCCGATTGGCGCAGAGAAAATAGGCCGACTCGGCCGTCAGGGTGCCGTCTTCCCGGGCAAGGAAGGGCGGCCCCCAGGCGCGCGTGTCGTCCCCGCTGCCGGGTCGCTCCACCTTGATCACGTCGGCACCGAGGTCCGACAGCAACTGGGTGCTCCACGGTCCCGCAAGGATGCGGCTCAGGTCGAGCACCCGGATGCCTTCCAAAGGTCCTGCCATGGTTTTGCCTCCTGTGAATGCCCGGGCTTCAGCTCGGGTCGAACAGCACGCCGGGATTCAGGATCTGCTTGGGGTCGAACGCTTGCTTGGCCGCCTTCAGCGCGGTGCAGAACAGCTCGGGCCGCTCCTTGTCATACCAGGGACGATGGTCCCGTCCGAGCGCGTGGTGGTGGGTGACGGTGCCGCCCGCGTCCACCATGGCCTGTTCCGCCACCCGCTTGATTGCCATGTACTGCTCGGGTATGCGGGCCTTGTCGCCGTAGGCAAACCAGGTGAAGTAGGGCGCGGGGCCGTCCGGATACAGGTGGGTGAAGCGGCACGTCACCGAGCCCGGGCGTCCCGTCACTTCGCGGATGATGCGATGCGTCTCGTTCTTGACGTGCTGGTGAAGTGCGGCGAAGCGGTCCCAGGTGACGGCGGTTTCCATGGTTTCGCGCATGACCCCGCGTGCAATGGCGTACTCGCGCAGATAGGGTCCGCGCAGGAACTTGTTGCGCCAGCTAGCCGTGGCCGAATCGGCACCTTCCTCGTTGGTTGCCGCAGCGGTCTCCCAATCGCCGCCGCATGCCGCGCAGATCTCCAGCGCGCGCGCCATCCACGCATCGACCGGGTGATCCGCCGACTCGAAGCCCAGCACGAGGATGTCATAGGAGCCGTCGCTGGAGCCGGTGTAGGCTGCCTCCTCGCGCTCGACCAGGCGCGCGTTCGCGGGGTTCAGGCCAGACTGGGACAGCAGCCGTGTCGCCTCGACGGCCTTGGCATAGTCGCGGAAGCGCACCGTGGTCTGCTTGCGGTAGACCGGGCGGCGGTGCAGCTTGACCCAGGCCTCGGTAATGATGCCAAGCGCGCCCTCCGAGCCCAGAAACAGCCGGTCGGGATTGGGGCCCGAGCCCGATACCGGAAAGCGGCGCGACTCGATATTGCCCGCGGGGGTTACGACCTTCAGGCTTTCGATGTGGTCGTCGATCTGCGTGTATGCGGTGGCGAAATGCCCGGCAGCGCGGGTTGCGATCCAGCCCCCCAGCGACGAAAACTCCCATGCCTGCAGGAAAAAGCGCATGGTCAGCCCGGTCGGCTTGAGCTGGCGTTCCAGGCTCGGCCCGAGCACGCCGGCCTGGATGCGCGCGGCTTGCGAAGTCTGGTCGACTTCCAGCACCTTGTCGAAGTGTTTGAGGTCGAGCGTGAGGACGCCCCGGTAGCGATCGTGCTCCGGAGGGTTTACCCCGCCGACCACGCTGGAGCCGCCGCCGTAGGGAACGACGGCAAGCTGTTGGCGGCCGCACCAGTCGAAGAGATCGACGATGTCCTGTTCGGTCCTGGGATACGCGACCACGTCTGGCGGATTCGGGAACTCTTTCCGAATGGCCCGCGCCACGTCCACCGTACCGGCGCCATAGGTGTGATAAAGGCGGTCGTAGTGGTCGGTCGTGCAGATCTCACGCAGCGTTGCAGGCGGCTGCACGCGCGGGGCGCGAAGTTCGATTTCGTCCGCGCTGGGGAAGGGCATGGCCTCGAAATGCTCGACCCCCAGCAACCGGCTCCACGCGGCCTCGAACTCCGAGATTTCCTGCGGCGTGACGGTGTCTCCTTCGTAGCCCCAGCCATAAAACTTGCGACGGCGTTCCTGCATGTCGATGTCTCCTGTGTGGTTTTCGCGCAATGTAATCGATTACATTTCAGGGTAAAAAATACTGCGGAACCGCAGTGTTTATGGCAAAACCGGCAATGCAATCGATTACATCAGTGTAGGCGAGGGAAGATCGATGTCAAGGGAGAAAAACAGGACTTTCAGCAGAGGCAGGACGACGATGGAAGGCGTGGGGGAGCGGGGCAAGGAATGAAGCGGTCAGGGCACGGGTGCAGAAGAGCCCGGCTGCGCCAGCCAGGCCTTCAGCCACGCCATGGGCCGTCAAGTGAGGCAAGGTCCTCTTGCAAGCGGCCTGATGAAAATCGCCTAGGCACCAAAGCCCACCGCCGGCGAAAGCGAGAAAGACTCGCGCATGTCGCGCGCTTCTTCAACCGGCGTTCTGCCGAAAAGGCGTTTGAATTCCCGGCTGAACTGCGAGGTGCTTTCGTAGCCGACTCGTCCTGCCGCTGCCGCGGCGGTGACGCCGTCGCGAATCATCATCAGGCGCGCATGGTGAAGGCGGGTGGACTTGATGTACTGGATAGGCGAAGTCTGCGTCACGGCGCGGAAGTTTGCGTGAAATGCCGGCACGCTCATGCCGGCTTCTTCCGCAAGGCGCGTTACGTTGAGCGGTGAAGCATAGTCGGCGTGGATGCGCTTGAGCGCTTTCGCGACGCGGCCGAAGCGTCCATGGTGAGCCAGGGCGGCGCGCATCGCGCCGCCCTGTGCGCCGGTCAGGACGCGGTAGCAGATCTCTCGCACCAGGGCCGGTCCCAGGATCCGGGCATCCATGGGCACCGTCAATGCCTCCAGCAGCCGGACCGTTGCGCCGGCCAGGTTCTCGTCGAGCTCGGTAGACACCATCAGGTTCGGTGGTTCGTCGGGAAGATGCCCGGCGGCACTGATCTGGGTGATCAACTCGCTGAGTTCGATCAGGTCAAGGTGGATGGAAACGGCGAGCATGGGGGCCTCGGCCGAAGCCTGCGTTTCCGTCGAGAACGGCAGCGGTACGGACAGCACGAGGTAATGCTGGGCGTCATAGACATAGACGTCGTTACCGAGGAAGCCCAGCTTGCGGCCCTGGCAAACGATGACGATGCTCGGCTCGTACAGCACCGGCGTGCGCCCGAGGGGCCGGTCGGAGCGCATCAGCCGAACGCTATCGAGCGCCGACTGGGTGTACCCCTCGTTAGGCGCCAGCTTCTCGATGAGCCGGACCATTCTGACGGAAGCGGGGGAGCGGGCCTTCGACACCGCCGTCTCCTGTTGTTGGCGACAGGCGCCATTCTAGCCCCCGCTTGAGCCCGGCGCCAGCGCGTTTGATAGGAATAGGCAATAACGCCATCGAACCGTGTATTCAGCGGAAGAACGGCCATCCCTATCATTCACTCACCGGCCAACGAACCATATCGCTTAATTCGGGGCCGCAACCCTGCCGCTGGCGCTGCGCTGCAAGCGCGGGCATCAGCGGCGAGATCCGAACCTGCAATAGGAGTATGCAAGATGGCAAAGACATCCAACGAATCCAAGGTCATTCTGATCACCGGCGCCAGCAGCGGCATCGGCGAGGGCGCGGCCCGTTTGCTCGCCGCGCAGGGACACCGGCTTGTGATTGGCGCGCGCCGCACCGACCGGCTCGCAGCGCTGACGCAGTCGATCGAAGCATCCGGCGGCACGGTTCGCTATCGTGAACTCGACGTGACCTCGGCCAGTGACGTGGCGGCATTCGCGCGGTTCGCGCTCGATGCCTTCGGTCGCATCGACGTGCTGATCAACAACGCCGGCGTGATGCCGCTGTCGCCGCTCAACGCCCTGAGGGTAGACGAGTGGAACCGGATGATCGACGTGAATATCCGTGGCGTACTGCACGGCATAGCCGCGGTGCTGCCGACGATGGAACGGCAAGGCGAGGGCCAGATCATCAATATTTCCTCGATTGGCGGGCTTTCCGTGTCGCCGACTGCCGCGGTCTACTGCGCCACCAAGTTTGCCGTCCGCGCCATTTCGGATGGGCTGCGCCAGGAGACCGACAAGATCCGCGTCACCGTGATCTGCCCTGGCGTGGTGGAGTCCGAGCTGGCCGACTCGATCTCCGACGAGACCGCGCGCACTGCCATGCAGGAGTTCCGTCGCGTCGCCATCGCGCCTGACGCCATCGCCCGCGCCATTGCTTACGCGGTGGCGCAGCCGGCTGAAGTCGACGTCAGCGAGATCGTCGTACGTCCCACCGCCAGCCCGTTCTGACCCAGCCGCTACGTCGATACGTCCCACGCAACCCGATCAAGGAAAACATCATGACATCACGCAACACAGCCAGTGGCGCTTTCGCAGGCAAGGTCGCCATCGTTACCGGTGCAGCCAGTGGCATTGGCCTGGCCACGACGGAACTGCTTCACGCCGAGGGCGCGAATGTGATTGCCGTCGGGCGCGGCCGCAACGTGGAGAACCTTGCCCGTCCCGGCATCGTCCCCGTCGTCGCCGATGTGGCGCACGAGGACAGCGCGGTCCGGGCCGTCGCTACCGCGATCGACCGCTTTGGCAAGCTCGACATCCTGGTCAATAACGCGGCGGTCATCATCAACAAGGCTCTGGTGGATATGTCGCTGGAAGACTGGAACGGCATCCAGGCCGTCAATGCCACCGGCGCCTTCCTGTTCTCGCGCGAGGCCATGCGCGCGATGGTGCCGGCAAAGACCGGCGCCATCGTCAACGTGGGGTCCTACGCCTGCTATCAGGCCTTTCCGCTGATCGCGGCCTATGCGGCGTCAAAGGGCGCGCTGGCGCAGCTGACGCGGGCGCTGTCGCTGGAAGCCATCGAACATGGCATTCGCGTCAATGCGGTGGGCTCCGGCGATGTCATCACCAACATTACCAATCACATCCATGCGGATGGCCAGGCATTCCTTGCCGAGCATGGCAAGAAAGCACCCATCCGGCGCGCGGCCCAGCCGAAGGAGATTGCCGAGGTGATCGCCTTCCTCGCATCGGAAAAGGCCAGCTTCATCGTCGGAGCGGTGGTCATGGCCGACGGCGGCATGAGCGTGGCCTTGCCCTGAATAAGCCGGTCCGACGCATCTTTTTAGTGACTCAAGGATTCAACATCATGAAACAAGCATCCCGTACATGGTTCATCACCGGCGCATCGAAGGGCGTCGGCCAAAAGCTCGTTACCCGTCTGTTGGAGCAAGGCCACCGGGTGGCGGCAACCTCCCGCACGGCCGCATCGCTGACGCAGGCATTCGGTGCGGCGTCCGACCGCTTCCTGCCGCTCGAGGTCGACCTGACCAATGATCGCAGCGTCCGGCAGGCCATCGACAAGACCGTGCAATGGTTCGGCGTTCTCGACGTGGTCGTCAACAATGCCGGCTACGCCCAGCAAGGCACCGTCGAGGCATTGTCGGACGACGAGCTTCGCCGCAATGTCGAGGTCAACTTCTTTGCACCGGTGGCTGTCCTGCGCCACGCGCTGCCGCAGCTGCGCCGCCAGCGCAGCGGGCACATCATCAACATCTCGTCTATCGTTGGCTACCAGGGCGGGTATGCGGGATGGGGCAGCTACGTGGCGAGCAAGTTCGCGCTATCCGGACTGACGGAATCCCTTGCCGCCGAGGTGGCCGAGCTGGGCATTCGCGCGACGGTGGTGTATCCGGGCCCGGTGCGCACCGATTTCCTGGCGGAGGGTGCGCTCGCGGTGGCCGGGCGGCAGATCGACGACTACTCGCAGGCCAGGGCTTCGCTCGACCTGCACCTGGACCCCTTGCATGGCCGCCAGGCCGGCGATCCCGACAAGCTGGCGCTGCTGATCATCCAGGCCGCGACGGTCGAGGCCCCTCCGCTGCACTTGTTCGCGGGCAAGATTGCCAACGAACTGGCGGCCGCGAAGGCGAGCGCTGTCGCCAAGGACCTCGACGCCTGGAGGGGCTCGTCTGAGGCCACCGATTTCGCAGACTGACCGATGAGTGCGCATGTCCCGCCTGGCCGGGACATTTTCCCTGGGATCCGGATACGCGCCTATTTCGATCGCGACGCGTGCGGCCCGCGCTCCAGGATCTTGTACAGATGCGAGCGGGAAATCCCGAGCTGCCCGGCCGCGCGTTTCTTGTTGCCGCCGTGGCGCGCGACCGCATCCATTACCGCGGCATAGGCCAGTTCCCGCATGCCCGCGGCGGCCTCGGCCGGTAAGCGGTGTGCGGCCGTGGGTGATGGCAGGTCGTCCGTCGCGGCCGTCTCGCAGGGACCCGCAGCTTCGGGCGCATGCACGGTGCTCTGGCTTTGCGGTCCCGATAGCCCGCGCGCCGACTCGCCGCGTGCAAAATCCGCCACGCGCAGCGAGCGGCCGTCGCAGAACACCAATGCCTCCTCGATGCGCTGGCGCAGCTGGCGCACATTGCCGGGCCATGGCTGGCCGGCGAGGTAACGCGCCACTTCGTGGTCGATGCCCGGCGCCGGCATGGCGTTGCGCGTGCAGAAGGCTTCGACGAAATGCTGCAGCAGCGCCGGGATGTCCTCGCGCCGCTGGCGCAGCGCGGGAATGCGCAGCACCACGCCGCTCAGCCGGTAGTACAGGTCGAGGCGAAAACGCCCGGCGTCGATCAGCTCGGGAATGTCGCGGTTGGTGGCCGACACCAGCCGGAAGTCGACCCGCTGCGCGCGGCGGCTGCCAAGCCGTTCGACCATGTGGTCTTCGAGCACGCGCAACAGCTTGACCTGCATCTCCATGGGGATGTCGGCGACCTCGTCGAGGAAGACCGTGCCGCCCGCCGCCAGTTCGAGCTTGCCCGCCTGTCCCTGGCGCTGGCTCCCGGTGAAGGCGCCCGGCGCGTGCCCGAACAGCTCCGCCTCGATCAGCGTGGCGGGCAGGGCAGCGAGGTTCAGGCTGACCAGCGGCCGCGCGCTGGCCGGCTCGGTTCCGGCGCCGTGGATGGCGCGGGCCACCAGTTCCTTGCCGGTGCCGCTTTCGCCCAGGATCAGCACCGGCACGTCAAGGCGGGCCACGGTCTGGATTTCCCGGCGCAGGCGCTGCATCGGCGCGCTTTCGCCGATCAGCCCGAACGTCGGTTGCGGTGCGTGCAGGCCGTGGCGCAGGCCATCGACCTCGCGCTGGTAGCGCGCCACCTCGGAGCGCAATTCGACCAGTTCCTTGTGCATGCGGACCAGCGCTTCCGGCCCCTTGAACATGACCTGCCCGATGGCGCCCACCACCTCCCCGTCCTGGCGGATCGGCATGCGGTTGACCACGCGGGTGGCACCGTCAAGCTGCTGCAACTGCCCGATCTCCGCCTTGCCGCTGGCCACCACCTGCGGCAGCCGCGAATTGGGGATGACCTCGGGCGCCGGACGGCCGATGCCGCCGCCGGTATCGAGGCCGAGGAATTTCTCATGGACGGGACTGATGAAACGCACCCGTCCCGCCTTGTCGACCACGGTGATGGCCTGGTACGGGTCGTTCAGGAAGTAGTCCAGGATCGCGCCGGCGAACGGCACCGTGCCGAGGAAGTCGAGCAGCACGGCCTGGGCGTCGACGCGATGCAGGACGATCAGCCGGCGCTCGCCGTCTTCCAGGGACAAGCCAATGAATCGCCCGCCGGCTGCGTCGACGGGAAAGACCCTGCGTCCCGGTTCCGCTGCGCCTGCGCGGGCGCATGCGGCGAACGCCGCGTCGGCGATGGCGGCATCGGTACAGGCACCGAGCGCTGCCTCGCGGGTGCCGTCGCGAGCACAGACCAGCACGCCGAGCCCGAACCGGTCTGCATCTTGTGTCGTCATTGAGGGCACATTGTGTCTCCGTGCGTGCCTCCTGTGTGGACACGTCGTGTAGTCATTGGGGACATCGTACTGAGGGCGGAGAAATTATTCAATGTAATCAAGGCACCCGTTGCGATTAGCGGGCTGGCATGTCTCCTGCGATAAGTTGGCAACACATGTACCAGGCAAAAAACAGGAGAAGGCAGTGAGCTGGCAGCCCGAAATCGATGAACTGGCCCACCGTCGACGGCTTGCCGCCCGCATGGGCGGTGAAGGCAAGGTGGAACGCCACAAGGCGGCCGGCAAGCTGACGGTGCGCGAGCGTATCGATGCCCTGGCCGATCCCGGCTCGTTCCGCGAGGTCGGCGGCCTGACCGGCAGCGGCCGCTACGACAGCAACGGGCGGCTGGTGGACCTGGTTCCCTCCAACCTGGTAATGGGACGCGCGCAGGTCGGCGGCCGGCCGGCGGTGCTTGTCGGGGATGATTTCACCGTGCGCGGCGGTGCCAACGAGGGCGCGGTGGGCGACAAGCTGATCCACGCCGAAAAGATGGCGCATGACCTGCGGCTGCCGATGATCCGGCTGGTCGACGGCACCGGCGGCGGCGGCTCGGTGCGCAATATCGAGATCAAGGGCCATACCCTGATCCCCACCATGAAGGTCTGGCAGCACGTGGTGGAGAACATGTCGGTGGTGCCGGTAGTGTCGCTGGCCCTGGGCTCGGTGGCGGGCATGGGCGCGGCGCGCGTGGCCGCCAGCCACTATTCGGTGATGGTCAGGGACACCTCGCAACTGTTCAGCGAGGGCCCGCCGTCGGTCGTGGCCCGGGTGGGCGAGGCGCTCAGCAAGAACGAACTGGGCGGCAGCCAGATCCACACCCGCAACGGCGTGGTCGACGATGAGGTCGGCACCGAGCAGGAGGCCTTCGTGCGCGCGCGCCGGTTCCTGTCCTATCTGCCGCCCTCCGTCTTTGCACTGCCGCCGCGCAGCGAGCCCGGGGACGACGCCGCGCGTCGCGACCCATGGCTGCTGTCGGCGATTCCGCGGGACAGCCGGGCGGACTACGAGATCCGGCCGATCATGCAGGCGCTGTTGGATGCCGATTCCTGTTTCGAGATCGGCAGGCACTGGGGCTGCGCCGTCGTCACCGCGCTGGCCCGCCTGGATGGCTGGCCGGTGGCGGTGATCGCCAGCGACCCGTCCTTTCATGGCGGCAGCTGGGACAGCGACAGCGCCGAGAAATTCACCCGCTTCGTCGACATGGCCCAGGCCTTCCATCTGCCGGTGGTCAACCTGGTCGATACGGCCGGCTTCCGGGTAGGCCTGGAGGCCGAACGGGCAGGGATCATGCGCTATGGCGTGCGCGCGCTGTCGGCGCTCTACCAGGCCACGGTGCCGTGGTGCTCGGTGATCCTGCGCCGCGCCTATGGCGTGTCGGCGGCCGCACACCAGCACATGGGCCGCTTCAATTTCCGCTATGCCTGGCCCTCCGCCAACTGGGGCGCCTTGCCGCTCGAAGGCGGCCTCGATGTCGCCTACAAGGCCGAGATCGAAGGCGCCGACGATCCGGTGCAGAAGCGCGCCGAGATCGAGCTGCGCGTGCGCAGCCTGACCTCGCCGTTCCGCAGCGCGGAAGCCTTCGTCATCGAGGACATCATCGACCCGCGCGACACCCGCGCGCTGCTGTGCGAGTTCGCCAACCTGGCGGCGCCGCTGCGCGAGGCGGGGATCAGCCGCTTTGGCATACGGCCCTGAGAGCGGCCAGGCCCGGCATCCCGGGCATGCCACGGACATCGAATTACAGAGAGGAGACTGCGTTGAAGAAGCTGTTGATCGCCAATCGAGGGGAGATCGCGCTGCGCGTGCTGCGCGCCGCACGCGATCTCGAGATCGGGACCGTGTCGGTCTATTCGCAGGACGACCAGGCCGCGCTGCACCGGATCCTGGCCGACGAGGCCGTCGCCCTCGACGGCGCCGGGCCAGCGGCGTACCTCGACATGGCAGGCATCATCGCCGCGGCCAGGGCATGCGGCTGCGATGCGATCCACCCGGGCTATGGCTTCCTCAGCGAACGGGCCGACTTTGCCCGGGCCTGCCAGGATGCCGGCATCCGCTTTATCGGCCCCACCGTGGAGCAACTTGCACTATTCGGCGACAAGGGGCGAGCGCTTGAACTGGCGGCCGGCAGCGACGTGCCGGTCATGCCGGCGACGCGCGGCGCGGCCTCGCTGCAAGACATCGCCAGTTTCTTCGACCAGCAAGGCGGCGCGGGCGTGGTGATCAAGGCGGTCGGCGGGGGCGGCGGCCGCGGCATGCGCGTGGTACGCCGGCGCGAGGACCTGGCCGAAGCCTATGCGCGCTGCCGTTCCGAGGCGGGCTCGGCCTTTGGCATCGATGCCGTCTACGCCGAGCGCCTGGTTGCGCGCGCGCGCCATATCGAAGTGCAGATCGCCGGCGACGGCGCGCACGTGATTGCCCTGGGCGAACGCGACTGCACCCTGCAGCGCCGCTTCCAGAAGCTGGTCGAGATCGCTCCCAGCCCGGTACTGAAACCGCAGCTGCGCGAGCAGATCATCAAGGCGGCGCTCCGGCTGGCGCGCCGCGTCAACTACCAGAGCCTGGGCACCTTCGAGTTCCTGGTCGAGGAAACCGAAGCGGGCGAGCAGAAGGACTTTGTCTTCATCGAAGCCAATCCGCGCTTGCAGGTCGAGCACACCATCACCGAGCAGGTCACCGGCGTCGACCTGGTCGCGCTGCAGATCGGCATCGCCGCGGGGCAGACGCTCGCCGATCTCGGCCTGGATCCCGCTGCGCCGCCGCCGGTGCGCGGCTATGCCATCCAGGTGCGCATCAACGCCGAGATCACCGATGCGCAAGGCCTGGCGCGTCCCGCGCACGGCCGGCTGGAGCGCTTCGATGCGCCTTCGGGCCCGGACGTTCGCGTCGATTCCCATGGCTACACCGGCTATGAACCGTCGCCCAATTTCGACACCCTGCTGGCCAAGCTGATCGTCACCAGCGCAGCGCCGAAGTTCGACGCGGCGGTGCGGCGCCTGCAGCGCAGCCTGGCGGAGTTCCGCATCGCCGGCGTGCCGACCAACCTCAACCTGCTGCGCGCGCTGGTGCAGCGCGACGATTTCCTCGCGCAGGACGTCCACACCCGGCACTTCGAGGCGATCGTGCAGGAACTGACCGCGGCGGCGGAGGCGATGGCGCAGGCCGGACGCGCGCACGAAGCCTTGCTGGGCGGCGTGGCCCATCCTGCGCAGGCGCTCGCGCCGCGCCCCGCCGATGCGGAAGAGCAAATCGGCGAGGGCCTGGTCGCGGTCCGTGCGCCGCTGACGGGCAGGGTGGTGGAGATTGGCGTGGCGCTGGACGAAATCGTCAAGCCCGGCCAGACCGTCGCGGTGCTCGACGCCATGAAGATGGAGCATGCCATCGTCGCCGGATGCGGCGGCCGCGTGGTCGACCTGCGGCTGGAGCCGGGCGCGCTGGCTTCGGAAAACCAGGTGCTGATCGTGCTGGAGCAGATCGAGGCCGATGGCATCGCCGTGGCTGCCGCCCGGCAGGTCGATCCCGATGCGATTCGCGCCGACCTGCAGCGCGTGCTGGACCGCCATGCCTGCCTGGATGACGCCGCGCGTCCCGATGCCGTCGCCAGGCGCCGCGCGCGCGGGCAGCGCACCGCGCGCGAGAACGTCGCCGACCTGTGCGATCCGGATACCTTCGTCGAGTACGGTGCGCTGGCCCTCGCCGCGCAGGCTTCGCGCCGCAGCCAGCAGGACCTCATTGCCAACACCCCGGCGGATGGCCTGATCACGGGCATCGGCAACATCAACGGCGAACTGGTCGGCACGGAACGAGCGCGCAGCGCGGTGATGGCCTACGACGCCACGGTGATGGCTGGCACGCAGGGCAAGCGCAACCATATCAAGACCGACCGCATCGTCGAGGTGGCGCTGCGCGACGAGCTGCCCCTGGTGCTGTTCGGCGAAGGCGGTGGCGGCCGGCCCGGGGACGTGGATTTCCCTTCGGTGTCCGGGCTGTACCAGCCGTCGTTCGCCGCCTTTGCCGGGCTGAGCGGCAATGTGCCGGTGGTGGGCATCGTCTCGGGGCGCTGTTTCGCCGGCAACGCGGCCTTCGTCGGCTGCTGCGACGTCATCATTGCCGACAAGTCGGCCAATATCGGCATGGCGGGACCGGCCATGATCGAAGGCGGCGGCCTCGGCACCTTCCGCCCGGAGGACGTCGGTCCCGCATCGGTCCAGGTTGCCAACGGCGTGGTCGATATCCTGGTCGACAACGAGGCCCAGGCCGTGCAGGTGGCGAAGCACTACCTGTCCATGTTCCAGGGGCGCGTGGCGCACTGGAGCGCGCCGCAAGCGCTGGCGCTGCGCCATGTCGTGCCGGAGAACCGGCTGCGCGTGTACGACACCCGCAAGGCCATCGAGGGCATCGCCGACGTCGGCAGCGTGCTGATGCTGCGCGCCGGCTTCGGCGCGGGCATCCACACCGCGCTGGCCCGCGTGGAAGGCCAGCCCGTTGGCATCATGGCCAATAATCCCTATCACCTTGGCGGCGCCATCGATGCGGACGCCGCGGACAAGGCGTCGCGCTTCATGCAGCTGTGCGATGCGCACCGCCTGCCGATCATCTCGCTGATCGACACCCCGGGGTTCATGGTGGGTCCGGAATGCGAGGCCCGGGCGCAGGTGCGGCACGTGTCGCGCATGTTCCTGACGGCGGCCAAGCTGCGTGTCGCGCTACTGGCGGTGACGCTGCGCAAGGGCTATGGCCTGGGTGCGATGGCCATGGCGGGTGGTGGCTTCCGCTCGGCAAGCTTCACGGTGTCGTGGCCGACCGGCGAATTCGGGCCGATGGGCCTGGAGGGCGCGGTCAGGCTGGGCTTCAAGAAGGAGCTCGAAGCCGTGCCGGATGGCCCGGAGCGCAAGGCGCTGTTCGACAGGCTGGTCGCCCAGTCCTACGAGCGCGGCCACGCGATCAACACCGCGGCCGCAGTCGAGATCGATGCGGTGATCGACCCGGCGCAGACCCGCAAGTGGATCGCACAGGGCATCGCCTCGGCGGACTTGCGCGGCCGCAGGGAGCGCCGCGGATTTGTCGACGCGTGGTAAGCGCCGTGCCTGACAAACCCCCACATAGAGCCAAGAGGTTGCCATGATCAAGCATGGGTTTGACCCGGCGCAGCTGGCGCTGGGCGGCGTGCGCGTGCTCGAGGTCGGCAGCGGCCCGGCGCTGGCGTACGCGGGCAAGCTGTTTGCCGACTTCGGCGCAGAAGTCATCAAGGTCGAGAGCCCCGCGGGCGACGCTTGGCGGCGGATGCCGCCGCTGGTGAGCGCACCGGATGCCGGGCAGCCGGAAAGCGCGCTGTTTGCGTGGCTGAATACCAACAAGCGAAGCGTTAGCGCCGACGACCGGAACGTAGAGGATGGCGCCTGGCTGGCACAGCTGGCGCTGACGTGCGACGTGGTGCTGGATGCCCGTGCGCTGGCTGAAGGCCCGGGCATTCCCGGCACGCCGGTCTGGCGGCGGGCGGCCGATGACACGCCACCGCACGAGCCGATCGAGGTGGCACTCACGTGGTTCGGCGAGAGCGGGCCGTACAGCCATTACGCCGGCGCCGAAGCCGTGTGCCGCGCGCTTGCCGGCGCCGTGCACGGCAGCGGTCCCGCGGCGGGGCCGCCGCACATGCCGCACGACGTGCAGTCGGCGATCGTGGTGGGGCTGAGTGCGTTCTCAGCCGCCGTCGCGGCGCTGATCGGCAGCGGCCAGGGCAGCCGCCGCTATGTGCTGAGCGCCCACGAAGCGATCTTCGGCGTGGTCGAGATGGAAGCGGGCATGGTGCAGGACAGGCGCCATCCGCTGAAGCGCCTTGGCGTCAACCGGTTCTGCGGCACGCATCCGGCCGGGATCTACCAGACGGCCGAAGGGTGGATCGGCATCTTTACGCACACCCTGCCGCAGTGGAAGGGCCTGTGCGAGGCCATCGGGCGTCCGGATCTTGGCGGCGATCCGCGCTACGCCAGCGGCCCGGAACGGATGGAACGCGCCGACGAGATCGACGCGCTGCTGCTGCCTGCCTTCCTGACGCGCACGGCGCGGCAGTGGTTCGAGATCCTTGGCGACAAGAAGCATCCGGCCGTGATCGTGCCGACCATGGAGACCCTGCTTGGCCAGGCAGTGCACCGGCAGCGCGGCGCCTTCGTGCCGGTCGGCGTGGGCGGCGCCTGGTTCGAAGGCCCGGTGGTGCCGCTGCGCCTCGATGCGGCGGGCCCGCTGCCCGGGGGCGATGCGCCGGCAAAGGGTGCGCATGACCTGCACTACCGCACCGCGGGGCTGGATCATCAGCCGCGCCAGACGCTGAGGCGAACGGCCGGCGAGCGCTTGCCGCTGGCCGGCATTCGCGTCGTCGACCTGACCATGGGCTGGGCGGGGCCGCTGGCGGCGCGCACGCTGGCCGACTTTGGCGCGGAGATCATCAAGGTCGAAAGCACCGGTTATCCCGACTGGTGGCGTGGCGCCAATTTCACCGAGGCGTTCTATCGGGACAGGCTGTACGAGAAGAACACGAACTTCAACCTGATGAACCGCAACAAGCTCGGCATTACGCTGGACCTGACACGGCCCGAAGGCAAGCAGTTGCTGCTGCGGCTGGTCGAAGGTGCCGACGCGGTCATCGAGAATTATTCCGCCGAGGTCCTGCCCAAGCTCGGGCTGGACTACGAAGCGCTGCGCGCCAGGAACGAACGGCTGGTGATGCTGTCGATGCCGGCCTTCGGGCTTGGCAACGCGTGGAGCAATACCCGCGCGTACGGCGGCACGCTCGAGCAGGCCAGCGGGCTGCCGCTATATACGGGGCACCCGGATGGTCCGCCGGCCATGACGTCATACGCCTATGGCGATCCCATCGGTGGCCTGAACGGCGGCGCGGCGATCCTGCTGGCGCTGTTGGCGCAGCAGGCGACGGGGCAGGGGCGGCACATCAATCTGTCGCAGGTAGAGGCGATGCTGCCGATGGCGGCACCGTTCATGCTGGAGCAATCCGTCACCGGCGCCGTCTCGCCGCGGCAGGGCAATCGCCATCCGATGCACTCGCCGCATGGGTGCTTCCGTTGCGCAGGCGACGATGCGTGGATCGTGCTGACGGTGACCGATGCGGACTGGCCCGCGCTGTGCCGGGCCATCGGCCGGGCGGACCTCGCGGCCGATCCCGGCCTGGCGCGGGCCCCGGGACGGCGCGGCCAGGAGGGCAGGATCGAGCAGGCGATCAAGTCCTGGTGCGTGCGCCGCGACGCCGAAGCGGCAATGCAGCAGCTG
The DNA here is from genome assembly GCF_000372525.1 of Cupriavidus neocaledonicus. Taxonomy (GTDB): domain Bacteria; phylum Pseudomonadota; class Gammaproteobacteria; order Burkholderiales; family Burkholderiaceae; genus Cupriavidus; species Cupriavidus neocaledonicus. Next base: position 54,249 of record NZ_AQUR01000106.1, read on the forward strand.
CAACAGGCCGGCATCGCCGCCGGCGTGGTGCGGCCGATGTCGCAGGTGCTGCAGGACCCCCATCTGTGCGCGCGCGGGTTCTGGCGCCAGGTCGAGCGCGCCCACGTCGGCACCTACACAGCCAGCACCGCATGGTTCAGGACCGGGCCGGACCCCGTGCCGATCCGCCATGTCGCGCCGACGCTGGGCGAACACACCGAAGCGGTGCTGCGCCGCGTGCTTGGGCTCAGCGCGGACCAGATCGCAAGCCTGGCACAACAGGGCATCACCGGCACGGTCGCGAAGCCAAAGCAGGCAAGGCCAATGCCGTGAGCCCTGCAAGTATTCAGAAAGACCATTATTACGACACGGAGACGACATGAACAAGCCGACATGGATCCAGCGCTGCCAGGCAGGCGTAAAGGCCGGCAAACGCGGCATGGCCGCAGCCGCGCTCGGCATCGTGGCCACGACGATGGCCGCGCCGGCCGCGGGCCAGAATACCGGCTGGCCCAACAAGCCGATCCGGATGATTGTTCCCTTTCCGGCGGGATCGTTCACGGATACCGTGGCCCGGGTACTTTCCGAGCGCCTGGCCAGGTCCCTCGGCCAGCCTGTAGTGGTCGAAAACAAGGCGGGCGCGAACGGGCTGATCGGCGTGGGCGAGGCCGCCAGGGCCGCGCCCGACGGCTATACGCTGCTGGTCACCAACTCCAGCAGCATTACCATCAACCCGCAGATCTACAAGAAGGGCACCTATTCGCCAAAGGACTTCACGCCGGTCACCCTGGTCCTGGAGGCACCTTTCATCCTTGTCGCCAACCCTGACTGGTCGCAGAAAAACGCGGTCGGCTCGGTGCCGGAACTGGTGCGCTACGCGGCGCAGCACCCCGGCAAGGTCAGCTATGGCTCGGCCGGCCCGGGAAATATCGCGCATCTCAGCTTTGCCATGCTGAACAACCGGGCCAGGATCAAGACCACGCACATTCCGTACAAGTCCGCGGCCCAGGCCCAACTGGCCGTGATCAGCGGTGAGCTGGATACCGCCTTCGACACCTGGACGGCGCTGCCGCAGATCAAGGCGGGCAAGCTCAGGCCCCTCGCCGTTACCGCATCGAAGCGCATGGCGCAGTTGCCGGAAGTGCCCACGCTGGAGGAGCTTGGCATCTCGCCCTTCGACGTGACTTTCTGGATCGGCATGCTGGTACCGGCCGGCACGCCGCCGCAGATCGTCCAGAAGCTCCATTCGGTCGCGCAAGGGCTTGTCGAGGACAGCAAGGCCAAGACAGCGCTGGGCCAGCAAGGCGATGTCGTGATGATCGATCCGGCCAATTTCGCGAAGCGCGTGGCAAGAGAGGAGGGCAACTGGACGGCGGTGATCCAGCGCGAAGCCATCACGCTCGATTGAGCCGGCGGACGGCGCCACGGGCGTGGCGGATTCCGCGGGGAATGTGCATGCTGGCGTATGTTGCTTGACAGCGCCAGGCGGTCGGTATGCGGCAGCCTGGCGTGGCCAGGCGGTGTTGCGCGAAGCGTCGGCCACGGCCCACCCGGGCAGTTTTGTTCCTGCTGCGCCGACGTCTGCATTTCCTGCAGGCAGCCGCGTGCTTCGTTCCGCTTGCAGGTCCCCCGCTTGTAACTCCCCCGCTTGTAACTCCCCCGCTTGTAACTCCCTATATCACGCCTAGACTCCATATGGGCAAACCGCGCGCTTGCTTGCACGGCTTGCGATCCCCGCCATGTCCGCTGTCCGCCCTTCCCGCTGGCTGGCAGGCCTCCTTCTGTCCGGCCTGATGGGCGCGCTCAGCCCTGGCGGACCCTCTGCGGCAGCCCAGCAACCGCCGCCATCGCCAAAGCCGGCAGCGTCGGCCCCTGGCGCTGCCGCCGCGACAGACCAGGCCACTGCCGCCAAGCCGCGCGGCCTGAACCTTGCCAACAAGCCCCGTACCGGCGATTTCGACGTGATGCTCAAGAGCCGCGTCATCCGCGTGCTGGTGCCGTACAGCCGCACGCTTTACTTCAGCGACAAGGGCCGCGAGCGCGGACTGACCGCGGAGCTGGTGCGTGACTTCGAGCGCTACCTGAACAAGAAATACGCCGACCAGCTCGGCAAGCGCCCGCTGACTATCGTCATCATCCCGACCACGCGCGACCGGCTGCTGCCCGACCTGATGGCGGGGCTTGGCGATATTGCCGCCGGCAACCTCACCGAGACCGAAAGCAGGCTCAGGCAGGTGGACTTCACCGCGCCGCGCGACCGCAAGCCGGTGCGCGAGCTGGTGGTCACGGGGGCAAAGGCGCCGCCGTTGCAGCGCCTCGACGATCTCGCCGGGAAGACCGTGCATGTACGTCGCGCCAGCAGCTATTTCGAAAGCCTGACCGTGCTGAACGACGGCCTGCGCCGCGCCGGCAAGGCGCCGATCAGGCTGGTCATGCTGCCCGACGCGCTCGAGGACGAAGACGCGCTCGAGATGCTCAACGCGGGCGTGCTGCAAATCCTGGTGGTCGATGACTGGAAGGCCGCGATGTGGGCGCAGATCCTGCCGAACATCAAGGTGCGCGAAGATCTTGCGGTGCGCGAAGGCAGCTATACCGGCTGGGCCTACCGCAAGAACAGCCCGCAACTGCGGCAGGCGATCGAAGACTTCTACCTCAATTTCGTCAAGAAGCAGGGCGGAGCGGAGTACCGGCTCAAGCAGACCATGCTGCGCATCAAGCAGATCAAGAACAATACCGACGATGCCGAGTACAAGCGCTTCCAGCAGACCATCGCCTTCTTCGAGAAGTACGGCAAGGACTATGGCTTCGACCCGCTGATGCTGGCCGCGCAGGGTTTCCAGGAATCACAGCTGAACCAGGAGGCGCGCAGCCATGTCGGCGCGATCGGCATCATGCAGATCATGCCGGCCACCGGCAAGGAGCTGAATGTCGGCAATATCCGGATGGCCGAGGCCAACGTCCACGCCGGCGCCAAGTACATGGACCGGCTGATGACGAAGTACTTCCCCGACGCGCATTTCTCGGAAGCGAACCGGCCGCTGTTCGCCTTCGCCAGCTATAACGCCGGGCCGGGCAATATCGCCAAGATGCGCAAGGAAGCGGCGGCGCGCGGGCTGGATCCCGACAAGTGGTTCAACAACGTCGAGATCGTGGTGGCGGAGAAGATCGGCATCGAGACCACCACCTATGTGCGCAATATCTTCAAGTACTACGCGGCGTACCGGCTGATGCAGGACATGCAGGCGTCGCGCGAGCGCGCGATCCGAGAGGTACAGAAATAGCAGCCGGCACCAGTGGCCGGCACCGCGGGAGCAAGCCCATGCGCTCTCGCGCTCTGAGCACGATGGCCATCACCAAAGCGTTGCCCCGCCGGCATGCCCGGGCGCGATTAGTTCTGCGCGCCAACGGCACCGCTGGCGATGACCTGCTCCATCCGAAGATTCGCAATGCCCGCATCGAAGCGGGCGCGGCTGCCGCCCAGGATCTCGGTGGCCTGCCCGGCTGCCTTCAGCAGCGTCGCGATGGCCGCGAACATCGTTGGCGCGGCGCTGAATCTCTGCCTGGGTCCCGATAACGTCAGGGCGCCCGCCAGTTCGCCCGTGGCGCCGAATACCGGCACGGATGCTGCAGCGGTTTCCGCTTCACGCTCGCCATAGGACACCGCCCACAGGCGATCACGCACCTGCTGCCAGCGCGGATCGCCGGGTTCGCTGAAGGCGAGCAGCACTTTGCCCGAGGCGCCGCGGTCGATGGGAAATTCGTCGCCGACACCAATGGACACGCGCACGGCCCGCGCGGGCTCGACGCGATACAGCACCAGGCGACGGTCTCCCTGCCGGACATAGAACGATGCGGTCTCGCCGAGTTCGCGGCTGAGCTGCTCCAGCAGGTTCTCGATGACCGGGCCGACCCGGAACGAGCGCTGGAAGATCGCGGCCAGCCGCAGCGGCTCCGGTCCGATCGCGTATTGCCCGTCCTCCAGTTTGCGTATAAAGCCGCCGTGCTCGAGGGCAGCCAGCAGGCGCAGCACCGTGCTCTTGTACAGATTCGTGCGACGCGACAGTTCGGTCAGGCTCAGGCGCTCGTCGGCCGGGCCGAATGCGCCCAGGATGGCGAAAGCGCGGTCCAGTACGGCCACGCCGCTGGAGGCATCGGATGCCACGGCCAGTGGAAGGCCACGGTTGGGGGATGTCTGGTTCTCGTCCATAGGGGTGGGGTCGGTTCTGTCTAGTAGAACATACGCCACAGGAAATCGCAAAAAATAGGGGTATACGCGTATGTCTGCCGCGCCGTATCGGTACTAAAGTTCTCTCACATAGAACATTGGTCTATCTAATAGAACACTTCATGACGTGCCCCGGATGTCCCTTCCCTCACACAACATGACTGCGACGACAAGCAACTATCTTCCGGTGCGCCCGGAGTGGCTGGCCTCCGGGGCGGAGCCGGCGCTGGAGCCGGACTTGCCGATCGTGGATGCGCACCACCATTTCTACGAGCGACCGGGCTGGACGTATCTGCCCGACGACTACAGCGAGGACCTGCACTGCGGACATAACGTGCGCGCTTCCGTCTACATGCAAGCGTTGACGCGCTACCGCCCGGCGGGCCCCGAGGCGCTGCGCCCGGTTGGCGAGACCGAATTCGTCGCGGCCGCCACCGCGGCGCCCGGAGAAGGCGAGCCGCAAGTGGCGAAAGCCATTGTTGGCTACGCCGACCTGCGGCAGGGCGCCGCCGTGCGCGACGTGCTGGCCGCCCACATCGAGGCAGGCCGTGGCCGCTTCCGCGGCGTGCGACACCTCGCCACCTGGGATGCCGACGCGTCGCTGGCCAATCCGCTCACCGCTGCGCCCCGGGGGTTGTTGCTCGATCCTCGGTACCGCGCCGGGGTGTCGGAGCTGGCGGGGCTGGGCCTCTCCTACGATGCCTGGCTGTTCTTTCCGCAGCTGCCGGAACTGTTTGCGCTGGCGAAAGCCAACGCGGACACCACGGTCATCGTCAACCATTGCGGCGGCGTGGTCCGCATCGGCCCGTATCGCGACCAGCAGGCCGAAGTCTTTGCACGCTGGTCGCTCGAGATGCGCGCATTGGCCCGGCTGCCAAACGTCTACGTCAAGCTGGGTGGCCTGGGGATGCGCATCAACGGCTTTGATTTCGAGCGGGGCGAGCGTCCGCCTTCGTCCACCGATCTCGCCGACGCCTGGAAGCCGTGGATGCTCACGTGCATCGAGGCGTTCGGCGCCGAGCGCTGCATGTTTGAAAGCAATTTTCCGGTGGACAAGGGTTCGTACCCCTACAGCAACGGCTGGAACGCCTTCAAGCGCCTGACCGCGCAGGCCAGCCCGGCCGAGCGCGATGCGCTTTTCCGCGGTACGGCAAGCGCCGTCTACCGGCTTGGCGAACCCACCTGAACCGCGGAGCCGGCGCGCCCCGTGACAGCCACGGACGGTGCGCCAGCTTCCCGACATTTCCTGACCAAAGCGACACGCTCGCCGGACGGCGCCGTGTTGCCGTCTGAACTGGAGACGACATGACTATCGCATTCGCCACCCCCCGGGTTGCCACCGGGCAGGGGCAGACCTTTGCCCGCGCGCTGCTGGGCTGCGCCTTGTCGGCGCTGCTTGCCGCGGGCGCCGCGGGCGCAGCGGCGGCCGAGGCCTATCCCGCGAAGCCGGTCCGGCTGATCGTGCCATTCCCGCCCGCGGGCGGCACCGACGTGCTGTCGCGGCTGGTGTTCAACAAGATCGGCATGGCCACCAAGTGGAACATCGTGGTGGAAAACCGTGCGGGCGCCGGCGGCAATATCGGGCTGGACAGCGTCGCCAAGGCCCGGCCCGATGGCTACACCCTGGGCATGGGCCAGACCGCCAACCTGGCGATCAATCCCACGCTGTACCCCAGGATGCCCTACGACGCGCAGAAGGACTTCACGCCGGTGGCGCTGTTGGCGGCACAGCCGGTAGTGCTGATCGTGCGCAATGACGCGCCCTACAAGAATGTCGCAGACCTGGTTGCCGCCGCGAGGGCGAGGCAGTTGTCGATGGCATCCGCTGGCACTGGCACGGTCGGACACCTGACCGGCGAGATGTTTGCGCGGCGCGCAGGCATCAAGATGCTGCACGTGCCATACAAGGGCGCCTCGCCGGCGCTGACGGACCTGATGGGCGGGCAGACCGATTTCTACTTCGCCACGCCGCCGATTGCCATGCCGATGATCAAGGCCGGCAAAGTGCGCGCGCTGGCGGTGACTTCGGCCAGGCGCATGCCGTTGCTGCCGGCACTGCCGACCATTGCAGAGTCGGGCTACGCCGGTTTCCAGGCGGAAGACTGGAAGGCACTGGTGGCGCCGGCCGGCACGCCGCCTGAAGTCGTGGCGCGCCTGAATGCCGAGATCAACAAGGCGCTGGCGCAGCCGGACACCATCAGCAAGCTGCGTGAAGAAGGCAGCGAGCCGCGCGGCGGTTCCGCCCGCGACCTTGCCGCCTTTATCCACAGCGAGAACGCGCGCTGGGGCGACATCGTGCGCCAGTCCGGCGCGCGTGCCGAATAACGCGATGTCGTCGGAAGCCGCCATGCAAAAACCCCTGCGCAATATTCGCGTGCTCGACCTCACCAACGTGCTGGCCGGGCCCTTCTGCTGCCACCAGCTTGCCCATATGGGTGCCGAGGTCATCAAGGTGGAGACCCCGGGCACCGGCGACCTCGCGCGCCAGCTCGGCGCCGATGCCGAACTCAACCAGCGCCTGATGGGGGTGTCGTTCCTGGCGCAGAACCCTGGCAAGCGGTCGATCACCATCAACCTCAAGCATGCGCGTGGCAAGGAGGTGTTCCGCAAGCTGGTGCGCGGCGCCGACGTAGTGGTCGAGAATTTCCGGCCCGGCGTGATGCACCGGCTTGGCCTGGGCTACGACACGCTCAGGCAGGACAACCCGCGCCTGATCTACTGTGCCATCTCCGGGTTTGGCCAGGACGGGCCGCTGGCGGAACTGCCGGCCTATGACCAGATCATCCAGGGCATGTCGGGCGTGATGAGCATTACCGGCGATGCGCAGACCGCGCCGTACCGTGTCGGGTATCCGGTGTCGGACACCATCGGCGGCCTGACCGCTGCGTTTGCCGTGGCGGCGTCGCTGGCGGACCACCAGCGCACCGAAGGCTACTTCATCGATGTATCGATGCTTGAGGCCACGCTTGCGACCATGGGCTGGGTGGTGTCCAACCACCTGATCGCCGGCCGCGACCCGATGCCGATGGGCAACGAGAACATGACCGCCAGCCCGTCGGGGACGTTCCGTACCGGCGACGGGCTGCTCAATATCGCCGCCAACAAGCAAGAGCAGTTCGAGGCCGTGTGCCGCGTGGTGGGCCGGCCCGAACTCGCCACCGACGAACGCTTTGCCCGACGCCAGGCGCGCCTGGCCAACCGCGCCGCGCTGACCGCGGCGCTGGAAGCCGAACTGGCCCGCAAGCCGGCCACGGAATGGTGGCCGTTGCTGAACGATGCCGGGGTACCGGCAGGGCCGGTCCTGAGCGTGCCCGACACGCTGGCGCATCCGCAGGTGCGCGACCGCGGCATGATCGGCGCCTTCGCCAATGCTCCGGGCGTCGGGCGCGATATCCGGGTGGTGCGCACCGGCTTCAAGCTTAACCGGGAGGCGCCTGCAGTCGACACGCCGCCGCCCGAGCTGGGCCAGCATACGCGCGAGATCCTGGGCCAGCTGGGCTACAGCGACGCGGACATCCAACAACTGAGCGAGGAGCGCGCGGTATGAGCGACATCGACAAGGCACCCACCGGCGCGGATCGCGCCATGGACCCGGGCCAGCGCCTGGCGCAGGACTGGTGGCGCACGGAAATCATCGACATGCGTCCGGGCGAGATCCGCTACCGCGGCTATCCCATCGAACAACTGATCGGCCGTGTCTCGTTCGCGCAGATGATCTGGCTGATGCTGCGTGGCGAGCTGCCCGGCCCGGGCCAGGGCGAACTGCTTGATGCGGCGCTGATGGCCGCCGTCGACCATGGCCCGCAGGCGCCCAGCATCGCCATCGCCCGCATGGCGGCGACGTGCGGCGTGGGGCTGAACAATGCGATGGCCTCGGCCGTCAACGTGCTGGGCGACGTGCATGGCGGCGCGGGCGAGCAGGCGGTGGCGCTGTATGAAGACGTCGCGGCGCGCATCGACGCCGGCATCGACCTGGAAGAGGCCGTCGCCGCCGCGCTGCAGCACTATCGCGACCTGCACGGCAAGTTCGTATCGGGCTTCGGCCACCGCTTCCATCCCCTCGATCCGCGCGCGCCGCGCCTGCTCGCACTGGTGGAGCAGGCCGCGGCAGACGGCGTTGTCAACGGTCGCTACGCGGCCATCGCGGTGGCCATCGAGCGGGCGCTGTCGGCGGGCCGCAGCAGGCCGATCCCGATGAATATCGACGGCGCCACCGCCGTCATTTATGCGGAACTGGGCTTCCCCGCACCGCTGGCGCGCGGGCTGTTCTGCCTGTCGCGATCGGTCGGCATCCTGGCGCATGCGTGGGAGCAGACCAACCAGGGCGGCCGCAACAAGGGACCCATCCCGCGCCAGTTCCTGTGGACCTATGACGGCGCGCCGCAGCGCGACGTGCCCGACGCCGGCATGCCTTGACGCGCTGATCCATCCCGCCCCGGAGAGATCCCACTTCCGCACGGATTCAAAAAAAAGCGCGGGGCGCATGAACGCCCCGCCGAAACCTCGCTCGCGCGTGAACGCGGCGCAACCACGCGCGTGCGGCAAGCCAACACCAAGGAGACAGCCTCATGTTGACCCGACTGATCGCCACCGCCGCGCTGGTTTGCGCGAGCGCATCCGGCCATGCCGAACCATGGCCAGCCAAGCCCGTCCGTATCGTCGTGCCGTACTCGGCCGGCGGTACCACCGACTTTGTTGCGCGGCAGATTGCGCAAAAGCTGACCGAAAGCACCGGCAAGTCCTTCTTCGTCGAGAACAAGCCCGGGGCCAGCGGTACGATCGGCACGATGCAGGTTGCCCGGGCCGCTCCGGACGGGTACACCCTGCTGGCCAACGACACGACATACACGATGCTGCCGTCGCTGTTCAAGGCGCTGCCCTGGGACCATGAGCATGACCTCGAGCCGGTCACTACCATCGCGCAAACGCCGGTAACCCTGATCGTTCCGGCCGGGTCGCCGTTCAGGACCCTGCAGCAGCTGATCGGCTTCGCCAGGCAGCATCCCGGCAAGCTCAATTTCGGCTCGGGCGGAGCGGGCAGCTCCACGCATTTGTCCGCCGAAGTGTTCGAGCAGCGTGCAGGCGCCAGCCTGACCCATATCCCTTACAAGGGGGCGGGGGAAGCGCTGATGGGCCTGATTTCCGGGAACGTCGACCTGCTGATTACAGCGACCCCGACCGCAATTCCGCAGGTCAAGGGTGGCAAGGCGCGCGCACTCGCCGTGACCGGCGCCAGCCGTGTGCCGGGCTTGCCCGACGTGCCGACCTTTGCGGAAGCCGGACTGCCGGACTACAAGGTGACAAACTGGTTTGGCCTGGCCGCGCCGAAGGGGACCCCGCCGGAGTTGATCAGGACGCTGCAAGGCGCCGTGCAGAAAAGCGTGCAGGGCGCCGACTTCAGGGAGCGGCTGGCCGGCATGGGCGCGAAGCCTGGCGGGATGCCGCCGGCGGATTTTGCAAAGCTGATCAGGCAGGATACGGTTACCTGGACCCAGGTGGCGAAGGCCGCCAACGTCAAGCCGGAATGAAGCCAGGACGATAACAGCGCCGGCAGCAGGCAGCAGGGCACCACAAACCGGGCGGCTGCCTCGGCACTCCGTCAGTGCGACGGCAGCTCTCTTTCCGCTCCCTGCCTTCGCCAGAGAGATCGCGATCCGCCCAGGCGCAATGCCGCGATCCCATATCGGCGCGGAGGTACGGCTCCGGGAAGCCGGTCGACCTGGCCCCGGCACAGCCCCGGCCCAGGCCACCTGTTCCCCTCCGGCGCCATCGCTATCGTAGGACGTTGCCGGACACCGCCGCCGGCCTTGATCGTCTATACCGGCCTTATGGCAATGCGGAAAGGCCGCGTGCAGTTGCCGTGCAAGTGCCCATGCATCACCGGGTCTCGCACGACGGAGGGAAGGGGGCCTTCTGGTCTTCAGGATGACCGTCACGGCGCGCTGGGCATGTAAAGCCGGCATAGCGCTCGCTGACTGGCTCGTGGCAACCGCAGGAGACAATCATGGCAAGCAAGGATGTTCACGTTGTCGCGGCCGGAGATCGCTGGGCGGTGGTAGCCGACGGAGGACACGGTCGCGAAACCTTCCGAACGCAGAAGGAGGCAATCGCCGCCGGCTGGGAGCAGGCCAGGCAAAGGCAGGTCGACCTGCTCATCCACGGACGCGATGGTCATGTCCGCGAGCGAAACCGGTTCGGCACCGAACCGGCCGATGCGAGCGGGTGAGGTCTGTGGCAGGGAAGACCGCGGAGGTTGCCGCATGGATCGACGAGGCGCAAGGGGCGTAGTCGGACAGGACCGGGAGGTCCGCACGACGGCGCCGGCTTCAGACAGTGCGGCGCGGAAAGACGGCCCTGGAGCGGCCCGCTGCCATCATGTCGTCGACACGCAGCCGGCCTCGGCCAGCGCGCGGCCGAGCGAACCCCTGCAGCGTAAGCGCGGCGCGATGGCGCGGCATGAGGACGCTCTCGTTCATGGCTTGCCGCCGAGCTTGTCGGCGCGCGGCCGGATCAGGGATTCGGGGCGCAATGCCTCGTCGAGCGCCGCGGCGGTCATCAGGCCGCGTGCCAGCACCACTTCGCGGATGGTGGTGCCCCTGGCATGGGCCTCGGCGGCGACCGAGGTCGCGTTCTTGTAGCCAATCACGGGATTGAGCGCCGTGACCAGCGCGATCGATCGCTCGATGGTCTCGCGCAGGCGTTCGGGGTTGGCGGTAATGCCGTCGACGCACTTGTGCGCCAGCGTCAGGCAGCCATTGGTCAGGTGGCGGAAACTGCGGAGCAGGCTGGCGGCAATCACCGGCTCGAAGGCGTTGAGTTGCAACTGGCCGGCCTCGGCGGCAAAGGTGATGGTGATGTCGTTGCCGAACACTTCGAAGGCGATCTGGTTGACCACCTCCGGAATGACCGGGTTGACCTTGCCCGGCATGATCGACGAACCCGCCTGCATCGGCGGGAGGTTGATCTCGCCAAAGCCGGCGCGCGGCCCGCTCGACAGCAGCCGCAGGTCGTTGCAGGTCTTGGACAGCTTGACGGCGATGCGCTTGAGCACGCCGGAGATCTGCACGAAGGCGCCGCAATCCTGCGTGGCTTCCACCAGGTTGGGCGCGAGGCACAGGTCGATGCCGGTGATGCGGCGCAGCGCGGACACCGCCTTCGGCGCGTAGTCCGGATGCGCGGTGATGCCGGTGCCGATCGCGGTGGCGCCCAGGTTGATCTCGCGGATCAGCAAGGCGGTTTCGCGCAGGCGGGCCATGTCTTCTTCGAGCATGACCGCATAGGTCGAGAACTCCTGCCCCAGGGTCATGGGCACCGCATCCTGCAACTGGGTGCGGCCGAGCTTGAGCAGGCCGGAGAACTCGGTCGACTTGCGTTCGAACGCCGCGCGCAAGACTTCCATCGCTTCGAGCAGGTGCTCGATGGCAAGGTACGTGGCAATGCGCAATGCCGTCGGATAGACGTCATTGGTGCTCTGCGCCATGTTGACGTGCTCGTTGGGGTGCAGGAAGCGGTATTCGCCCTTGCTGTGCCCCAGGTGTTCGAGCGCCCGGTTGCAGATGACCTCGTTGGCGTTCATGTTCGTCGATGTGCCGGCCCCGCCCTGGATCGTGTCGACAACGAACTGGTCGTGCAGCATGCCCTCGCGCACGTCGTGGCAGGCGGCCAGGATGGCGTCGCGCAGGTTCGCGGGCAGCAGGCCAAGTTCGGCATTGGCCTCGGCCGCGGCCTGCTTGACCGAGGCGAGCGCAATGATCAGCTCCGGCCAAGAGGAGATGGGCGTGCCGCTGATCTGGAAGTTCTCCCAGGCCCGCAGCGTGTGGATGCCGTAGTAGGCGTCGGCCGGTACCTGGCGTTCGCCAAGCAGGTCGGTTTCGGTGCGATAGGTATGGGTCATGGTGATGCGATCCGATTAGGGTTGACCGGCAGCACGGCCGCAATGTGGTCGAGCGGCGGCAAAGGCACCGGCGTCGAACCCGGCGCGGACCTGCGCCGCAGCGGTGGTGTCGCAGAGGTTGCAGGTCATCAGCGGGGTGAAGGCGAATCCCGGCGGCAATGCGCCAGGGATATGTTCACGATAGGCGATGGCCGCCCGGCTATCCGGAGCAGAGGCTCAGGGAGAGCGGCGTCATGGCGAGCGGACCAGCCCGCGCGCGCCCAGGGCCGCGAACACGTGATTGACCACCGCGTCGCAGCGTGCACCGGCAAAGCTGAAGGTGCTGCGCAGATAGGGCTTTGCCGCTTCGGCCAGGGATTTGCGCAGCAGGATGCGGGCGCGCAGGAAGCGGGTCTTGACCACGTCACCGCTTACGCCGAGGCAATAAGCCGTTTCGTCCACGCTCAGGTCTTCGACGGCCCGCAGGATGAACACGCAGCGGTAGATCGGCGGCAAGTTTTCGACCGCAGCCTGCAGCAACTCCCGCACCTGACCGCGTTCAGCCATGGCTTCCGGTGATTCGTCGTCAGCGGCGCGCAACGGCATCATGGCCTCCGGCAAAGGTTCGCCAGGGAATATTTCGTCTTCCCCCCGGACTTCCATCTGGACCAGCCGGCGTCGCTTGCGCTGCGCTGTCAGCGCGACATTGATGGCAATGCGCGCCAGCCAGGTGCTCAGCGCGGCCTCGCTGCGAAACGAATCGAGGCTGGTGAAGGCGCGCAGGTAGGTTTCCTGCACGACATCCTGGGCTTCGGCATCATCCGAGACCACGCCACGGGCGGTGCGGAACAACAGGCGGTTGTGACGCCGCATGATGACCTCGAAGGCGGACGCGGCGCCGGCGCGGGCGCTGGCAACCAGTTCGGCATCGGTGCTGGCATCGGCGCCAGACCTCATGGGCGGCCCGAGATCCCGGTTCTTGTCCATATTGCAGAGTTCCTGACCATTGGACGGCACAGCAGCGAAAAGGTGACAGTCGACCGGGGCGCATATCCGGCTGCCGTCCCTCGCCGGGTGCCGAACCACGCCTGAGCAATCCTAGGCAAACGCAACGAGCCATGACCCATCGCTATGTGGCTTCGGCCTCGTGTCACCTGCCAGCGGCTGCCAACGTCTAACTGCATAGGGAACGGACAAAGCTCGAGCGACTGCCGTCGCGGACATGTCGGTTGCTTCATTTCAGTTGCTGCATCTCATCCTGGCAAGGACCTCGATCATGAAAAGGCAATCCTTCGCACTGCCCCCTGGCACGGAAGTGCAGCAGGTACCGCTGCGGCAGCCTGCGCTGCAGCGCATGCGCCGACGGAGGCTCGCCAATGCACTCGTCACGGCGGTCGCGGTGGGAGCCGCCACGGCATGCGGCGGCGGTTCTGCAGGGGTGGGAACGGATGCGGCCAGCACGGAAGCGGCGCAGAAGGCCCTGGTCGAGCAGGGCAAGCAGATATTTCGCTTCGATACCTTCGGCGACGAAGCGAAGTGGACCGATACCCTGAGGATGCACGAGGTCATCGCCAGCGTGGTGGATCCCTTGACCGCATTCTCGGTCGGCCTCAAGGTGGATGCCGAGGCCTTGCCCGAGGCGATCGCGAATGGAATCCGCAATGGCACGATCGACCTCAAGAGCCCGGCCACGACGGTGGCGCTGCTGAAACTGAACGCGGTCGTCGGCATCAAGGGAACCGTCGAGACCGTCAATGGGGCAGACAGGCTCACCCGCGTCGGCATTACCTGCGCGCTCTGTCATTCGACCGTGGACAACTCGTTCGCGCCGGGCATCGGCAAGCGGCTGGACGGATGGCCCAACCGGGATCTCGATCCCGGCGCCATCATCGCGCTGTCACCGGCCATTGACGAGGCCATGAAAAAGGTCCTCAACGCCTGGGGGGCAGGCAAGTACGACCCCCGCCACAATATCGACGGCCTCGGCAAGCCGGTCGTGATACCGCCCGCCTTCGGGCTGGCTGGCATTCATCGCATCACCTTTACCGGCGATGGCGAAGACATCATGTACTGGAATCGGTATGTCGCCGTGTCCCAGATGGGTGGCCTTGGCTCCGTATCCGAGCCTCGCCTGAATATCGCCATCACCAATGGCTCGGTGGATCTTGTCACCAGCAAGCTTCCGGCCCTGCAAGCGTATCAGCTATCCCTGGGCGCTCCGCCGCCACCGGCAGGCAGTTTCGACCCCGCGGCGGCACTGCGGGGCAAAGCCATCTTCGAAGGCGCGGGCCGATGCGCCACGTGCCATAGTGGCCCGGCATTTACCGACGCCAACTCGCTTCTCCACCCACCCGGCGACTCGATGGCGGAACCCGAGAACCCCAGCTACGCCGCGCGTTCCGCGACCAGGCAATACCGGACCACGCCGCTGAAGGGGGTATGGCAACACCCTCCGTATTTCCATGACGGCTCCGCGGCGACGTTGCCGGAGGTCGTGACGACCTACAACACAAAGCGGGGACTGGGGCTGAGCAGCCAGGACATCGCCGACCTGGCGGAGTACCTGAAGTCGCTGTGACCTGAAGTCCGGGCGGATCTGGCTTGCGCGCACGCGGCTTGCGCGCGCCGTGCGAAAGCTCCACGTGGCATGGAGCGAGCGGTGCGCCGCGCTTGAGGCGAGGATGCCAGCCGTTGCCCGTTCACCCCTGCAACTAGCGATAGTCGCCCAGGACCGTGGCCCGCGTGAACTCCTCGATATTGTCCAGCAGCGCGTCGAGCGCGGCGCCGGCGCCGTCGACCTCGCCGCGCGCAATCGCTGACGCGACGGCGGCGTGCAGCTTCGACATGGTGGGCAGGTCGGCGGCTTCCTTGTAGTGCAGGTACCAGAACCGGCGCGACAGGCCGTGCATCAGCCGCATCGCGCCCTCGGCGAATTCATTGCGCGCCGCCACCAGGCAAAGTTCGTTGAATTCACGATCGGCGCGGACGAAGGCGACATCGTCGCCGTTGCGGGAGGACTGTTCGAACTCCTTTGCCAGCCGCTTGAAATGATCGCGCTGCTCGGCCGTCGCGCGTCGGGCGGCGCTGCGGCAGATCAGGCGTTCCACCTCGCGGCGGGTCTCGAGCAGGCGCAGCTGCCTGCCGACGTCGATCGGCGCGATCAGCAAGCCGCGCTGCGGCAGCACCATGATCAGGTGCTCGCGCGCCAGCCGCTGGATGGCTTCGCGAATGGGCGTGCGCCCGATGCCCGTCATTTCGCTCAGCTGCAGCTCGGATACCGAGCTGCCCGGCGCGAGTTGCAGCGTCACGATGGCTTCCTCGATCTGCTCATAGGCCAGGTCGGTCAGCTTGCCGCGCTGGCCGGCGGCCTCTTCGGGCTCTGGTGCGGCCGCGGCGCGCGCACGGGTAGGGGTTCTTGCGTTCATGGCCAAAAGTCTGGAAGCACGGAAAACCCATTGTATATGAGCCATACGCAGCTTTTGTACACAGCATCAACGAGTCTTGCGCACGCGGTGTTTTCTGCTACTATCCTACTAATATATTAGATGTGTTCGGAGAGGCGTCGTGGCGGAAGATGACGTACTGGTCGCAGGGCAGGGCCCGGTGACGGTGGTTGCGATGCATGGCATACAAGGCACGCGCAGCGCGTGGATGCCGTTGGCGCGGCAGCTGGCCGACCGCTGCACCTTCGTCCTGCCCAACCTGCCCGGACGCGGCCAGGCGATGCCACCGGCCGATGCGCGGGCTTGCTCGCTCGATGCCGGCGCCGAAGTGCTGCGCCGCACGCTCCGCAGCTACGTGCGCGGCCCGTTCGTGCTGGCCGGATGGAGCATGGGCGTTTCCGTGGCGCTGAATTATCTTGCCGGTGCGCACAAGCATCCGGGACAGCCGGTGCCCGCGGAATTGCTGCTGGTTTCCGGCACGCCGCAGCTGAACGCGGTGCGATGGTTCGAGCCCGCGGCACCGGGGGCATTGCTGGAAGCCATTGCCAGCCGCGAACGGCGGCTGGGGCTGCGCGAGGCAGCGGACCATCGCACGGTGGCGTGGACATGGGAGTCGATCCGCCGCACCGACCAGCGCGGCGCGCTGGCACAGGTGCGTTGCCGGACGCTCGTGATCCATGGCAGCGCAGACGAGGATTGCCCGCTTGCGCACGGCGAGAGGCTGGCCCACGGCATTGCGGATGCCGAACTGATCGTGCTCCCGGGCGCGGGCCATGGCGTGCTGACGCAACGCACTCCCGAGATCGCGTGCCACCTGCGCGCGCGCTGGTCCGCGCCATTGGCATAGCGGCGCGGTCCCGGCCATCCCGGCCGTTGCCCGTCAGCCCAACTTACCCCACAGGAGACAGCATGAGAGTGGAAGACCTCGTATATTTCTGCGCCCCGGCGCGGCTGGTCATGGGCGCCGGATGCCGCGCGCAACTGCCCGCGCTGCTGCGCCGGCTCGGCTATCGCCGGGGGCTGGTGGTGACGGACACTTACTTTACCGGCGCCACGCCGTGGGTGAATGAACTCGTCGCCGGCGCCCGCGCGCATGAGGTCGAGTTGCTGGTCTATGACGGCGGCATGCCCGATCCGACCACCGCGCTGTGCGACGCGGCCACGGCGGCGGTGCGGCAACGGCTCGGCGGCGTGCCGGTCGACCATGTCATCGCGCTGGGCGGCGGCAGCAATATCGACCTGGCCAAGGCGCTGTGCCTGACCCTGCCCGGCGGCAAGCCGGTGCGCGCGTTCATCGGCAGCATCGATGGCGGCACCCCCATCCTGCCGCTGGTCGCCATGCCCACCACGGCCGGCACGGGCTCGGAGGCGACCCCGGGGGCGATCCTGGTCGATCCGGACAACGCGACCAAGGTGGCGGTCATGGACAACCGGCTGCGCCCGGCGGTGGCGCTGGTCGATCCCGAATTCACCTACACCTGTCCGCCGCGGGTCACCGCGGATGCCGGCATCGATGCGCTGACCCATGCGATCGAGTCCTACCTGACGCTCGATTCCGCCAGCTTTGACCGCGGCGGCGAAGCGGACCCTGGCTACAGCGGCCGCAATGCGCTGACGATGCTGTTCGCGCGCGAGTCGATCCGCCTGTGCGGCTGCTACCTGTTGCGCAGCTACCAGGACGGCGCTGACCGCGAAGCGCGCATCGGCATGAGCTACGCCAGCATCTATGCGGCGCTGTCATACGGAAGCGCCGGCCTTAACGCCGTGCATGGCATTGCCTACGCGGTCGCGGGCCTGACGCACCGCTCGCACGGCACCACCAACGCGGTGATGCTGCCGTATGTGCTCGATGCGCTGGCCGACAGGCGCCGCGAGGAATTGCTGGCCATTGCCCGCCTTCTGGACATCGCCGAAGGCGATCCCGATATCGCGGTGGCACGCGTGCCGCTCGTGGTGCGCGAACTGGTCGCGGCCCTCGGCCTGCCGACCACGCTCCAGGCTTGCGGCATCGGGCAGGGCGACATCGATGCACTGGTGCGCGATGCCCTGGGTGTCACGCGCCTGGCCAAGGCCTTCCCGGTGCCGGACGTGCCCGCGCGCTACGCCGCCATTGTGCGCAATGCGTGGACGGGCACGCTGTCCGCTGACACCCCGGTCCCGGCGCAGCGGCACCGCGTTGCGTAGGGCACAGACAGGGGATTTATCCGACGCTTTCCCGGCTGGTTCCCCGCCCGCGGCGGCCCGGCCCTGGCGGTAAACCATTACTTGCACATCAGAAATGTGCAACTAATATATTAGAAAGCGCGCCGCCCCAGAGCGCGTCTCATTGACACAGGAGACAACCATGGACATGTCTGCAGGCGCCCTCAAGCTGGAGGCCGGCATCGCGGCGCGGCTGGAACGATTGCCGATGACCGGCTACCAGCGCTCGCTGTTCGGCATCATCGCCACGGCGTGGTTTTTCGATTCGATGGATCTGGGCCTGATGACCTTCGTGCTGGGCTCGATCAAGGCCGAGTTCGGCCTGAGCGCGGCGCAGGCCGGCCTGCTGGCCAGTTCCAGCTTCCTCGGCATGTTCCTGGGCGCGGCCATCGCCGGCCTGCTGGCGGACCGCTTCGGCCGCAAGCCGGTGTTCCAGGTCAGCATGATCTTCTGGGGCGTGGGCAGCCTGATGTGCGGGCTGGCGGACAGCGTGACCTCGCTGATGATCTATCGCGTGCTGCTCGGGTTCGGTATGGGCATGGAGTTTCCGATCGGCCTGTCGATGGTGTCGGAGATCGTGCCCGCCAAAAGCCGCGGCAAGTATGTCGCGATCCTGGAGGGCTTCTGGCCGATCGGCTTTATCGCGGCCGGGGCGCTGACCTACCTGCTGCTTCCCGTGATTGGCTGGCGCGGTATCTTTATCGCGCTGGCGGTGCCGGCCGTGTTCGTGTTCGTGGTACGCCGCATGGTGCCGGAGTCGCCGCGCTGGCTCGAGGACATCGGCCGCAAGGCCGAGGCCGATACGGTAATGGCCGGCATCGAGCGGCGCGTGGAGCGCGCCTGCGGCCGTCCGCTGCCGGCGGTGTCCGCGACCTTCGGCGCCACGCAGGCGCCGAGCCGCAAGGCGCGCTTCATGGAGCTGTGGAGCGGACCCTATGCGCGCCGCACCGTCATGCTGTGGTCGGTCTGGTTCTTTGCGCTGCTGGGCTACTACGGCCTGACCACGTGGCTCGGCGCGCTGCTGCAGCAGGCCGGCTATGCCGTGACCAAGTCGGTGCTCTACACGGTCTATATCTCGCTGGCCGGCATTCCGGGGTTCATCTTCTCGGCATGGCTGCTGGAGAAGTGGGGCCGCAAGCCGACCTGCGCGCTCATGCTGATCGGCAGCGCCGTGGCCGCGTATGCCTATGGCCAGGCGGCCGTGCACCGGCTGCCGGTGGAGCAGTTGATCGCCGCGGGCTTGTGCATGCAGTTCTTCCTGTTCGGCATGTGGTCGGTGCTCTATGCCTATACGCCGGAGCTGTACCCGACGCGCTCGCGCGCCACCGGCTCCGGCTTTGCTTCGTCGATCGGCCGCATCGGCTCGCTGGCCGGACCCTACCTGGTCGGGGTGTTGTTGCCGGTGGCGGGGCAGGGCGGTGTCTTCACGCTTGGCGCCTTGTCCTTCGCGGTGGCGGCGGCGGCGGTCCTGCTGCTGGGTGTCGAAACCCGCGGCAAGGCGCTGGAGGAAGTCTCGCATTAACGGTTCGCCGCGCGGCGTCGGCCGCGCCTGCATTGGCGCCCCTGGCCAACAGGGGCATTTTTTGGGCTGCCGCATTTTTATATCCAACTAATATGTTAGTGCGGCGCAGTGATATGGAGTTGCAATCATGATGACGGAACGCCAACGCAAGTTCAGGGAACAATACAAGGCCGATATCAGCCCGCTCTACAACGGCCTGCTGCATATCGCCGTGATCTACGGCGTCGGCACCGGCGCGATGTGGTGGGCCATTCAGCGGCTGCAGGGCGTGACCTGGGAGTGGGCGCTGATCCTGCCGGTATTCCTGGCGGGCAACTTTGTCGAGTGGTTCCTGCACAGCTATGTCATGCACCGCCGCATCGACGTCTTTGCGCTGCGCGCCATCTACGAGCGCCACACGCGCCAGCACCACCAGTACTTCACCGACCAGGAACCCACCATCGATACCACGCGCGAATTCCGCATCGTGTTCTTCCCGTGGCGGGTGCTGGCAACGCTCGGCGTGGGCGGCGGCGGCCTGGGCTACCTGGCATCGCTGATCTTCAACGCCAACGCCGGCTACTTCGTCTTCATCACGATGGTGGCGCAGTACCTGATCTACGAGACCTTCCACTATTGCTGCCACGTCCACGACAACTGGTTCGTTCGCAACATGCCCTTCATCAACACGATCCGGCGCCACCACACCGCGCATCACAACATGGGCATCATGATGAAGTACAACATGAACCTCACCTTCCCCATCGCCGACTACATCATGGGCACGTCCGACCTGCGCCGCGGCCTGCTCGGGCACCTGTTCAACGGATACAGCGAAGCGCACGTCAAGGAAGAACTGAAGCCGATCATCCGGAAATTCCGCACCGATCACTCGCGCGTCACGCTCGACGGGCCCGTGCTCGATGAAGACGAACGCCGCGCCATGGCCGCCTAGCCGGTCTGCATGCCTGCCGAGCGCCCGCCGCGCTACGCCACCGAATCCGTCACCTCGTCCTGCTCTTCGCCCAGGAAGCCGCCGCTCTGGTGCCGCCACAGCCGCGCATAGGTGCCGTTCTTCGCCAGCAGTTCGGCGTGCGTGCCCTGCTCGACGATGCGGCCCTGGTCCATCACGATCAGGCGGTCCATCGCGGCGATGGTGGAAAGGCGGTGGGCGATCGCGATCACGGTCTTGCCCTCCATCATTTCGTCGAGGCTTTCCTGGATCGCGGCCTCGACTTCCGAGTCGAGCGCGCTGGTGGCTTCGTCCAGCAGCAGGATGGGGGCGTTCTTGAGCATCACGCGGGCGATCGCGATGCGCTGGCGCTGGCCGCCGGAAAGCTTCACCCCGCGTTCGCCGACCAGCGTGTCGTAGCCGGTATGGCCATGCTGGTCGCTCAGCTGGCGGATGAAGTCATCGGCCTGGGCGTGCACGGCGGCGTCGCGGATCTCCGCATCGGTGGCGTTGGGGCGGCCATAGGCGATGTTGTCGCGGATCGAGCGATGCAGCAGCGAGGTGTCCTGCGTGACCATGCCGATGGCGCCGCGCAGGCTGTCCTGCGTTACCCTGGCGATGTCCTGCCCGTCGATGCGGATGCGGCCGCTGTCCACGTCGTAGAAGCGCAGCAGCAGGTTGATCAGCGTGGACTTGCCCGCGCCGGAGCGGCCCACCAGCCCGATCTTCTCGCCGGGACGCACGGTCAGGCTGAGGCCGTCGAGCACCTGGCGCTCGCCGTTGTAGTTGAAGCGGACCTGGTCGAATTCCACTTCGCCGCGCCGGATCTGCAGCGCCGGCGCGCCCGGCGCGTCCTGCACCTTGGCCACGTGCGTCAGCGTGGCAATGCCGTCCTGCACCGTGCCGATGTTCTCGAACAACGAGGCCATCTGCCACATGATCCAGTGCGACATGCCGTTGATGCGCAGCGCCATGGCGGTCACCGCCGCCACCGCGCCGGTGCCGATCTCGGCCCCATGCCACAGCCACAGCGCATAGCCGCCCGCCGCCAGGATCAGCGCCACCACCAGGGCCTGGTTGACGATCTCGAACTGGCTGACGAGGCGCATCTGCCGGAACCCCGTGTCCTTGAAATCCTCCATCGCCGCGCGCGCGAAATGCGCCTCGCGCCGGGTGTGCGAAAACAGCTTGACGGTGGTGATGTTGGTGTAGGCGTCGGTGACGCGTCCGGTCATCGACGAGCGGGCATGGGCCTGCTCCTGCCCGACCTTGCCCAGTCGCGGCACGAAATACAGCATGGCCAGGCCGAACAGCACGATCCAGCCGATGAAGGGCAGCATCAGCCGGAAATCGAAGCCGCCCGCCAGCGCGATGATGGTGATGAAGTACACGCCAATGGCGAGCACGATCTCGATAAAGGTGAACAGCACCTCGCGCACCGCCAGCGCGGTCTGCATGACCTTGGTGGTGACGCGCCCGGCGAATTCATCGGAGAAAAACGACAGGCTCTGCCTGAGCATCAGCCGATGGAAATCCCAGCGCAGCCGCAACGGCAGGTTGATCGCCAGCACCTGGTGCTGCACCATGGTGCGCAGCGCCACCAGGCCGATGCTGGTCACCAGCACGATGCCGATTCCCCACAGCACGCGCTGCTCCTGTGCCGAAGCGTCCCGGTTCCCTTGCCACGCCGCCAGCAGATCCACCACTTGCCCGAGGAAGCTGAACAGCCACGCTTCGTAGATCGACACGCCGGCACTCAGCAGCGCCAGCGCGACGAAGTAGCGGCGGGTGCCGCGGGTGCAGGCCCACAGGAAGGCCGCCAGGCCTTTGGGCGGCGGCGGTGCCTCGTCGGGCGGGAAGGGATCAAGCAGACGTTCGAACGCGCGCAGCACGGGGTCCTCCGAAACGGCAGAAGGCCCGTCATCCGGCCGGCATGCGGACCGGGCGGCCTTCATCGGTGCGAGGCGCAGATTCTACCCCCGGAGGCCGCGCGGTGCAGAGCCCGGCCCGCAAGCGTCGGCGGTGTATGGCCGCGGCAGGGCCGGTGCGTGGGCCCCTGGCGCAGCGTCACGTCCGGCGTACCTGCATGCGTGCGGTAGCCAACACTATGGCGTTGGCAGCGGCGAGAAGCCACGGCGCGCTTGATAGACTGGGTGCATCTCGGACGCAGCGGTGCCGCCCTTCCGCCTCACGGCCGATGCGAGCGCCACCCTAATGGAACAGGTGCACAAATGAACGAGGCACAGCCGGGCAATCCACTGAGCCGGCGCGATTTCCTCCGCGTTGCAGGTTCCGGTGCCCTGGCGCTGGGCGTCGGGACTGGTAACAGCCCGTCATTCGCGGCGGCCGCGCCCGGCGCATCGCCGCAAACGCCAGGACAGGCAGGCGCAGGCACCGGCGCCTACAATATCCTGCTGATCCTCGTCGACCAGGAGCGTTTCTTTGGGCCCGGGGAACTGCCTGCCGGCTTTGAGTTGCCCGCGCACCAGCGACTGATGCAGCGGGGTACCACGTTCGTGAACCACCGTATCAATTCCTGCGTGTGCACGCCGTCCCGCTCGGTGCTCTACACCGGCCAGCATATCCAGCAGACGCGCATGTTCGACAACACGAACTTTCCGTGGATCGGCAGTATGTCGACGGACATCCCGACGCTGGGCCACCGCTTGCGACAGGCCGGGTATTACACGGCGTACAAGGGGAAATGGCACCTGACCAAGGAGTTCGAGACCGTCAACAAGCTCGGCACCCCGACCAGGATCTTCACCGCCGAGATGGAGGCCTATGGCTTTTCGGATTACGTCGGCATTGGCGACATCATTGCCCACACCCGCGGCGGATACGCGCACGACGGCGTGATCGCGGCCATGAGCACCAGCTGGCTGCGCAGCCAGGGGCGCGACCTGAGCGCTCAAGGCAAGCCATGGTTTCTGGCGGTCAACCTCGTGAATCCGCACGACGTCATGTTCTACGACACCGACCCGCCTGGCGATCCGGTGCAGTCTCGCCGCGGCATTACCCACGTCGCACGCGACCCGCTGGATCCGCTCTATGCCAGGCAATGGAAGTTCTCCCTGCCGGCCAGCCACGCCCAGGCGCTGGATGAGCCGGGACGCCCCCGGGCGCATCGGGACTTCCTGCGCTCGCATGACGCCCTGGTCGGCGAGATCCCGAACGAGGTCGGGCGCTGGCGTCGGCGGCACAACTACTACCTGAACTGCATGCGGGACGTCGACCGCAATATCGCGGCCGTGCTCCAAGAACTGGATGCGGCCGGCCTGACGGAGAAAACCATCGTGGTCCTGACGTCCGATCACGGCGACATGGACGGCGCCCATCAACTGCATGCCAAGGGCGCGGTCTCGTACCGCGAACAAAACAATGTGCCGCTGATCATCGCGCATCCGCGCTATCGCGGCGGCGGAACATGCCGGGCGGTTACCTCCCACCTCGATATTGCAACGACGTTGCTCGCCATGACCGGTGTGTCGGCAGGCCAGCGCGGCACCCTGGCGAGCGGGCTGCAGGGCAAGGACTTGTCCGGCCTGCTGGCAGCGCCCGGGTCAGCAGGCGTCAGCGCCGTCCGCGATGGCGCCCTGTTCTGCTACAACATGCTCGCCTACCTGGATGGCGATTTCCTGCACAAGGCTGCGGCCTTCGTGCAGCAGGGCGGCAAGCCGGACCAGATCAGGAGCGCGGGTATCCGGCCCGACCTGATGAAGCGCGGTGCCGTGCGCGCCGTTTATGATGGCCGATACAACTTCGCGCGATACTTTTCGCCCAAGCAGCACAACCGTCCGACCACGCTGGAAGAACTCGTCCGCTTCAATGACCTGGAACTGTACGACCTGAAGGCGGATCCGTTCGAGATGGTGAATCTTGCCACCGGCGCGCAGCATCGCGAACTGGTTCTCGCCATGAACGAAAAGCTGAACCGCCTGATCGACACGGAGGTGGGCGAGGATCGCGGCCAGATGCTTCCCGGCGGCATCGATGCGGGCTGGGAAGTCAGCGCGGAAACGATGGCCGGCGCCTGAGCCGTGCTGTCGGCGGGCGCCTGCTCGGCGCGCCGGGATTTGCATCGAGCCGGCCCGGCGACCGCTCGCGGCGGCCAGCACCACCACATGGCCACGCCTCACGTGGTCTCGGCGCGAGCGCACGCGATGCGCAGATCCTGAATTCTGAATTTAGCGCTGTTTATATCCGCGCGCTCCAGCGGGGGGCAGCTCGGATGGCATCCCCTGTTTTGTGCCGACGCACGACTTACGGAATGCGCCAAATCCTTATATGCTGTAACCGGACGGTGGGGCGGCCTTGCGCCGTCGGGCGCATCGACGCATCCGCACGACGGCCTCGATCGGGCATCCGGAAGGGATTCCCCCCCGATGGCGGGGAATTTCACCAATGTCCTCTGTATCGGTCAACGCCTTTGACCTCTTGCGTTCTTGTCCAATGGTTGTGCTGACCAAGAAAAATAACGCCTGAGCGGAACGAGAGCATGACAACAGAATTGCCCGGTCGGGCCATCAGGTGGCTCGTGGTCGTGTACGTGCTGGTGGGACTGGCGTACCTGGCCTGGCGCGTCGATACGATCAATCTCGATGCGCCGCTGTTTTCCTTCCCGCTCTATGCGGCGGAAGTCTACGGCTATATCAGCGGCCTGTTGTTCGTGCTGATGACGTACCGGCTTTCGGTGCGGGAGGCACCGCCGCCCGAACCCGGCCTGAGCGTCGACGTCTACGTTCCGACTTATAACGAGTCGGTCGAACTGATCCGCCGTACGCTGCTGGCGGTGATGCGCATGGATTATCCGCATGTCACCTGGCTGCTGGACGACGGCCGCCGCGAATCGATGCGCGCGCTGGCGCAGGAACTGGGTTGCCGCTATCTCGCGCGCAGCGACAATGCCCACGCCAAGGCCGGCAACCTGAATCATGCGCTCAAGCACAGCAGCGGCGAACTGATTGCGATCTTCGATGCCGACCACGCGCCGCGCAAGGATTTCCTGGTCAAGACCCTGGGCTATTTCCGCGACGAGCGGGTCGCCTTCGTGCAGACGCCGCAGGACTTCTTCAATATCGATTCCTTCAATCACCGCCTGGGCAAGAAGCGGGTGTGGGATGAGCAGGCGCTGTTCTTCAAGGTGATCCAGCGCGGCAAGGATGCGCTCAACGCCGCGTTCTTCTGCGGCAGCTGTGCCGTGATCCGGCGCGCCGCGGTGACGCGGATCGGCGGCTTTGCCACGGAAACCGTGACCGAGGACGTGCACACCGCGATCCGCATGCACAAGCTCGGCTACCTGTCCGTGTACCACGCCGAGTCGCTGGCGTTCGGCCTGGCGCCGCATAGCATCGATACCTACCTGAAGCAACGCATGCGCTGGGGCATGGGGGCGATGCAGGTATTCCGCCGCGAGAACATCCTGTTCAGCCGCGGGCTCACATTCGGGCAGCGCCTGAACTACCTGGCCTCGGCACTGTTCTTCTTCGAAGGCTGGCAGAAGCTGATCTTTTTCCTGACGCCGCCGGCGGTGTTCCTGACCGGCGTGCTGCCGATCATCTCGCCGCTGAACAATTTCCTGCTGCTGTTCTGCCTGTATTACCTGCTTGCGATCCTGGTCCACCTGGAACTCGGGCGCGGCTACAACTCGCTGTTCCTGAGCGAGCAGTACGCCATGGCGCGCTTCTTTGCGTTCATGTCGACCAGTGTCGGGCTGTTCCGCAAGAATATCCCGTTTGTCGTGACCGACAAGCAGATGTCTCAGACCGGCAAGATGTGGCTATGGCTGTCGCCGCTGCTGGTGCTCTGTGCCGTGGCCGCCGCGAGCATACCGGTAGGCCTGTACCGCATCTACACGGGCGGGATCCCGCTCGGTGCCGGCCTGGTGACGCTGTTCTGGACGCTGATGTCGCTGGGCTCGGCCATCGCGGTGGGCGCATACGCATACAAGCACTCGCGCAACCGCCGCGCCGAATACCGCTTTCCGCTGCGCGTTCCGGCTACCCTGACCGTCGCTGGCAAGACCTGTCTGGGACTGACCGCGGACCTGTCACCGAACGGCGCGCTCTACCTGGGCGAAGCGATGCCGGGCCTGGCGCTGGGCGACGTGGTCGAGGTGGCGGTGCATCTGCCCAACCTCGTCGTCCACGACACCGCCATCGCCACCTTCGTCAAGGCGTCGCGGCCCGGCGCGGCCTACGGCATGTCGGTCGGATTGCGTTTCAACTGGAGCGCGCAAGGCAACACCGGGGCATTGGAAACCTTCCTGTTCGGCAGCCGGCTCCAGCTCGAGATGGGAACCCTGCGCGAGACCGAGACGCCGCCTCTGACACGTCTTGCCGAGATCCTCGGGCGTGACGGGGGGCGTCCGTCCGCGGCATATAGCTGGGCCGCCGCGCTGTTGATGCAGCCGTTGCGCGTCGGCATGCTGCCGGTGGCCATTGCCACCATCGACGGCGCGGCGCCGCTGCTGTTCAGCAGCATCGAACTGGACCTCAACGCCGGCGCAACCCTGCGCCAGACCATGGCGGCGCCGGCGGACGCGGTGGAGGAACAGGCGATCCGGCTCACCCCCACTGGCCGGGTCACCACGCCGACCGGTGATTTCCACCTGTACAACATTGCACCGCATAGCGCGGCTTAACCCGGGAAGATATTGATGATGGCGTACGGAGGCCATGGCGCAGCGTGCCGGCGGCTGGCAGCGATGACACTCTTCGGCGGGCTGGCGCTACTGGCCTCGCGGCCGGCGGCGGCCGATCCCTTCGTGTTCGGCGGCGCCAGCCTGGCCGGCGGCGGTGAGCGCAGCGAATACGTCGGCATCAGCGGAAAGCTGCTGCCGGTGCCGTTGCTGGTGCAGAAGTTCGTGATCAGCGACTACCACTACAAGTACGGTACGAACGGCACCACCGTGACGGTGAACGGACAGGCGGCCGAGGCCGCGCTCGGCGTGCAGAAGGGCTGGTCGACGGGCTGGGCCGAGTTCTCGGCAGGCGCCCGCTACCGCTATAACCGCGTGTCGCCGGAGGGGGCGGACAACCGCTCTGACGGCGGCGAGTGGGGCCTTGCGCTGACCGTGCTGGGCCAACAGGAGTTCGCCCGGAACTGGGCAATCAACGGCATTGCCAGCTACAACTTCGGGCCCAAGGCCTACTGGGCGCGCGGGCGCCTGCTCTACAAGGTCTTCGGCGAGGCCTGGGCGGGCGTGGAATTCATCAAGCACGGCGACCCGTTCTACCATGCCACGCAAGGTGGCCTGGTCGTGACCGGCATTGCCATCGGCAAGGGCGTGAACCTGGGATTCTTTGGCGGCGCCAGGAAGACCGCGGGCGAGCCGCGTTCCTTCTATGGCGGACTGGAACTGAGCAAGGCGTTCTGAGCGTGACCGGAC
This sequence comes from Cupriavidus neocaledonicus, assembly GCF_000372525.1. Classification (GTDB taxonomy): domain Bacteria; phylum Pseudomonadota; class Gammaproteobacteria; order Burkholderiales; family Burkholderiaceae; genus Cupriavidus; species Cupriavidus neocaledonicus. The sequence continues at coordinate 81,814 of NZ_AQUR01000106.1, forward strand.
CGCTGCGGTTCAGGAACTCGCCTTCATCATGACGAGCCCGCCGACGATCAGTACGGCGGCCACGATTCTGCCGGCACTGGCGGGTTCGCCCAGCACCAACAGCCCCACCAGGAACGCTCCCACGGCGCCGATGCCGGTCCAGATGGTATAGGCCGTGCCGAGCGGCAGGCTCTTCATTGACAGGGATAGCAGGGCGAAGCTGGCAATCATGGCCACGAGGGTGATGGCCGAGTAGCCGGGGCGCGAAAAGCCTTCGGACAGCTTCATGGCGTACGCCCATAGCACCTCGAGGACTCCGGCGATGACGAGATATATCCAGGCCATGATGGCTCCTTGATCCAGAGCCGGGCCGTCCCGGACATTCTTACCCGGTGCGGGCGAGGTCGTCCTCGAAAGTGGCGCATTGTACCGGATCGCCGGGGCAGGCGTGCGCCGTGGCGATGGGCAGCATGGTATCGTCGGCCTGTCATGGTCATGCCCCGGGGCATCCGGAACCAGAGGAAATAATGGGAATGAGGCGGCTGCTGTGGTTCGTCGCGATCGCGTTGCTCCTGCCGCGGCTGGCCCTGGCCGGCGAGTTCGGCGGCAAGGGCGGGCCGGAGCCTGCCAACCTCGAACAGATCGCGGCACGGCTGCGCGAGGACCCCTATGACCTGGAACTGCTGATCAGCTTCGGCACCTCCAAGGGCGGATCCGCCGGCCATATCGCGCTGGCGTTGCGTGACGATGCGGCGGGCGACGACGTGGTGTATTCGGCCAATTTCTACGCGGACCGGGACCCCGCGCACGCGAGTGGCCGCTACACCACCGACCTGATGATCGCCATCCCCAAGCAGGAATATCTGTTCAAGACCGTTTCCACGGTCGCGGAGACCGCATCGTTCGGGCTCGACTTCGGCGAGATCTACAAGCGCTCGGTCATCGGGGTGCGTGTGTACGGCGTGCCGGCAGCGGACAAGGCCGCGCTGGCAGCGTATTTCCGCCGCATCAACGACGACTATCACCAGCAACGCAGCAACACCGAATATCATCACGGCCCGATCCGCTACGACTACCTGCGCCTGAACTGCGCCAAGACCATCGGTGCCGCCTTCAAGTATGGCGCCGGCTACCGCGACCTGGCGGTGACCGGCGCAACGCTGTTTTCAGGACGGCGCCTGGTCGCGGCTGCGAGCGCCAATATCCCGACCGAGATGGCGATGAAGCTGATCCGGGAATGGGGCCAGCGCAACTATGGCATGGATGTGGTGCTGTACAAGAAGTACCGCGGCTCGGCCTATGTCGATCCGCAAGAGGAAGAGCAGGTCGCCTTCAAGGACCTGCCCGACCGCTTCCCTTCGGTGCTGTCGCTGGACTTCCGCCGCGAGGCCGGGGCCTACCAGGACTATGACAACCTGCTGGCGATGTACCTGCTGTTCAACCTTGGCAAATACAGCGTGCGGGTCAACGAACAGACCTTGCTGCTGGAAATCGAGAAATCGAAGAACCCCATGCCCTATGCCGAGGCGCTGCAGGCCGCCGAGCGCGACGCCCGCGCCGACAGCGAAAAATTCCGGAGTCATACCGGATTCCGTCCGGGCGGCGAGGGCGCCAGCGAGGCCCCGGACAATACGCCTGCGGACAATACGCACCTCTATCACTTTACCGAGGATGCGGCCGGGAAGGTGGCGCGCTAGGGTGCCGCCCCATCAGGCAAGCGACAGTCCACCCTGAGCCAGCAACTGCCGAAACACCGCCAGCCGCGCATCGCCCGTTTCCGCCAGCCTGTCGCACACGTGGAGGTATTCGGACATATCGCTGTGTCCGCGCAACGCATCCTTGCACTCCCGCTCCGAAATCTCCAGATGGACCCCGGTCAGCAGCGCGCGGCCCTTGCCGACCTGCGCGCTGACGATGGCGGGCGGCGTGCTGGTGATGCCTGCATAGACGGCCAGCACCTCGGTCCCGGGTGCGGGGGTGTCGGCGAAGTCGAAGCGGCAGCCGCCGTGGTAATGTGTGTAGAGCGACTGCGGGACTTCGGTCAGCTTGTCCGTGGTCAGCAGTTCCACCGCGGCCGTGGTGCGCGGCGTGCCGTCATAGAGCTTGCCGCCGGTCAGTTCCGGCAGCGAGCCGACGGCTACCGCATCCACCAGGCGCAGTTCGCGCGGGCCGCAGATTGCGCCGCGGGTGCCGGCATGGAAGGCCAGTTCGCGGCAGGCATAGTAGGCGCCCGCACAGATGCCGAAGTAGACGCCGCCCTGTTCGACAAACTGGCGGATGCGCGCGTTCGGCGCGCCGTTGAGCAAGGCGCAATAGGGCAGGTCGGCGCCGCCCGGCATGACGAACATCACCGCATCGTCGAACAGCGTGGCATCGTGCCGGATCTCGCTGGCCATCACCGCACGGATTTCATAGGCGCCGGCGGGCAACTGATGGCCGATGGTTCGCATCAGGCATGCGGTCCAGTCCGACGCGCCGGCGTCGACATAGGTGAGGATCTGGGGTCTGGGCATCGCCGCCTTTATGTCTGGTTGTCTCCGACTCTAGCCGTTCGGTATCGAAAACGCCATGCCGCCGTCGGCTTGAAAGCAAGGCCGGACCAACCTGCTATGCTGAAACAGCCGAAGCCGGCGCTGTCACGCAATCCTCGCACGTTGTCAATGCAAATTGCGCCGCGGCGCAACTGGCTCCGATCCGCAAGCGACCGGATAACGGAAGGGAGGCAGCCATGCGTATTTCTGCTGTTCTGTGCGGCTTTGTTCTGACGGCGCTGCTCGGGCTTGCCGGTTGCGCAACCCCCCAGCGTGCCACGCCTGCCGCAACTTCGTCGTTATACGACCGGCTTGGCGGCATGCCGGCGATCACCGCCGTGGTCGACGACTTCGTCGGCAACCTGGCGACCGACCCGCGCATCAAGGCAAAGTTTGCCAATGCCGATATGCCGCGCCTGAAGACCCGGCTGGTCGAGCAGATCTGCGCGGGTTCGGGCGGCCCCTGTACCTATTCGGGCCGCGATATGAAAACCGCCCATGCCGGCATGGCCATTAGCAATGACGAGTTCGATGCGCTGGTGGACGACCTGGCGAAATCGCTCGACAAGTTCAAGGTGCCGGCGCGCGAGCAGAAGGAGCTGCTGGGGATTCTGGGGCCGATGCGGCAGGATATCGTCTCGCGGTAACCGGTAGCGTAAGGCGGTCAGCACGCCCGGTCTCAGCCGCGCGTGGCCGCCCGCCATGCCCCCGGCGGCAGCCCGAAGCGCCGCGTGAAGCTGCGCGTGAACGTGGTCTGGTCCGGATAGCCTGACATCAGCGCGATCTCGGCCAGCGACAGCCGGGCGTTCGACAGCCATTGCAGCGCGCGGTCCAGCCGCAGCCGGGTCTGGTAGCGGTGCGGGGTATCGCCGAAGGCCTCGGCGAACAGTGTCTGGAAGCGCCGCACGCTCCAGCCGAAATGCGCGGCCAGTTCCGGCACGCGCAGCGGCGCAGCCAGGTTGGCGCGCAGGCAGGCGTCGACGGACATCAGCGGAAAGACCTCGCGGTCGGCGGGCATGCCGAGGCTGTCGGCCAGCGTCGCGGCCAGGGTTGCCGCAAGGTGCCAGTCTGCCTGCGGCGCGCGTGCCGCGAACGCCGTGCGCCCGGCCGCCAGCGCCCGCACCCGGTTGCCAAAGGCGCCGTCCAGCGCGAACGCGCGCGGACGCGCCATCAGCCGCGCGGGCAGCGCCACCGATTGCGCGGGGAAGTCCGCCACCAGCTGCAGGTTGCCGTGGTAGCCCATGTAGTCATGATGGCTGCCGGCCGGCACGATCAGGCCGGTGCGGTCGTCGACGCGGTAAAGGTGGCCGTCGAGCTCCAGTTCGGAGGCGCCGGCCAGGCCGAACAGCAGCTGGTGGTAGCCGTGCTGGTGGCCCTCCGGCTGCGGCCGGTAGCGCCGGTGCTCGACCAGCGGCGCGGCGCGCGCTTCAGCGGGCTTCGGCATGCCGCATCCGGCCACGGCTCTGGCACAGCCAGACGCCGGCCCCTGCCACCGCCATGCCCAGCGCCTGCACCGCGCCGAGGCGCTCGCCGAACAGCAGCCAGGCCTGCAGTGCCGCCAGCGGCGGCGCCAGGAACATCAGCGCGGCGGCATTGGCGGCCTGGCCGCGCCGCACCAGGCTGACCAGCAGCCAGGTGCCGGCGCCGGACAGGCCGAGCGCGGCCCAGGCCAGCCCGGCCCACAGCGCCGGCCCGCCGTGCCAGTGCAGCGGCGCGCCGGCTGCCTGCAGCGCCACCATCGCGGCGGCGACCAGCATGGCGCCCAGGTTCTGCCACGCCGAGCTGGCGCGCAGGTCACAGGTGGCGATGGCAGTCTTCTGCAACAGGGTTCCCATGGTGATGGAGCCAATGGCCAGCACGCCCAGAAGCACGATCCCCGGCGCTAGCGCACCGGCCGCGCCCTGCGGGCCGGCCTGCAGCGCCGGCGCGACCACCAGCGCGACGCCGAGCGCACCCAGCACCAGGCCGTGCCAGGTCCGCCTGGAAGGTAGCTCTTTCAGCAGGGGGATGGCAAGCAGCGCGGTCAGCAGCGGCTGCAACGCGCCCAGCAGGGCCATGATCGCCGGCGGCAGGCCCCTGGCGATGGCGCCGTAGCCGGCGCACAGGTAGAGGCCCTGCATCAGCGCCCCGGCCAGCAGGTGTCGCGGGGCCTCGCGCAGCTGCGGCCAGGCCGCGCGCGCGGCCAGCGACCAGCCCACGAACATCAGCGCGGCCACGGCAAAGCGGCCCAGCAGGAACAGGCTGGTGTCGGCCAGCGGCACGATGGCCTTGCCGACGATAAAGCCGGTGGACCAGATCAGGACGAAGGCCACGGCGGGCAGCCAGGCGACGGTGGACGAGCGTTGCGACATGCAGGCGGGCGTTTCCGCGGCGGGAGCGGGGAAGGGCAGGCAAAAATGCAAGGCTAGCGAGGCGCGGCGCCGCTGTCTTGGCAATTCCGGCAATCGCCCGCTGAAAGCATTGGTAACACTCGTGTGGCGTCGCCACGTCAACCGGCCGGGGCTTGCCACGTAACATGTGGATGGGGATCGAACCGGAAGAGGTGAACCACATGGATCCAGCGCAGTATCCGAGACCGCCCGGCACTGGGCGCCTGGCCGCCTGGCGCACGGCCGCGGGGCTGGCGCTGGCCGCGTGCGTGGCCGGCTGTGCCCAGCTGCAGCCGGGGCCCGGCAACGGCGACGACCGTGGCGCCACGGCTGCCGCCGACCTGCGCTGGCTCAATACCGTCACCTACGGCGCCGACCAGGCCTCGCTGGACGCGCTGCGCCGGCTGGGCCGCAAGGACTTTCTCGCGCAGCAGCTGGCGATGCCGCTGGCCGATCCGCCGGAACTGGCGGCCGCCATCGCCGCCTTGCCCAACCTGCGCGACGACGCCGCCGCGCAGGTCCGGACCGCGCGCGAGGCGCGCCAGCGCATCGATGCCCTGCCGGACGACGCCAGCCGGCAGCAGGCCCGCCAGGCGCTCAACCAGCAGGGCCGCGAGATCGTGGCCGATGTGGCGCGGCGCCACCTGCTGCGCGCGCTGTACTCGCCGGCGCAGCTGCGCGAACAGATGACGTGGTTCTGGATGAACCATTTCAACGTCTATGCGGGCAAGGGCCAGGTCGGGCTGCTGCTGGCCGATTACGAAGAGCGCGCGATCCGCCCCCATGCGCTGGGCCGTTTCCGCGACCTGTTGATGGCCACGGTGACCGCGCCGGCGATGCTGGTCTACCTCGACAATGCCCAAAGCAGCGCCAACCGCGTCAACGAGAACTACGCGCGCGAACTGATGGAACTGCATACGCTCGGCGTCTCTGGCGGCGCCAGCGGTTCGCGCTATACGCAGCGGGACGTGCAGGAACTGGCGCGCGTGCTGACCGGCGCAGGCGTCAACCTGCGCGGCGCGCCGCCGCCCAGGCTGCCGCCGGCGCGCGCCGGGCTGTACCGCAGCGATGGCCTGTTCGAGTTCAATCCCGCGCGCCACGACTTCGGCGCCAAGCTGCTGCTGGGCCAGCGCATCGAGCCGTCCGGCTTCGACGAAGTGGCGCGCGCGGTGTCGATGCTGGCGCGCGAGCCGGCCACGGCGCGCTTTGTCAGTGCCCGGCTGGCGGCCCACTTCATCGCCGACAACCCGCCGCCCGCGCTGGTCGAGCGCATGGCGCAGACCTTCACGCGTACCGACGGCGATATCGCCGCGGTGCTGCGCACCATGTTGCTCGCGCCCGAGCTGGACCGGCAGGCGGCCGCGTTGCCGCGCAAGTTCAAGGACCCGATGGTCTACGTGGTGTCGTCGTTGCGGCTGGCCTATGAAGGCCGGCAGGTGGCCAACCTGCGCCCGGTGATGAACTGGCTGAACCAGCTGGGCGAACCGCTGTACGGCCACGTGGCGCCCGACGGCCACCCGTCGGCGGAAAGCGCGTGGGCCAGTTCGGGGCAGATGGTGCGGCGCTTCGAGATCGCGCGCGCGATCGGCTCGGGACCGGCGGGCTTGTTCGCGGGCGATGGCACCGTGCCGCGCGGCGCGCGCTTCCCGACGATCGGCAACAAGCTCTACTACGACGCGATCGAAGCCACCCTTGGCCCGGCCACGCGCGCCGCGCTGAGCCAGGCCGAGTCGCAGGCGGAATGGAACACCCTGCTGCTGGCTTCGCCCGAATGGATGCAGCGCTGAAGGGAACGGAGAGCACCATGCAACGCCGACAATGGCTCAAGACGATGGGTGGCGCCGCCCTCGGGCTGGCGCTGCCCGCCATCGCCTCGCGCGTCTACGCGCTGCCCGCGCAGGCCGACGCGCGCTTCCTGCTGGTATTCCTGCGCGGCGGCTATGACGCCGCCAGCGTGCTGGTGCCCGCCGGCAGCGATTTCTACTATGCGGCGCGGCCCAATCTCGCCATCCGCCGCCCGCCCGCGCCGGGTGCCGATGCGGATCCCAATGCAGCGGTGGCGCTGGCAGCCGCCTTTGGCGCCGACAGCGCCGCGCGCGGCATCGGCGACTGGGCCCTGCACCCGGCCCTGGCCCCGACCCTGCTGCCGTTGTGGCAGCAGGGCCAGCTGGCCTTCGTGCCGTTCGCCGGCACGCACGACCTGTCGCGCAGCCATTTCGAGACCCAGGACGGCATCGAGGCCGGCCTGCCCGGCCATGACGAAAGCCGCCAGGCCGTGGCCGCGCTGCGCGGCAGCGGCTTCCTCAACCGGCTGGCCCAGGCCATGGGCGGCCAGGCCGCCCCGGTGGCGTTCACCGACGGGCTGCCGCTGGTGCTGTCCGGTCCGCGCGACGTGCCCAATGTCTCGCTCAAGGGCAGCGGCCGCGCCCCGTTCGATGCGCGCCAGGTGCGGCTGCTGGCGCAGATGTACCGCGGCACGCGCTTCGAGTCACTGATCGACGAGGGCTTCGAGCTGCGCGAGACCGTCGCGCGCCAGGCGCAGGCGGAAGCGCCAAGCGGCAGCATGGGCGGCATGGCCGGCGCCGGCCCGGCCACGATGGCGTCGCGCCAGCAGGAGATGCAGGCCGCCAGCCGCCGCGCGCTCAGTGCGCGCGGTTTCGAGGTCGAGGCCCGGCGCATGGCGGGGCTGATGCGCGAGCGCTTCAACCTGGGCTTTATCGACGTGGGTGGCTGGGACACCCACGTCAACCAGGGCGCCGCGCAGGGCCAGCTGGCCGGGCTGCTCGACAATCTGGGCCGCGGCTTGTCAGCCTTTGCCGCGGAAATGGGTCCCGCATGGAGCAAGACCACCGTGGTGGTGCTGTCCGAGTTCGGCCGCACCTTCCGCGAGAACGGCACGCGCGGCACCGACCACGGTCACGGCACGGTCTACTGGGTGCTGGGTGGCAGCGTGCGCGGTGGCCGCATCGCCGGCGAACAGGTCGCGGTGGAAGCGGCCACGCTCAACCAGGATCGCGACTGGCCGGTGCGCAACGAATACCGGGCGCTGCTGGGCGGGCTGTTCCGCAGGTTGTACGGGCTGGATGCGGAGCGGCTGGCGCAGGTGTTTCCGGGGGTGGCGGGGCGGGATATCGGATTGGTGTGAACCGCGCACAGGCCGACGGAACACTCGCTGCCGCGATTACCGTTGACCGGCCGGGGTGATGACGGTGGGTGCGAGCGGCGTGATCGGTGCCGCTGGCGTCGGCGCCGGAGCCGGTGTCGGAGCCGGTGTCGGAGCCGGTGTGGGAGCCGACGACGGGGGTAGGATCGGTGCGGGGGCCGGTTCATTGGCCGGGGGCGGCGCAACTGGCGCGCTCCCCGCGGTGGCGTCGAGGGGCGGCACCGCCATCACCGTTTCGCCCCGGTCCAGCGCCAGGCTGGACTCATCGTTGTCACCCTCCGCCGCCGCGGCTGCCGCGGACGCCGCGCCTGCCGGCGGCGCGCTCTCGGCTTCCTGCGCCGGCAAGGCGGGGCGGCGCGGCGCCGGGCGCGGTGCCGGGGTCTCGCTGGCCTTGTCGCGCGTGAACAGCTGGCTGAACCAGCTACGCAGCTGCGTGCCCAGCGATGCGAACAGGTGCGTTTCCTCGTGCTCGGCAAAGCGCGCGCGGCTGTCGATGATGCGGGCGCGCAGGGCGCGCTGGTAGAAGTCTCCCACCATCGGCAGCGCGCTGTGCGCGCCCTGGCCCCAGTAGTCGCTGCGCAGCGTGACGCGGCTGTCGTTGAAGCCGACCCAGGCGCCCGCCACCAGTTCCGGATGCATCAGGATGAACCAGCCGTCGGCATTGTCCTGGGTGGTGCCGGTCTTGCCGGCGACGTCGGCGCGGATGCCGAAGCGCGAGCGGATGCCGGCGCCGGTGCCGCGGTCGATTACGTCGCGCATCACGTCCAGCAGGGTTTGCGTGGCGGCGGCGGGCAGCGCGTGCTCGGCGCGCGCGGGGCGGAACACCTGCAGCACATTGCCCTGGCGGTCTTCGATGCGCGTCACCATGGTCGGCGCGATGTAGTCGCCGGCATTGGCGATGGTGCCGTAGGCGGCCACCATTTCCTTCAGCGTGACCGGGCTGGTGCCCAGCGCCAGCGACGGCACCACGTCGAGCTGGCTGTCGCGCACGCCCATGCTGCGCGCCAGCCGCGCTACGCGCGCGGGGCCCACTTCCTGCATCAGCTGCGCGGTGATGGTGTTGCGCGAATAGACCAGGCCGTCGCGCAGCGTCATGGCGCGGCCGGTGGGGCGGCCTTCGTCGCTGGGGCGCCAGATCTCGCCGCCGGCCAGCTCGATTTCCACCGGCTGGTCCACCAGCGTGTCGTCGGGCGTCTTGCCCTCTTCGAAGGCCGCGCCGTAGACGAAGGGCTTGAAGGTCGAGCCCGGCTGGCGGCGCGCCTGCTGCACGTGGTCGAACGCGTCCTGGGTGTAATCGCGGCTGCCGACCCAGGCGCGGATCTCGCCATTGCGCGGGTCGATGGCCAGGAAGCCGGCCTGGATCCGGGTCTTGTTCTGGTGCAGCGCGCGCAGGAAGGCGCTGTCGGCCATCAGGTGGCGCAGCGCCTCTTCCGGCGCGGCGCCGGCGGCGACCGCCGCGCGGTATTCCGGCGTCTCGCGCACGAAGGCCTGCACCAGCGGCTTGTTGGCGGCCCAGCCCGCGCGCGGCGCCCACGCGGCGTTGGCGACCGCCTGCAGCCGGTTGCCCTGCTGCACCACGGCCTGCGTGGCCATGGCCTGCAGGCGCGCGTCGATGGTGGTGTGGACCACCAGGCCATCGGCGTAGATGTCGTAGCCGTTGCGGTCGGCCCAGCCAATCAGCCACTTGCGCAGCTGCTGCGCAAAGTGCGGCGCTGGGCCGGGCGGCTCGGTCTGCCGCTCGAAGTCGATGCGCAGCGGGCGCTTCTTCAGCTGCTCGTAGCGCGCCGCGTCGAGCTTGCCGCGCTTGACCATCTGCCCGAGCACGGTATTGCGCCGGTCCAGCGCGCGCTCGGGGTTGAGCACCGGGTTGTAGTAGCTGTTGCCCTTGAGCATGCCGATCAGCGTGGCGCTCTGCAGCACGTCGAGCGAGCGGGCGGGGCGGTCGAAATAGGTGCGCGCCGCCATCTCGATGCCGAAGGCGTTGTACAGGAACGGCACCGTGTTGAGATACGTCTCGAGGATCTCGTCCTTGGTGTAGAGCGCCTCGATCTTCAGCGCGGTGATCGCTTCCTTGAGCTTGCGCGTGAGCGTGGGGGCGCGGCCGATCTCGTCGGGATAGAGATTGCGCGCCAGCTGCTGGGTAATGGTGGACCCGCCCTGGCGGTCGCCGGAAAACGTATGCAGCGCGGCCGAGGCGATGCGGCGCCAGTCCAGGCCGTGGTGCTGGTAGAAGCGGTGGTCCTCGGTGGAGATCAGCGCCGCCACCACGTTGGGCGAAATTTGCTTGAGCGGCACCCAGTCGCGGTTGGCCCACTTGAACACCGCCAGCTCCTTGCCGTCGGCGGACAGCACCTGGGCCGGCTGCTCGGACTTGGCCTTGCGGATATCGCTGATGCCCGGCGTGAACGGGATCAGCACCAGCACATAAAGCAGCAGTGCCGCCGGGATCGCGGCCAGTCCGGCCAGCAGGCCGCGCCGCGTGGGGCGCAGCGTGCCGGGCCGGGTCAGGCCGGCGCGCGCGCCGCGCGCAGCGAGTCGAGACAGGCCTTGGCGAACGGGGGCAGGCAGTGAAGCCTGGAACGAGGCAAGCAGGGGGGCAAGCCGGGTCTTGATCTCAGCCAGCTTCATGAGGCGAAGCGGTCGAGGCACAGGCGCGGGGCGGCACGGAACACTGGCATTACCGTCGTCGGAAAAGCCTGCATCCTACCAAAACGTTCCGGCCGGTTACAGGGAAAACCCCCACCCAGGTGCGATGCGCCACTTCCTGCTGCGGAGCATGGGTCACAAAGCTTTCATATTGCCCCGCCACAATGCCCGGGCCGCAATTCATTGCGGACGATGCGCCGTTGCCGGGTTGCCCGGCCGGGCCGGATCGCCACGGCTCGCCATGGCGATCGTTGCCCTGGGTCCGGTGCGGTGTCGTGCCTCAAACAGAACACAGAGAAACTACAGTGAAGAAAGCTCTCCTTGCAATGACGGCAGCAGCGGCCGCGTCGGCCGCATCCGGGGTGGCGTCGGCCCAGTCCACGTCCAACGTGACGCTCTACGGCATCGTCGATGCCGGCGTCGAAGTGATCAGCAACGTGCCGGGCAGCGGCGGCGCCGAAGGCACGGCCGTGCGCCTGAACTCGGGCAACCTGTCCGGCTCGCGCTGGGGCCTGCGTGGCACCGAAGACCTGGGCGGCGGCCTGAAGGGCATCTTCGTACTGGAAAGCGGCTTCGACGTCGACACCGGCACCTCGGGCCAGGGCAACCGCCTGTTCGGCCGCCAGGCCTACGTCGGCCTGCAGGGCGGCTGGGGCGCGGTCACGCTGGGCCGCCAGCAGAACGCGCTGTACGACCTGTTCGGCGCCTTCGACCCGATGGGCGTGGGCCCGCGCTACTCGCTCAACAGCGTCGACTCGGCCTTCAACGGCCGCGCCGACAACGCCGTCAAGTACACCGGCAAGTTCGGCGGCCTGACCGCCACCGGCTTCTACAGCTTCGGCCGCGACAACAACGAAATCCCGGGCGAGACCAAGGTCGGGCGCAACTTCGGCGGCGGCCTGTCGTATGCCGCGGGTGGCTTCTCGGTCGGCGCCGCCTATGACCAGTTCCAGGGCGGCACGGTGGCGCTGCAGGATCGCGCCGCCAAGCGCGCGGCCGTGGGCGCGGCCTATGCCTTCGGCGGCGCCAAGGTGTTCGCGGGCTACCGCTGGCTGCGGGACGACGGCGTGTCCAGCGCCAGCGCGGCCGAGACTCGCAGCAACGTCTACTGGGCCGGCGCCCAGTACCGCTTCACCCCGGCGTTCCTGCTGACCGGCGCGGCGTACTACAACGACACCCGCAACAGCGACGCGGACCCGTGGATGTTCGTGCTGTCGGCGGACTACTCGCTGTCCAAGCGCACCGACGTGTACCTGAACGTGGGCTACTCGAAGAACAAGTCGGGCTCGGCGCTGGGCCTGAACGGCGTGGGCACCGTGGTTGCCGGCGAGAACCAGACCGGCGCCACCATCGGCCTGCGTCACCGCTTCTGAGTATTGGCTGCCTGATGCCCGCCCGGCAGGCTCCCATGCCTGCACGGGCGGGTGCTCAACTCTCATATCGACACCTGCGGCTGGTCTTGCGGGGTTCGTTGGGCCGGTTGCCTTGATCGGCCCTTTTTTTCTTTTGCGCCGGTGCTCTGCCGCGCCGGCGGCGCTCGCCATCCGTGCTCCCGCGCCCAGTCCCTATCTGTACCGCGCCGCCCCAATAAACTGCCCGAACCGCTCGCACCAGATCACCACCGCCGCATACTGTGCCGGGTCAACGCCGGCCGGCAACGGTACGGTGAAATTGCCAAAGGTCTTGAGTTCGCCGACCTGCAGCGAATGGTCCTTGATCTTCAGGAAAGCCGCCTTGTTGTCGACGAATGCCGGCGCCAGGTAGATCCGGTAGTCAGGCCCCGGTGCCACGCTGCCTTCGAAGGCGAGCGCCCCGGCCGAGACATGGAGCCGGCCGCTGGCCCAGTGCAGCGCGTCGCTGCCGGCCAGGTCCTTGCGGAAGGTGCCGGCATAGCGCGCCTGTTGCGATACCGCCTGTACCTGCCCGGCACTGGCGCCTGGCTGTGCGGTCAGGATCGGCAGCACATAGATGCCCGCGGCAAAGCCGGCCGCCAGCATGGCGAGGTGGGTCAGGACGAGGATGGCGGGCCTGGCGGTCATGGCGGGCTCCGGAAGGGCACGTGATGGCGGTATGTCGGCGCCGGCGCCGGAACCTGACAGCGCTGTCGCAGGTTGGCGGCGTTAGCACATTCGCAACGGTTTCACCAATCCAACACATGGAAGTGGTTATGATCTGGTAGTTGCCCTGTCGAGAAGCTGCCTATGACTCTCCATGTCACGATCCGCACCATCCGTACCGGCACGATGCAAGCCGCGCGCTACCAGGCGCGCGTCTACCTGACCACCGATGCCGAGGCCCTGCCGTTGCTGGCAACGGATTGGAGCGAGCGCGAGGCCGAAGCCTTCCGTACCGCACAGTTCTGGGCGCAGCGCCACGCTTATGTGGTGTCTAATCCACGCGCAGGAACGTTCTACGGCGTTTCGGGCCGGCGCTGAGACCGGCCCGCGCATCCCTTATCTGACCCGCGTCCCGGACGCTGCCGGTGGCCGGCCAGGCCTGGCGGAGCCCGGCGCGGCGCCAGCCGGACCCATGGCGTCCAGCGCCTTGGCCGCCGCCAGGTGCTGCGGAATCATCAGGCCCTGGCGCGCCGTGGCCACGGCAATCTGTCCGCCCTGGGCGCTGCCGCGCGCGACCAGATCACGCCCGTTGCGGTAGACCAGCCGCGTCAGGTCGGCCACTTCGGCGTCGGACAGGTCCGGCCCGGTGACCAGCACGGCCGCGGTGGCAATGGTGCGCACCGGCTGGCTCAGGCCGGGATAGGTGCCCGGCGCAATCGCCGCGCGGAAATAGCCTGCCTTGCGGTCCACCAGCGCGGTGATGGCCTTTTCATCCAGCGGCAGCAGCCGCAGCGGCATTTCCGCCAGCGCATCGCGGATGCTGTCCGCGGGTACGCCGATCACCTGGATCACGGCGTCGACCTGGTTCTGGCGCAGCGCCACCAGGCCGGTGCCCAGCCCCACTTCCTCGGCCTTGAAGTCCTTGTCCGCCAGGCCATGCGCGGCCAGCACACGCAGCGCGGTATGGCGCGAGGCCGAGCCGCGCTCGCCCACGGCGATGCGCTTGCCGCGCAGGTCCGACACCGAGCGCGCCGGATCGCCGTCGCGCACCAGCACATGCACCGGTTCCGGATAGAGGCTGCCGATGGCGCGCAGCGAGGCCTGCGGCCCGTCCTCGGCAAACGCGTCCTTGCCCTCGTAGGCATCCAGCGCGGCATCGCCCTGCGCCAGTGCCACCGAAACCTTGCCCGCGCGCAGCAGGCGCAGGTTCTCTTCGCCGCCGTGCGTCACCAGCGGGATCGCGCGCACGCGCGTGCCGCCCACCAGCGCCTGCACAAAGCGCAGGTACTGGCCGTGCTCGGCGCCGGCGGCAATGGCATAGCCTTCGTTGACCCGCGCCAGCCGCGCGCGGATATTGGCGTGCGCGGTGGTCAGCTCCTGCTCGATCACCGCGCGCTGTGCCGGCGAGGCATCCTTCTGCACCGAGTCGATCACCTTGCGCATCGCGTCGAGGATCGCCGCCGGGCCGCTCGGCGCATTGGTGGCCACGGCCGGGGCTTCGGCTGGGCGGTAGCCGGCCGGCAGCACGCCGACCCAGCGCTCGCCGTCGCGCCGGTACAGCGCGGTGCCGTGGGCAAGGATGAGGTCGCCGGCCTTGTTGCCGCCGCTGGTGATGCCGGTGATGCCGCGCGGACCCGCGCCCAGCGCCGACACCAGCCCGGCCACGCCGGGCGAATCCCACGCGCCAAAGTCATAGTCGCGCAGCAGTTTCAGTTGCGCGTCGAAATAGACGATGCGGCGGGTCTCGCCGGCGGGGGCCTTGGTATCGGCCTGCGAGCCGCGGCGCTCCAGCTCCACCACCTGCACCGTGCCCGGCGGCAGCGCCAGCGCCAGCCGCTCTTCGACGCCGGCGCGGATGCCGTCGGCGGCCGGGCCGCCGCCGCATCCCGCCAGCCAAACACTGGCCAGCACCGCGAACAGCAGGGTCAGCAGGGCGTGGCGCCGCATCTCAGCCCCCATCTCAGCCCCCGATCAGCGGCAGCGCCAGCATCATGGTCAGCACGAACGCGTTCATCAGGTCGACGAAAAACGCGCCGGCCAGCGGCGTGATCAGGTAGCTGGTGGGCGCCGGCCCGTAGCGCGCGGTGATGGCGCGCATATTGGCCATGGCGGTGGCGGTCGAGCCCATGTTGAAGCCGATGAACGCGGCCGAAGTGACGGCGGCCTCGTAGTCGCGCCCCATGAAGCGGAAGCACACCAGCACCACGTAGAGGATGATGAACACCACCTGCATCGCGATGATCAGCAGGAACGGGCCGGCGGACAGCGCCACGTCGGCCAGGTCCAGCGCCATCATCGTCATCACCAGGAACAGCGACAGGCAGACGTTGGTGATCAGGTCGGTGGCGCGGTCGTCGAAGCGCATGCCGGCAAAGGGCAGCAGGTTGCGGATGGCGATGCCGAGCATCATGCACCAGAGGAAGCCCGGGATGGTGATGGCGCCGGTCGGCATCTGCGCGGCGATCCAGCGCCCGCCGATCACCGCGGCCAGGATGCCGGCCAGCGACGCCAGCGCGCCCACGGTGGTGATGGGCGAGACCGCCGCCGCTTCTTCCTCGGTGTCGCCGGCCTCGCGCGCGGTCGAGCGCAGCCGGTAGCGCGAGATCAGGTATTGCGCCACCGGTCCGCCGATGATGCCGCCGACGATCAGGCCGACCGTGGCCACCGTCATCGACAGGTCCATCACCGCCTGCAGGTTGTTGACCTCGGCAAAGCGTTCGGCATAGGCGGCGCCGGTGCCGTGCCCGCCCACCAGCGTGATGGAGCCGCTCACCAGGCCGAAGATCGGATGCAGGTCCAGCACCCGCGCCATGGCCACGCCCACCACGTTCTGCACCACGATGTAAGGCAGCAGGATGATCAGGAAGATCACCAGCGCCTTGCCGCCGCGCCGGAGCATGCGCAAGTCCGCACAGAGGCCGACGCCGCCGAAGAACATCAGCAGCAGCACCGGCTTCATGGCGGGATCGATCGCCACGCGGAAGTTCACCGCCGCCAGCGCCGTCGACGCGACCATTGCAAACAGCAGGCCGCCGGTGACGGGATCGGGAATGTTGTAGCGCGACAGCACGCCGACGCTGCGGTTGACCAGCGTACCGATCAACAGCACCACCACGGCGGTCAGCAATGAGGCCAGCAGGTCAAGGTTCATCGGGGGCGTCCTGACGCGTAGCAAGCATCACTACGGGTTGTAGTCGGACACCGGGGAGAAGGCAAGGAAAGGATGAGTCGCGCAAGGGCGATGGTGTTCTCCCTCTCCCCTCATGGGGAGAGGTCCGGGGTGAGGGGTGGTCTGGCTGGGAACCACATCGAGCAGGGGCAGTGGTTTTTCAGGACATAACTGTCGTGGAGGCGCCGGCCCTCACCCCCGCCCCTCTCCCGCAAGCGGGAGAGGGGAGCAAACCAACGCGTGATGGATAGGATCAACGCGCCCGCAACGCCTCCACGATATTCATCCGCGCCGCCCGCACCGCCGGCAGGAATCCCCCCACCAGCCCCATCGCCATCGAGAACGCCAGCGTCTGCAGCGCAATCGCCGGCGTCAGGATAAAGCGGAACGACAGGTCGGCAAAGGTCTGGAAGTTGGTGGTCGAGAACGAGGCGAACTGCATCAGCGCCGCGCACGCCAAGCCCGCGGCGCCGCCGACCAGGCCCAGCAGCGCCGCTTCGGCCAGGAACGCGGCCAGCACGCTGGCACGCTGGAAGCCAAGCGCGCGCAGCGTGCCGATCTCCGCCACGCGGTTGGCCACCGACGCATACATGGTGATCATGGCGCCGATCATCGCCGCGATCGAGAAGATGGTGGACAGCGTAAAGCCCAGGATATTGATAAAGCCGGACAGCGCCTTGGACTGGTCGCTGTAGAAGGCCTGCTCGCGCTTGGCCTCGTCGGCGAGGCGCGGATCGACGTCGAGATCGGCGCGAAAACGCTCGAACAGCGCGGAATCGGCGAGCCTGACCACCATCGACGAATACGCGTTGCGCCGGAACGATTGCATCAGCTGGTCGACGTCGCCCCAGATCTCGGAGTCGAAGCCGCTGCCGCCGGCGTCGAAGTGTCCGACCACGGTCCAGTCGCGCTGCGCGAAGCGCAGGTGCTCGCCGATCTGCACGCCGGCAAAGCCGCCGGCGATACTGCTGCCGACGATGATCTCGGACGAGCCTGGCCGGAACAGGCGCCCGGCCACCAGCCGCACCTGCGGACGCAGCGCCATGCCCGCCGGCGAGAGGCCGCGGATCACCACGTTGGACGGCTGGCCGGTGCTGGCCTTGGTCAGCGAGATCAGCACCACGGCCTCGCGCGACGCCAGCGGCCGGCCGTCGCCGTTCATGGCCACGGCCGGATGCATCTCGATGATGCTCGCCTGGTCGCGGTTGACCGCGCTCTGGATCTCGGTCTCGGCGCCCTTGCGGATCACCACCACGTTGTCGTGCTCGCCGGTGGTGACCAGCGTCTTCTTCAGACCGGCGTCGAGCATCAGCATGGTGGCGAAGACGAACACCACCAGCGCCAGGCCGGCCGCGGTCAGCGCGGTGGTCAGGCGCCGGGCCCACAGGTTGCGCGCGATATAGGTCAGCGGGATCGCCACGGCAGTCTTCCTGGCGCTAGCCGATGGCCCGCAGGCCCTCGACGATGCGCACGCGCGCCGCCTGCAGCGCCGGCACGATGCCGGCAAAGATGCCCACCGCCAGTGCGCACGCCGCCTGCAACCGCATGGTCTGCGGCGATACCGTGAATACCGGGAACACGCCGCCCACCGCCTGCTTGAAAGCGCTTGCCACCGGCGGCGTGGCGAGCATGCCGAGCGCGCCGCCGGCCACGCACAGCGCCAGCGATTCGCCGAACACCAGCAGCGCCAGGAAGCCGGGGCCGAAGCCCAGCGCCTTGAGCGTGGCGTATTCCACGGTGCGCTCGCGCGCGCTCATCGCCATGGCGTTGGCCATCACCGCCATGATGATCACGATCACCACATACGACACCACACGGATCGCCGCGATGATCTGGTTGGACATCGCGACAAAGCCCAGCTGGAAGGCCTGCTCGGTTTCGGTCAGGGTTTCGGCCAGCGAATTGCGGAACACGCCGTCGACCTGGCGCGAGATCGCCGCGGTGTTGTCGGGGTTGCCGACGCCCAATATATAGACGCCGACCTGGTCGGCCTGGCGCGGGGTGCGCTTGCGCACGGTCTCGTTCAGGTATTCCCAGTGGAACACCATCTGGCGCGTGATGGTGCTCTCGTCGCGCCCGTCCATGATGCCGCGCACCACGAACTCCCAGGTGCCCGGATAGATGGTGCCCTTGATGGGGATGACGTCGCCGACCTTGAAGCCGAACTGGTCGGCCAGCTGGCGCCCCACCAGCGCGCCCTTGCGGTCGCGCTGGTAGTCGGCGCGCTGCGCGTCGGTCACGATGAACTCGGGGTAGAGGTCGAGGTAGTTGTCGGACACCGCGAACTGCGCGAAGAAGTTCTTGGGATCGCGATAGACGCCGCCGAACCAGTTGGAGCGCGCCACCATGGTCACGCCGTCGATGCCCTTGATGCGGCTTTCATAGCTGAGCGGCAGCGGGAACACCAGCGAGATCGCATTGCGCGTGACCAGCCGCGCGCTGGAGGCGGCCGACGCGCCGGCATACCAGGCATCGATCACGGTCTGCAGCAGCCCGAACGCCAGCACCGCGATCACCAGCCCGAACACCGTCAGCGTGGTGCGCAGCTTGTGCCGCAGCGCATTGCGGGCGATCAGCTTGAGCGCGTACATGGTGAACGAAGGCTACGCTGGCTCGCCACGGATCAGTTCCCCCTTTTCCAGGTGGACCAGCGAGCCGGCGGCGGCGGCGGCGTGGGCGTCGTGCGTGACCATGATGATGGTCTTGCCGGCATCGGCGTTGAGCCGCTGCATCATCGCCAGGATCTCGGCCGCGGAGGTGCGGTCGAGGTCGCCGGTGGGCTCGTCGGCGACGATCAGCGCGGGGTCGGTGATCAGCGCGCGCGCGATCGCCACGCGCTGCTGCTGGCCGCCCGACAGCTCCGACGGATAATGGCTCATGCGGTCGGCCAGGTTGACCATGTCCAGCACCAGTTCCACGCGCGCGCGCCGCTCCGCGCGCGGCAGGCGCGTCAGCATCAGCGGCAGCTCGACGTTCTCGAACGCGGTCAGCACCGGCATCAGGTTGTAGAACTGGAAGATAAAGCCGACATTGGCGGCGCGCCAGTCGGCCAGCGCCGCTTCCGGCAATTGCGTGATGTCCAGCCCGGCGACGCGCAGCGTGCCGCGGTCGGGGCGGTCGATGCCGGCAATCAGGTTCAGCAGCGTGCTCTTGCCCGAGCCCGAGGGGCCCATCAGCGCGACGAAATCGCCTTCGCCGATCTCCAGCGAGATGTCGGTCAGCACCGGCACGGTCTGCACGCCGCGCCGGTAGGACTTGGCGACGTGGTCGATCTGCACCAGCGGCGCGGCGCGCATGCGGCTCTCGCTCATGGCTTGGCGGTGGTGACGCGGCTGCCGTCGCCGATCTGGTCGCCGGGCGACAGCACCACCACGTCGCCGGGCCTGACGCCCTGCACGGCCACCAGTTCGCCCAGCTTGTCGCCGCGCTTGACCGTCATCTCGTGCGCCCTGCCGTCCCGGACCACGTAGACCACCTGGCGGCCGTCGCGCGTGGCGATTGCCGCAGGCTGCACCGCGACCACCGGCTGGCGGTCCTGCGCGGTGGCCGCGCGCGACAGGAAGGCGATCTTGGCGCTCATGTCCGGCAGCACGCGCGCATCGCGGCCGACAAAGCGCACCTTGACCAGCACCGTGGCCTTGGAGCGGTCCACCGTCGGCACGATGCGCGAAACCTGCCCGGCCAGGCGCAGGCCGGGCAGGGCGTCGAGCAGCAGCTCGCAGGGCTGGTCGACGCGGATCCGGGCGATATTGGATTCGGCGACATCGGCTTCGACTTCCAGCGTCTCCATGTCGGCGATGGTGACGATCGCACCCTTGGTGTCGGCCGCGGCGGAGAAGGGCGTGATGTTGTCGCCCACGTTGGCATGCTTGACCAGCACCACGCCGTCGAACGGCGCGCGTACCACGGTCTGCTCGACCGCGACCTCGGCCGCGCGCGCATTGGCCTGTGCCGACGCCACCGACGCGCGCGAGCTGTTCACCGAGGCCCGCGCCTTGTCGAAGCGCGCCACGTCGGCGTCGTACTGGGTGCGCGAGATCGCGTTCGGCACGATCAGAATCCTGGAGCGGCGCAGGTTCACCTCGGCGTCCTTCAGCTCGGCCTGCTGCAGCGCCAGGTTGGCCTGCGCTACCTGGACCTGCGCCTGCGCCTGCGCGAACGCCGCGGCCACGTCCTTGCTTTCCAGCCGCGCGATGACCTCGTCCTTCTTCACGCGCGAGCCTTCGAGCACGCCCAGCCATTCCAGCCGGCCCTGCGCCTTCGATGCGACCGCCGCCTTGCGCTGCGGCACGACATAGCCGGTGGCGTTCAGTAGCGTGAAGTTCTGCGTAGGGTAGGCCGAGGTGACGGTGGCGGTCTGCACCGGCCGCGGGCTGGCCAGCCGGATGGCAATGCCGGCCAGCGCCAGCAACACCACCGCGATGGCCGCGTAGCGCAGCCACCGGCGCCGCGGGCGGACACGCACGCCGGCCGCGGCGGCTTGCCGGTCGATCTTGAGCCTGGACAGGTCGTGGTCAGCCACTGCGCGCTTCCTTTTGCCGGAATGGGCGGGGCTGTCAGTATAGCGGTGATAAGGCGTGACTTCGTGACCTGCGCGGCAGCCGACGACTGCTTGCTTGGTCCCTCTCCCGCAAGCGGGAGAGGCGCGCAACCCGGCTGCACAATTGAGGTAGCCAGCTAGTGCTCGCGCTCCACCGCCACCTTCAACTTGCCCAGCGCAAACTCCCATTGCCGCCCGATCGCTTCCAGCGACCGGCGCGCGGCTTCCAGCTGGCCGGGCTCGAACTGCCACAGGCGCTCGCGTCCGGCGCGGCTGTCGTGCACCAGCCCTGCCTGCGCCAGCACCTGCAGGTGCTTGGTCACCGCCTGCCGCGTCATGGCGCTGCCCGCCGTCAGTTGCGCGATCGACATCGCGCCGCCGGCGCACAGCACCGCCACCAGCCGCAGCCGGGTTTCGTCGCCGAGCGCGGCAAACACCGCGGCGGACTGCCGCAGTTGCGGCGCGTCCGGCAGCGCCTCAGGCAGTGCCGGCAACATGCTGGCGGATATTGTTGACCTGCTCGTCCCAGCCGCCGCTGTTGAGCCGGAAGGCTTCCTGGCGGCGTTCGGGCGGGATCTGGTCGAAGCCGGACTCGACCACGGTCAGCATGGTGCCGCCTTCCACCTCGCGCAGCATGAATTCCACCAGCGTGGCGGGCTCGTCCGAGTAATCGCGCCCGCGTTCCAGCGGCGCCGGATGCCAGCGCCACGACAGCAGCCGTTCCGGCTCCATGCGTTCGACGTGGACGTCGAACTTCAGGTATTCGTAACCCGGATAGGTGATGCTGCCCACCACGCGCTGGCCGGCCGCGAAGGTGGCGCCGTCGAAGCGCACGCCGAACCAGCTGCCAAAGGTATCGGCATCGGCAAGGGCGTGCCAGACGCGCGCGACGGGAGCTTCGATCAGGATGCTGCGTTCGATGCGGTCGGTGTCGGAAGGCATGGGCGGTCTCCTGGTTCAGGTGTCAAACATGCAACACGATGGTTGCATCGTAGGCGCCCCGCCCGTGAAATGCAACCAAAAGGTTGCAAGTCTGCCATCCCCTCACAGATCCAGCACCAGCCGCTGCCCCCTGCAGCGCGACACGCACAGCATCATGCTCTTCTGCGCCGCCTTCTCGGCGTCGGACAGGTACTGGTCGCGGTGGTCGGCCTCGCCCTCGAGGATGGCGGTTTCGCAGGAGCCGCAGATGCCCTCGCGGCACATGCAGTCCACCTTGACCCCGGCCTTTTCGATCGCGCGCAGCAGGGATTCGTCGGCGCCCACCTGCAGCGTCATCCCGCTCTTTTGCAGCACGGCCTCGAAGGCGCCGCCGGTGGCGTCGACCTCGTTGCGGAACTGCTCGAAGTGGATGCGCGCTGGATCCCAGCCGGCGGCGCGCGCGGCGTTGACCACGGCGTCGTTGAGCGGGGCCGGGCCGCATACGTAGACGTGGGTATCGGCGGGCTGTGCGGCGATCAGCGCGGGGATGTCGAGCAGGGTGCCGCTGTCGCTTTCATACAGGTGCAGCTGGCCGGGTGGCAGCGTGGCCGGCAGCACATCGAGGAAGGCGGCGGACTGCGTGTTGCGGAAGCAGTAGTGCAGGTCGAAGGCGGCGCCGCGCGCGGCCAGCGCCTGGATATGCGTCATGAACGGCGTGATGCCGATGCCGCCGGCGATCAGCAGGTGGCGGCCGGCGCCGTGGTCCAGGCTGAACAGGTTGCCGGGGGCGCCGATGCGCAGTTCGTCGCCTTCGCGTACCTGCTCGTGCATGAAGCGCGAGCCGCCGCGCGAGGCTTCTTCCAGCCGCACGGCGATCTGGTAGTGGCCGGGCTCGCCCAGCGTGCTGGTGAGCGAGTAGGCGTTGCGCAGCCGGCCACCGTCCATGTGGACGACGACGTGGCTGCCGCTGTCGAAGGCGGGCAGCGCACCGCCGTCGCAGGGTTGCAGGGTGAAGCGCTTGATGCCGGCGGCCAGCGGCTCGACGCGGCCGACGCGTACGCGGAGCGTGTCAGTCATGGCGGTACCTCGGAATTCAGGGATTGCGGGAGACGCGGGAAATGCGGGCGGGAAGGCGGACCGGCATGGCGCCGGCCCGCCCGGGTCATCAGGTAATGACCGTCAGCCTGGCGGCAATCCACACCACCAGCCCGCCGACGACCAGCGCCACATAGGGCAGCACGCCGGCGCGCGCGTTGGGCAGTTCCATGTCGCGGCGCATCGACTCGGGGAAGCGGCCCTTGTCCTGGATGTAATGGCGGTAGATGAACACCGGCACGATCAGCAGCGCGGCGATCAGGCCGTTGCGCAGCGTGTGTTCCCCCTGGAAGTTGGCGCCGGCGCCGACGAAGGCCAGGTCGAAGAAGCCCAGGAACGCGCCCAGCGCCAGCAGCCAGTTCTTGCACTTGTACGGCCGCGGCCAGTCGGGGCGGTCCATGCGGTGGATCCAGCCCGACTGCAGGTTCAGGAACACGAAGATCATGTAGCAGACGTTGGAGATCGACAGCACTGCCATGTAGTTCGACATCAGCAGCAGGAACAGGTTGAACAGCAGGTCCGTCCACATCGCGCGCGTGGGCGAGCCGTGCTCGTTCACGTGCGAGAGGTAGCGCGGCAGCCAGCCGTCGACCGAGGCCTGGTACAGCGTGCGCGACGAACCCATCATCGAGGTCATCACGATCAGCAGGATCGCCAGCACCAGCATCACCACGATCACGTTGAACACCACCGCGCCGCCGCCGACGAACCTGGCCATCGCCGCGCCCACGCCGGAGCCGTCGACGATGTCGGGCGCCAGCATGCCCTGCAGCCCGAGCGAGCCCTGGAAGGCGATCGGCACCGCGATGAACATGAACAGGCACAGCACGCCGGACCAGAAGATCGCCTTGAAGGTGTCCTTCTGCGGGTCCTTGAACTCGCGGGTGTAGCACACCGCGGTCTCGAAGCCGAAGGTCGACCAGCACGCCAGGAACATCGCGCCCATCGCCGTGCTGATGCCGGCGGCGTTCCAGCCGCCCAGCACCGCGGCGCCGGAGGCGTCATGCGTCAGCGGCAGCAGCGGGAAGAAGCTGGTCGAAGGCATGTCGCCGGTGAACAGCGGCACCAGCGCGATCACCACCAGCGGCGTCAGCGAGGCGATGCCCAGGATGCGCTGCGTGGTCGCTGCCGCAGAGGCGCCGCTGTGCTGCAGCTTGAAGGTGATCAGCAGGAACGCGGTGGCGAGCAGAAAGGTGGAATTCACCCGCAGCGTCAGGCCCTTGCTGACGAAGCCCAGGTCCACCAGCGTCAGCTGCCAGGTGTTGATCACCGAATTGGCCGGGAACAGCGCGCTCAGCATATAGCCGGCCGCCAGGCTGGTGCCGAGCGCCAGCATCGGCGACCACGCCACCCAGTTGCACCAGACGGAGACCGGTGCGACGAACTTGCTGTAGCGGACCCAGCCCAGCGCGCCGTACACCGACGCGCCGCCCGACTTGTGCGGATACAGGCCGGAGATCTCGGCGTAGACGAAGCACTGGGCGAAGCCGACCAGGATGGCGAGGACCCAGATCACCCAGGCCGGGTTGCCGATGGTGGCGGACACGCCGCCGATGGTGAAGAGCACGCCCGCGGGCACGCCGCTGGTGACCCAGAAGGCGTCCTTCCAGGTCAGGCTGCGCTGCAGTTCGTGCGATGCGGTGGGTTGCTGGGTTTGCTGCTGGGGTTGCTGCGCGGGGGCGAGCGGCGCCTGCGCGCCGAGCGACAGCACGTCTTTCTGTGAATACACGATGTCTCCTTGCTTCCCGGTTGCCGTGTTGCCGGAGCGGGGCTCCGTCACGGTCTGCCGTCTGCGGTCTGGGTGGGTACGTTGCGGTACTGCCTGCCGGGGTTACGACGGTCGGGAATGTCTGGCGGGGATTCTGGGGGCGTTTCTCATGGTTGTCTCCTGTTGTCGTCCCGGGTTGCCAGTGGCCCGATTCACAGGGCGCCTGATACTCCGGTCTTTCGATTTACCGTAGGTAAATTAGATTACCTATGGTGTTTTGGTGAGTATAGGAACGACGCCGGATCAAGGCAACGGAAGTTTTGTATCGCGTTGCAAAGTGCCGGCCGTCCTCTTTTGCTACGGCTGCACGGGCTGTCCGGGGCGCGGCGCGCCCAGCGTTTCCACCATCGCGCGTCCGGCGCGTCCGGCCCGGCGATTGCGCCACCAGCCCAGCAATGTCAGGACCAGCCAGAAGCACTGGGTCAGGAACGACGCCAGGTTGAACGCCCCGGCCAGCGAGATCAGGATGCAGCCAGGCCCGATCACGTTGAGAACGACGGCCAGCCTGCCGGTCGGGGATTTGTGCAGGACCTGCACGGCAAAGTGCGCGGCAACGTAGGCGGCAACGCCGACAAGTCCGGTTGCGTCGGTAAGACCCAGGGAGGCCATGGTGGTGTGCTTCGTCAGGCAGTGATACAACGGTGGATAAACGCCGTCAGAACGTCTTGGTCAGCGAGACCAGGAACGTGCTCTTCAGCGGATTGGAAACGGACGGGTTGCCGGAAGAATCCAGCGCGCCGGTGGTGTACTTGTCGTAGACGTCGGTGCGGCCCCAGCCGCGCGTGTAGGCGCCGGTCACGGTCCAGCCGCCCTCGAAGGCCTTGGACAGCGCCACGCGCACGTCGCGGAAGTTGTAGGCGGCAAAGTTGCGCACGCGCTCCTGGCCGTAGTGCAGCAGCAGCGTGACGCCGTGGCCCAGGTCGAAGGTGCCGTTGATGTCGAGGTAGCCGGAGCCGCGGCTGTGCAGGTTGTTGCCGGACAGCAGCGAGGCGCTGTTGTAGCCGAAGTAGTCGGGGGTATACGTCAGCCAGTACTTGACGTTGAACCACTTGTACGTCAGCGACGCGACCGCCTCGCCGTAGTTGTACTTGGTCTGCGCGTATTGCAGCTTCGCGCCGGGGTAGAGGTAGTAGTAGACCTGGCCCGCGTAGACGAAGTCGCCGACGCTGCCGGTATAGCCGGCGTACAGGTCCCATTCGACGGTGCCGCCCTCGATGAACTTGTCGCTGACGCTCGACATCCAGGTGCCGGCGGAAAAGCCGCTCGGGTGGCTGTAGTCGACGCCGCCCTGCACCGCGGGCTTGCCCCAGGTCTGGCGAAAACCGCGCGACACGTACTGGGACGTCAGCGTCATGTTGGCGCTCCAGGGCGAAGTTGCCGCGGTGGCCTCGGCGGGCGCAACGGTAGCGGCGACCTGCGGCACCGGCGCGACCGCCAGCGTGGTGTCGCCGCCGGCCTGCGCCAGCGCGGGCAGCGCCTGGCACAGCAGCAGGGGCAGGGCGCCCGACAGGGCGCGGCACAGGGTTGGTCTGGCGGCAAAGCGTTTGCTCGGCATGGTTTTGTCTCCTCCGTGCAGCCGGTCTGGGTTTGTGTGTTGGGTTGCCGGCCTGGGTGGTGGTGGTGTGGCGCGACGCGTCCGACCGGGCGCACGCTGCCCGCCGGGATGCAGGTCCCGGCAGCACAGGTGCCGCAGTCAGGATTCGGGCGCAAGGCCCGCGCGCCGCGCCGCTGGGGTCAGGCAGGCAGGGGCAGGGGCATGCGCGCGGCAGGCGGTTGCGCGCGCTCCGCCACCGTCCGCATGCGCGCGGGCGTCGCCTTGTAGTAAGGCGCGGTCGAACGCTGCAGTGGCGCACGGCCACGGATCACGTCGGCGAGCTTCTCGGCCATCATGATGGTGGGCGCGTTCAGGTTGCCGGTCACGATCTTCGGCATGATCGACGCATCGACCACGCGCAGGCCCGACAGCCCGTGCACGCGGCCCTGGTTGTCGACCACCGCCATCGGGTCGGAGGCGTCGCCCATCTTGCAGGTGCAGGATGGATGCAGCGCGGTCTCGGCATGCGCGCGCACGAAGGCGTCGATCTCGGCATCGCTCTGCACCATCATGCCGGGCTTGATCTCGCGGCCGCGGAACTGGTCCATCGCCTGCTGGCCGATGATCTCGCGCGTCAGCCGTACCGCGGCGCGGAACTCGCGCCAGTCGACGTCGTGCGCCATGTAGTTGAACAGCAGCCGCGGCTTGACGCGCGGATCGCGGCTGGCCAGCTTGACGAAGCCGGTGCTGGGCGAGCGCATCGAGCCCACGTGGCACTGGAAGCCGTGCGACTTCACCGGGTTGCTGCCGTCGTAGTTCATCGCCAGCGGGATGAAGTGGTACTGCAGGTTGGGCCAGGCGAACTCGTCGCTGCTGCGGATAAAGCCGCCGGCCTCGAAGTGGTTGGAGGCCGCCGTGCCGGTGCCGCGCAGGTACCACTCGATGCCGATCGCCGGCTTGTTCCACCACTGCAGCGCCGGGTACAGCGAGACCGGCTTGGTGCATTCGTACTGCAGGTACATCTCCAGGTGGCCGGCGTGGAAGAACGCGGCGTTGAGCGCGTAGTCGACCGCGGCATCGAGGTCGGCGTCGGCGAAGACGATGTTCGGGTTCTTGCCGCCAAGCTCCAGGCCGATACGCTTGAAGTTGCCGGTGGCGGCCTTCATGATGCTCTCGCCGGCAAAGGCGCCGCCGGTGAAGGACACCAGGTCCACGTCGAGGCTTTCGGCCAGTTCCGCGCCCACCTCGGCGCCGCCGGTCACCAGGTTGAACACGCCCGGCGGCAGGTCCAGCTCGGCCACCAGCTGCGTGAAATGGTGCGTGGTCAGCGGCGTCAGGTTGCTGGGCTTGATCACCACGGTGTTGCCCGCGCCCAGCGCCGGCGCGATCTTCCACGCGGCCTGCAGCAGCGGATAGTTCCACGGCGTGATCAGGCCGCATACGCCGACCGGCTCGCGCAGCGTGCGGCTGATCACGTGGTGCGGCGCTTCGTTGACGGCGCCTGCTTCCGATGCCACCAGCCCGGCAAAGTAGCGGAAGGTGGCGGCGATGTCGCCCATGTCGGTGCGGCTTTCGGTCAGCGTCTTGCCGGTGTTGAGCGATTCGAGGTGGGCGAGCTTTTCGGCATCGCGGTCGATCAGTTCGGCAATCTTGTTCAGCAGCCTGGCGCGGTCGCGGATCGTGGTCTGGCGCCACGGGCCGTCAAAGGCCTTGCGCGCGGCCGCGATGGCCAGGCGCGCGTCGGCGCGGGTGGCTTCGGCGGCCTGGGCGATCACCGATTCGTCGGCCGGGCTGACGATGGCGCGCGTGCCTTGGTCGATGGGCGACTGCCACTGGCCGTCGATATAGAGCTGGGTCTGGATCATTGCTGCGGTTCCGGTTGATCGGGTGGTTTCAGGCGGCCAGGGCGTCGAGCACCATCTGCTGGAAGTGCTGCACGCCGTGCTCGCCGATGGCGGAGGTCTTGTCGTCGGTGACCAGCAGCGGGCCCTGCCCGTTGCGGTAGCCACGCGACTTCAGGCCGCGCTGCACGGATTCGACGATGCTCAGGTCTTCGGGCTTGAGCACGTTCTTGTAGTACTCGATCAGCTGTTCCTGTTCGGCGGTGGGCGTGCTGTCGCGGAAGTAGAACTCGAAGTGCTGGATGGTGGTGTCGGCATCCACCGGGAACATGTAGAACACGCCGTAGTTGCCGTCGCCCGGCAGCACGTTCAGCGTCACGTTGGGCCACAGCCAGTACGCGGCGAAGTCGGTGTTGGGCGCGTCGCTGTCATAGGTGAAGGCATCGCTGCCCGAGCGGGTCTGGCCCACCTGGCTGGTGTAGAGGCCGCGCACTTCGTGCTTGTAGGTCTCCATGCGGATCGACTCGACCAGCGCCGGGTGCGCGGTCTGGCAGTGCAGGCATTCCAGGTAGTTGTCGACCACCACCTTCCAGTTGGCCTTCATCTCGTAGCTGAGCTTGTGCGCCGGCACCAGCTGGTCGACGTCCGGGCAGCGCGCTCGGATTTCGTCGTTCAGCCCGGCGGCCAGCTCCGACAGCGGCTGCGCGTCCATGTCGAGGTTGACGAATACCAGGCCGCAGAACTCTTCCACGCGCACCGGCGTCAGCCCGGCGTTGTCCTTGCAGAAGCCCGGCACGTTCTCGGCGTTGCGCACGTGGATCAGCTTGCCGTCCAGTCCGAACGACCAGGCGTGGTAGGGGCAGGTGATCACGTTCTTCGCCTTGCCGGCGCCGTCGGCGAACAGTTCATGCGCACGGTGCGGGCAGACGTTGTAGAACGCGCGCAGCACGCCGTCGCGGCCGCGCACCACGAAGATGTTCTCGCCCGCAACCTGGGCGGTGGCGTACTGGTTGTTCTCGGCCACCTGGCTCTTGTGCATCACGCACACCCAGCTGCGCGCAAAGATGGTCTTCTTCTCCTGCTCGAAGACTTCCTGCGAGGTGTAGTAGTGGGCCGGCAACGTGTAGGCGAGCGGCGGCGTAGTACAGGCGGGGGCGGCGGTCTCTTGCATGGGATTGTCTCCTCGTTAGCCTTGATGCTTTATCAATTCACTAATGGTTAATTAAATTACCATTGGTGATGTGAAGGGAAGTCTAGTGAGGCGAGCGGGGTTGTTGCAATTCAAAAAATCGATGAAATTTCCAAATAAAGTTGATGTTGACTATCGATTCGCGCGAAATCCGGGGATGGTGTATGGTTCGAGTTACTCAATTCACCATCGGTTGAAAAAAAGCGGAGGAGCGCCCATGTCCGAAGACACTTTTGCCACGCGCCTGAAGGGGGTGCTGGAAGGCAAAAGGATCATGCTCAAGCAGGTGGCCGAGGCCCTGTCGGTATCGCCGTCGGCCGTGCACAAGTGGACGCGCGGCGGCGAGATCGAATACGAACGCCTGCTGGCGCTGGCACGCTTCCTGGGCGTCAACTGGCTGTGGCTGCGCTACGGCGAGCAGGCCATCGCCGACCTCGAGGCCAGCACCGCATCGGACCCGCATATCAAGGAACTGCGCCAGAAGCACCTCGCCGAGATCATGGAAAGCGAGGCGCGGATGAAGTTTGCGCAGGAGGTCTCGGGCATCGTCACCTGGGAATGGAACGTGCTGACCGATGGCCTGACCTATTCGTCCAACGACGTCTCTCTGTTTGGCCGCCATATCCGCAACATGGATGACTTCTGGGCCTGCGTGCATCCCGGCGACGTGGCGCGGCTGAAGGAAGTGCTGGCGCGCACGCTGGGTGCGCAGGAGATGCACGAATGGGAATTCCGCGTGGTGCATGAGGACAACACGCGCTGGATCTCGTCGCGGGCCACGCTGGTGCGCGATTTCGACCAGCGCCCGGTCAAGATGATCGGCGTCAGCCTAGACATCACCGAGCGCCGTCGCGCCGAGGCCGCGCTGCGCCAGAGCGAGGCGCTGCTGGCCAAGGCGCAGCAGATTGCCCATCTGGGCGGCTGGTACTGGAACATCCAGACCGACGACTGCGCCTGGACCGACGAGGCCTACCGCATCTTCGGCTGGGCCCCGCAGGCATTCAAGGTGACCATGGAGCGCTACCTCGCATCGATCGTAGAGGCGGACCGCCCGCGCGTGCAGGCCGCGATCCGCGCCGCCATCGTCGACAAGGCGCCGTATCGCGTCGACTACCGCATCCAGCTGCCGGACGGCAGCCTGCGCGACATCCACGAGGAAGGCGAGGTCACGCTGGACGAGCACGGCAACGCGCTGACCATGGTGGGGGCGTCACAGGATGTGACGCCCGGATAGGGCTGGTAGCGCAGGCTGGCCGGGCAGCGGCCGGGTCATTGAAGGGGGGCGTTGCCGCCCTTTTTTGTTTCGGCGCGACGGTCCGCCTGGCGCCGGCCCCTCGCGCCTGTCCCTGGGCTCGGACACCAATGGCTCGATCCGCCGCCGCCCGCGTTCTGCGGGACCTGGTGGCCGTGCCCGACCACGGGCGCTGCAGGGGGGGGGGCGTGGCACCGCCGTGAGGGGAAAACCTGGGCGGCAGGGCGCTTTCTGGAGATGCAGGGCCTGTGCCGCAGGGCGCTTCCCCATTATGCAACGAATGTTTCGGTGAGGAAATCGCTTCACAGCTCACAGGTTGATAGTGAGCTACTGTTTTAATTGTCTCGTTTCATTCGACAAGGAAACAAATGTTGCAATAGCCGCGGAACTGCCCCTATACTGCCAGCGGCTGACCGAGCGGACCCCAGCTACTGCATGGGATATCGAGATGCAAAAGCAAAGGCAGCCACAAAGACGGCGGTCGCTCGCCACCCTTGTGGGGTCAACGGCGCGCAGGTCTGGCAATAGTCTGCACAGGCGGGGGATGCCAGCGCGCTGTCCGCATCTTCCAGGCCGCGTGCTGCGCCGCGTTGCCACCGACCACACTGTCACCACCACACCATCATGACCCATGTATTCCATCGCAATCCGCGCCAGCAGCTGCCCCTTGCCGTGGCCGGGCAGGGCATCGAACTGATCGACAGCACCGGCCGGCGCTACCTGGACGCCTCCGGCGGCGCCGCCGTGTCGTGCCTCGGGCACGGCCATCCGCGCGTGATCGAGGCGATCAAGTCGCAGCTGGACACCATTGCCTATGCGCACACCTCGTTCTTCACCACCGAGGTCTCGGAGACGCTGGCCGAGACCCTGGCGCAGGCCGCGCCGGGCGATCTCGATCATGTCTACTTCGTCTCGGGCGGCTCCGAGGCGGTGGAATCGGCGCTGAAGCTGGCGCGCCAGTACTTTGTCGAGGTGGGGCAGCCCGCGCGCCGCCACTTCATCGCGCGCCGCCAGAGCTATCACGGCAATACGCTCGGCGCGCTCGCCATCGGCGGCAACGCCTGGCGGCGCGAGCCGTTCCTGCCGCTGCTAGTGCCAGCGCACCACGTGTCGCCTTGCTATGCGTACCGCGACCGCCAGGCGGGCGAGACCGATGCGCAATACGCCCGGCGGCTGGCCGACGAACTGGAAGCCCGGATCCTTGACCTCGGACCCGAAACCGTGGCGGCCTTCGTCGCCGAAACCGTGGTGGGCGCCACTGCTGGCGCGGTGCCGCCGGTGGGCGACTACCTGAAGCGCATCCGCGCCGTGTGCGACAAATACGGCGTGCTGCTGATCCTCGATGAAGTGATGTCAGGCATGGGGCGCACCGGCTACCTGTTCGCCTGCGAGGAGGACGGCGTGGTGCCCGACATCATCACCATCGCCAAGGGACTCGGCGCCGGCTACCAGCCCATCGGCGCGATGCTGTCGACGCGCCGGATCTATGACGCCATCGTCGGCGGCAGCGGCTTTTTCCAGCACGGCCACACCTATATCGGCCACGCCACCGCCTGCGCCGCGGCCCTGGCGGTGCAGCGCGCGATCGCCGAGGACAAGCTGCTGGCCAACGTGGTGGCCCGTGGCGAGCAGCTGCGCCAGCGGCTGCGGGAGGCGCTGGGCGACCACCCCAACCTGGGCGATGTGCGCGGTCGCGGCCTGTTCGTCGGCGTGGAATTCGTCGCCGACCGCGACAGCAAGGCCACGCTCGATCCCGCGCTGAAGACGCACGCGAGGCTCAAGTCCGCGGCGATGCAGAACGGGCTGCTGGTTTATCCGATGGGCGGCACCGTCGACGGTGTGCATGGCGACCACGTGCTGTTCGCGCCGCCGTTTATCTGCACGCCGCGGGATATCGACAATATCGTCGACCGCTTTGTGGCGTCGGTGCAGTCGGTGCTGCCGGTGAGCGTTACGGCATGAGGCACTGAAGCGCAGCGTTTGCCGCGTGTTTGCGCCCGCCTCCCGCTTGCGGGAGAGGGGCCGGGGGAGAGGGCAGGGGGTGGCATACCGCAAGCCTGACTTCGTCGGGACTCCCGCCGTTTCCCCAATCCCTCCCTGTAGTTCCCGCCCCGCCACGGTTGTGCAAACTCTACAGCCTGAATTCCCCCACCACCTGTTGCAACTCCGTCGCCCGCCCGGCCAGCGCCTGGGAAGCGCTGGCCGCCTGCTCCACCAGTGCCGCGTTCTGTTGCGTGACCGTGTCCATCTGCGCCACGGCCTGGTTGACCTCGGCGATGCCGGCGCTTTGCTGTTCCGACGCCGCGGTGATCTCGCCCAGCAGGCCGGTGACGCTGGCCACCGCCTGCACGATTTCCTGCATGGTTGCGCCGGCCTGGCCGACCAGGGCCGAGCCGCTGTCGACCTGCTGCACCGAAGCGTCGATCAGCTGCTTGATCTCGCGCGCCGCCGCGGCGCTGCGCTGTGCCAGCGTGCGCACCTCGCCCGCGACCACGGCGAAGCCGCGGCCCTGTTCGCCTGCGCGGGCCGCTTCCACCGCGGCGTTCAGCGCCAGGATATTGGTCTGGAAGGCGATGCCTTCGATCACTTCGATGATATCGGTGACCTTGCGCGAGCTGGCGCTGATCGCGGACATGGTCTGCACCACGTTGCCGACCACTTCGCCGCCGCGCGCGGCGATGCCCGAGGCGCTGGCCGCCATGCCGTTGGCGGCGCGCGCGCGTTCGGTGTTCTGCTGCACCATCGCGGTCAGTTCGCCCATGCTCGACGCCGTTTGCTGCAGCGCCGCGGCCTGCTCTTCGGTGCGTTGCGACAGGTCGGTATTGCCGGCAGCAATCTGGTGCGAGGCGTCGGTAATGGAGTCTGTCGCGGTGCGGATGCGCGTCACCAGGTCGGTCAGCATGTCTTCCATCTCGCCCAGCCCGCCGAGCAACCGGCCGAACTCGCCGCCGCGGTCGGTGTTGAACTCCTGGCTGAGGTCGCCCGCGGCCACGGTTTCGGCGATATGGACGGCTTCGGACAGCGGCGCCTCGATGCTGCGCGCCAGGCCCCAGACCGCGCCTACGGCCACGCATAGCGCTACTGCGGCCAGCGCGATCAGCACGCGCCGCGCATCGGCGCCGTCCTGCATGCGCGGCACGGCTACCGCGATCCCGATCGCCATCAGCGACCACATGGCCCCAAACGCCGCGCCCAGGCGTATGCGAATGCCAAGATTCTGCATCTCCGTCTCCCGTCTCCGTCCCAATGCGACCCCATTGATTAACGGCGGGGAAGGGCGAGGGCTTTAGCAGATTTTTGGTAACGAAGGCGACCTGCGGTGGCTGGCCGGCATGGGCTGCCCGTGCCGGGGAATATGGGCAATCCGTCCCGGGCTGGCATTGACTCAATTCAGTCGCTTGCCCGCAGTCTCGGGCACCATCGCCAGCCCGACCAGTGAAATCAGGCCGCAGCCGATCACATAGAGCGCCGGCGCACTGGCATTGCCGGTCAGGTCGATCAGCCAGGTGGCAATCAACTGGGCAAAGCCGCCGAATACCAGCACGCCGATGCAATAGACCACCGACAGCCCGCTTGCGCGGATGCGGCGCGGGAACAGCTCAGTGATCAGCACCACCGACGGCACCGTATTCAGCACTAGCAGCAGCGCCAGCACCGCGACCACTGCCAGCAGCATCCCCAGCGACGGCCGCGCGTTAAGCAGCATGAAGGCAGGGTAGATCAGCGCCAGCATGGCCACGCGCGACCACAGGATGGCGGGCTTGCGGCCGATGCGGTCCGACAGCCGGCCGGCTTGCGCAGACAGTGCCACCTGCACCAGCGCGGCCACGCAGCCTGCAGCCATGCTGAGCCCGAGCGGAATCTTCAGCACCGTTGCCGCGTAGCTGGTCATGTAGTGCAGCACGATATAGGTTGCCGAGGTGCCGCCGATTGTTACCAGCACGCCGGCAACCACGACGCGCCCGTGCGCACCGAAGATCGCGGCCAGGCCGGCGCGTTCATGCCCCGGCGCGCCGGCGGCCGGCGTCCCCGCGGTTTCCTCCAGGTGGCGGCGAATATAGAGACCCAGCGGGATGACCAGGATGCCGATGGCAAACGGCACGCGCCACCCCCAGCTTTGCAGCGCGTCGGGCGACAGCCCGTTGGTCAGCGACAGCCCGACGACCGCGCCCAGCAGCACGCTGACGCCCTGGCTGAACAGCTGCCAGCTGCCGTAGTAGCCGCGCGAGTGGTCATCGGCGTACTCCATCAACAGGGCCGTCGAGGCGCCGACTTCGCCGCCGAGCGCGAAGCCCTGCAGCAGCCGCGCCAGCACGATCAGCAGCGGCGCCGCCATGCCTGCCTGCGCGTAGGTGGGCGCGACCACGAACAGCAGCGAACCCAGCCCCATCAGCCACAGCGTCAGCGCCATCGCCGGCTTGCGCCCGACACGGTCGGCATAGAGCCCGATCAGCAAGCCGCCGAGCGGGCGCGCGACAAAGCCCACGCCAAAGGTCGCCAGGGACAGCATCAGCTGGCCAATGCCGCCGGAAACCGGAAAGAACAGCTTGCCGATCAGCACGGCGAAGAAGCTGTAGACCGTGAAATCGTAGAACTCGAGGCCATTGCCGATGGTGATGGCGGCGATCGCGCGGCGGCGGGGCGCGGCGCGCGGGACCGGCGCGACGAAGGCGCTGTCCACAGGCTGCGCGGGAAGTGGTGTCGACATGCAGTGTCTCCATGAAGGGTGGCGCCGGCCTGCGGGCCGGTCTTGGCGGATGGCGGGCGCGGGTCAGCCCAGGTAGCGCTCGACCAGCTTTACCCAGTAGGTGGCCGCGAGCGGCAGGCAGTCGTCGTTGAAGTCATAGCCGGGGTTGTGGACCATGCAGCCGCCCTCGCCCTCGCCGTCGCCGTTGCCGACGATCAGGTAGCAGCCCGGGCAGGCTTCCAGCATGAAAGAAAAATCCTCGCTGCCGGTCAGCGGCGCCATGTCTTCGATCAGGCCGTCCGCGCCCAGCCAGTCGCGTGCGACCTCGCGTGCAAAAGCGGTGATGGCCGGGTCGTTGACCAGTACGGGGTAGCGGCGGTCGTAGCGCACTTCGGCGGTGGCACCGAAGCTCTCGGCCTGCGCATGGGCCAGCGCGGTGATGCGTGCCTGCAGCAGGTCGCGCACGTCGGCCTTCAGCGCGCGCACCGACAGGCGCAGCTCGGCGCTTTCCGGAATCACATTGGGCGCCTTGCCGGCTTCGATCGCGCCGACGGTGACGATCGCCATGTCGAGCGGATTTACGTTGCGCGCCACCACGGATTGCAAGGCCATCACCATCGATGCGCACGCCACCACCGGATCGACGGCCCGGTGCGGCACCGCGCCGTGGCCGCCGCGCCCGCTGACGCGGATCGTGACGGTGTCTGATGACGCCATGAACGGCCCGCCCAAAAAGCCGAACTTGCCGGTGGGGTGGCCGGGCATGTTGTGCAGCGCGAAGACCGCGTCGCACGGGAACAGGCGAAACAGGCCGTCGCGGATCATCTCGCGGGCACCGCCCATGCCCTCCTCGGCCGGCTGGAAGATGACATGCAGCGTGCCCTGGAAGGACTTGTTTTCAGCGAGGTAGCGGGCGGCGGCCAGCAGCGTGGCGGTATGGCCGTCGTGGCCGCACGCATGCATCTTGCCGTCGAGCTTGCTGGCATAGGGCAGGCCCGTGGTTTCCTGGATCGGCAAGGCATCCATGTCGGCACGCAGGCCGATGGCGCGGCCCTCGCCATGACGCAGCGTGCCGACTACGCCGGTGCCGCCCAGGCCGCGATGCACGGCATAGCCCCAGCCCTGCAGGCATTTGGCCACGAGGTCGCTGGTGGCAAATTCCTCGAAGCCCAGTTCGGGGTTGGCATGGATGCGGTGGCGCAGGTCCACCATCGCTGCTTCGATAGCGCGAATGCCGGGCAGGACGGGATCGGGTTGCATGGCGTCTCCGGGAGGTGCTGGCGGGGAATGGTGTGGACCGATCTTATGCAGCGCCCGCATGAGCCGCCAGCCGCAATACTGTTATCCTGACAACCAATGGTTGTCACCTTCCCGGAGCCCCCATGCCGATGAAACTGCACCAGATCCAGGCCCTTGTCGCGGTGGCCGATGCCGGCAGCATCCGCGCCGCCGCCCGGCTGGTCGGGCTGTCGCAGGCGGCGTTGACCAAGGCGCTGCGCGAGCTGGAAAGCGAGGCGCGCCTGCCGTTGCTGTCGCGCACCGCCAGCGGCGTGGCGCTGACCGAAGCGGGGCAACGCATGCTGGGACATGCCAGGCTGGTGGTCGGGCAACTCGCCCGCGCCAGTGAAGAACTGGCTACGCTGCGCGGCGAAGGAGTGGGACGGGTGAGCCTGAGCGTCACGCCGTGGGTCATGCTGACGTTCCTGCCGCGCGTGCTGCTGCGCTTTCGCGAGCGCATGCCCGGCGTGCAGGTGGAGATCTTCGAAGGACTGACCGCGGTGGCCTTGCCGCGCTTGCGCGAAGGCACCCTCGACTTCGCGGTGGGGCCGTTTACGGCGGCGATGTCCACGCAGGAATTCGAATGCGAGCCGTTGCTTGCCTATGACTCATGCGTCATCGCGCGGCGCGGGCATCCATGCGCGCAAACGCGCTCGCTGCACGGGCTGCTGGAGCAGGACTGGGTCGTGAACTACACCGCGGCCAGCTACGAACCCTTTATGCGCAACCTGTTCTGGCAGCATGAGGCGCGCATCGATCCCGCCCGCCTGCATTGCGCGCATTCGACCGCATTGCTGCTGGAGTTAGTGCGCAATGCCGGCATGATCAGCTATTGTCCGCAGCCGCTGCTGCTGGCCGAGCCGATGCGGGGCTGGGTCCAGGCCCTGCCTCTGGCCGAGCGGTTCGAGACCAGCCGGCTTGGCATCATTACCCGCCATAACGCCATGCGCAGCCCCGCCGCGCAATGCTTCACCGACTGCCTGCTGGAGGAAATCCGGCGCCGCGCGCGTTCGGCGGCGCAGCGGGACATCGAGTTGTTCGATGCGCTGCAAGTCCTGTATTGAGCGCAGGGCCGTCGCAGGAATCGGGTCTCGGACAGCGGGGCCAGTGCCACGCTTGCCGGCCGGGCAGGGGCTTGCGCCCGGCTGGCCCGGCCCTGAGCGGCCTCAGGCCGCTTCCTTCAGCGCCGCCAGCGCCTGCCGGCCCGCGACCAGCTGCTGCGCCACTTCGGCGACGCGCGCACCCAGGTGTTCGGCGGTGCGCAGGTCGGCCGGCGGCGGCGCCACCTCGGCGCTCACATCCGCATCCGACTGCGCCGCCGCGCCCAGGAAGAAGCCGTGGCGGTTCAGCGAGTCCTCGCTCGACTTGGAATTGTTGTGGCCCGGGGGCAGGCCCAGGTTGACCCAGTGCATGCCGTGCTGCGCCGCGAAGATGGCGATCTGCTGCAGCGTGGCCAGCTTGTCGCCGGAGCGCGAGGCCGCGTTGGTAAAGCCTGCGGCCACCTTGTTGGCCCACTTGCCGCCCTTGGCGAACACGTTGCGCGAGGTCGCGTCCATGAAGCCCTTGAACTGGGCCGAGGCGCTGCCCATGTAGGTCGGCGCGCCGAAGATGATGGCGTCGACCTGTTCCAGGGTGTCCCAGTGCTGGTCGATGTCCTCGACCGGGATCAGCAGGCTTTCGGCGCCCGCGACGCTTCCGGCGCCGCGCGCGACGGCCTGGGCCTGGCGGGCGGTGTGGCCGTAGCCGCTGTGGTAGACGATGGCAACGCGGGTGGAGGCGGTGGTCATGATTGTCGATCCTTTTGATTTCGAAAATCTGAATATCGATATGCTGCGTTGCCTCGGTGAGAGTTTGCGGGCGGCAGCGGCTGGTGAAGGAAGTGTAGGGGCGTGAAGCGCCGCTGGCAGGGCAGAATCCGCAACCAGTTGTTGAAATTTTCTGAACTTGAGTTCGCGGGTGGCCCCGGCGCCGGTCCACGGGTTTTCCCGGCGCCGCGGCGCGTAGCCACCGCGCTGCGGCCGGGATAAAGTTGCGCCATATCCACCCCGCCCGGGCGCTGCCCGACTCCGCGCCCCACCCGCAACCGCTCCCGATTCCCATGAACCCAGGCGGCAGGCAGATCCCGGCGCTGCGGCAGCAGCGCCGTTCCCGCTCTTGTTTCCACCCGGCTTGCCGGCTCGCGTGCGCGGCGCTGGTGCTGGCCGGCGCCGCGGCGCGGGCGGCTGACGCGCCCGGCGCGGCCGTTGCCGTGGCCACCGGCGAGACCCTGCCGGACGTGGTGGTCAGCGCCACGCGCAGCGAGCAACGCCGCTTCGACGCGCCCGCCGCGGTTGACAGCGTGCCGGTCGACCCGCTGCGCAGCGCCACGCCGCTGGTGAACCTGTCGGAGGTGCTGGCCGGCGTGCCGGGCGTGGCGGTGCGCGACCGGCAGAACTATGCGCAGGACCTGCAGCTGGCGGTGCGCGGCTTCGGCACGCGTTCGACCTTCGGCGTGCGCGGGGTGCGCCTGTATGTCGACGGCATTCCCGCCACCATGCCGGACGGGCAGGGGCAGGCGTCGACGGCCGACCTCGCCAATGCCAGCCGGGTCGAGGTGCTGCGCGGCCCGTTCGCGCAGCTGTATGGCAATGCCTCGGGCGGGGTGGTGCAGGTGTTCTCCCCCGATCCGCCCACGGACGGGTTCACCGGGCGCGTTTCGACCGGCTTCGGCGCCGACGGCCAGTGGCAGGCCGGCGTGGCGCTGGCCGGCGGCAATGACCGCCTCGGCGGCTCGCTCGACGCGTGGACCTACCAGACCGACGGCTATCGCGAGCACAGCGCGGCGCGCCGCTACCAGCTCAATGCCAGGGTGGTGGCGCAGCCCGCCGGCGGCACGCGCGTGACCGGCCAGTTCAACTACTTCAACCAGCCGCTGGCGCAGGACCCGCTGGGCCTGACCCGCGCGCAGGCCGATGCCGATCCGCGCCAGGCCGTGGCCGCGGCCACCCAGTTCGATACCGGCAAGACCGTCGAACAGGCCCAGGCCGGGGTGGTGGTGGACCACCAGATCAGCCGCAGCGACAACGTGTCGGCACGGCTGTACGGCGGTACGCGCAACCTGTACCAGCGGCTGGGCTTCAGCGGCGCCGCGCCCAACTCATCCGGCGGCATCGTCGACCTGGACCGCACGTTCGGCGGTGCCGCGCTGTCGTGGAGCCGGCGCACCACCACTGCCGCGGGTCTGCCCTTGCTGTGGAGCGCCGGGATCGAAGCCAACGGCATGCGTGACGGCCGCAACGGCTACGTCAACCAGAACGGCACGCAGGGGGCGCTGCGCCGCGATGAAACCAATACCGCGACCGACCTCGGCGCCTTCGCGCAGTTCGACTGGACTTTCCATCCGGCCTGGCAACTGGTAGGCGGGGCGCGCGCCAGCCGGGTGCGGCTGGGCATCGACGATCATTTCATCACCGCGGCCAGCCCCGACGACAGCGGCCACGCCAGCTACAGCAATGTCAGCCCGGTGCTCGGCGTGGTCTGGCATGCGCTGGATTCGCTCAATGTCTACGCCAACCTCGGCCGGGGCTTCGAGACCCCGACGCTGACCGAGGTCGCCTACGGCCCCGGCGGCGTCGGCAGCAACCTGGGTTTGCAGGCCTCTACCAGCCGCCAGGGCGAGATCGGCATCAAATGGCAGGCGGCGGGGCAGCGGCTGGAAGCGGCGCTGTTCGACGCCGACAGCCATGACGAGGTGGTGCCGCAATCGAACAATGCCGGGCGCACCGTTTACCAGAATGTTAGCGGCGTGCGCCGGCGCGGCCTGGAGCTGGGCTGGCGCGGCGGCTTTCTCGATCAGGTCGGCACGCCGGGCCAGGGCGGCGGCAGCCGGATCGAGGCAGGACTGGCCTATACCTGGCTCGATGCGTACTTCGGCGACGGCTTCATCAACGCGCAGGGGCTGGCCGTGGCGGCAGGCAACCGCCTGCCCGGCACCGCGCGCCACAGCCTGGCCGCCGACCTGTCGTGGCGGCCGCTCGCGCCGCTGACGCTGGGGGCCGAGCTGCGCGTCGACAGCCGCGTCTATGCCGACGACCTCAACACCCAGGCGGCCCCGGGCTACGCCGTGATCAACCTGCGCGCCGGCTATGCCTTGCGTATCGGCACGACGCGTTTCTACCTGTTCGGCCGCATCGACAACCTGGCGGACCGGCGTTACATCGGCTCGGTCATCGTCAACGAGGCCAACGGGCGCTACTTCGAGCCGGCACCGGGCCGGCGCTTCTTCATCGGGCTGCGCGCCGCGCTGTAAGCGGGGCGCCGATTGCCTCGGCCGGCGTTGCCCTTTAAGGTGTCGGCTTTGGCCGACGCGCACCGGGTCACCGCGGCGCCGGCCGGACCCGGAGCCGCACCATGACCTCGCCCGCGCCCGACAACCGCACCCGCCGCATCATGCTGTGGGTGGTGGCGGTCGGCTTTTTCATGCAGACGCTGGATTCGACCATCGTCAACACCGCGCTGCCGTCGATGGCGCATAGCCTGGGCGAGAGCCCGCTGCGCATGCAGTCGGTGGTGATCGCCTACTCGCTGACGATGGCGGTGATCATCCCGGCCTCGGGCTGGCTGGCCGACCGCTTCGGCACCCGCAACATCTTCCAGACCGCGATCGCGCTGTTCGTCGCCGGCTCGCTGCTGTGCGCCTACGCGCCGACGCTGAACTTCCTGATCGGCGCGCGGGTGGTGCAGGGCGTGGGCGGCGCGATGCTGCTGCCGGTGGGGCGGCTGTCGGTGCTGCGCACCTTCCCGCGCGAGCAGTACCTGCAGGCGCTCAGCTTCGTCGCCATCCCCGGCATGATCGGCCCGCTGATCGGCCCCACGCTGGGGGGCTGGCTGACGCAGGCGCTGTCGTGGCACTGGATCTTCCTGATCAACGTGCCGGTCGGCGTGCTGGGGGCGCTGGCCACCGTGCGCTACATGCCCAATGCGCGGCTGTCCGGCGTCGGCCGCTTCGACATCGCGGGCTACCTGCTGCTGGCTACCGCGATGCTGGCGCTGTCGTTCTCGCTCGATGGCCTGGCCGGGCTGGGCTTCCAGCACGCCACCGTGCTGATGCTGCTGATCGCCAGCATGGCCGCGCTGACCGCCTATGGTCTGCACGCCAACCGCCGCAAGCAGCCGCTGTTCCCGCTGCGGCTGTTCCGCATCCACAGCTTCAGCGTCGGGCTGCTGGGCAACCTGTTCGCGCGCATCGGCAATGGCTCGATGCCGTTCCTGATCCCGCTGACGCTGCAGGTCAGCCTGGGCTATGCGCCGCTCGACGCCGGCCTGATGATGCTGCCCGTCACCGCGGCCGGCATGGCGTCCAAGCGGCTCGCCACGCGGCTGATCCAGCGCCATGGCTACCGGCGCGTGCTGGTGTCGAACACCTTCGTGGTGG
The DNA here is from genome assembly GCF_000372525.1 of Cupriavidus neocaledonicus. GTDB lineage: Bacteria > Pseudomonadota > Gammaproteobacteria > Burkholderiales > Burkholderiaceae > Cupriavidus > Cupriavidus neocaledonicus. Next base: position 123,246 of record NZ_AQUR01000106.1, read on the forward strand.
GGCTGGTGATGGCGGCCTTCGCGCTGATCACGCCGCAGCTGCCGCTGTGGCTGCTGGTGCCGCTGCTGGCGTTGTTCGGCATGGTCAATTCGATCCAGTTCACGGCGATGAACACGGTCACGCTGAAGGACCTCAGCGGCGCCGGCGCCAGCAGCGGCAACAGCATGCTGTCGATGGTGCAGATGCTGTCGATGAGCCTGGCCGTGACCGCGGCGGGGGCGTTGCTGGCAACGTTCCAGCACCGCTTTGGCGGCGATCCCGCCGCGGTGCTGCCGGCCTTCCATGCCACCTTTGTCTGCATGGGGCTGATCACCTGCGCGTCGGCCTGGATCTTCATGCAGCTGGGCATGCGCGAGGCGGCGCCGGCGATCCCGGTGCAGCACGGCGAGAAGGAGGTGTAGCGGGAGCGGGCTGGCCCCGGCGTGGCATATGCGCCGCTTTGCGGCGCGGCGGCGAACTTACCGTGCGCGCTGCGGCTCCTACCTCTATCCCATCGGAGCCGGCCGCGGCCGGTACAAGGAGGCGTCCATGCGGCCGACCGGCAAGCCCGATCCCGAATCCCCGGTGCCGCCGTTGCACGGCGCCGCCAGCGGCAGCACGGTGCCAAGCAGCGCCCCGGCCACGCCCGACGGGGCCGGCGCCGTGGCCGGGCCGGCCGCGGCGCCCGGCAAGATCCATGCGGCGGCGCAGCCCGCCTGGATCACGCACCGCGACTGCCCGCCGCCGCACACGCTGCCGGGCTGTGCCTGCGCCGACGTGCTGTCGCCCGCGGCGCGCTATTGCGAGCTGTTTGTCGACGTCCAGCACAGCGGCCTGTTCGCCGACAGCAAGACCTTCCCTGACTGCATTCCCAACTGCGACCCGGAACTGATCGTGGCACGCTATCGCGAGAGCCGCGACACGCCCGGCTTCTCGCTGGGGGATTTCGTGCAGGCGTACTTCACCCGCGCCACCGTGCCGGAAAGCCACTATGTATCCGATCCGGCCAGCACCCTGCGCGAGCATATCGACGGCCTGTGGCCGGTGCTGACGCGCGCGCCCGTGGCCCATCCGCCGCTGTCGTCGCTGTTGCCGCTGCCGCACCGCTACGTGGTGCCGGGCGGGCGCTTCGGCGAACTTTATTACTGGGATTCCTACTTCACCATGCAGGGGCTGGCCCGCAGCGGGCACGGCGACCTGATGGTGGAGATGACGCGGAATTTCGCCTACCTGATCGACACCTACGGGCTGGTGCCGAACGGCACCCGCAACTACTACCTGAGCCGCTCGCAACCGCCGGTCTTTGCATTGATGGTGGACCTGCTCGAACGCGAGCAACTGGCCAGCGCGCTCGACTTCCTGCCGCAGTTGCGCCGCGAATACGCGTTCTGGATGGACGGCGCCGACGGCCTGTGCCCCGGCCATGCGCACCGCCGCGTGGTCTGCCTGCCCGACGGCGCGCTGCTCAACCGCTACTGGGACGATCGCCCATGGCCGCGCGAGGAGGCCTTCCTCGAAGACATGGAGACCGCGCTGCGCAGCGGCCGGCCGCACCATATGGTGTTCCGCGACCTGCGCGCCGCGGCGGAGTCGGGCTGGGACTTCAGCTCGCGCTGGCTCGATGCGCCCGACCCGCGCGCCGGCCAGCCCGCCGACCTGGCCACCATCCGCACCACGGCGATGCTGCCGGTCGACCTCAATGCGCTGCTATGGCACCTGGAAACGCGGCTTGCGGCGCTGTGCGAGCAGGCCGGCGATGCCGCGGCGCAGGCTTACCGCGCCGCGGCGCAGCGGCGCGAGGCGGCCATCCTGCAATATCTGTGGGACGGCGCCGCGGGTGTCTTCGTCGACTACGACTGGTGCCGCGGCGCGCCGCGCCGGTACCTGACCGCGGCCACCGTAATGCCGCTCTATCTCGGCCTGGCCAGTGCGGCGCAGGCGCAAGCGGTGGCGCGGACACTGCAGGACCGGCTGCTGGTCGACGGCGGCCTGGCCACCACGGAGTGCACCTCGGGCCAGCAATGGGACCATCCCAATGGCTGGGCGCCGCTGCAATGGCTGGCGGTATGCGGCCTGGAGCGCTATGGGCACGAGGCCCTTGCGCGCGAGATCGCGCAGCGCTGGCTGGCCACTGTGGCCAGCCTTTACACCCACGAATGCAAGCTGGTGGAGAAATACCGCATCCGGCATATCGAAGGGGCCGCCCAGGGCGGTGGCGGCGGCGAGTATCCGCTGCAGGACGGCTTTGGCTGGACCAATGCGGTTGCCGGGGCGTTGATGGCACGCTACGGCGAGGTGCCGGCAACGTGCCGCGCGGAAGATGGGGGGGCTTCGCGGTGAGCGTACCGTGCTCGCGGTGAGTAATTGGTTGCTGTTGGTGACATGCTGTCGGCGATCGAACCGCCTGGCTCCGCCCTGCTGGGCGGGTCACCTTTTTGGCCGAGCGCCAAAAAGTAGCCAAAAAACGCGTCGCCTAGGCGGCTGGCTAAGGCGGCGTTGGTGGTTCGAACGGTGTTGACTGGCGGTCCGGCGGTTGGTGGTTCCACCCTGCTGATTGCTACCTGGAGGTGCCTGGCGTTCGGGGGCGGATGGACGAACCCGACTTTAGGTCGGTGGCCACCTACTAACGGCGTTATTGGTGGGACGCCTTCGGCTGCGCTGCGCGCGCTCCCTATCTCAGGTCTGCTGCTTTGGCACGGAGTGCGTCGCTGTGCTCGCACGCGTTGTCGCGGGCGAGCCCAAAGGATTTTCGCGTCCCGCTTGTCTGCTGCCCTCTCCCGCTTGCGGGAGAGGGCGGAAGCCTCAACGAAGTCGAGCCTTCAACAGCCTCGGAGGCCGAGACCGTCAGCGCCAGGCGAGCGGCGACGCGTACGTGCCACAACCCAAAACCCCTCCTTCAAAATTTGACCGCCACGCTCATCCAGTAGCGCCGGCCGTCCTCGACATAACCGTAGTCGGCGTAGTTCACCTGCTTGTCGAACAGGTTGTAGATGCCGGCGAACACCGACACGTTCCTGGTCACCGCGTAGGTCGCGCCCAGGTCGACGAAGGTGTATGACGGCGCCACCACGGTGCTGGAAGACGGCCCGGTGATCGGCTGGCTTTCCTTGCCGCGGTAGTTGAGGCGGGCCCAGGCGTTGAGCTTTTCCGACGGGCGCCAGTTCAGCGTGGCCACCAGCAGGTGCATCGGCAGCTGGTTCAGCGGCTGGCCCTGGTACTGCCCGGTCTTCTGTTCCGAGCGGGTATAGGTGTAGCTGCCGGTCAGCGACCACGCCTGCGCGATGGGCCAGCGCAGGCTGGCTTCCACGCCGCGCGAGTAGGCGCGGTCCACGTTCATGTACGTGGTCGGGGCGGCGCCGAACTGGTTGGGGCCGTCGGTGCATTGCGTGAGCGGGCAGGCCACGCGCGTGATCTTGTCCTTGAAGTCATTGTTGAACAGCGTCACGCCCGCCTGCAGGCCGTTGCCCTTGTCGTAGAGCAGGCCCAGCTCCTGCGACACCATGGTCTCGGGCTTCAGGTCCGGGTTGCCGTACATGTTGCCGCCGCGGCTGGTCTGGCCCCAGCCGGCCACGGTCTGGCGCAGGTCCGGCGCGCGGAAGCCGCTGGACACGCCGCCTTTGACGGTCCAGCGCTCGGCCGCGTGCCAGACGCCGTACAGGCGCGGGCTGTAGTGCTGGCCGAAGTTCTGGTCATGGTCCATGCGCACGCCGCCGGTCAGCGCAAAGCTCTGCGCCAGGCGCCATTCGTCCTCGGCAAACAGGGCCCACTGGTAGCGCTCGACCTGGTTCGGGCCGCCCGCGATCTGGTTGCCGGTCTGGTCGTTCAGGCGCTGGTTCAGGTATTCGGCGCCGACCGACAGCATGTGCCTGCCCAGCGGCATGGCCCAGCTGGTGCGCGCATCCAGGTTCTTGATCTTCATCCGGCGGCTGCGGTTGTCGAACTCCTCCTGCTGGATATAGCTGTCGGAGACGCCGAAGCCCCAGCGGCCGGTGTGCGACAACGCGTACTTCTCGCTGCGGTAGTCGGTCTCGGACGAGGTGGGGCAGCCGGTGCGCGGGCACGGCGTGCCGGGCGGCAGCGGGAGCACGGTCTTGCCCACGGTCTCGCTGCGTTGCTGGCGCATGCCGGTGGCCTCGAACACGATGTCATGCTGGCGCGTGGGCGTCAGCGCCAGCTTGGCGGTCAGGCTCTCGGCGCGGCGGCCGCGGAAGCCGTATTCGATGTCGTCTTCGATGCGATGCGTGCTCTGGCCGTACAGCTGCAGGCCCAGCAGGTCGCTCTTGAGCGGGCCGGCCAGGTAGAAGTTGCCCTGGTACTGGTTGCCCGAGTCGCTGTGCTGCTGCAGCGTGGCGTCGCCGCGCAGCTCGCCGGTCCATTGCTTCGGCACCTTGCGCGTGATGATGTTGACCACGCCGCCCATGGCATCGGACCCATACAGCGATGACATCGGGCCGCGCACCACCTCGATGCGCTCGATCGCGGCCAGCGGCGGGGTCCAGCTGCTCTCGACGCCGGACGAGTCGGAGTTGGTGCGGGTCTCGCGCGAACTCTGGCGCTTGCCGTCGATCAGCACCTGGGTGTACTTGGCGCCCATGCCGCGCAGGCTGATGTCGGTGCGGTCGCCGCCGCCGCTGACGATCACGCCCGGCACTTCGACCAGCGCGTCGTTGATGTCGCGGTAAGCCTTGTTTTCCAGTTCCGAACGCGTGACCACGCTGATCGACGCGGGCGCATCGCGGATATCCTGCGCGCTGCCCGCCGCGGTCACCACCACGGTGGCGAGGGTGGCGTCCGCCCCGGGCTCCTGCGCCTGGGACCAGGCCCCCGTCATGCCCGAGGCCGCGCAGACCGCGGCCAGCCCCTTCGTCCATTGCGCCCTCGGCATGCCCCGCGGTGTTGCCGCCCCAGCCACTGACCGTGCTGCCGCCCTCGATGCCAAACCGCTTCCGGCGGCCTGCCTGTCCTTCATTATTTTCCCCACTGCATGCAAATAACAATCATTCTCATATTAGAATTCGAGATGAAAATTGCTAACCAGTCACTTTGGAAAGCTTTTGTTTTCTTGACCTTTCTTGACGGAACCGGGGGCCGGCGGCCAGCTCCTCGCCCGCCAGGGCCCCGGCAAGCTGCATGCTGATGTGCTCTCACACGCCGCCCGCGCGCGTGCTGCTGATCGACGACGACCTGGAACTGGCGCAGATGCTGCGCGAATACCTCGAGCCCGACCACTGCACCGTCACGCTCGCGCACACCCGCGAGCAGGGCGAAACCCTGCTCGCCCGCAATGACTACGACGTCGCGCTGCTGGACCTGATGCTGCCCGACGGCAACGGGCTGGAACTGCTGCGCCTGCACCGCGCGCGCTCGCAGCGCCCGGTGATCATGTTCACCGCCCATGGCGACGAGACCGACCGCGTGCTCGGGCTGGAACTCGGTGCCGACGATTACCTGAGCAAGCCCTTCAGCCCGCGCGAACTGCGCGCGCGCATGCACGCGGTGCTGCGCCGGTTCCGCTGCGCCGCGCCGGCCGCCGGCGCCAGCCCCTGGCTGGAGGCCGGCGCGCTGCGGCTGAACCTGGCCTCGGGCGAAGCCATGCACGGAGCGGCGCAGGCCACGCTGACCGGCGCCGAGCAACGCGTGCTGGAAATCCTGATGCGCTCGGCGGGCCGGGTGGTGACGCGCGAGGAAATCGGGTGCTTCGCGCTGGGACGCGCTCCCGAGCGGTACGACCGCAGCCTCGACACCCACGTCAGCGCGCTGCGCCGCAAGCTGGCGTTGGACGGCGCGTCGTCGCCGCTGCGGATCCGCAACCTGCGCGGCCAGGGCTACCTGCTGGTGCAGGTGCCGTGAACGGCTGGCGCCGCGTGCGCGCGCTGTTGCCGCTGCCGCTGTTCTGGCGCAACTTCCTGGCGTTCTGGCTGGGCATGGCCGCGATCGTCGGCATCGGCATGGCGCTGACGGTGGCGGTGGCCTGGTACCGCTTCGAGGCGCTCGACGGCCTGAGCCCCGCCGCGCTGACCGAAGACGCGCTCGCGGTGGCGCAGACCCAGGGGCGTCCCGGACTGCGGCGCTGGCTGCGGGCGATGGATTCGCATGCCTCGGCGCTGGACGTCTATATCGTCGACCACGCGCTGCACGACATGCTCGGCCGGCAGTTGCCGGCGCGGCTGCGCAACCATCTTGCCGACCGCATCGTGCCGATGTGGCGCGCGGGCATGATCGGCCATGCGGTCGCGCATGTGCCGCGGCCCGGCGCACGGGTGTCATGGTGGGACCCGCAACCGATCGCGCTGCCGGACGGCGGCGAGGTGCTGCTGCTGTTCCTGCCGTTCGATTCGTCGCGCTGGGAAGTGCTGCGGCTGTCGCCGGTGGCGCTGGCGCTTGGCCTGTTTGCGCTGGCGGTGTCGGCGCCGCTGTGCTGGGCCCTGACGCGGCACGTGACCGGCCCGCTGCAGCGCCTGCGCGAAGCGACGCAGGCGCTCGCCGACGGCGCGCTGGCCACGCGCACGCCGCCGGTGCTGGCCCGCCGCGCCGACGAGCTTGGGCAACTGGCGCGAGACTTCGACGCCATGGCCGACCAGCTGCAGCGCCTGGTGGACTGGCGCGAGCAGCTGCTGCGCAATATTGCGCATGAGCTGCGCTCGCCGCTGGGGCGGCTGCGCCTGTCGCTGGAGCTGGCGCGCCGCCGCGATGCCACGCTTGGGCTGCAGTTCGATCGCATCGAGCGCGAGACCGAGCGGCTCGATGCCCTGGTCGAGCGCACCCTGCAGCTGGCACGGCTGCATGCGATGGCGCCGGTGCGCAGTCCCATCGACCTCGCCGGACTGGTCGACGTGATCGTCGCCGATGCCCGCTTCGAGGCCGCGGCCCGCGGCGTGGCGATCCACTGGACCGCGCCGGAGGAACTGATCTTCGACGCCGAAGCCGCGGCGCTGGGAAGCGCCATCGAGAATATCCTGCGCAACGCCGTCCGCTACAACGACCCGGACGCGCCGGTGAACGTGACGTTGCAGGCCGACGCGCACGAGATCCGCCTCGATATCGTCGACGGTGGCCCCGGCGTGCCGGCCGAAGCGCTGGCAAGCCTGTTCGAGCCGTTCTACCGTGTGCGCAGCGGCCCGGGCCATCCGGCCGGCGCCGGGCTCGGGCTCAGCATCGCGCATGCGGGTATCGCCGCGCATGGCGGCACGGTATCCGCCCGCAATGCCCAGCCGCGCGGGCTGGCGGTATCGGTGCACCTGCCGCGCCTGCCCTGACGCGCGCAGCGGCGGCCCCGCAACAGGGCGGCTTGCAGGAGGCCGGCCGTTTTCCACGCGGGCCCCTGGTGGTGTCAACGCATCATGGCGTGACCTGGCCTGTCGAAGGGAAAATTCCGAACAAGATCTAAGGCTTGCCTGATTGGTGGCATTAAGCCCCATCCCTATATTCCACTTGTCCCCGGGGCGGCCGGCAACTGCACAAGCTGATTGGCGGTTGCACGCGGCACGGGGCAGGGCGGGATCCGCCGGATCCGCAAGCCATTGACCTACCAACCTCTGAATCACCCATCATGACCAATAACAAGCTTCTCGCCGCTCTGATCGTTGCCGGTACCGCCATGGGCGCGCAGTTCGCCCATGCTGCCGATGGCACCATCACTTTCAATGGCAACATCACCGCCCAGACCTGCACCATCAACGGCAATGGCACCAACTCCCACGACTTTACCGTGCAGTTGCCGACGGTCTCGACCTCGACCCTGAATGCGCCCGGCAATGTTGCTGGTCAGACGCCCTTCAACATTGCGCTGACCAACTGCACGCCGGGCAGCGGCAACGTGCATACGTTCTTCGAAGCCGGCCCGACCACCGACGCCACCACCGGCAACCTGATTCTCGACGCAGGCGGCGCCCAGAACGTGCAGATCCGCCTGCTGAACGGCGGCACCGCCAACACCCCGATCAAGGCCGGCTTCACCGATGCGGCGCAGGGCTCGAACTCTGTTCCCATCACCAACGGCGCGGCTACGCTGTGGTACTACGCGCAGTACTACGCCACCGGCCAGGCCACTGCCGGCGCCGCCAATTCCAGGGTGATGTACTCGATCGCCTACGAGTAAGCCTTTTGCCCCAGGCGCGGAGCGTGATACCGGCGCGCTCCGCGCCTTGCCTTGCCTGACGTCGCGCCGGTAAACCAATTTGGCGGCCCATCCGGCTGCCGGTTCACCCGAGCTGGCGTCCGCTGCCAGCAAGAACATGACGATCAAGTCCCTGATTTCCGCCGGCGTTGTTGCGCTGGGGCTCCTGAGTGCAGTGCAAGCGCAGGCCTCCGTGGTCATCGCCGGTACGCGGGTCATCTATCGCGCGCAGGAGAGCGAGACCACCATCAAGCTGACCAACGAAGGCAAGACGCCTGCATTGACGCAGGCGTGGATCGACAAGGGCGATCCCAAGGCCGCGCCCGCCGCCATCGAGGTGCCGTTCACCGTGACGCCGCCGGTGTCGCGCATCGACCCGGGCAAGGGCCAGACGCTGCGCATTCTCTACACCGGCGAGCCGCTGGCGCAGGACCGCGAAACCGTGTTCTGGCTCAACGTGCTGGAAATCCCGCCCAAGCCGGGCGCGGATCAGGCCGATGCCAACAAGCTGCAACTGGCCTTTCGATCGCGCATCAAGCTGTTCTTCCGTCCTGCCGGCCTGAAGGGCACGGCGGACGAGGCTCCGGCCATGATCCGCTGGCGCGTGGTCCAGTCCGGCGGCAAGCCAGCGCTGGAAGGCCGCAACCCGAGCGCGTATCACGTTTCCTTCTCCAGGATCGAACTGGTCGGGGGCGGCAAGACCGCCCGCTTTGAAGAAGGCGGCATGATCGGGCCGGGCGAAACCAGGAGCTTTGCGCTGACCGGCGACGTGGCGCAAGGCCCCGACGCCAGGGTCCGCTTCAACACCATCAACGATTACGGCGGCTCCGCACGCGGCGAAGCCGCGCTCGACAGCGGCTCCGCCCAGGCCCTTTAGCGCTGCACTTCCCGCTGAGCTTCGCGCTGAAGTTTGCGCTGAGCTAGCGCCGGGCGCCGCCCGGCGATCCTCCAGGCTGATTGCCTTCGATTGACGATGCCGCGCAGGCGGCAGGGGCAAGTCTTGCCCGCGCAGTGCCAGATATCCGGCATAGACCATGAAAACCCAGAAGACCTCGTCGTTCCCGTCGCGGCTGCGTCCGGCCAGCGCGGTGGTGTTGTCCCTGTTTGCCAGCGTGAATGCGTGGGGAGCGTCCGGCGCTTCCGCCGCTTCCGCGCTGGTTGCCGAAGTCGAGTTCAACGACACCTTCCTGCAGCAGCCGGGCGGGGTGCGCATCGACGTCAGCCGCTTCAACAAGGGCAACGTGGCCTTGCCGGGCACCTATCGCGCAGAACTCTACGTGAACGAGGTCTGGCTGGGGCGGACCGAGGCGACGCTGCGCCAGGTCGGCGACGACTCCCGCAATGTGCAGCCCTGCTTCGACCGCGCCGCGGTCGAGCGCATCGGCATCGACCTGGCGAAGCTGTCGCCGGAGGCCACGGCGAAGCTGGTGGCGGGCTGCGTGGCGCTGCCCGAGCTGGTGGCCGATGCCAGCGCCAGTTTCGACAACGGCGAGCAACGGCTCGATGTGTCGGTACCGCAGATTGCCATGTCGCGCACCGCGCGCGGTTATGTCGATCCCAAGTACTGGGACGAAGGCGTCACCGCGGCGCGGCTGCAGTACAACGCCAACGTCTACCATTCGGATGCGGGCGGGCTGTCGACCACGCAGAGCTACGTCGGGCTGAACGCCGGCTTCAACTTCGGTGGCTGGCGCTTCCGCCATGTCGGCAACCTGACCCATGGCGACCTCGAAGGCAGCCGCTACCAGAGCGTGCAGACCAGCCTGCAGCGCTCGCTGGCGCCGATCCGCAGCCAGCTGGTGATCGGCGAGGCCTATACGGACGGGGCCCTGTTCGACAGCTTCGGGTTTCGCGGCGTGCAGGTCGCCAGCGACGACCGCATGTATCCGGAATCGCAACGCGGCTATGCACCGGTGGTGCGCGGCATTGCCAACAGCAATGCCCGGGTGCAGGTGCGCCAGGGCGGCAACATCATCTACGAAACCACGGTCGCGCCAGGCGCGTTCGAGATCACCGACCTGTATCCGACCGGCTATGGCGGCGACCTGGAACTGGTGATCACCGAAGCTGACGGCAGCGTGCGCACCTCGCGCCTGCCCTTTGCCGCGGCCGTCAATGCGCTGCGTCCGGGCATCACGCGCTACAGCCTTACCGTGGGGCAGTACCGCAATGTCGCGCTCCATAGCCGGCCGATGATGATGCAGGCCACGGTCCAGCACGGCATCAGCAATATGGTGACGGGCTACGGCGGCTTTATCGTGGCGCAGGACTACACCGCGGTGCTCGGCGGCGGAGCGCTGAACACCGACCTGGGCGCCTTCGGTGCCGACATCACGCAGGCCTGGACCACCCTGGACGCCGGCAACCGCAGCGGCCAGAGCCTGCGGCTGTCTTACAGCAAGCTGGTGGCGCCGACCAACACCAACCTGACGCTGGCTGCCTACCGTTATTCCAGCAGCGGCTACCTCGGCATGGCCGATGCCATGGCGCTGCGCGACCTCGAACAGCGCGGCATGGCCGCGGGCATGTTCATGGGCGGGATCCAGCGCGGGCGGCTGCAGATGACCATCAACCAGATGCTGCCGCAGGGCTACGGCTCGTTCTACCTGACCGGATCCACGCAGAACTACTGGAACCGCAGCGGTAGCGACACCCAGTTCCAGGCGGGCTACAACAACAGCTACAAGCGCATCAACTACGGCATCTCGGCATCGCGCCAGTTCAACGTCAACGCCGGCAAATGGGATAACCGGGTGATGCTCACGGTGGGCATTCCGCTGGGCCGGGGCCAGCATGCGCCGTACTCGATGACCAGCCTGTCCCACGACTCCACTGGCGGCACCTCGCTGCAGGAATCGGTGACCGGCACGCTCGGCGATGACAACGCCTTCACCTACGGCGTCAATGCCGGCTACACCGGCGGCGGCAACAGCACCGACACCGCCATGGCCGGCGCCAACGTCGGCTATGTGTCGCCCTTCGCCACGGTCACCGCCAGCGCCAGCAAGGGGCGCAATTACTCGCAGGCCGGTTTCGGCATCAGCGGCGGCATCGTTGCCTATGCCGGCGGGGTGGCATTCACGCCGATGCCCGGCGACACCATGGCCATTGTCGAGGCCGCCGACGCCGCGGGCGCGCGCGTGGCCAATGGCAGCGGCCTGCGGGTGGACCCGTGGGGCCACGCCCTCGTGCCGAGCCTGACCCCGTTCTCCCGCAACCAGATCGAGATCGATCCCAAGGGGCTGCCCATCAGCGTGGCGCTGAAGACCACGCAGCAGAACACGGCACCCACCGCGGGCGCCATCGTGAAGATGAAGTTCGAGACCGACAACCCCGGGCGCGCCGCGATCCTGCGTGCCATGGGCCCGGATGGGGCGCCGCTGCCGTTCGGGGCCTAGGTCACGGACGCGCAGGGCCAGGCGGTCGGCACCGTGGGGCAGGGCGGACGCATCATCGTGCGCGGGCTGAAGCAGGACAGCGGCGAACTGCTGGTCAAATGGGGCAGCGATGCGAAATCCTCGTGCGCACTGCGCTATGCGCTCCCGCCGGAAACGGCGCGCCCGGCCAACGCGCTGGCGGTGCTTGACGCGGAATGCGGGGCATCGGCGGCGCGCTAAGCCGGGGATGACATCGGCCATGGTCCGCCAGCCGCCGCGACATGGCGGCGGGCCGGGAAGCGCCGCCATGTTGATGCATAATCCCTAGGCAATTCCCCAGCCATCGGGCACGGGCGAGGCCCGCTTCCCGAGCGACGTCAGGCAGGTTGCTGAGAAGGAGCTTCGCCAATGCCCAATTGGCTGTCTCGCGCAAACAGGCAGTTTCCCGGTCGCCTTCTCGCCGTCGTTGCCGCCCTGCTGATCGTGGTCATCAGCGGCTGCCTCGCCTTGTTTCTGCACAGCCGGTTCGAGCGCGTCGTCTGGGAGCAGGCATGGGCCGCGCGCCAGCACTTTGGCGCCGTGCTGGCGGCCAAGGCTACCCACGAGTACTTTATCCGGCGCATGGCCGAGATCACCGGGCCCGAATACCGGCTGGTGCGCAGCGACCGGCCCGCAACCCAGCTTGAAGCCATGCTGATGGCCGTGCCTGCGGGCAGTGCGCGCGCGGTCGAATTGCCCGGGCTGATCAATCCCGCCACCCTGTTGCGCGGCGCGCCGGTGCCGGGCGCGGACCGCTCCGCGGCGGTGTCGCACATCATCCGCTTTGCCATGTTCGAGCGCGCGTACTGGGGCACGGCGCCGCAGGGCGTGCGCTCGGTGTTTCTGATGGCGGACGGCAGCGAGGCGCTGGTGACCCCCGCGCTGCCGGCGGCGCAGCCGCTGAGCGGGCCGCTGGTTGCCGATGCCGTCAGCAACTGGGCCAAGGCGCTGGCGCGCCGGTCGCGCGAGGCGCGGGCCGCTACGCCGGCAGGCACGCCGCTGTGGGCCGGCCCCTACGCGGGCCTGATCGGTGAGGAACCGATGCTGAGCTGTTTCCTGCCCGTTCGCAACGCCACGGGAGCGCTGCTCGGCTATACCGCCACCGCCATTCCGATCCACGCCCTGATGGGCGACGTCGGCCAGTCGGGCGCCACGCAAGCGGCGCAGCGGGGATCGGGCAGGCGCGCGGTGTTGTTCGATGAGCGTGGCAAGCTGCTGTTCCAGGGCCGCGATGCCGGCTGGTTGCGCACCCAGGCCCTGAGCGAGCGGATCGCGCGCGAGCTGGCAGCCGGCGAGCTGGGCGTGGCCTTCTGGTTCGAGCAAGGCAGCCTGATGATCGGCAGCCTGGCGCGCGACCAGGGCTGGCGCGCGGTCTATGCCTACCCGCTGTCGCAAGGCCTGGCCGACCACGGGGTGGCGCTGGCGGCGGCGCTGCTGCTCTACGCGCTCGGCGTCGCCGCGGTGCTGCAAGGCGCGCATATGGTGCGGCGCCGGGTGCTGGTGCCGATGCAGCGCAACGCCGAGCGCATCGAGGACAGCGAGCGCTTCAACCGCACCGTGATGCAGGCCGCGCCGGTGGGCCTGCGCGTGGTGCGTACCGCCGACGCGCATGTGCGCGCCGAGAACGCACTGGCTGCGCAATGGCTGCCGCTCGATGCGCGCACGCAAGGCCGGCCATGGCTGGACGCGATCCTGGCGCGGCGCGGCGAAACGCCCGTGCGGCTGGAGGTGCGGGTGCCGGCGGGCGCCGATGGCGCGCGCGACGTGCTGGTGGTCGGCTGCCGTACCCGCTTCGAAGGCGAAGACGTGCTGCTGTGCGCGATCCATGACGTCACCGAAGAACGCGAGGCGCACCGCAAGCTGGCCCGCGCGCGCCAGCTTGCCGACGAGGCCGGGGCCGCCAGATTGCGCTTCCTGGCCACCATGAGCCATGAAATCCGCACGCCGTTGTACGGCATGCTGGGCACGCTGGAACTGCTGTCGCTGACCAGCCTCGCGCACAGCCAGCGCGAGATGCTGTCGACCATCCAGTCTTCGTCACAGGTGCTGCTGCAGATCCTGGACGACCTGCTTGACTACTCGCGCGCCGAAGCGGGCCAGATGCATCTGGACAGCGTGCCGTTCGATCCGGTCGACCTGCTCGAGTCGACAGTGCGGGCGCACGCGCCGATCGCGCTGCAAAAGGGGCTTGTGCTGTCGTGCTATCCGGAGCCGAGCCTGCCGTGCCTGGCCGGCGACCCGGTGCGGGTGCGCCAGATCATCGGCAACCTGCTCGGCAATGCGCTGAAGTTCACCGCCACAGGCCATGTCATCGTGCGCCTGGGGCGTGCGCCGCGCGGCGCGGGAACCGCTGTGCCGGAGGCTACCGACACGGCCGGCAGGATCACGATCCAGCTCGAGGTGGCGGACACCGGGCCGGGCATCGCGCCCGAGGTACAGGACAAGCTGTTCGAGCCCTTCGTGCAGGCCGACCCGTCCACCGCCAGGCGGTATGGCGGGACGGGCCTGGGCTTGTCGATCTGCCGGCGGCTGGCGGCGCTGATGGATGGCAGCGTTGCCGTGCACAGCGAGCCCGGCAAGGGCAGCGTGTTCCGGGTCTTGCTGCGGCTGCCGCAGGCGGGGCCGCGCGCGGCGCTGGAGCCGGTGCTGCCGCCGGTGGCCGTGCTGACCGAAGATGACGAGATCCGCAACCATGCCATCGCCGCGCTGCGCGCGACCGGCTGCGACGCGATCGCCTGCGAAGGGCCGGCGCCGCAACCCGGCATGGTGCTGTTCGTCGCCACCCGCCGTATCGCCGCCATCCCGCAGGGCTATGCCGGCGTGGTGTTCGGACGCGCCGATGGCCCGGCCGAGCCGCAGCTCGCCGGCGGCAGCTGGGTGGTCAACGCCTATCACCAGGCCGGCATCCTGCGCGCGCTGTGCCGGGCCGCTGGCATGACGCCGGCAAGCGCGTCGCCGGTGGCGACGGCAGCCGATCCCGTGCCGCAGCTGGGCCTGGAGATCCTGGTGGTCGACGACCATCCCTACAACCGGCTGTTGATGCAGCAGCAGCTCGGCCGCCTGGGCTGCCGCGCCACGCTGGCGAGCGGTGGCGAAGAAGCGCTGGCGCTGTGGCAGCAGCGCGGGTTTGATCTCGTGCTGACCGATGTCCACATGCCCGGCATGGACGGCAACGAACTCAGCCGCAGGCTGCGCGCGCAAGGGGTAAGCGTGCCGATCGTCGGGCTGACCGCGAGCATCGCGCAAGGCGAGGCGGAGCGCTGCCTGGAAGCCGGCATGGATCGATACCTGTCCAAGCCGGTCTTGCTCGGCCCCCTGGCCGAGTGCCTGCGGGCGGTGCTGCCGGCGCATGCAGCCGGGCCGGCGCAATCAGCCGACGACGAAGCCGGCTTGCCGCGGCCCCCGGACAGCGCCGCCGGCGTGGCGCTGCTGGCGCATACCATGCGCGAAGATTTCGCGGCGCTGTCCGCCGCCGCGCGCAGTGGGGAATGGAAGGCGATCCGCCATCACGCGCATCGCATGCGCGGCGCCATGGCGCTGGCCGAAGACGGCGAAGAAATCGTAGTGCTGTGCCGGGAACTCGAACTGGAGGTGGCCCAGGCGCAGGAGGCCGTGCAGGCCCATGTCGACAACCTCGCCTTGTACCTTGCAGCGTACTTTGACGGAACCGACGATCCGCCATGTCACCAGACAGGCAGCCAGAACGGCAACAAGAACAGCGGCCAGAGCGGCCTTCCCGGCGATTGGCGGAGTACTATTTAAGGAATACCTTAATTCGGGTTTTTCGGAAGACTCCTAATATTCAAGTCAGCGAAGATGACCGGTATTGAATACCGGCTCAGTTCCGGCGGCGCATCGCGCCTAGTCACGGAACCGAAAAATCAGGGGGTAAGAATGATCAAAATAATCATCGCCGATGACCACCCCGTGGTGCTGGACGGAATGAGTCGCGTGCTGGCGCTCGAGGTAGGCATGCAGGTCGTGGGCAGCGCCACCAATTCGACGCAGCTGGTGGCGTTGCTCGAAAGCACCGACTGCGACGTCATCGTCACCGATTATTCGATGCCCGGCGGGCAGTTTGGCGACGGCCTGCCGATGCTGCAGATGTTGCGGCGCCGCTATCCCACCACGCGCATCGTGGTCATGACCATGCTGGATAATCCGGCGCTGATCCGCAATATCCAGAAGGTCGGCATTTCGGTGATCCTCAACAAGACCGATCCGGTCCAGGAACTGATTCCCGCGGTGCGCGCCGCGTTCAGCGGCTTGAGCTACCAGCCGGCGTCGGTGCGCGCCATCCTCGCCGCGGGCGGGCTCGATGAGCCGTCGCGCCGCCCGCTCCTTACGCGGCGGGAACTCGAAGTGATCCGGCAATGCGCGGCCGGCGTGCCGGTCATCGAGATTGCGCGCCAGGCCAATCGCAGCAGCAAGACCATCAGCGCGCAAAAAAGCATTGCCATGAAGAAGCTGGGCCTGGCAAACGATTATGAGCTTTACGAATATGCCCGCACCAACGGCCTGCTTGGCGGCGCGTGATAATCGCGGCCGCGTGGTAGCCGCGTGGTAGCCGCGTGGTAGCCGCGTAGGAGCCGCGTAGGAGCCGCGGCTGCGTGGGCTGCCGGGTTTCCACCTTCTTTCCTCTCTCCTTCACCGCCGATTTCCGCGCGCGTGCTGACCGGTGCCGTGATTGCCGGCCTGCGCCCGACCGCGTGTGCGCTCGGCCGGCGCTGATCAGAAAATACCGCAGACATTTCAGGCTTGGCTGATTTCGAAAGCCAGGCGCATGGTCCATCCTGAGACCGGGACAACGCTGGAGCGTAAAGCGGTCATGGAAAAAATCCGGGTGATCGTCGCGGACTCGCAACCTGGCATGCGGCGATTGTTGGGCCGGCGGCTCGCGGCCAGCGCCTGCATCGAACTGGCCGGCCTGGTGGCGGACGAGCGCGGCCTGGTGCAGGCGCTGGGCCAAGGCGTTTGCGATGTGGTGGCGCTGCGGTTCCCGCTCGGCAACGACAACGATGCGCGTGCTGGCAGCTATGCCCGCCTCGGCGCGCGGCTGGCCGCGCTGGGGCGGCAACGCGTGGTCGCCATCGCCAATATCGCGGACCGCGCCGGCGTGCTGCAACTGATCAAGGATGGCTGCCGCAATGTCGTCACCGCCCGCGACCACGCCGACGAGGTCGTGAAGGCGGTGCGGATGGCACACCTGGAACTTGCCTCGGTCTCTGACATCGCCTGTGACCTGATCTGGGGCCGGCGCTGCCGCGGCCTGGGCGACTGCGACGATTGGGCAGAGCTGCTCACCACCCGCGAAAGCGAAGTGCTGCGGCTCTATCTGTCCGGCTTGTCCGTGACCGAAATCGCGGTGCGCACGGGGCGCACCGTCAAGACCATCAGTACGCAGAAGCAGAGCGTCATGCGCAAGGTCGGCGCCGACAACGACGTCGAGCTCGCCGCCTTTGCCATCCAGCGCGGCATGTTGTGAGTCGCCCCGCACAGCGCGCGCCCGGGCCGGTCGACGTGATTACGAGGTAAGCAATGAAAAGGCTGATGCCGGCCGACAGCAGCGCCGCATTGCCGTTGAGCATTCGCCAGATCCGCTATCTGGTTTATCTGTTCTCGGCCTGCGTGGTGGGCCTGACCGTACTGTCCTGGGGCGTGCTGCTCCATTACCGCCTGCGCGAGGCGATCGACCGGCAGGGCATGGTGCTGCGCGCGCAGTCCGAAGAACTCCAGTCGACGCTGCACCGGGCCGAGGCGCTGACCGTGCGCGCGCAGGGATCGTTGTCGCGGCTGTCCGATATCGGCCTGGCCGACGATGTCGCGGGCGTCCGCGACGCGCAATGGACCGAGCGCCTGCAGCGCCGCGGCGACCGGCCCTATATCGCATTGCTGGTCCCGCCCGCGAGCACCAGCCTGCCGCGCAAGGGGCTGAAGGACCTGGCCGACGTGATGACGTTCACCTTCCGCGTCAACAACCTGCAATACCGCGAGGTGCAGAACGCCTACCTGGTCGACCTGCACGCCGACCAGCTGTACGTCATCCCGCGCCGGCTCAATCCGGCGCGCATGCTGCTGCAGCGCGATGACGCGCGCCAGACCCTCTTGCGCGACACCCTGCAGCGGCTGCGCAGCGACGCGCTGCTGGCGCGCCTGCGCGCCCATCCGGGCCAGGCGGCGATGCTGCCACCGGCGCAGGACTGGGTCAGCGGCATCCGCACGGTCACCTTTGCCATCCTGGTGCAGGACGGCGGCGAGCCGGCCGCGGTGCTGGCGATGGAGTTCCCGCTGTCACCGATGCTGCCCGACGGCCAGGCCGGGGACGGCGACTTCCTGCTGCTGACCGACTCCGGCATGGTGCTGAGTGCCGACGGCATGCCGGCCGGCCCGCTCGAAGCGCCCGTCGCCGCGGCCCTCGCTGCCCCCGGTGCGCCGCCCGGCACGGTGCGATCAGCGCTGGTGCGGCACGGGCTGCTGCAGCATGAGGTGGTGCTCGAATATCCGCTCGACGCCTGGGGCTGGCGCACCGTGGCGGTGGTCGAGGTCGGCCGCGTGTGGCGGCAGTTCCGGGCGAACACCTTGTGGATGCTGGGGCTGACCGGTTCGCTGTCGCTGCTGATCTTCGCCTGGATCTGGCTGATCGACCGGCGCATCATGCGTCCGGCGCAGCGCCAGTCCCAGCGCCTGCAGGAGAGCGATGCGCTGGGCCGCTTCGTGATCGAGGTGGCGGGGGTCGGCCTGATGATCGTCGAGCGCAGCACGCGCCGGGTGCTGCTGGCCAATGCCGCGGCCCAGGCGCTGATCGACCAGGCCACGCCCGCCGGGCTGGCGCAGCTGCAGGACGCCTGCGAAGCGCGCCTGGGCAGCGGCGATGCCGGCGCCGAAGGGCCGCCGCAGGTGCTGCCTTGCTTCGACGTCGACATGGCCTGCGGCAATGGCGAGACGCGCTCCCTGGAAGTTCGCCTGGTGCAGATCACCTACGAGGTCCGCGCGGCGTTGCTGTGCGCGCTCAACGACGTCACCGAGGCGCGGCGCGGCGAGGCGCGCCTGCGCCAGGCGATCCGCGCCGCGGATGCCGCCAACCGGGCCAAGTCTGCGTTCCTGGCCACCATGAGCCATGAAATCCGCACGCCGCTCAACGGCATGCTGGGCAGCATCGAACTGCTGAGCCTGACCCGGCTAGAGCCGCGCCAGCGCGACCAGCTGGCCGTGATGCAGCACGCCTCGCAATCGCTGATCGACATCATCAACGACGTGCTCGACTTCAGCAAGATCGAGGCCGGGCAGATGTCGCTGCAGCCGCGGCCGTGCCGGCTCGACGAAGTGGTCGAGGAAGTGACCCGGGGCTTTGCCGCCGAAGCCGCGCGCAAGCACCTGCGCCTGCTGTGCGTCATCGATCCGTCGCTGTCCGAACCAGTGATGGCCGACGTGGTCAAGCTGGAGCAGATCCTGAACAACCTCGTCAGCAATGCGGTCAAGTTCACCGAACAGGGCAAGGTGATCGTCACGGCCAGGCGCATGCGGCCTGCCCAGGGCGGTGGCGCCGAAGGCGTCGAGATGCGCGTGGTCGATACCGGCGTCGGCATTGCGGCGCATGACCAGCGCCGCCTGTTCGAGCCGTTCGTGCAGGCCGAGCAGCCCGATACGCGCCACTATGGCGGCACCGGACTGGGCTTGTCGATCTGCAGGCGGCTGGTCGAGCTGATGCGCGGCGAGATCCGCGTGGTCAGCGAGCCGGGCCTGGGCAGCTGCTTTGTCGTCAGCCTGCCGCTGGCCGGCGCCTCCGGCATCCCGGCGCCCGCGGAGCCCTGGCCGCAGGCCGCGCTGCGCGGCCTGACCGTAGGCCTCAACGTCACCTTGCAGGAGCTCTATCAGGGCGTCGAGCAGCTGCTGCGGTACTACGGCGCACGCGCGGTCAGGTACGATCCCGGCGCGCCCCCGGTGACGCCGGTCGACGTGCTGGTCTGTGACGAAGACGCGCTGTCGGGCTGCCCCGATGCCGATGTGGTGATATCCGCGCTGGCGCCGATCGCGCCGGACCTGACCCAGACGCCCGTGGTGGCCTCGCCTTATGCCTGGCAGGGCCTGGTCTCGGCCATCGCGGCCGCGGCCGGCGCGGAGGTGGAGGCGGTGCCCGCGCCGGCGCCGGCTGGCGCCGAGGCGCCCGACGCGCAGCTGGCGTTGCTGCTGGTGGAAGACCATCCCATCAACCAGGTGGTGATGCGCGATCAGCTGGAAAGCCTGGGGCAATCGGTCGAGCTGGCCCAAGACGGTCCCGAGGCCCTGTCGCTGGCTTCGGGCCGGCACTACGACCTGATCCTGACCGACCTGCAGATGCCGGGCATGGATGGCTTCACGCTGGCGCGGCGCCTGCGCGAGGCGGGACATGCCATGCCCATCGTCGCCATCACGGCGAGCGTGGGACCCGATGTGTCCGAGCGCTGCCGGCACGCCGGCATCGACCGCTGCCTGACCAAGCCGGTCGGCGTGGCCACGCTGCGCGAGCTGCTCGAGGATTTCTCCGGCACGCGCCTGGCCGCGCGTACGCCGCCCGAGCGGCATGCCGGCGGCGCCGTGCTGCATGCCGATGCGCTGCGCAGCGACCAGCGCGCGCTGGCCGAGGCACTGCGCGCCGGCGATGCCGACACCTTCGTCCAGCGCCTGCATGGGCTGGCCGGCGCGCTGTCGGTGATGGGCCATCCGGTGCAAAGCCAGGCCTGTCGCTGGCTGGAACAGACCGTGCGGCGGGCCGGGCTGGGCGCCGTCGGCGCCGACTGGCAAGCGATCCACGCCGAACTGGAGCAGCTGGCGGAGCGGCTGCAGGCGCAGTGCGGCAGCCACGCCGTCTGACGCAACGGCCGCAGCCGTACGACCATTACTGCAGATCGGCCAGGCGCTGGCGGCACAGGCTGACGAACTGCTGCGCCGCGGTGGATTGGCCCAGGCTCGGATGGAAGGCCAGGATGGCGCGGAAGCGAACCGGCGCGGTCAGGGGTACGCTGCGCAGCCCGAGCGCCACATAGGTGCGGGCGACCAGCGGATTGGTGATCGCCAGGCCCGCACCGGCCAGGGCCAGCGAGCATTGCGTATGGCTGTACGGCGTCGTCGCGACGAAGCGCGGCGCGATGCCGAGCTCGGCGAAGCAAGCCTGCAGCCGGCGTTGCGCGGGATCCGCGGCGTCCAGGCCAATCAGCGGTACGTCGACGAGGTCCTCGATGCCGACCTTCGCGCGCGCCGCGAACGGGTGCGTCGCCGGCGCAACGCAGACGGCCTGCACCGCGTAGAACTCGGAAGCGATCAGGCCGCTGGTGTCCGCTTCATCGCCCATGAAGGCGATATCGAGTTCGCGCTGCAGCAAGCGCTCGCGCAGGCCGCGGGAGCTGTCGACTTCCAGCTGGCAACGAAAGCGCGGATGGCGGTGGACGAAGTCCGCCACCGCCGCCGGCATCACGCTCGACGCCATGGCGTGCAACACCCCCACGCGCAGCACCGTGTCCTCATGGGCACGCAATTGATCGATCCGGCGTTGCACGGCGTCGAGGCCGACATAGACCCGTTCGACTTCATCCATCAAGGACGCCGCCTCGGGCGTCGGCACCATGCGTCCCTTGCTGCGGTCGAACAGCCTTAGCCGCGCCGCCTTTTCAAGCTGCAACACGATCTGTGTCACGGCCGGCTGGCTGATATGCAGCGCTTCGGCGGCGCGGCGGGCCGATCCCAGGCGCATGACCATGCGGAACACCTCGACCTGGCGGGCGCTGATGCGTGCATCGGCGGCTGTCTTCATCTCTACCCTATAAGTTTTGCTTAAGTTGATCATCGGCACGCCTGCACCGCGGGGTCCTGGCCTGGCATAGACTCGAGCCACTTTCACTCCCGCCATTACCATGCGCGCCAGCGGCACTCCACCTCCGACCCAACCGCTCATCAACCCGGCAATGCAGGTGCTGCGATGCATCACCTGCGACGCCCGCCATCCGCTCGGCGACATGCCGGAAGGCTGCCCGGCCTGCGCGGCCGCCGGTCGTCCCAGCAGCCTTGAAGCGGTCTACGAGGCCGGGGCACTGGATTTTGCACCGAAAAGCGGAAGTTATACATGGGGCCATTGGCTGCCCTACCTGGACGGCGTGTCACTGGGGGAGGGCGCCACGCCATGCGTCCCGGTGCCGGCGCTGGCGTCGCTGGCCGACGTGGGGGCGGTCTGGATCAAGAACGAAGGCGCGAACCCGACCGGCTCGCACAAGGACCGCATGTCGGCGCAGGCCATCAGCCGGGCCGTCGATATCGGTGCGCGCGAGCTGGTGCTGGCCTCCAGCGGCAACGCCGCCGTCTCGGCCGCCGCCTATTGCGCCGCCGCGGGGCTGGACTGCGAAGTCGCGACCTACCAGTCCCTGCCCGCCGTGTTCGACGCGGCGTTGCGCCATTACGGCGCAAGGCGTGTGGTCTGCGATAACGGTCATGCGCGCTGGGCGCATGTGCGCCGGCGTGTCCGGGACGACGGTGCCTTCGCGCTGACCAACTACAGCGTGCCGGCGGTCGGCAGCCCGGTATTCGGGGTGGAAGGCTACCGGGCCGTCGCGCTGGAGTGGGTGGCGCAAGGGTGCCGGCCAGACCATGTCATCGTGCCCACCGCGCGCGGCGATCTGTTGTGGGGCATCTATAGCGCGCTGCGGGACCTCGTTGCGCTGGGGCACCTGCCGAAACTGCCGCGCCTCTGGGCGGTCGAGCCGTTTCCACGGCTGTCGCGGGTGCTGGCCGGGGCGTCGCAGCAGTCTGATTTTGCCGGCACGACCCTGCAGTTCTCCACGGCGGGCTCCACCGTGACCGCCCAGCAGGTCCATGCCGTCACGCGCTCGGGTGGCGGCGCGGTGGTCGTCGACGATGCGGCGGCACGCGACGGCACCCGCCATCTCGCAGCCGCGGGATTCTGGGTCGAACTGTGCGCCGGAGCGGGCCTTGCCGCGGCGCAGGCATTGCGCGCCGACGGGCGCATCGGCCGGACTGAAGCCGTGATGCTGATGCTGACCGCGCGCGGCGACCGCGATCCGGGCCAGGCATGAATTCAAACACCTTGGGGAGATACTCATGAAGCTGCGTTACCTGCTGACTGCCATCACCTGCTGCCTCGCGGCCCAAGTGCAGCCGGCGCTGGCCGCCTTTCCGGAAAAGCCGATCCGGCTGATCGTGCCCTGGGCCGCCGGCGGCAGTACCGATGCGCTGGCGCGAGCGGTCGCGCAGCGCATGAGCGAATCGATGGGCCAGCCCGTGGTGGTCGACAACCGCGCCGGTGCCTCTGGCCGCATCGGCGCCGACACGCTGGCCAAGTCGGCGCCGGACGGCTACACCCTGGGCGTGATCGAGCTGGCGCACACCGTCGCGCCGTCGGTGTTCCGCCAGATGCCGTACGACGTGTTGCGCGACTTCACGCCGGTCTCGATGCTGGGCGAGGCGCCGCTGGTGCTGTTCGCGGACAGCACGCAGTATCGCGCCGGAGAGGTCCAGCGCTTCCTGGCGGACTCGCGCAAGGCGGGGACGCCGCTGCAGCTGGCCACCAGCGGCAACGGCTCGATCAGCCATCTGGCCGCCAAGATGCTGGAAAGCCAGGCGGGGATCCCGGTCGACGCCGTGCCGTACCGCGGCTCGGCGCCGGCACTGACCGATGTCTCCGCGCAACTGGTCAAGGGCCATTTCGCGACGCTGGCAAGCGGCAGCAGCCTGCTTGGCGGCAACAAGATCTCGGCGCTGATGGTGACGGGCCCGGCGCGCGTGGCCGCGCTGCCCGGCGTGCCGACCGCCGCCGAGGCCAGGCTGCCCGGCATGCAGGTCAGCCAGTGGTGGGCCCTGGTCGCGCCGGCGCGGACCCCGACCGCGGTGGTGAGCCGGCTTGCGGACGAAGTGCGCGCGGCGCTGGCGAGTCCGCAGACCAAAGCCCGGCTCGACAGCCAGGGCATCGATCTCAAGGCGTCGACCCCCGCCCAGCTCGGCGACCGGCTGCGCGCGGAGGTGGACCGCTGGGGGAATCTGGTGAAGCAGGCGGGTATTCAACCTGAATAGCAAGAGCCTGGCGCGACGGGCAAGCGCATGCGAATCCGGTGGTAGTCGTAATACGCCACGCACATCGGCTGGGCCTGGCGTCACGCCCGGTCCGCCCGGCTCAGGCGACAGACGCGCACGCTGTGGATCGCCAGCGCCAGCGGGAACAGCAGTACCGCCACCGAGGCGGCGAACCAGACGAAATCGGCGCCGATGGTCGGCCGGCATTGTTCCAGGTACGCCGCCGAAGCGCCGCCCGCCATTGCCGCGGCGACGAAGAGGCCGGACACCAGCAGCGCCGGCGCACCGACCAGCAAGGCGCTGGCGCACAGCCAGACCAGGACCCAGCACAGCTTGTACCACCACAGGCACTTCCGCATCGCTGCAGGCATGGCGACCTCCGTTTGCGGCGATGGTACATCACATGGTTGTGGGTAGGCGAACGCACGTGCCGGCGCAGAGCCCGTCTTGACTTCCCCTTGCTGCACACTAGATTCAAGCCAGGCTGCCCATCGTGCGGGGACGATAAGCAGGCGCTCAAGACGTCAAGCGCAAGGAGGACTGCCATGACCCCCTGGGAAATCCAAGGCACCGAGCTGATCAACTGCAATTGCTCGTACGGTTGCCCATGCCAATTCAACGCGGTGCCAAGCAAGGGCTTCTGCGAAGCCATGGGCGCGATCTCGATCAGCGACGGCTACTACGGCGACGTGCGACTCGACGGCCTCAACATCGCAGTGGTGTTCCAGTGGCCCGGCCCGATCCACGAAGGGCGGGGAAAGTGCCAGCCGATCGTCGACGAACGGGCCACCCCGGCGCAGCGCGAAGCCCTCCTGAAGATCATGTCCGGGCAGGACACCGAGCCGTTCGCGACCATGTTCGCGGTATTCGCGTCGACGCTCGAGCAGGTCTTCGATCCGATCTACACGAAGATCGACTTCGACGTCGATGTCGATGCCCGCCGCGGCCGCATCCATGTCGAAGGCGTGTTCGACACCGTCGGCGAACCGATCCGCAACCCGGTAACGGGCGTCGATCATCGGGTCCGCATCGATCTGCCGCACGGCTTCGAGTACGAGCTTGCCGAGATCGGCTCCGGTACCAGCCGCTCGCAAGGCAATATCGCCCTCGAGCTCAACGGCACCTACGCGCAATTCGCACGATTGCACATGAACAACAAGGGACTGATCCGGCATCGCACTGCCGCATGAGCCGTCTCGAAAACGTCCTCGGACGCGAGCGCGCCATCACGTCGCTCGGCCTCGTCGTCATTGTCGCGTTGTCGTGGGGCTACCTGTGGACGGGGGCGGGCACCGGCATGTCCGCGCTCGACATGACGGCTGTCACGCTGTTTCCGCATCGGTTGCCGGGTGGCATCGCAGGCATGGACACGCCGCTGTCCCTCGTTATCCTGATGTGGTGGGTGATGATGATCGCCATGATGACGCCCAGCGCGGCGCCCGTCGTCCTGCTGTATCGGCGGGTATTGCGGCATCACGGCACCGCCGCGGGCGGGTCCGCGGCCACGTCGATGCTTCTGCTGGCCGGCTATCTCACCGCATGGCTCGGGTTCGCCGTCGGCGCGGCATCGCTGCAGCTGGCGCTGCAGCCGAGCGGGCTCATTTCGGCCATGATGCTGTGGTCGAAGAGTGCCCTCCTTTCCGCTGGCGTGCTGCTGGCGGCGGGCGTCTATCAGTTTTCGCCGCTCAAGCGCGCCTGCCTGGCACAGTGCCGCGCGCCCGCCGCATTCCTGGTCGCGCATTGGCGTCCTGGCGCCGCCGGCAGCTTCCTGCTCGGCCTGCGCCACGGCGCCTACTGCGTGGGCTGCTGCTGGCTGCTGATGGCGCTGCTGTTCGTCGGCGGCATCATGAACATCGTCTGGATCGCCGCGCTCTCGCTGATGGTCTTCGTTGAAAAGGTCCTGCCGGGCGGTGAGCGGGCGGGCCGCGTGCTGGGGGTCCTGTTGATCCTCTGGGCGGGCGCCACCCTGTTGGTGTAGTCGGGCTTCCGTCAACTCCCGGCTGGGCACGCCGACATGACTCCCGTGCCGAATACGGCAAGGCAAGGCGGCGGAAGTTGCCCTATAATTCTTGACAATGCAACGATTGATCGAGCAATAAAATGACCCCCGAACCACAAAGTTCGCAGCCTGCCGGCCAGGTCCTGCCGTTTCGCGAATCGCTGCTGGCCATGCTGGGCGTGGCCTTCGTGGTGATGCTGGTGGCGCTGGACCAGACCGTGGTCGGCACGGCCCTGCCCACGGTGGTGGCGGAGCTGCAGGGGTTCGAGTACTACGCCTGGGTCGCCACGGCCTACCTGCTGACCTCGGTGATCACGGTGCCGGTGTTCGGCCGCCTGGGGGACTACTACGGCCGCAAGCCGTTCGTGCTGGCCTCGATCGTGGTGTTCTCTGTCGCCTCGGCGCTGTGCGGCATGGCGCCGAACATGCCGTTCCTGGTGGCGGCGCGCGCGCTGCAGGGCATCGGCGGCGGCATGCTGGTCGGTACGGCCTTTGCCTGCATTGCCGACCTGTTTCCGGATTCGCACGTGCGGCTGCGCTGGCAGGTGATGCTCAGCGCGGCGTTCGGCATTGCCAACGCGGTCGGTCCGTCGCTGGGCGGCCTGCTGACGGAGTGGTATGGCTGGCGCGCGGTGTTCTACGTCAACCTGCCGGTGGGCGTGCTGGGGCTGTGGTTTGCCTGGCGCTACCTGCCGCATCTGCGCCAGCAGGCGCACCGCGGGTCGATCCGCGTCGACTGGCTGGGGGCGCTGCTGATCGCGGCGGGGCTCGGCAGCTTGCAGATGAGCGTGGAATTGCTGCCGGCGCGCGGCCTCGACGCCTATACCGCGGGCCTGCTCGTGCTGGCGGCGGTGGCGCTGGTGGCGCTCTGGCAGTGGGAGCGGCGCTGCGCCAATCCGATCCTGCCCGTCGAAATGTTCCGCGATCCGGGGCTGGCGCCGCTGTTCAAGCTTTCGGTGTTCGCGGGTTTCACCATGTTTGCGCTGCTGCTGTATGCGCCGCTGCTGTTCCAGGGCGGCTTCGGCTATTCGCCGAAGCAGGCCGGGGTATTGATCACGCCGCTGGTGGTCTGCATCACCGTCGGCAGCATCCTGAACGGCCGCATCGTGACCCGCATACGCCGGCCGAACACCATGCTCTATGCCGGCTTCGGCATGCTGGCGCTGTCGTGCCTGGGGCTGTCGCAGGCCACCCGCGGCATGCCGCATGGCGTGCTGATGGCCATCATGCTGGTCGGCGGCCTCGGCCTTGGCTTTATCATGCCCAACCTGACGGTGTTCGCCCAGCAGACCGCCGGGCGCGAGCACCTTGGCATTGCCACGGCCATGCTGCAGTCGCTGCGCATGGTGGGCGGCATGGTTGGCACCGCGATCGTGGGCACGCTGGTGACGCGCAGCTATACCGGCGGCGTCGAACAGGCGCTGTCCGGCGCCAATGCCACCCAGTGGGCATCCCGCATGGCGGACCCGCAGGTGCTGATCGACAAGGCGTCGCAGCTGGCGCTGCTCGGCCAGCTGGAGCAGGCCGGGCACAATGGCGCCTTGCTGCTGGAGCAGGCGCGCGTGTCGCTGGTGGGGTCCATCCACCTCGGACTGGTGGTGGCGGGAGCGGCGGCCGCGCTGGGCGTGTGGTGCGCGCGCCAGGTGCCGTCGATCAGGCTGGCCCGCAGCCCCGCGCCGGCGATGGCCGCGGACTGATGCCAGGCGGCAACTTACCCTGAGGAGAATGGATGGAACTGGAGCGACAGAGCGTGGCCGTATTGCAGCAGTTCGGCCGAACCTACCGCGCCTATGCGGGGGCGTTCGAGCAGCGCATGGGACTGCCCTTGCCGCGCTGGCGCATCTTGCATGCGCTGCATCACCAGGAGGGCGCCATCGGCCAGAAGGCGCTGGCCGACCTGGTCGTCATGGACCCCGGTGCGCTGACGCGCCAGCTCAAGGCCATGCAGGAACTGGGCTGGGTCGAGCGCAGCACGTCCGAGCGCGACAACCGCGTGACCCATGTCACGCTGTCGCCGGCCGGGCGCGAGGTGGTGGCGCGCGCCATGCCGCTGCGCTCGGCCTTTCTCGAGGACGTGCTGTCCGAGGTCTCGCCCACGACCATGCGCGAACTGTCGCGCGGCCTGGCGCGCCTCGAGGCAGGCATTGCCCACGCACAGGCCCGCGCGGCGGCGCAGGCCGACGCGGCCTGAAGCCAGCGGCACCGTCCGCGGCGCGGCGGCGCTCAGCGGTTCAGCCGCTCAGCAGCAGGCCATTGAGCGCGGCAAACTCGAACAGCTCGCGGTCGTTGGTGACGCCGAGCTTCTGCATGGCGCAGTTCTTCTGCCGGCTGATGGTCTTGACGCTGCGGCACAGCTGGATGGCGATCTCGCTGACCGAGCGCCCGGTCAGGTATAGCCGCAATACCTCCATTTCACGGCGCGACAGGCGTTCCGCGCCGGCCCGGCCCGCGCCCACCAGGCTGCCCGGGTCAGCCTGCGACAGCACTTCCATAGCGGACTTGCCGATGTAATGGAAGCCGCGCTGGATGCGGTACACCACCGTGACCAGTTCGGTCAGCGGGGCGTCCTTGAGCACCAGTCCGTGTACCTGGGTGTCGAGGATCGAGCGCAGCACCAGCGGGTTGGTGATCATGGTCAGCACGATCACGGCCAGCGACGGATGCCGCCGCCGCAGGCTCGCCAGCAGCCGCAGTCCGTCGCTGTTGCGTTCGCCCTGCGCGGGCATGTGGTAATCCGTGATGACGACGTCGGGGCGCAGGCTGTCGATGCTGTTGAGCAGCGCCGTCGCGCTGGTCACGCTGCCGCAGACTTCCCAGCCGGTCTGGGTGTGCAAGCGGTCGGCGACGGCTGCCGAGACCAGTGGGTGGTCGTCGGCAAGCAGGATCCTGAATGCCATCGGGTTGCTCCTCGATTCTGGTTCACGCGGCGCAGCCTTCGGCAAACGTCAAGAAAACGCCGCACGCCTCGGCGACGTGCGGCGCAAAAATGACGCCAGACAGGGAGGCGCCGGACAACTGCTCGCATTGCCGCGGGTCCGGGCCAAACGGGAGACGGCCGGACTGCGGCACTGCCATGGCAGGATAGCGGCGCGTCAGTGCGGCGGAACTAGGAGGATTCGTAAATCATTGCCAGAAAAGCTCCTTGCGCCAGCCCGGCGCGAGCGCGTGTGGCGCGTGCCGGCCGCCGGCACTTCGCCTCGGCAATGGGCTAGACGGCGCGGCGTTTCCGATCCGTGACAAGGCTCGCTGATAACGATAGGCGACAACGATCCGTGACATGCAAACGGGCGCTGCCGCCTCCCGGCGACAGCGCCCGTTTGCATGTTGGCGGCGCGCCTGGGGTCAGGTGGTCGCGGCCTCGGCGGGGACTGCGGGGCGGCCGTTGCGGCGCCCGTCGATGGCCTTGAGCGGGTCGCGCAGCACCGCGCTGCCGACTTCCATGACATCGCGCAGCACGCCCTGGTCGCGGCCGCGCTCCGGCCCCCAGAAATGCAGGGCGGCCCATTCAGGAAAGCTGCTTGGTGGTGCCAGCAGCCGCGTCTTGCGCTCGCGCGTGACCAGCGGCACGTTGAAATCCAGCACCGGGCAGATGCCGCCGGCGGAATGCAGCAGCGTGATCTGCGTATGCCACGACGGCACCACCGTCTCGCGATGGCCGGGCGTGCTGGCGTGCCGGCTCAGGAAGGCACGCAGCGGACTGCCGGCCTCGCTGTCTTCCTGCAACAGGATCCACGCACTCTCGCTTTCATCCTGGTTGCCGCCGCGCGTGGCGCTCACCAGCCGGCGCGGCGTGGCCATGATGTTGTGCTGGCGCACCCGTTCGGGATCATGCCCGCTGTCGACGACGAAGGCGCAATCGAGGTCGCCCTCGCTCAGCTGGCCGGCAAGGGCGGCGTCGGCAATCACCGGGCGCGTGACAAAGCTGTCTTGCGGGAACTGCTCGCACAGCGCGGTCAGGATCTCGGTAATGACGGGGTCGCCGATCGATGACGAAAAGCCGATGGAGACGCGCCTGCCGCCTTCGCGGCGTTTGCTCAGGCCGGGTTCGCCGGGCCGCACCAGGTGGTTCCATTTCGCCAGGATCTGGCGCGCCGTCTGTTCCAGGCGCAGCGCGTGCGGGGTGGGCTCGAGCATGCCGTTGCGCTTGACGAACAATGGGTCGCCGGTGATCTCGCGCAAGCGCGCCAGGCTGTAGGCCACGGTGGGGACGCGTCCCTGCGTGCAAGCCGCGACCGCACTCAGGTCACGGTACTCCATGACCAGAACAAAGACATGCAACAACTTCGTGCTGACATGACGCATTCCGACTTCTCCTGATACATGACTTCGCTTTCTTCTTCTTTGTCGGTCTGATGCAAACAGTGATGCGCCAGTGAGGGCGCGCATGAAACCACGGCGCACCGCGGCGCGTTCGCCACGGCTGCTTGCTTTCGGCGCCACGCCGCGCAAGCCAGGTGGGCCAGTATGAAGTCCCGCACGCAAGGCTCTGCAGGATGTTTCCCTATACGCGTGACACGCCAGTGTCCACGTAGCTCAGATCCCCCAGCGTAGCGACTCTCGGATCCATCAGATCGGCGCATGCCGACGGACGGGATGGGTACCGGCTGCGGGGCGACTCCTCGGTGGTGCGCTGCTGCCGGACCGCGCTTCTGCCGGTGCCGCGTAAGGGCGCCGTGCGAAGGCGTGTGAAATTTAGTTATGCCGAGGAATCTTAATACATGCTTAGAAAAAGTCCTAGAAACTTGAATTGATGACAGACCTGTCAATCTTTTTCCCTATTTTTGTATGGCGCCGCAGACATGGCTTGCTGTGGGCGTTTGCGGGCCGGTCTGTCGTCAAATACCGGTCCTGGCGATGATATTTCATCCCCCGCTTGGGTGACTTTGGCATGCAATCAGTCCATGCGATTTCCAAATTGGAATAACGAAATTTGGCTATGCAATGCCAACGCTCGGCACCGGTGTGCCGCGATAATTTTCTTAACTCGCACTGCGAAGACACTGAATTGCCTTTTGCGGCGGCCGTGGGCTAACTTACGGCCAGAGTCGGCACGGTTGGCGTCGCGGGCTGGCTGTGCGACGCCTGGGCCCCGCCGTCGCGAAGCGGAGAGATTCGTGAACAGACGGTATTCGGAAGAACAGATCCGCGGTTACCTGGCCGAGGCGGCCAGCGGCGTGCCGGTGCGCGAGCTGTGCGCGCGCTATGGCTTCAGCGACGCTTCGTTCTACGGATGGCGCAGCCGCTACGGCCAGCCCGGCAGCGGCGAGGCGCGCGAGGGGCGCAAGCTGCGCGAACTGCAGGAAGAGAATGCCAGACTGAAGAGTATGCTTGCGGACGCACTGCTCAAGCTTGAGTTGATGCGCAACCGCACCGGCCGGCGCGGCGGCAGCGGCAAGGACCGCTAGCGGCGGACGGTTCACGCAACACGCCCACGGCCCGGGGACGCGCCGTGGACGGCTCTGGAGTAATGGGTTTGACGAAGTTTCTGATCAAGGCGGGCATGCTGGCATGCACCGCCATGGTGGCTGCCCCGTCGTGGGCAGCTGGCAATGCCAGCGCGACTGCGGCCGCTGCGGCCGCTGCGGCCGATTCGGCGGCTGCAACGCCGATGGTGGCGCCGCCACCGCCGCGGATCCTGGATGAAGCCACGGCGGTGGGGGAGGGGCCTGGCGGCACGCTTTCGGCATCGCAGCGGCAGCACTGCCAGGGCCTGCTCGACCAGATCAACGCATTGCCCGGCGGACCGCAATGGTCTACCGGCAAAGGTTCGGTCACCACGGCTGACGGGCGCAGCTATCCGACCCTGGAGCGCCAGGCGGATCGCAAGCGGCTGGAGGAAGCCTATCGCCAGCAGTGCGCGCAGGAGCGCCGCTGATCGGCGCACCGGTGGCGGCCGTCCGTCACTTGCGGACTTGTGGAGCGTCAGCATGCATCGTCTTCAACGGTTTTTAGCGTGGTGCCTGGCACTGATGCTGATGGCGCCCCTGCAGCCTGCGCTGGCGCAAGCCACGCTGAGCCAGCCGCAACTTGACCAGCTCACCGCGCCGGTGGCGCTGTATCCGGATGCGCTGCTGTCCCAGGTGCTGATGGCCGCTACGTATCCGGCCGACGTGGCCGCGGCGGCGCAATGGTCCAAGGCCAATCCCGGCCTCTCGGGCGACGCCGCGACCAAGGCGGTGGCCAGCCAGAGCTGGGACCCCAGCGTGCAATCGCTGGCTGCCTTCCCGTCGGTGCTCGACATGATGGGACGCCAGCCGCAGTGGGTGCAGTCGATCGGCGATGCGTTCCTGGCGCAGCCCAATGACGTGATGGACTCGGTGCAGCGCTTGCGCTTGCAGGCGCAGAAGGCAGGCACGCTCAAGACCACCGAACAGCAGAAGGTGGTGACCCAGAGCTCCGGCGGCACCACCATCGTGCAGATCGAGCCGGCCAATCCGCAAGTGGTCTATGTGCCGGCCTATAACCCGACCACGGTCTACGGCGCCTGGCCGTATCCCGCCTATCCGCCGGCGTATTACCCGCCGCCGCCGGGATCGGTGTTCGCCACGGCGCTGGTGTCCGGCATCGGCTTCGGGCTGGGTGTGGCCGCGGTCGACGCGATGTGGGGCGGATTCGACTGGCACGACCACGATGTCAACATCAACGTGAACCGCTACAACAACATCAATGTCAACCAGCGCCTGGACGTGAACCGCGCCAACGTGAACTGGCAGCACAACCCGGCCCGGCGCGGCGATGTGCCCTACAACAACGCGGCGGTGCGCGGCCGCTATGACGCGCAGCGCCAGGCCGGTTTAGCCAATCGCCAGGCCGGGGCGCAGCCGGGGCAGCGCGTCGGCGGCGGCGTGCAGCGCGAACCGTCTGCGCGCGACCAGGCGCGCGAGCGCGCGGCCCGCTCCTTCGAAGGCCGTACCGGCCGGGCGATTCCAGGCCATGCCGGCGGCGTGGCCGGTCGCGCCGAGGGCGCGCGGCCGGGCGCGGGCGGTGCCGGCACGCGCACCCCGCATCCCGCCGGTGCCGAGCACCAGCGCGCCGACCAGGCCGCGGCGCGCGACCGCGCCCGCCATGCCAATCGTGACAGCGCGCTGCGCGATGCCGGCAACGGCGATCGCATGCGCCAGCAGACGCAGCGCGCCGGGTTATCCCCGCACCACGCGGCTCCGGTGCATCCGGCCGGATTCAGCCAGGGCGGCATGCGCCATGGCGGCGAGGGCCGGCTGGGCGGCGGGGAACATTTTGGCCATGGTCGGAGGTAAAGCATGATGCCCAAGACCGGTAACCTGATCTCCGCGGTCGGTTTCCGCCGCGGTGCGCGCGTGCTGCCGCGGGTAGCTGCGGCCCTGGCCCTGGCGCTGGCCGTCCCCGCGGCGGCGCAGCAGGTCTTCCCGAGCGCGCAGGCGGCAGCCGATGCGCTCGGCGATGCCATCGCGCGCAGCGATGGCGACGCACTGCAGCGGGTGCTTGGCAAGCGCTACCAGTTGCTGGTGCCGCAGGGCTCGATCGATCAGGACGACGTCTATGACTTCCTGGGGGCCTGGGCGCGTCACCATGCCGTGCAGCCCGAAGGCGACAACCGCGCGCGCATTGCGGTGGGGGAGAGCGGCTGGACCTTCCCGGTGCCCCTGGCCCGGCAGAAGGGCGGCTGGCAGTTCGACCTGCCCGCCGGCCAGCAGGAAGTGCGCCGCCGCCGCCTCGGACGCAACGAACTGGTCACCATGGAGACCCTGCTACAGCTGGCGGATGCCCAGCAGCGCTATGCCGAGCAAGTGGGCCAGGGCCGCTACGCCAGGCGGCTGATCAGCACGCCCGGCAAGACCGACGGACTCTACTGGCCCGCCGCCAGCGAGCAGGACGCCAGTCCGCTCGGTCCCGACGCCCTGGCGATGGGTCCCGACACGCCTGCGGCCGACGCGTTCTACGGCTATCACTACCGCATCCTGCCGGCCGCCCGGGGCAGCAATGGCGGCTACGGCCTGCTCGCATGGCCGGCGCGCTACGGCGATACCGGTGTCCAATCCTTCCTGCTCGGCAGCGATCGCGTGTTCTACGAACGCGACCTGGGCCCGGGCACGGCCGCGCGCGCCCGGGCCATGCGCAGCTTCTCGCCCGAAGGCTGGAAGCGGGTGGCTGATCGCTAAGTACTGGCGCTTGCGCCGCCCGGCAGCCGTTGGGCCGTCGGCAGCCAGCGTGCATCGTCGCAGTTTCGTTTCGTTTTCCCGACGTGTGCTCGCGAATAGCGGGTGGACGACTCGCGCCTGTGGTATGCTGCAACGCAACAATAAAGGCATAGGGGGAGATTCCGTCACACAGGAGTCCTCATGACGAAGAGCCTTGCAGCAGACTGGCATGCCCGCATGCGGCGCTTGAGCCGCGTGCAGACCCGCACGGAAGCCCAGGTGAAATCCTGGCTCCGGCGCATGGATTCACTGAACCCGCTCACGCCGACGCGGCTGCCCGGGCCGCCTCGGCCCGCCCGGCCCGCGCGCCCGGTGGCCGATCCCGGCGCGCTGCGCGGCACCTGGCAGGCGCACCGGCTGCGCCTCGCGCCCACGCCGGGCGAACTGGTGCCGCATCTCTCTTATCACCTCTACATCCCGTCGAAGCGCCATCGCGGCCCGCTGCCGGTGGTGGTGGTGCTGCATGGATGTCGCCAGACGCCGGATGACCTGGCCGCGGGCACGCGCCTGAATGCACTGGCCGAAAGCGAGGGCTTTATCGTCGCCTACCCGCAACAGCCGCTGCGCCGGCAAGTGCAGCGCTGCTGGCAGTGGTTCGACCTCGGCGCGGCCGACGGCGGACGCGAGGCGCAGGCGGTGGCCGCGCTGGTCGATGCCCTGGCGGCGCGCCATGACGTGCGTGAGCGCGAAATCTACCTGGCCGGCATGTCCGCCGGCGCGGCCATGGCCGCGGTGGTGGCGCTGCGCTACCCGGACAAGGTGGCGGCCGTGGCGTTACATTCCGGCGTGGTCATCGGCGCCGCCGGCAACGCCCGCGCCGGCTTGCGCGCGATGCAGGAAGGCTCCGAGGCCGAGCCCGCCTGGCTGCTCGATGCCGCCGGCGTCACGCCGGGCGGCCCCGAGATGCCCGCACTGGTGATCCACGGACTGGCCGATGACGCGGTGCATCCGGTCAACGGGCGCCTGCTCGCGCGGCAGTTCGTGGCCTACAACGGCCTGGAAGACCGCCTCGCCGGCCGCCCCGCGCACTTCGAGCCGGCCAGCGACGTGCCGGGCCGCTCGCGTGAATATCGCTTTGGCCGCTGGCACCGCGACCTGGTGACGCTGGTCGAGGTGGAGGGCCTGGGGCACGCGTGGAGCGGCGGCGACGACCGCTACAGTTACCACAGCGATATCGGGCCGGATGCGAGCACGATGATGTGGGAGTTTTTTCGGCAGCACCGCCGCTGAGCGACGAGGGGCGGCAGCGCCATCACACCCGCGACCGATCCTTCACAAACAGCGCGGTCACCATGCCCAGCACGCACAGCGCCACCACATAATGCGCCGGCGCCAGCGGGTCGTTCTTCAGCATCAGCGTCACCACCATCGGCGTCAGGCCGCCGAAGATCGCATAGGACACGTTGTACGAGAACGACAGCCCCGAGAAGCGCACCTGCGCCGGGAACGCATTGACCAGCACGAACGGCACCGCGCCGATGGTGCCGACCAGCAGGCCGGCCAGCGCGTACAGCGGCAGCAGCAGGTCGGGGCGGGTGAAGATGGTGGTGTAGAACGCGTAGGCACAGACCGCCAGCAGCAGGCCGCCGAAGAACAGCGTGCGGCGTGCGCCGATGCGGTCGGCCAGCGCGCCCGAGACGATGCAGCCTATGGTCAGGCACAGCGTGGCCACGCTGTTGGCGACCAGCGCGGTGCGCGCGTCGAAGCCATACAGCTTCTGCAGGAAGGTGGGGGTCATCAGGATCACCACCACGATGCCGGCCGACAGCATCCAGGTCAGCAGCATCGACACCGCGACACTGCCGCCGTGGTCGCGCATCACCGACTTCAGCGGCATTTCCGCCGCCAGCGCCTTGCGCTGCTGCAACTCCGCAAAGACCGGGGTCTCATGCAGCCAGCGGCGCAGGTACATCGAGGCAATGCCGAACACGCCGCCGATCAGGAACGGTACGCGCCAGCCGTAGTCGGACAGCTCGGCCGGGGTGAAGACGGTGTTGATGCCGGTTGCCACCAGCGAGCCGAGCAGGATGCCGGCGGTCAGTCCCGCGGTCAGCGTGCCGCAGGCATAGCCGACATGGCGCGCCGGCACGTGCTCGGAGACGAAAACCCAGGCGCCCGGCACTTCGCCGCCGACGGCCGCGCCTTGCAGGATGCGCAGCACCAGCAGCAGCACCGGCGCGGCCAGCCCGATCGACTCGTACGTGGGCATCAGGCCCATCAGCAGCGTCGGCACCGACATCAGCAGGATCGACAGCGTGAACATCTTCTTGCGCCCGAGCAGGTCGCCGAAGTGCGCCATGATGATGCCGCCCAGCGGCCGCGCCAGGTAACCGGCGGCGAAGATGCCGAAGGTCTGCAGCTGGCGCAGCCAGTCGGGCACCGATGGCGGGAAGAACAGCTGGCCGATCACCGTCGCGAAGAACACGAAGATGATGAAGTCGTAGAATTCGAGCGCGCCGCCCAGGGCGGCAAGGGAAAGGGTCTTGTAATCCTGGCCGGTGAGCGCGCGCGCGCCGGCGCGCGGCGTGCCGACACCCGCGGCGGTACTGCTGGTGGTAGACATGAAGTGGACTCGCATGGAAGAGAACGCATGCGAAGCGCGCAGCACGGAATAACGTGATGGGTGTGGCCGGAGGGTACAGCGCGGGAGAGGCAGGCACGACATGGCGGGTAAGCCACAGGCTTGCGACGGGACGCTTCGCAAAGGACGTAAAGATACCAGATCGGCGCACCGGCCATTGAGCGGTCAAAACCGCGCCGGTCCGCGTGCATGCCGCGCCCGTCGCCGGGCCGCACCCGCGCCGGGACCGATTTCTTTGCTTTGTCCGAAACCGTTGCCATAATGTCGAAAAATGTGAAATCCGGGGCACAAAGAAGCGTGCAACGCCGGGTTGCGGGGTCGGAATTTCTGGAACGTCATGGCATTCAAGCAATCCATCCAGGCGGCAGCCACGGTGGCTGCCACGCCGCGCGGCCGGCTGGCCGTGCGCATTGCGGGCGGCGTGGCGGCGGCGCTGGCGGTGTTCGGGCTGGCGGGGTATTTCGGCGGCCCGCCGCTGATCAAGTACCTGGTCGAAAAGAACGCGACCGAGGCGCTCGGGCGCAAGGTCACGCTGGGTCAGGCGCAGGTGCGCCCGTTCGAACTGGGCGCCACGCTGTCCGGCCTGACCATCTATGAGCGCGATGGCAAGACGCCGGCGCTGACGCTGGGCGAGGTCCAGGCCAATACCTCGCTGGCCTCGGTCTGGCACCTGGCACCGGTGGTGGACAACCTGCATGTCGACCGCCTCGCCGTGCACGTGGTGCGTGGCGCCGACGGCCGCATGAGCTTTGCCGATGTGCAGGAAAAGTTCGCGGCGCTGCCCCCCAGGCCGGCCGATGCCAGGCCGGCGCGCTTCTCGGTGAACAACATCGCGGTGACCGGCAGCAGCCTGCGCTATGACGACAAGCTGCTAAATACCACCCTGCGCGTCGACAACCTGACGCTGACGCTGCCGTTCCTGTCCAACCTGCCGCACGACGTCGAGATCGTGACCCGGCCCACGCTGAGCGCGCAGGTTAACGGCACGCCGCTGGCGCTGGACGGCGAGGTGCTGCCTTTCGCCGATTCGCGCCAGACCCGGCTCAACATCAACCTCGACGGGCTCGAGGTGGCGCGGATGATGGCGTTCGCGCCGCCGTTGCGCGATGCCGAGGTCAAGTCCGGCAAGCTCGATACGCGGCTGACGGTGGCGTTCCGCCAGCAGAAGGACACGCAGGAGATGGTGGTGCTGGGCACCGCCGCGCTGCGCGAAGCCGACGTGCGCACGCGCGCCGGCCAGCCGCTGATCCGCAGCGGCAAGCTGGCGGTCGATATCGCCAGGCTGGAGCCGCTGGCGCACCGCGCGCAGCTGCGCAGCGTCGAGATCGACGGGCTGGCGCTGGAGGCAGCGCGGCGCGCGGACGGCTCCCTGAATCTGGCCACGGCATTCCTGCCGCAGGCGGTGAGCCGGTCCACCGATGGCGTGGCACCGGCGCCCGCGCCGGCGTCGGCTCCCGCCGCCGCGTCGGCGGTGCCGGCAGCTCCCGCCACGGCCGCGACCAGGGAGGCGCCGTGGCACTATGCGGTCGACCGCATCGTGGTCAGGCAGGCCCGGGTGGGATTCGAAGACGCGCTGGCACCATCCGGCCCGGGCAAGCTCGCGCTCGGGCCGCTCGATGCCGAGGTCAAAGGCTTTGCCGGCATCGACGGCGACAAGCCGGTGCGCGTCGAGGCCACGCTGGCCGTGGCCGATGGCCAGACCCTGCACCATACCGGCGACCTGCTGCTGCGCGACGGCTCGATGACCGGCACGCTGAAAACCACCGGCTTGCGGCCGCAGGGATTTGCCGCCTGGTGGCCGCGCGAGCTGCGCAGCCAGTTCGGCACCACCGCGGTCAATGCGGAGCTGCACTACCGCATGGCCTGGGGCACGCCGCAGTTCCAGTTCGTGCTGGAAAAATCGCGGCTGGAGCTGGCGCCGCTGTACGTCGCCACGCGCGATCCGGTGGTGATCCCGGCGGCCGCTGCCTTGCGCGCCAGCGCAGCCGATGCCCCTGCGGGCGACAGAACGCAGGGCGCCGGCCGCCGCGCGCGCGACCGCGCCGGCGAGCGCGGCAATGACTGGGATGGTGCCGCGCTGCCGCTGCTGCTGGCCCAGAAGCTGGTGCTGGACGATATCCAGCTCGACCTCGCCAGGCAGACCTTTGCCACCAGCCAGGTCACGCTGGCGCAACCGCAGATCGCCGCCACGCGCGACCATCGCGGCGAGTTCCTCGAGATGGCACGGCTGTGGGCGACGGAATCGGCGCAGCAGGCGCGCGCGGCGCCGCGGCGCACTGCGCCCGCCAGCGCGAATGGCGCCAATGGTGCTGCAGCGGGCGGAGGCTGGAAGGCCAGTATTGGCAAGGTGGTGGTGGAAGGTGGCAGCGCCCGGCTGGCGGACTACCAGCCGGCGCAGGCCAACCGTGGCCGCCCGGTGATCCACCAGTTCCGCAATATCGGCCTGAACACCGGCACGCTGGCCTGGCCCCTCACGCCGGCGGCGGTGCCGGTCAAGCTGCATGCCGAATCCGGCCGCCGCGGCGTGATCGGGGTCGATGGCACGGTGTTGCCGGCCCTGCCGGGCACCCGCCTGCAGCTGGACCTGCGCCAGGTCGACGTGAGCCCGTTGCAGCCTTACCTGGCTGACCGCTTCAATGCCGCGCTGCGCAGCGGCACGCTTACGGTCAAGGGCCGGCTCAATGTCGACGCGCCAGCCGGCAAGCCGCTTGCCGCGCAATTCAACGGCAACGTCCAGACCGGCAACGTGCGCACGGTGGACCGCGTCAGCGGCGACGACTTCCTGCGCTGGCGCTCGCTGGCGGTGTCGGGCATCGACTTCGCGATGGACGAGAGCAAGGGGCCGATGCGCGTCAGCCTGGGCAATATCGCGCTGTCCGACTTCTACGCCCGCGTGATCCTGAACGCCAACGGCCGCCTGAACCTGCAGGACGTGCTGGCCGGCGGCGCGGAGAAGGGCGAGGCCGCGCCGTCCACCAGCCTGACCCAGGCTAATCCGAGCTCGACGCCGGCCTCGGCGCCGGCCGCGCCGCCGGTGCAGGCCGGCGACACGCGCACCGCCCAGGTCGAGCAGAAGCCGGGCGGACCCAAGCCGCAGATCCGCATCGGCGGGGTCTCGGTCGACAAGGGCAACATCAATTTCTCGGACTTCTTCGTCAAGCCCAACTACACCGCCAACCTGACCGGCATGAAGGGCTCGGTGTCCAAGGTGTCGTCGGGCGACCCCACCCCGGCCGACCTGGTGCTGGACGGCCGCATCGACGACGACGCGCCGGTCAATATCAGCGGCAAGCTCAATCCGCTGGGCGAGCAGCTGTTCCTCGACATTGCCGCCAAGGCCGCCGGCGTCGAGCTGACCCGGCTTACGCCCTATGCCGCCAAGTACGCGGGCTACCCCATCACCAAGGGCAAGCTGACCGTGGACGTGGCCTACAAGATCGAGAACGGCAAGCTCGATGCGCGCAACCACCTGTTCCTCGACCAGCTCACCTTCGGCGAGCGCGTCGACAGCCCCGATGCGACCAAGCTGCCGGTGCTGCTGGCGGTGTCGCTGCTCAAGGACCGCAATGGCGTGATCGATGTGAACCTGCCGGTGTCGGGCTCGCTGTCGGATCCGGAGTTCAGCATCGGTGGCGTGATCGTGCGCGTGATCGTCAACCTGCTGACCAAGGCGATCACCTCGCCGTTCTCGCTGATCGCCTCGGCCTTCGGCGGCAGCGGCGAGGAGCTGGGCTATGTCGAGTTCGCGCCCGGCACCGCCACGCTGACGCCGGCGGCCAGGGACAAGATCGCCAAGCTGGGCCAGGCGCTCAATGACCGGCCCTCGCTGCGGCTGGAAATCAGCGGCCGCATCGATCCCGCCACCGACGAAGCCGGCGCCCGCCGCGCGTGGCTGGATGCGCGCGTGGCCGAGCAGAAGCGGCGCGACCTGCGCGACAACGCGCAGGCCGGTGCCGAAGCGCGCGACGACGAGGCCGGCGAGCAGGGCGCCGAGGTCAAGGTGTCGAAGGCCGAGTACCCCAAATACCTGGAGCAGGTCTACAAGCGCACCTCGATGAAGAAGCCGCGCAACTTCGTCGGCTTTGCCAAGACCCTGCCGCCCGAGGAAATGGAAAAGCTGCTGATGGCCAACGCCACCGTGACCGAAGCCGACCTCAAGCGCCTGGCCGAGCAGCGCGCGCTGGTGGTCAAGCAGTCGCTCGAACGCGAAGGCAAGGTGCCCGAAAGCCGGCTGTTCCTGACCGCGCCCAGGCTCAGCGCCGAGGGCATCAAGGACAAGGGCACGCCCAACCGGGTGGACTTTTCCATCCGCGGCTAGTCCGGGTGGCGGCGCCGCACCGTGCGGCGCCGCCACAGGCCCGGCTGCGAAAACCGGTATGATTCGGCCCGGACAATCCGTTCCATCGCCGAACCAGG
Organism: Cupriavidus neocaledonicus; assembly: GCF_000372525.1. Classification (GTDB taxonomy): domain Bacteria; phylum Pseudomonadota; class Gammaproteobacteria; order Burkholderiales; family Burkholderiaceae; genus Cupriavidus; species Cupriavidus neocaledonicus. The sequence continues at coordinate 163,984 of NZ_AQUR01000106.1, forward strand.
AGTGAATTTTGCAGCAGGAGCCAATGGAAGCCGCCGTCGCCTACAAGACGTGGGTGTGCGTGATCTGCGGCTGGGTGTACGACGAAGAGCAAGGCTGGCCGGAAGACGGCATCGCCCCCGGCACGCGCTGGGAGGACATTCCCGACGACTGGCGCTGCCCCGAATGCGACGTCGGCAAGGGCGAATTCGCGATGATCGAGCTGTAAGCGGAGCGCTGCGCTCTTTACGACGCCTGCAGGCCCTGGCGGACTAGCCGTGGCGGCGCCTGTGTCCCGGCCGGCACAGCCCCGCGCGCTGCCGCTGCGCCAGGTACCTCCGATACCGCATCCGGTACGGATGGCTGCAGCGCCACAGCGCCCGCAACACGGTGATGCACAGCAGCACCGCCATGATGGCGGCTAGCAGGCCGATCGACATGGCGGGTCCTCCTCCCACTACGCGCGCACCGGACTCCCTACGTGAGTCAGATCAGCAGCGGTAATGCCTCCATCACCAGCACCGCGACCAGTGCGCCGATCAGCGCCCCCATGGTGCGGCAACTGATGCGCAGGAACTTGGCGGTCACCGGGATCGACCCCATGGCGATCACGCCTACCAGCGCCATCGGAATCAGGAATACAAGATCATGCGCGGTGAAGTGCATGGCGGTCTCCTGTCTCTCTCTTTTGTGGTTCCAGTATAGGCAGTGTGTGCCGTATAAACGGTGTGCGCATCGGGATTGTCCCCGATGCGGCGCTTGCGCCCTGACCCGCAGTATCGGAGGCCGCACTTGCGTGAGGCGGCCGTTGCGCGATGTACGCATGCCGAGCCTTTTTTCGGCTCGCCGGTCCCGAAGCGCTAGACCCGTGTCCTATGCTGAGCAGAGACGCGGGGCGTGTTTCCCCTTTCGTGCGATGCCCCGCCGACGAGAGACGGAGGTGGCTATGGAACTTCACATGCAATCGCACCACTACGTGCGACGACTGCCGGACTGGACCGCGGCAGCGGTGTCAGGGCTGGCGGCGGGCGCGTTGCTGCTGGTGCTGGAGCTGTTCTGGTCGTCGATGGTGTCGGGTGTCAACCCGTGGGTCGCGACGCGCATGATCGCGGCGATCGTGATGGGGCCCGAGGTGCTGCAGACCTCGCTGTTCAGCGTCGGCACCGTGGCCGCGGCACTGGTGATCCACTTTGTGCTGGGCGCCGTGCTGGGCATGATCCTGGCAGCGATCCTGGCGCCGTTCACGCTCGATTCCAGCCTGGGCCTGGCGATGCTGGCCGGCGCGGTGTTCGGCGTGGTGGTCTACGTCTTCAACTTCTATGTGATGACGCGGGCGTTCCCGTGGTTTGTCGAGGTGCGCGGCTGGCATACCTTCGTCGGGCACCTGATCTTCGGCATCGCCGCGGCTGCGTGCTACTGGAAGCTGGAAAGCAAGGACGTCTCGCACTGACGCGGCGCCGGCCAGTACACGGGCCGGCACCATCGCGCTGCGGCGGCGGGGACCACGGGTTCCCGCCGCTTTTTTGCTTGCGCCGCACGCTTGTGCAGTGCGACACCAATGCTCCGGCGTGTCGCCTTGCAGTGACCTGACGGCATGCACTAGTCTTATCTCTACCTGCGTGACTTGCGCATCCCTCGCCGCGCGCGAGGAGGAGGGTGGATATGGCGATGGCCATCGCACTCGTCGTCATGGTTGCCGCTTCGGTGCTCTTCCATTTCCTGAGCCCGTGGTGGGCAACGCCGCTGGCGTCCAACTGGAAACAGATGGACGACACGCTGACCATTACCCTCGTCATCACCGGCATCTTCTTTATCGGCATCAACCTGTTCGTCGGCTACATCGTCTGGCGCTTCCGCCATGATGCGCCGCATCCCAACGGCGGCAGCGGTCACCGCGCCTCCTACCACCCCGAGAACAGCAAGCTTGAACTGTGGCTGATCGGCGGCACCACGCTGGGCGTGATCCTGCTGCTGGCGCCGGGCTTGTTCGTCTACGCCGACTATGTGCGCCCGCCGCGCGAGGCGATGGTGATGGAAGTGGTCGGCCAGCAGTGGTCGTGGGCTTTCCGCTTTCCCGGCAAGAGCGGGCAGCTCGGCGCCTCCGACGCGCGCTTCGTCACCGGCGCGAATCCGCTCGGGCTGGATCCGGACGATCCGCGCGGGCTCGACAACATCGTCATCGTCGGCCCGGAGGTGCACCTGCCGCTGAACCAGCCGGTCAAGGTGCTGCTGCGCTCCAAGGACGTGCTGCATGACTTCTACGTGCCGCCGTTCCGCGCGCGCATGAACATGGTGCCGGGCATGGTGACGTCATTCTGGTTCACGCCGACGCAGGCGGGGCGCTTCGACATCCTGTGCGCGCAGCTGTGCGGCGTGGGCCATTACAACATGCGCGGCACGGTGGTGGTGGAAGAGCCGGCCGCGTTCGAGGCGTGGCTGGCCAAGCAGCAGACCTTTGCCATGACGCTGGCCAAGGCCGCGGCGCCGCCGGCGGCCATGGGCGCGGCAGCGCCCGGTGCCGCGGGTGCGGCCGGCACCATCGAGAAGGGCCGCGCGCTGGCGCAGAGCAAGGGCTGCGCCGGCTGCCACAGCATCGACGGCAACCCGGGCGTGGGCCCGACCTGGAAAGGCCTGTACGGCAAGACCGAAACCTTTGCCGACGGCAGCAGCGCCAGGGTCGACGATGCCTTCCTGCACAAGGAGATCGCCGACCCGCATGCGCGGCTGGTCAAGGGCTACGGCCCGGTAATGCCGAAGGTGCCGGTCAGCGACGACGAGGTCGCGGCGCTGACCGCGTATATCAAGTCCGTTGGCAGCGGTGCCGCGGACGCCGGCATGGTGGCGCCGGTGGCGCCGGCGGACGTGCCCGCCGGCGCGGCCGCCACCACTAGCGCCGCGACCACGGCGGCCGCCGGTTCCGCGGCGCCCGCGGCCACGGCCGGCGCCGCGTCCGGCACCTACACCACTTCGACGGCCGTCGCGGTGCCGCCCACGGCCGCGCCCGCGCCGCCGCGCCAGTGAGGAGACCTGCATGGCTTACGCCGATGATGCCGCCCATCACGCGCCGCAGAGCTTCTGGACGCGCTATGTCTGGAGCCAGGACCACAAGGTCATCGCCGTGCAGTACACCATCGTGGCGATCGTGGTGGGCCTGGTGGGCGTGGCGCTGTCCAACCTGATGCGCATGCAGCTGGGCTTCCCCGGCCGCTTCGAGTTCATCGACGCCAACCGCTACTACCAGTTCGTCACCATGCACGGCATGATCATGGTGATCTACCTGCTGACCGCGCTGTTCCTGGGCGGCTTCGGCAACTACCTGATCCCGCTGATGGTGGGGGCGCGCGACATGGTGTTCCCCTTCCTCAACATGCTCAGCTTCTGGGTCTACCTGCTGTCGGTGATCGTGCTGCTGGCCAGCTTCTTCGTGCCGGGCGGGCCCACCGGCGCGGGCTGGACGCTATACCCGCCGCAGGCCATCCTGGCCGGCACGCCGGGGCACGACTGGGGCATCATCCTGATGCTGGTATCGCTGGCGATCTTCATCGTCGCGGCAACGATGGGCGGGCTCAACTACGTCACCACGGTGCTGCAGGCGCGCACCGAGGGCATGACGCTGCTGCGCATGCCGCTGTCGGTATGGGGCATCTTCATGGCCACCATCCTGGCGCTGCTGGCGTTCCCGGCGCTGTTCGTGTCGGCGGTGATGATGCTGCTCGACAAGACCATGGGCACCAGCTTCTTCATGCCGGCGATGGTGTCGATGGGGCAGCAGTTGCAGTACAAGGGCGGCAGCCCGCTGCTGTTCCAGCACCTGTTCTGGTTCTTCGGCCACCCCGAGGTCTATATCGTCGCGCTGCCGGCCTTCGGCATCGTCTCGGACCTGGTCAGCGTGCATTCGCGCAAGAGCATCTTCGGCTACCGCACCATGGTGTGGGCGATCCTGGCGATCGGCGTGCTGTCGGTGGCGGTGTGGGCGCACCATATGTTCGTCAGCGGCATGAACCCGTACTTCGGCTTCTTCTTCGCCACCACCACGCTGATCATCGCGATCCCGACCGCGATCAAGGTCTACAACTGGGTCATCACGCTATGGCGCGGCGATATCCACTTCACCGTGCCGATGCTGTTCGCCATCGCCTTCATCAGCACCTTCATCATCGGCGGACTGACCGGGCTGTTCCTGGGCAATGTCAGCGTCGACATCCCGTTGTCGAATACGTATTTCGTGGTGGCGCACTTCCACATGGTGATGGGGGTGTCGCCGATCCTGGTGGTGTTCGGCGGGCTCTACCACTGGTATCCCAAGGTGACCGGGCGGATGCTGGACGACAGCATGGGCCGCATCCACTTCTGGGTCACTTTCGTCGGCACCTATGCCATCTTCTTCCCGATGCACTACCTGGGCGTGCTTGGGATGCCGCGGCGCTACTACGCCTGGGAGAACTATGCCTTTATCCCGGAATCGGCGCATGTGATGAACATGTATATCTCGGTGGCGGCGTTCGTTGTCGCCACGGCGCAGCTGCTCTTTGTCTTCAACCTGTTCTGGAGCCTGCGCCACGGGCGCAAGGCCGACGGCAACCCGTGGCGCGCGGCCTCGCTGGAATGGCAGACGCCACAGACGCCGCCCGCGCACGGCAACTGGGGACCGCACCTGCCGGTGGTGTACCGCTGGGCCTATGCCTACAGCGTGCCGGGCGCGCGCGAGGACTTTATCGCGCAGAACGCGCCGCCGGAGCAGGGCGGGGCCGAGCCTGAACCGCATGCCAGCCGTGGAGCCGTAGCATGAACGCCGACGCTGTCTTCAAGGTCAGCCGCGATGACTTCGGCGGCAACCCTTCAGGTGAGAACGCCGCCAACCGCCATCCGCAGCGCCGCGCGCCGGCCAGCATCGGCCTGTGGGTGTTCATGGGCGTGGTCACTTCGCTGTTCGCGCTGTTCCTGATGGCCTATGCGCTGCGCATGGACAGCCCCGACTGGCACCGCATCGCGCTGCCGTGGCAGGTATGGCTGTCAACCGCGCTGCTGGCCGCGGGCAGCGTGGCGATGGCGGTGGCCGCGCGCGCGGCGGGCCGGGGCGAGATGGCCGCGGCCAGGCGCGCGCTGCGCCTGGGCGGGCTGGGGGCGGCCGCTTTCGTCGCCTCGCAGCTGTGGGCGTGGCAGGCGCTGGGCGCGATGCAGGTGCTGCCGGCCGGCAATCCCGCCGGCAGCTTCTTCTACCTGCTGACCGCGATGCATGGCCTGCACGTGCTCGGCGGCCTGGCGGGCTGGGGCTTTGCCATGACGGCACGCGGCAGCGGCGAGGCCGCCGTGCTGCGCCTGCGGCTGTGCGCGCGCTACTGGCATTTCCTGCTGGCGGTGTGGGCGGTGCTGCTGGCGGCGCTGGGATGGCTCACGCCCGAACTGGTGCGCTACATCTGCGGCACGGCCTAGCGCCGGCGGCAAGGAGGACCGGCATGTCCACGCAATTGTCTTCACCCTCGGCCACCCCCGGCGTGGCGCCCGCGCCGCCGGTCGGCGGCGTGCGCGGCCTGCTGGCCGACTGGTCGTCGGACCAGCAGGCCTTCAAGGTGTCGTGGGGCAAGGCGATGATGTGGATCTTCCTGCTGTCCGACACCTTTGTCTTCAGCTGCTTCCTGACCGGCTACATGACCGTGCGCATGTCGACCACGGTGCCGTGGCCCAACCCGAGCGAGGTGTTCGCGCTGCACGTGGGCGGCGCCGACATCCCGCTGCTGCTGATCGCGATCATGACCTTCGTGCTGATCACCAGCAGCGGCACCATGGCGATGGCGGTCAACTTCGCCTACCGGCGCGCGCGCCGCGAATGCGCGACGCTGATGTTCGTCACCGCGGCCTTCGGCGTGCTGTTCGTCGGCATGCAGGCGTTCGAATGGACCAAGCTGATCGTCGACGAGGGCGTGCGGCCGTGGGGCAACCCGATGGGGGCGGCGCAGTTCGGCTCGACCTTCTTCATGATCACGGGCTTCCATGGCCTGCACGTGTCGTGCGGCGTGATCTACCTGCTGGTGGTGGCCACGCGCGTGCTGCGCGGGCGCTACGAGGCCACCGGCAACTACCAGATCGTCGAGATCGCCGGCCTGTACTGGCACTTCGTCGACCTGGTGTGGGTGTTTATCTTTGCGCTGTTCTATCTCTGGTGAGGGTGGCCATGGCATCGAACCCTGCAACCCCCGCGGCGCCGGCAACGCCCGAGCATGCCACTGGCGCGGACGCCGCGCACCACGGGCAGGAGCACCCGATCGGGCTGTACCTGAAAATCTGGCTGCTGCTGTTCGTGCTGTCGACGCTGTCGTACCTGGTCGACTATTTCCACTTCACCGGTTACCTGCGCTGGACCCTGATCCTGCTGTTCATGGGGCTGAAGGCAGGGCTGATCGTGGCGGTGTTCATGCACATGGCATGGGAGCGCATGGCGCTGATCTGCGCCATCCTGATCCCGCCGCTGTGCCTGCTGGTGCTGGTCTGGCTGATGGCGGAAGAAGCAAATCATACGTACCTGACGCGCGGCATCTTCTTCCGCTGACGGGCGGCGCCGCCGGCCCCGGGGAGGGCGCCGGCGGCAGGCCGCCTTGCACGCGCGCGGCGCTCAGACCTGGGTGATGAACTTGGTCACCAGGTAGCCGTCAAAGGTCTCCAGGCCGCCTTCGCTGCCGATGCCCGAGTCCTTGATGCCGCCGAACGGGGTCTCGGCCAGCGCCATGCCGAAGTGGTTGATGTTGACCATGCCGGCCTCCAGCCCGTTGGACACTTCGGTCGCGGTCTTCAGCGAGTTGGTGAACACATACGAGGCCAGGCCGTAGGGCAGGCTGTTGGCGCGGCGCAGCACCTCGGCGGTGTCCTTGAAGCGCGTCACCGGCGCCACCGGTCCGAAGGGCTCGTCGGTCATCAGGCGCGCGTCGTCGGGCAGGTCGGTGACCACGGTCGGGGCAAAGAAGTAGCCCTTGTCACCCAGGCGCGAGCCGCCCGCCACCACCTTGCCGCCGCGCTGGCTGGCATCGTCCAGGAACTGCTCCATCGACAGCACGCGGCGCTCGTGCGCCAGCGGCCCCATCTGGGTGCCGTCCTCCAGGCCGTTGCCGACCTTGATCGAGCCGATCACCTCGGTGAAGCGCGCCAGGAAGCGGTCATAGGCCTTCTCCTGGACGTAGAAGCGCGTGGGCGACACGCACACCTGGCCGGCATTGCGCAGCTTGAAGCGCGCCAGCATCTCGGCGGCCGGGTCGATGTCGGCATCGTCGAACACCAGCACCGGCGAATGCCCGCCCAGCTCCATGGTGACGCGCTTCATGTGCGCGCCGGCCAGCGCCGCCAGCTGCTTGCCCACCGGCACCGAGCCGGTGAACGAGATCTTGCGCACGATCGGCGATTCGATCAGGTAGGTCGAGACCTCGGACGGCACGCCCCAGACGATGTTGAGCACGCCCGGCGGCAGGCCGGCATCGTGGAACAGCTGCGCCAGCGCCACCACCGCGCTGGGCGAGTCCTCGGGCCCCTTCAGGATCAGCGTGCAGCCCGCGCCCACCGCGGCGACGATCTTGCGGATGGCCTGGTTGAAGGGGAAGTTCCATGGCGTGAACGCGGCGCAGACGCCGATCGGCTCGCGCACCACCAGCTGGCGCACATTGGGCTGGCGCGGCGGGATCACGCGGCCGTAGATGCGGCGGCATTCCTCGGCATGCCAGTCGGCGTGCTCGGCGCAGACCATGATCTCGCCGACCGCCTCGGCGAGCGGCTTGCCCTGGTCCAGCGTGATATTGCGGCCGATGTCGCGGGCGCGCTCGCGCGCGAGCTCGCCGACGCGGCGCAGGATCTTGCCGCGCTCCAGCGGCGAGGTCTTCTTCCAGCTTTCGAAGGCGCGCTGCGCGGCGGCCAGGGCGCGGTCCAGGTCGGCGCGCGTGGCGTGCGGCAGCTGGCCCAGCACTTCCTGCGTCGCCGGGTTGATGACCTCCTGCTCGCGCCGGTCGCCTCCCTTGATGAATTCCCCGTCGATATAGAGGGCGAGATCCTGGTACATGCGTGTTCTCCTGGTGGGCGGTGAAACCGCAAGCTTAACCCGGCCGCTGCGTTCATGCAGCGTGCCGGGTGCGTGCCAGGCAGGAATGTGCGGGAACGGACCCGTCCGGCCGTCAGGCCGCGGCCCGGCGGCCGGGTGTCAGGCGGGGTCGCGCGTGCGTGCCATCGCGGCGCTCCCGGCCGCGGCGCCGGTGCGGGTGGCTTCCACCACCAGGATCACCAGCAGCGTGATCAGGCTCAGCCCGAACACCGCATAGCCGATGCTGTCGCCTTCGATCGCAAACAGGCTGGGCGCGTAGGTCGGGCTGGTGCAGATCATGGTGCCGGCCGACATGCCGGTGTAGTGCATGCCGCAGACCGCCACGCCCATCACCACCGCCGCCGCCAGCTGCTTGCCGCCGGTCTTCACCGTGATGGCCAGCCACAGCGCCACCACCGACACCACCACGGCGATCACCACCGACAGCGCGATGATGGCGAGATCCCAGTCGAAGCGGGTGTTGGAGCGGATCGCCGCCATCCCGGTGTAGTGCATCGCCACCACGCCCAGCCCGGTCAGCACGCCACCCTGCACCACGTTGCCGGTACGGCTGCCGCGCGGGCGCGACGCGATCGCCAGGCCGGCTCCGGCCAGCACCATCACCACCAGCAGCGACGCCAGCGTGGTGAACAGGCCGAACTCGCGGTGGGTCGGGGTCTGGTAGGCCACCATGCCGATGAAATGCATCGACCAGACCGCGCCGCCGCCCAGCGCCACGCTGGCGCACAGCAGCCGGTCCACGTCCAGGCGCCCGTCGGGCTGGCGCACCCGGCGCGACCAGCGCAGGCCGACGTAGGCGCCGCACACCGAGATCAGGAACGACAGGCCCACCATCGGCCAGTCATAGGCAAACGGCACCAGGGCGCCGGCAACAGGCTCGAAACCGACAAACATGACCCCACCTCCTTGTTTTGACTGCGGCGGAAGGCGCTCGCATGCCGGATCGATCCGGATAAGCCCGGATAACCCCGTCCGGCAGCCGGCCCGGGACGCGCTGGTCCCAGCCGGAGTATGCGGCGGCGGCCATCGGCCGGAAATAACTCATTCAGGTAAAAAGGCGGGCAAGGCGCTGCGGTCGGAGGGCGCTGGCCGGCGATGCGGACGCCGCGGCAAGCTTGTAGGCGCCCGGGAGGCAGGAATAGACTGGACGGATTTCCGCCTCGCGACGCCCCATGAAGCCCGATGCCAGACTGACCACCGGCCCGATCGGCCGGACCTTGCTGCTGTTCTCGCTGCCGGTGCTCGGCAGCAACATCCTGCAGTCGCTGAACGCTTCGATCAATTCGGTCTGGGTCGGGCGCTTCCTGGGCGAAGCCGCGCTGACCGCTACCTCCAACGCCAACATCATCCTGTTCTTCCTGCTGGGCGTGGTGTTCGGCATCAGCATGGCCAACACCATCATGATCGGCCAGGCCGTCGGCGCGCGCGACATCGACGAGGCGCGCCGCGTGGTCGGCACCAGCACCACCTTCTTCGTCGCGCTGTCGGTGCTGGCGTCGGCGCTCGGCTACTTCTACACCCCCGACATCCTCGCAGCGATGCGGACCCCGCACGATGCCGCGCCGCTGGCGGTGGCCTACCTGCGCATCATCTTCCTGGCGCTGCCGTTCATGTACTTCTACAACTTCGTGATGATGACGCTGCGCGGCGCCGGCGATTCGCGCACGCCGTTCTGGTTCATGCTGCTGTCGGTGGTGCTGGACGTGGGGCTCAACCCGGTGCTGATCTTCGGCGTGGGTCCGGTCCCGGCCATGGGCATCGCCGGCTCGGCGCTGGCCACGCTGATCGCCCAGCTGGCAAGCCTGGCGGCGATGATGGCGCTGCTGTACCGGCGCCGGCATTTCCTGCTGCTGCATCGCGGCCAGCTGGCGCTGCTGGTGCCGGACCCGGCGCTCCTGCGCGCGCTGGTCGTCAAGGGCCTGCCGATGGGCCTGCAGATGGTGGTGATCTCGTCGTCCGCCATCGTGATGATGGCGCTGGTCAACGCCTATGGCTCGCAGACCACCGCCGCCTATGGCGTGGCGTCGCAGCTGTGGACCTATGTGCAGATGCCCGCGCTCGCGGTGGGTGCGAGCGTGTCGTCGATGGTGGCGCAGAACGTCGGCGCCGGGCTGTGGCAGCGCGTGGCGCGCATCACCCGCATGGGGCTGCTGTTCAACGTAGCCATGACGGGAGCGCTGGTGGCGCTGATCTACCTGTTCAACCGCCATTCGCTGGGCCTGTTCCTCGGCACCGACGGCGTCGCGATCGGCATCGCCCGGCATATCAACGTGGTGGTGCTGTGGTCGTTCATCCTGTTCGGCTTCACCATCGTCATCTTCGGCACGGTGCGCGCCACCGGCGCGGTGATGGCACCGCTGGTGATCCTGTTCCTGTCGATGTGGGTGATCCGGCTGCCGTTCGCCTGGGCGCTGGGCCCGCGCCTCGGCGCCGACGCGATCTGGTTGGAGCTTCCCGCTCGGCTCGGTGGTGTCGCTGGCGCTGGCGCTCGGCTACTACCGCTTCGGTAACTGGCGCGGCAGCCAGATCCTGCCCGTCGCGCCGCATCCGGCAGAGGCGGTGGGGCAGGCGCCCGATACCAGCATGGGCACGCCTTGCGAAGACGCCGGCGAGGTTGTCGAGCCGGCCGGCGCGGCAACACCCGCGGCCGAAGCCGCGCGCTGATGGCACGGAAAGTCCGCGCACAGCAGGCTTCGCATTGAAAGCCTTTCGAAAGATCGCTGTGTCATCGTGTCATCGCTGGCTCTCCCTCCCAGCGCACGCGTGGGCTGCCCGGCACGGCAGCGGTGCGCGTCTTTCCGGCCGCGCCTTGCGTTGATGCAAGTGCGCGCGCCGTCTTGTTGGTCTGAATTCCTGTCCGCTTTCTCATTTGACTGAACGCGCAAATACATCACGTTGTGATGTATTTGCGCGCGCCATTCGGCTGGATTTGCCTTGTTTTAAGGGGTTATTGGTAAATACCCCTAGAACCAGACAAATGAAAGGCACCTGAAAGATCACGTCTCTAAGGTTCGGGGCAACCGTCGGGGAGCATGCCCGCTTGCATCCTGTTGCGCCTGAGCCAGTGCACCCCCGGCACGGCATTTCGTGAACTTTGAGGAGAATCGTTTTGCGCATACGCAGCCAAAAGGACTTTGCCTCCGGCCTGATGTTCGTTCTGGTCGGGCTGGGCTTTTCCTGGGTCGCTCGCGGCTATTCCATGGGGACGGCCGCCAAGATGGGACCCGGATACTTTCCATTCCTGCTGGGCCTGGTCCTTGCACTGCTGGGAGCGGTGGTGCTGCTGAGCTCGCTGTCGCCCAAGGGCGAGCAGGACCACCTGGCCCGCTGGGACCTGAAGACCTTGCTGTGGATCCTCGGCTCGGTGGTGCTGTTCGGCCTGCTGCTCAAGCCGCTCGGCATGGTGCTGTCGGTGTTCGTGCTGGTGCTGGTGTCGTCGATGGCCAGCCACGAATTCAGCTGGAAGGGCGCGCTGCTCAACGCGGTGGTGCTGGTGCTGATCAGCCTGGGCGCCTTCGTGTACGGCATCAACCTGCAGATGCCGGTGTGGCCGGCCTTCATCACCGGTTAAGGAGCGCCGCATCATGGAATTGTTTGAACACCTCGCGCTGGGTTTTTCCACCGCGCTGTCGCTGCAGAACCTGGCCTATGCCTTCCTGGGCTGCGTGCTGGGCACGCTGATCGGCGTGCTGCCGGGCCTCGGGCCGCTGGCCACCATCGCCATGCTGCTGCCGATCACCTACACGCTGCCGCCGGTGGCCGCGCTGATCATGCTGGCCGGCATCTACTACGGCGCCCAGTACGGCGGCTCGACCACCGCCATCCTGGTGAACCTGCCGGGCGAATCGTCGTCGGTGGTGACCACCATCGATGGCTACCAGATGGCGCGGCGCGGACGGGCAGGGGTGGCGCTGGCCACCGCGGGCCTGGGTTCGTTCTTCGCCGGCTGCGTCGCCACGCTGATCCTGGCTGCCTTCGCCACGCCGCTGTCGGAGATCGCCTTCAAGTTCGGCCCGGCCGAGTATTTCTCGCTGATGGTGCTGGGCCTGATCGGCGCCGTGGTGCTGGCTTCCGGCTCGCTGCCGAAGGCGATCGCGATGATCGTGCTGGGCCTGCTGCTGGGGCTGATCGGCACCGACGTCAACTCGGGCGCGGCGCGCTTCTCGTTCGACGTGCCCGAGCTGACCGACGGCATCGACTTCGTCGCGCTGGCGATGGGCATGTTCGGCTTTGCCGAGATCATCGCCAACCTGGAGCAGAAGGAAGCCCGCGAGACCTTTACCAACAAGGTCACCAACCTGTTCCCGACCAGGGAAGACTTCAAGCGCATGATCCCGGCGGTGCTGCGCGGCACCGCGCTGGGCTCGGCGCTGGGCATCCTGCCGGGCGGCGGGGCCTCGCTGGCATCGTTCGCGGCGTACTCGCTGGAGAAGAAGACTTCCAGGAACGCGCATGAGTTCGGCAAGGGCGCGATCGAGGGCGTGGCCGGTCCGGAATCGGCCAACAACGCCGCGGCGCAGACCTCGTTCATCCCGCTGCTGACGCTGGGCATTCCGCCCAACGCGGTGATGGCGCTGATGGTGGGGGCGATGACCATCCACAACATCCAGCCCGGCCCGCAGGTGATGACCAGCAACCCGTCGCTGTTCTGGGGCCTGATCGCCTCGATGTGGATCGGCAACCTGATGCTGATCATCCTGAACCTGCCGATGATCGGCATCTGGGTGAAGCTGCTGACCGTGCCCTACCGCTTCCTGTACCCGGCGATCCTGGTGTTCTGCGGCATCGGCGTGTACTCGGTCAACAACCAGACCTTCGACGTGTTCATGGCCGCGGGCTTCGGCGTGATCGGCTACCTGTTCCTGAAGCTCAAGTGCGAACCGGCGCCGCTGCTGCTCGGCTTCGTGCTGGGACCGATGATGGAAGAGAACTTCCGCCGCACGCTGCTGCTGTCGCGTGGTGACTTCAGCGTGTTCGTGACCCGTCCGCTGTCGCTCGGCCTGCTGATCGCCGCAGCGGTGCTGGTCGTGATCGTGGCGCTGCCGTCGATCAAGGCCAAGCGCGAGGAAGCGTTCCAGGAAGACTAGCGCCGGCGAGCGCCCCGGAATGGCGCCGTCCCGCAAGCGGCCGGCGCCAGCAACGCAAGCTTTCGGGGTGCCTTCGCGCACCCCGTTTGCTTTCGCGGGCGCGGCGCGCGCCGCGCGTCCGCCCGCCTTGTTCCCAGAGAGTGCCCGACTGCGGCAGCAGTCATGGGCTGCGCATGATAGATCAGGATTCCCGCACCATCGGGTGCGCCGACAGCGCCCATGAAAACGCCTACCCTTGACCGGTTTTTCTCACGCATCTATGTGCTCAAGCTGGTCCAGTCGAGCCCGTCCACGGTGCTCAGCCTGGTCGACCGGCTGCGCGAGCGCGGCATCGACAAGAACATCCGCTCGCTGCGGCCGATCCTGCGCAGCCTGATGATGGCCCGCGCCATCACCGCCGAGCTTGTCGAAGGCAGCGGCCGCGTGTATTGCATCACCGCGCAGGGGCGGGCCGAACTGGAAACGTATATCTCCCATCTGGCCGTGCTGAAGGCGGAACTGCAACCTGTCGACGAAACGCCGGCGCGGCACGACGCCCAGCCTTGAGCCAAAAAAAGGCCGGTCCCTCAGGACCGGCCTCCGCATGCTGCCCGCCTGCCGCGGGCAACCGCGACAGCGGTTATTGCGTGGTCACCAGCTCCAGGCCGGCTTGCGACTCGTCGTCGCCGCGCGCCACCAGCACCTTGATCTTGTTCGGCGTCAGGCCGGCGATGCCATCCGACGGGATGGTGGTGATCAGCCAGTCGGCGTTGTTCGCCAGCGTCAGCGCGCCCGAGTCGAAGATCACGGTCTTGGTGCCGGCCGGGGTGATACGCAGGCGATAGGTGGTGTTGCCATCCAGGTCGATCGAATCCTGGCCCGATGCCGGCGAAGCCTGCTTGTAGCCCACCGCGGCGAAGGTCGGCGCGACCGAGTTCAGGTCGATCGCGGGCAGGGTCACGTAGATGTCGATGTTCTGCGCATTGAACGAAGCGTTGAGCGAGCGCAGGCGCGCCTTGTTCGACAGCAGGCCCTTGCCGAACGGATCGTCGATCGTCACCGTTTCGGCGGTGGCTGCGCCGGGCAGCGCCACCACGGTGTACTTGTGGCCGGTGGCCGCGACCAGGCTGGCGCGGGCCAGTTCGGTCTGCGTGCCGGCGGTGTTGAACGAGATCAGCTGGTTGCCGGTTTCAACGTTGAAGTAGGTCGAGACGAACTTGTAGGGCTTGTTGACCATGCTGGTGAGCGTGCCGTTCTGCAGCACGTCGACATTGGGGCCGCCGGTGACGGCGTGGATTACGCGCACGCTCGGCTTGCTCAGGCCGATGCGGTCATCGATGCCGTCATCGCCGCCGCCGCACGCTGTCAGTACCGCGGTCGCGGCCAGCGCGAGGCCAAGGAAAAGGGTCTTGGATCGAAGCATGGGTCACCTCTTGCTGTTGGAGTCAGAGACGAGCTGGCCCATGCCGGCGCGGAACGCGGCGGCCGCGTGGCCAGTTGCTATCTGGTATGCAGGCGCGGGATCACGCTTGCCGTGATGCAACGATAGGTTTGAAGCCGCAGGCCAGACAGGCGCGACGCTCCGAATTCAGTGTCGGACGATTCCGACAGTAAGTGATGCCTGCGCGGGCGCGACAGGCGGCGCGCCTTGCCGGCGCAAGCGCGGCGGCGCGGCAAGACGCGGCCGCGGCCCGCGATGCCGGCTGCGCAGATGTGTAACCGGTTGTTGCCGCCGCGGCTCAGGCCGTCGACATCATGACCTGGTTGCGGCCGTTGCGCTTGGCCTGGTACAGGCCCGCATCGGCCTCCTGCACCAGCTGGCTGGGCTGCGCGTCGGGCTGGGGCACCAGCACCGCGCCGCCGATGCTGACGGTGACGCAATTCAGGGCGGGCGAGCCGCTGTGGGCGATGGCCAGCCCCTGCACCGCGCGCCGCACCTTTTCGGCCAGCAGGCGCACGCCGCCGGGCGAGGTGGCCGGCAGCACCATGGCGAACTCTTCGCCGCCAAAGCGCGCGGGCAGGTCGGTGGCGCGCGCGCAGTTGTCGCGGATTACCGCGGCGACGCGGCGCAGCACGTCGTCGCCGGCGACGTGGCCATAAGTGTCGTTGTAGGCCTTGAAGGCGTCGACATCGATCATCAGCAGCGCCAGCTGGGTTTGCTCGCGCTGCGCGCGGCGCCATTCCGCGCCGAGGTATTCGTCGAAATAGCGCCGGTTGGACAAGCCGGTCAGCCCGTCCGAATTGGTCAGGCGCTGCAGCTCGAGGTTGGTCTCCAGCAGCTGCTGCTGGCTCTGGCGCAGCGCGCGGTAGGCCTCGTCGCGCTGCAGCTGGTTCAGGTACGAGCGCGAGTGGTAGCGGATGCGCGCGATCAGCTCGATGCTGTCGGGCAGCTTGACCAGGTAGTCGTTGGCGCCGGCGGCAAAGGCCGCGCCCTTGGTCGCGGCTTCTTCCTTGGTCGACAGCACGATGATCGGGATGTCGCGCGTGGCGGGGTTGTCGCGATAGCGCTGCACCAGCGTCAGGCCGTCCATGCCAGGCATCACCAGGTCCTGCAGGATCACGGTCGGCTTGGTGCGCTGCGCCACGGCCACCGCTTCTTCGGGCTGCGAGCAGTAATGGAAGTCGATATCGGGCTCGGTGGCGAGCGCGCGGCGCACCGCTTCGCCGACCATGGCCTGGTCGTCCACCAGCAGCACCATGGCCAGGTACTCCTGCTTGTCGGTGGCGGCGGGCGTCGGCGCGGGCGCGGCAGACGGGTTGGAGGATTCGGGTTGCATGTTCAGTTCCTGTTGTCGCGGTCCCGGCGCGGCCTGGGACCGGTTGCATTCTTTCAGACGGGCGGCGCCGGCTGCCATGTCATCGCCGCCGGGCCGCACGCCTGCACCAGGCGCGGCGCGATGCGCGGCAGTGGCAGGATCTCGGCGGCGGCGCCGAGCGCGGCCGCGGCCTTGGGCATGCCGTACACGGCGCTGGTGGCGCGGTCCTGGGCGATGGTCAGGAAGCCGCGGTCGCGCATCGCCTTCAGCCCCAGCGCGCCGTCGCGCCCCATGCCGGTGAGCAGCACGCCGATCACGTCGCCGCGCCAGTGTTCCACCACGCTTTCGAAGAACACGTCGATGGACGGGCGGTAAAGGTAGTCGCAGGGTTGCTCGGTGTAGGCCAGCCGGCTCGGGCTGGCCAGGCGCAGGTGGTCGTTGGTGCCGGCCAGCAGCACGGTGCCGGCCTGGGGCGTCTCGCCGGCGCGGGCGATGCGCACCGGCAGCGCGCACTGGCCGTCGAGCCAGTCGGCCATGCCGGCGGCAAAGGCCTCGTCGACATGCTGCACGGTGACCACCGCGGCGCCGAAGTCTGTCGGCAGTCCGCCCAGCAGCGCGGCCAGCGCGGCCGGGCCGCCGGCCGAGGCGCCGATCGCCACCAGCCGGGGCGCGCTGACCGCGCGCGGCGCCACCGCCAGCGCATGCTGCGGTGCCACCCGGCCCGCCAGCAGGCGCGCGATATTGCGCAGCTTGCGCAGCAGCGGCCCGGCGGCAAGCTGCGCATCGGCCTCGGCCAGCGTAGGGGTGTCGACCGCATCGATGGCGCCATGGCCCATGGCGTCGAAGACCTGCGTCGCGTTGCGCCCCAGGTCCATGGTTACCACCACGATGGCGCACGGTGTGGCGGCCATGATCCGGCGCGTGGCCTCGACCCCGTCCATGACCGGCATCAGCAGGTCCATCAGGATCAGGTCCGGGGTCTGTTGCGCGGCCATCTGCACCGCCTGGGCGCCGTCGCCGGCGATCCACGCGATCTCGAACGACGGATCCAGCGCCAGTGCGCGGCGCAGCGCGGCGACCGCGAGCGCGGAATCATTGACGATGCCGATTTTCATGGACGTGCCTCGCCGATCAGGTCCTGGACCGCGTCGAGCAACGCGGCGTCGTGGAAACTGCCCTTGGCCAGATAATAGTCCGCGCCGGCCTCCAGGCCGCGCTGGCGGTCCTGTTCGCGGTCCTTGTACGACACCACCATCACCGGCAGCTGGCGCAGCGCGGCGTCCTGGCGGATGCGCCGCACCAGCTCGATGCCGTCCATGCGCGGCATGTCGATGTCGGTGATGACCAGGTCGAAGGGCTCGGCACGCAGCACGTTCCAGCCGTCCATGCCGTCGACCGCCACCGTCACGTCATAGCCGCGCCCGGCCAGCAGCTTGCGCTGCAGCTCGCGCACGGTCAGCGAGTCGTCCACCACCAGCACCCGCCGCGCGCGCGCCTGCACGCTGGCCGCCGCGCCCTGGCGCACGCCTTCGATGCGGCCTTCGGAGACCAGCTTTTCGACCGAGCGGATCATGTCCTCGACATCGAAGATCAGCACCGGCGTGCCGTCGTCGGTCAGGCTGCCGGCGGCAATGTCGCGGATCTTGCCCAGCGCCGCGGGCAGCGGCTGCACCACCAGCAGGCGTTCGCCCAGCATGCGGTCGACGGCGATGCCATAGGTGCGCTCGCCCTCGCCGATGACCACCACCGGGACCTGCTCGCGCGCCGGCGCGTCGGCGCCCTCCCGTTGCAGCACCTGCGCCGCGCTGACCAGCCCGATGGCGCGGCCTTCGTGGCGGAAGTGCTGGTGGCCTTCGGTCTGTTCGATCTCGCCGCGCGCCACCGCGGTCGCGCGCAGCACGCGGCCCAGCGGAAAGGCATAGGCTTCGCCGGCGACGTCCACCAGCAGCGTGCGCACCACCGACAGCGTCAGCGGCAGTTCCAGGCTGAAGTGCAGGCCGTGGCCCGGCTGCTGCGTCAGGCGCAGGCTGCCGCGCACGCGGCGCACCATCTCCTGCACCGCGTCTAGGCCGACGCCGCGCCCCGAGACTTCGGAGACGGTCTCGCGCATGCTGAAGCCAGGCAGCAGCAGGAAGTCGAGCAGCTCGGCCTGCGACAGCCGCGCCGCGGTGTCCTCGGAGGCCAGGCGCCGCCGCACGATGGCGCGCCGCAGCGCTTCCAGGTCGACCCCTGCGCCGTCGTCGGAGATCTCGATCTGCAGCCGGCCGGCGTTGTGGCGCGCGTGCAGCGTCACAACGCCCTCCGGCGGCTTGCCCAGCGCCGCGCGTACCGCCGGCGCTTCGATGCCATGGTCGACGGCATTGCGCAGCAGGTGGGCCAGCGGCGCATCGAGCGCCTCGAGGATGTCGCGGTCCACCTGCGTGCCGGCGCCCGACAGTTCCAGATGCACTGACTTGCCCAGCGAGCGGCCCAGGTCGCGCACCATGCGCGCGTAGCCGGCCAGGCCGTCGGACAGCGGGCGCATGCGCGAGGCCAGCGCGCTGTCGTAGAGCCGGCGCGCCAGGCGGGTGGCGCGATGGTCGTAATGTTCGAACTCGTCCAGCCGCGCCGCCAGCTGCTGGTGGCCGTCGTCGAGCAGCTGGCGCAGTTCGGCCAGCGCCGCGTGCGCCGCCGACAATGCCTGCGCGCCAGCGCCATCCTGCGCTTCGCGCAAGGCCTGCTGCAGCGTGTCGGCCGCGCGCAGCGCGCGCGCCTGCTGGCGCCGCGCCTTTTGCAGCGAGGCGCCGAACGGCCGCAGCCAGTGCGATTCGACCATGGCCTCGCCCGACAGCGCCAGCAGCTGGTCCAGCGCATCGGCATTGACGCGCAGCATGCGCTCGTGGCCGTCTTTGGCGTGCGCGGCAATGGGTGCCGCGGGCGCGGGTTCAGGGTCGACGGGAGGCGCAGCGGCGGGCGCGTGGACCGGGGCGGGAGCGGGCGCGTCCGTTGCGGCGGGCTGGGCCGGCATGCCGCCGCCGTCGAGCGAGTTCAGCCGCTGCACCACCGCGTCGATCTCGGCGCGGCCGGCCTGCTCGGACCAGTCCGGGTCGCCGCCGGGCGGATGGCCGATGCGCAGCAGCAGGTCGGTGCCCTGCAGCAGCGCATCGATATGCGCGGCGGCCAGCGGCATGCCGCCCTGCGCGGCGACCAGGCAGTCTTCCATTGCATGCGCCAGCCGCACGCCGCCATCGAGCCCGACGATGCGGGCCGCGCCCTTGAGCGAGTGGGCCGCGCGCATGCACGCCTCCAGCTGCTCGGGCGCGCCCGGGTTGCGCTCCAGCGCCAGCAGGCCGGCGTTGAGGATCTCGGCTTGGGCGTCGGCTTCGAGCGCAAACAGGTCCAGCAGCGAGGCGTCGCGCAGTTGTTCGGGGTTCATGCCAGGCTCCGTGTCAGTGCCTGGCGCACCTGCGCGGCGTCGAGCAGGCCGACGCTGCGGCCCTGGTCGACGAACAGCGCCTGCGTATAGCGGGCCGAGCCCCGTGCCAGCGTGGCGGGCAGCGGCTGCAGCGCGGCGCGCCGCACGCGCACGATGCCGGCGATCTCGGCCACCGGCAGGGCGATCGCGGCGCGCCCTTGTCCGAGGATCAGAAAACGGCTGCCGGCGGCATCGGGCTCGGCCCGCGCCGCGCCCGTGTCGAACAGGTGCGCCAGCGACAGGCAGGCCAGCAGGTTGCCGCGCACCGCGGCCAGCCCCAGCACGGCGGCATCGCGACGGTGGGGCAGCGCATGGACCGGGCACGGCGCGGTCACTTCGCCCAGCGCGGCGGTGGGCAGCGCCAGCCATTCATCGCCGATGCGGAAAACCAGGCAGGCCAGCGCGTTGGCGTCCTGCGCCTGGTCGTTGCCGTTGCCGCTGTCGTTGCCGCCGTCGTCGGCCGCGCCGGCTAGGTCGGCGGCATCCGGCAGTTGCAGCAGGGCCTGGTCCATCTGCTGCGCGTCCAGCAACATCGCGGCGGCCTGCGCGTAGGTCGGGCAGTTGCGGCAGTGCGCGTGCTCGACCAGCGCCGGGCAGCTGCCGTCGCCGCGCACGCCGATGCGCCGCCAGCAGTCGTCCACGCCTTCGGCGCGCACCACGGTGGCAAAGGGAGGGGCCTGGGTCTCAGCCATGGTGCTTGCGGGTATGGCGCTGCGCGCGCTGGCGCAGGCGGGTGGCGCCGCCGTGGTCGCCTTCGGTGTCGAGCAGCGCGGCCAGGTGATACAGGCTTTCCTGGTGCGACGGATCCAGGTACAGCGCCTTGCGGTAGGCCGCATGCGCCTGGGCGGTGCGGCCGGCGGCGTCGTGCAGCACGCCGAGCATGCCATAGGCATCGGCCAGGGCGGTGCCATCGGCGTCCGGCGCGGCGCGGTCGAGCAGCGCCAGGCATGCGGCGGTGGCCGCGTCCAGCTCGCCGCGGTCGGCCATGGCGGCAATGTCGGCCAGCGCGGCAGCGTGCGTGCCGGCCGCAGGCTTTGCGGCCGGTGCTGCCGTTGGTGCTGCTGTCGGTGCTGCCGCCGGCGCGGGCGCGCGCACCGCCGGCGCACGCATGGTCGTGGGCGGGCGGGGCAGCCGCGGCGGCGCGGCCATGCGGGGCGGCTGGGTGGCGTGGACGGGCGGGTGGGACGGCGGCCGGGCGCGCGGCGCCGCGGCCGCCGGCTTGCGGAAGGCAAAGGACAGCGGAATGCCGACCGGTTCCAGCCCCTGCGCGCTCAGCACGCTGGCCTCGGCCGGGCCGACGAAGAGCAGGCCATCGGCCATGGTCAGGCGCACCAGCGTCTGCACCGCCTGGCGTTGCCCGGCGGCGTCGAAATAGATCAGCAGGTTGCGGCAGAACACGAAGTCATAGGGCGCTTCGCCCGCCAGCAGGCCGGGCTCGACCAGGTTGCCCTGCAGCAGCCGCACCTGCCCGCGCACCCGCGGGTCCAGCACGTAGCCCGTCGGCGTGGCGGTGAAATAGCGGTCGCGGAAGTCCAGCGGGCCGCTGCGGAAGGCATTGGCGTTGTAGTGCGCCTGGTGCGCGCGGGCCAGCGCGCGCGCGCTGATGTCGACCGCGTCGATATAGAAGCGCCCCGGCGGCACGCCGGCGTCGAGCAGCGCCATGGCGATCGAATACGGCTCTTCGCCGGTGGAGCAGGGCAGGCTCAGCAGCCGCAGCGTGCGCCTGCCGTCGGCAAAGGCGCGCTCCGCGGCAAAGCGGCCCAGCGCCAGCAGGGCTTCGCGGTGCCGGAAGAACCAGGTCTCGGGCACCACCACGGCCTCGATCAGCGCCTGGAATTCGTCGGCGGTGCCCTGCAGCAGCTGCCAGTAGGACTCGGGATCGGGCGCCTGCCGCGCCTGCTGGCGCTCGCGCACGGCGCGCGCCACCGCGCCGCTGCCGATGGCGCCGGCGTCAAGGCCGATGCGGGCCTTGAGCAGCGCTTCGATATGCGCGGCGGTGCTCACGCGGCGGCCTCCCCGACGGCATCGGCGAACAGCATGTCGTGGACATCGTCCGGCAGCAGCGCGCCGACCCTGACCCATTGCACCAGCCCGCGCGCGTCATGCCGCACCGGCCCGAGGTAGCGCGGGCTGGCGCCGGCGAGGCCGGCATCGACGAACGATTCCGCCGGACAGCGCAGGGTCTGGGTGGCCGCCTCCAGGCGCAGGCCGAGCAGCCGCATGGGCTCGCTGTCATCGCGGCGGTAGTGGACCAGTACCGTGCGCGTGCTGGTGCGCAGCGCGGCGGGCACGCCGGTGGCGAGGGCGGGCAGGTCGATCACCGGCACCGGCTGGCCGCGGCGCTGCATCAGTCCCGCCACCCAGGCCGGCGCGCCGGGAATCTGCTTCAGGCGCGTCAGCGGCAGCACCTCGGCCACTTCGGCCGCGTCGAGCGCGTAGTGGTCGGCGCCGAGGCGGAACAGCAGGAAGAGTTTCATGGCGGCGGCGCGTTACGGCCCGGTGCGGAGACCGGCAGCCTAGACCTTGAAGCGCGACACGCCGCTGCGCAGGTCGTTGGCGACCAGCGTCAGCTCGTCGATCGCCTGGCTCGACTGGCGCAGCGATTCCACGGTCTGCTGCGCGGCCTCGGACAACTGCATCAGCGCCTGGTTGATCTGCTCGGCGCCGCCGGCCTGCGCCTGCATGCCTTCATTGACCATCAGCACGCGCGGCGCGAGCGACTGCACCTGGGCGATGATCTGCGACAGCTGGTCGCCCACCTGCGTGACCTCGGACATGCCGCGGCGCACCTCTTCCGAGAACTTGTCCATGCCCATCACGCCGGCCGATACCGCCGACTGGATCTCGCGCACCATCTGCTCGATGTCGTACGTGGCGACCGCGGTCTGGTCGGCCAGGCGGCGGATCTCGGTGGCTACCACCGCAAAGCCGCGGCCGTATTCGCCGGCCTTCTCGGCCTCGATCGCGGCGTTCAGCGACAGCAGGTTGGTCTGGTCGGCGACCTTGGCGATGGTGGTCACCACCTGGTTGATATTGCCGGCCTTCTCGTTGAGCGTGGCCAGCTTGGCATTGACCGAGCCGGCGGCATCCATGACATGCTGCATGGTGCTTTCCATGCGCGACAGCCCGACCTGCCCGGTGCCGGCCAGCCCCGCCGCCTGCTCGGCGGCGCTGGAGACTTCGTGGATGGTGCGCACCAGGTCGCGCGCGGTGGCCGAGATCTCGCGCGAGGTCGCGCCGATCTGGGTGGTGGTGGCGGCGGTCTCGGTGGCCGTGGCCTGCTGCTGGCGCGCCGTGGCGGCGATCTCGTTGACCGAGGTGGTGACCTGGATCGCGGTGCGCTGGGCCTGGCCCACCAGCGAGGTCAGCTCGCCGGTCATCTGGTTGAAGCCTTCCTCGACTTCGTGGAATTCATCCTTGCGGCGCAGCGCCATGCGCAGGCGCAGGTCGCCGCCGCGGATGCCGGCCAGCAGGCTGACGATCGACTGCATCGGCACCGTGATCGCGCGCAGCAGCAGGTAGCCGCAGAGCAGCGCTACCGCCACCGCCACGATCAGCGCCGCTTCGATGCCGATCTTGGCGGCATTGACGGCATCGTCGATGCCTTGCGCAGCGCGCGCGCTGACCGCGCTGTTGTCGTCCACCACGCGCTGGGTCGCCTTGCGCGCGTCGATCCAGCGGTCATGCGTTTCGCCCCGCAGCGCCGCCGCGGCGGCGGCGCCGTCCCAGTCGCCCTGGCGCGACAGGATCTGGGCCGCCTGTTCGTAGCGCGCGCGCATGTCGCGATAGGCCTGGAAGTTGGCCCGGTCCTCGTCGCGGGTGATGGTGGTGTCGTATTGCTGCTCGAGCTTGTCGAGGCGGCTGGCCGCCTCCAGGGCTTGCTGCTGGAAGCGCCGCCGCTCGGCCTCGTCGGTGGCGTTGATGGTCTGCCAGGCCAGCACATAACGCTCGCCCCAGGCGCCGCGGATGGCTGTGCTGTAGGTCAGTCCGGGCAGCGCGTCATCCCGCATCAGCGCGGTTTCGCGCTCGATCGAAACCAGGCGGGTATAGGCAACCACGCCCATCAGCGCCATGACCAGCAGGATCAGCGAGAAGCTTGCCAGGATGCGCGTGCGGATGGTCCATTCATTCACGGTGAGATCCCGGTGATGTTCTTGTTGAAGGCGCAACGATGCCGGCCAGCGGGCCGCCGGGGCGGTTCGGGGGCGGTGGCGGGCGCCGATGCGCGGTAGGGTACTGTATGCGGCCGCGCGATTCAACGCGTGGCATGGTTGCGGCAGAGCTGGCGTTGCGCCGGCGCCTAGGGGTTTTGGCGTGTATCGGAACTGCTTGATTTTTTCCAAGTTTTCGTCACACTTGCTAAATTGCTAGCAGGTAACAATGTCGACAATTACAGATGGGGCAGGGATGGTGGCCAAGTCGGGGGCGAAGTCGGCTGGCGCCTCGCCAGGCTCGGATCTCGATCCGCTGACCGGCGTTGACAATCGCCAGGGCTTTCTGAAACGGCTGGAGGCACGCCTGCATAGCGAGGCTGTGCCGCGCTGCGCATTGCTGCTGATCGGCATTGACGACTTCCGCGCCTTCAACGACATGCACGGCCATGCCGAAGGTGACATCATCCTGCAGCGCGTGGCCCGCCGCCTGCGCGATGCCTCGCCCCGCGACGCCATCATCGGCCGCATCGGCAGCGACGAATTCGGCGTGCTGCTGCCGTCCATCGCCGATCCCACGCTGGTGCGCCACGTCAGCGCCGCGATCCTGTCGATGCTGTCTTCCCCCCACGAACATGCCGGGCGCCGCCACCATGTGCTGGCCAGCATCGGTGCCTGCGTCGCGCCCGCGGCCGGCGAACAGGCCTCGGACATGCTGGCGGCGGCCAGCCTGGCGCTGGCACGGGCCAAGCACGACGGCGGCCGCACCATCCGCTTCTTCAAGCCGCAGATGCGCTCGGACGTGACCACGCGCCTGTCGCTGGTGCAGGCCCTGCACGAGGCCTATGCCCAGCGCCAGTTCGAGCTGCTGTACCAACCCCAGGTCGACCTGCGCGACGGCCGCGTCCATGGCGCCGAGGCACTGATGCGCTGGCGCCATCCCACCCGCGGGCTGCTGTCGCCGGCAGCCTTCATCGACGCGCTGGCCGGCAGCAGCATCGCCAGCGATGTCGGCATGTGGCTGCTGCAGACTGCCTGTGCCCAGGCCCGTGCCTGGGCGCTGGCGTTTGCGCGTCCGCCGCGCGTGGCGATCAACCTGTTCGCGGCCCAGCTGTCCGAAAGCCGGCTGCTGACCGAGGTGCGCCACGTACTGCGGGCGCTGGAGCTGGCGCCCGACTGCCTCGAGATCGAGATCACCGAGACCATCGCCCTGCAGCAGGGCGACGAGGTCTCGGACCAGCTGCAGGCGTTGCGCCGCGACGGCATCACGCTGACCTGCGATGACTTCGGCACGGGCTATGCCTCGCTCAGCTTCCTCAAGTCGTTCCCGGTGGACCGGCTCAAGATCGACCAGTCCTTTATCCGCAACGTGACCGAAGACCCGGCCGACGCAGCCATCGTGCGCTCGGTGATCAACGTGGGCGCCAGCCTGCACATCGGCGTGGTGGCCGAAGGCGTGGAAACCCCCGAACAGCGCGATTTCCTGCTCGCCAACGGCTGCCATGAGGCACAGGGCTACCTGTACGGGCGGCCGATGCCGGCCGAGCGCCTGACCGAGATACTGCGCCAGCAAGCCGCCGGCTGAGCGGCAGCCGGCCCCGGACCGCCTACCCGGGCGTCCCGAAGTTGTTTCCACCTTTGACGGACAGGCCGCCCCTGCCACGGGCGGTACCGCCCGCCGCCCCGCCCGCAGCCTGCCCCGCGCTCCGGCCGGGCCGCCCGGCCCCGGCGCCTGGCGAAATACGAGCTTACAAACTGTGCCGCGCCGAACGCGCCGCCGCATCCGCGGCCATGTATGGTGACAATAGGGTGGCCGCCGGCGTGGGCCGGCCTGCCCGCCGACCCATGTCGGGTCCCGCTCCTGTTCTTCCATGTCTGATCCTTTCCAATCCGCTGGCCGTTTTCCACGCCGCCTTGGCGGCCGGCTGGCGCTGACCGCGCTGGCGGCCGCAGCCGGCCTCGCAGTGGCGGCTGCAGCACTGGCGCAGGTACCCGCCGCGCCGGGCGAGCCCTACCTCGATGCCCCGGTGGCCGACGCCGCGCTGCAGCAGGCCGATCCTTCCTCGCGCATCGCCACGCTGACCGCGGTCGACGGCAACCTCAGCTTTGCGCCCGCCGGCTCGGACATCTGGGCCGAGGCCGGGCTGAACCGGCCGGTCACCACCGGCGACCGGCTCTGGCTGGAGCCGGGCGGACGCGCCGAACTGCACGCCGGCACGGTGGCGCTGCGCATGGGCGGCGCCACTGCCGCCAGCATCCTGAACCTGGACGACAGCACCACCCAGGTCAAGCTGACCCAGGGCACGCTGCAGGTGCGGGTGCGCGCGTTGCCGCCGGGCCAGACCGTCGAGGTCGATACCCCCAACCTGGCCTTCGTGCCGCGCGAGCCCGGCGACTACCGGCTCGACGTGGCGCCCGACGGCAGTACCACCACCGTGACCCTGCGCCACGGCAGCGCGGTGGTCTACGGCGACAGCCGCACCATCGAACTGCAGCGCGGCGACCGCATGCGCTTTGCCGGCACCGACCTGGCCGATGCCGGCGGCGGCGCGGTGCCGGAAGACGCGTTCGACCGCTGGACCGCGGCGCGCGACGCGCGCGAGGACGCTTCGCCGTCGGCGCGCTATGTGCCACGCGAGATGCCGGGCTATGCCGCGCTGGACGGCTATGGCGACTGGCAGGAAGACCCGGGCTACGGCGCGATCTGGTTCCCGCGCGTGGTCAGCGCGGGATGGGTGCCGTACAGCGCCGGCCACTGGGCCTGGATCGCGCCCTGGGGCTGGACCTGGATCGACGACGCGCCGTGGGGCTTCGCGCCGTCGCATTACGGCCGCTGGGCTTATGTGGGCTCGCGCTGGGGCTGGGTCCCGGGGCCGCGCGTGCGGCCGTGCTATGCGCCGGCGCTGGTCGCCTTCGTCGGCGCCGCCGGGCCCGGCTGGAGCGTGCGCGTGGGCAGCGGACCCGGCGTGGCCTGGTATCCGCTGGGGCCGCGCGACGCCTACCGGCCGGTCTATCGCGCCAGCCCTACCTACGTCGCCCGCATCAACCGGGTCACCGTCAACAACTTCGTGATGGGCGACCGCCGCCCGCCGCCTTACGTCAACCGCACCGTGCCCGGCGCCATTACCGGCATGCCCGCGCGCAACTTTGTCGAAGGGCGTCCCGCGCGCGGCCTGCACCGCCCCGAATGGCGCAACCTGCCGGCGGGCGAGGCCCACGGCGCGCCGCCGGTGGCGCCGGTCAAGGGCAGCCTGGTGGGCGCGGCGCCGGTGCGGCCGCTGCCGCCGCAGGCGCGCCACGGCTTCGAACGGCAGGCCATTGCCGTGCGCCCGCCGGCCCGTCCGGCCACGGAAGACCTGGCCCGGCGTTTCGCGCGCGAGGGCGGGGTCGTGCCCGGTGCCGGTCCGGCCTGGCGCGGCGGCAACGAACGCCGGCCCGGCCGCGACGCACGGCCGGTGCCGGATGTGCGCATGAGCCAGGCCGCGATCGCATCGCGCGATCACGCCCCGGTACAGGCGCGCCCCGGGCGTATCGATGCCGACGGCGACGGCCGCGCGGATCGCAACGATGCGCAGGCCCGGCGCGAGCCGTGGCGCGGCCCTGGCCGCGGCCAGAGCACCCGGCCCGACGAGGCGCGCGGCTTTGCCGGGCAGCCGGACGTGCCCGGCGACGCCCAGCGGCAGCAACAGACCATGCCGCGAGAACAGCAGCGCCAGCAGGTCGAACAGCAGCGCCAGCAGGTGGAACAGCAGCGCGCGCTGCGCGAGCAGCAACGGCAGCTGGAAGAGCAGCGCCAGCAACGCATGCCGCCGCGCCAGTGGGCCGACGGTCAGGAGCGCCCCGACCCGGCGCGGCAGTCGCAGGAAATGCAGCGCCAGCGCTTCGAGCAGCAGCGGCAGATGCAGGAAGGGCAGCAGCGCCAGGCCGAGCAGCAGCAGCGGCAGATGCAGGACCAGCAGCGCGCGGCGCAGGAGCAGCAGCGCCAGATGCAGGACCAGCAGCGCGCGGCGCAGGAGCAGCAGCGCCAGCAGGCCATGCAGCGGCAGGCGGAGCAGCAGCGCCAGATGCAGGACCAGCAGCGCGCGGCGCAGGAGCAGCAGCGCCAGATGCAGGACCAGCAGCGCGCGGCGCAGGAGCAGCAGCGCCAGCAGGCCATGCAGCGGCAGGCGGACCAGCAGCGGCAGATGCAGGACCAGCAGCGCGCGGTGCAGGAGCAGCAGCGCCAGCAGGCCATGCAGCGGCAGGCCGAGCAGCAGCGCCAGATGCAGGAGCAGCAGCGGGCCATGCAGGAGCAGCAGCGCCAGCAGGCCATGCAGCGGCAGGCTGAACAGCAGCAGCGCCATATGCAGGAACAGCAACGGGCGATGCACGAGCAGCAGCGCCAGGCCGAGCAGCAGCAGCGGCAGATGCAGGACCAGCAACGGCAGATGCAGGAGCGCCAGCGCCAGCAAATGGACCAGCAGCGGCAAATGCAACAGCAGCAACGCGCGCAGCAGGAGCGTGGCCAGATGGAGGCGCGCCAGGGCCGCGACGGCGACCACCGCTAGCCGCGCCCGGCCGCCGCAAGGAAAAACCCCGGCATGCCTGGCGGCATGCCGGGGTTTGTGCTGCGCTGCCGTAGCGGCAGCGTGTCTCGCCTTACTTAGCCAGTTCGGACAAGCGCACCTGCGAGATCTTGCCGTTCTGCACCCAGCCGACCACGGTGTCGGCCATCGATCCGCCCCTGGCGTCGATGCCGTCGACTTCGTTGGGATTGACCTCCTTGGCCAGGCCCTTGACCGCATCCGGCATCTTCGCGCGGATCGCCGCGGCGTCGCTGGTGGTGCCGGCCAGCTTCATCGCGCCGGCCAGCGCATACACCATGGTGTAGTTCAGCGACATCTCGGTGGTGGCATCGCGCCCGTCGTGCAGCTTCTTGTACCGGCCATTGAAGGCCTGCGCGGCGGGGCGGCTGTCGTTGACCAGCGGCAGCACGCCGATCGAGCCCTCGAGCATGCCCAGGCCGTTGGTGACGCGGGCCATCTCGTCCATCTTGGCCTGGTCCATCACGATAAAGCCGCCCTTGAAGCCGAGTTCGCGCGCCTGCTTGACCACCAGCGCGGTGGGCTCCGACGGGCCGCCGACGAACATCACGTCCGGCTTCTCGCTGATGGCGCGCGACACGCCGCTGTAGAAGTCGGTGGCCTTGGTGTACGACATCGGGTTGTTGGCCACCACCTTGCCGCCCGCCGATTCCCAAGCCGGCACGAAGGCCTGCACCCAGGCCTTGGCGTAGTCGTGGTCGGCCGGCGCGAGCGCTACGTTCTTGCCGTAGCGCTTCATCTGCGCCTTGATGAACGGTTCGATATAGCCGGTATAGGCCGGCGGGATGCGGATGGTGAGCTTGTTGCCGGCATCGGTGATGCGCGGCACGCTGGAGTAGGCCATCACCAGGAATTTCTCCTGCTCGTTGAAGGCCTGCAGGGCAAAGATGCCGCCCGAATGCGGCACGAACACCGCCGGTGTCTTGTGCTGCTGCACCAGGCGGCGCCCGTTGATGGCGGCCTCGGCGGGCGAGTACTTGTCGTCCAGCGCCACCACCTCCAGCTTGACCTTCTTGCCCTTGACCTCCAGGCCCGCGGCATTGATCTCGTCGACGGCCATCTGCACGCCCGACAGCACGTTCTTGCCATACAGCGCGGCGCCGCCGGAAAGCGGGCCGGTGTAGCCGATCTTGACCACTTCCTGCGCCAGCGCGGCGCCCGAGGCCATGATGGCGGTCATGGCGGCCACGGCGGTGGCGGCCAGCGGGAAGATGCGGCGCATGAGGTTGTGTTGCATGGTGTTGTCTCCTGAAAGTACTGCGCTTGTTTTGCCTGCTGTCGTTCTGTCCGACCGCTTTGTTTTCTTCCTCTCCCGCAAGCGGGAGAGGGAGTACGCAATCGGTAATCGAGGCCTTTCGGATTCAGCCTCCGATATACGCCTTGCGAATGCCCTCATCCTTCAACAGCGCATCGCGATCGCCCTCCATCACGATCTTGCCGCTCTCGATCACATAGGCGCGATGCGCAATCCCCAGCGCCGCGTACGCGTTCTGCTCCGCCAGCAACACCGTGGTGCCGGCGCGGTTGATGCGCTGGATGATCTCGAACATCTGCTTGACCACCAGCGGCGCCAGGCCGAGCGACGGTTCGTCGAGCAGCAGCGCGCGCGGGCGGCTCATCAGCGCGCGTCCCAGCGCCACCATCTGCTGTTGCCCGCCGGACAGCGAGCCGGCCGGGTCGTCCTTCTTCTGCCGCAGGATCGGGAACAGTTCATAGACCTCGTCCAGCGTCTTACGGATGCCCGCGCCGTCGCGCCGGTGCACGTAGGCGCCCAGCACCAGGTTCTTCTCCACGCTCATCGCCGGGAACAGCTTGCGGCCCTCGGGGCAATGCACCAGCCCCGCCTGCACGATCTGCGACGGCTTCATGCCGGACAGCTCGCGCCCGTCGAAGCGCATGCTGCCGCCGCTGATGCGGTGGATCGCGCTCATCGCCAGGAAGATCGAGCTCTTGCCGGCGCCGTTGGCGCCGAGCAGCACCACCAGCTCGCCGGCGCCGGCGTGCAGGGTGATGTTGTCGAGGGCGCGGAAGCTGCCGTACGACAGCGAGACGCGTTCAAGCTGCAACATGGTCGGCTCCCAGGTAGGCCTCGATGACATGCGGATCCTGCTGGATCTGCGCGGGCGTGCCTTCGGCAATCTTCTCGCCGTAGTTCAGCACCATGATCTTGTCGGCCAGGCGCATGATCATGTCCATCTTGTGTTCGATCAGGCAGACCGTCTTGCCATGGCGCACCATCTTGCGGATCAGCTCGGCCAGGCCGACGGTCTCTTCCGGGTTGACGCCGCCGGCCGGTTCGTCCAGCAGCAGCAGTTCCGGGTCGGTCGCCAGCGCGAGCGCGAATGCCACGCGCTTGCGCGCTTCCTGCGTGATGTCGGCCGCGACCTCGTGCGCGAGGTGCGACAGGCCGACGAAGTCCAGCGCGGCCTCGGCCTTGTCGCGGCACAGCCGCTCTTCCTC
This sequence comes from Cupriavidus neocaledonicus, assembly GCF_000372525.1. Lineage (GTDB taxonomy): Bacteria > Pseudomonadota > Gammaproteobacteria > Burkholderiales > Burkholderiaceae > Cupriavidus > Cupriavidus neocaledonicus. The sequence continues at coordinate 194,508 of NZ_AQUR01000106.1, forward strand.
GCGCAGGCGGCGGGTGTTGAACAGCACGTCGCCCAGGCCGGAACGGGTGCGCAGCCGGTGGCCGACGATCAGGTTGTCGAGCACCGTGGCGCGGTCGAACAGCGCCGTCGCCTGGAAGGTGCGGGCCACGCCCAGGCGCGCGATCTGGTCGGCGCGCAGGCCGGCGATGTCCTGGCCCTTGAACAGGATCTGGCCGGAGGAGGGCGCATGGGTGCCCGCCACCAGGTTGAAGAAGGTGGTCTTGCCGGCGCCGTTGGGGCCGATGATGGCGTTGATGTGGCCCTGTTCGAAGGTCACCGAGACCTCGTGCACGGCGGTCAGGCCGCCGAATTTCTTGGTCAGGTTGCGGATCTCAAGCATGGTCGGCTCCGGCGCGGGTGGTCGGTACAGGGGCGGTGTTGCTCGCGGCGGCGGGCTGGGCCAGCTTGCCGCGGCGCTCCGCGGCGGCCCTGCGCGCCTGCTTCTTCAGGTAGGAGCCGACGATGCCGTCGGGCACGAAGATGATCAGCAGCACCAGCACCGGGCCGAACACCAGCATGCGGTAGTCCTGCATGAACTGCAGCGACTGCGTGATCCACGGTACCAGCACCGCGCCCAGCAGCGGCCCGAACAGCGTGCCGATGCCGCCCACCAGCATCGACATCACCATGTCGAAGGTCAGGTCGGTGCGGGCGATGTCCGGGCCCAGGAAGCGCACCTGTCCGGCGTACAGCGCGCCGGCAAAGCCGGCGTAGCCCACCGACAGCACGAACGAGAGCACCTTGGTGCGCATCAGGTTGATGCCCAGCGCCTCGGCCAGCGCGTCGCTGTTGCGCACGGCCATGAAGCTGCGCCCCAGCAGCGAGGTGACGATGCGGTGCATCAGGAAGACGCCGAGCGCCAGGAAGGCCAGCACGAGGTAATACTGCGCCTGCACGCTGTCGAAGGCGAGCGGCCCGATCGCCGCCGGCACCGGGATGCCGATCAGGCCCACGGTGCCGTGCGTCAGGCTTTCCCACTTCTCGATCAGCAGGTAGATGATGTAGCCCACGCACATGGTGAAGATCGAGAAGTAATGGCCCTTCAGGCGCAGCGACACCACGCCGACCACATAGCCCAGCACCATGCACAGCACCCCCGCCAGCACGAAGGCCAGCCAGAACGGCACCTGGTAGTCCACGGTCAGGATCCCCAGCGTATAGGCGCCGATCGCCATGAAACCGCCGTGCGCGAGGTTCAGCTGACCGGTATAGCCGGTGATCAGGTTCAGCCCCAGCGTGGCGATGGCATAGATGAAGGCCAGCGTCATCACCGTCAGGTAGTAGCTGTTGGGCGTGACCAGCGGGAAGGCGATGGCCAGCGCCAGCAGCAGCATCCAGCCGGTCTTTCCTTGCAGTGCTTTCATGTCTTGCTCCTCAGGCTGCCTTGCCGGCAAACAGGCCCTGCGGCCGGATCGACAGGATCACCACCAGCAGCACGAAGGCGATGATGTCCTTGTAGTCGGTGGAAACGTAGAAGCCGCCGAAGCTCTCGGCCATGCCGATGATCAGCCCGCCGACGATGGCGCCGGGGATGCTGCCCATGCCGCCCAGGATGATGATGACGAAGGCCTTGGTGATCACCAGGTTGCCCATGCTGGGGTAGACCAGGTTGATCGGCGCGTACAGCGTGGCGGCGATCGCGGCCAGCGCGCCGGAGATGGCGAACACCAGCAGCGTGACCCGCGTGGCGTCGATGCCGACCAGCGCCGCGCCTTCGCCGTTCTGCGCCATCGCCATGATGGTGGCGCCGGTCATGGTGCGGGTCAGGAACAGGTGCAGCAGCACCATCAGCGCAAAGGCGGCGCCGATGATCAGCAGGCGCTGCAGCGGCGCGGCCAGGCCGAACACGTCGACGATCTGGCCATAGGGCGTGGGCATGCGGTGGAAGTCCGCGCCCCACAGCGCCTGCGCGCCGGCTTCCAGGAACAGCAGGATGCCGATTGCGGCGATCATGTCGTGCAGCTCGGGCGAATTGCGCAGCGGGTGGAACACCAGCCGGTCGGCCAGCATCGACAGCACCGCCACCACCAGCGCCGCGCCCAGCATCGCCAGCCAGTAGTTCACGCCCAGCGCGGTCATCAGGTAGTACGACACGTAGGCGCCGGCCATGTAGAAGGCGCCGTGCGCGAAATTGGGCACGTGCAGGATGCCGTAGACCAGCGTCAGGCCAAGCGCCACCAGGCTGTACACGCCGCCCAGCGTCAGGCCGTTCAGGATCTGTTGAAGGAACAATGCCACGGGATACCTCGTACGGTTCGGGAAAGCAGGCACGCGCCGGCGGTGGCCGTGCGTGTTCCGTCGCGGCGGCGCCGGGCGCGGCCGCGCAGGGGAAACTCGGGCAGTGGGTCAGGCCAGCGGCAGCGCGGGCTGTCGTGCCGGGAAGCGCGCGACGGTGCGTGCGGTGTGGCGGGCGTTGTTGCGCGCCTTGTTGCGCGCCTTGTCGCGGGCCTTGTTGCGCGGGCGCGCCGGGTCCACGCGTGGGACGCGGCAACGGCGATGCGCAATGCGGTGCTGCGGATGCTGCATGGCGGTGTCTCCTGTGCGATGCGGCGCGATGGCCGCCCGGCAAGCCGGACGGCGTTGCCGCCCGGTGACGCCGTGTCGGGAAAGCGTTCCCGCACGATCGTTCGTTTTCGCCGACTTTTGCATAGTCGCGCGGGCACCGTCAAGGAAAGCGGCCTGCTATTCCGCACGGCGAAATAGCACCGGTCGCGCCTCCGGGTAAGCCCTGACGGACAGGGCTGCCACCATTGCTGCGCCACATGGTTGCCATGCCGCGCCTGCATGGTCCGGACCAGCTTGAAAAAGCCGCCGCCGCTTTCTATGGTGCCTTCATCAGCCCAGGCACTGTCGCGGCAATCCACCCTGCAGTTTGCTAGTCACACGGGGGGAGAGCCGATGAAGATTGCGCAGATTGCACCACTCGCCGAACGCTGCCCGCCCAGCCTGTATGGCGGCACCGAGCGCATCGTTTCGTACCTGACGGAAGAACTGGTGCGCCAGGGCCACGAGGTCACGCTGTTCGCCAGCGGTGACTCGGTCACCGGCGCCGAGCTGGTGCCGTGCTGCGACATGGCACTGCGCCTGGATGCGGACGTCGGCGACCATCTGCCTTACTACGTGATGATGCTGGACCGCGTGATGGCCGCCGCCACGCGCTTCGATGTCCTGCATTTCCATATCGACATGCTGCAATGCCCGCTGCTGCGGCGCCTTCCGGTGCGGGCGGTGACCACCTTGCACGGCCGGCTCGACCTGCGCGAGCTGCGGCCCTTCTATGCGCATTTCCCGCAGTTTCCGCTGGTGTCGGTCTCCGACGCGCAGCGCGCGCCGATGCCGCCGGTGAACTGGGTGGGCACGGTGCACCATGGCATCCCGGCGACGCTGCTCGACTACTGCGCCAATCCGGCGGGCGACTACCTGGCATTCCTCGGCCGCATCTCGCCGGAGAAGCGCCCCGACCACGCCATCGAGGTGGCGGCGCGCGCGGGTTGGCCGCTGAAGATGGCGGCCAAGATCGACCGGGTCGACCGCGCCTACTGGCAGGAAGTGATCCGCCCCCTGGTGGCGGCGCACGCCAACGTCGAATACATCGGCGAGATCGACGAGTGCGCGAAGTCGTCCTTCCTGGGCAATGCGCGCGCGCTGCTGTTCCCGATCGCCTGGCCCGAGCCTTTCGGCCTGGTGATGATCGAGGCCATGGCCTGCGGCACGCCGGTGATTGCGTTCGACTGCGGTTCGGTGCCGGAAGTGATCGAGCCGGGGATCAGCGGGCATATCGTGCACAGCGTCGACGAAGCGGTGGCCGCCGTCGCCAGCGTGGCCACGCTGCCGCGCGCCGGCGTGCGCGCCGCGTTCGACGCGCGCTTTACCGCGGAGCGGATGGCGCGCGACTACGTGCGCATCTACCAGGGCTTGCCTTACCCCGGCGACGCGGGCGAGGCACATGGCGAGGCCGGCGGACTGGCGCTCGCATAACCGCACACGACCACTGCTGGAGAGACCCGCTCATGCCTGCAGAATCCACGGAACATCCCAACCGCTCGGTGGCGGTCGCCGGCGCCGGCGATGTCGCGCAGTTCTATATCCCCGCGGCGGCGTCGCTGCAGGAGCGGCGCCCGCGCACGCTCAAGCATGGCGACACCTTCGCGCTGTTCGACCATAACGGCGATGCGATCGGTGCGCCGGGCAGCCCGGAGGGGCTGTTCCATTTCGACACGCGCCACCTGTCCTTCCTGCGGCTGACGGTGGAAGGGCAGCGCCCGATGCTGCTGTCGTCAACGCTGCGCGACGACAATGCCGCGCTGACTTGCGACCTGACCAATCCGGACCTGTTCGACCAGGAGGGCACGCTGTGGCTCGAGCACGACCTGATCCACCTGCGCCGGTCGCGCTTCCTGTGGAACGGCGCCTGCTATGAACGGCTGAGCGTGCGCAACTTCGACGACCGGCCGCGGCGCGTGTGCATCGACATCGCCTTCGATGCGGACTTTGCCGACCTGTTCGAAGTGCGCGGCACGCAGCGGCTGCGGCGCGGCAGCCTGCACCCGGCGCAAGTCGACGGCGCCGCGGTCACGCTGAGCTATACCGGCCTGGATCAGGCGCGGCGCGAAACCCGGCTCTCGTTCGACCCGGTGCCGCAGGCGCTGAGCGGCAGCCGCGCCAGCTTCACGCTGCTGCTCAAGCCGTCTTGCACGCAGCTGCTGCGCATGGAGATCCGCTGCAAGTCGGTGGACCACGAGGAGCGCGAGGCCCAGTCGTTCCTGGGCGCGCTGCTGCAGTCGCGGCGCGAGCTGCGGCGCTCGTCCGGGCGCGCGGCGTCGATCACCACGTCCAACGAGTTGTTCAACGAAGTCGCGCGGCGCAGCATCTCCGACCTCTACATGCTGCTGACCAACACCGTGCACGGACCTTACCCGTATGCCGGCATCCCGTGGTTCAGCACGGTATTCGGCCGGGATGCTCTGATCACGGCGCTGCAGACGCTATGGCTCGACCCCGAGATCGCGCGCGGCGTGCTGCAACACCTTGCCGCGCTGCAGGCCGAGGCGGTCGACCCCGGTGCCGATGCCGAGCCCGGCAAGATCCTGCACGAGATGCGCCATGGCGAAATGGCGCGCCTGGGCGAGGTGCCATTCGCGCTCTACTACGGCAGCGTCGACGCCACGCCGCTGTTCGTGCTGCTGGCCGGCGCCTACCTGCGGCGCACCGGCGATGTCGATACCGTGCGCGCGCTGTGGCCGAGGCTGCAGGCCGCGCTGGACTGGATCAGCGAATACGGCGACCGCGACGGCGACGGGTTCGTCGAATACGGCCGGCAGTCGCCGGAGGGCCTGATCAACCAGGGCTGGAAAGACAGCCGCGACTCGGTGTTCCATGAGGACGGAGGGCTCGCCGCCGGCCCGATCGCGCTGGCCGAGGTCCAGGCCTACACCTACGGCGCCTGGCAGGCCGCCGCGCAGATCCGCGCGGCGCTGGACGACAGCGAGGGCGCCGCCCGCTATGCCGCCAGGGCCGAAGTGCTGCGCGACGCCTTCGACAAGCACTTCTTTGACCCCGTGCTGGGCACCTATGTGCTGGCGCTGGATGGCCGCAAGCAGCCGTGCCGCATCCGCGCTTCCAACGCGGGGCATACGCTGTTTACCGGTATCGCGCTGCCGGAGCGCGCGCCGTCGGTCGTGGGCACGCTGATGCAGAGCAGTTCCTTCTGTGGCTGGGGCATCCGCACCGTCGCCGCGGATGCGGCGCGTTTCAATCCGATGAGCTACCACAACGGCTCGGTCTGGCCGCACGACAATGCCCTGATCGCGGCGGGCATGGCGCGCTACGGCTACCACCCCGAAGCCAGCCGCATTTTCGAGGGCCTGTTCGCGGCATCGAGCTATATCGACCTGCGCCGCCTGCCCGAACTGTTCTGCGGCTTCGCGCGCCAGCGCAGCCAGGGACCGACCTTCTATCCGGTGGCGTGCGCGCCGCAGGCCTGGGCCGCGGCCGCGCCGCTGCTGATGCTGCAGGCCTGCCTGGGCCTGGACTTCGACACGCAGGAGCCGGCCATCACGTTCGAGAACCCGTCGCTGCCCACGTTCCTGGACGAGGTGGTGTTCCGCAACCTTGGGGTCGGCGGCGGCAGCGCCGACGTGGCGGTGCGGCGTTCCGGCGAGCGCGTGGTGGTCGATGTGCTGGAGCGGCGCGGTCCGGTGCGGGTGCTGACGCGGAATTAGCCATCCACGCCTGGCACGCCGGGCCAGCCCGGATTGATCGGCTGTGGTCGTCCCACCCATCCGCTTGTCCGGTCGGCGGACGCCGGCAGAAGGGCGACCCCCTCGGCGGGGTGTTCGATGACGTGCAGGTCATCCGCGACCTGTCTGGGCCGTGCGAGTTGCGGTACATGGCTCGTCGGCAACTTCACGATGTGGGCGGAGATCTTCTGCGCCATTGCCTGCTGCAACGCAGGCTGAGTCCTATGATCGTGCTCGCTGAGGTCGGGCGGTGAGTGCAGCCACGCAGCGGGCGGCACTGAAGGCGTAAGGGCGCATACTAGCGCGCCGACGATCGGCAATCCATGCGCGGACAGGAGGGCGACGAGGTAGTCGTACGCGCTCGTCATGTACGGACTGGGCTCGAAGCGGTGGTCCAGCCGTTTGTCCGGCTCGAGGCATCGCGCAACCGCGAGACTGGCGGAACTGGGCTGGGCTTGGCCATTGCGCACCAGTTGGCGCTGTCGCTCGGTGGCTCGCTGACGCTGCGCAATCGCGAAGGCGGCGGGCTGGAAGCGCAGCTCAGGCTGGGCTGAGACAGCAAGCCGGCCCGGCCGGCGCGCGGGATTTCGCGTGGCCGCGGGCACTGTGGCAATCATGGCGCCGCGCTGCTGAAGTCAGCGGCCATGCAGGCTACCAGCCGCCGCCCAGCGCACGGAAGGTTGCCACCGCCGCGCGGGCGTTGTCGGCATGCACTCTTGCCTGCTGATCGCGCGCGGCAAGCAGCAGGCGGTCTTCCTCCAGCACTTCGAACAGGCTGACGGCGCCGCCCTTGTAGGCATCCTCGGCCGCGCCGCGCGCACGGGCGTGCGCAGCCACTTCGGTGGCAAGGTCCTTGCTCTGCAATTCCAGCTGGGTCAGGGTGATGATCGCGTTCTCCACGTCCTCGGTGGCGCGCAGCATCGCCTTGCGATAGACAGCCAGCGCCTCGGCGTTGGCGCCCCTGGCCTGCGCCACCTCGGCGTCCACCCGGCCGAAGTCGAACAGCCGCCAGCGTAGCCCTGCCGCAGCGGCGGGCTGGAACGCGGCGGCGGTGAACAGCTTGCCGGCGGCCAGGCTTTCGAAGCCGAGCAGTGCCGCCAGCGACAGCTTGGGGTAGTACTCGGCGGTGGCCACGCCGATGCGGGCGCTGGACGCCGCCAGCCGGCGTTCGGCGGCCATCACGTCAGGGCGGCGCTGCAGCAGGTTGGCGGGGCCTTGGGCCACGGAAATCCGCGGCACCGTGGCGCGCTCGACCGGGGTGAGCAGTTCGGCCGCGTAGGTGCCCGGATGCGCGCCCATCAAGACGTCGAGGCGGTTCAGCTGCGTCTCCAGTTCGATTTGCAACGGCGGGATGGTCACGCGAGTCTGCGCGAGCTGGGCTTCGGCCTGGGCCCGTTCACGTTCCGCGCCGACGCCGTCAGCAAGGCGGAACTGCACCAGTTCCAGCAGCCGCGCATTGGTCCGCACCTGCTGCTGCGCGATCGCAATGCGCTGCTGAGCGCCGCGCACGCGGAAGTACGCGTCGGCGGCCTCCGCGGCCACCAGCACGCGCACGCCCAGGTGCTCGGCTTCCGCAGCCTGTGCTTCCGCGCCGGCGGCCTCCGCACCGCGTCGCAGGCCGCCCGCTACATCGATCTCCCAACTCGCGCCGGCGCCAACGCTGTACAGCGTGTTGTTGCGGTCAAAGCCCGGCCGGTTCCTCGCAAGGCTGCCCGGCGGTCCTTCCAGCGACTGGTGTTGCCGGCTGACGCTGCCTGACAGCGAACCTTCGGGCAGCAATGCGGCACCGGCGTGCCGAGCCACCGCCCGGGCCTGGTCGACACGCGCGATCGCGGCGGCCAGGTCGAGGTTCTGTTCCAACGCTCGCTGGATCACCCGGGTTAGCGCCGGGTCGTCAAAGCCCTGCCACCAGCTGTCCAGCGCCGGCGCTTCGCGGGTGGCTTCACGCGCTGCCAGGGCAGGAGCGTGCGGGTAGGCGGCGGGCAAGTCCGACGACGGGGTCTTGTAGTCAGGCCCCACCGCGCACGCGGCCAGCGTTGCCGCCAGCAGCAGCGGCACGGCGCGGCTGATACCGGCACCTGCGCGCTGCGCAGGGGAACGCACGCGAACACGGGAAACGGAGGGGGGAACGGAACGGGAGGAATCTTGCGGCATGGCTGACACCTTTCAACGGCGACCTTCAACGACCTGACAGCGGCGGATACGGCGCAAACGAAAAACTAACTTGCATAACGATAGTTACTACTCTAGACTAACTTTCAAATTGAAAGCAACTAGATTTTCAGAGGTCGCTGCTCATGCCCAAAAAGCCACTTGCCGAACTGCCGTGTCCTATCGCCCGCACGGCGGCACGCGTTGCCGACAGCTGGAGCGTGCTGATCCTGCGCGAGGCGTTCTATGGCGTCACCCGCTTTGACGAGTTTCAGCAGAACCTGGCGATCGCTCCCAACATGCTCACCCGCCGGCTCAATTCGCTGGTCGAGGAGGGGATGCTGGAACGCCGCCAATACTGCGACCGGCCGCCGCGATCCGAATACATCCTGACCGAGCGCGGCCGCGATTTTCGCCAGGTTCTGCTGGCCATGCTGGCCTGGGGCAACAAGCATCTCGCGCCCGAAGGCGAAAGCGTGCATCTGGCCAACCGCCACACCGGCGCTCGGGTGGAGCCCGTGCTGGTCGATCCTGCCACCGGCAGCCCGGTCACCGGCGCGGACTACCACATTGCGCCCGGTCCGGCCGCCAGCGATGGTGTGCGCCGGCGCCTGTCCCGCTCGGCCGAGCACTAGGCCGCTTCGCAATTTCCCACCGCCGGGTTTTCCGTTCCATTCCCACCAAAGGCACGGTGCAGCCCCCGTAGCAACAAGCAGAGAGCAGAAAGGAAGTGCCATGAGTAGCGATACGCTGACTGATCGGGCCGGTACCGACACCGTCCCCGAGTCGAAATCCCGGACCCGTCCCAAACACTTGCTGGTTGCAGCCGCCGTGGCTGTCGCGGGTCTGGCGGCTGTCGGCTATGGCCATCACTGGTGGACATCGGGCCGTTACCTGCAAAGTACCGACGATGCCTACGTCGGCGGCGATGTCACGGTGATCGGTGCCAAGGTCGGCGGCTATATCGCCGAAGTCGCGGTGACCGATAACCAGTCGGTCCGCGCCGGCGACGTGCTGGTGCGCCTTGACGACCGCGACTATCGCGCCGCGCTGGCCAAGGCGGAAGGCGCCGTGGCCGCGCAGAAGGCGCTGCTGGCCAACCTCGATGCCACGGCGCGGCTGCAGGAGGCGGTCATCGCGCAGGCCAGGGCGGGCATCGCGGCGGCCAATGCCGACACGGTGCGGGCGCGCGACGACCAGCTCCGCTATGCCAGCCTGGTGGCCAAGGCGGCCGTCTCGATCCAGAGCTCGCAGAAGGCCGACTCGGATTACCAGCAGGCGCAGGCCAACGGCGACAAGGCCCGCGCCGCGCTGCAGGCAGCCCAGCGCCAGCTGGATGTCATCGGCACGCAGAAGCAGCAGGCCGAGGCAGCGCTGTTGCAGGCGAGCGCCGAGCGCGATATCGCGAAGCTCAACCTGAGCTATACGGAGCTGCGCGCCCCGGTGGACGGCACCGTCGGCAATCGCCGCGCACGCGTCGGCGCCTTTGCCGGCGCGGGCAGCCAGCTGCTTTCTATCGTTCCGGCCAACGGGCTTTGGGTGGACGCCAACTTCAAGGAAGGGCAGCTGGCTCACATGCGCCCCGGTATGCCGGTCGAAGTGGAGGCCGATATTTTGCCCGGACGCGTTTTCCATGGCCGCGTCGCGAGCCTGGCGCCCGCCACCGGCGCGCAGTTCAGCGTCCTGCCGGCGGAAAACGCCACGGGCAACTTCACCAAGATCGTCCAGCGCGTACCGGTGCGGATTCGCCTCGACGACCAGGACGCCCGGCTGGGAGTGTTGCGCCCGGGCCTGTCGGTCATCGCGCAGGTCAATACCCATCCCGCGACGCGATCCACGCCGCAGGTGCAGTGATGACGACGGCCAGCGTGAGCACCCCTGCGGCCACCGTGGCGACGTCGCCGGACGCAATGTCCACCGGCGCCAAAGTCCTCGCCTTCGGCACCATGTGCGTGGGCATGTTCATCGCCTTGCTGGATATCCAGATCGTTTCCGCGTCGCTGCGCGATATCGGCGGCGCGCTCTCGGCCGGCGCCGATGAAACGGTATGGGTGCAGACCAGCTACCTGATCGCCGAGATCATCGTCATTCCGCTGTCCGGCTGGCTGTCGCGCGTGATGTCGACGCGCTGGCTGTTCGCCGCCTCGGCGGCCGGCTTCACCGTGACCAGCCTGCTGTGCGGGGTGGCGTGGGACATCCATAGCATGATCGTGTTCCGGGCGTTGCAGGGGTTCCTGGGCGGCTCGATGATCCCGCTGGTGTTCACCACGGCGTTCGCATTCTTCGCCGGCCCGCAGCGCGTGATCGCGGCGGCCACCGTCGGCGGGCTGGCTTCGCTGGCGCCAACCCTCGGCCCCACGGTGGGCGGCTGGATTACCGACCACTTCTCGTGGCACTGGCTGTTCTTCATCAACCTGATGCCGGGCATCTTCGTCACCATCGCGGTGCCGCTGCTGGTCAAGGTCGACCGGCCCAACTGGTCCCTGGTGCGCGGCGCCGACTATCTCGGCATTGCGATGATGGCGCTGTTCCTGGGCTGCCTGGAATACACGCTGGAGGAAGGCCCGCGCTGGGACTGGTTCGACGATGACGTGATCCTGACGACGGCGTGGATTGCCGGTGTCTCGGGCGTGGCCTTTATCTGGCGCACGCTGACCTATGCCAACCCGATCGTCGATCTGCGCGCGCTCAAGGATCGCAACTTCGCGCTTGGCTGCTTCTTCTCCTTTGTCACCGGCATCGGCATCTTTGCCACCATCTACCTGACGCCGCTGTTCCTGGGGCGGGTGCGCGGATTCAGCGCGCTGGACATCGGGCTGGCCGTGTTCTCGACCGGCGTGTTCCAGATGGCTTCGATCCCGCTCTATGCCTTTCTGGCCAACCGCGTCGACCTGCGCTGGCTGATGATGGCCGGGCTGGCGATGTTCGCGGTGTCGATGTGGTTCTTCGCGCCCATCACCCACGACTGGGGCGCCGCGCAGCTGCTGCTGCCGCAGGCGCTGCGCGGCATGGCACAGCAATTTGCCGTGGCGCCCACCGTGACCCTGACGCTGGGCAGCCTGCCGCCGGAGCGGCTCAAGCTGGCGTCCGGCCTGTTCAACCTGATGCGCAACCTGGGCGGCGCCATCGGCATCGCGGCGTGCGCGACCGTGCTCAACGACCGCGGCAACATGCATTTCCTGCGCGAGGCGGAGCACCTGAACATCCGCAATGAAGCCATGGGCAGCGTGCTGCAAGGGCTCACCGACCAGTTCGTCGCGGCCGGGCACGACGCCCTGGACGCGCATACGGCCGCCCTAAAACAACTGTGGGGACTGGCCTGGCGCGAGGCCCAGACACAGACCTTCGGCGATGCGTTCCTGGTGATCCTGGTCTGCTTCGTCGTCGCCACGGCGATGGTGCCACTGATGCGCAAGGTCGCGGCGCCGAAGGCCCCCTCGGCGGATGCCCACTGATCTGGGAGCAAAGATGAAAGCCGTTCTGTTCAAACCTTTGTTGTGTGCCGCGCTGATCGCGGGCGGGGTGACGCTGGCCTACGCCGGCAATGAGCGACCGCGTGACACCGGCGTAGGGTGTGCCCGGGCAGGCAATTCGTATTGCAATCTTCAGGAGGCGGGCAACGGACGTTTGCCGTATGGCGGCACGAGTGAAGCGCGTGTGGCCGAGTGATCTTTGGTTTGTTGGCAGGAGAAGAGCAATGCATGCAAGAGATGTCGTGCTGTGTCAGCCGGTGCGGACCGCCATTGGCGCCTACAACGGCTCATTGAAGTCCATTGCGGCGACCGATCTCGGGGCCGCGGCAATCCGGGCCAGCGTGGAACGTTCGGGTATCGATCCCGGCGAAGTCGGCAGCGTGGTGTTCGGCAACGTCATCCAGGCCGGCAACCGGATGAACCCGTCCCGGCAGGCTGCCATTGGGGCAGGGCTGCCGGTTTCGGTTCCGGCGATGACCGTGAACCGCGTCTGCGGCTCGGGTGCGCAGGCAATCGCCACGGCTGCCGACGAGGTGCGCCTCGGCTATGTCGACATCGCCGTCGCGGGTGGCATGGAAAACATGGACCGTGCACCTTACCTGATGACGTCCGGGCGCTGGGGCCAGCGCATGGGCGATTCCGTGCTCCGTGACAGCATGCTGTACGACGGACTGCATGACGCCTTCTCGGGCGAGCATTCCGGATGGCATACCGAGGATCTTGCCGCCCGCTACGAGCTCAGCCGCGAGGCGCAGGATCGCTGGGCCGAACGCTCGCAACGCAATTTCGCACGGGCGCAGGCGAACGGCCGCTTCGCCGGCCAGATCGCCGGCGTGGCCGTCAACGGCAAGGGCGGTACGACGACTTTCGAGGTGGATGAAGCCAACCGGCCCGATACCACCCTGGAGGCGCTCGGCCGGCTCAAGCCGGCGTTCCGGCCGGACGGCACCATCACCGCGGGCAATGCTCCCGGGCTCAACAGCGGCGCCGCGGCCATGATCGTGGCGGAACGTTCGCTGGCCGAAGCCCGCGGGCTGCAGCCGCTGGGCCGGCTCGCGGCCTACGGGGTGGGCGCCGTGGAGCCCGGCATGTTCGGCCTGGGGCCGGTCCCGGCGGTGCGGCAGGCGCTGCAGCGCGCCGGCTGGGCGCTGGGCGATATCGAGCGCATCGAGATCAACGAAGCCTTTGCCGCGGTGCCGCTGGCCGTGGCGGCGGAACTGGGCCTGCCCCACGACATTATCAATGTCGACGGCGGCGCGATCGCGCACGGCCATCCGATCGGTGCGACCGGGGCGGTGCTGGCCACGCGCCTGCTGCATGCGATGCGCGCGGACGGCATCCGGCGCGGCATCGTCACGCTGTGCATCGGCGGAGGCCAAGGGATTGCACTGGCGCTCGAGGCCCTGGCCTGAGCCGTCCGTCGTCATCCCGCGCGCGCCGGTCGTCCGGACCGGCGCAATCACCACCAGGAGGAGCAAACCATGAACATTCAATATATCGAGGATCTGGCGCCGGGCCAGAAATATGGTTCGGGGCGCCTGACCGTCGAGCCCGAACGGATCAAGTCCTTCGCGGCTGAATTCGACCCGCAGCCTTTCCACCTCGATGAAGCCGCAGCCCGCGACACGCTGTTCCGCGGCCTCGCCGCGAGCGGCTGGCACACGGCGGCGCTGACCATGCGCCTGCTGGTCGACGGCGAACTTCGTCCCGCGGGCGGCATCATCGGCGCCGGCTTCGAGGAACTGCGCTGGCCCAAGCCGGTGCGGCCCGGCGACGTACTGCGTGTCGAGAGCGAGATCCTCGAGGTGCGCACGTCGAAGTCCCGTCCGGACCAGGGCATCGTCAAGGTGCGCATCACCACCTTCAACCAGCACGACGAAGCGGTGCAGGCAGGCGTCGTCAACCTGGTGGTGCAGTGCCGTCCTGGCGGCAATGCGTAGACGGGAGGCGCCATGAAGATTCTGGTACTCGGTGCCGGCGCCATGGGCGGCTACTACGGTGCGCGGCTGATCGAGGCGGGCGCGGACGTTACCTTCCTGGTGCGGCCCGGCCGCGCCCAGGCGCTGAAACGCCAGGGGCTGGCGGTACGCAGCGAACTGGGGGACTTTCATCGCCCGGTCAGGACCGTCCTGGCGGGCCAGGCATACCCGCAGTACGACCTCATCCTGCTGGCATGCAAGACCTATGACCTTGCCGATGCCATCCAGGCGGTCAGTCCGGCAGTGGGCCGGGACACCGCGGTGCTGCCGTTGCTCAACGGGATGGGCGCCTATGACTCGCTCGACCAGTGCTTTGGCAGGCAGCGCGTGCTTGGTGGAGTCGCCTATATCGCGGCCACGCTGGCGGCGGATGGAACCGTCTTGCACGCCGGCCGCGCGGACCGCCTCATTGTCGGGGCTCGCGCCGGCCAGGCATCGGCCATTGCTGCGGAAGTGCACGCGCTGCTGTCGCGCGCGGCGGGGACGCGCGAAGTCTCGGGAGCCATCGAGCAGGAACTGTGGAACAAGTGGACCATGATTGCGGCCGGCGCCGTGATGACATGCCTGATGCGCGGCTCGGTGGGAGACATCATGAAGACCCAGGATGGCCGCCGGCTGATGCTCGATGCGATGGCCGAGTGCCGCTCGGTGGCGCGGGCGTGCGGCCATGCCATTTCCGAACCCGTGGTGGCCACGATGCAGTCCCGGTTGCTGGACGACACCTCGACCTGGGCCGCTTCGATGATGCGGGACATTGCGCAGGGCGCGCCGCGCATCGAAGCCGACGCCATCGTCGGCGACCTGATCCGGCGTGCCGCCGCCCAGGGGAACGAGGTGCCATTGAGCCGCACGGCCTATTGCCACCTGCAGGTCTACGAGCGCCAGCGTGCCGCCGCGCAGGCTGCGGCTTGACCTGCGATCCGGCCGCGGCCGCGCCATGACGGTCGCGCTCGCCCGGCTCATGCGGTGCTCGCAGCAGCGATGCCGTCGTCCGTAAGGCGGGATGCGGCATGACGCGGCGTAGCCGGAGTCACTCTCCTTGGCAGGGGGTTTCCCGGGGTGTCCCAATGCATCAATTGGCGGTCCCGAAATGTCAAATGGCCTTCCCCGGCATCGTAAATACTGGCTCGCGTCGACTGGAGACCTACTCCAGCGCAGGTTATGAAGAGATCCAGCAACCAGACTGGCCTAGGACCTGAGGAGCTAATCATGCTGTACAAGCACGTGCATGTCCTAGCCGCCGTCGCGAAGTCACGGCGCAGTCCGCGCTGGAGCAACAACGGACTCGATTCCAGGAAACGGTCGGCATGCCGCCCGATCAGCTCACCGCACTGGCACCAAAATTCGTGCCGAGGCCGCCGGAGCCGGACAATCTCGCGGCGTGGCAGGCAAGGGGTGAAGAGCAGAGTTACCTGGTGAAGACCCGGCAGTCGGAGCTCGACATTGCCGGGACGGAGATCGACAAGTACCGCGTCAGCAGCCGCCCGACCGTCGCGCTGGTAGCACGTTATGGCGCACAAGGGCAATCCGGCAACCTGGCTCCGTGGATCGCAGCCAGCAACACCCGCACCGCGACGGTCGGCCTGCAGCTCAACATTCCGCTTTACGCGGGCGGCGGTCTGGATTCGCGCGAGCGGGAGTCCATTGCGCGCAAGAGCCAGGCGGAGCAGGAGCTTGCCGCCGCCCGGCGCGACGTGCGCCTGCAGGTGCAGGACGGATTCCTCTCGGTGAAAACGGGCGTGTCGCGCGTCGCCGCACTCGAGCAGTCGCTGACTTCGGCGCGTAGCGCGCTCGCGGCGACGACGCTTGGCCGTGACGTGGGAACCCGTACGGAACCCGACGTGCTGGACGCGCAGCAGCGCGTGTTCGCCGCCGAGCTTGACGTGGTCCAGGCACGCCTGGATTACCTCCTTGGCCGTCTGCGTCTTGCCGCCGCGGCCGGCGAGCTCAGCGAGGAAACCTTGCGCTCGCTGAATGCCTGGCTCGCATCCTGATCGCGAAACCCCATGATTGGAGATCTGCAGCACTATTGGAGCGGTAGCTATCTCGTTGCCAACGCGTTCATCGGATTGAACCTGGTGGGCGCGTTGCTGCTGGGAATGCTGGTTGGCTACGAGCGCTCGTACAACGGCCGTGCCGCTGGCATGCGCACTTATGGCCTCGTGTGCATGGCGTCGACGGCATTGACGGTGTTCGTCGGCTACCCGGCGCTGTGGTACGGCGGTGCTGCAGCGCACGCCCAGGCAGACCCGACCCGTATCGTACAGGGGGTCGTCACCGGCGTCGGCTTCCTTTGCGCGGGGGTCATCATGAAGGACGGCATGACTATCCGGGGCCTCACGACCGCGGCATCGATCTGGGCCGCCTCGGCCATAGGCGTGTTGCTGGGCGTGGGCTTTTATGCCGCCGGGTTGCTGCTCGCTGTGCTCTGCGTGGCGTCGATGTCCCTGCTGCATCGGCTGGAGGCCCGGCTTCCGGGCCGTATGACGCTTGACCTGTCGCTGACTTTCCAACCCGGAGAAGCGCCTGATTTGGATCTGCTGATCGACAGGGCAAGGGCTCGCGGCTATCGCGTGCTGCACGACACCCTGAACATCACGTTTGCCGACAACCAGGCAGTGTGGCGAGTCAGCCTGGTTGCGCCGGACAAGGCGCGTGCGATTTCGCCGGCTTCGCTGGCAGCCGAGATGGCTGCAACCGAGGGTGTCTCGCGGTTCAGCATCGTACCGGTGCGCAGTTAGCCGGATAAGCCCGGGTAAGCGCGACGAAGTGTTGCTCATCCCTGCAGCCTGGCACCCAGAATGCACCTTTTACCGTTTTGGTGATTGGTATTTTCGTTAAACCTATTACTTGCGACGGGCGATGATTACGCCTCTAATGAGTTCGTGGCAGGCGAAGGTCACGACCAAGCCTCTTTTGCGAGACAGGGCTTCTGTTCGCGACCGCCGCAACGGTCTACGAGCCGCAGGTCACAGCGTCATTGACGACCGTCTCTTCTCGGCCCGGGAGCAAGTTAGCCGGCTTCTGTCATCGGAAGAATAGGCTCCGGTCGCCGTATCGTGCCACCACGCGCCCCTGGCAGCGGCTTTCGCGGGAAGCTCCGTTATTCTGTCTTGAAAACTTGGCGCTACATCGCGATGCATATAACTCCGGACCAACTCCACCAGTGGCACCTTTGGACGGTCGCCCCGGAAGCGCGAGGGCGACGGCTCGTGAGCGCAGCCTACGTAGCGCTTGCGTGAGAGGTTGGTGTCCGTAGGAATGCTGCGGTGCGGAGTCAGTGTCGTTCGTCTATTCACGACCCTTCTGCGACGTCCACAGCCGCATCTTTTTCACGTACGCGCGCATTCGTAGCTGCCGTCGCTTCGTTAACGCTTGCGACGTCGGCAAGGTATCTGGGAACGCGGCGTCGAGATTGCTCTGCACGCCCAGCCTACGCATTACCTTGATGAGAATCGACAAACGCACATCGCGGCCAGCTTCCAGGATTGCAGGCTACGGCGTGCATGAATAGTCGAAGGAATCAAGGGCGCTTGCCCCGTCTCTGCCACTGAGGCGGGTAGTTCCAGTGGCAGCTTTGCAGCCGATGGCCGACATGGGCTTCAAGGAAGACGAGTCCCACTCGACTGTGCAAATCAGTGAAGTTTTCCCGGACCATTGTCTCAAGGATGCCAAGTGGATGGCTTCGCGGTCTGCCCGCGGGAGCCGGAGATCAGATAAGACATTTCGCGGCCCGCAGCCAGCATCAGTTCGGCGTATTCGCTCAGCTTGTCGCGGGTCAGGCGGCTGATCGGGCCAGAGATGCAAAGCGAGCCTGCCAGCGTCCAGTTAATGCCAAACACGGGAACTGCAATGCTGGAAACTTCTGGCTCGCGTTCCCCCATAGAAATGAAATAGCCGTCTTTGCGGATCGTTTCGTAGGGCTCGCCCATTTCACCGGCAAAGGCCCGCAACACACGGCCGGGGGCGCCAATCAACGGCAGCCTTTCACCTACGCGCACGTGGTGTCGCACCGCGCCGGGCCCTTCCACGCGCACCAGGCAGGCCCGCGTGTCGCCCTCCCGGACGTAAAACGCGGCACTCTCTCGAGTCTCGTACGAGATGCGTCGCAACACGGGTTCGACCGTTTCGCTAACGCGAAATGCGGCCTGATAGCGTGCGCCGAGCCATCCCGCCGCAGCGCCGAGTCGCCATTGGCCATCGTCCCTTTGCACCAGATACTCGGATTGAGCGAGCGTCCTCGCGGTGCGCAAGACGGTTGATTTGCCCATGCCGACACGACGACTGAGTTCAGCGAGCGTGAGCGCGGTGTCGTCGGCCGAAAACGCTTCCAGGATCTGTAATGCCCGCGTTACTGCGACGATTGTGTCTTTATCAGCACTTTCCTTGGCATCTTCCAAAGCGGGCGAAGTGTTCCGGTTCATGGCACGCGTTCCGTAGTAGACAACGTGATTGTACACCTCGCAACGACTCCCTATAGTTAGCGCATAGAACAAGGCTTACCACGGAGACAACCTTGAAACGCACTACCCGCCTTCTGGCCGCCTGCGCCATTTTCGGCCTACTGCCGCTGTCCGCAGTGGCCGAGACCTATCCCACCAAGCCTATTCGCCTGATTGTGCCGTTCCCGCCGGGCGGAGCGCCGGATGCTTTCTCGCGCGCCATCGGCAATCAGATGAGCCGCGACCTTAATTGGACGGTAGTCATCGAAAACAAGCCCGGCGCCGGGGGCAATCTGGGCATTGAAGCCGCTGCCAAGGCGGCGCCAGACGGTTATACGCTGGTGTTCGGCCAGACCAGTAACCTGGCCATCAATCCCTCGCTGTACAAGAAACTCCCGTACGACCCGGGCAAGGACCTGGCGCCGATCGGGCTGATCGCCTCGGCGCCACTGGCGCTCGTGGTGGCGAGCAACTCCCCATACCGCAACCTCGGCGAAGTGCTGGCAGCAGCCAGGGCAAAGCCGGGCACCGTCACCTTTGGCACGCCAGGCAACGGCACCGTGGCTCATCTCGCCATGGAACTGTTGCAAAAGCAGGCCGGCGTGAAGCTGCAGCATATCCCTTACAAGGGCGCGTCGCAGGCGCTGACCGACGTGCTGAGCGGGCAGGTTGCCATCTATATTGGTTCCGTGCCGACCGTCATGGGGCAGATCAAGAACGGCAAGCTGCGCGGCCTGGCGGTGACCTCGACCCAACGCTCCGCCCAGCTTCCGTCGACGCCTACCGTCACGGAGGCCGGTGTGAAGCAGTTTGAAGCCGATACCTGGTTCGGCCTGCTCGCGCCCGCCGGCACGCCTGCGCC
This sequence comes from Cupriavidus neocaledonicus, assembly GCF_000372525.1. Lineage (GTDB taxonomy): Bacteria > Pseudomonadota > Gammaproteobacteria > Burkholderiales > Burkholderiaceae > Cupriavidus > Cupriavidus neocaledonicus. The sequence continues at coordinate 213,674 of NZ_AQUR01000106.1, forward strand.
GATCCTGGAAAAGCTCAATGCCGAACTGAACCGCGCCCTGAAGACGCCTGACGTCAAAAACAAGATCGAAGCCGAAGGCGGTCGTGTCCTCGGCGGCAGCAGCACGGAATTCGCATCGTTGATGCAGAAAGACCTGGCCCGCTGGCGCGTGGTGGTCAAGGACTCCGGCGCCACCATCGACTGAGCGCCGACGCGCTTTCGTCGCCAAGCACTTCCTAACCATTTCGCATCATTGCAGAACCTCCCGCCGTGGGTAACCAGGCGGGCGGTGGGATGCATTCGCACTTTCTCAGGAGCAACCATGTCCGCGCAACCGACCCTCCCTGATGTCATCCGTGATTTTGAACGCGTACCGGCCGAGATCGTCCGGCAGGCTTCGGAGTTCGCTTCATCCATTTTTGCTGACGTGGCCGGACGCCGCGGCGGCATGCACGGCCGCATTGCGCCGCTCAGCCCCACCAGCCGCTTCTGTGGCACCGCGCTGACGGTGGAAGTGCGACCGGGTGACAACCTGATGATCCATGCGGCCATGGCGCTGGCCCGCCCGGGCGACGTCATCGTGGTCGATGGCAAAGGCGACCAGAACAGCGCGCTGATGGGCATCATCATGGTCCAGCAGTGCATCGCGCTGGGCGTGACCGCCGTCGTGCTCGATGCCGCGTCGCGGGACGCCGATGAAATCCGGGATGCGGGCTTCCCGATGTATTCCGTTGGCACCAACCCCAATGGCCCGACCAAGTTCGTGCCGGGCCGGGTCAACCACCCGATCCAATGCGGTGGCGTCAGCGTATGCCCGGGCGACCTGGTGATCGGGGACGCCGACGGGGTCGTGGTCATCGAACGCGATAAGGCGGCTTCGCTGATCGCCGCCGCGGCCGAGAAAGTAGCCGGCGAGCGCAAGCGCATCGACGGAATCAAGTCGGGCAAGGCTTTGCGTCCGGCCTGGCTGGATGACGCGCTGCGCGCAGCGGGCGTGCTGAAGGCGGGAGAGGCACTGTGAGCGCCGCCAGCAAGCCTGTCATTGTGGTGACTGCGGCAAATCTCGCCCCGCAAGCCGTCGCCTTGCTATCCGATTACGAACTGATCTATGCCGGCAAGGCCGCCAGCGAAGAGGAAACGGCCGACCTGTGTCGCCGCCATGCGCCTGTGGCGATCATCGTGCGCACCAGCAAGGTGGGTGCGATGGCGCTCGACGCGGCGCCGTCCATCCGCGTGTTGTCCAAGCACGGCAGCGGCATCGACAACATCGACCAGCAAGCCGCGCAGGCGCGTGGCGTGAAGGTGGTGGCGGCCGCCGGTGCCAATGCTGCGGCCGTGGCGGAGCATGCCATGGCGCTGTTGCTTGCCTGTGCGAAATCCGTGGTGCACCTGGACCAGCGCACGCGCATGGGGCATTGGGACAAGGCGACACACCAGAGCCTTGAATTGAACGGGCGTACGCTGGGCCTGATCGGCCTGGGCGCGATCGGCCGCCGCTTTGCCCGCATGGCAACCGCCATGGATATGAACGTGCTGGGTTACGACCCCTTCGCTACAGAGGTACCCGGCGATATCCGTGCGGTCGGCCTGGATACGATCTGGCGCGAGTCCGATGTCGTGTCGTTCCATTGCCCGCTCACCGCCGACAACAAGGGCTTGCTGGGTGCAGACGCATTGTCGGCTTGCAAGGACGGTGTCATCGTGGTCAATACCGCGCGTGGCGGCCTGATCGACGAGGCGGCACTGCTTGCGGCGGTGGAGAGCGGCAAGGTTGCAGCAGCCGGCCTGGATTCGCTGGCACAGGAGCCTCCTGCTCCGGACCATCCGTTCTTCCGTCATCAGCAGTTCGTGCTGAGCCCCCATATCGGCGGCGTGACCAGCGACGCCTACGTCAACATGGGCGTAGCGGCCGCGACGAACGCGCTGGCGGTGCTCGGCGGGCAACACTGAGGAGCAGGGCATGGCGTCGACTCAACTTCGCTGGAAGCGGCAGCCCGAAGGCAGTCATTGGGGCGAATTCGGCCCGGATGACCAACGCGGCCGGATGAACCTGGTCGACCGCGCCAAGGTGCTGCAGGGTGTGGCGGAAGTTCGCGAGGGCGTCACGTTCTGCCTGTCGCTGCCGCTCGACTATCCGGGCGGGCAAACGATGAACGTTCGCCGTCAGCCACCGCGCCGCTTTGCCGTGCTGCGCGACGGCAAGAGCGCCGGGCAGCAAGGCTTCTGCTGGTCCTATCAGTCGGAAGACCCCGACTTGACCGATGTCGTCAACGACGACGTGGTGTTGATGAGTCTGCAGTACTCGACGCAATGGGACAGTCTTGCGCATGTCGGCAGCCATTTCGACGCGGACGGCGATGGCAAGGAAGAGCCGGTGTTCTATAACGGCTACCGGGGCGGCGAGGATGTCATCGCGGGCACTGAGATGCAGGCCACTGAACCGTGGGCGCGCTACGAGAATCCGGAAGCTCGCGCGCTGAGCATTGCGGTGCTGGCCGAGCATGGGGCGCAAGGGCGAGGCGTCATGATCGACCTCGAGCACCACATCGGCCGCAAGCGCAACGCCGTCGGTTATGACGCGCTGATGCGCATACTCGAGGCCGACAAGATTGCGGTCGAACCGGGCGACATGGTGTGCCTGCATACCGGCTTTGCGGACACGCTGCTGTCGATGAACAAGATGCCCGACCTGCGCGTGCTGCATGAAACCGGGACCGGGCTGGACGGCCACGACAAGAAGCTGCTCAACTGGATCACCGACGTGCGGCTTGCCTGCCTGCTGGCAGACAACCCGGCCGTAGAGCTTGTCGTGCCCAAGCCGTTGACGCCATCGCCGATTCGTGGGCCCCGGCTGCCGCTGCACGAGCATTGCCTGTTCAAGAACGGCATTCATCTGGGCGAACTTTGGCACCTGACGCCGTTGGCGCGGTGGCTGCGGGCACATCGGCGCAGCCGCTTCCTGTTGACCGCACCGCCGCTGCGCCTGCCCGGCGCGGTCGGATCCCCGGCAACTCCCATCGCTACCGTTTGATTATTCATCACATAAGAATCTGGAGTCGAGACATGTTCAAGCCCATCACTGCCCGGCTGCTTTCGCTCGCATTGCTTGGCCTCGGCATTTCGCCGAACGCCTCCCACGCCGCACCCGCAGCCTATCCGGACCGGCCCATCCGGCTGGTTGTGCCCTATCCCGCGGGCGGTGCCGCCGACACGGTTGCACGCACGCTTGCCGCGCCGCTTGGTGCCAAGCTGGGACAGACCATCGTGGTCGACAACCGTCCCGGTGCAAGCGGCGTGATTGGCGCGGGCGCGGTGGCAAAGGCCGCGCCCGATGGTTACACGCTGCTGCTCGATGCCACCGCGCATTCGGTCAATCCAAGCTTGCAGCCGCGCTTGCCATACGACACCGTTAAGGACTTTGCCCCCATCTCGCTGGTGGTGCTGGTGCCGAACCTGCTAGTGGTGCCGCCCGATTCTCCCTTCAAGTCACCGAAGGACATTGTTGCTGCCGCTAAGGCGAAGCCGGGCAAGCTGACCTATGCTTCAGCGGGACCAGGCACGGCACAGCACCTGGCGGCGGAGTTGTTCGGGCAGCAGTCGGGACTGAAACTGCTGCACGTTCCCTATAAGGGCGGCGCGCCGGCGCTAAGCGACCTGATGGGTGGCCAGGTCGACATGATGTTCAGCAATATGGCGGCGTCATACCCGCTAGTCGCGGGCAAGAAGCTCAAGGTGCTGGCCACGACGGGAACGAAGCGGTCTGCCGCGTTGCCGGACACGCCCACGATTGCCGAATCCGGCTTGCCGGGCTATCAGGTCTACGAATGGAACGGGCTCTTTGCCCCGGCCGGTACGCCACAGGCGATTGTCGACCGGCTCAGCGCGCTGACGCGCGAAGTGCTCAACTCTCCAGAGGTCTCTCAGCGGCTCGCCGCCATCGGCGCCGAACCGGCTGGCTCGCGGCCCGAGGACTTCCGCAAGTTCGTCGAGGGCGAGACCGCGAAATGGGCCAAGGTCATCAAGCAAGGCAGCATCCGGGCCGAATAACGATACTCAAAGTGAGCTGGCCGTAGCCGCGTCGGCCGATCCCATCGATCAGAGGATCGGCCGCTCCCGCCTGCTACTTCAACAACTTCCCTTCCTTCGCCCCCAGCGGCGTGTGTTGCTGTGATGCCACGAACGCACCCGCGTTGTCATCGCGTCCCTGCAGCAGGTACTTTGCATCAGGCTTGCCATAGCTTTGCACGGCCACGCCGGACAGCTTGCCGATATCGCTGGCGCGTAGCCGGTTGACGATCAGCACGGCGCGGGTGTCGGCGAAGTCTTGCATCATGTTCTGGTCGCCTTCGCTGTCGCCGGCGACAAACGTCGGGCCGTAGCCGTAGCGCGACACCAGGAAGCGCTCGATGGTCTTGGTCTTGCCCTTGCCCTGGGTCTGGTCGTAGCCGCGGCGGAACTCGGGCTGGATCACGCCTTGTGCATTGCGCTCCAGTTCCATCGCCAGCACGCGCTCGGCGGGGTTGTTGTAGCCATAGGCGGGATTGGAGGAGATCTCCTTGATCACATCGACGAACGACGCCGAGCAGACCCAGACATCAAAGCCCGCATTGCGCATCTTGCCGTAGAGATCCTGCATCTCCGGCACCAGCCTCAGGCCGTTCTTCCAGCTTACCGACACGACGCCGGCGCGGCCAGGCAGGGCGGCAGGGCTGGTCCATTTCACCTTTTCGATCGGCTGCGCGAGTTGCCAGGTGACGGTATCGGCCGTGAGTTGGCGCACCTGCGCCTCGGTCATGCCTGCGAAGTGGTAAGTCACCCACGGATAAGCTACCGCGTGATCGAAGCTGTCGCCGATGGCCTCATACAGGTAGCGCATCTTGGCGATGAAGTTCTGGTAGTGCGGAGTGGCCTTGACCTGCTCGAGCGACTGCGTGCCATTCAGCCCGCGGTAGTTCTGGTAGAGCCAGGTGTAGCTCTCGATGATGTCCGGCGCCACCTTGTCGATGTTAACCGGCTGGCCTGCGGCATTGTTGAACGGCGCGTTGAAGTCCTTGCCCGGGATGTTGACGCGGATGGCGGTGTCGAGCTGCTGCGGCGTGGCGCCAAAGCGCAGGTTCTCCAGCTGGTAGACCAGCACGGCCTCCTCGATGTCGAGGAAGATGCTGGTGTTGTCCCAGTCGAACACCGCATATGGCGGCTTGCGCGCATCGTAGGTGGGACTGTCCTTGCCATAGGCGGCGATCATGGCTTCGATGCGGCCACGGTTGAAGGCGTCCCAATTGCCCTGGATTAGCGGCTGGGCGGTGCCTTGGACCAGCGCGGCGGGTGCGTTGAGGGATTGCGTGGCGCAGCCGCCCGCGGCGAATGCGGCGGCCAGCAGGGATACGATCAACAGGCTCTTGTGCTTCATGGCGATTCCTCTTCCTCGTTGTTGCGATGAGATAGCAAAACGGCACGGCAATGCCCGGCCGCCTGCGTGAGCGGCCGGATCGACCGGCTTGTCAGTCCGTCTGTGCGCCGGGCGCTGAGCCCGATGCGGACAGCGCGCCCGGCGCAGGCTCAGGTAGCGCCGCGTGCTCGCTGTCGTCCTTCAGGCCCACGCCGCTGAACCCCAGCGCCAGCGCGCCGCGCAGCAGGAAGGCGAGCTTATCGGCGGCCTGCGCGTAGGGCAGACCTTCGGGCCGCACATTGGAGATGCAGTTGCGCTCGGCATCGCTGCGGCCGGGCCGCGGGTCATGGGTGAGATAGATGCCGAGACTGTCCGGCGAACTCAATCCGGGCCGCTCGCCGATCAGCATCACCATCTGGCGCGCGCCAAGCAGGTGGCCAGCCTCGTCGCCCAGCGCCACGCGCGACTGCTCGGCCACCACCACTGGCCCGATGCGATAGTCCGGCAGGCGCTCCCGTGCGTGCAGCAGCAGTGCCACGCCATGGCGTTCGGCCGCAAGTGCGGAAAGGCCGTCGGCGATCACGAACACCACGTCGGGTGCTTCGGCGGGCCGCGCCTGCGCCAGCCGCGTACGGCTGGCTTCGTCAAGCTGGCGCCCCAGGTCGGGGCGGCGCAGGTAATGCTGGCGGTCCGGCGCGGCGCTGTGGGCGGCCACGCTGCTCAACCCCGCGTCATGCAGGGCTTGCTCGATGGCCGCGCGCGCCAGCGGCAGGTGCACGGCATCGCGCGCCTGCGCATGCGCCAGCCCGAAGGCGAGCACCGCCTCCGTGGTCTGGCTGTGGCCCGCGCGGCCCAGCGCGATGCGCGCGGCGGTGAACTGGCGCAGGCGCTGCCAGGGATTGTCTTGGATCAGTTTGCGGCTCATGGCTTGGGGGGCGCGCTCTGTCGGCTTACAAGCCGTGGGCAAGTTGCAGCAATGGCTGGCGCTCGGCGAGCTCAAGCAGCCGCCCGTCCTCGCCAAGGATGCCCATTGCCTGCAGCCACGCCTCGAATTCCGGCGCGGGGCGCAGGCCCAGCACGTCGCGCAGGTAGAGCGCGTCGTGGAAGGAGGTGCTCTGGTAGTTCAGCATGATGTCGTCGGCGCCGGGCACACCCATGATGAAGTTGATGCCGGCCGCGCCGAACAGCGTCAGCAGCGTGTCCATATCGTCCTGGTCAGCCTCGGCATGGTTGGTGTAGCAGACATCGCAACCCATCGGCACGCCGAGCAGCTTGCCGCAGAAGTGGTCCTCCAGCCCGGCGCGGATGATCTGCTTGCCGTCGTACAGATACTCGGGGCCGATAAAGCCCACCACGGTATTGACCAGCAGCGGCGAGAACGCGCGCGCGACCGCATAGGCGCGGGTCTCCATGGTCTGCTGGTCCACGTCGTGATGGGCGTTGGCGGACAGCGCGCTGCCCTGGCCGGTCTCGAAGTACATTACGTTGTTACCCACCGTGCCGCGCGCCAGGCTTTGCGCGGCCTCGTGCGCCTCGGCCAGCAACGCCAGGCTGATGCCGAAGCCCGCGTTGGCGCGCTCGCTGCCCGCCACGGACTGGAACACCAGGTCCACCGGCGCGCCCTGTTCGATCGCGCGCAAGGTGTTGGTGACGTGTGTCAGCACGCAGGACTGCGTGGGCACGTCGTAGCGGCGGCGCAGGTCGTCGATCAGGCGCATCAGCGTGACGATGGCACCGAGGTTGTCGGTGGCGGGGTTGATGCCAATGGTGGCATCGCCGCAGCCATACGGCAGCCCGTCGATCATCGAGGCGGCGATGCCGCGTGCGTCGTCGGTGGGATGGTTAGGCTGCAGCCGCACAGACAAGCGCCCGGGCAAGCCGATGGTGTTGCGAAAGCGCGTGACCACCTGGCACTTGTGCGCCACCCTCACCAGGTCCTGGTTGCGCATCAGCTTGCTGACCGCGGCGGCCATCTCGGGCGTAATGCCCGGCGCCACGCGCGCGAGCACGGCGGAATCGGTCTCGTGCAGCAGCAGCCAGTTGCGAAAGTCCCCCACGGTGAGCGACGCGATCTCGCGAAAGGCCTGGGCGTCATGGCGGTCGACGATCAGGCGCGTGACCTCATCTTTCTCGTAGGGCACCAGCGCTTCGCTCAGGAAATGTGCCAGCGGCACTTCGGCCAGCGCCATGCGCGCGGCCATGCGTTCCTCCTCGCTGGCAGCCGCCAACCCCGCCAGGTAGTCGCCCGAGCGTGCCGGACTGGCCTTGGCGAGCAGGGTTTTGAGATCGGCGAACAGGTGGCGCCGCGAGGCAACGGTGTGGGCGAAGGCCATGATGCGCCTCAGTCTGCGGGGTCAGCCACGGGTGCGCTTGCCTGCGGCCCGCTGCCGTGCAGGTCGCCAACTACGACAGATGCCGCCCGCGCCAGTGGTAATGCGCGTAGCCCGCCGCCAGCACGCCTGCATAGATCAGCGCGATCAGCGGGTTGAACCAGGTCATCGCGCCCAGCGCGACCACCGCGCCGGCCAGCGCGATCAACGGGAAGACCGGGTAGAACGGCGTGCGGTACGGTCGCGCCATCTCCGGCGCGCTTCGCCGCAGGCGAAACAGGCTAGCATTTCGGCCACGGCGATCAGACTGCGGTCGCGCCCCTTCGGTCCAAGCAGGGAAATGCCGAGCGGCGCGCCCTGGCGGCCTGACAGAGGCAGAGTCAATTGCGGGAACCCGGTCAGCGGCGCCAGGCACAGCGATTGCGCAGCGGCCGTGCGATAGTCTTCCAGGGCCTCCGCCGGTGCGGTCCGCAGCGGGGCAATGTCCGGCATGGTCGGCAGCACCAGGATGCTGTCGTGCCCGAGCATGCGGCCCAGGTGTGCGGTGAACGCGTGGCGTATCGTACTGGCGTGCTCGAACTGGTCGCGCGTGACGCCCTTGCTGAACTGGAATCGGCCGGCCACGTCGGGGCCGAGTTGCAGTGCAAAGTCCTCGATCAGTGGGCCGTCGGCTTGCCAGGCTTCCCACCCCTGCACGTACCGGAAGGCCCAGTACAGCTCGGACAGGGGGCGGTCGGCCACGTTGACAGGCATGGCCGTGCCAAGTAGGGACTCGATGCGGGCAACGGCTGGCGTGAGCGCCGCGCGTGCCTCGGGCGTTGGCAGTTCGAAGAGGTCCGCGGCAAGCAGCAACTTCGGGGGCGCGGCCAGCGGCTGGCAGTCGTTGCCGAGCAGTACGTCGGCGACGCGTGCGAATGTGCCGATATCGCGTGCAAAAAAGCCGCAGGTATCGAGCGACGCGCTCAACGGCATGCACAGCTCCAGCGTGACACGGCCGTGCGAGGGGCGGATGCCAAACAGGCCGCAATGGCTGGCCGGCGCCCGGATCGAGCCTCCGGTATCGGTGCCGAGCGCGAAATCGCACAGGCCGTGCGATACCGCGGATGCCGATCCCGACGAGGAGCCGCCTGTAATCCGGTCTGGCGCTGCGCCGTTGTAAGGGCCGCCATAGTGATAGTTCTGGCCATTCATCGAGAACGCGAGTTCATCGGTATGGACCTTGCCCAGGAACGCGGCACCGGCATCGAGCAGACTGCATACCGCCGGCGCTGTGGCCGTCTTGATGCCGGAGCGCGCCAGTACATGCGGGTTGCCGCCGCCGGTCGGGTATCCGGCTACATCGAACAGATCCTTGACCGCGAACGTCAGCCCGCTGAGCGGCCCCTGCGCCGCGTTGGGAACAGGTGCCTCGGGGTAGGGCAGGAAGGCGCGGGACGGATGGGTGGCCAGGCTCATGGCGGTCGGGTTCCTTTTTCCGGTGAATACTGAAGCCTGAGGGACTCAGGCGGCCTCGGCCGCGGCGCGCGCGGAGACGAGGGTGCAACTGACTTGATGGCCGTTGCCGAGCGACACCGCGCGCGGCACGTCGGCCAGGCATTCGGGGCGGGCGTGCGGGCAGCGCGGCGCGAAGGCGCAGCCCGGCGGCAATGCCGCGAGATCGGGCGGCGCGCCGCCGATGGATGGCAGCCGCTCGCCGCGATGCATGCCGTGCTGGCGGCTTTGCAGCAGCGCGATCGTGTACGGGTGGCGCGCTTCGCGCATCAGCGTGCGGATCGGACCTTCCTCGACAATGCGTCCGCCATACATCACCGCGACGCGGTCGGCGATTTCCACCGCGGCGCCTATGTCGTGCGTGACAAAGACGATGGACAGGCCCAGTTCGCGCTGCAGTTCGCGCAACAGGATCAGTACCTGGATCTGCACCGTGGCGTCGAGCGCCGTAGTGGGCTCGTCTGCCAGCAGGATCTGCGGCTGCGCGGACAGCGCCAGCGCGATCATCGCACGTTGCCTCATGCCACCGGACATTTCATGCGGATAGGCGGCCAGTCTGCGCTCCGGGCTCGGGATCCGTACGGCTTCCAGCGCCTTGAGCGCGAGTTGCCGTGCTTCGGCCTTCGATACCTTGCGATGTGTGCGGATGCACTCGATGAGCTGCTGGCCCACGGTGTAGACGGGATCCAGCGCCAGCAGCGGTTCCTGGAACACCATCGCCACGGTGCCGCCGCGAAGTCGCGCCAGTGCCCGCTTGTCCAGCTTTAGCACGTCCTGCCCGGCGACCCGGATGTCGCCGCTCATCTTCGTGCGACGCGGCGGGTGAAGGCGCATCAGCGCGCGCAGCGTGACGCTCTTGCCGGAACCGGACTCGCCGATCAATGCGACGGCTTCTCCCGTGGCAACATCGAGCGACACGCCATTGACGGCCTGGATGGTCTTGCCGCTGCCCGCGAACGTCACGCGCAGGTCCCGGAGTGAAATGGCGGGGATGGCGGGGATGGCGGGGATGGCGGGGGTATTAGAGGGCATGGTCATCTCCGGCCGGGTTCAGTGTGCGGCGTCATGCAGGCCGGGCGTCATGCGGCGCAACGGCTGCGAATGGCCGCCATCGGGCATTGCCATCAGGCAGGACACGGGGTGATCCGCCAGCGCATGCGACAACGCCGGTGCGCGGCGGGCGCAGACGGGCTCCGCGCTGGCGCAGCGAGGATGAAAGCTGCAGCCCGATGGCGGGTCGATCGGGTTCGGCGGGTCGCCGGCCAGCGGCGCGGCCAGGGTGCGATGGTCGGGGTCCATCGACGGCATCGATGCCAGCAGCGCGCGCGTGTAAGGGTGGGCGGGGTGCCGGTAAATGGATTCGGTATCGCCGACTTCCACGACCTTGCCCAGGTACATCACCATGACCCGGTCGCACAGGTAGCGGATCACGTTCAGGTCATGGCTGATGAAGACGTAGGTCAGGTCGAACTCGGCCTTGAGATCGAGCAGCAGGTTGAGCACCTGGGCCTCGACGGACTTGTCCAGCGCGGATACCGCTTCGTCCAGGATCACCAGGCGCGGACGCAGCGCCAGTGCCCGCGCGATATTGACGCGCTGGCGCTGGCCGCCGGAAAGCTCGTGGGGGTAGCGCCCGGCAAAGCGCGACGGCTCCAGTCCGACGCGGTTCAGCAGGTAGCGGGCCCGCTCTATGGCTTCGCGAGCCGGCACGCCGTGTACGCGTGGCGTGAAGGCGACCGATTCCTCGATCGTCAGGCGCGGGTTCAGCGACGAGTAGCTGTCCTGGAAGACCATCTGCACCTGGCTGCGGAAGGCTTTCATCGGCAGCTGCGGCGAGCCGACGCCCTGCGCGTCGAAGATCAGTTCGCCGCTGTCGTGGGGAGTCAGTTGCATCAGCAAGCGAGCCGTGGTGGATTTGCCGCAGCCGGATTCACCGACCACGCCGAGCGTTTCGCCCTTGCGCACGTCGAAACTGATGCCATCGACGGCGCGCACCACGCCCGCCCGGCGCAGCGGGATCGCCGACTTGAGCGGGAAGTGCTTGACCAGATCGCGCGCGATCACGAGCGGCTGGGCCGGACCGCCAATATCGGCGGCGGGGGAGACGAGCGTATCGGTCATGTTCAGTCCTTGATTTCCATGGCCGAACGGATGCCGTCCGCCAGCAGGTTGAAGGAGATCGAGGTCAGGAAGATCATGGCGCCGGGCAGCGCGGCCACCCAGGGTTGGGTGTAGATCGCCGTGCGCAGCGTGTTGAGCATCAGTCCCCATTCGGGTTCCGGCGGCTTGACGCCGAGTCCGAGGAAGGACAGGCCGGAGGCCAGGATCATCGATACCGAAATCAGGCTGGTGGCATAGACGAAGATCGGGCCGAGCACGTTGTTGAGCACCTGGGCCCGTACGATGGTCAGTGCGGACGCACCCGAGGCGCGGGCCGCATCGACGAACTCCCGGCTGCGTAACTGCGTGGTCACGCTTTCCGCTACGCGCACGATCTGCGGCACGAACACGATGGTCAGCGACAACAACGCATTGCCTACGCCGGCGCCGAGCGTGCCGGACAGCGCGATGGCCAGCAGCACCGACGGAAACGCGTACAGCACATCGGTCACGCGCATGATCACCGTGTTGGTCCAGCCGCCGGCGTAGCCGGCGACGATGCCGATGGCGCTGCCGATCACGAATGCCAGCAGCACCGGCGTGATGCCCATGAACAGCGAGAGCCGGCCGCCGAGCATCAGGCGCGACAGCATGTCGCGGCCGAGCTCGTCCGTGCCGAGCAGGTGGTGCTCCGTACCGACCGGCTTCAGGCGTTTCAGGATCGACGAGGCATAGGGGTCGGCCGGCATCAGTGCCGGGGCAAATACCGCCATCAGCACGAGGGCGATCAGGATCAGAGCCGCCGCCATGGCGACCTTGTTGCGCAGCAGCCGGCGTACGACCGTGGCCCAGTAGCCGGGAGAGCGTTCGATCACCAGCGGCGCGACGGATTTGTTGAGCGTCATTTCCATGCGGGGCTCCTCAGGTGCGCTGGATGCGCGGGTCGAATACCGTCTGCAGCGCATCGACGAACAGGTTCAGCAGCACAAAGAACACCGCCAGTACCAGTATCGTGCCCTGCAGCAGCGGGAAATCGCGCTGGAAGATGGCCGCGTTGAGCAGGAAGCCGGTGCCCGGCCAGGAGAACACGGTCTCGATCAGGATCGAGCCGCCGAGCAGATAGCCAAGCTGCAGGCCCATCACCGACAACGCGGTGGGCGCGACATTCTTGACCACGTGGCGGAACACGGCGAAGTCCGACAATCCCCGCGCGCGCAGGCCGACGATGAATTCGTTGGACAGGATTTCCGCCACGAGCGCGCGGATCGTACGGCTGACGATTCCCATCGGGATCACAGACATCGTCACGGCAGGCAGAAGCATGTACTGGACGTGCGCCCAGTCCCACGTCCAGGCGCCGGAGCCGTCCGGCCCCGCGCCGGTGGCGGGCAGCCACCCGAGCAGCACGGAGAAGGCGATCACCAGGACCATGCCGAGCCAGTAGTGGGGAATGCTGACGCCGAGCACCGACAGGAACGAGGCAATGCGGTCGGCTACCGAATCGCGCAGGTAGCCCGCCACAAAGCCGAACAGGCTGCCGAGAGCGAAGCCGATCAGCGTGGCCACCGCCGCGAGCCGGATCGAGTTGACCACGGCGTGCGACACTTCAGTCATCACCGGCCGGCTGGTGGCGATGGAAGTGCCCAGATCGCCGTGCAGTGCGCGGCTAAGCCAGTGCACGAATTGCTCGAGGAATGGCTTGTCGAAGCCATACAGCGCGGTGAGCTGCTGCCGCAGTTCTTCGGAGGCGTCGGGAGGCAGCACGGACACAAGCGGATCGCCGGGAGCGATGTGGACCAGCGAGAAGCAGAGCAGCGCGACCCCGAGCAGGATCGGAAACGCATAGAGAACGCGGTGGAACAGATAAGTCATGGTCTGTGCCCGTCGTGTGGGTGTCATGCGCTCCCTGCCCGTGCGGGCAGGGAGGCGGGGGCTGGACGAGGCGTGGCGAGTCCGTCCCCTTCGGCGCTCTCCTGCTGTGCGAAAGAGAGCGGGTGCCGGGTTCCAGGCTCAATCCATCGACATCGTGGCGATATCGATGAACCAGCTTTGCGGCTGCACCACGCCCTTGACCTTCTTCGAGATAGCACGGGGACCGACGTCGTGCGCAATCAGCACGAACGGTGCTTCCTCGACGATGCGGGCGTGCAGCTTCGCCAGCGCCGCGTCCCGTGCCTTGGCGTCGAACGACGTGCGTGCCGTCTCGATCAGCTTGTCGAATTCGGCGTTGCCGAAATAGCCCCAGTTGTTCGAAACCGGGGGCTGCGTCTTTGTGCTGACAAAGCGGACCATGGCAAAGAACGGATCCATGGCGGCAAAGCTCACGTTGATGGCATTGGCACCGTGCGCGCTTGCGTCCTTGGTGCCGACGCGCCAGTTCGTGAACAGCGCGTTCCATTCGACCACATCGAAATCGACATCAAAGAAGCATTCCTTCAGGTTCTGCTGGACATACTCGTTCATTGGCAGCGGCTGCATCTGGCCGGAGCCGGAGGCCGATATCTGTACCTTGACCTTGAGCGGCCTGGCCGAGGAGTAGCCCGCTTCGCTCATCAGCTTGCGCGCCGCATTGGCGTCGTACCGGATGTCGAACTTCGGGTTGCCCCACCAGGGATTGCCGGGCTCGACAATGCCCTTGGCCTCCGCCATATAGCCGCCAAGGAGCGCCTTGAGCTCGGAGCGGTTCACGCAGAGGTTGGCGGCTTCACGCACACGCTTGTCGAGCCAGGGTGAGTTCGGTGCGAACGACAGCTGCCACGGCCACACATGGGGCTGGGCGTTGGCGTAGACGTTGAATCCGCGGCTCTTGATCTGGGCGATGGCGTCGGGGGCCGGTGCCTCGATCCAGTCGACCTGGCCAGACAGCAGTGCCGCGGTGCGTGCATTGGCTTCTGGCATCGGCACCATCACCACCTTGTCGATGCGGGGCACGCGCTTGCTGTCCCAGTAAGCAGCATTCTTTGCCAGTTCAAGCCGCTCGCGCGGCACGAATCGCGTCATCTTGAACGGGCCCGTGCCCGACGCGTCGGCGGCGAACGCGACCCACGCCTGCTTGCTGCGCTCGCCCGCATCGGTGACCGATGCGGGGACCGCGGCGTACTTTTTCTCCCACTGCGCGGGCGACGCCATGAACAGGTTCGACAGGTTATACGGCAGGAAGGAGTCCGGCTCGGACGTGACCAGTTCGACGGTCAGGTCGTCGATCTTCTTCGCACTGCGCAGCGTAGGCATGCGCGAAGCCGTCACGCCCACCTGGCTCGGATCGAACTGGCGCGCCGTCTTGTCGAGGACCTTGTTGACGTTCCACACCACGGCATCGGCATTGAACGGAGAGCCATCGTGGAACTTCACCCCGGGGCGCAGCTTGAAGGTCCACCTGGTCTTGTCCTTGTCCTCGACCTTCCACTCGGTGGCGAGATCGGGAATCAGCAGGCTGGGTCCGTTGCTCTTGGACAGGTCCCATTGCGTGAGTGCGTCATACATGGGAATGCCGGTGAAGCGGTTGCCCTCGAAGCCCTGATCGGGCTGGCCCAGCGTGCGGGGGATATCGGCGGCGGTCATGCCGATGCGCAACACCTTCTCGGCCATCGCGGCCCCGGGCAAGGCGAGCAGCGAGAGCGCGACGGCCGCGGACACGGACCGCATTGCAGCGGAGAAACGTTTCGCTTGGATCGACGTGGGGTGGTTCACGGGCAAAGCTCCTGGGTTGGGAATGGCTGCGAACGATCTAGCAATTGATATGCCAGCAAGACATGGGCAGGCATTGGTCTGCTTCTTGCTGCGTGGGGCACGACGTTCAACCACCGCAGGCACGACACACATGGATTCGCAGCACCTTCCCCGCATCAATGGCGCCCGCCTCTGGCAGTCCCTCATGGATCTCGGCGCGATCGGCGCCACGGCCAATGGCGGCGTATGCCGCATCGCGTTGACCGACGCGGACCGCAAGGGCCGCGATCTCGTCGTGCAGTGGTTCCGCGAGGCCGGGCTCGAGGTACGTGTCGACGAGATCGGCAACGTGTTCGCACGCCGCCATGGAACCGACCCCGATGCGCCGGCCGTGGCGACGGGCAGCCATATCGACACGCAGCCATCCGGCGGCAAGTTCGATGGCAACTTCGGCGTGCTGGCCGGGCTCGAGGTAATGCGCACGCTCAACGATCTCGGCATCGATACACGCGCGCCGCTCGAAGTCGCGTTCTGGACCAATGAGGAAGGCACGCGTTTCACCCCTGTCATGATGGGATCGGGCGTGTTTGCCGGGGTGTTCGCGGCGGATCATGCGCGCGCCCGGACGGACCGCGACGGCGTACGTGTCGAGGCGGCGCTCGAGGCTATCGGCTATCGCGGTGAACATCCCGCGGGCGAGGTGCCGGGCGGCATGTATGCCGCCTATTTCGAAGCCCACATCGAGCAAGGGCCGGTGCTGGAAGCGGCGGGCCTTCCGATCGGCGTGGTCTCGGGCGCGCTCGGCCAGCAGTGGTATGACGTGACCGTGACCGGCCAGGACGCCCACGCGGGTCCGACACCGCTCGCCCTGCGCCATGATGCGCTGCTCGCATCCGCGCGCATGATCGAGACGGTGAACCGCATCGCGCGCGGGGAAGCGCCGCACGGGCGCGGCACGGTAGGCTATGTGGAGGTCAGGCCCAATTCGCGCAACGTGATCCCGGGGCGGGTCGATTTCACGGTGGACTTCCGCAACCTGTCGCAGGAAGGGCTCGACCGGATGGACGCGGCCATGCGCGGGGCCTTCGCGGACATTGCCGAGGCGGCCGCGGTATCGGTCGACATCCGCCAGGTGGTCAAGTTCGAGCCGTGCCTGTTCGCGGCATCGTGCGTCGACAGTGTCAGACGGGCTGCGGCATCACTGGGCCTTCCCCATATGGACGTGGTAAGCGGGGCAGGGCATGACGCCGTCTATCTTGCGCAGCTTGCGCCAACGGGGATGATCTTCGTGCCGTGCAAGGACGGCATCAGCCACAACGAACTGGAAGACGCGCTGCCAGAGCATATCGAAGCCGGCGCCAACGTGTTGCTTCAGGCGATGCTGGCGCACGCACGCTGAAGGCCGATGCATCGCCCGCGGGCGCCGAGCTTTCTCGCAGACGAGGGGACAAGCCCGCGCGCGGTTCAATGTCCGATGGACCTGGAAATGGCCCAGGCGCATTCCACGACCAGTGGCCCGAGCTTCTTCTGGGCCTCCGCCATGGTCCAACGGCTGGCAGGCGGCGACACATGGACCGCACCGACCGCAACGCCACGGTTGTTCACGATCGGCGCGCCGACGCCCATGTCGCCGAGGAACAGTTCCTCTTCGTTGCAGGCGTAGCCCACGCTCCTGCAAGCCACTACCCGTTCGAAGATCGCTTCGGCATCGGTCAGCGTAGCCGGCGTGCGCCGCACGAGCGCAGAGGCGCCGAGCATCGCCCGCACCTGTTCATCGGGCAGCGTGCTCAGGTAGGCGCGGCCGGAACTCGTACAGTACATCGGAATGCGCATGCCCACGGGCGTCAGCACGGGCACGTGCTTGGCCGTCATCAACTGCGCCACATAGACCATGTCGAGTCCCACGGGCTCGGTGAGATTTGCCGTTTCACCACTGGCATTCGCCAGTTGCGACAGATAGGGGCTGGCAACGGGAATCAGGGCATCCGCCGCCAGGTAGTTGTAGCCGATCTCCATTACCTTCGGCGTCAGGCGGAAGCGGCGTGTCTGCGGATGCTTGTCGACATAGCCTAGCCGCTCCAGGGTATGGACCGTGCGTTGCGCCGAGCTCTTGGTCATGCCAGTCAGCTCCGCCAGCTCGGCCAGCGTCAGGGTGCGGTGAACGGCATTGAAAGCGCGCAGGACTTCCAGGCCTTTTTCGAGCGACTGGTTGAAAAGCGGGTCCGGCCGTTGAGATTCCGTGGACATGGGTCAGCATGAAGCAGCACCATCGGCGTGATCCACTGCACCACGATGGCAAGATATTGCACCAAGATATTTACGAATCGATTATCGATTCAATGCGGATGGCCAATGATACACGGTCCGGATTGCCTGCCCGACCCGGGCCGGCGGCCAGGATGTGGTTGCGCTCGAGCATCGCCACGTTGCGGCTGACGGCTGCGCACAACGTCTCAACTCTCGGGGTCATCCCCAAACTCGCGGAGTTCCTGCGAGCAGCGGCAAGCTTTGGCGATCTTCGCAGCCCACAGGATGGCGGCTTCGCGCGATGGGAGCTGCAGGACACAAAATCCCCCGTCGAACTCCTTCGTCTGGGGATAGGTTTCGTTGGCGACCGTGCCGTCCGGGGCGACCATGAGCGGCGCGACATCCGTATTGATACCACCGCCGAACACGTATACGCCTGCAGCCTTCGCCTCGCGTATGACCTCGCGCGCAGCTTCGCCCACGGCGGCGAGCTCCTCGGCGGGAATTTTCATCGCCGGTGCGGGAAAGGAGATCAGGTATTTCGTCATCGTTCTGTCCTCCGTTGAGGGCGATGATGTTTGCAAGGCCTGACGGGTGGGGCGGTCTGTCACGCGCCCCAGTACGGATGATCGCATGCTCCCGCGAACCGCATGAACTTCACCGCCGCCCACGCCTCCTTGCCAACAAGCCACTAAACTCCCTCCCCAAAAACTCCGCCGCATGCTCCAGCAAATACGCCCGGCAACTCTCCCCTGCCGGCGATAACCGCTTGCTGGCCATATGCGCGACATGCCAGATGCGCTCGATCGGCGTGCCGGTCACGTCCAGCAGCGCGATTTCACTGGTGCGCAGCTCCAGCGCCATTTGGTGTGCAGCGACAGCAGGCTGATGCCCATGCCGGCCATCACCGCCTGCTTGATGGTCTCGTTGCTGCCCTGGGTGATCACCTTGGCCGGCGTGAACAGGTGATCGCGGAACATGTATTCGGCGACGGTGCGGGTGCCTGAGCCGGGTTCGCGCAGCTGGAAGGTTTCGTGCCGCAGTTCCTGCAAATCGAATTGCGCGGCGTCGTGCAGCGGGTGTCGCGGCGAGGCCACCAGCACGTGCGGATGCGCGGCGATGGGTTCCGAGACGGCGTCCAGCTCGCGCGGCGGGCGGCCCATCAGGGCGAGGTCGATGGCGTTGTCCTGCAGCAGCTGCAGCAGGGTTTCGCGATTGCCCTCGGCGATGCGCAGCTCCACGCCTGGGTGCTGCGCGGTAAAGCCGGCCAGCAGCTTGGGCGCAAAGTACTTGGCCGTGCTGATCAGGCCGATCGTGATCGAGCCCCGGTCGACATCCTTGACGGCCTGCAGTCCTTCCTCGGCGTCCTTGACCTCGCCCAGGATGCGCAGCGCATGGTGCAGCAGGCGGTCGCCCGGTTCGGTCAGCGTCAGTTGCCGGCCGACGCGCTCGAACAGCGCCAGCCCCACCACGGAAAAGCGGGAGAGGGAAGCACCCAAGCAGCAAGCGGTAACGGTAACGCGCCGCAGACCGGTTCATAATCAATCCGTCAAGTGACGAATCTGGCGCGAGAGATGTGACCGGCGCCCGCACCGGGCGGTCGAGGTGGTCCATGAACACGGTTTCTGGGGCACATGCTTTCCTTACATAGCGCCCCCGGCCAGCCGCCTTTGCTGCAATCTAATGGGCCCGTCCCAAGCGCTGCCCATGAAACGCACCACCACCATCCCCACGCCGCCGCCCGATGCCGCGCACAGCCTGGTGCCGGCCGACGTGCCGGCGGGTAATGGTTGTGCGGACGATCGCAATTTCGTCACGGCGCTGGCGCGCGGCATGGAGCTGCTGCGCGCGTTCGGGCCGCAGGACGATTACCTTGGCAACGCGGAGCTGTCGCGGCGCACCGGCATTCCACGGCCGACGGTGTCGCGGCTGACCTATACGCTGGCCACGCTGGGCTACCTGACCTACATCGAAGCGACGGAAAAGTACCGGCTGGGGCAGGGCGCGATGGTGCTGGGGCATCGCTATGTCGGTGGCGCGGGCATCCGCGAGATCGCGCAGCCACTGATGCAGTCGCTGGCGTTCGCGACCGATTGCACGGTGGCGCTGGCGATGCCGGACCGCCACGCGATGGTCTACCTGGAAAGCTGCCAGCCGCGTGGTGCGCTGGTGATCCGGCTGGCGCCGGGGGCGCGGCTGCCGATGGCCACGTCGGCGATCGGGCGGGCGTGGCTGGCGGGCCTGGATGCCGATCATCGCGAGGCCGCGCTGGCGGAGCTGGTGCGCCACTACGGCGCGCGCTGGCCGGCGGTGCGCGCGGGGGTCGAGCGCGCGCTGCGCGACCATGCGCGGCGTGGCTTCTGCGTGGCGCATGCCGAATGGGACCGCACCGTCAGCGGCGCGGCGGCGCCACTGCGGCTGGCGGGCAGCACCGAGGTGCTGGCGCTGAATATCGGCGGCGCCGCGGCGCGGCTGTCGCCGGAAATCCTGGAAGCCAACCTGGGGCCGCGCGTGCGCGAGCTGGCGCAGACCCTGCAGGCGCGGCTGTGGCAGCCGGGCGGCGCGCGCGCGACCGCGCGCTTTGCCTCCGCGCAGCTTGAGCCCGACTGCGGCGGGGGCAAGCCGGCCTGACGCGTCGGACACGGATGCGGCATTCGAATTCAACGAGGAGACAACCGATGGAAGTACGCAACAAGACCGTCGTGGTGACCGGCGCGGCCACCGGCATTGGCCGTGCCCTGGCGCTGGCCTTTGCCCAGGCCGGCGCGCGCGGCGTGGCCGTGGCTGACCTGAACGCGGCCGGCGCCGCCGCGGTGGCGGCCGAGGTCCAGGCCGTCGCGCCCGCCTGCCAGGTGTTTGCCCAGCCTGTCGACGTGGCCGACGCGGCCGCCGTGCAGGGGCTGGCCGACATGGCCACGCAGCGCTTCGGCCAGGTCGATATCTTTTGTTCCAACGCGGGCATCATCCTGCGCAAGGGCCTGGACGCCAGCGCCGGCGACTGGCAGCGCATCTGGGAAATCAACGTGATGGCGCATATCCATGCGGCAAAGGCGGTGCTGCCGCAGATGCTGGAGCGCGGCGACGGCTACTTCGTCAATACGGTGTCGGCGGCGGGCCTGCTGTCGCAGATCGGCTCGGCCCCGTATGCGGTGACCAAGCATGCCGCCATCGGCTTTGCCGAATGGCTGTCGATCACCTACGGCGATCGCGGCATCAAGGTCAGCTGCATCTGCCCGCAGGGCGTGCAGACCAACATGCTGTTCGGCGAGAACGGCGAACGCAAGGGCTTCCTGCAGGAAGGCTCGGTCACCGCCGAGCATGTCGCCGCGGTGACGCTGGAGGGCGTGGCCGACGAGCGCTTCCTGATCTTGCCGCACCCCGAAGTGCTTGAGTACTATCGCCGCAAGGGCCAGGACTATGACCGCTGGCTGCGCGGCATGCGCCGCCTGCATGACAAGGTGATGCAGGAGTTCGGCGGCATCGCGGTGTGAAGCGGCGGGCAGCCTGGCAGGTTCCGGCGGCGGCGTTGCCGCCGCCTTCACTATGCACGCGGCCACGCAGCCGCGTGCAACCGGAGGAGCATCCCATGCGTTTCGGTACCGTAGCCGCGGTGGCAGTGCTTGCCGCATCCTTCCTGTCCGCCCCGGCGACCGCGCAGGCACAGGGCTATCCCGCCAAGCCCATCCGCATCGTGGTGGGTTTCCCCACCGGGGGCGCGCCCGACACGCTGGCGCGCATCGTCTCGGAGAAGATCTCGCCCGCCTGGGGACAGCCCGTGGTGGTCGACAACAAGCCCGGCGCGGGCGGCAACATCGGCGCCGAGGCGGTGGCCCACGCGCCGGCCGACGGCCATACGCTGGCGCTAGGCACCGTCGGCACGCATTCGATCAACGGCGCGCTGTACAGCAAGATGCCGTACGACATGGTCAAGGACTTCGCGCCGGTGATCCTGATCGCCTCGACGCCCAACGTGCTGGTGGTCAATCCCGGCGTGCCGGCGAAGAACGTGGCGGAGCTGATCGCGCTGGCCAAGGCGCGCCCGGGCGGCCTGACCTTCGGCACGCCCGGCATCGGCACCTCGCCGCATGTGGCGGGGGAAATGTTCAATACGATGGCGGGCGTCAAGATCACCCATGTCCCGTACAAGGGCCGCGCCATGGCCATTCCCGACCTGCTCGGGGGCCATATCACCATGATGTTCGACAACCTGCCGTCGGCGCTGCCGGTGGTGCGCGAGGGCAAGCTGCGCGCCCTGGGCATCACCAGCGCGAAGCGCTCGGCCTCGGCGCCGGATATCCCGACGCTGGCCGAGCAGGGCTTGCCGGGCTTCGAGGCGGATTCCTGGTTCGCGGTGTTCGCGCCGGCGAATACGCCGAAGGAGGTGGTGGCAAAACTGAATGCCGAGCTCAACCGCATCTTTACGCTGCCCGAGGTGCAGGCCAAGCTGAAGACGCTGGGCCTGGACCCGGTGCTGGGCACGCCGGAAAAGCTGGCCGCGTATCAGCGCCAGGAAATCGCCAAGTGGGCGAGGGTGGTGAAGGAGTCAGGCGCGAAGGCGGAGTAACGGTATTTACCACCGGCCTTCCAACTGCCGCTTGCGGAAGAGGGGACAATCCGGCAGCCGCATCACTGCTTCGAGCTTTCCAACTCCCGTTCTGTGTACTCCCTCTCCCGCTTGCGGGAGAGGGTTGGGGTGAGGGCGGGAGTCTCCACGAAGTGGCGCGCGTCAGCTTGGCGAGCGCATGCCCTTTCCCCCGGCCCCTCTCCCGCGAGCGGGAGAGTGAGAGCAAGCAAGCGGTCCCGGAGCAGGCCGTGGTGCTGCGGGCCTCATCACCCGCAACCCGGATGATCACGCATCCGGCTCCATCGCCTCCCGCCCCACCGTCTCGCCACTGGCACCACGCAAGCGGCTCAGGCTGATCATCGCCCCCACCGCCGCTACCCCCGCCGCCACGTACAACGCCATCCGCGCCGCGCCCGCCGGCGACAGGCTGAACAGCAGCGCCACCAGTGCGGTGCCGGTGGTCTGTCCCAGCAGCCGCGTGGTCGCCTGCGCGCCGCTGGCGCCGCCGCTGCGTTCCGGCGGCGTGGCGCCGATCATGGCGCGGTTGTTGGGGGACTGGAAGAAGCCGAAGCCGGTGCCGCACATGGCCATGCGCCAGGCGATGTCGAAGCTGCCGGCGTCGGGGCCCAGCGTGGCCAGGCCGACCAGTCCGCCGCCGAGCATGGCCAGGCCGATGCCGGCGAGGATGCTGGCCGGGTAGCGGTCCGACAGCCGGCCCGAGACCGCCGCCATCACCGCCACCATCAGCGGCCACGGCGTGATCAGCAGGCCGGTCTGCTGCAGCGAGCGGCCGAGCTGGTACTCGAGAAAGAACGGCAGCGCGATAAAGGACAGCATCTGCGTCATGAACGAGCAGAACGAAGTCCCCACCGCCAGCGCAAAGGCGCGGCTGGCAAACAGGTCGACCGGCACCAGCGGCGCGGCGCGGCCGCGCTGGCGTCGCACCAGCAGCCAGCCCAGCCCCACCGCGAGCGCCACGCCCGCGCAGCCGGCCAGGCGCCGGCCGGGGTGGCCGAGTCCATCGACGCTCAGGATAAACATGCCGAATACCAGCGCCGACAGCAGCGCGCTGGGGTAGTCGAAACCGCGCGGCTGCGGCGGCGTGTGCGGCAGCGCGGTGCGGCTCAGGGCGAGCGCGGCGATGGCCACCGGCACATTGACCGCAAACAGCCAGGGCCAGCTGGCCACCGCCAGGATCAGCGCGCCCAGCGATGGCCCCACCGCGATGGTCACGCCCACCACCAGCGCATTGAGGCCGATGCCGCGGCCCAGGCGCGTGGGCGGGTAGATAAAGCGCACCAGCGCGGTATTGACGCTCATGATGCCGGCGCCGCCGATGCCCTGCAGCACGCGCGCGGCCACCAGCATCGGCAGGTTGACCGACAGCGCGCACAGCAGCGACCCCACCAGGAAGGTCGCCAGCCCCGCGCGGTAGACCCGCTTGTAGCCCAGGATGTCGCCCAGCGACGACAGCGGCAGCAGGCACACGGTCACCGTCAGCTGGTAGGCGTTGACGACCCAGATGGTGCTGGCGGGATCGGCCTGCAGTTCGCGCGAGATCGACGGCAGCGCGATATTGGCGATCGAGCCGTCGAGCACGGCCATGATCAGGCCGAAAAAGACGGTGAGGATGGCCCAGGTGCGCTGGGGCTGCGGAAGGCCTTGTTCTGGCGGCATGGGGGAGACATTGGAGACAATGCCGCGCCCGGCTCGGGAACGCGCGGCCAGGCGGGGCCACGGCGCGGCGTTGCCATTATGGTCGCGCGTGGCGCTGCTCGCAAATCCGCCAATTGTGGTAATGCGGTGCTGTTCTGATGGTCAGGTGCCCGCCGCGGCGCCCAGCGCGTAGCGTTGCAGCCGCTTGTACAGGGTGTCCGCCGCGTCAGCCATGGCCGGGGCCCAGGCCGGCGCCGCCTCGCACAGTGCCTCCAGTTCCCGGCATTCGCTGACGATGGACTGGCGCCGCACGATCATGAAGGCGCCCGCCGTGGCATGCACCCAGTGACGCAGGGCTGACAGGTCCTGCTGCGCGAGGATGCGGGCCAGCGCCGGCAGGTCTTGCTGCAGCTGCCGGCGCAGCATGTCTTCGTAGCGGCGGCGCGGCGCCTCCGCCGTGGTGGCCGCGTCGCGCGGTGGCGCGCCGGCGCCGGCATCGCTGGCGGCGCGAGGCCGGCCGCGCAGGCCGCGCAGGCAGGCGTTCAGGTCCTGCAGCGAGGCAGGCTTGGCCAGGTAGCCGGAAAAGCCGCGCAGGCGCCGGTCGTGCTCGGGATCGCTGCATGCGACGGCGCTGAAGGCCATGACCGGCAGGTGCGGATACTTCGCCCGCACGGCGTGCAGCAATGCGTGGCCGTCCATTTCCGGCATATGCAGGTCGGTCAGCAGTGCATCGACGCGCGTGCGCTCCAGCACCGCCAGTGCCTGCCTGCCGTTGCCCGTGACGATGGGGTGGCAGCCGATTGCCTGCAGCTGCTCGGCGACCAGCGACTGGTTCAGCGGGTTGTCCTCGGCGACCAGGATGGTCAGGGGCGCCAGCGCGGGCGCGGGCAGCGCCGGCGTGGCGGGGGCAGGCATGGGCCGCGTCGCCGGCTGCGTCGCGCCGGTGGCGGCCGCCACGGCGTCGAGCAGCGCGCGATGACTGAACGCCGAGGCCTCCAGCATGCCGGGGCCGCGCTGTCGCGGGCGATGCGGGCCGTCGGCGGTCAGCCACACCAGCGCCAGCGGCGCGGCCTGGCGCAGCGCAGCCAGCGCCGCCGGCGCAAAGTCTTCGCTCGCGACCACGGCTGCCGGCGCAGTGCGCTGCACGCTTGCCTGCGCCGCGGCGATGGAGGCCACCGCCTCGGTGTGCCAGCCCGCGGTCTTGAGCCACGCTTCGATCGACGCGCCGGTGCGTTCCTCCGGCGACAGCACCAGCACATGGCCGCTGTGCGTCAGGCCGGCCGCCGCGGGCGCGGGCCGCCCTGAATCGCCCGGCGCCAGCGGCACCGACACCGTGAACGCGCTGCCCACCTCCGGCACGCTGTTGACGACGATGCTGCCGCCCATCAGCTCGCACAGCCTGGCACAGATCGACAGCCCGAGTCCGGTGCCGCCATAGCGGCTGGCGGCAGCGGCGTCGCCCTGCACGAACGGCTGGAACACGCGCGCTGCCAGTGCCGGCGCCATGCCGATGCCGGAATCGCTGACGCTGCAGACCAGCCGCTGCATGCCCCGGGCATCGGCCTGCAGTTCGCCGCGCAGCGTGATGCGGCCGCTGGCGGTGAACTTGAAGGCGTTGTTCAGCAGGTTGTTGAAAACCTGTACCAGGCGCGTGCGATCGCCCACGACTTCGGTGGCGAGCGTCGGCGACAGCTGCAGGCAGAAGCGCAGCGGGCGGCCCGCGACCATCGGCGCATACGCCAGTGCCAGGCTCTCCAGCGCCTCGACGGGACGGAATGGCGCATTGACCAGCGCCAGCTGTCCCGCGTCGATCTTGGAGAAGTCCAGCACATCGTTGACGATGCGGCGCAGCGAGCCGGCGGCGGTCTCGAGCGCGCGCAGCCGCGCGGCGTGCGGCTCCATGCCGCCGCTGCGCGCCAGCAGTTCCAAATTGCCCAGCAGCGCGTTCAGCGGCGTGCGAATCTCGTGGCTCATCGCGGCAAAGAAGGTCGAGCGCACCCGCAGCATCGCTTCGGCAGCCTGCTGGGCGGAGCGCAGTTGCTGCTGCAGCGCCTCTTGCGCGGTGCAGTCCAGCACCGCGCAGAACAGTACGGCTTCATCGCGGTAGCGCGCCGGGGCATAGGTGACCTGCAGGAAGCGCGGTGCCGCGTCGGCAGGGCCGGGCGCTGGCGGGGCCGCGACGGTGACGCTGCAGACCGATGCAGGGCCGCCGCCGGCGCCGCCAGGCTGCCGCGCCAGCACTGCGGCCACGGCGGCGGGCAGCGCTTCGTGCGGCCGTGCCGGCAGCAGCGATGCTGCCAGCGGATTGCACGCCAGCACGGCGTAGTCGTGCTGGCGCACGATGCACAGGCCGACCGGCGTGGCACTGACCAGCACCTGGTTCATCAGCTCGCTTTCCAGCGCGCGCCGGGCTTCGGCATGCGAGCGCCGCAGCAGGTGCCGGCTCCAGTACCGCGCCGCGAGCACGATGGCACCGGTGAGCAGCAGCATGGCGGCGCCGATCACCGCCAGCTCGGCCGCCAGCGCCTTGCCCAGCAGCCGGTATGGCAGGTGGTAGACCAGCAGGCCGAAGCCGGGCTGCAACGGCTGCACCAGCACCACGCCCGAGCGCGTCAGGCGCAGCGCGTGGTGCGGCAGGCCGCCGACCCGCGCGGCGATGTCGCGGGCGCTGGCCGAGCTCAGCGAGCCGGCATGCGGCCACACATCGATCAGGCGGTCCGCGTCGTTCAGCAGCGCCAGGCCGGCGTGGTCCTGTGGCGGCGGCAGGCCGGCCAGGAACGCCTGCACCGGCACGCAGGCGGCCACCAGCATGGTGGGGGAGTCGCCGGCATAGGCGGCGCCGGCCAGGACCATGATGGGGCTGTCGTCGACGGGGTCGTGCAGCGGCCCCAGCCAGACGGGCTGGTCGCGCGCCGGCACGGCGCGGCCGGTGCGCTCCAGCAGCGCGCGGGTCAGCTGGGCGCGCAGGCGCGGGATCAGCGCCGCGTCGAGCGCCAGCGGCGCGCGCGCGCCGGCCTCCGGCTGGCGGATCACGACCGCGCTGTCCTCGTCCAGCGAGACCGCGTAGGCGCCATGGTCGAGGTCGAAGGCCTGCTGCGTCGCCACCGCGGCCAGCGCGATTTGCCGCAGCCGCGCGAACTCCGTCGGCAGGCCCGCGCCCCAGGCCCGGCGCGTGGCGTCAGCGGCCAGCAGATGGTAATCCTTGCGCACGGCCTCGACATGGACGCCGGCCGCGCCGGTGCGGCGCAAGGCCTCGACCTCTGGGTCGCGCGACGGGGTCGCGACGGCGGCGCGGAGATGGTAGCGGATGCTGAGCGCGGTGCGGCGCACGAAGGATACTTCGTTATGCAGCCGCTGCGACACCGTGCCGACATAATGCGCGACCTGGCTGCGCCGGTAGTCCAGGTGCTGGTCCGCCGCCAGCCAGGCCAGCAGCGTGCCCGAGCACAGCACGATGGCGAGCAGCGCCGCAATGGTCACCGAATACAGATGCTGCTGCCGGCGGGCGTGGTCGGCAAGCGCGTCGAAGGTGCTGGCCAGGGTATCGCGGGCGCGGTCGGGGTCTTGCTGCATGGCCCGGGGCGATCAGATCAACCCGCTTTCATAGGCGTAGCGGATCAGGCCGGTATTGGTCTGCACGCCCAGCTTGCGCATCGCCACGGTCTTCTGGCTGGAGATGGTGCTGACCGAGCGGCCCAGCTTGGCGGCGATCTCGGTCAGCTGCGCGCCCTGCGCATAGAGCCGGATGACCTCGAGCTCGCGCTGGGTCGGCTCCCGCGCGGGCGTGCCCGGCAGCGCCGCGCGCTGCAGCGCCGCGTGCACCGCGGGCGAGCAGAAGCAGCCCCTGCCGAACGCAGCGTGGGCGCAGGCGCGCACCACTTCCTCGAGCGGATCCTCCTTGCTGACGAAGCCGCGCACGCCCAGCTTCATGGCGCGGCGGACGATGGCGGCATTGGAGCGGGCGCTGAGCACCACCACCCGCGTCGCCGGGTGGCGCCGCGCCAGCCGGCCGAGCAGGTTGAAGCCGTCCAGCGAGGCATCGCCGTGCCCCATGCAGAAATCGGTGATGGCGATATCGGCCGGGTGCCGCGCCAGCGTGCCGAGCAGCTCGGTGCCGTTGCGGCATTCTGCGCTGATGCGCACGCGCGCGCTGCGCTGCAGGCAGTCGCGCAGCGCGGCCACTACCAGCGGGTGGTCGTCGGCCAGGGCAACGCGCAGGACTTGGTCGTTCATGGGCAATCCTCCGGGTGAGACGGCAACCGGTTGGGGCTGGTGTCGCCGTGCGGTGGCGTCATCACAAGACTCGGATTCTGGCCAGATTCCGCCCCTCGCTGAATCGGAATTCGGCTAGTTCACGGATGGTGCCGATGAGCGGATCCGGCCAATGCAATGACACCCCTGGAAGATAAGCGGCAGGCCGTGCCCGTTTGGCCCGGGTTTGCCCGGGATTCCGGCCCTTGTCTTGCGTTACAGCCATTGCGGAAGATCAATGCAGGGCAAAGTGCCGCTGTGGCGACTTCGCCGGCCGCGCGCCGGCGAGGCGGAATTTTGGCGCTTGGCGGCGCGGAGCGCTGTCCTAGAATGAAGCTGACACGCGCCCCGCGGCGTGTGCACCGCGTGGGGGAATGCCATGCCCGTCTATCAATACCGCTGCGAGAAGTGCGGCCATGTGTTCGAAAAAACCGAACATCTCGCGGAACATGCCTCTGCCCATCCACCGTGCCCGAATTGCGGCAGCCAGTCCGTGCAACACGCGCCGGCGCCGTTCGTGGCGGTGACCCAGCGCAAGAGCTGAGTCTCCAACAACAAGATCCCAGCAGGATGCGGACACGCCGCCGGCCGGATGCCGGCGCGTGTCCTGCTTCATGCGTGGCGCCGGCGGTGCCACGCGCGTTCGCGCTGCGCGCAAGCGGCGATCTCAACCTTGACGGAGGATGCCATGGCAACGAGACCGTTCACTGAATTTCCCGCCGACGAGCAGCAGCAGGTCCTGGACGCGTGCAGGCATGTGGGGCTGGCGGCGGAGATGTTCGACATTACCGACGAGCGCGACGGCGATGGCGCGCGGCGCGTCAGCGTGCGCCGCGTCGGCACCGACAAGACCAGCGTCTATGAAGCCGGCCCCGGCACGGCATGGATGGAAGAGTTCGAGAGCGACCTCGAATGCGGCCTGTACGGGCCGATCACGGTCTAGCGGTGTTGCCGGCGCGGCTCAGTGCCTGCCGCGCTCGCCGGTGCGCGACACCACCGACGCGCCGGCGATCAGCTCCTTGAGCAGTGCCAGCGAGGCCGCGCCGCCGGTGCGGTAGGGGTCCAGCTCGGCGCGCGCGGAGAACTTGAGCAGGGTGGCGGTATTGAGCCGCGCCGCGTTGACCTGCCCCATTGCCCAGCCGGCGAAGTCGCGCGTGCAGGTTTCCTCGAAATGCAGCAGGGTCACGTCGTGGTGGCGCGGATCGCGCGCGATCGACTGGAACAGCTGCGAGACCTCTTGCCGGTCGCCTTCCAGCGCCTGCAGGAAGATGCCGTTGCCATGGCACAGCACGCCGGTGATGCCGTGGCGCGGATTGCGTTCCAGGCTGGCGGCCAGGATGGCATCGAGCAGGGCGGCATCGATGGCCTGGCGGGCACGGCTGGCATAGAGCAGTCGGACTAGCATGGTCTTGGCGCTCCGGTAATGGCGCTCCGTGTGGCGGCCGGCGCGCTGGCCGCTAGCCGCGGTTATGGTTCAGCAGCGTGAGGAATTCGCGCCGCAGGCTGTCGTCCTTCAGGAACGAGCCGCGCATCACGCTGTTGGTCATCTTGGCGTCGGTGTCGCGCACGCCGCGCCAGTGCATGCAGAAGTGCTCGGCCTCCATCACGATGGCGAGGCCGTCGGGGCTCATCTTTTCCTGCAGCAGGTCGGCCACCTGCGCCACCGCCTCTTCCTGGATCTGCGGACGGCACATGATCCACTCGGCCAGCCGCGCGTACTTGGACAGACCGATCAGGTTGGAATGCTGGTTCGGCATCACCCCGATCCACAGCTTGCCGATGATGGGGCACAGGTGGTGCGAGCAGGCGCTGCGCACGCGCAGCGGGCCCACGATCATCAGTTCGTTGAGCTGGCCGATGTTGGGGAATTCCGTCACCGGCGGGGGCTTGGCATAGCGGCCGGCGAAGATCTCCTTCAGGTACATCTTGGCCACGCGGCGCGCGGTTTCCTGCGTGTTGTGGTCGTTGTCGACGTCGATCACCAGTGCCCGCAGCACGTCCTGCAGCCGCGCCTGGACCTCGGCCTGAAGCTGCTCCATTTCACCCGGCTCGATATAGCGGGCGATATTGTCGTTGGCGTGGAAGCGCTCCTGCGCGGCCTCGAGCCGCGCGCGGATGCGGGCCGAGACACTGGCGGCATGATGGCCGGCGCTTTCGCCAGCCCTTTCGCCAGCCGCTTTGCCGGCAACTTCGCCGGCAACTTCGCCGGCGTTGCTGTCCTTGGCGCGGTGCGCTGCGTCCTTGCTGTTCATGGATGGGGTCGTGATGGCGTGAATGGCCGCGCAGCGGGTGTGTGCCGGATTCACTATATGGCAGATGCCGTGGCCTCACAACCCGCGCCGTGGCCGGAAAAGGACGTCGCGGTGGGCCGGATACGCCACAACCGCTGCGCTTTCCATGAAGAGTTCGTGACATCGCTCAAGCCCGCAACGCACGGCGCCGACAAGCCCACATAATGTCCGCACAACACCAGGCAGCCCGTTGCAGGCTGCCGGCACCCGGCCGCGGCCAAGCGCGGCCTGACGCTTAGTCGGGATCCACCTCAACATGCCGATCGCCTTTCCGTGCAGCAGCCTGATGTTGCTCCATGTGGTGACAGTGCCGGTGCCGGCCACGCCGGTGGAAACCGGCGTGGCGGAACACCATGCCAGTGCCGTGCGCCACGGCGCGGGCGGGCTGCGCCGGCCATTGTCGCCGGCGCCGCGCAGCCCCGCGGCGCAGCGTCCCGCCAGCGGCTGAGGCCGGCGTCCTAAAGCAGCAGCAGCGCCAGCGCCGGCAGCATGGCCGCCGGCATCACCACCGCGCCCACGCGCAGGAACTGGCCGGCGCTGACCATATGCCCCTCGCGCCGCAGCGCGGTGAGCCACAGCAGCGTGGCGAGCGAGCCGGTGACCGACAGGTTGGGGCCCAGGTCGATGCCGATCAGCACCGCGCCGCTGACCGCGTGCGAGGCCTGCCCGGCCGCGAGCGCCGAAGCCCCGATCAGTCCGGCCGGCAGGTTGTTGACGACATTGCCTGCCAGCGCCACCACCGCGCCCACGCCCAGCAGCGCCAGCGCGCCGCCGTCGCGCGAGGCCGCCGCCACGGCGTCGGCAAGCGGGCGGATCACCGCGGTCTGCTCCAGCGCCGCCACCAGCACGAACAGGCCGGCCACCATCGGCAGCACGCTCCATGACACCTCGCGCAGCGTCGGCCACAGCAGTTCGCGCCGGGTGGCGCAGACCAGCAGCAGCGTCGCCACGCCCGCGGCGCAGGTGGGCCAGCCCAGCGGGTTGCCGCGCAGCGAGGCCACCAGCAGCACCAGACCGGTCAGTACGATGCCCAGCGCGCTCATCCACGCCTGCAGCGACAGCGGCGGTACCGGCACGTCATCGGCGATGGGCTCGGCCAGTGCCGCGCGCTGGGTCCACCACAGCGCCGCCAGCGTGGCCAGGATCGCGGCCAGCGACGGCAGCGCGAAGCTCGCCAGCCATCCGGCCAGCGCCGGCATGCGCTCGCCGAAGATCACCAGGTTGGCCGGGTTGGAAATCGGCAGCACGAAGCTGGCCGCGTTGGCGATGAAGGCGCAGGCGTACAGGTAGGGCAGCGGCCGGCGCACGCGCGCGGCGCGGGTCGCGGCCAGCACCGCGGGCGTCAGCACCACGGCGGTGGCGTCGTTGGACATGAACGCCGTCACCAGGGTGCCGAAGCCGTACACCAGCAGAAACAGCCGCGGCGCCGAGCCGCGCGCCTGGCGCACGGCGAGCGCGGCAACGTGGTCGAACAGCCCGGTCTTGCGGGCCAGTTCCGCGATCAGCATCATGCCGGCCAGGAACAGGTACACGTCGTAGCCGCGCAGCACCGCGGCGAAGGCATCGGGCAGCGCCATCAGGCCGGTGGCGCACAGCAGCAGGGCGCCGCCGGCAGCCCAGAAGGCTTCGGGCAGGCGGAAGGGGCGGAACAGGACGCCAGCGGTGGTCAGCGCGGCGACCGACCAGATCAGCAGCGGGCTGTGGCTGGACATCGGATTCGGGACGGAAATTGGGAAAGGCGCAAGTACAGCGGGTTGTCGGCCGGCGCAGCCGGCGTGGCGGCGCCAGGCGCCGCGCTGGTGACGGGGGTCGGCGCGGCCGGGGCCGCGGGTGAGGGGCTGCCGAGGTTGCTCGCGACCGGATCGGTCAGCGGCTGGCTGGCCGGCGCAGCCGCGGGCGCCGGCGGCGGGAAGCCGATCGCGGCGATGCCCTGGCTGCCGTCGGCATTCTCGGCGTAGATCCAGTCGCCGCCGGTCTGCACCACGCCGGCGGGCGGCGGCACGTCGTGCACCGGCACGCCGGCCAGGCGGCCTTCCATGTAGGCGGCCCACACCGGCAGCGCGGTGGTGGCGCCGAACTCATGCTCGCCCAAGCTGCGGTTGTCGTCATAGCCCATCCACGCCACCGTGACCACGCCGCCGGCATAGCCGGCGAACCAGCCGTCGACCGAGTCGTTGGTGGTGCCGGTCTTGCCCGCCACGTCGTCGCGGCGCAGGTAGCGGCGCACGCCGCTGCCGGTGCCGGCATCGACCACGCTGCGCAGCAGGCTGTCCATCACGAAGGCGTTGCGCGCGCTGACCACGGGCGGCGGCGCGGGCCGCTCCTGTGCGTCCCGCGCGGCGCTGAACAGCACATTGCCCTCGCTGTCGGTGATGCGCTCGATCAGGTAGGGCTCGACGCGGTGGCCGCCGTTGGCAAACACGCCATAGGCCGCGGCCAGGCGCAGCGGCGAGGTGGTGCCGGTGCCCAGCGCCAGCGGCAGGTAGCGCGGCAGCCGCCTGGGCGAGAAGCCGAAGCGGCTGGCGAATTCCACCGCATAGGGAATGCCGATCGCCTGCAGCGTGCGGATCGCGGGCAGGTTGCGCGATTCGGCCAGCGCCTGGCGCACGCTGACGGGGCCGACAAAGCGCCCGTCGTCGTTGGCGGGCTGCCAGCGCGAACCATTCGGCAGCGGCGCGTCGTTGATCAGCGTGCCGGGCGACACGCCGCGCTCCAGCGCCGCGGCATAGACAAAGGGCTTGAAGGTGGAGCCGGGCTGGCGCAGCGCCTGGGTGGCGTGGTTGAAGCGGTTGGCGGTGAAATCGGCGCCGCCGACCATGGCCTCGATCGCGCCGGTGCCGGGGTCGAGCGAGACCAGCGCGGCCTGCGGCCCTTGCGACAGATCCCTGACGAACTTGCGGTGGCGGCGCGCGTAGCTTTCCAGCCCGCCGTGCACGGCATCGTAGGCCAGGGTCTGGCGCACCGACGACACCGTGGTGTAGACGTTCAGGCCGCGCGTGTAGGCGTCGTCGCCGAAGCGCTCGCGCGCCAGCTGGCGCGCCAGTTCGGCCACGTACTCCGCATGGCCGGCAAAGCTGCCGGGGCTGTCGTCGCTGATGGCCAGGCGCGCGGCGCGGGCCTCGCGGTAATCGTCCTGGCTGATCATGCCCAGCGCCAGCATGCGACCCAGCACATACTCCTGGCGCCGCTTGGCGCGCGCGAAATTGACCACCGGGTTCATCGTCGAAGGCGCCTTCGGCAGGCCGGCCAGCATCGCGGTCTCGGCCAGCGACAGCGACGCCAGCGGCTTGCCGAAGTACGCATGCGCGGCGCTGCCGAAGCCATAGGCATGCTCGCCCAGGTAGACCTGGTTCATGTACAGCTCGAGGATGCGGTCCTTGGGCAGTGCGTGGTCGATGCGCCAGGCCAGCAGCATCTCGTACCATTTGCGCGCCAGCGTCTTCTCGCGCGACAGGTAGAACGCGCGCGCCACCTGCATGGTGATGGTGGAAGCGCCCTGGGCGTAGCCCTGGCCGAGGTTGGCCAGCGCGGCGCGGAACAGGCCGGGGACGTCGATGCCCTGGTGCTGGTAGAACTGGTCGTCCTCGGCCGCGAGCAGCGCCTGCACCATTTGCCTCGGGATCTGCTCGAAGGCAATGAACTCGCGGTGCTCGCTGCCGAACTCGCCGATCTGGACGTTGTCGCTGGTGTAGATGCGCAGCGGCACGTCGGGCCGGTAGTCGCGCAGCGCATCGACGGGGGGAAGCTGGCGCAGGCTGACCACGGCGGCAAAACCGGCCAGCAAGGCGCCGGCGGCAGCCAGCGCCAGTGCGGCGCCGCCTGCCTTGACTGCGAATTTTTTCATGGGCCGCATTTTACCCGCTGCCGCCGGCCGGCTCAGCGGTTGGCGGCCAGCGGCAGCGGATTGCCCAGCTCGTCATGGTCGACCGGCAGCGGCGGGGGCGCGGCCGGCGCCGGCCGCGGCGCCGGCTGGGCCGGTTGCGCCGGTTGCGCCGGCTGCGTCACGGCCTGGACCGCGGCCGCGCGCAGGCGCGCCTGGCTGTGCTGGCGGGCGAAGTCGCACAGCGCCAACCAGGTTTCCTCGCGCTCGATGATGGTGAAGTGATCGGTATCCGGCACGGTTTGCAGCGCCACCGGGCCGGGCCAGGCTGCCATCAGCCGCTCCGAGCAGGCGTGCGGCACCACTTCGTC
The DNA here is from genome assembly GCF_000372525.1 of Cupriavidus neocaledonicus. Lineage (GTDB taxonomy): Bacteria > Pseudomonadota > Gammaproteobacteria > Burkholderiales > Burkholderiaceae > Cupriavidus > Cupriavidus neocaledonicus. Next base: position 247,832 of record NZ_AQUR01000106.1, read on the forward strand.
GGTGGCCGCCAGCAACACCTTGGTGCTCTGCACGACCTTTTTGCAATGCGAGATCGAGTCGAAGTGGTGGCGCATCAGCTGGCGCAGCGGCACCAGCGGAAAGCGCTTGCGCACCAGCTCGAGCAGCGAGTCGTAGGGGGTGATCAGCTGCAGGCTCTCGAAATCCTGCAGGTCGGCCAGCTGGATCGCCACGCCGGTGCCCAGGCTGCGTCCCACCACGTGCACGCGGGTGTCGGGGAACACGCGCCGCACATGCAGCAGGAACTGGCTGGCGTCGGCCACCGCCGCGCTCTCGGACGGGCGCCCGTCGGAGTGGCCCAGGCCGCGGTAATCGTAGGTGGCGAAGCCCATGCCGGCCGGCAGCCAACGCGCGTATTGCAGCGTTTCGAGCACATCTTCGCCGCGGCCCGGCAGGTAGAACAGCAGGTCGCGCACGCTGTCGCCGGGCGCGTGGTAGATGTAGCCGCGCACCACGCCGCCGGGGATCAGATGGGAATAGCCGATGATGCCGTCGGGCAGGTCGCGCGGCGGGCGCCGGCGCGCGTCGAACAGCAGCCGGTCCTGGTTCAGGGTCAGGTAGGTCCAGTAGCAGGCGAAGCCGCTGGCGGTCATCAGCGCGGCGGCCAGCGCGCGGCGGGTGGTCAATGGCATGGCATTCGTCAAGGGCCGCGGCCAGGCGTGGCGCGTGTGCGCCGGCCTTGCTGCCCAGCCGCGCAGCCTACCTTATTTTTGCCGGCGGCGTGGCCGCGGCGCAAGCCGGCCGGCGCAGTTCTTGTACGATATGCCTCATTCAGGCGCGCGCACCCCACCGAGACGACGCGCCTTCAGGGAGCCAACCGGCATGAGCGAACAGAAGCACGAGCAATACCGCGCCGAAGAGGCGCAGGCCATGGAGCGCGTGGTTGCGGCCACGCGGCAGGTGCAGGTCGCCTTCACGGCGCTGCAGGCCCACTATCCGCCGCAGGGCAGCGGCAAGCCGTCGAAACTGGCGCTGCAGACCTTCGACGCGGCGCTGCAGGCGCTGGAGGACGCCCAGGCGACCTTCGACGAGATCCTGAACGACCTGCTCGACGAGAAACGCTGAGCCGCCGGGGATGGCGTGCGGGCATCCATGGCCCGCACGCCATCGCACCACGCGGTAACACGGGATGACGGCATTACGGTTCCGGCTGCGCCGCCAGCCACGCCGACTCTGCATCGCTGAACAGCTCGGAACGCGTCAGGAAGCGTTTGCCCGTGCGCCCCTCCAGCGAGAACATCCCGCCCGCGCCCGGCACCACGTCGATCACCAGCCGGGTGTGGCGCCAGTACTCGAACTGCGCGCGCGTCATGTAGAACGCGGCGCCGCCGATCCGGCCCAGGCAGACATCGCCCGGGCCCAGCAGCAGCTCGCCGGCGGGATAGCACATCGGCGCGCTGCCGTCGCAGCAGCCGCCCGACTGGTGGAACATCAGCGGGCCGTGCCGCGCGGCCAGCTCGGCGATCAGCGCCAGCGCGGCCGGCGTTGCCACCACGCGCTCGACCGGCGGCGCGGCCGGCGCGGCGCCCGGCTCTGCCATGGTCAGAAGAACCCCAGCGCGTTGGGGCTGTAGCTCACCAGCAGGTTCTTGGTCTGCTGGTAGTGGTCGAGCATCATGCGATGGTTCTCGCGGCCGATGCCGGACTGCTTGTAGCCGCCGAACGCGGCATGGGCCGGATAGGCGTGGTAGCAGTTGGTCCACACACGCCCGGCCTGGATGCCGCGGCCCATGCGGAACGCGCGCGCGCCGTCGCGCGTCCAGACCCCGGCGCCGAGGCCATAGAGCGTGTCGTTGGCGATCGCCAGCGCCTCTTCCTCGTCCTTGAAGGTGGTGACCGAGACCACCGGGCCGAAGATTTCTTCCTGGAAGATGCGCATCTTGTTGTGGCCGGCGAACACGGTGGGCTTGACGTAGTAGCCGCCGGCCAGGTCGCCGTCGAGCACGTTGCGCTCGCCGCCGGTGAGGCACTGCGCGCCTTCCTTGCGCCCCAGGTCGATGTACGACAGGATCTTTTCCAGCTGCTCGGCCGACGCCTGCGCGCCGATCATGGTGCCGGTGTCGAGCGGATGGCCCTGGCGGATCGCGGCGACGCGCTCGAGCGCGCGCTCCATGAAGCGGTCGTAGATCGATTCCTGGATCAGCGCGCGCGACGGGCAGGTGCAGACCTCGCCCTGGTTCAGCGCGAACATGGCGAAGCCTTCCAGCGCCTTGTCGAAGTAGGCGTCGTCGGCGGCGAGCACGTCTTCGAAGAAGATGTTGGGCGACTTGCCGCCCAGTTCCAGCGTGACCGGGATCAGGTTCTGCGAGGCGTACTGCATGATCAGCCGGCCGGTGGTGGTCTCGCCGGTGAATGCCACCTTGCTGATGCGCGGGCTCGATGCCAGCGGCTTGCCGGCCTCCAGGCCGAAGCCGTTGATGACGTTGACCACGCCCGGCGGCAGCAGGTCGCCGATCACTTCCATCAGCACCAGGATCGAGGCGGGCGTCTGTTCGGCGGGCTTCAGCACCACGCAGTTGCCGGCAGCCAGCGCCGGGGCCAGCTTCCAGGTGGCCATCAGCAGCGGGAAATTCCACGGGATGATCTGGCCGACCACGCCCAGCGGCTCATGGAAGTGGTAGGCGATGGTGTCGCCGTCGATCTCGGAAATGCCGCCTTCCTGCGCGCGGATGCAGCCCGCGAAGTAGCGGAAGTGGTCGACCGCCAGCGGCAGGTCGGCGGCGGTGGTCTCGCGCACAGGCTTGCCGTTGTCGATGCTTTCCGCCACGGCCAGCAGCTTCAGGTTGGCTTCGATGCGGTCGGCGATGCGATTCAGGATGTTGGCGCGCTCGGTGGTGGAGGTGCGCGCCCACGCGGCCCTGGCGGCGTGCGCGGCATCCAGCGCAGCGTCGACATCCTGCTGGTTCGAGCGCGGCACGCGCGTGAACGGCTTGCCGGTGATCGGCGTGATGGACTCGAAGTACTCGCCGCCGGCGGGGGGCACCCACTGGCCGCCGATGTAGTTGTCGTACTGCTGCTTGTAGGGGTTGCTGACGCCCAGCTGGGCGATTTCCGCCATGTTCATGTCTCGCTCCGTTCGAGTGATCTGTGTGGTGCCGTCACGGCGTGGGCCGTGCGCACGGGAGCAGATCGCAAGAGGTGTGCCGGGGCGGGAGAGGGTGGAAATCCGGGGAGAAACCGAAGATCTGGCCGCGGAATCGGGCCAGGTGTGCCAGTGCGTGACAGCGGGTGTTCAGGATTGGAACACTCGGCGGATTCGGTGGTTATGCAACAGCGTTAGCGCTTGCTGATATCTCACGCAAGCGCACCCCTCTCCCGCGAAGTGGGAGAGGGGAGCAAACCGGCTGGCGCTTTAATGCCCCGGCCCGGCCGTGCGCAGCGCCTTCACATCACCCGGCTTCACATCGGCCGGCTGCCCACCCCACGTCGCTCGCAGGTAGTTGGCCAGCTGCGCCAGCTCCTCATCGCTCATGCGTTCGGCAAAGCCCGGCATTTCCTGCATTGCCTCCACGCCCGGAAAGCGCTGCGCCGCGATGCCATCGAGCATCGACACGATCAGGTTGCGCGCGTCGGCGTTGCGCACCGTCGAGTTGCCGGCCATCGACACCGCCACGTGCGGCTTGCCTTCGCCCTCGCGGCCGTGGCAGCCGGCGCAGACGGCGACGTAGTGACGGCGGCCCGGCGCGAGTTGCGCGGCATCGGCGCTGATGGCCTTGGCCGGCCGCGGCGCCGGCGGCTGGTCGCCGAGCAGGTAGGTGGTCATCGCGGCCAGGTCGCCCTGGTTCAGGTACTGGCTGCTCAGATGCACCACCGGGTACATCTCGCCGAAGGCCGAGCCTTGCGGCGCGATGCCGGTGGCGAAGAACTGCTGCAGGTCGGCGGCGGTCCAGCCGCGCGCGGCCAGCCCGGCGGGCGTGATGTCCGGCGCGCCGACGCGCGCCAGCGCGGAGCCGGCCAGCGGCTGCGACAGGTCCAGCCGGCCGAACGCGGCGCGCGGCGTGTGGCATTCCGCGCAATGGCCCAGCGCGTTGGACAGGTAGCGGCCGCGCTGCCACGATGCCGAATTGCCCTTTGAAGCGTCCGGCAGCTTGTCCTCGAGGAACAGCAGGTTCCAGCCCGCCAGCGCGAAGCGCAGGTTGTACGGGAACTGCAGGTCGTGCGGGCGGTTGGCCACGGCGGCCGGCTTGACCTGCATCAGGTAGGCGTACATGGCATCCGAATCCGCGCGCGACAGGCCGCGGTACGAGGTGTACGGCATCGCCGGGTAGAGCTGCTTGCCCGGCGCCTTGCCGTCATGCAGCGCCTGGTAGAAGTCGTCCGCGCTCCAGTTGCCGATGCCATGCGTCTTGTCCGGCGTGATGTTGGTGCCGTAGAAGGTGCCGAACGGCGAGGCCAGTGCCACGCCGCCGGCGAACGGCGCGCCCCGCGGCGCGGTATGGCAGGCTGCGCAGTCGGCGGCGCGCACCAGGTAGCGGCCGCGCGCGATCTGTTCGGCGGGCGCAAGCCGGCCCTGCGGCGCCTGGTCGGCGGCGGGGGCAATGGCTTCGGTGCGGCTGCCGCAGCCGGCCATGACCGCGGCCGCGATAGTGGCTGCCAGCGCGGCGCGCGTGGCGATCATCAGGGGCGTGCGCTGCATCACTTGTCGCTCCCGCTGTCCAGCACCAGGCCGGGCGTGCTGGTGATCACGTCCTTCACCGCCTCGTAGTAGCGCACGTAGCCGGTGCAGCGGCAGATGTGGCCGTCCAGCGCCCGGGTGATGGTGGCCTCGACCTGTTCCTTCGGCACCGGCTTGCGCCTGAGCTGTTCCACCAGGATGGTGGCGCCGTTGACGAAGCCTGGCGTGCAGTAGCCGCACTGGAAGCTGAAATGCTCCAGGAACTTCTGCTGCACCGGCGTCAGCTCGACCACCTCGCCTTGCTCGTTGCGCTTGCCGTGGCCTTCCACGGTGCGAACCTTGCGGCCATGGAACCAGTGCGCGCCGGTGATGCAGCTGCGCACTTCCTCGCTGGTGCCGTCGGGCTTGTCGTGGATCACCACGCAGGCGTGGCAGATGCCCTGGCCGCAGCCCAGGCGCGAGCCGGTCAGGTCCAGGTATTCATGCAGGAAATCGATCATCATCAGGCCTTCGGGCACGTCGACCGGGCCGACGTCCTTGCCGTTGATGTTGAGCGTGATGGGCTGGGTGGCGATGCTCATGCCAGTACCTCCTGGATCTTGGCCGCCGTCACCGGCAGGTCGGTGAAGCGGTGGCCGATGGCATGCGCGATGCCGTTGACGATGGCACCCACCACCGGGATCATCACCACCTCGGCGATGCCCTTGGGCGGGTCGGTTTCGGTGACCGGCGGCAGTACCGTGCCGGTCTGGCTCCACACCGCGACGTCGCTGGCGCGCGGAAGGTGGTAGCGGTTGAAGTTCCAGGTGCCGTTGCCGGGGCCGTCCTCGTACAGCGGCAGGTATTCATGCAGCCCGCCGGCGCTGAGCTTGCCGTCGACCCAGCGCGCGTCTTCCACGCGCACCACCAGCGAGGCCGCCTGGCCGCCGCCGATGCCCTGGCTCCAGATCGCCATCGCCGCCGGCCACAGGCCGTGCAGGAACACCACGCGCGCGGCCTCGCGCGTGCTGTGGGTGAAGTAGTAGGCCGAGTTGGTGGCGCTGGCGGGCGACGCATAGGCCGGCGACCAGCGCGGGTTGGCCGACAGCCTGTCCTGCTCGGCCTGGCTCATCAGGTAGGGGTCGCCGGAGGTGGTCACCGGCAGGTCGGTCCAGTCGGTGACGGAGGTGCGCACCTCGCCCGCGGGCTTGCCCAGCCAGCGCGCCACCGCGGCGGCCTGCGAGGTCGACATGCCGGTGCCGATCTCCGCGCCCGAGTGATGCAGCACGATGCTGCCGTCGACCTTCAGCTCGACCTTGGCGAATGACGCTTCCGCGCCGGTGCCGAAGTCCTTCTGCACGCAGGCAAAGCCCACGCCATAGCGGCGGCCGGGGTGGGCGGCTTCATATTCTGCCTTCTTGCTGGCGCGGTTGGTCCACAGCGGATAGGCCTTCGCCGCTTCCAGCACCTCGTCGACGCGGATCGCCCCGGCGGGAATCGCGCCCTGCGTGTTCTTCATGCCCGAGCGCAGCGCGTTCTTCAGCCGGAACTCGATCGGGTCGAGCCTGAGCTGCTCGGCGAACTCGTCGACCATCATCTCGGTCGCGGCCATGCTCTGCAGCGTGCCATAGCCGCGCGCCGAGCCCGCGTCGACGGCGCGCGAGGCGATCGCCACCGCGGTCAGGTCGTTGTTCGGGAAGTAATAGATCGATTGCGCCGCGGTGGCGCCCACCATCGCCACCGACGGCGAGAAATTGGAGCGTCCGCCGCCGTTGGCCTTCAGGTCGCCCTGGAAGGCCTGGAACAGGCCGGTCTTGCGGTCCACCGCGATGCGGTAGCGCATCCTGAAGGCGTGGCGCTTGATCGCGGTCTGGAACTGCTCGTAGCGGTCGTTGGCCAGCCGCACCGGCTTGCCGTCGGCGTACAGCGCCGTGACCAGGCCATAGAACGGGAAGTTGTAGTGGTCCTTGGAGCCGTAGCCGACCGTGTAGCACGGGTGCAGGAACACCTGCTTCACCGGGAATGCGCCCCTGGCCTTCGCCAGCATCTCGGCCACGCTTTCGGCGACCTCGTTCGGCCCTTGCGTCGGCACCACCATGTGCAGCGCCTGCGCGGCGGCGTCGTACCAGCAGTTGGCGTTGTCGGGCTCGAGCGCGGCGGTATCGACCGACTGCGAGTTGTATTCGCGCTCCAGCACCAGCCAGTCGTCGGATGGCTTTGCCAGTTGCGCGCGGATTCGTGCGGCGTGGTGCATGCCCTGTTCGCCGAGCTGGCCGTGGTCCTTGCCGTCCGGCCAGACCGGCTGGTGCTTGCGCATCATGCTGGGGAACACCGGCGCGTGCTTCAGGCTGGAGAACACGTCGTCGTCATAGGGCGTGGCCCCGCCCACGCGCACGAAGCGGAAGGTGCCCCACGGGTCGCGCTCCAGCGGGCCGGTCCTGGCGCCATAGCGGATCACGTCGTCGCGGAACTTGAGCTTGTCCTTGGCAAAGCGGAAGCGCGCGAAGTCGTGGTAGATCAGGATCGCCACCGCATGGCCCAGGTAGGCGGGCGTCTTGCCCGCGGGCAGCAGCATGTCCTCGCCGTAGAAGACGGGGAAGGCGACGCCGTCGCGGGCCAGGTCGTCGGCGGTGACGACGCGGTCGGGCTTGAGCTCGTCGCCCAGCACGCCGAGGTCGAAGCCTTCGTAGACGCGGTCGGCCCGGGTTGCGCGCAGGATGAAGGCGTGCGACTGCTGCCGCGGCCAGTGCGGCATGTCGCGCGAGCGGATATCGCGCGCGAACACCTTGGCGCCGGTGACCTTGGCGATGCCGTCGATGCGGAACCGGGGGGCGCCGGCCTTGGCGTCCCACTGCACGGGGGTCAGGATCTTGTCTTCGAACAAGGCCGCGAAAGCCTTGCCGCCGATGGGCGCGATATAGACCGACACCCCGGCCACGACGCTGGCTTTGAGGAAGGTGCGCCGTGAAGGGTTGAAGCTGGGCATGGATTTCCTTGGGGGTTGCGCAAGATTGCGCGGCAAGGGCAGCCATCCGCGGGCCAGACCGGGGCTGGCGCGGATACGGTTCAGGTGTTCAGGGGACGCGGCCGCGATGGTGCGGCCGCTGCAGGGCATGGCGTGCCGCCAGTCACTACGGCTGCGGCGCGGGTGAATCGGGGCGGGGCATGGTTGTCATGGTCCTGGCGCTGAACGGCTGCGCTGACCCCGCGATTGTCGCCGTGGCCTAGGGTTTACCTCAAGGCGGGGCGTTGAATAATGGTTATCAGCCGGCGTGAATATTTCCCGCCGGCTTTCCGTTCAGGCCTTGGGCCGTGCCGAGGCCGGATCGTAGGGCGCGCGCAGGTGCACGCGCGCGGGCAGCAGGGCGCCGGCGAGGTCGACGTGATAGCGGCCGGCTTGCAGCCATGCCGCATCGGCCGGCCCGTCCTCGCGCGCCAGCAGCGCCATGCCGACCGGGCAGCCCAGCGTATGGCCGAAGGCGGCGGAACTGAGCGATCCCACCGCGCGAGCACTGCCGTCGGGGCCGGTTCGCAGCACGCCCTCGCCGCCCCACAGCATGGCATCGCTGGCGCCGTCGACCGTCACCACCACCATGCGCCGCTTGGGCGCGCCCGCCTGGCGCAGCCGCAGCAGCGCTTCACGCCCGCGGAAGTCGATGCCGCTGGCCAGCTTGCAGGCGAACGACAGTCCCGCCTCGAACGGATCGACCGACGGCGACAGCTCGCGGCCCCAGGCGCGGTAGCCCTTTTCCAGCCGCAGCGACTCGATCGCGTAGTAGCCGGCATTGACCAGCCCGAGCGTGCGGCCGGCCTCATGCAGGGTCTCGTACACGCCCACCGCGAATTCGACCGGCACGTACAGTTCCCAGCCCAGCTCGCCGACGTAGGTCAGGCGGGTCGCGCGCACGGTGGCGTAGCCGAGGTCGATCTCGCGCGAGCTGCCGAACGGAAAGCCTTCATTGGAGAAATCCGCGCGCGACACCTTCTGCAGCAGCTCGCGCGAGCGCGGCCCCATCACCGCCAGCACCGCGTACTGGCCGGTGACGTCGACGATCACGCAGCGCTTGTCCGCGGGGATCTGCCGCTCGATATAGCTGAAGTCGCGCGTGGTCTGAGCCGACCCGGTCACCACCAGGTACTGGTCGTGCGCCAGCCGTGTCACGGTCAGGTCGGACTCATACGTGCCGCGTTCGTTGAGCATCGCGGTATAGACGGTCTGGCCCGGCGGCACCGCCACGTCGTTGCTCATTACGTACTGCAGCACCGCCTCGGCATCGGCGCCCTTGACCAGGTACTTGGAGAACGAGCTCATGTCGAACAGCGCCACGCCCTCGCGGCAGGCGCGATGCTCGGCACCGCTCCACGGCACCCAGTTCTGCTTGCCGAAGGCGTATTCGATCTGCGGCGACACGCCCGGCGGCGCGAAGAAGTTGGGCCGTTCCCAGCCCATCTTGCTGCCGAAACCGGCGCCGGCATCGCGCAGCTGCGCATACAGGGCAGAGCGGCGGAACGGGCGCGCGGTCTCCAGTTCGCGGTTCGGCCACGGCATCGCGTAATGCAGCCCGAGGGTTTCCTTGACGCGGTCGTGCAGCCAGCCCTGGTTGCCGTTGAAGCCGGCGAAGCGGCGAATGTCGACCGGCCACAGGTCCATGGTGGGCTCGCCCGCGACGATCCATTCGGCCAGCGCCATGCCGGCGCCGCCAGCCGAGGCGATGCCCATCGAGTTGAAGCCCGCGCCGACGTAGAAGTTGCGCAGCTCCGGCGCCTCGCCGAGGATGAAGTTGTTGTCCGGCGTGAAGGATTCCGGGCCGTTGTAGAACTGCTTCACCTGCGCGGTTTCCAGCGCCGGCACGCGCACCAGCGCGTTTTCCATCAGGATCTGGAACTGGTCCCAGTCGTCGGGCAGCAGCTGGAACTCGAACGGCTCCGGGATGCCCTGCATGCCCCAGGGCTTGGCGTCGGGCTCGAAGCCGCCCATCACCAGCCCGCCGACTTCCTCCTTGAAGTAGATAAAGCCATCCGGGTCGCGCATCACCGGCAGGTCGGGGTGCACGCCGGCAATGCGCTCGGTGACGATGTAGTAGTGCTCGGCCGAGTGCAGCGGCACGGTCACGCCGCACATCTGCCCCACCTGGCGTGCCCACTGCCCGGCGCAATTGACCACGATCTCGGCTTCGATGCGGCCTTCGTCGCCGGACTTGTTGCGCCAGCTGACGCCGGTGGCGCGGCCATCGCGGGTATGGACCGCGGTGATCTTCGTGTCCTGCGCAATGCGGGCGCCACGGCTGCGCGCGCCGCGCGCCAGTGCCTGGGTCAGGTCGGTCGGGTTGGCCTTGCCGTCGCCGGGCAGCCAGACCGCGCCGAGCAGGTCGTCGGTGCGCATTACCGGCCAGAGCTCGCCGGCCTGCGCGGGCGAGATCACCTCGCATTCCACCCCATAGGCGCGCGCCACTGCCGCGGTGCGGCGCAATTGCGTCATGCGTTCGGCGGTGCGCGCGACCGACAGCGAGCCGCATTGCTTCCAGCCGGTGCCGAGGCCGGTTTCCGCTTCCAGTTCGCTGTAGAGCTGCGTGGAATAGCGAATCAGCTTCGTCATGCTCTCCTGTGAGCGCAGTTGGCCGACCAGTCCGGCGGCGTGCCAGGTGGTGCCGCACGACAGCTGGCCCTGCTCGAGCAGCACCACGTCGGTCCAGCCGAGCTTGGTCAGGTGGTAGGCAACGCTGCAGCCGATGATGCCGCCGCCGATGATGACGACGCGGGTTTGGGAGGGGAGGGCAGAAGACATGATGTTCAGCGCGCGGCGCGAAGGCGATGGAGGATGAATGCCATGGTATGCCACAAAACGCCAATAAACAACGCAAAACGCAACAAGGCCCGGTAGCGCCTCAACGCGCCAGTTGCAGTGTGACGATGCCCAGCAGCACCAGCGCGGTGGCCACCACGCGGCGCCGGTCGAAGGCCTCGCGCAGCAGGAAGTGCCCCAGCAGCGCGGCAAAGATCACGCTCGACTCGCGCAGCGCCGCCAGCTTGGCGACCGGCGCCATGGTCATGGCCCACAGCATCAGCGCATACGAGCCGACGCGGTTGATGCCGCCGATGCCGGCGCGCTTCCATTCCGTACGCAGCAGCGCCAGCAGCGTCGTACCGCGGCGGGCAAAGGCATAGCCAGGCATGAACACATGCGACATTGCCTGCAGCCAGACGATGTAGGTCAGCACCTCGCCATGGCGCTTGACCGCGGTGCCGTCGATCACGGTGCCGCCCGCCAGGCAGGCCCCCGCCAGCAGCGCGAAGCCAAGCAGGTCGGGCGCCTGCCGGCGCCAGTGCACCAGGCTGACCAGCCCGCAGCAGATCAGCGCGATGCCGGCATAGCCGCCGGGGCCCAGCCGTTCGCTGCCGGTCAGCAACAGCAGCATCGCCACCATCATCGGCGCCGAGCCGCGCATCAGCGGATAGGCCTGGCTGAAGTCGCCGCGGTTGTAGGCGGCCACCAGCGACAGCTTGTAGACCACCTCCAGCGCCACCGTGGCCAGCAGAAACGGCCATACCTGCGGTGCCGGCATCGGCACCACGAACAGGAACGGCAGCGCCACCAGCAGGCAGAAGGTGTCGATCAGCGCCATCGACGACAACCGGTCGCCGCCGATCTTGACGATGGCATTCCACGACGCATGCATCAGCGCCGACAGCATCACGGCAGCAAAGGCGAGGCCGTGGAAATCGGGGGGGAGGGACATGAAGGGGGTGGTTGGTTCTTGTGGTTTGCTGCGTCGGCATGTTTCGCGAACCCGCTTGTTTTCTCCCCTCTCCCGCTTGCGGGAGAGGGGAGCTTGCTGCTGGCGCGATGGGGGACGCTCAACCTGTCAAGCCGCCTCCGCCAGCTGCGCCTGCATCTCGATCCCCATCTCCCGCAGCACCTCGCCGATCGCCGTCACCACGTTGCGCATTTCGTTGTCGTCGATCGCGCCGATGCAGCCGACGCGGAAGGTTTCCACCTGGGTCAGCTTGCCCGGATACAGGATGTAGCCGCGCTCGCGCACCTTGGCGTAGAAGGTCTTGAAGTCATAGCGCGCATCCGCCGGTGCGTGGAAGGTGACGATGATCGGGGCCTGCACCGCCGCCGGCAGGAAGGTGCGGAAGCCGAGCGCGGCCATGCCCGTTACCAGCGTGTCGCAATTGCGGCGATAGCGCGCGCCGCGCACCGGCTGGCCGCCTTCTTCCAGGAACTGGTCCAGCGCCGCGCGGAACGCCGCCACCACGTGCGTGGGCGGGGTGAAGCGCCACTGCGTGGTCTTCTGCATGTAGACGTACTGGTCATAGAGGTCGAGCGCGAGCGAGTGGCTGTTGCCCTGGCTGGCTTCGAGCACGTCTTTCCTCACCAGCACGAAGCCCATGCCGGGCACGCCCTCGATGCACTTGCCGGTGGCGGCCACCAGCGCGTCGAAGGGCATGGTGCGGGCATCGATCTCGATCGCGCCGAACGAGCTCATGGCATCGACGATCAGGCCCTTGCCCAGGCGCTGGCACAGCAGCGCGATGTCCTGCAGCGGGTTGAGCACGCCGGCGCCGGTCTCGCAGTGCACCTGCGCCACGTGCGTGATCGACGGGTCGCGCCGCAGCGCTTCCTCGATCAGCGCGGCGCAGGCGGGCTGGTCTTCCGGGATCGGCAGTTCCACGCTGGCGCGGCCGAGCACCTTGCAGATCTTCAGGATGCGCTGACAATAGGCGCCGTTCTGCGGCACCAGCACCTTGCCGTCGCGCGGCACCACGTTGGCGATGGCGGCTTCCACCGAGAAGGTGCCGCTGCCCTGCATCGGCACGCACACATGGGTGCCTTCGCCGTGGGCGATGCGCACCAGGTCGTCGCACAGGCTGCGCGTGATGGTGTTGAAGGCGGCGTCCCACGAGCCCCAGTCGCGCAGCATGGCTTGCTTGGTGGCGAGCGAGGTGGTCAGGGGGCCGGGGGTCAGAAGGATCGGGTCATTGCCGCGAATCATGTTGAACTCCTGATTGGGAAGGCGTGGAAAGGGAAGGTCAGTCGTTGCCCTGGCCCTGGCGCCAGGCCTGGGTCTTGCAATCGAGCACGCGTTGCAGCAGGTAATAGAGCAGGCAGGCGCCGGCCGAGGTCAGCACCACCAGCGTGGCCATGGCCGCCGCCGGGCCGATGTCGCCGGACTCGTCCAGGTTGACGATCTCGACCGAGGCCAGCTTGGTGTCGGCGCCGTACAGGAACACCACCGCCGAGACCGTGGTCATGGCATTGATGAACAGGTAGCGCGAGATCTCCAGGATGGCGGGCAGGCAGGCCGGCACCGTGACCTTGAAGAAGGTCTTGTAGAACGGCACCTTGAGCGATGCCGACACGGCCTCGAACTCGCTGTCGAGCTGCTTGAGCGCGGTCACGGCGGTCAGGTGGCACGACGCGTAGTAGTGGACGATGGTCACCAGAACCAGGATGCCCAGGGTCTGGTACAGCCCGTGCAGCGGGTTGGCCTGCGGCACGAAGAAGAAGATGTAGCCCAGCCCCAGCACCAGCCCCGGCACGCCCATCGGCAGCACCGCCATCAGCCGCACGAAGCCGCGCAGCCAGTCCAGGCCGCGGGTCTTCTCCAGCAGGTAGGCAGTGGCGAAGATGAACACCGGCCCGATCACCGCGGCCAGGCCCGCCATGCGCAGGCTGTTCAGGTAGGAATCGACCACGCCGCCCTCGACCAGCCCGACCCGGTAGTGGTTCAGCGACAGCGAAAAGTTATACGGCCACAGCTTGACGAAGGACGCGTACACCGCCATGCCCATCACCGCCAGCATCAGCGCCGCCATCAGCCAGCAGAACACCGCCATGGCCAGGTCGAAGCGCGGGCTGCGGCGCGGCACGTAGGGCACCGAGCGCGCCGACATCAGCGCCATCTGGCGGCGCTGAACGCGCGCGTCGACGCAGTAGGTCACGGCCACCGGCACCAGCAGCATCAGCGACACCACCGCACCCTGCGAGAAGTCCTGCATGCCGATCACCAGCTTGTAGATGTCGGTCGCCAGCATATGGAAGTTGCCGCCGATCACCTTGGGGATGCCGAAGTCCGAGATCGCATAGGTGAACACCACCATGGCGGCGCTGACCAGCCCGTAGCGCGCGCCCGGCACGGTGATGGTGAAGAACTTGCGCACGGTCGAGGTGCCCAGCGCATCGGCGGCTTCATACAGCCGCGCATCGGTCAGCGACAGCGCCGTGATCAGGATCATCAGCGCATGCGGAAAGGTGGCGAACACCAGCGACGCGACGATGCCCAGCGGCCCGTAGATCTGCGTGCTGCCCATCCACGGCTTGAACAGCCCCTGGTTGCCGAACCAGAAGATGAACGAGATCGCCGCCAGCAACGAGGGCGCCAGCAGCGGGATCAGTGCCAGGTTGCGCAGCAGGCCCTTGCAGGCGATGCGGCTGCGCGTGAGCGCATAGGCAAAGCCGAACGCCAGCGGCACCGTGATGCAGGTGGCCAGCGCCGATACCCACAGGCTGTTCCACACCGATCGCAGCAGCGCGGGCGATTCGAAGTAGGCGCGGAAGTGCGCGATCCCCGCCAGGGTGCCGTCGCGGTTCTGCACGCTCTTGGCGAGGATCATCAAGATCGGCGCCAGCACGAAGCAGGCCAGCGCCAGCGCGGCTAGCGCCAGCAGCACGTGGGCCAGGCGATCGGTCCAGTGCGCGCGCACCGCGGTGGCGACCAGCGCCGGCGAGATCGGCGATGCCTGCGGCGAGGGCTGCGCGCCAGGGTTGACGGGCCCGGTCGGCGCGCTGGCCGAGGCGGGGGCTAGGGTGTCGGTAGCCGGCAGGGAGGCAGACGTGGTGGCCGGCGCCGCAGTGAGGCTCATGCGCATGCGTGGCGGAAGATGCGGATACGGTCAGCGGGAATGGCGAGGCGCAGCCGGTCGCCGGTGTGCGGGCGCAGCTCGTGCAGGTCATTGAGCGAGAGGTCGGCATAGAGCGCGCCACCGTGCGCGGCGGGGACCCCAGCTGCCGCGGGCGCGGCGTCGGGCAGCCGCAGCGTCAGCCGCGAGAAGGCGCCGAGGAATTCGATCTTGTCGACGGTGGCCTCCAGCACGTTGGGGCCATGCTGTTCGATGCCGCGCACGCAGACGTCTTCGGGGCGGAAGAACACCTGCACGTCCTCGTCGGGGCAGCAGCCTGCCGGCGCGGCGCAGCGCATGCGCACGCCGCCCAGGTGCAGCTCGCCGTCGCCGCAAACGCGCGCGCCCAGCATGTTGGTCTTGCCGACGAAGTCCGCCGCGAACGGCGTGGCCGGACGCTGGTAGACCTGCGCCGGGGTGCCGACCTGCTCGATCGCGCCCTGGTTCATCACCACGATGCGGTCCGCCATCGACAGCGCTTCTTCCTGGTCGTGTGTGACCAGGATGGTGGTGATGTTCAGCCGTTGCTGCAGCGCGCGGATCTCGCTGCGCAGCCGCACCCGCACGCGCGCGTCGAGCGCCGACAGCGGCTCGTCGAGCAGCAGCAGGCCGGGCGAGGTGGCCAGCGCGCGCGCGATCGCCACGCGCTGCTGCTGGCCGCCGGACAGTTGCGCCGGGTACTGGCTGCCGCGATCGGGCAGGCCCACCAGCGTGAGCAGTTCCGCCACGCGCGCGCGGCGCTGGTCGCGCGGCATGCGCCGGTTGACCAGGCCGTAGGCGACGTTGTCGGCCACGGTCAGGTTGGGGAACAGCGCGTAGGACTGGAACACGATGCCGTAGTCGCGTTCCATCGGCGGCAGCTTGGAGATATCGCGCCCGCCCTGGTGGATGGTGCCGGCGTTCTGCGATTCCAGCCCCGCGATGATGCGCAGCAGCGTGGTCTTGCCGCAGCCCGACGGGCCCAGGAAGCACAGCAGCTCGCCCTGGCGCACGTCGAGGTCGATATTGTGCAGGGCGACGAAGGCGCCGCTGCTGCCGCCGAAGCGCTTGTGGATGCCTTTCAGGCTGAGGTAGGTCTCGGCCGTGGAAGTGGAGGTCTGCATGGCGTGGGGCCTGGTGTGTTCTGTTGGGGGATCCCGCCGCCGCCGGCCCGCAAGGCGGGCCGGCGGCGCCGGTACAAAACGGCGCTCAGGCGCTCAGGGCTGCTTCTCCGACTTGCTGGCATAGCGCTTCTGCCATTCGGTCAGCACCCGCTCGCGGTTTTTGGCGATATAGCCGAAATCGTTCTTGACCAGCATCTGCTCGTAGTTGGCGGGGATGGTCTCGACCTTCCTCGCCACGCCCGGGTAGGCGACGATGGCCCAGTCTTTGGCGAACAGCTGGTTGGCTTCCTTGCTGGCCAGCCAGTCCAGGTAGCGCTGCGCCGCCTCCATCTTCCTGGTGCCCTTGACGATGCCGGCGGCCTCGATGTCGTAGCCCAGGCCCTCCTTGGGGAAGATCATCTCGATCGGCGCGCCCGCGGCCAGGGTCTTGTGCGCGCGCAACTCGAACGAGATGCCGATCGGGAACTCGCCCGAGCCGGCCTGCTTGCACGGCTTGGATCCGGAATGCGTGTACTGCGCGATGTTCTCGTGCAGCGCGTCCATGTACTTCCAGCCTTCCTGCTCGCCGTAGAGCTGCAGCCACGCGGTCACGTCGAGGAAGCCGGTGCCGGACGAAGCCGGGTTGGGCATCACGATGGCGCCCTTGTAGACCGGCTTGGCCAGGTCCTTCCAGGTTTCGGGGCGCGGCAGGTTGCGCTTCTTGGCTTCGATGGTGTTGAAGCAGATGGTCGCGCCCCAGACATCCAGGCCTACCCAGGAAGGCGGCGTGGCCTTGTCGCTGTAGTCGCGCGTCAGCTTTTCGAAGCCCTTGGGGGTGTAGGGCACCAGCATGCCTTCCTGCTTGAGCAGTTCCAGGCTCGACGCCGCCAGCCCGGCGATCACGTCGGCCTGCGGGTTGGCTTTCTCGGCCAGCGCCTTGGCGGTGATCACGCCGGTGGAGTCGCGCACGTATTTGAGCTCGATATCGGGCGCGACCCTGGCAAAGCCCTCGGCATAAGGCTTGAGGGTCTCGGTTTCCCACGCCGTATAGACGGTGAGGGTGGTCTTCTGCGCCAGCGCGGTGCCGGAGGCGGCTAGCGCAAACAGCGCGGCGGCGGTGCGCAGGGTGGTGGTGAAGGACGGTTGCATGGGGACTCCTTCCGGCATTGTAGGTGGAGAAATGTGTCAATGTGGTGAATCTGTTGCAATGTCACGGGGCGTGCTGCACAACATCGAATCACCGTAGAACCCTTGTGCTACAACACTTGCAAGACATGTGCCCGGCTTCTGGCGCTTGCTTCGTCACCCATCCGACTGCGCCGATGTCTTGATTGTTGACAATATACAAACCGCTTGCTTTAATGGCAACAAGGATTTTCGATACTGCTGAATCCGTCACAAACGGGAGTGTTCATGTCACGCCAAGCTCCGCTGGCGAGCGAAATCACCATCCTGCAGAGCCAGTCGCTGACCACCCTGGTGCAGCGCGAGCTGGAACTGCGGATCATGTCCGGCGAACTGGCGCCCGGCGCCAAGCTCAACGAGATCGAAGTCGCCGGCCAGCTCAACGTCTCGCGCGGCCCGGTGCGGGAGGCCTTCCGTGCGCTGGAGCAGGCCGGCCTGCTGCGCACCGAGAAGAACCGTGGTGTGTACGTGCGCGCGATCTCGGTGGAGGAAGCCGATGAGATCTATGAACTGCGCGCGGTGCTGGACGAATTCATCGGCCGGCAGCTGGCCGCCCGCATCACGCCCGAGAGCCTGCGCGAACTGCGCGCCCTGGTGGAGGCGCTCGACGCGGCGAGCCAGGCGCGCGATGTCGATGAATACACGCGGCTGAACCTGGCCTTCCACGACCGCATGGTCGAGCTGGCCGGCAACCGCAAGCTGCTCGAGACCTACCGGCGCCTGGTCAAGGAACTGACGCTGTTCCGGCGCGAGGCGCTGTCGCGCAGCCACGCCGCCATGCCCGATTCCACCCGCGAGCACCGCGCCATCGTCTCGGCGATTGCCGCGCGTGACGGCAACCTGGCCGCGCGCCTGATGCGCGAGCACGTCGAGCGCGGCCGCGCACGCATGCATGCCGCGGTGGCCCCGGCGGGCCCCGGCACCGGCACCACCGATGACGCCGCCTGAAACCGACCCAGCCTGACCGAAATCCCTCCGGCTACCGCCTTACCGACCGCGATCCCGCACAGGAACCGACCATGCCCGATACCAACGCCCGCACCATTACCGTCAACCAGCGCAGCTATCGCTGGATGCAGCAGCCCGTCGTGGTGGTCTGCGTCGACGGCTGCGAGTTCGATTACCTGGAAGCCGCCGCGGCCAGCGGCCGCGCGCCTTACCTGAAGCGGTTGCTGGAGGCGGGTTCGGCCTTCCGCGGCGCGTGCGTGGTGCCGACCTTCACCAACCCCAACAACCTGTCCATTGTGTGTGGCGCGCCGCCGGCGGTGCACGGCATCTGCGGCAATTACTTCTTTGACCGCAGCGCCAACGGCGGGCGCGGCGAGGAAGTGATGATGAACGACCCCAAGTACCTGCGCGCCGGCACCATCCTGGCTGCCTTTGCCGAGGCCGGCGCCAGCGTCGCGGTGGTCACCGCCAAGGACAAGCTGCGCCGGCTGCTGGGCCACGGCATGCGCGGCATCTGCTTTTCGTCGGAGAAGGCCGACCAGGCCACCATGGCCGAGAACGGCATCGACGGCGTGCTCGAACTGGTGGGCATGCCGGTGCCGGACGTCTATAGCGCGGAGCTGTCTGAGTTTGTCTTCGCCGCCGGCGTGCGCCTGATGGAAACGCGCCGCCCTGACCTGATGTACCTGTCCACCACCGACTATATCCAGCACAAGTTCGCGCCCGGCTCGGACGGCGCCAATGCCTTCTACGCGATGATGGACAAGTACCTGGCGCGGCTGGACCAGCTCGGCTGCGTGGTGGCGCTGACCGCCGACCACGGCATGAACGCCAAGCATGACGCGGCTACCAAGGCACCCAACGTGATCTACCTGCAGGACCACCTGGACGCCTGGCTGGGGCGCGGCGTGGAGCAGGGCGGCGCGCGCGTGATCCTGCCGATCACCGACCCGTACGTGGTCCACCACGGCGCGCTGGGCTCCTACGCCACCATCTACCTGCCGGACGATGCCGACCCGGCCGCGCTCCAGGCGCGCCTGGCGGACCTGCAGGGCGTGGAAAGCGTGCTGACCAACGCCGACGCGTGCGCGCGCTTCGAGCTGCCGCCCGACCGCGTCGGCGACCTGGTGGTCACCAGCGACAAGCACGTGGTGCTGGGCACCAGCCGCAGCCGCCATGACCTGTCCGGCCTCGACGCGCCGCTGCGCTCGCACGGCGGCGTGTCGGAGCAGACCGTGCCGCTGGTGTTCAACCGCGCCACCGCCGGCATTCCCGGCAAGGCCGTGCTGCGCAATTTCGACATCTTCGATGTCGCGCTGAACCACCTGCACTGACCGCCTGGATAGCAGCGGCGGTCGGAGCCGCCGCCTGAACACGCATTGACCGGAGGAGACTCATGAACGCCCCCCAATTTCCCGCTGGCGCCGTCAGCCCCCATTTCCGCGCCGAGGCGCTGCGCATCGACGGCCAGAAGATCGTGCGCGAGCGCGTGATCGAAGTGCGCAACCCGTTCGACGGATCGCTGGTGGGCACCGTGCCCAAGGCCACGCTGGAAGACGTGCGCCGCGCCTTCGAGGTGGGCCAGGCCTACCGCGCCACGCTGACCCGTTACGAGCGCGCCGCCATCCTCAACCGCGCCGCGGCGCTGCTGCGCGAGCGCACCGAGGAGGCATCGGACCTGATCACGCTCGAATCCGGCCTGTCCAAGAAGGATTCGCTGTACGAGATCGGCCGCGTCGCCGACGTGCTCGGCTTTGCCGCCACCGAGGCGCTGCGCGACGATGGCCAGCTGTTCTCGTGCGACCTGACGCCGCACGGCAAGAAGCGTCGCGTGATGACCCAGCGCGAGCCGCTGATGGGCGTGATCAGCGCCATCACGCCGTTCAACCACCCGATGAACCAGGTCGCGCACAAGGTCGCGCCGTCGATCGCCACCAACAACCGCATGGTGCTCAAGCCGTCGGAAAAGGTGCCGCTGTCGGCGTTCTACCTGGCCGACCTGCTGTACGAAGCCGGCCTGCCGCCGCAGATGTTCCAGGTGGTCACCGGCGACCCGCGCGAGATCGCCGACGAGCTGATCACGCACCCGGCGGTGGACCTGGTGACGTTTACCGGTGGCGTCGCGATCGGCAAGTACATTGCCGGCAAGGCCGGCTACAAGCGCGTGGTGCTGGAGCTGGGCGGCAACGACCCGCTGATCGTGCTCGACGACGCCGACCTCGACCGTGCCTCCGACCTCGCGGTGCAGGGCTCGTACAAGAACTCCGGCCAGCGCTGCACCGCGGTCAAGCGCATGCTGGTGCACCAGGCCGTGGCGGCGCGCTTTACCGAACTGGTGGTGGAGAAGACCCGCGCCTGGAAGTACGGCGACCCGATGGACCGTGGGGTCGACATGGGCACCGTCATCGACGAGCAGGCCGCGCAGCTGTTCGAGGCCCGCGTCAACGAGGCGGTGGCGCAGGGGGCGCGGCTGCTGGTCGGCAACCAGCGCAGCGGCGCCAGCTACGCGCCCACGGTGCTCGACCGCGTCGACCCGTCGATGACGGTGGTGCGCGAGGAGACCTTCGGCCCGGTCTCGCCCATCATCACCTTCCGCGACGTGGACGATGCCATCCGCATCTCCAACGGCACCGCGTTCGGGCTGTCGTCGGGGGTCTGCACCAACAATATCGAGGCCTTCACCAGGATCGCCAATTCGCTGCATGTGGGTACCGTCAACCTGTGGGAAGTGCCTGGCTACCGCATCGAGCTGACGCCGTTCGGCGGGATCAAGGATTCGGGGCTGGGCTACAAGGAGGGGGTGCAGGAGGCGGCGAAGAGCTTTACCAACCTGAAGACGATTACGTTGCCGTGGGGGTGAGGCACTGAAGGCATGGCCCGGGCGCTGGTTTGCGCCCCTCTCCCGCTTGCGGGAGAGGGGTCGGGGGAGAGGGCCGGCGCTGGCAATCACGACAGCCCTCACTTCGTGGAGGCTTCGGCCCTCTCCCCAATCCGCTCCCGCAAGCGGGAGACGGAGCCTGCCAGCGGTCGTTTGCAGGGCAGGGTGCCTGCGCACGCCAAGGATAGGCTGCGCTAGAATCAGCCCCCAAGTCCCCGATCCTCCCGGAGTCCACGTGCTCGCCGAACAACGGCAGAAATACATCCTCGACCAGCTGGCCGCGACCGGCGCGCTGGCCATCAGCGAACTGGTGAGCGAACTCGACGTGTCGCGCGAGACCATCCGGCGCGACCTCAACGCGCTGGCCACGCGCGGGCTGCTGGTGCTGACCCACGGCGGCGCGCTGGCGCCGGACCGGACCGAGCCCGATAGCCAGACCCGCGCCCAGGTCAATGCCGAGGGCAAGCGCGCCATCGGCGTGCGCGCGGCCGAGCTGGTGCGCGACGGTGCCTCGCTGATCCTGGACTACGGCACCACCACGCATGCGGTGGCGCAGGCGCTGCACGGGCACCACAACCTGCTGGTCTACACCAACGACCTGGCCATCGCCCAGCTGCTGGGCCGGCGCAACGGCAACCGCGTGATCGTGCTGGGCGGCGAGCTGCAGGACAACGAAGACGCCACCCACGGCTGGGACACCATCGAGCAGCTGTCGCGCTACCACACCGACTTCGCCTTTATCGGCATCGGCGGCATCACGCCGCGCGGCGAGATCTGCGACTTCTCGCGCGCCGCGGCGGAGCTGCGCAGCCGCATGCTGCTGGCCGCCGACGTGGCCTGCGTGGTCGCCGACCACACCAAGTTCGGCCGCAACACCGGCGTCACCATCAAGCATGCCGAGCTGGCGGCCTGGGTGATTACCGACATGGCGCCGGCACCGGAGCTCGGCGCGGCGCTGAAGGAGCGGGGCAACAAGCTGCTGATTGCCTGACGGTCTCAACCGGTCAGGGGAGGCAGGGGGGCTGTCCGCTGATCGCACGCAAATCCGCCCGGCCCTGCAGCAAAATGCGGCCTTGACGCCGCTGTCACAGGTGTTTTGACTGTCGTATGCCCCATGTCGGTGCTAAAGTGCCGAGTTGTCGGATCGGCATGGTCAGCCGTGCCCGTCCGATAAACCGGAGGCGACCCACCTTCCATCGGCGCAACGCCAGACGGCACCGCAGACCGGCATCCAGCCGGCAAGGCTGCCGGATCCTGCCACTCCAGCACAGCAAGAGACATCCGTGAATTCTCCTTCCCTTGAAGCATTTCTGGCGGGGGTTGCCCGCCGCGACCCCAATCAACCCGAATTCCTCCAGGCCGTGAAGGAAGTCATGATGACGCTGTGGCCGTTCGTCGAGCGCAACCCGCGCTACGCCGACCAGGCCCTGCTCGAGCGCCTGGTGGAGCCCGAGCGCGTGATCCAGTTCCGCGTGGCATGGACCGACGACCAGAACCGCGTCCAGGTCAACCGCGCCTTCCGCGTGCAGCACAGCTCCGCCATCGGCCCGTTCAAGGGCGGCATGCGCTTCCACCCGACCGTGAACCTGTCGGTGCTGAAATTCCTGGGCTTCGAGCAGACCTTCAAGAACGCGCTGACCACGCTGCCCATGGGCGGCGGCAAGGGCGGCTCGGACTTCGATCCCAAGGGCAAGTCCGACGGTGAAGTGATGCGCTTCTGCCAGGCGCTGGTGACCGAGCTGTACCGCCACCTGGGCCCGGATACCGACATCCCGGCCGGCGACATCGGCGTGGGCGCGCGCGAGGTCGGCTTCATGGCCGGCATGATGAAGAAGCTGTCGAACCAGTCGGCCTGCGTGTTTACCGGCAAGGGCCTGGCCTACGGCGGCAGCCTGATGCGCCCGGAGGCCACCGGCTACGGCACGGTGTACTTCGCCCAGGAAATGCTGCACCGTCGCGGGCGCGGCTTCGACGGCCTGCGCGTGCTGATCTCCGGCTCCGGCAACGTGGCGCAGTACGCGGCCGAGAAGGCGATCGAGCTGGGCGCCAGGGTGCTGACGCTGTCCGACTCCGGCGGCGTGCTGCACTACCCGCAGGGCATGACCACCGAGCAGCTGGCCGAAGTCATGGCCTTCAAGAATGAAGAGCGCGGCAGGCTGTCGGACTTTGCCGCCCGCCACGGCCTGAGCTTCGAAGCCGGCCGCACGCCGTGGCACGTGCCCGCCGACGTGGCGCTGCCGTGCGCCACGCAGAACGAACTCGACGGCAACGACGCCGAGACCCTGCTGGGCAATGGCGTGATCTGCGTGGCCGAAGGCGCCAACATGCCGTCGACGCTGGAGGCGGTCGACCGCTTTGTCGAGGCGAAGATCCTGTACGCGCCGGGCAAGGCCAGCAACGCCGGCGGGGTGGCGACCTCGGGCCTGGAGATGTCGCAGAACGCGATGCGCCTGTCCTGGCACCATGCCGAGGTCGACGAGAAGCTGCACGCGATCATGAAGGACATCCACCAGAACTGCATCCACCATGGGCAGAAGGCGGACGGCTACATCAACTACGTCGAAGGCGCGAACATCGCCGGCTTCGTCAAGGTGGCCGACGCCATGCTGGCGCAAGGCGTGATCTGACCTGGAGCAGCGGCCGGCGCCATGCCGGCCGCGCGGAATCCGGCTACGATGGCGGTCTCGACCCGCTCATCCAGAAAAGGAGCCACGCACCATGCTGGAACTCAGACCAGGCTGCGAACACTGCAACAAGCCCCTGCCGCCGGATGCCACCGAAGCGCGCATCTGCTCGTTCGAATGCACCTTCTGCGCGGGCTGTGTCGCGCTGCTCGGCAATGTCTGCCCGAACTGCGGCGGCGGCTTCGCGCCGCGGCCGGTGCGGCCGGCGCAGGACTGGAAGAACGGCAACTACCTCGGCAACCACCCGGCCAGTACCAAGGTCAAGCACCGGCCGGTGGACCTGGCCGCGCATGCCCGCCTGGTCGAGGCGGTGGGCCAGGTTCCGCCTGAGCGGCGCTAGCCGCGCGGTTTCGTTTTGGGCTGGAGCAGTTCGCCAGCCTCCTTCATGTTCTGTTCTGCGCGCTTGCCGATCACCGCAAGCGCCTCGGCTTGCGCCTTCTGCGCGGTCTCTGCCAGCGCGCGCATGTTCTCCAGCGCCTGGTGCAGCTGCTGTTGCACGAACTCGCTGTGCCTGGCCATGGCCTCGGCCGGGTTGCCCGCCGTGCCGTACTGCTGCGCAGCCGCCTGCAGCTGCTGCATGGTCTGGGCAAAGATTTCCTGCTGCTTCTTCACGATGGCCTGCATGCCTTCATAGGCCAGCCGGTTGGCCTCTGACAGGGCCTCGATGTCCTTGCGGCGCGCTTCGATCACCGCGCTCATGTCCACGCCCGGCAGGCGGAACTGTTCCATCATCCTGGTGAAATCGGCGAAGGGATTGGGAGGCGTGGCCATGCTGGGTCTCCTGGTGAAGGACGGGCAGGTCGGCCGGCGGCGGGGATGGCGTGCCTTTTGGCCGGGGTCCTGTCCACTATAGCCGGTATCCGGACACTTCTGGCCGTCAATCGAGGAAGACCCTAAAGTTACCGTCGCCGCTGCCGTTGGCATCCATAGCCCGCCTGTGCGTCGGCCCGAGCCGGCCCGCCCGCGGACGATGAGAGCGAAGAGCGTTGCGCCAAGCCGTTTGGTGCGCGGCAGCACTTCGCCATGACCAATGCTAATCAGGTAGAAGACATGAAGAATCTAGGTATCGGGGTTCGCCTCGGCATCGGTTTTGGGGTGGTATTGCTGCTTGCGGCGCTGATGACGGCATTCGGCATGCTGCGCCTGCAGCAGGTGGCCGAGCGCACGCACGCGATGATGCAGCAGCCGCTGACCAAGGAGCGGCTGGTCAGCGACTGGTACCGCCTCATGCACACCAGCGTGCGCCGCACCACCGCGGTGGCGCGCAGCGCCGACCCGTCGCTGGGCCAGTTCTTTGCCGCCGAGACCAAGGCCTCGATCGAAGGCATTGCCCAGCTGCGCGACAAGCTGCAGCCGATGCTCAGCTCCGAGCAGGAAAAGGCCGCGTTCCAGAAGATCCTGAGCGTGCGCGACCCGTACAACAACGGGCGCGACAAGATCACGAAGCTCAAGCAGGAAGGGCTGACCGAGGAAGCCAACCAGGTGCTGGAGAAAGAGTTCGTGCCCGCCGGCGACGCCTACCTGGCCGAGATCCAGAAGCTGCTCGACATCCAGCGCGCCAGCATCGACGCCACCGCGCGCGAAATCAACGGCATCTACGTCAACGCGCGCAACAGCCTGATCGGGCTGGGCGTGGTGGTGCTCGGGATCGGCATTGCGTTCGCGTTCTGGCTCACCATCGGCATCACGCGTCCGCTGCATCGCGCCGTCGCGGTGGCGCGCACCGTGGCCTCGGGCGACCTGACCAGCCGCATCGACGTCGACAGCCGCGACGAAACCGGCCAGCTGCTGCAGGCATTGGCCGACATGAACGCCAATATCCTGCGCATCGTGCGCCAGGTGCGCGCCGGCACCGAATCGATCGTGTCGGGCACCAGCCAGATCGCCGCCGGCAACACCGACCTGTCGCAGCGCACCGAGGAACAGGCCTCGTCGCTGCAGCAGACCGCGGCCAGCATGGAGGAGCTGACCAGCATCGTGCGCCAGAACGCCGACAACGCGCGCCAGGCCAGCACGCTCGCGGTCAACGCCTCGGATATCGCCGCCAAGGGCGGCGAAGTCGCGGGCAAGGTCGCCGAGACCATGGAAGAGATCAACGGCGCGTCGAAGAAGGTGGTCGACATCATCGCCGTGATCGAGGGCATTGCGTTCCAGACCAATATCCTGGCGCTGAATGCCGCGGTGGAAGCCGCGCGCGCCGGCGAGCAGGGCCGTGGCTTCGCGGTGGTGGCCGGCGAAGTGCGCACGCTGGCGCAGCGCAGCGCGACCGCGGCCAAGGAGATCAAGGCGCTGATCGGCGATTCGGTCGAGCGCGTCGAAAAGGGCTCGATGCTGGTGACGCAGTCGGGCCAGACCATGGAAGAGATCGTCGCCGCGGTCAGGCGCGTGACCGACATCATGGGCGAGATCAGCGCCGCGTCGGCCGAGCAGAGCTCGGGCATCGAGCAGGTGAACCAGGCGGTGACACAGATGGATACGGTGACGCAGCAGAACGCCGCGCTGGTGGAAGAGGCGGCCGCGGCGGCGGGTTCGCTCGAGGAGCAGGCGCAGCGGCTGAAGGCGGCGGTGGCGACGTTCAGGCTGGCGGCGTAGCGGCCAGGCGCCGGCGCCGGCGCCGGCGCCGGTGCGGGCCCGGCGCGGCCGGAGTGGGGTGCGCCGGTTGCGCGTGGCCACGGCGGGCACCGTGGCACTACGTGTTCTGCTCGCCGGCGCGGCTCCAGCTCATGGCCCACCCATACAGCCCGATGCATCCCGCGACCATCACGGTCGGTCCCAGTACGAAGGACAGCAACGGCATCATCAGCAACGAACAGCAGGACAGGACGTACAGGTGCAGCGCCAGCTGCAACGGCACGGCGACCACCACGAATGCCAGTGTCAGCAGCGTCAACGACACCTTCTTCCACCACGCGAAGCGGAAGATGTAATAGGTCAGCGCGTGCGCCCACGGCATCAGCCAGAGCAGGCCGCACGAGGTCTTGAGGCCGTTGTCCAGGTAGCCGCTCGCGCTATACGGAAAACTGTCCGGTGCCACCGCGAAGAACAGCAGCGCGGTGGCCTGCACGAACACCGCGAACAGCACGAAATAGCGCAGCGGCAGGTAATGGTCGCGCAGGCGCAACGCCAGCAGCGCGGCGGCCAGCGTGCCGAGCAGCGTCAGCCACCAGGTCGGCGCGTCGGGCACGGCGGCGGAGACGTTGATGTAGGGAAGCGGCAGGTTGAGCCAGCCCAGCGGTACGGCGCGCTCGGCCACGGTGCCGTCCAGCCTCAGCTTGTCGATCCAGAACGCCAGCACGGCCGCCCATGCCGCGCTCAGCTGCGCGCGCAGCATCCACTCTGCCGCGTTGAAGGCGGCCGCGACCAGCGGGATCGCGGCCAGCGTGGGCAGGTCCAATATCAGTCGCTGCAGCGACCGTTGCCGGGCGTGGTACAGCGTCGCCAGGCCGAGTGCATCGCCCTTGTCGCGTGCGGCGGCCGGCTCGGCAGTGGGGTCGCTGGCCTGGCGCGGCATAGATCAGAACTCGATAAAGAAGCCGATCTCGGCCTGCTTGCGCCGGTACGAAGGGTTGTCGTAATAGATGGCGCGCAAATTCATGCCGTAGCGTTTGTTGAACCACTTGCGCCAGTTGAGGGTGACCTCGTGGCTGGTGAAGTCGCTCAGCAGCGACTGGGCGCCGGTGAGCTGGTAGGCTTCGCGGCCGCCGTCGTACTTGAGCGTGATGTACTGGTCTTTGTCGCGACCGTAGGTAATGGCTGCCACGCCGCGGCTGGAGCGGACGTTGCCCGGGTCGCTGCGGTTGAGCCGCGCGCCGAACTGCACGATCCACGGCGCGTCGAAATAGTAGGTCAGGCCGAGCAGCAGGGTCTTGTCGGTATAGATTTCCCTGGCGCGGTAGTAGGTGAAGCCGGCGCTGGCCACCAGGTTCCTTTTCTCTAGAAACTTGCGGAACAGCATGCCGTCGACACGGAACTCGGGCAGGAAAAAACCGCCCGTGCTGGTGCCGGCGCTCAGGAAGCCGTACCAGTCCGCGTTGAAGTCGCGGGTGTAGCCCAGGCCGAAGAAGGTGCCCTGGTCGCCAAAGTGGTGCTGGTGGCTGATTTCGCCGGTGACGTAGTCCTTGTCCGACAGGTGCATGCCGCCGCGCAGATACTGGTCGTTCCAGCTGGCGTTGTTGCCGCTCAGGTTGGCATGGCCCAGGCCGCCTTCGATGAACCCCGTCATCAACGGGGCGAAGGTCCGGGGTGCGGTCGCCTCGGCCTGCGCGCGGGCGTGCGGGCAAGCCGCCAGTGCCAGCATGCCCAGCAGGCAGGCGAGGGACTGTGCACCGAAGTGACTGGCGTCCGGTAGCTTCACGTTGCCTCCTGTCGTGCCTGTGGGTAATGCCGGGGGGCGGTCGTCGGCGACCCGCCCATGCAGCAGCAGCGTTTGCACCATACACCGGACCGGGGCGATGCGTCGATCCGCCATGCCTCGTCATTTTGGTGGTGTGTTGCATCTCTGAAATGCTGCGCGGGCGCGCGGGCCTGTTGCTTTGCTGCCCCGCGCCCCCTGCGCTAGCCGTGCTAGCGGCAGCGCAGGCTCGCCGGCGGCGGCGCGAGCGCCTGCGCCGGCGTGAGCCTGGACTCGAAGGCCAGAAACAGCGCCTCTTCCAGGACGTTCCAGTGCCGGCCGTGGCGGAATTGGTTCGCGCGTACGCGCCAGCAGGTGATGGCGTCGGCGTCGCCCATCTTGTCGGCCACCAGCGCCACCAGGCCCCAAGGGAAGTCCACCTCGGACATCTGCAGCCAGGCGAAGCGATGCGTGGTCATCCACGCCCGGTAGGCGCTGGCATGCGGTCGGCCAGGCGCCTGGATGTCGGCCAGGATGGGGAAGATCTGCGCCACTGCATCGGGATAGAACTCGCTGCGCTCGCGCGGCTGGGTGCTCACCAGGAAGCCGTTCTTGCGCCAGAACACGCGCAGGATGGCCTGGTCGAGCTGTTCGGCCTGGCGTGCCCAGGCCAGGGCGCCGCTGCTGTCGCCCAGCCGCGCGCGGTAGCGGCTGACCGCCTTGAACGCGCTGGAGACTTCCACGTTGTCCATCAGCAGCGCCACCGGCAGCGTGGACGAGATCTGATAGACGCCGGTGCGGCGGTCACGCAGCGTGTCGAGGTAGCGGCTGGCCTTGTCGAAGCTGGCCTGCCACGCGGGCGGCATGCCCCTGGCAGGGGCGGTGCGAACCAGCAATTCCATCCAGGCCGCCATCAGCGCGTCGTCGGCATCGGCGGGCTGGCAGGCGGCAAAACGTTGCCCCTTGAGGCAATAGCGGTCGAAGCGGCCGTCGCCGTGCTGGCGTGGCAGTTGCCAGGCGATCCAGTTGCCGGCCGCGGTCGTGGTGGCCATGCCGGCATCCTGCGCCGCCAGCAGGGCCTTGGCCGCAAAATACGGGTCGATCGAGTCGCCGCCGAAATACGTCGTGATCGCGCCGTCGGCCCGTTGGTAGCCCGGCAGCGCGAGCTCGGCGGCGGCTGCATGGGCGGGCAGGAGCGTGGCAAGCGCCAGCATCAGGGTGAACAGGGCGTTTATGGCGGGCATGGCTGGTCCTTGGCCGTGGCAGCTTCGCAATCCGATTCCACGCGGCCGAGCTCGAGCGCCGACGCGGCACCGTGGACCGTGGCGCCGACGCGCGCCAGCAGCACCGGCGCCACCACGGTGGTGTGCCGCTGCGGCGCGCCGATGACGCAGAACGGCGCCAGCCTGACCTCGCGTTCGGCGGCGACCGGGCCGCCGACGGCGCAGGCGCGCTCCATCGAGATGACAGCCCCGGCAATCAGGGCGCCATCGATGACGGCGCCGGCTTCCAGGCGGATGCTGCCGCTCGCCTTGACGCTGCCGGCAATGTGGGCGCCGCTGCCCAGCCACAGGTTGCCATGGACCACCAGGTCGCCGCGGTACAGCGCGTTGGCGGGGAAGGTGAAGTCGTGCATCACCAGCCAGCGGCCGTCCCTCGCTTCGGCGGATGCGATCTCGCCCGCCGGCGATCGTGCGCACGGACCGGCCGCAGTGCCATGGATCGCGCCGGGACGCTTGATGCCGGCGCGTCCGAAACGGACCACGGGCGCGCTCACCGACGCGAAGCGGCAGCCGTCCTCCAGCCGGATCGCGTGCAGCGCGCCCACCGGGCCGAGCAGGCGGCAGCGTTCGGCCGCGTAAACATGGCCGGCGTGGGCCCAGCGCTCCAGCTCGCTGCCTGCGCCCAGGATGATGACGCCGTCGGAAAGCAGTCCCTGCAGGCGATTGCGCTGCCCGGTGCGGATGCTGCGCCGGCCGTAGATGTCGCGGGAAAAGGCATAATCGCTGGGCAGCAGCACGGCTTCGGCGCCCACGATGGTGCGGGCGCACAGCCCGGCTGCCGCCTCGGCCGGGGTCGGCACGAAGGTGCCGTGCACGCGGACCAGCGGCTCCAGCGAAAGCTCTGCCGCCGCCATGCCCGCTTGCCCGGGGCGCGCCGGCTGCGCAGCCAGTTGCGCGCGCAAGCCCGCCGCCACGGCGCCGACATCCAGGGTGTGTTCGCCATCGATGGGCAGCGGGCCGATATCGCGTTGCCGGCGCCATTCCAGCAGTGCCGGCGCCAGCGGCAGCGCCAGCACCAGCAAGGTCAGCAACGCAAGCGTCAGGGGCCACACGTTCAACCCCCCCGCCGGTAGCGTGTGGTCTTGTCCCAGCGCATCTCGCGGCGCAGCAGCGGGTCCAGCAGGACCTGGTCGGCGATGGCCCGCGACACGGCCAGCACGCTTACCAGGAAGCCGAAGTAATTCAACGGCAGCAGGCAGATGCGGGCGCGGCTGCCGTCCAGGTACACCGCGGCGGCGATCTCGAAGAACGCGGCAAAATTGCCGAGCGTGCCGTAAGACATCAGTGCGAACAGGATCAGGGTCTCGCCCAGCAGCGGCAGTCCGCCGGCATAGAACAGGAGGATGGCCAGCAGCCAGCCGGCCAGCATCACCGGCGCCATCATGTAGATGCCCAGCAGCGCCAGGCCGTCGACCCGCTCGAGCAGGTCGTGGTCGCGGCAGCGCGCCATGCTCGCGGCGTGCCGGTAGAGCGCCTGGTTGTGACCCTTGGTCCAGCGCTTGATCTGCCGTACGCGCACGGCCCAGCTCTCGGGCACTTCTTCATAGCATTCGGACCAGTTCTGGTAGACGGTCTTCCAGTTGGCCAGCAGCAGGCGGTAGGTCAGGTCGGTGTCTTCGGCCAGCACATCGTCGTGCCAGCCACCGGCGGCGCGCAGCGCGCGCATGCGGATGCCGCCCACGGTGCCGCCATACTGCGGCACCAGGTCCAGGTTCATGCGCGCCTGCTGGTCGACCTGGTAGCCGCCGGAGCGCTCGAGGTCCAGCAGGCGCGTCAGCAGGTTGCTGCCGAGGTTCATCGGCACCACGCGCCCCATGGTGGCGCCCACTTCGGGATCGAAGAAAGGCGCCACCAGTTGCTTGAGCAAGCCGATCGGCGGCAGGTAGTCGGCATCGAAGACGACGATGATTTCGCTGGTCACGGTCTCGCACGCATCCTTCAGCGCGGCGGCCTTGCCAGGCTTGCCGCCGCTGCGGTGGAACGGCGTGATGCGTCCCGGGTGCTGCGCCACCACCGCGTCGATGATCTCGCGGGTGCGGTCGGTGGAGCGGTCGTTGACCGGCATGATGGTGAGGCGCTCGCTGGGGTAGTCGGCGCGCAGCAGGCATGCCAGCGAGCCGGCGATCACGGCTTCTTCGTTGTGCGCGGCGACCATCACCGTCAGCATCGGCCAGTCGGCGATATCGATGTCGAGGTAAGGGTGGCGTTGCTTGCCAAACAGGCGGTTCAGCGTGAACACGTAGTGCCGCACGGCATAGAACACCACCAGGACCACGATCAGCGCCAGCAGGGTGGTCAGCAGCGCGACCAGGGCGTGCCCGCCAGCCTGCGCCGGTGGCTGGCCCGCCGGGGCCGGCGGCCAGGTGCGCGCGGGCGGGGCGGCTGGCTCCAGCGTATCGGCGGACATCCCATGGGACGACATGGTGTCGACGTAGGCCATCGCCAGCGCCACGGATTGCGCGCCGGGGTCGTACAAATTGTCCGCCATGGCCCCGGTCATGGCGCCGGGGGTGGTCTGCGCGGCGCCGGCCTGAGCGATCAGGGGATCAGCCTGCAGCGGCACGGAGGCGCTGCATGCAAGCCATCCGCACAGCAGTGGCAAGTAGCGACAGGCCAGGCGCATGACGACGACCCTTCAGTCTATGGTTAACACGCGGCGCGGCGCGCCTGTCGCTGCGTCGTGATGCGCGCGGGCAGGCGGGCCGTGCCTTGCGGTCCGGCGCATCAGAGCTTGCTGGCGACAAACGTCAGCGAGGTCCCGCCCAGCGAAGTCACGATCCAGTTGTTGGCATCGAAAGTCACGAGCCCGAGGCCGCCGGTGACCACCGGCTGGATAAAGCCCGTGCGCGGCAGCAGCCAGGTCATGTCGGTCAGGTCGGTCGGATGCGAGGCCTGGAACACCCAGGTAAGGCCGTTGTCGGTGGCCTGCCAGCTGGTCTGGTCGCGCCGCTGCGCGAACCTGGAGAGCGTATCCATGGTGTACCAGCTGAACTGCCCGGCCAGCGCCAGCGTCGTGGCGCGGTTGAACAGCGCGCTCAGTACAGTCGGATAATCCTGGGCGCCGAGGGGGTGCATGTAGATCAGCCGGCTGGTGCGGTTCTTGACCACGAAGTCGATCAGTTGCCGGTACCAGGCGGTGACGCTGCCCGCGGGCACGTTGAACTCCTCGAACTCCTCGAACGTCGCATACTGGCCGAACGGCATTACCGGGAAGGCGCGGATGTTCTGGTTGCTCAGCACGCCGTTGCGGTAGCTGCGCGTCGGCGCCATGCCGGTGTGGCCAAGGAAGTAGTAGCCGGTATTGCCGTTGGCTTCCAGCCAGTCGACCGACCATGGCGGCGTGTTCCCTTCGGGCGCGGCATATTCGACGGCCGGCCTGCCTGTCACCGCTTCGACGCTTTGCTTGTTGAGCTCCAGATACTGCTGGAACGTGGCCTGGTTGCCTTCACTGGCGTTGGCGCCCCAGTAGTCGTGGATCCATCCGCCATGGCTGCCGATCTTGTGGCCTTTGGATTGCAGAAACAGCAGCAGCTGCTGGGCCGTGGTGTTCTGCGACAGCTTGATGCCGAGTCCATCGCCAAAGGTGACCTGGTCCGGTCCCGCGGTCACGGAAACGGAGAACGGGCCGTTGTTGAAGACGCCCCAGTTCTTGAGCTTGAGCGCGGGCGCGATCTGGTCGCCGGCGCAGAAATGCATGTTCAGCACCAGCCCGGCGCGTCCCTTGGGCTGTGCCGACAGCCGCGGCAGCTTCATCAGGTTGACGGCAAAGTAGCGCAGGAAGCCGTGCATCAGCATGCCGTCGGTCTGGCCCTTGAGGTACGACAGCGGCAGGTTGACGAACAGCACGCTGCCCGTGCCGAAGTTGCGCAGGCCGGCCACCAGCCCGAAGTTCGGCGAGGTCAGCAGTGCCGAGCCGGAATAGCTGCCTTGGGTGACAAAGCTGGGATAGGTCAAAAAGCCATAGACATAGCCCGAGATGCCCTCGACCGGATCGGTGGTGCTGGCGGTGGACCACCGCATCGACTTGCCCGGCGGCACCTGGATGCTCCGCAGCGTGCTGCCCAGGCCCGTGACCGGCCCCAGGCCGATCATATTGCCGAGCAGGGAGTCATAAAGCACGTAGTCGACGCCGGCAAGGTTGCTGAGCCGGCTTTTTTGCGGCGCGTAGAAGCCCGTGGTGGTCAGCGCGCCGAAGTCATATACCAGCATGACCTTGCCGCCGAGGCTGGTGTAGCTCTCCAGCGCGGCGATCAGCGCGTCGCTGGCATTCACATGCACCTGGTCGGGCAGGATTACGCCGGGGAACTGTGCCGGGGTGATGCCCTGCAGCAACTGGCTGTCGCTGATGACGGTGAGCTTCAGCCCCTCTTCCAGCGCTGCGTCCTGCCACGCCGAGACGCGCGCATCGGGCAGCGCCATGCCGTCTGGCACCAGCAGCGCGATCTGGTTGGTGGCGGCGCGCGCCGCGGTGGGCATGGCCAGGGACAGCGCCGCCAATACCATCAGCAGCATGAGGCGGCCATTTCGCAGCCGTTGCAGCAACGCGTACAGTGGGTTGGACATGGTCTTCTCCGAGCGCGAGGTATGTAGAAGCGGTCTTGCCGGGCGCAGCCGCGCGGTTGCGGCAGGGCACGTCAGGCGATGCGGCGGCGAGGCGCCACGGCACTGCCGGGGATCAGTCCGGCTCGGCGTCGGGCGCCGGGGCCAGCGTGTAGGACCCGGTCCGCACGCGGGGGCCCGCCACGGCGTTGCTCAGGACCTTCTTCGTCAGCTTGTCCTTCAGCGCCCTGTTCTTGCTCGGCGCATGGGCTTCGAACGTGAAATCAAGCTGGCTGCCATGCTGGTAGCCCGCCAGCCCGCCGGGATTCGCCGGGCTGGCCGGCAGGTAGAGCGGGCTGCCGGCCACGGCCGCCGCAGCTTCCTCGGTCAGCGCGGCCCGGGCCGCCGGCAAAGCCAGCGCAGCGGCGAGGGCGACGACTGCGGCCATTCCAATACGTGAGCGCTTCATTGCGTTGCTCCTGCGGTAAGCAACCAGGCCGGCCGCGGCCGAAGCGTGGCTGCGCGAATTGTGCGTGTAGAAGGGGTTGTGCCGGTCGGCGCGGACCTGGTCTGCGCTACGGGCTGGCCACGCCCGCGGCAAGGCCGACGCGCGTGCCGCTGTCCTGCGCACCGCCCTGCAGCGCAAGCACGATGCGTTCGCTGGCCCGGCCATCGCCAAAGGGGTTGTGTGCGCGCGACATGCGTGCATACTCGTCGGCGTCATTGAGCAACTGCTCGGCCGCGGCAATCAGGCGCTCCGGGTCCGAGCCGACCAGCCGCGCCGTGCCCGCGGCGACGGCTTCGGGACGCTCGGTGGTCTCGCGTGTTACCAGCACAGGCTTGCCCAGTGCGGGCGCCTCTTCCTGGATGCCGCCGGAATCCGTGACGATCAGATGCGCGCGCGACATCAGGTACACAAAAGGCAGGTACTCCTGTGGCTCGATCAGGTGGATGTCCGGATGCCCGCTCAGGATCGCCTGCACGGGCGCACGCACACGCGGGTTCAGGTGCACCGGATAGACGAACTGCAGGTCGGGATTGCGGTCCGCGAGCGTTCTCAGCGCCGTGAACAGGCGCTCGAACGGCGCGCCGAAATTTTCGCGCCGGTGTCCGGTCACCAGCACCAGCCGGCGCGAGTCGTCCAGGAAGGGGTAATTTCCCGTCAGTTCCCGGTGCAGCACGATGTCGCTGTCCAGCCGGGCCTTGACCTGCAGCAGTGCGTCGATACCGGTGTTGCCGGTCAGGCTGACCCGGATCGGATCGACGCCCTCCCGCAGCAGCGTCTCCTGTGCCTGCTGCGTCGGCGCGAAGTGCCAGGCGGCCATCACGTCGGTGACGCGGCGGTTCATCTCCTCGGGCCAGGGGGCGCTCAGGTTGCCGGTGCGCAGCCCCGCCTCGACGTGTCCGACCGCAACATTCCGGTAAAACGCGGCGAGCGTGGCTGCCAGCGTGGTGGTGGTGTCGCCATGGACCAGCACCGCATCAGGCAGGTATTGCTCGAGCACCGCATGCACGCCGGAGAGCACGCGCGTGGTGATGTCGCTCAGGCTTTGGCCCTGGCTGATGACGTTGAGGTCGAAATCCGGTTCGATCTCGAACAGCCGCAACACCTGGTCGAGCATCTCGCGATGCTGGCCAGTCACGCAGACCCGCAGCTCGAAGCTGTCGGAGGCCTTCAGGCGGTGGATCAGCGGCGCCATCTTGATGGCTTCCGGCCGGGTTCCGAATACAGCCAGCACTTTCTTCGGCATGTCGGTCTCTTTGGTCTGGTCAGCAAATGCTGCCGGGGTTCTTTTGCGAGAGGCGGTGTCGGAAGCCGGCATCGGGCCGGTACACCAGGTTGATGGCTGCCTGTGCCCTCCTGGGCGGAGCCATAGCGACGGCCGTGCCAGCGGACCGTAGTGCCTTGATCCGCGAGGCTCCTGCGTTCCTGGCGCGGTGGTCCGGGCGCCGCGGGGGATCGTGGCGGTTACAGGTCCGTAACAAAACGGTGTACGGAATACACCGGTCGAGGCCGTGGGCCGGCACCGGCACGCGGGCGCGACCAGGGGCGCCGAACGCGAAAAACGCTGATTAGTGCGTCATCTGGCACTTTGAGCCAAAAGCGGCGTTTCCGCCCTGAAACGTTGGCGCAGGTTCAGGAATGCACCACGCCTGTTGTGGTCGAAAAGGCGGATAGGGCAGTCGGTTCGCGCCGATTTCCATGCGGAAAGCGACGCAATGTGCGTCGTTCGACCTGAGTTACGAGACAAAAGACGGATAGACGCGCGCCCGCCACTGTGCAGCCGCTACGCCACCTCCACCCTTTGGTGCGTGCTGGGTTCCAGTGAGCTGCGCTGCATCTGGTTGTCGGAATGAAACTTCATGCAGATCAGATCTAACTCTGACCTACGACGCGCCGCGTAGGGAGGCAGGCGCGATGACGGCCAGCTGGGCGATCAAGACAGGGCAGAAGAAAGGCCTTGACGGCGTAGATTTTCAGTCTCTTGAAAGGAAACTGAGGCAAAATTCTATTTTTCGCCTAGTTTGTTGCCCTGACCGTGACCCGGCAGGCAGAAGTCCCACCCACCGATAGAGGATCTGAGAGAAGCAATGAGTACCCAGCAACCCACCATCATCTACACGCTGACCGACGAAGCCCCGCTGCTGGCGACCAGTGCGTTCCTCCCGATCATCCAGACCTTTACCAAGCCGGCCGGCATCAACGTCACCACCAGCGATATCTCGGTGGCGGGCCGTATCTTGGGCGAGTTCCCCGAATTCCTGACCGAAGAACAACGCGTGCCGGACAACCTGGCCGAGCTGGGCAAGCTGACGCAGCTGCCCGACACCAACATCATCAAGCTGCCCAACATCTCGGCCTCGGTGCACCAGCTGGTCAGCGCCATCCGCGAACTGCAGGGCAAGGGCTACAAGGTGCCGGACTATCCGGAAGATCCCAAGACCGACGAGGAAAAGGCGATCCAGAAGCGCTACTCCAAGTGCCTGGGCTCGGCCGTGAACCCGGTGCTGCGCGAAGGCAATTCCGACCGCCGCGCCCCGGCCGCGGTCAAGAACTACGCGCGCAAGCACCCGCACAGCATGGGCGAGTGGAGCATGGCCTCGCGCACGCACGTGGCGCACATGAAGCACGGCGACTTCTACCACGGCGAAAAGTCGATGACGCTGGACCGCGCGCGCGACGTCAAGATGGAGCTGATCACCAAGAGCGGC
Organism: Cupriavidus neocaledonicus; assembly: GCF_000372525.1. Taxonomy (GTDB): domain Bacteria; phylum Pseudomonadota; class Gammaproteobacteria; order Burkholderiales; family Burkholderiaceae; genus Cupriavidus; species Cupriavidus neocaledonicus. The sequence goes on from NZ_AQUR01000106.1 coordinate 284,489, forward strand.
AAGACCATCGTGCTCAAGCCCAAGGTGTCGCTGCAGGATGGCGAGATCATCGACAGCATGTTCATGAGCAAGAAGGCCCTGTGCGCCTTCTATGAAGAGCAGTTCGAAGACGCGCGCAAGACCGGCGTGATGCTGTCGCTGCACGTCAAGGCGACCATGATGAAGGTGTCGCACCCGATCGTGTTCGGCCACGCCGTCAAGATCTTCTACAAGGAAGCCTTCGCCAAGCACGGCGCGCTGTTCGACGAACTGGGCGTCAACGTCAACAACGGCCTGGTCAACCTGTACGAGAAGATCGAGTCGCTGCCCAGCTCCAAGCGCGAAGAGATCATCCGCGACCTGCACGCCTGCCACGAGCATCGCCCGGAACTGGCGATGGTGGATTCGGCCAAGGGCATCTCCAACCTGCACGCGCCCAACGACGTGATCGTCGATGCCTCGATGCCGGCCATGATCCGCATCGGCGGCAAGATGTGGGGCGCCGACGGCCGTCCCAAGGACACCAAGGCGGTGATCCCGGAAAGCACCTTCGCCCGTATCTATCAGGAAATCATCAACTTCTGCAAGACCAACGGCAACTTCGACCCCACCACCATGGGCACCGTGCCCAATGTCGGCCTGATGGCGCAGAAGGCCGAGGAATACGGCTCGCACGACAAGACCTTCGAGATCGCCGAAGACGGCGTCGCCAACATCGTCGACCTGGCCACCGGTGAAGTGCTGCTGACGCAGAACGTCGAGCAGGGCGACATCTGGCGCATGTGCCAGGTCAAGGACGCGCCGATCCGCGACTGGGTCAAGCTGGCCGTCACGCGCGCGCGCAACTCGGGCATGCCGGCGGTGTTCTGGCTGGACCCGTACCGCCCGCACGAGGCCGAGCTGATCAAGAAGGTGGAAACCTACCTGAAGGACCACGACACCAGCGGCCTGGACATCCAGATCATGTCGCAGGTGCGCGCCATGCGTTATACGCTCGAGCGCGTGATCCGCGGCCTGGACACCATCTCGGTGACCGGCAACATCCTGCGCGACTACCTGACCGACCTGTTCCCGATCATGGAGCTGGGCACCAGCGCCAAGATGCTGTCGATCGTGCCGCTGATGGCCGGCGGCGGCATGTATGAAACGGGCGCGGGCGGTTCGGCGCCCAAGCACGTCAAGCAGCTGGTGGAAGAAAACCACCTGCGCTGGGATTCGCTGGGCGAGTTCCTGGCGCTGGCGGTGTCGCTGGAAGATGTCGGCATCAAGACCGGCAACGCCCGTGCCAAGATCCTGGCCAAGACGCTGGATGCCGCCACCGGCAAGCTGCTCGACAACAACAAGAGCCCGTCGCCCAAGACCGGCGAGCTCGACAACCGTGGCAGCCAGTTCTACCTGGCGATGTACTGGGCCCAGGAACTGGCCGCGCAGTCGGACGACGCCGAGCTGGCCGCCAAGTTTGCGCCGCTGGCCAGGACGCTGACCGACAACGAGCAGAAGATCGTCGGCGAACTCGCCGCGGTGCAGGGCCAGCCGGTGGACATCGGCGGCTACTACCAGCCGGACGCGGCCAAGCTCAGCGCCGCGATGCGCCCGAGCCAGACGCTGAACGCCGCGCTGGCCTCGGTGGCAGCCTGAGCGCAGCCGGCCCGCGTTGCGGGCCGCGCGTGAGCAGAAACCCCGGACTCTGGTCCGGGGTTTTTTCCTTTCAGGGCCGGGCTAAGTGTCCGGTTGTACTTCCCAGCCTTGTTCGGTGCCTTTTTTCTGGTCCCGGTAAGTCCAGCGCGCGCCGCAGTCCTGGCACACAAAGGTGCTGATGGTCACCGCGGCCGACCCGGGCGGCTTGATGCGTTGGGTGTCGGTGATGCGCAGCGCGGCGTGCCCGGGGGCACCGCGGCGGTGGCGTTCGATGGCCTGGCAGGCAGGGCAGAGTGTCATTCGTTCTTGTCCGTTCGATGCGGCACTGTAGCACGCACTGACAGCGGGGCCCGCAGCCAGCCCATGCGACGCTTATTGCCGCAATTTTTTGCCGATCTGGCGAAGTGAATTGACCCGGGGCGGAGGCACCTGTATAAGGGTGAGTGCAGGTCTTTCAAGCAGCAATCTCGAAGTCCAGGTGCTTGCCCACACGGCGCCACTTATTCTCCAAGTTACTTCCTTGATCGTCATGCCTTGCCGGCGCTTTTGCCAGGCAAGAAATACTTTTTGAGGAATCCAACATGGAAACCGGTACCGTCAAGTGGTTCAATGATTCGAAGGGTTTTGGCTTCATTACGCCTGATGCAGGCGGCAACGACCTGTTCGCGCACTTCTCCGAAGTCCAGGGCAGCGGTTTCAAGTCGCTGCAAGAAGGCCAGAAGGTGCGTTACGTCGCCGGCGTCGGCCAGAAGGGCCCGGCCGCGACCAAGATCGAGCCGATTTAAGCGCGCCGAACCAAGTTAAGCTGAGCGCCCCGGCGCCAGTTTGAAAAGAAAAGCTCCGCTGTGGCGGAGCTTTTTCATTTTGCCCGGCATGATGCCGGCCGATGGCGAAATAAAGCCACTGCGTGGCCCTCAACAGGCGTAGAGTGGGGGCAACACCACCATTCCGCCGGAGGCTGCCATGGATATCTATCCAGCTGCGACTTACAAGGGGTACGACCTCTATCCCCTGGTGTACAAGCACACCATCACGCGCGTGTGGCCAGAGCCGCGGCCCGACCGCTCGTTCGATGCGGCGGTGGTGATCTGTCTCGAAGGCGAGTCGCCGGAAGGCGCGCAGGCACGTACGTTCCGCCTGGATGCCACGCCGTGGGACAACGTCGGCGGCGCCCGCCGTGGTGCGCTGCGCTATGCCGAAGCCATCATCAACGGCGCGGTGCCCGGGGTGTCGGTGGCCTCGTCTGGATTGCCGGCGTCCTGAGCGAACCCCGGCGCCGTTCCTGCATTTCTCTTCCATCGACGCGGCATCATGCCGCATGGAGCCGTCGTGAGCGACAGTAGTCCCAGCCGCAGTCCCGGCAACAATGTTCCCGGCACCACACCCTTTGCCAGCTACAAGGGTTTTGACCTGTACCCGCTGGTCTACCGCAACCGGCCCGAGCAGGCTTGGCCGCGCACCCGGCCCGACAACAGCTTCCAGGCTTCGATCGTGATCTGCCGCGAAGGCTATCGCCCGGGCGAGGACCATGCACGCGTGTTCCCGCTGGGCCAGTCGCGCTGGGAGAACATCGGCTCGGCGCGCCGCGGCGCGCTGCAGTTCGGCGAAGACATCATCAACGGGCTGATTGCCGGCGAATCCGTGGCGTCGCTGTAGGGCGTCGCTATAGGGCGCCGGTGTTTGCAGCGTGCCGGTCGATCCGGCCCGTTGCGCAAGGAGGCGCGCGGCGTCATCCGTCAGACTGCAAGGAGTCCGTTCATGGACATACGTACGGGATCATCCGGTTTTCTGTGCACGTTGCCCGGCGAGGGCAAAGGCACCACCTATCACGTGGCCATCTGCTTTATCGATGCCGAGCGCCCCACCGGCGTGCTGTTCACCAGCTTCGTCGGCGTAGGGCGGCGTTCGTTCGGCGTACTGACCGACCCGGCCGCATTGCGCGGCCAGCTTGCCACCAATGGCGAGGCGCTGTGCCGCCTGGCCATCGGCCAGGTGGTGCGCGACCAGCTGCACGACAAGGCGCGCGAGGGCGACTATGTGCTGGACCTGGCCGCCGCCCCGTGGGACGGCGAGTTGCGCACGGTCGGCGCCGGGCTCAGGACGGCCCGGCCGCATGTGCGCGTGCTTGGCTGACGTGTCAGTGCGCCAGCGGCAACGGTAGGCGGCTGCGCGGAATGCCGCGTGGCGTCAGATCCGGAATACGGGGTCGCCGTGGCGCTCCAGCAGCGCTTCGATCAGCGCCATGTCCGTGATCTCCGGAGTACGGTCTTCCACCGCGCGTGACGGACCGCAATAGGTCGCCGTCACGTGGCGCCTGACAGTCAGCACGCCCGCCGCGGGCGGTGCGATTTCCACCGCTTGCCAGGGCGCGTGTCGGTAGCTGCCCGGCTGCCAGCCTTCCGGCGTCAGGTGCAGGGCTTCCCATTCTTCGATGACGGACATGATCGATTCTCCTTGATTGTGGGATAGAGCAGTGCGGGACGGCACGCGCCGGCGCGGCGCATGCCATGGCGAAGTGGTGCCGGCTAGGACTTGTGCCGGTAGTTGATGCGGCCCTTGGTCAGGTCATAGGGCGACATCTCCAGCGTGACACGGTCGCCCGCCAGTACGCGGATGCGGTTCTTCTTCAGCCGCCCGGATGAATACGCCCAGACTTCGAAGCCGTTTTCCAGGATCACGCGAAAGCGGTTGTCGGGCAGCACTTCCGACACCTTGCCGCCAAATTCGACCAGTTCTTCTTTTGCCAAGGGAGCTCCTTGCTGTAGCCGCGCGGCTTGTGCGCGTGCCGTGGTGGCGGCCAGCCGGATAGCGGCGGACCGATGGATGGGACTGACGAGGCGGCTTGCTGCGCGGCCTACTGCTGGCGCAGGCGCGCCGCGGCATGTTCGCCCGCGCGGCGCGCTGCCTGCCTGGCGCGGGCTTCGGAGCGGTGGGTGTCATGGCGCATGGCCACGTTGGCCACGATGCGTTCGGCGCCGTTGCGGTATTCCGCAATCATGTAGGTCGCGAACCATAGGCCAGGTTCCTGCTCGATCGGATAGACGGAAACGGTATAAGGGCTCTGCTGGATGGAGTTGACTCGATTCAATGTGTTACCTGTTCTTGGGCGCGGCCGTCGGCAGCGCGGGCATCGGCATGCCGATGCGGCGCGTGGCGCGGTGGCGGCCGTCAGCCGTTGCGATGTGCCAGCATCGGGCCCGCGCGGCAGCGCGGGCGTTGTATCTGGCGTGAAGTGGACCATGCCTGCGCAGGCCGAGGCGCCGGCGTACCGGCAGGGTACGGGCGATCGTCGCGGAGCGGACCAGCCGCTGGTCGGAAAAGGGTGATGGGCTGTCGGCCCGAGGACGCAGCGGGTGTCGGCCCGGGTTTGCGCCTGATATGCCGCTACTGGAGTGCTTACAGCAGAGAGGTCTGCGGCAGATGCACAGAAGGCGGGCGTTGCCGATCCGGTCTGTACATGGGAACGTGGATGATACCACTTTCGGGCCAAGGCCGCCCGCGTGACGGCCACTGCCCGTAGCGGGGGCGCGCCCGCGCCGCTCAGGATTCGTCGATCTGCGCGAAGCGCTGCGACAGGAAATCGATCAGCTCGCGCACCGACGGCAGCAGCCCGCGCCGCGACGGAAACACGGCGTGGATCACGCCGCCCTTGACCGACCATTCCGGCAGCACCTTTACCAGGCAGCCATCGCGCAGCTCGTCGGTCATCATCATCACCGGCAGTTGCACGACGCCCGCGCCGGCCACTGCCGCGGTGCGCAGCATGATCATGTCGTCGGTGACCAGCCGGGGCTTGTGGTGCAAGTCGGCGCTGGCGCCGCCGGGACCGTACAGCGACCAGGTGTGCGACGGGCGCGGCGGGCCCAGGTCCAGCGTGGGCAGCGCGTTCAGGTCCGCCGGCGCCAGCAGCGGTCCGTGCTTTTCCAGCAGCGCCGGGCTGGCGACAAAGCTCCAGGCGCGCTGCGCCAGCACCCGCATCACCAGGTCGCTGTCTTCCAGCGGCGGCACGCGCACACGCACGGCCAGGTCGATGCCCTCGGCGACCACGTCAACGCGCCGGTTGGTGGCCTCCAGGTGCACGATGACCTTGGGATTGGCCGCCATGAAGTCGGCGACCATCCCGCCCACGTGCGCATGCAGCAGGGCCACCGGGCAGGTCATGCGCACCAGCCCGCTGGGCTCGGCGCGGCATTGCTCGATCGCGCTCTCGGCCGCCTCGGCCTCGACCAGCATGGCCTTGCAGTGGGCGTAATAGGTCTGTCCCAGTTCCGTCACCGAGAAGCGCCGCGTCGAGCGCTGGATCAGGCGCACGCCGAGGCGCTCTTCCAGCAGGGCCACGCGCCGGCTGAGCTTGGACTTGGGGATGCCCAGCACGCGGCCGGCCGGGGCAAAGCCCTGGTGGTCGACCACCTGCGCGAAGTAGTACAGGTCATTGAGGTCCGGATGCAAAGCCGCTCCTGTCGTCCTGCCAGTAGGACGCTGAGGGCAGATTCTCCGGTCTACCGGGCGTTTTTGCCAAGTCCTATGCTTCTGCAACACGGTCGGTTCCGGATGATCCGGTCCGCCGGTTTTGCCAACCGCATAGGAGAATGCCCAATGACCACACCCGCCAATTTCAACGGCAAGCGTCCGGCCATCGATCCCGCCGATACGGCAATGCTGCTGATCGACCACCAGAGTGGCTTGTTCCAGACCGTGGGCGACATGCCGATGCCCGAGCTGCGCCTGCGCGCCGCCGCGCTGGCCAGGATGGCGACGCTGTGCAAGCTGCCGGTCATCACGACCGCGTCGGTGCCGCAAGGTCCCAATGGTCCGCTGATCCCGGAGATCCACGAAAACGCGCCGCATGCCAAATACGTCGCGCGCAAGGGCGAGATCAATGCCTGGGACAACCCCGACTTTGTCGCCGCCGTGCGCGAAACCGGCAAGAAGACCCTGATCATCGCCGGCACCATCACCAGCGTGTGCATGGCGTTCCCGTCGATCAGCGCGGTGGCTGACGGCTACAAGGTGTTCGCGGTAGTCGACGCGTCGGGCACCTATTCCAAGATGGCGCAGGAAATCACCCTGGCGCGCATCGTCCAGGCCGGCGTGGTGCCGATGGACACCGCCGCGGTGGCGTCGGAGTTGCAACAGTCCTGGAACCGCCCGGACGCGCAGCAATGGGCCGAGGTCTACACTAGGATCTTCCCGGCCTACCAGCTGCTGATAGAAAGCTACATGAAGGCGCAGGAAGTCGAGCAGAAGCACGAGGTACTGGACTCCCAGCGTTAACGTCCTAACCTGTTAGGCACTGCTTCTCCACGCGGGCGCTGCCGGGGATCCCGGCCGCGCCCGCAATTTCTCCACAGGAGCGCGCCATGAGTAAGCCCTACAAGCGCCTGGACAAGACCCAGGCCGCCGTGCTGATGGTCGACCACCAGGCCGGCCTGCTGTCGCTGGTGCGGGACATCGAGCCCGACAAGTTCAAGAACAACGTGCTGGCGCTGGCCGACCTGGCCAGGTATTTCAAGCTGCCGACGGTGCTGACGACCAGTTTCGAGGATGGCCCCAACGGGCCGCTGGTGCCCGAGCTCAAGGCCATGTTCCCGGATGCGCCATTCATTCCACGCCCGGGCCAGATCAACGCCTGGGACAACGAAGACTTTGTCTCGGCCGTGCGCGCCACCGGCAAGAAGCAGTTGCTGATCGCCGGCGTGGTCACGGAAGTATGCGTGGCGTTTCCGGCGCTGTCGGCGATCGAAGAGGGCTTCGAAGTGTTCGTCGTCACCGATGCCTCGGGCACCTTCAACGAAATCACGCGCGATTCGGCCTGGCACCGGATGGCGGAAGCCGGCGCGCAGTTGATGACATGGTTCGGCGTGGCGTGCGAGCTGCACCGCGACTGGCGCAACGACATCGAAGGCCTGGGCACGCTGTTCTCCAACCATATCCCGGACTACCGCAACCTGATCACCGCCTATACGACGGTGAAGGGCGGGAAGTAAAAACACCCTTCGCCAGGCTGCCGGTTTGCTCCCCTCTCCCGCTTGCGGGAGAGGGGCGGGGGGTGAGGGCAGGCACGCGCGGACCGGCACGTTGTACTTCGTCGATACGCCTGGCCTCACCCCAACCCTCTCCCGCCAGCGGGAGAGGGAGCAAACAAGGGGCATGCGGAAGGACTCAAGTCACAAGCAATTTTTCCTCAGGCCTCCCGCACCGCCGCCCGCACCGGCGCAGCGACTTCCGCCTGCGCCGAGGCCGACCTCCGGTGGTTGATCATCGATACGGCACCGGCCGCGATCACCGCCGGGATCGCCATCGCCATGAAGTTCTGCTGCAGCGGCAGCGACATTCCCACCAGCACGCCGATCACGATCGGCGCCAGGATGGCGCCGCTGCGGCCCACGCCGGAAGCCCAGCCGATGCCGGTGCCGCGCACCGCCATCGGGTAGAACTGGCCCGCGTAGGCGTAGGTGACGATCTGCGTGCCGATGGTGGACGCGCCCGCCAGGCCGACCACCACGAACAGCGCGGCGGTCGGCATCGGATAGCCCAGCAGCGTGATAGATACCGCCGCCAGCGCATACATGCCGATCAGCACGTGCTTGATCGGCAGGCGGTCGGCCAGCCAGCCGCCGCCGATGGCGCCCAGCATGGCGCCGAAGTTCAGCACCAGCACGAAGGTCAGCGCCGAGCCCAGGCTGTAGCCGGCGCCGGCCATCAGCTTGGCCAGCCACGAGCTGAGCGCGTACACCATGAACAGGCACATGAAGAACGCGACCCAGAACATCACCGTGCTGACGCCGCGGCCGTCCTGGAACAGGCGGCGGATGGGCGTGCCGCCGGCCGCGCGGGCTTCGCCGTCATCGGCGGGGAGCACAAAGACATCCCCGGCCTGCGGGCGGTGCGACGGCGCCAGCCGCGACACCACCGACTGCAGCGCGGCCGTCTGGCCGGTGCGGATCAGGTAAGGCATCGATTCCGGCAGCGCGCGCAGCACCAGCGGGATCAGCAGCACCGGCAGGCCGGCGGCGAGGAACACCGACTGCCAGCCGTAGCTTTCGATCAGCCCCTTGCCCAGCAGCGCGGCGAGCATGCCGCCGACCGAATAGCCGCTGAACATCAGCGTCACCAGCGTGCCGCGCAGCTTGCGCGGCGAGTACTCGGTCATCTGCGCCACTACGTTGGGCATTACGCCGCCGATGCCCAGCCCCGCGAGGAAACGCGTGATGCTGAAGCTGACGGGGTCGCTGGTCAGGCCCGCCGCCGCGGTGAACACGCTGAACAGCGCGATGCAGATGACGATGGCGCGCCGGCGCCCGATGCGGTCTGCCACGGTGCCCAGAAAGATCGCGCCGAACATCATGCCGAACAGCGCCGAGCTGACCATGAAACCCGCGCTGGTGGCGGTCACGCCCATCTCCTTCATGATCGACGGCAGGGCGATGCCGGCCACGGCCAGGTCATAACCGTCGAAGATGATGATCAGCGCGCACCAGAACAGGATCAGCGCATGGAAGCGGTTGAAGCGGGCCGTGTCGGCCAGCTGGTGGACATCGATCTGACGCATGGTTTGTCTCCGGATGGTTGGGGTGGCGGCAGGGCGGAGTTGCCGCTCACGCCACCGCGGCGGCACGCTCTGCGGCGGCCTGCAGTTCTCGTTCGCGCAGCATGAAGCGCTGGATCTTGCCGGTGGCGGTCTTGGGCAGCGCCTCGACGAAGGCGATCGCGCGCGGGTACTTGAAGGCGGCCAGCCGTTCCTTGACGAAGGCCTTCAGTTCGTCCTCGCCCAGCTGCGCGCCCGCCTTCAGCACCACGAAGGCCTTGGTCTTGACCAGCCCGTCGCGGTCCGGCACGCCGATCACGGCGGCTTCGAGCACCGCGGGATGCTGCACCAGCGTGGCCTCGACCTCGAACGGCGACACGTAGATGCCGCTGACCTTGAGCATGTCGTCGCTGCGCCCGGCGTAGCTGTAGCTGCCGTCGGCGTTGCGCACGTACTTGTCGCCGCTCTTGGTCCAGCCGCCGCGGAAGGTCTCGCGGGACTTTTCGCGGTTGGCCCAGTACATCATCGCGGCGCTGGGGCCGTGGATATACAGGTCGCCGATCTCGCCGTCGGGCACCGGGCGCCCGTCTTCGTCGCGCAGCTCGATGGTGTAGCCCGGCACCGGCCAGCCGGTGGTGCCGTAGCGCACCTGGCCGGGACGGTTCGACAGGAAGATATGCAGCATCTCGGTGGAACCGATGCCATCGATGATCTCGCAGCCGAAATGCGCGGTGAAACGCTCGCCGAGGTCCGCCGGCAGCGCTTCGCCGGCCGACGAGCACAGCCGCAGCGCGACCTCGGCGCGGGCCGGCAGCGCCGGCGACGCGAGCAGGCCGGCGTATCCGGTCGGCGCGCCGAAGAACACCGTCGGCTGGTGCTGCAGCCAGCGGCGGAAGGTGGCATCGGGCGTGGGCCGCTCGGCCATCAGCACCACCGTGGCGCCGACGCTGAGCGGAAAGCTGAGCCCGTTGCCCAGGCCGTAAGCGAAATACAGCTTGGCCGCGGAGAAGCACACATCCCGCTCGTTCAGGCCGAGCACCGGCCCGGCATAGAGCGCCGCGGTCCAGTAGGGATTGCCGTGGCTGTGCACCACGCCCTTGGGCTGGCCGGTCGAGCCCGACGAGTAAAGCCAGAACCCGGGATCGTCGCATCCGGTGGCGGCGGGCGCGGGCAGTGGTGCCTGCGCGGCCAGCGCCGCTTCCAGCGTCGCCATGCCATCGGGCAATGCGTCTTTCGCACGCGATACCAGCACCTGCCGCACCTCATGCCCGGGCCGCGCCAGCGCTTCCTGCAATACCGGCAGCAGCGCCGCCGAGGCCAGCACCGCCTGCGCGCGGCTGTGCTGCAGCATGTAGGCGTAGTCGTCGGCGGTCAGCAAGGTGTTGACGGCCACGGGAACGATGCCGGCGTACATCGCGCCGAGAAAGCACACCGGCCAGTCGGTGCAGTCGTGCATCAGCAGCAGCACGCGCTCTTCGCGGCGGAGGCCGGCGGCGAGCAGCGCCGCGGCCAGGCACCGCACCTGCTGGTCGAGTTCGCCATAGGTGAGCTGGCCGTCGTCGTCGACATAGGCCACCTTGCCGGGGCGCGCGAGATTGCAGGCGAGCAGGTGCGCGGCAAAGTTGAAGGTCGCGCCGGGTGGCGGGACCGGTGGCGCTGCGGGCGTGGCGTTCATGGGTTGTCTCCCCGTTGCTGGTGTACGGTGTGCCGCGCGCCGCCATGCGGATGTGGCGACGCGGGAAAAAAGTGGGCCGGATCGCTCAGGCCGCGGTCAGCCCAGGCTGCCGAGCACCGCGGTGCTGGCCTGGATGGCGCTGCGCCGGTGGTAGAAGTGCAGGGCGCGCAGGCCGCCCAACTCTTCGCCGCCGCCGGCGCGGCCCGGGCCGCCGTGCAGCGATTGCGGCATGACGTTGCCATGGCCGGTGTGCAACTGCGCCACGTCGGGTGAAATCACATGCACGCGGCCATGGCTGTCGGCCAGTTCCAGCGCGGCGGCGCCGAGCGCGGCCGCGTCGCTGCCATAGAGCGAGGCCACCAGCGAGCCCTGGCCACGGCGCACCAGGGCCAGGGCATGGGCCGTATCCCGGTAGGGCAGGAGCGTGGCGACCGGGCCGAACACTTCGGTGTCGTGCACCGCGGCGGCCGCGTCGGCATCGCTTGCGCCCAGCAGCGTCGGGCCGAGGCAGCAGGCCACCGCCGGGTCGACATCGACCAGCGGCTGGCGCGCGCCGTCATGCAGCACTTGCGCGTGCGTGCGCAACGCGGCCAGACCCGCCTGCACGGCGTCGAACTGCGCGCGGCTGACCAGTGCGCCCATGCGTACCGAGTCGTGGCGCGGGTTGCCCACGGTCACCTTCGACAGCCGCGCGCCGATGGCCTCGGCAGCCTGCGCATACAGCGCCTCGGGCACGAACACGCGGCGGATCGCGGTGCATTTCTGCCCGGACTTGACCGTCATCTCGCGCACGACTTCCTTCGCCAGCAAATCGAAGGCGGCACTGCCGGGGCCGTCCTGCGGCAGCAGCACGGCGGCATTGATACTGTCCGCTTCGATGTTCACGCGCACCGAGCGCCGGGCGATGGCCGGATGCGAGCGGATCACCGCCGCGGTATCGGCCGAACCGGTGAACGAGACCGCGTCGAATGGCTGCAGCGCGTCCAGCAGCCCCGCGGCGCTGCCGCACACGACCGACAGCGCGCCCGCCGGCAGTATCTTGGCCTCGACCACGTCGCGCACCATGCGCTGGGTCAGCCAGGCCGTCGCGGTAGCGGGTTTGACGATTACCGGCACGCCCGCCAGCAGCGCCGGAGCGGCTTTTTCCCACAGGCCCCACGCCGGAAAGTTGAAGGCATTGATAAACAGCGCCACGCCGCGCGTGGGCACCAGCACGTGCTGCGACTGGAACAGCGGGTCCTTGCCCAGCCGGGCCGCTTCGCCGTCCGCCAGGAAATGCCGGTCGCCGAGCGTATCGCCCAGCCTGGCGTAAGCGCCCAGCGTGAAGATGGCGCCGTCGATGTCGACCGCGGAGTCGTTGCGCACGGTGCCGCTGTTGGCGGTGGCGATGTCGTAATAGGCATCGCGATTGGCCTGCAGCACCTTGACCACCTCGGCCAGCAGCGCGGCGCGTTGCCGGTAGTTCAGTGCGCGCAGCGCGGCGCCGCCCTGCTCGCGGGCAAAGGCGAAGCCGGCCGCCAGGTCCAGGCCGGTGGCGTCGACGCGCACCAGTTCGTTGCCGAGCACCGGGTCGAGCAGCGCGGTGCCGGCGCCACTGCCATGCTGCCAGCTGCCGCCGAGGTAATTGGAAAGGAGTTCGGTCATGGTCGATCTCAGCGCGTGAAGTCGATGCGGCCTTGCGGCAGCAGGTAAAGCACCAGCGCGCGGCCGTTGCTGACGGTGGGGCGATGGGCGCTGCCCGGCGGGCACACCAGCCAGCCCGCGGGGCGGCCGTCGAAGCGCGCGTCGCCATCGAGCGGCATGATCAGGTCGATCTCGCCCTCGGGGTGGGTGTGGTGCGGGCCGGCGATGTCGTGCATGTCGACCACGTCGACCGAGAAGCCGTGCAGGTCGTCGGCGGGCTTGAAGATACGGCCGTAGCGGATGCCGCCGCCTTCGCGCTCGCACAGCCAGCCCTCGGCCACGCCGGCCCGGCATGACGCCATCAGTTGCTGGTAGGTGGGGCTGCCGGCGCCGTGCTCGGCGTTCAGCCAGGCATCGAGCGCGGCATCGAGCGGGCGGCCGGCCAGTTGCGCGGTGAGCTGCGCGATCTGGCCGCGGAATTCTGTTGGGGACATAGGACTGGGGGCTCCATCTGAGGCGCCGGTTGCCTTCACCGGCGTCATGCATTATTGTGCATGTATGAAAAATAGAGCCGCAGGGAAATCATGTCAAGCACTATATTGCATGAATCTGGGTTAACCCCGGATAAGGAACTGCAGCATGGTTCAAGCGGCGTCGCCGCCAACGGGCCGGAGAAAAACCCCTTGCTGGTGTCCCTGGGCGAGCGCGTGCGCGCGCAGCGGGCGTGCCGCGGCCTCACCCGCAAGGCCGCGGCGCAGGCGGCCGGCGTCTCCGAGCGTCATCTCGCCAACCTGGAGTACGGCAGCGGCAACGCCTCCATCCTGGTGCTGCAGCATGTGGCCGAGGCGCTGCAGTGCTCGCTGGCCGGGCTGCTGGGCGACGTCACCACGTCGTCGCCGGAATGGGTCCTGTTGCGCGAACTGCTGGAACACCGTGACGAAGCCACGCTGCGGCGCGTGCGCATCGCCGTGGGCGAGCTGCTCGGTACCGGCGGCGAGAATGCGGCCCAGGCCGCGCGCAGCCCGCGCGTGGCGCTGATCGGCCTGCGCGGCGCCGGCAAGACCACGCTGGGCGGGATGCTGGCCGAAGACCTGGATTTCCCGTTCGTCGAACTGAGCCGCGAGATCGAGAAATTCGCCGGCTGCAGCATCTCCGAGATCCAGGGCCTGTACGGCATGAATGCCTATCGCCGCTACGAGCGGCGCGCGCTGGAGGAAGCCATCCAGATCTATCCCGAAGCGGTGATCGCCACGCCCGGCGGCCTGGTGTCGGACCCCGCCACCTTTAACCTGCTGCTGGCCCACTGCACCACGGTATGGCTGCGGGCCGAGCCGGAACACCATATGGAGCGGGTGCGGGCGCAGGGTGACTTCCGCCCGATGGCCGCCAGCAAGGAGGCCATGGAGGACCTTCGCCAGATCCTGGCCGGCCGCGCCGCGTTCTATTCCAAAGCCGAGTTTTCGCTGGACACCAGCGCGCAGCCGCTCGATGCCACCTTTGCCGGGCTGCGCGGGCTGGTGCGCCAGGCATTGCGCATGCCGGTGTGACGGCACTGGCGCAATCACGGGACGACGGGAGTACTGCCGGTCACGCCGCATGAAATCTGCACAATAGTGCTTGCGGAAAATCCGTTCGATGAACTATAGTTCGTTCAAGCCAGATACCCGTTGATGCACGATAGTGCAGTTTCGCAGAGGAGACCCCGCCGTGACCACCGCCCCCCGCGTCGACTACCAGACCGATCCCTCCCAATACAAGCACCTGAAGCTGGCCTTCGACGGCCCCGTCGCCACGCTGGCGGTGGATATCGACGAGAACGCCGGTCTGCGTCCCGGCTACAAGCTCAAGCTCAACAGCTACGACCTTGGCGTCGATATCGAACTGAACGATGCGCTCAACCGCATCCGCTTCGAACATCCGGAAGTGCGCACCGTGGTCATCACCAGCGGCAAGGACAAGGTGTTCTGTTCCGGCGCCAATATCTTCATGCTCGGCGTCAGCAGCCATGCGTGGAAGGTCAACTTCTGCAAGTTCACCAACGAGACCCGCAACGGCATCGAGGATTCCTCGGCACACAGCGGCCTGAAGTTCCTGGCCGCGGTCAACGGCGCCTGCGCCGGCGGCGGCTATGAACTGGCGCTGGCCTGCGACGAGATCCTGCTCGTGGACGACCGCTCGTCGGCGGTAAGCCTGCCGGAAGTGCCGCTGCTGGGCGTGCTGCCGGGCACCGGCGGCCTGACCCGCGTGACCGACAAGCGCCATGTGCGCCACGACCTCGCCGATATCTTCTGCACCACCACCGAAGGCGTGCGCGGCCAGCGCGCCAAGGACTGGCGCCTGGTCGACGATATCGCCAAGCCCGCGGTATTCGCGCAGAAGGTGCGGGAGCGCGCGCTGGCACTGGCCGCGCAGAGCGACCGCCCGGCCGATGCGAAGGGTGTCGCGCTCGCGCCGATCGAGCGGACCATCGAAGCCGATGCGCTGCGTTACACCCATGTGACGATCGAGATCGACCGCGCCGGCCGCACCGCCACCTTCACGGTGAAGGCACCGACGGGCGCGCAGCCGCAGGGCATCGACGCGATCGTGCAAGCCGGCGCCAGCTGGTACCCGCTGCAACTGGCGCGCGAGCTCGAAGACGCGATCCTGTCGATGCGTACCAACGAGCTGGACATCGGCACCTGGCTGATCAAGACCGCCGGCGACGCCACCGCGGTGCTGGCCAGCGACGCCACCCTGCTGGCGCACCAGGACCACTGGCTGGTGCGCGAGACCATCGGCCTGCTGCGCCGCACGCTGAGCCGCCTGGACGTGTCGTCGCGCAGCCTGTTCGCGCTGATCGAGCCGGGTTCCTGCTTTGCCGGCACCTTCCTGGAACTGGCGCTGGCGTGCGACCGCAGCTACCACCTGGCGCTGCCGGACGACGAGGCGCGCGCGCCGAAGATCACCGTGGCCGACGTCAACTTTGGCCTGTACCCGATGGCCACCGGCCAGAGCCGCCTGGGACGGCGCTTCTACGACGAACAGCCCGCGCTCGATGCGGTGCGCGCCAGGGCCGGCCAGCCGCTCGATGCCGACGCCGCCTGGGCGCTGGGCCTGGTCACCGCCAACCCCGACGATATCGACTGG
Source organism: Cupriavidus neocaledonicus (assembly GCF_000372525.1). Classification (GTDB taxonomy): domain Bacteria; phylum Pseudomonadota; class Gammaproteobacteria; order Burkholderiales; family Burkholderiaceae; genus Cupriavidus; species Cupriavidus neocaledonicus. The sequence goes on from NZ_AQUR01000106.1 coordinate 300,061, forward strand.
AACGACGAAGTCCGCATCGCGCTGGAAGAGCGCGTGGCGATGTCGCCCGATGCGCTCACCGGCATGGAAGCCAACCTGCGCTTCAACGGCCAGGAAAACATGTTCACGCGCATCTTCGGCCGCCTGACCGCATGGCAGAACTGGATCTTCCAGCGCCCCAACGCGGTCGGCGACAAGGGCGCGCTCAAGGTCTACGGCAAGGGCGACAAGGCCGCCTTCGACTGGAACCGGGTCTGACCGCCCGCCCGAACGCATACCGAATCGCCCGCATAACGGAAACGGAGACCACCATGTCCGGCATCAACTACAGCGACAAGATCCCCAACAACGTCAACCTCAGCGAAGACCGCACCCTGCAGCGCGCGCTCGAGCAATGGCAGCCCAACTACCTGAGCTGGTGGAACGACATGGGCCCGGAAGGCTCGCACCAGCACGACATCTACCTGCGCACCGCGATCAGCGTCGATCCGCAGGGCTGGGCCCACTTCGGCCACGTCAAGATGCCGGACTACCGCTGGGGCATCTTCCTGAACCCGGCCGAGGCCAACCGCAAGATCCACTTCGGCGACCACAAGGGCGAGGACGCCTGGCAGGACGTGCCCGGCGAGTACCGCGCCAACCTGCGCCGCATCATCGTGACGCAGGGCGACACCGAGCCCGCTTCGGTCGAGCAGCAGCGCCACCTTGGCCTGACCGCGCCCAGCATGTACGACCTGCGCAACCTGTTCCAGGTGAACGTGGAAGAGGGCCGCCACCTGTGGGCCATGGTCTACCTGCTGCACAAGTACTTCGGCCGCGACGGGCGCGAGGAGGGCGAAGCGCTGCTGGAGCGCCGCAGCGGCCAGCAGGACAACCCGCGCATCCTGCAGGCGTTCAACGAACAGACGCCCGACTGGCTGTCGTTCTTCATGTTCACCTACTTCACCGACCGCGACGGCAAGTTCCAGCTGTGCGCGCTGGCCGAGAGCGCATTCGACCCGCTGGCACGCACCACCAAATTCATGCTGACCGAGGAAGCGCACCACATGTTCGTCGGCGAGAGCGGTGTGTCGCGCGTGATCCAGCGCACCTGCCAGGTGATGAACGAGCTGAAGACCGACGATCCGGCCAGGCTGCGCGCCGCGGGCGTGATCGACCTGCCGACGCTGCAGCGCTACCTGAATTTCCACTACAGCGTCACCATCGACCTGTTCGGCGCCGACGAGTCCAGCAACGCCGCCACCTTCTACAGCACTGGCCTGAAGGGCCGCTACGAGGAAGGCAAGCGCATGGACGACCACGTGCTGAAGGGCCAGACCTACCGCGTGCTGCAGGCGCAGAACGGCCAGCTGACCGAGAAGGAGGTGCCGATGCTGAACGCGCTCAACGAGGTGCTGCGCGACGACTACATCAAGGACAGCATGGCCGGCATCGAGCGCTGGAACAAGGTCATCGACAAGGCCGGCATCCCGTTCCGCCTGAAGGTGCCGCACAAGGCCTTCCACCGCAATATCGGCGCGCTCGCCGGCGTCAAGGTGTCGCCCGACGGCCGCGTGATCTCCGACGCCGAATGGCGCGACTTCCGCGACCAGTGGCTGCCCACCGACGGCGACCGCGCCTTCGTCGCCAGCCTGATGGGCCGCGTGGTCGAGCCCGGCAAGTTCGCAAACTGGATCGCGCCGCCGGTGATGGGTATCAACCGGCAGCCGGTGGATTTCGAGTACGTGCGGTTTAACTGATCGACACGGCTGCTTCCGTGCTGCCTGTTTTCTCCCCTCTCCCGCTTTGCGGGAGAGGGGCGGGGGTGAGGGCGGGAGCATCAACGAAGGGCCGGTGCTTAAACCACCCCTCACCCGGAGAGGGGAACACCGTTGGGGACGGGATGCATGCCCGCGAAGCACTCTGATTCTGGAGACCGCCATGGACATGGCAGAAATTCAAGTCATCAAGCAGCACCTGATCGATCCCGAGATCTGCATCCGCTGCAACACCTGCGAAGCCACCTGCCCGGTGGGTGCGATCACGCACGACTCGCGCAACTACGTGGTCGATGCCGACAAGTGCAACCTGTGCATGGCCTGCATTTCCCCGTGTCCGACGGGATCGATCGACAACTGGCGCGACATGCCGAAGCTGCGCGCCTACAGTGTCGACGAACAGCTGACATGGGACGCACTGCCGGAACCGTTGTCGCCCGGGCAGCTCGCCGACATGGCCCCGGGTGCCGACATGCAGTCCGCAGTGCCGGAGATTCCCGCGGCATCGCCGCTGGCAGGCACCGTCGAGGAAGCCTTCAACAGCGCCCGTTATGGCGCCACCGTGCCGCCCTGGTCCGCCGCCCATGCCTACACCAACCTGTACGGCGCGAAGTCGGCGAGCAAGACCATCATCGCCACCGTGACCGGCAATGTGCGCGTGACCGAGGTCGGCCGCGACTACGATACCCACCACATCGTGCTGGATTTCGGCACCACGCCGTTCCCGGTGCTGGAAGGCCAGTCGATCGGCATCGTGCCGCCCGGCACCGACGCCGGCGGCCGCCCGCACCACGCGCGCCAGTACTCCGTCGCCAGTCCGCGCAACGGCGAGCGGCCGGGCTACAACAACCTGTCGCTGACCATCAAGCGGGTGCTGCAGGACCACGACGGCAAGCCGGTGCGCGGTGTCGGTTCGAACTACATGTGCGACCTGAAGGTGGGCGACAAGGTCGAGGTGATCGGCCCGTTCGGCGCCAGCTTCCTGATGCCCAACCATCCGCGCTCGAACATCGTGATGATCTGCACCGGCACCGGCAGCGCGCCGATGCGGGCGATGACGGAATGGCGTCGCCGCTTGCGCAAGGCCGGAAAATTCGACGGCGGCAAGCTGATGCTGTTCTTCGGCGCGCGCAGCAAGGAAGAGCTGCCGTATTTCGGACCGCTGCAGAACCTGCCGAAGGATTTCATCGACATCAACCTGGCGTTCTCGCGCACGCCGGGGCAGCCCAGGCGCTACGTGCAGGACCTGATGCGCGAACGCGCGGCGGACCTGGCGGCGCTGCTGGTTTCACCGGATACGTACTTCTATGTCTGCGGGCTGAAGAGCATGGAAGAGGGCGTGGTGCTGGCCTTGCGCGATGTGGCGCAGCAGGCGGGGCTGAACTGGGAATCGCTGGCTGAAGGGCTGAAGCGGGAAGGGCGCTTGCATCTGGAGACGTACTAGCCATCCATCTCCCTCTCCCGCTTGCGGGAGAGGGTTGGGGTGAGGGCCGGCATTTGCAGATGCGATGGCGGGCCAAGCCGCCATGGCCATCGCAGATTTCGGCCTGCGTCGCGATGGGATGCGCCTGCCCTCACCCCGGCCCCTCTCCCGCGGGCGGGAGAGGGGAGCGCCCCCGCGGGCTGCAGGAGGTCAGGCGTGTGTGAAGCGCTTGCGCAATGCAGGCTTTGCATCGGCCAAGCCGCCCTCCGCCACCTCCACCACCCGATGCAGGTATGCCTCGCTCGCCTCCAGCAACGCCCCATACATCGCACTGCACATCCCCCGCGCCGTCCGCCCCGGCCAGTCCTGCGGCAGCAGCGCCTCCGGCAGGTTGGGATCGCGCAGCAGCACGCGCCGGTATTCATGGACCAGCAGCGTCCGCACGAAAAAGGCATCCGCCGGCGCCAGTTCCGCCGCCTCGTCGGCCAGCGGTGAAAAGCGCCGCAACAACGCCTGCCACGCGTCGGCCACATCGCCCAGCTTGAACGTCTGGTGCATCAGCGCCTGCAGCGGACGGATCGAGAACGCTTCCAGGCTGCTTGCCTCCATCACCGCCACGTAATCCTGCGCGCGCGCCGCGCCGATGATCTCGCGCAGCGACCCAAGGTCTGCACTCGGATGCGCCATCACCCCCGGCGCAATCGCGCCGAAGCCCTCCCACAGCAGTTCCCGCTTGAGTTTCTGCCGCACGGTGGCGCGCACGTCGCCGCGCACCATCACCAGCGTCCAGCGGCCGTCCCACTCCGCGGCCTCGCCCGCATAGATGCGCCTGCCCGCGTGCAGCACGCGCTGCAGGCCGGCTTCAGACAGTCCGTAGTAGCTGCGCCGTCCGATCCTGGTGGCGCTCAGCCAGTCGTCGGCAGTCAGCCGGAAGGTGGCCGTGCGCACCAGCCGGTCATTGATGCCGAACGGTGCGGCGAGGCGGATCAGGCTCCCCAGCCACACCGCCTGCGGCCGCGGCGCCACTACGTCGCCGTACAGCGTCACCAGCAGGGAATTGGCACCCAGCTTGAGCCCGCGCGCCAGCCGGGTGATGCGCGCAGAGGGGAGTTCCGAGTCGCGGGAAGTCGCCATCGTGTTCCTTAAAGTGATACACAAACGTCGATTGCTTGAATCAAATTGTATCAATACCATCCATTGCAACTGACGAGCTTGATGCAGATCAAGCCCCAAACAAAAGCGGAGCACGCATGTACGCACAGCTGGTGGAGACAGGAGCAACCAGGCTCCGAGCGATGGAAGAGATGGATCCGCAGGAGCGCGCGTTCCAGGCCCGCGTGGATGACGGCATCAAGGTCGAGGCCAAGGACTGGATGCCCGAGGCCTATCGCAAGACCCTGGTCCGCCAGATCTCCCAGCACGCGCACTCGGAAATCGTCGGCCAGCTGCCGGAGGGCAACTGGGTCACCCGTGCGCCCACGCTGGAACGCAAGGCGGTGCTGCTGGCCAAGATCCAGGACGAAGCCGGCCATGGCCTGTACCTGTACAGCGCCGCCGAAACGCTGGGCGTGTCGCGCGACCAGCTGCTGGGCGAGCTGCATTCGGGCAAGGCCAAGTACTCCAGCATCTTCAACTACCCCACGCTGTCCTGGGCCGACATCGGCATGATCGGCTGGCTGGTCGACGGCTCGGCCATCATCAACCAGGTGCCGCTGTGCCGCTGCTCGTACGGCCCGTATGCGCGCGCCATGGTGCGCGTGTGCAAGGAAGAGTCGTTCCACCAGCGCCAGGGCTACGACATCCTGCTCAAGCTGTGCCACGGCACGCCCGCGCAGAAGCAGATGGCGCAGGACGCGCTCAACCGCTGGTGGTGGCCCGCGCTGATGATGTTCGGCCCGTCCGACGGCGATTCGCCCAACAGCGCGCAATCGATGCAATGGCGCATCAAGCTGTTCTCCAACGACGAGCTGCGCCAGAAGATGGTCGACCAGACCGTGCCGCAGGCGGAATACCTGGGCCTGACCATCCCCGACCCGAAGCTGAAGTGGAACGAGGAACGCGGCCACTATGACTTCGGCGAGATCGACTGGTCCGAGTTCTACAACGTGATCCAGGGCAACGGCCCGTGCAACCGCGAGCGCCTGCGCACCCGCGTCAAGGCCTGGGATGACGGCGCATGGTTCCGCAACGCGCTGGTGGCCCACGCCGACAAGCAGGCCGGCAGGCAGGCGCAGCAAGCCGCCGCCTGACCCATGCGGCGCAGCGCGCCGCTCCCACATCGAATCGCTTTACACAGGAGGTTGCCATGAAAGAGTGGCCGCTTTGGGAGATCTTTATCCGCAGCCAGCACGGCCTGGCCCACAAGCACGTGGGCAGCCTGCACGCGCCGGACGGCGAAATGGCGATCAACAACGCCCGCGACGTCTACACGCGCCGCAACGAGGGCGTCAGCGTCTGGGTGGTCAGGGCCAGCGACGTGATGGCCAGCAGCCCCGGCGACAAGGGCCCGCTGTTCGAGCCCGCCAACAGCAAGGTCTACCGCCACCCGACGTTCTTCCCGATGCCGGAAGCGGTCAAGCATATCTGAGACGGGCCCGCATCATGACGAACCACAAGCTCGAATATTTGCTGCGCCTGGGCGATTCCACGCTGGTGCTCGGCCAGCGCCTGTCGGAATGGTGCGGCCGCGGACCGGCGCTGGAAGAAGACATCGCGCTGACCAACGTCGCGCTCGACCTGATCGGCCAGACCCGCCTGTGGCTCGGCTATGCCGCCGAAGTGGAGGGCGCCGGCCGCAGCGCCGACCAGCTCGCCTTCCTGCGCGACGCGCACCAGTTCCGCAACCTGCTGCTGGCGGAACAGCCCAACGGCAGCTATGCCGATACGCTGGCGCGCCAGTTCCTGTTCGATACGTGGCACTACTTCCAGCTCGAGGCGCTGCAGCGCTCGACCGATGCGCGCATCGCCGGGATCGCCGCCAAGTCGCTCAAGGAAGTGACCTACCACGTGCGCCGCAGCGCCGACCTGGTGGTGCGCCTGGGCGATGGCACCGAAGAAAGCCACCGCCGCATGCAGGACGCGTTCGACGACCTGTGGATGTTTACCGGCGAGCTGTTCGAATCCGATGCGGCCGAGGCCGCGCTGGCGAACGAAGGCGTGATCCCCGCTCCCGCTACCCTGGCCGGGCCCTGGCAGCGCCATGTCGGCGAGGTACTGGAAGAAGCCACGCTGCGCGTGCCCGCCGGCCACTGGGCGCAAACCGGCGGCCGCCATGGCCACCATACCGAACACCTCGGCTACCTGCTGGCCGAGATGCAGTTCCTGCAGCGCGCCTATCCCGGCGCGCAGTGGTGAGCATCATGATCGCGCAAGCGCTGGCCCGTCCCGCCGTGGAGCAGGTCTGGACCTGGCTCGACACGGTGCCGGACCCTGAAATCCCGGTGATCTCCGTGGTGGATCTCGGCATCGTGCGCGACGTGGCGTGGGTAGGCGACGCCTGCGTCGTCACCATCACGCCGACCTATTCCGGCTGCCCGGCCATGACCGTGATCCGCGCAGGCATCGAAAGCGCGCTCGCCGCGCAGGGCGTGGACCAGGTGCGCGTGCAGACGCAGCTTGCGCCTGCGTGGACCACCGACTGGATGACGCCGCGCGGCAAGGCCAGCCTCGCCGGCTACGGCATCGCGCCGCCGGCGCAGCAGGTGATCAATATCAGCGGCATCAGCCGCAAGGCGTCCGGCGCACTGGTGGTGGCCTGCCCGCACTGCGGCTCGCGCCATACGGGGCTGGTCAGCCAGTTCGGCTCGACCGCGTGCAAGGCGCTGTACCGCTGCGGCGACTGCAAGGAGCCGTTCGACTACTTCAAGGCGCACTGAGAAGGAAAAGGTGGGGAGATGAGCAAATTCCATGAACTGACGGTGGCCGCGGTCACGCGCGAAACCCGCGACGCGGTGGCGGTGACCTTCGCCGTGCCGGACGAGCTGGCCGACACCTACCGCTATGTGCAGGGCCAGCACCTGACGCTGCGCACCGGCATCGATGGCGAGGACGTGCGCCGCTCGTACTCGATCTGCTCTGCGGTGCAGGATGAACAGCTGCGCGTGGCGATCAAGCGTGTCGACGGCGGGCTGTTCTCCAACTGGGCCAACGAGCAGTTGCAGCCGGGCATGAAGCTCGAAGTGATGCCGCCGTCTGGCCATTTCCACGTGCCGCTGTCCGCCACGCACGCGAAGCACTACGTCGCCTTCGCCGCCGGCAGTGGCATTACGCCAATGCTGTCGATCATCAAGACCACGTTGCGGGCGGAGCCGGACAGCCGCTTCACGCTCTTCTACGGCAACCGCGCGTCGTCGTCGGTGCTGTTCAAGGAAGAGCTGGAAGACCTGAAGGATACCTACCTGCAGCGCTTCAACCTGGTGTTCGTGCTCAGCCGCGAGCAGCTCGACATCGACCTGTTCAACGGCCGCATCGACGGCGAGAAGGTCAATGCGCTGCTGAAGCACTGGGTCAGGCCGCAGGATATCGACGTCGCCTTTATCTGTGGCCCGCACTCGATGATGGAAGAAGTCTCGCAGGCGCTGCTCGACAACGGCGTCGACAAGGCCCGCATCAAGCGCGAGCTGTTCGCCACCAGCATCCCCTCGGCGCGGCCCGCCGCGCATGCGCACAAGCAGGTCGGCCAGCAGCAGTGCGAGGTGACGGTGATCCAGGACGGCCGTACCCGTTCCTTCACGCTGGAAAAGAACAAGGAAACCGTGCTCGACGCCGCGCTGGCGCAGGGCATCGAGCTGCCGTACTCGTGCAAGGGCGGCGTCTGCTCGACCTGCCGCTGCAAGCGCATCGAGGGCGAGGTCGACATGGACGTCAACTTCGCGCTGGAAGACTATGAAGTCGCGCGGGGCTTCATCCTGAGCTGCCAGAGCTACGCCGTCAGCGACAAGCTGGTGATCGATTTCGACCAGGAAACCTGACGCGTTCTCCTGCCATTCCAAACAAACAGATTCAATTTCGCCCCCGGAGCAAGCCGTGTCCCATCCGTTTTTCGAACGCCACCAGGCGTTGCTGGAACAAGCCACCCAAGCCATCGCCACGCGCGGCTACTGGAGCCCGTTCGCCGAGATGCCGAGCCCGAAGGTCTATGGCGAAAGCGCCAACGCCGACGGCAAGGCCGCCTTCGAGGCGCGCCTGAACCGGCCGTTCGCGCTGGGGCAGCCCGGCACCATCGGGCAGGCCGGCAAGGAGGTCTCTCCGTACGGCCCGGAACTGGGCGTCACGTACCCCAGGCCCGACCTCGACCAGCTCTTTGCGGCGGTGGCCAAGGGCATGCCGGCGTGGCGCAAGGCCGGGCCGCAAGCGTGGGTCGGCGTATCGCTGGAAATCCTGCAGCGCCTGAACCGCCGCAGCTTCGAGATCGCCTACGCGGTCATGCACACCACCGGCCAGGCCTTCATGATGGCCTTCCAGGCCGGTGGCCCGCACGCGCAGGACCGCGGCGTGGAAGCCGTGGCCTACGCCTGGGACGAATTGCGCCGCATCCCGAAGCTTGCCACCTGGGAGAAGCCGCAAGGCAAGAACGAGCCGCTGCGCATGGAAAAGCGCTACACCGTGGTGCCGCGCGGCGTGGGCCTGGTGATCGGCTGCTGCACCTTCCCGACCTGGAACGGCTATCCCGGCCTGTTTGCCAGCCTGGCGACCGGCAATGCGGTGGTGGTCAAGCCGCACCCGGGGGCGATCCTGCCGCTGGCGATCACCGTCGAAGTGGCGCGCGAGGTGCTGGAAGAAGCCGGCTTCGACCCGAATATCGTCACGCTGGTGGCCAACGACCCGAGCGAGCGCATGGCGTCGAAGCTGGCGTTGCGTCCGGAAGTGCGCCTGATCGACTTCACCGGCAGCAGCGCCAACGGCGACTGGCTCGAGCGCAATGCGCACCAGGCGCAGGTGTACACGGAGAAGGCCGGCGTGAACCAGATCGTGATCGACTCCACCGCCGACTTCAAGGGCATGGTGCGCAATATCGCCTTCTCGCTGTCGCTGTATTCGGGCCAGATGTGCACGGCGCCGCAGAACATCTACGTGCCCAAGGACGGCATCGACACGCCGGAAGGGCGCATCAGCTTCGACCAGGTTGCCTCGGCGATCGGCGAGGCCGTTGGCAAGCTGACCAGCGACCGGGCCAAGGCGGTCGAACTGATCGGTGCGATCCAGAACGACGGCGTGGTGGAGCGGATCGAAGCGTCGCGCGCGCTGGGCGAGATCGTTGCCGACAGCCGCGTGCTGGAGCATCCCGAGTTTCCGGGCGCGCGCATCCGCACGCCGCTGGTGCTGAAGGTCGATGCCAGCGACGAGGCGAAGCTCATGCAGGAACTGTTCGGCCCGATCTCCTTCGTCGTGGCAACTGACAGCACCGCGCACAGCATCGAACTGGCGCACCGCGGCGCGAAGACGCACGGCGCGCTGACGCTGTCGGCCTACACCACCGATGCGGGCGTGGCCGAAAGCATCCGCGATGCCGCGGAAGACGCCGGCGTGGCGCTGTCGCTCAACCTGACCGGCGGCGTCTTCGTCAACCAGTCGGCCGCGTTCAGCGATTTCCACGCCACCGGTGCCAACCCCGCGGCCAATGCCTCGCTGTCGGATGCGGCCTTCGTCGCCAACCGCTTCCGCGTGGTCCAGAGCCGCTCGCCTATCTGAGCGCAAGGCTTGCAGTACCCAGGCGCCGGCCCCCCTCGCACGCGGCGCCATCATAACGAGATGGAGTAGACAATGGTGCAACGCAATCCCAACCCCAACGAGCTGGAGCCGATCGAGCGCGCCAGCCGCGACGAACTGCAGGCGCTGCAGCTGCAACGGCTCAAATGGAGCGTGCGCCATGCCTATGACAACGTGCCGCATTACCGCAAGGCGTTCCAGGCGGCCGGGGTGCATCCGGACGATTTGAAGTCGCTGTCGGACCTGTCGAAGTTCCCGTTCCTGACCAAGCAGGACCTGCGCGACAACTATCCCTTCGGCATGTTCGCGGTGCCGCGCGAGCAGGTGGCGCGCGTGCATGCGTCGAGCGGCACCACCGGCAAGCCGACCGTGGTCGGCTATACCGCGAAGGACATCGATACCTGGGCAAGCGTGGTGGCGCGGTCGATCCGCGCCGCCGGGGGGCGCGCCGGGGACCTGGTCCATGTCAGCTATGGCTACGGGCTGTTCACCGGCGGGCTGGGCGCGCACTACGGCGCCGAGAAGGCGGGCTGCACGGTGATCCCGGTGTCGGGCGGACAGACCGAGAAACAGGTACAGCTGATTCGTGAATTCGAGCCCGACATCATCATGGTGACGCCGTCGTACATGCTTAACCTGATCGAGGAGATGGAGCGCCAGGGCATGGACCCGTCGGAAAGCTCGCTGAAGGTCGGCATCTTCGGCGCCGAGCCATGGACCGACGCGATGCGCGCGGAGATCGAGGCGCGCGCCGGCATCGACGCGGTGGACATCTACGGCCTGTCCGAGGTGATGGGGCCGGGCGTGGCGTGCGAATGCATCGAGAGCAAGGACGGCCCGGTGATCTGGGAAGACCATTTCTATGCCGAGATCATCGATCCGCTGACCGGCGAGGTGTTGCCGGATGGCGCCGAGGGCGAGCTGGTGTTCACCTCGCTGACCAAGGAAGCACTGCCGGTGATCCGCTACCGCACGCGCGACCTGACGCGCCTGCTGCCGCCGACGTCGCGTGCGATGCGCCGCATCGGCAAGATCACGGGGCGCTCGGACGACATGCTGATCATCCGCGGCGTCAACGTGTTTCCGTCGCAGATCGAGGAACTGATCCTGAAGGCGCCGGCGCTTGCACCGCAATACCAGCTGGTGGTGACGCGCGACGGGCACCTCGACAAGCTGGAGGTGCGGGTCGAGGCGCGGCCGGAACGCTCCGCGTCGCTGTCGGCGGATGACCGGGCGGCGCTGGAGCGGGATCTGAAGGACCAGATCAAGACCTATGTCGGCGTGACTACGCGGGTGCAGGTGGTGGCGGCTGAAGGGATCGAGCGCACCACGGTCGGCAAGGCACGGCGTGTGCTGGACATGCGGCCGAAGGTCACGCACGAGCAGCCGGTCGGCGCGATCTAAGGCGCTGCCTTTCACCCACAACCCTGGCATAGGCTCCCCTCTCCCGCTTGCGGGAGAGGGGTGGGGGTGAGGGCCAGAGTATCCACAGCGTGACGCGGCATCGTGCTTGCCACACGCCTGCCCTCACCCCCCGGCCCCTCTCCCGCGCGCGGGAGAGGGGAGCAAACCGGCGGCATTCAAGACGCAACGAACGAAATTCCACGATGGCAGCCACCAAGAGCCGCCACACCACCCCCTGCGCCAAAGGAGACACCATGGACGCGCGACAACTCGAATCCATCCAGAACCACCCCGACTTCATTCGCCTGATCCACGGCCGCACGCGGCTGGGCTGGTCGCTGACGCTGGTCATGCTGGCAATCTACTTCGGCTTCATCCTGCTGCTGGCCTTTTCGCCGGCCACGCTCGGCACGCCTTTCGCCGGGGGCGTCATGACGGTCGGCATCCCCGTGGGCGTCGCGGTGATTGTCGCCGCCGTGCTGCTCACCGCCATCTACGTCCACCGCGCCAACCGCGACCTGGATCCGCTCAACGAACGCGTGCGCAAGGAGTGCGAAGCATGAAGCCGGTACACCGTTTCCTCGGCGCGGCCCTGTGCGGGCTCGCCAGTATCGCCGCCACCGCCGCCACGGCGGCCCCCGCTATCCAGGGCGAAGCCGCTCAGCGTCCGCTGAACTGGAGCGCCATCGTCATGTTCATGCTGTTCGTGCTGTTCACGCTCGGCATCACCCGCTGGGCCGCGCGGCGCACGCGCTCGGCGTCGGACTTCTATGCGGCCGGCGGCGGCCTCACTGGCTTCCAGAACGGCCTGGCGATCGCCGGCGACATGGTCTCGGCCGCGTCCTTCCTCGGCATCTCGGCGATGATGTTCGACAAGGGGTACGACGGCCTGATCTACGCGCTCGGCGTGGTGGCCGGATGGCCGATCATCCTGTTCATCGTCGCCGAACGCCTGCGCAACCTGGGCCGCTACACCTTTGCCGATGTGGTCTCTTACCGGCTGGCGCAGAAGCCGGTGCGCATCACCGCCGCGTGCGGCACGCTGACGGTGGTCATCATGTACCTGGTCGCGCAGATGGTCGGCGCCGGAAAGCTGATCGAACTGCTGTTCGGCACCAGCTATGAATCGGCGGTGGTCATCGTCGGCGCGCTGATGGTGCTGTACGTGATGTTCGGCGGCATGCTGGCGACGACCTGGGTGCAGATCATCAAGGCGCTGCTGCTGCTCGGCGGCGTGACCTTCATGGCGGTGATGGTGCTGGCCTATTTCGGCTTCAGCCCCGAAGCCATGTTCGCCAGCGCGGCCAGGGTGCATGACAAGGGCGCCGCGATCCTGTCGCCGGGCGGGCTGGTCTCCAACCCGATCGATGCGATCTCGCTCGGCGTCGGCATGATGTTCGGCACCGCCGGCCTGCCGCATATCCTGATGCGCTTCTTCACCGTGGCGGATGCCAAGGAAGCGCGCAAGTCCGTGCTCTACGCCACCGGCTTCATCGGCTACTTCTACGTGCTGATCCTGGTGGTGGGCTTCGGCGCGATCGTGATGGTGGGCGCGGAGCCGGCCTATCGCGACGCGGCGGGCAAGCTGATCGGCGGCAGCAACATGGTGGCCGTGCACCTGTCGCACGTGATCGGCGGCGACCTCTTCCTGGGCTTTATCTCGGCGGTGGCGTTCGCGACCATCCTGGCGGTGGTGGCGGGGCTGGCGCTGTCGGGCGCGTCGGCGGTGTCGCATGATCTCTACGCCAACGTGTTCCGCCGCGGCCAGGCCAGCGAGAAGGACGAGATCCGCGTGTCGAAGATCGCCACGCTGGTGATCGGCGTACTGGCGATGGTGCTGGGCGTGATGTTCGAGAAGCAGAACATCGCCTTCCTGTCCGGGCTGGTGCTGGCGATCGCCGCATCGGTCAACTTCCCGGTGCTGTTCCTTTCGATGTTCTGGAAAGGCCTGACCACGCGTGGCGCGGTGGCGGGGAGCCTGACGGGCCTGGTTTCGGCGGTGGTGCTGCTGGTGCTCGGGCCGACCGTGTGGGTCGGCATCCTGAAGCACGAGTCGGCGATCTTCCCGTATGCCAACCCCGCGCTGTTCTCGATGACGCTGGCCTTTGCCGCCGCCTGGCTGTTGTCGGTGCTGGACCGTTCGGCGCAGGCGAGCGCCGAACGCCAGCGCTACGGCGCGCAGTTCGTGCGCGCCATGACCGGCATCGGCGCGGCCGGCGCCAGCCAGCACTAAGCCCGCACTAAGCCCGCACCATGCAGGTCAGTCGGTGTCCTGCTGCGCCTTGTGGCGGGACGCCATTTTCTCCTGCTGCGCCGGCGGCACGTTGTCGTAGTGGCTGAACTGGATGGTGTAGCTGCCGTGGCCGCCGGTGATGCTGTTCAGCCGTGACTGGTAGTCGTTGAGCTCCGACAGCGGCACCTGGCCGGCGACGATCACTGTGTTGCCGGCCGCGGTGCGCGTGCCATGGACCTGGCCGCGCTTGGTCGACAGGTCGCCGATGATGTCGCCCATGGCGCTGCCTGGCGCCGTGACCTCGATATCGACGATCGGCTCGAGCACGCTCGGCCTGGCCTTGAGCACCGCGTCGATAAAGGCCTTGCGCCCCGCGGTGGCGAACGCGACTTCCTTCGAATCGACCGGGTGGCTCTTGCCGTCGTACACGGTCACGCGCACGTCCTGCATCGGAAACCCTGCCAGCGGGCCGCTGTCCAGCGCCTGGCGGATGCCTTTCTCGACCGCCGGAATGAACTGCCCGGGAATCGCGCCGCCCTTGACCGCATCGACGAAGTCGAAGCCCGCCCCCCGCGCCAGCGGCTCGATGCGCAGCATCACCTCGCCGAACTGGCCGGCGCCGCCGGTCTGCTTCTTGTGCCGGTGATGGCCCTCGGCCCTGGCGCCGATGGTTTCGCGGTAGGCGATCTTGGGCGGGCGCGTCGCCACTTCCAGCTTGTATTGCTCGGTCAGCCGCTCCAGCGCGCAGCGCAGGTGGAACTCGCCCAGGCCGAACACCACGGTTTCGTTGGTGCCGGCCGGGTGCTCGACGCGCAGGCACGGGTCTTCCGCGCTGAGCTTGTGCAGCACCTCGGCCAGGCGCTGCTCGTTGCCGCGCCGCGCCGGCTCGATCGCCAGGCCATAGATCGGGGTGGGAAATTCCAGCGGGGTCAGGTGGATGTTGCCGTCCTCGGTGGCGTCGTGCAGCACCGCGTCGAAGCCCAGTTCATCGACCTTGGCCACCGCGCAGATATCGCCCGGGCCGGCACGCGCCACTTCCTGGGTCTCCTTGCCCTGCAGCCGCAGCAGGTGCGCCACCTTGAACGGCTGGCGCCCTTCGCCGATATAGAGCTGGCTGTCGCGCGTGACCGTGCCCTGGTGGATGCGGAAAATCGCCAGCTTGCCGACATAGGGGTCGATCACCACCTTGAACACATGCGCCAGCACATGCTTGTCCGGCACCGGTTCGGCGCGCACCGCCTGGCGCTGTTCGGTGCCCTCGGCATCCGCGCCGGTGGAGCGGTAGAACAGCGGCGGGTTGCCTTCGGTGGGGTTGGGCAGCAGCCGCACGAACACGTCCAGCAACGCCTCGATGCCGGCGCCGGTGACGGCCGAGGTAAAGCAGATCGGCACCAGGTGGCCTTCGCGCAGCGCGCGCTCGAACGGCGCGTGCAGTTGCTCCGGGGTGATGGCCTCGCCTTGCTCCAGGTACAGCTCCATCAGCTCCGGGTCGATCTCGATCACCTGGTCGATCAGCGCGTCGTGCGCCGAGGCCACCGATAAAAAATCCGACTCGCCGGCCGGATTGAAGAAGCAGTCGACCACCTTGCCGCCGTGGTCGGCCGGCAGGTTGATGGGCAGGCATTCCTTGCCGAAGGCCTCCTGGATTTCCGCCAGCAGCGCGGGCAGGTCGACCTTCTCGCCGTCGATGCCGTTGATGATGATCATCCGGCACAGCTGGCGCGCCTGCGCCCACGCCATGGCGCGGCGCGTGGTCATCTCGATGCCGGTCTGCGCATTGATGACGATGGCCGCGGTTTCGACCGCGGCCAGTGCGCTGATGGCGTGCCCGGCGAAATCCGGGTAGCCCGGGGTGTCGATCAGGTAGATGCGGGTATCGCGGTAGTGCAGGTGGGCGACCGCGGCGCTGAGCGAGCGCTTGTACTTGCGCTCGAGCGGATCGTTGTCGCACACGGTGGATCCGCGCTCGACGCTGCCAGGCGTGTGCACCGCACCGCCCTTGTGCAGCAACGCCTCGGCGAGCGAGGTCTTGCCGCTTCCTGCGTGCCCGAGCAGGGCGACAGTGCGGATGGCATCGGGACTCTCGTGCATGGTGGCTCTCGGTTCGTCCGGCAATGACTCTCAGGGCATTATTGGCGAAATTCGGCGGAAGCGACATAGATGCGTGCCGATACCGTGCAATGCCCGACGCAAGGGCCCCTCCAAGTGGTGAGGCCGGCGCTCCGGCGGCCTTTTCCGGGCGGCGCACCGGCTTGGCTGCAGTGCAGCAAAGCGTGCCCCGCCCCGCGCGGACTCAGCCGCGCGCGTCGGCGTGGTCGGTCGACACCGCCAGCGCATGCCACGCGGCCAGCTCGCCTTCCACCTTGCGGTGCTTGTCGGCGATGCGGGCGACCGTGTCGGAACCCAGCGGCAGCCGCACCGGCGGCGTGTCGCTGTCGGCAAGCGCGAGCAGGGCCGCGGCCAGCCGCGCCGGATCGCCGGGCTGCTGGTGGTTGGCCGAGGCCATGTGCGAACGCATCGCGCCGACCGTCTGCGCGTACTCGCCGATCTCGGTTCCGACGCGCACCAGCGAGCTGGCATCGAGGAAGTCGGTGCGGAAGAAGCCGGGCTCCACCACCGTCGCATGCACGCCCAGCGGCGCCAGCTCGGCCGACAGCGCTTCGGTCAGTCCCTCGACCGCGAACTTGGTGGCGC
Organism: Cupriavidus neocaledonicus; assembly: GCF_000372525.1. GTDB lineage: Bacteria > Pseudomonadota > Gammaproteobacteria > Burkholderiales > Burkholderiaceae > Cupriavidus > Cupriavidus neocaledonicus. The sequence goes on from NZ_AQUR01000106.1 coordinate 316,259, forward strand.
CGTACACGCCCCAGCCCGGATACGCCGCATAGCCGCCGATCGACGAGATATTGACGATATGGCCGCTGCGCTGGCGGCGCATCTGCGGCAGCACCGCGCGCGTCACCGCCAGCACGCCGAACACATTGGTGGCGAACTGCTGCTCGACCTCCCGGGCCGAGGCCTCTTCCACCGCGCCCAGCAGGCCGTAGCCGGCGTTGTTGACCAGCACGTCGATGCGGCCGAAGCGCGCCACCGCGGCCTCGGCGGCGGCGATGGCCTGGGCTTCGCTGGTGACGTCCAGCGCCACGGCGAGCAGGTGTTCGTGCTCGCCCACGGCGCCGATCACGGCGTGCGGGTTGCGCGCCGTGGCGACGACGCGGTCGCCGCGGGCTAGCGCGGCGCGGGTCAGCTCGAGGCCGAAGCCGCGCGAAGCGCCGGTGATGAACCAGACCTTGGCGGCGGCGTTGGTGGCATGGGTGTTGGTGTTGGCAGCGATGGTGGTGTTGGCGGACATGGTGAATCTCCTTTGCTCGGTTTGACTTCGATGTCTGATAGCGGGGGCTACGGAGACAAATTTATGCGCGCGCGGCCAACAACACTAGGCAATGCAATGCCGTTTTAAAGACAACCAAAAGTTGTCAATAAACCCGAGCGATGTCGATTGAGCAATCCTCAACCGTATGGCAGACTCGCCGGCATGGACAAGCTGCCTCCCCTGAACGCCCTGCGCGCCTTTGAAGCGGCGGCCCGGCACCTCAGCATCACTACCGCAGCGCAAGAGCTGCACGTGACCCCGGGCGCCGTCAGCCGCCAGATCCGCACGCTGGAAGAAGGCCTGGGCGTGCAGTTGCTGCATCGCGGCCACCGGCAGATTTCACTGACTCGCACCGGCGAGGACTACTACCGCGCCGTGACCCGGGGCCATGGACGACCTGCGCGAGGCCACGCGGCGGCTCGGCAAGCGCGCCCGGCGCAAGCAGCTCAAGGTGCGCGCCTACACCACCTTCGCCATGCGCTGGCTGATACCGCGGCTGTCGAGCTTCCATGCGGCCCATCCCGGCATCGAGGTGCTGCTGACCGCGTCGCTGGACCCGGTCGATTTCCGCAAGGAAGACATCGACGGCGCGATCCGACTCGGCGACGGCAAGTGGAGCGGCGTGAATACCTACCGGCTGGTGTCCAACATCCTGGTGCCGGTCTGCAGCCCCGGCGTGGCGGCCGGCAACCCGAAGGTGAAAAAGCCTGCCGACCTGCGGCACCAGACGCTGCTGCATTCGATTGCGCGCCCGGACGACTGGGCGCACTGGCTGAAGGCGGCGCGCGCCGACGCGCAGGTCGACGCGCGCAGTGGCATGACGTTCCAGAGTTCCGCCATGGCTTATGCGGCGGCAGTGGAAGGGCAGGGTTTCGCCATCGCCCAGCGCTTCCTGGTCGCGGGAGACCTGGAGGCCGGGCGGCTGGTCGCGCCGTTCCGCCAGAGCGTCGACATGGGCGACTTCACCTACTACCTGCTGACGCCGGCGGACCGCAATGAAAGCGCCAGCATGTCGGTGTTCCGCGAGTGGCTGCTGGCGCAGTGCGAGACGCGAAGCTAGCGCGGCGCTCGCCGGTCACCAGCCGGCGAAGCAGGCAAAGCCCTCCACCGGCTCGCGCGCGGTACGCAGCCGGTTGGCCGGCTCGGCAGGATCGGCGTGTCCGAGCGACATGCCGCATACCAGGATTTCATGGTCGGGAATGGCAAGCTGCGCGCGGATGACCCGGTGGTAGCGCGCGAACGCCTGCTGCGCGCAGGTTTCCAGGCCGTGGCCCAGCGCCGCTAACATCACCGCATGCAGGAACATGCCGAGATCCAGCCACGCCGCCTGTCCCTGCCCGCGCTCGATGGTGAAGAACAACCCCACCGGCGCGCCGAAGAACGCGTAGTTGCGGGCATACTGCCGCGCCATGCCGGCGCCGTCGCCACGCGGGATGCCGAGCAGGCCGTACAGCGCCTTGCCCAGTGTGCGGCGGCGCGCCAGGCAGGGCTCGCGCCACGCCGGCGGGTAGTAGACGTATTCCTCGCGATGGCCGCCGCCATCGCTGTCGTGCAGCGCCAGCAGGGCATCGCTGAGCCGGTCGCGCACGGCACCGGCGCAGGCGTAGACCCGCCATGGCTGGGTGTTCGACGCGCTCGGGCTGCGCGCCGCGTCGGCCAGGATTGCCGCCACGGTCTCGCGCTGTACCGGCGTATCGAGAAAGCCGCGCACGCTGCGGCGGGCGTGGAGCGCGGCGGTGATGTCGGCGCGGTTCATGATGCCGTTGCCGTGAGCGGTGCCTCGATGGTATCGGCACAATGGACCGCGCCGCGCGCCTGCAAGGCGGCGATCTGCGCCGCGCTGAAGCCAAGCTCGCCGAGCACCGTTTGCGTATGTTGTCCGCACGCCGGCGCGGGCCGCGCGGGCAGCGCGTTCTCCTGGACGCTATTGATCGGGAAGCCTGGCATGCGGACCTCGCCCAGCGTCTGGTGCGGGATGCGCTGCACCATGCGGTTGGCCGCCACCTGCGGGTGTGCCATCAGGTCTTCATAGGTGGCCACGCGCGCGCACAGGATGTCGGCATCCTGCAGCACGGCCAGCCACGCATCGGTGGGTCGCGTCACCAGCACGCTGGTCAGCGCCTCGACCATTGCCGCCCGATTGGCGACGCGCAGCGGCGAGGTGGCGAAGCGCGGGTCGTCGGCGAGCGCCGGCAGGCCCAGCACGTCGCACAGCCGGCGCCAGCGCTCGGGCATGTAAGCGGCGATCATGATCCAGCCGTCGGCGGTGCGGAAGGCCTGGTTGGGCGCCGAATAGGGCGCGGCACTGCCCGCGCGTTCCGGCAGCCGCCCGTCGGCGCAATAGCTGGTGAGCGACGATTGCTGCAGCGCCAGCGCGGCGTTGAGCAGGCTGACGTCGAGATGCCCGCCCTGGCCGTCGCGCGCCCGCTGCGCCAGCTTGCTCAGGATACCGACGCAGGCGACGTAGCCGGTCATCACGTCGACCACCGGCGCCTGCACCTTGCACGGCTCGCCATCGGGCATGCCGATTAGGCTCATCAGGCCGGAATCGGCCTGGATGATGCCGTCGACGCCGGCACGGCCGGCATACGGGCCGTCCTGGCCGTAGGCGGAGATCGAGCAGTAGACCAGCGCCGGGTTCAGCGTCGACAGCCCGGCATGGCCCAGCCCGAGGCGCTCCATCACGCCCGGGCGCATGCTCTCCACCACGATGTCGGCTTCTGCCGCCATCCGGCGCGCCACGGCAAGACCTTCGGGGGATTTCAGATCCAGCGCCACGCCCAGCTTGTTGCGGTTGAAGCCGTGGAACAGCGCGCTGTCGTCGCCGAGCCAGCCGGGGCCGAGCCCGCGGCCCAGCTCGCCGCCGGGAGGCTCGACCTTGATGACCCTGGCGCCCATGTCGGCCAGCAGCATGGTGCAAGTCGGCCCGGCGCCGATCTGGGTGAAGTCGATGACGGTCAGGCCGTCCAGTGCATCGCGCAGCATGTCAGCTCTCCGCAGATACGTGGGATCGTTTGAACGTGCCCTGCGCGGTGGCGACCAGCACGCCGGCATCGATGGCCAGTTCGGCCGAGGCAAAGTACAGGCTCCTGCCGGCGCGGCTCACTGTGGCGGTGGCGCGCAGCCGTCCCGCGCTGGCCCTGCTGAGGTAGCTGATGGCCAGCATCACCGTCACCGCGTGGCCGAGCGCGCCGTCGGGGCGCATCGGCAGGCCGGCGTAGCCGCACGCGGCGTCGAGCAGCGTGGCGATCACGCCGCCCTGCACGCTGCCTTGCCGGTTCAGGTGGCGCGGCTCGATGTCGAGTTCGAAGGCGCAGCGGCCGTCGCCGACGCTGGCCAGGCGGATGCCGAGGTAGTCCAGCAGCGGGTTGTCGGTGGGCGGCACCATGGGGTGTTCAAGCGGCGCGTTCACAGCGCCACCTTGATGTTGTTGTCCTGGATCACGCGCTGCCAGCGCGACATTTCCTTGCCGATATACGCCTTCAGTTCGGCCGGCGTGGAGGCCTGCGGCTCGAAGCCCTGCTTTTCCAGTTGCCCGGCAACGTCGGGCGACTTCAGGGCGGCCACCAGCGCGGCATTGACCTTATCGACCACGGTCTTCGGCGTGCGTGCCGGCGCCAGCAGGCTGTACCACAGCTCCGCGTCATAGCCGACGATGCCGGCTTCGGCAAAGGTCGGCAGGTCTGGCATCAGCGCACTGCGCTTCTTGCCGGCGATGCCGAGCGCGCGCAGCTTGCCGGCGCGCACGAACTGGATCGACGAAGCAAAGGTGGCGAACGAGATCTGCACCTGGCCGCCCATCAGGTCGCTGATCGACGGGCCGGTGCCGCGGTACGGCACGTGGAGCAGCTCGGTCTTGTTGAGCTTGGCGAAGACCTCGCCCGCCAGGTGCTGCGGCGTGCCGGGCCCGGGGCTGCTGTAGCTGAGCTTGCCCGGGTTGGCGCGGGTGTACTGGATGAACTCCTGCAGCGTGCGGAACGGCTGGTCGGGATTGGCGACCAGCATGATCGGCACCGACGCGATGCGCCCGACCGGCTCGAAGTCGCGCTCGACCTGGAACGGCACCTTCATGCCGAGGAACGGGTTCATCGTGATCTGGCTCGACGCGATCACCAGCGTGTAGCCGTCCGGCGCCGCATGCGCGACGTAGTCGGCGCCCAGGTTGCCGCCTGCGCCGGGTTTGTTCTCGATCACGATGGTCTGGCCCAGCAGCTGGCTCATCTTGGGTGCGATGGCGCGTGCCAGCATGTCATTGCCGCCGCCCGGGGCGAACGGCACCACCAGCGTGATCGGTTTCTGCGTGGGGTAGGGTGCCTGTGCCGCTGCGCTCAGCGCCGTGACTGCCAGCACGCCGGCCATTGCCGCGCGCATGATTCGGGAAATACCTGCCATGGTTGTGTCTCCTGCGTGGTTCTTGTCGGTCCGCTCAGCGTCCCGTGTAGTGGGGCTGCCGCTTTTCGGCGAAAGCCTGCCGCCCTTCAATGCGGTCGGCGGTGTCGCGCAGCACGCCCCAGTAGAGTTCGGTGAGCTGCTGCGCGTCGGCGTCGCCGAGGTGGCTGGTCTGGCGCGACAGCTTCCTGACCGCCTGCACGGCCAGCGGCGCGTTGGCGGCGATACGCGCGGCCAGTGCCAGCGCGCGGTCGGGCAGGGCGTTGGGCGCCATCGTCTCGGTGACCAGGCCGATGCGCGCGGCGTGCTCGGCGCCGATCCGTTCGCCGGTCAGCACCATCTGCATCGCATGCGCAGCGGGCACGGCCTTGAGCAGCCGGTGCAGGCCGGACACCGCCGGGATCGAGCCGACTGCGACTTCGGGCAGGCCGAAGGTCGCCTGCGTCGACGCGATCCGCAAGTCGCACTGCAGCGCGAGCTCCAGCCCCGCGCCCAGGCAGTGGCCGTTGACCGCCGCGACCAGCGGCTTGGCGAGGCCGAGATCGGTGAGGTCCATCAGCCGGATATACAGCCCCAGGTCCGCGGCCGGCTCGGGCGCGCGGAACAGCGCCTCAGGGTAGCTGGCGCTTGAGGTGCGCGTGCCCTTCAGGTCCGCGCCGGCGCAGAAGGCGCGCGTGCCGGCGCCGGTCAGCACCGCGACGCGCAGGTCGTCGCGGTCGCGCACCTCGGCCAGGTGCGCGCGCAGTTCGCGCAGCGTGGTTACGTCGAGCGCATTGAGCGCGTCGGGCCGGTCGATGGTCAGCACCGCGACCGCGCCTTCGATCTGGCGTTGGATGGTCATGATGGCCTCCCTACACGCTGGGCGACGACAGGCTGCGCCCGCCGCAGACGTAGAGCGTCTGGCCGGTCACGTACGACGACTGCGGATCGAGGAAGAAGCTGACGGCATTGGCGATATCGTCGGCGGTGCCGATGCGCTGCATCGGCACCGACTTCTGCAGCCGCGCCTGTACCTCCGGCGCGAAGCCGCGGAACAGCGGCGTATCGACGATGCCGGGCGCGACCGCGTTGACGGTGATGCCCTTGCCGGCGAACTCGATCGCCAGCGAGCGCGTCAGACTGACCACGCCGCCCTTGGCCGCGGAGTAGTTGGCCTGCCCGAAGCCGCCCAGCCAGGCGCGCGACGAGATATTGACCACGCGCCCGTAGCCGCGCTCGACCATGCCGGGCAGCGCCGCGCGGCAGCACAGGAACTGCGAGCGCAGGTTGGTGTCGATGACCAGGTCCCAGTCGTCGTCGGTCATCTTCAGGAAGCGCATGTCGCGCACCGCGCCCGCGTTGTTGACCAGGTAGTCGACGCGGCCGGCGCGGCCAGCGACTTGCGCAAAGGCGTCGTTGACCGCGCCGGAATCGGTCAGGTCGGCGGTGGCGCCGAAGGCATTGAGCCCGGCGGCGGCCAGCGTGCTCACGGCCTCGTCCAGCGCACCGCCATCGCGGTCCAGCAGGGCCACGGTGAGCCCTTGCCGCGCCAGCTGCGTGGCGATGCCCAGGCCGATGCCGCGCGCGGCACCGGTCACCACCGCCACGTGCGCGGGGTCGAAACGTTGGGTGCTCATCTCAGACTCCCAGCAGGTGGACAGATGAGGCGGCGTGGTCCACGCCCGCGATGCCGCCGCCGGTGCATTGCGTCAGGCCGATGCGGGCATGCGCCACCTGGCGTGCGCCGGCGCGCCCCTGCAGTTGCCACAGGATCTCGACCATCTGCGCCACGCCGGTGGCGCCCAGCGGATGGCCCTTGGCCAGCAGGCCGCCGCTGGGGTTGACTGGCACGCGCCCGCCCAGGCGCGTGGCGCCGGACTTGAGCAGGGCCACGGCGTCGCCGCGCGGCGCCAGCCCGAGGGCTTCGTAGTAGAGCAGCTCGGCGATGGTGAAGGCGTCGTGCAGCTCGACCACATCGACGTCCTGCGGCCCCAGTCCGGCCTGTACGTAAGCCTGGCGCGCGGCGCGCGCGGTGATCTCGGCATCGAGCATGTCGTCGTCGGCCGCTTCGCGCATGCCCGACACCACCACCGACGACAGCACCTTCACCGGCCGCGCCTGCGCCGGCCGCTGCGTGCCCAGCACCAGCGCGGCGGCGCCATCGACCTGCGACGGGCAGCATTGCAGCAGCGTCAGAGGGTCGGCGATCATGCGCGAGGCCAGCACTTCTTCGACCGTGGTGGTGTTGCGCTGCTGCGCGTACGGATTGAGCGACCCGTGGTGGCGGTTCTTGACCGCAACCTCGGCCAGGTCGGCCGGCCGGGCGTCGCGCTCGTACAGGAAGCGCGTGCCGCGCATCGCATAGACCGCGGGCAGCACCATGCCAGACCTGGCATAGAGCTCGGTCTTGTGGTCGTTGCGCTGCAGCGGGATGGTGCCGCCGCCGAGCGCGGTAAGCTGCTCGATGCCGAACACCAGCACTGTGTCGTATTGCCCGGCCAGCAGCGCGTGCCGCGCCAGGTGCACGCCGGTGGCGCCGCTGGCGCAGGCGTTCTCGACGTTGTAGACCGGGATGCCCTTGAGCCCCAGGTCGCGCACGATCAGCTGGCCGAGGATCATGCCGCCCAGCACATTGGCGCAATAGACCGCCTGGATGCGGCTGGCCGGCACGTCGGCGTCGGCCAGCGCCTTCAGGATGGCCCGTTGCGCCAGTTCGGGCGCCAGCACGCCGGGATGGCGGCCGAACGGCGTCATCGCGCCGCCGTGGATGTAGATGTCCTGCATGGTGCTTACCTTTTCCCTTCTCTCGATCGTTCAGGCCGCGACGGCTTCGAACACATAGCCAAGCCCGGCGTCATGCCGCGGCGCGTAGCGCGCGCCGATGACCGGGCGCGCCGCGCCCAGCAGGCGGCCGAAGATGCGTACCGGGCCGACGAAATCGACATAGCCGAGCGCGTAGGGCGGCTGGCCGGTCTTGGGCGCGGGATGGATCACGGTATAGCTGTAGAGCGTGCCCGTGCCGGTGATGGCGACGGCCTCGTGGCCCTCGGTCAGCGGCGAGTCGGCGGACAGCGCCGGGAAGATCCAGGCGCCAGTGGCGCGCTCGCGCGAGGCAAGCAGATGGGGGACGGGTTCCGCGCTCCAGAGCGGATAGGGCTGGTCTGACATGGCTGTCTCCTGCGGTTGGGCCTGGTGTAATGGTTGTCGCCGGCGGGCCCCGCGACAAACGATATTTCAGGCGCTTTCGGTTGAGTAAAAGTCAAGCGAAAGGCAACGGGAAGGGGGAGGGAAGGAAATGGGAGTCAGGCCCGGAGAAGGAGAGGGCGCTTCTGGCCGCTGATATACGCGGGTGGGGGCGCCGGCTGCGGGCGCGGTGGCACCAGCCGGCGATGGGCGTCTTAGTCCACCACCCCCACCAGCCGTGACAGCGACTGCTCCGCGCCGCGCGAGGCCGCCACCACGAAGTCGATGAAGCGCCGGACCCGCACCGGCATCTGGCTGCGGTGCGGGTAGTACATGTACAGCCCGACCTGGCTGCTGCTGTATCCGGGCAGGATGGCCCTGAGCCGTCCGCTGACCAGGTCGGCATGGATCATGTAGGCGGGCAGCTGGCCGATGCCGATGCCGGCGCGTACCGCCTCGACCTCTGTTTCCACGTCGTTGAAGCTGGCCACCGCGGGCAGCTCCTGGTACACCAGGTTACCGTCCACCTGCAGTTCCCACGGCACCATGCGTCCGGTGGCGGGGCGGCGGAAGCCCGTGCACTGGTGCCGCATCAGCTCATCGAGCGTGGCCGGCTCGCCGTGCCGGGCCAGGTAATCCGGCGCCGCGCAGATGACCAGCGGCAGGTCGCACAGGCGCCGCGCCACCAGGTTCTGGCCGGGGCTGGTGCCGACGCGGAAGCCCACGTCGATCCTGGCTTCGACCAGGTCGGTGAAGAGGTCGCTCAGCACTACATCGAAGCCGATGCCGGGGTACTGGTCACGGAAACCCTTGACCAGCGGCACCAGCACGCGGCTGCCCAGTGATGGCGGCGCTGTCAGGCGGATCAGTCCGTCGTCGTCGCCGCGGCTGGCCCGGACCTGCTCGAGCGCTTCGTCGAGCTGGCGCATGCCGGGCGCGGTCAGTTCGAACAGCCGCGCCCCTTCCTCGGTCAGGCTGAGCTTGCGCGTGGTCCGGTGCAGCAGGCGCACGCCCAGGTGGGCCTCGAGCGTGCGCACCGCCTTGCTCGCCGCCTGCGGCGTGACACCGGCCTCGACCGCGCCACGCCGGAAGCTGCCTGCACGTACCACGCCGAGGAAGAGGGTGAGGACCCGGGCCTTGTCCATGACTGGCAACCAGAGGTTGGGAATGCGCCATCATAGCGCCAGTCATGGCCACCCAGGCGGCACGGCAGTTAGTGCTCCATCAGGTGCTCGATACGGATCGGCAGCTCTCGCACACGCTTCCCGGTGGCGTGGAAGACGGCGTTGGCGACGGCCGGGGCGACCCCCACCAGCGCGATCTCACCGAGTCCCTTGACGCCCAGCTCGTTGACGTGGGGATCGACCTCGTCGACGAAATGCGCCTCCAGCCCCTGGATGTCCAGGTTGACGGGCACCAGGTAGTCCGCCATGTGCGCGTTCACCGGGCGGCCGTCGCGCGGGTCCAGCGCGGTTCGCTCCATCAGCGCCATGCCGATGCCGCCGACCATGCCGCCGGTGCACTGGCTGGCGGCCAGCCGCGGATTGACGATGCGGCCCGCGCCATAGGTGCCGACCACCCGCCGGACCCGGATGGTGCCGACATCGGGATCGATCGCGACTTCGACAAACACCGCGCCGAAGGCGTGCATGGAGAACCGGCCGCGCACCCCCGCATCCGGCCCTGCGGTGGCGCTGGCCTCGATGATGCCGCTGCCATGGCCTGCCTCGCGGCGCCGGTCCAGCGCCGCGAGGCAGGCAGCGCGCACCGCCGAGCCCACCGACGCCAGCGTCATCGAGCCCCCATGCGGCGGGGTCGGCGGAAAGTCAGAGTTGCCCAGGCTGAAGCGCACGCGCTCCAGCGGCAGCATCAGTGTTTGCGCGGCGATCTGGGTGATCGAGGTATAGGTGCCCGGCCCCATGTCGCTGGCGGCGGCCTCGACTTCGGCCGTGCCGTCGGCCAGCAGGCGCACCCGCGCGCTGGCCTGGCCATGGAACACCGGGTAGCTGGCGCAGGCCATGCCCCAGCCGATGCGCAGGCGGCCGTCGCGCATGGAGCCGGGTGCGAGCGTGCGGCGCGACCAGCCGAACGCATCGGCGCCGCGCTCGTAGCAGGCCAGCATGGAGCGGCTCGAGAACGGCAACTGCAGGCCCTCGTCAAGCCCGGGCTCATTGCGCCGGCGCAGCGCGAGGGGATCCATCCCGAGCGCGTGTGCCAGCTCGTCCATCGCGCATTCCAGCGCAAAGATGCCGGTGGCCTCGCCCGGGCCGCGCATATACGTGGGGGTGCTGATGTCCAGCGGCACCAGCCGGTAGCGGGTGCGCACGTTGGGGCAGCTATAGAGGAACGGCGTGACCGCTGTCAGCGCCTCGGCGAACTGCTCGTAGCGGCTCGTTTCGCCCCTGCCTTCATGCACGATGGCGGTCAGCCGCCCGTCGGGCGTGGACGACAGCGCCACGCGCTGTACCGTGCGCGGTCGATGCCCCGCCAGATGAAACGTCTGCCGACGCGACAGCACCAGCTTGACCGGCCTGCCCACCACGCGCGCGGCCACGGCCGCGAGCGTGACGTGGGGCCAGGTGCGCAGGCTGGTGCCGAACGCGCCGCCGATGAACGGGCAGACCACGCGGACGTTGCCGGCCGGGAGGCCCAGGATCGCCGCTATCTCGGCCTGCTCGTTGACCACGAACTGGCTCTTGCTCCAGAGCGTCAGCCGCTCGCCTTCCCACGCGGCAACGGTGGCGTTCGGCTCGATCGGCACGTGGTTCTCGCGGGCGGCATCGTAGTGCGCGTCGATGCTGACGGCCGCGGCGGCAAGCGCCGCGTCGGGATCGCCGCGGACGCGGTCCGCCGCGTGCGGCCCCGGCTCGCGTCCTGCCTCCGGCACCACGGCTTCGGCGCGCGTGTCGAGCGGGTCGCAGACCGGGTTTTGCGCGGCATAGCCGATCCGCAGCAGGGTGGCGGCATGTTCGGCCTGGTCCAGTGACTGTGCCACGACCACGGCGACCGGCTGGCCGTAGAAGTGCACGCGGTCATCCTGCAGCACGTGCAGGCGTTCGCCGTGTTCCGGATCGATAAAGCCCTTGTGCGGCGCGTAGGCCAGCTTGGGGGTGTTTCGGTGGGTCAGGACCGCGAGCACGCCGGGCACGCGCTGCGCGGCTTCGGTGTCGAGTTCCGTCAGCCGTCCCAGGCCGATCGAGGCGCCGACGATGACGGCGTAGGCCTGTCCGGGCTGGTTGAAGTCGGCGGCGTATTGCGCGCTGCCGCTGACCTTGGTGCGGCCGTCGACGCGGGCGAGTGGCTGGCCGATGTGGTTGGTGTTCATTTGCATTCTCCTGCCAGTTCGAGGGCCCGTACCACCGTGCGTTGCAGCAGGGCGACCTTGTACCGGTTGCCCGGCAGCGCCGTGGCGTCGGCAACCGTGGTCAGCGCCGCCGCCTCGAAGCTCGCGCGTGTCGGCGGCTTGCCCTGCAGCGACTGTTCGGCCGCGCGCATGCGCCATGGCCGCGTGCCCACGCCGCCGCAGGCAAGGCGGGCGGCGCGGATCACGCCGTCGCCGAGCTCGAACGCCGCCGCGGCCGATACCAGGGCAAACTCATAGGAGGCCCGGTCCCGCACCTTCAGGTAGCGCGCGGTGCGCCCGTAAGAGAGCGCCGGAACCCTGACCTCGACGATGAGTTCGCCGGGCGCCAGGGTGTGCTCCAGATGCGGCGTGGTGCCGGGGAGCCGGTACAGGTGTTCCACGGCGATGTGGCGCGCGCCGTCCGGGCCGCGTACCTGGACCACCGCATCCAGCGCCACCAGCGCGACCGCAAGGTCGGACGGGTGCGTGGCGCTGCAATGCGCGCTCGTGCCCAGGATGGCATGGCTTGCGTGCAGGCCGTCGACGGCCGCGCAGCCGCTGCCCGGCGCGCGCTTGTTGCAGGCCGCGTCGAGCATGCGGAAGTAGGGACAGCGCACGCGCTGGAGCAGGTTGCCGCCGATGCTGGCCATGTTGCGCAATTGCGGCGAGGCGCCTTCGATCAGCGCTTCGGCGATCACCGGCTGCAGCCGCCGCACGTCCGGATGCGCGGCCACGTCGGCCATGCGGGCCAGCGCGCCGATGACCAGCTCGTCGCCTTCCGCGCGGATATGGTTCAGCGGCAGCGCGTTGATGTCCACCAGGCGCGCGGGCTGTTCCACGTGCTCGCGCATCAGGTCCACCAGCGTGGTGCCGCCGGCGATGAAGCGGGCGCCGGCAGCAGCGGCCGCCACGGCTTCGGCTTCCGAGCCGGCCTTGTGCAGGGTGAAGGGAATCATGGCAGCTTCCTTTGCCCGAGTTCGGCGATCGCGGCGACGATGCCCGGGTAAGCCCCGCACCGGCAGATGTTGCCGCTCATCCAGAAGCGCACCTCGTCGGCCGAGCCGGCATGGCCCTCGTCGAGGCAGGCGACGCCCGACATGATCTGGCCGGCGGTGCAGAACCCGCACTGGAAGCCGTCGTGCGCGATGAACGCGGCCTGCAGCGGATGCAATGCACCGCCGGGCGCCGACAGGCCCTCGATGGTGCGGACCTGCGCGTCGTGGCACAGCGCGGCCAGGGTCAGGCAGCTGTTGATGCGGCGCCCGTTCACCAGCACCGTGCAGGCGCCGCATGCGCCCTGGTTGCAACCCTTCTTCGCGCCGGTAAGGTCCAGGCGCTCGCGCAGTACGTCAAGCAGGGATTCGCGCGGATCGATTTCGAGCTGATGCGGCGTGCCGTTGATCGTCATGCGCAGCGGCATGCGGGGCGCAGGAGGCACGCTGCCGGCATCGCCGGACGCTGACTGGCTGCCGTTGGTATGAACAGGACTTGACATGGTTGACATTCCTCTTTGCTAGGCCCAATGGACTTGAGCGGTGGGGACGGACGCTTCTGTGGGCTTGCACCCGTTCGCTGAATCCGCTGCGGCAACAACCGGGGCGACGCAATCTGCAAGTTGCAGCAGGTTGGCGCGTTCCGCCGTCGCGGTTAGCGCAGGGGTGCTTGGCGACTTCGGACTGGCGGGCAGTCGTCGCAACGCTACCGCCACAGCGGTCATCGAAATAGAACGCCGTTGCGCTGCGGTGGACGATTCTTGCGGCTTGGATGGGGCATGCGCCGGGCATGTCCAGGCCGGTTTACTTCGCTCCGTTAACTTCATATGCTTCCATCCACAGCGGGGACGTGGCCCTGGCCCCGGCGCTACCGACCTGGGCCTTGCGGGGTTGAGTGCCTATGCGAGCGTCGCCCAGACATGGCGTTATCGATGCGGAGTTGCCGGTGCGTCCCGATGTCAGCAGCCGCGGACGGCCGTGGGCGGGCATCACCGTACAGGTCCACCACTGGCGCTCGGGCGGGGCGGTGTCGTCGCCGGAGCTGGACCACGACATGCTGGCGATGAGGCTCACCGGACATGCCTCGCTGGAGCAGCGGCGCCTGGGCCAGGTCCATCGCAGCATCGTCTTTCCCGGCAATCTCAGCCTGCATCCGCGGCAAGTCGAATCCAGCTGGACCTGGGACCGGCCCGGCTCCATCGTCATTGCCAGGGTCCCGCCCGGCCTGCTGGACGAAGCCGCCGATGCCACCGCGCGCCTGCCACGCGGGACCCAGCGGCTGCGCAATTGCTTCGGCGTGCGCGACGGTTTTGCCGAGACCCTGGTCTTCACGCTGGCGCGAGAACTTCAGCTGACCGCGCATCCGGCGCAGCTGCTGATTGCCGAGTCCCTGTCCTGCGCGCTTTCCGCCCATCTGGTGCATCGCTTCAATGTCGGCCACCCGGGGGCCTCGCCGACGCCCGGCGGCCTGCATCCGCATGCGCTGGGCAGGGTGCTGGACTATATCCACGGCACCACGGAGATGGTGACGCTGCAGGCGCTGGCGGATCTCGCCAACGTCAGCCGCTTTCATTTCGCGCGCATGTTCAAGCGCAGCATGGGTGAAACGCCGATGGCGTATGTCGAACACGTGCGCCTGTTGCGCGCGCGCGAGATGATCCGTTCGGGCGACTATCCGCTGGCGCTGGTGGCCACGCTGGTGGGGTTCTCCGACCAGTCTCACCTGGGGCGGCGCTTCAAGCGGCATTTCGGCTGTACGCCCGGCGAGCTGCTCAGGGGTGGCGCCACGCCGCCGGCCGACGGCTTGCCGCAGTTGCCACAAGCGCCGCATCCCGCCATGTCATGCTTTTGTAATTAAGACCCTGGCTTTCCTTGTAATCCGTGGAGTCGTGGCGCACGCAGCGGGTGCGGGAGCCTGCAACGGTCGCTGGTGCGCCGCCCGATGCACCGGCAAACCAAGGCACGAATGTTGCGGCAAGTCCTGACAGCGATGGGTATATCGCTGGCCCGAGAGTCATGTGACCGGGTCGACCATCCACCCGCCACAAGGCGTCGGTTGAGGCCGCGTCGGGACCTTTGGGACAAGGAGAGCTGTCATGAATATCGTCTGGCTTGTTGGAGCCGTAGTCATCATTCTCGCGGTACTCAGCTTCTTCGGCTTGCGCTAGGCCACATCGCGTAGCGTACCGCGCGGCGCCAGCGGCTCGCTCGCCGGCGCATGCGCGTACCGCGGGCATCGCCCGATGCCCTTGCTGCAGTGCGGCGTGGCGGCGCCACGCCCGCTTCTTCGTTTCCCCGTTTCACGCTGATCCGTCTGTTTCCCTTCCGGTCGCGCGATTTCATCCGATCCGACGACGAGCTTTGGCGTCGGTCCTGCCCAGAATGTCGGGCCAAGACAGCGACCAACCCATCCGAGGAGACAGACATGAGCAAGCATCCGTTCGACCTGACCGGCAAGGTGGCACTGGTGACCGGCGGCAATGGTGGCATCGGCCTCGGCATTGCCGAAGGGCTGGCCGCAGCCGGTGCCGATATCGCGATCTGGGGCACCAGCGCGGGCAAGAACGCCGCCGCGGCGGACCGGCTGGGACGGCACGGGCGCAAGGTGCATACGGAGCTTTGCGACGTGGGCGACGAGCAGGCGGTCGACGCCGCGATGGCGCGCACGGTGGCGGCGCTGGGACGCATCGACGGCTGCTTTGCCAACGCCGGCGTCGGCAGCGGCAGCAAGGCAGCGTTCGACCAGATTGCCACCGAGGCCTGGCGGCGGACCTTGCGCGTCAACCTGGACGGCACCTTCTTCACGCTGCGCGCGGCGGTGCGGCAGATGCTGGCGCAGGGCGAGGGCGGCGTGCTGTGCAGCACGGCCTCGGTCGCCGCCATCGAGGGCGCGCCGCGCGCCGAGCACTATGCCGCCACCAAGGGCGGCGTGATCTCGATGATGCGCGGGCTCGCGGTCGAGTATGCGCGCAAGGGCATCCGCGCCCATTCGATCCTGCCGGGCTGGATCAAGACCGAGATGACCAGCGCGGCGCAGGGCAACGATGCCTTCCAGGAGATGGTGCACAAGCGCGTGCCGATGCGCCGCTGGGGCGAGGGCAGCGACTTTGCCGGCATCGCGGTCTACCTGATGAGCCCGGCGTCGGCCTACCACACCGGCGATACCTTCGTCATCGACGGCGGCTATACCCTGTTCTGACGCGCTGGCGCTGCCGGCCACACCCTGCCGCCGCCGACGACATAGGCGCGCTCACCGGCTTGCGGGCGCACCGTGGCATGGCCGGTGAAGGCGCCGAAGGCGGGCAGGATGGCGCCGCGCGGCCCGAACAGGAAGCAGGGCAGGCGCAGGCTGTCGGCGCCGCTGCCGCGCAGCCGGCAGGCCGGGTGCAGGTGGCCCGCCAGCACATAGCCCAGCGGCGAAGTCCCTGGCATATGGCACAGCGCGAACGGGCCCGCCACCGCGGGCTCGGACACTACCGCGATGCCGAGTGAGGCGGGCGGGTCGCCCGCGCGCGCGTCATGGTTGCCGCGCACCAGCGTGCAGCGCAACGGCGCCGGCAGGTCCTGGCGCCAGTCGTACAACGCCTGCAGCACCGCCGGCGTGCGCGAGGCGCGCGCGTGCAGGAAGTCGCCGAGGAACACCAGTTCATCGACGGGCAGCTGCCGTACCAGCCGGGTCAGCACGGACAGGTTGTCGCCGGTGGTGCCGTGCGGCACCGGCTGCCCCAGCGCACGGAACGCCGCAGCCTTGCCGAAATGCACGTCCGCCACCATCAGCATGCCGGCCGCCGGCCACCACAGCGCGTGTTCCGGCAGCAGCCACAGGGTTTCGCCGGCGGCCGGCACGGCCAGTGCGCCGCCCTGCTGCAAGGTGCGGGTGTCGGGCGTCATAGCAGCGGCAATGGCCTGGACGGCTTGCGCGGCCGACGCGGCCGGCGCGGTGTTCTGGCGGACGGCCCGGCATGGTCGGCCATGCCGAAGCGCGCGGCCTCGGCCACGGCATCGGCCGTTGCTTCGGCCGGCATGCCGGCGGCTTCGCCCGGTTCGGGTCCGGCCGCCAGCTCCAGGTCGGCCAGCATCCGGGCGATGCGGTCGGCGAGCTTTTCGGTGCTGAGCTTCTCGCGCAGGAACTCCACCACCAGCGGGAACGACAGCGGCGTGGGTCGCTTCAGCGCGTGCAGGTCCAGCTTCAGCGCCGACAGCCGCTCCAGCGTCGCGGCGAGGCGGTGGGCGTCCAGCTCCTGCATCAGCACTTCGCGTTCGGCCTGGCCCAGCAGCAGGTTGCCGGGATCGTGCTTGCGGAAGACCTCGTAGAACAGGCTGGACGACGCCTGCAGCTGGCGCGCGCTCCTGGGCGCGCCCGGGTAGCCCTGGAAGATCAGCCCGGCGATGCGCGCAATCTCGCGGAACCGCCGCAACGACAGCTCGCCCGCGTTGAGGCTGCCCAGCACGTCGGCGGCCAGGTCACGCCGGCGCTCGTCGGCCAATACCTGCGGCAGCCAGCGGGCCCAGTCCACCGGCGCCGATGCCAGCAGTTCCAGCCCGTAGTCGTTGACCGCGACCGAGAACGTGGCCGGCACCTGCTGCCCCAGCCGCCATGCCAGCAGGCTGCCCAGGCCAAGGTGCACCGAGCGGCCGGCGAACGGATAGAGGAACAGGTGCCAGCCCTCGCGCGAATGCAGCGACTCGGCCAGCAGGGTATGGCGCGAGGGCAGCGCG
The DNA here is from genome assembly GCF_000372525.1 of Cupriavidus neocaledonicus. Lineage (GTDB taxonomy): Bacteria > Pseudomonadota > Gammaproteobacteria > Burkholderiales > Burkholderiaceae > Cupriavidus > Cupriavidus neocaledonicus. The sequence goes on from NZ_AQUR01000106.1 coordinate 333,381, forward strand.
GACCATTGCGCCTGCAGGTCCACCAGCGGCTGGATCAGCGGCAGCTCGGGGGTGTCGCGCGGATCCAGCCGGCCCGCCGCGGCGGCGGCGAGCGTGTCGATCACGGCCTCGGCCAGCTCGGTCGACATCGGCATCTTGCCGCCGTTCCAGCGCGGCACCACCGGGCGCCGGCCGGTCGCGAGGCGCACGAAGGCGGTCATCTCCTGCACCCGCACCAGTTCCAGCAGCCGGCCGCCGAACAGGAAGCAGTCGCCGGGCGCTAGCCGCGCGATAAAGCCTTCTTCGACCGAGCCCAGCGAGGCGCCGCCACTGCCCGCGCGGCTCCAGTAGCGCACCTGCATGGTGGCATCGCTGACGATGGTGCCCACGCTCATGCGATGGCGCCGCGCCAGCCCCGCGTCCGGCACGCGCCAGACGCCTGCGTCGTCGGGCACCGCGCGGCGGAAATCGGGGTACGCCGACAGCGTGGCGCCGCCCTGGCGCACGAAATCCAGGCACCACTGCCATTCCTCGTCGGTCAGGCCGCGGTAGGCCCAGGCGGAGCGCACCTCGGCCAGCAGCGCTTCGGGCCGGAAGCCGCCGCCCAGCGCCACCGTCACCAGGTGCTGCACCAGCACGTCGAGAGGTTTGTCGGGCGACTCGCGCGCCTCGATCCGTCCCGCCCGCACCGCATGCCGCGCGGCCACCGCCTCGACCAGTTCCAGGCTGTGCGTGGGCACCACCGTCACGCGCGAGGCGCGGCCCGGCGCATGACCGGAGCGCCCGGCGCGCTGCAGCAGGCGCGCCACCCCCTTGGGCGAGCCTACCTGCAGCACGCGCTCCACCGGCAGGAAGTCGACGCCAAGGTCCAGGCTGGAGGTGCACACCACCGCGCGCAATGCGCCGTTCTTCAGGTTCAGCTCGACCCATTCGCGCACCGCGCGATCGAGCGAGCCGTGGTGCAGCGCGATCTCGCCCGCCCAGTCAGGCCGCGCGTCGAGCAATGCCTGGTACCACAGCTCGGCCTGCGAGCGCGTATTGAGGAATACCAGCGTGGTGCCGCCGTGCGCCAGTTCTTCGACCACGTGCGGCAGCATCGACAGGCCCAGGTGGCCGGCAAACGGGAAGCGGCTGGCGCTGTCGGGCAGCAGCGTGTCGATCAGCAGCGTCTTGGGGGTATGGCCGTGCACCAGCACGCGCCGCTCGCCGGGCACGCCGCTCAGCAGCACGTCGGCCGCGTGCGGCAGGTTGCCGAGCGTGGCCGACAGCCCCCACACCATCAGCGCGGGCTGCCACTGCCGCAGCCGCGCCAGCGCCAGCTGCACCTGCACGCCGCGCTTGTTGCCGAGCAGCTCGTGCCATTCGTCGACCACCACCATGCGCACGCGCCGCAGCGTGTCGTGGGCGTCGGCGCGGGTCAGCATCAGCGTCAGGCTTTCGGGCGTGGTCACCAGTGCGGTCGGCAGGCGCCGCTGCTGCGCCGCGCGCTCGGCGCTGCCGGTGTCGCCGGTGCGCAGCGCGACGGTCCAGTCGAGCGCGAGCTCGGCCAGCGGCGCCTGCAGCGCGCGCGTGGTGTCGGCCGCCAGCGCGCGCATCGGCGTCAGCCACAGCACGGTCAGCGGCGGCGCCGGCTTGTCGTGCGACGGGGCCGTGCGCGGCGTGGCGAATGCCATCAGCGCGCCCAGCCATGCCGCATAGGTCTTGCCGGTGCCGGTGGTGGCATGCAGCAGCCCGCTCTGGCCGCGCGCGATCGCGGTCCAGACTTCGCGCTGGAAGGCGAAGGGCTGCCAGCCGCGCGCGTCGAACAGCGCCTGCATGCCCTGGGCCACAGTCAATGGTGGCGGCGAGGACGGGGCCGGGTCGATAACTGGGGCCACCTGTTGGCGTGCGGCGCGCGGCGGGTTCATGCCGCATCCTCCCGCGGCGCGCTGGTGGCCGGCAACATCGCTTCGAGCGTGGCCAGCGTGTCGGCCTCGTCGATCGGCTTGTCGGTGCGCCAGCGCAGCATGCGCGGGAAGCGCACCGCGATGCCGCTCTTGTGGCGGCCGCTGCGGGCAATGCCTTCGAAGCCGAGCTCGAACACCTGGGTCGGCTCGACGCTGCGCACCGGGCCGAACTTCTCGACCGTGGTGCGGCGCACGATGGCGTCGACCGCGCGCATCTCGGCATCGGTGAGCCCGGAATAGGCCTTGGCAAAGGGCACCAGCGCGCGGCCCGGCGTGCCGGGCGGAGCGTTCCAGACCGCGAAGGTGAAATCGGTATAGAGGCTGGCGCGGCGGCCGTGGCCGCGCTGCGCGTAGACCAGCACGGCATCGACCGAGTACGGGTCGATCTTCCATTTCCACCAGACCCCGACATCCTTGGTGCGGCCCGCGCCATAGGCCGCGCCGGCGGCTTTCAGCATAAAGCCCTCAACGCCCAGTTCGCGCGACGCGTCGCGCAGGCGGGCATAGTGTTCCCAGCTGTCGGCCTCGACCAGCGGACTCAGTTCCAGCGCGGGGTGGACATGGGCCGCCACCACCTGTTCCAGCTGCGCGCGGCGCTCGGCTTGCGGGCGGGTGCGCCAGTCCTCGCCCTGCCATTCGAGCAGGTCGTACGCCATCAGGATGGCGGGCGCCTCGCGCAGCAGCCTGGCGCTGAGCGTCTTGCGGCCGATGCGCTGCTGCAGCAGCGCAAACGGCTGCACCCGTGCCTGCTGCCAGATCACGATCTCGCCATCGAGCACGGTGCCGTCCGGCAACGTCGCGGCGGCCTGCTGCAGTTCGGGGAAGCGTTCGGTGATCAGTTCTTCGCCGCGCGACCACAGCCAGGTCTGGCCGCCGCGCCGCACCAGCTGGGCGCGGATGCCGTCCCACTTCCACTCGACCAGCCACGCGCCGGGCGCGCCCAGCACGGTGTCGAACTGCTCGGCCGGGGCCTGCAGCGGGTGGGCCAGGAAGAACGGATACGGCTGGCCGCCGGCGCGCAGCGCGCGATCGTCTTCGTCCTCGGGCGCCAGCAGGGCCAGCAAGCGTGCCGCGTCGGGCCGCGCCGACAGGTCGGTGTAGCCGACCATGCGCTCGGCCACGCGCTTGGGGTCGATGCCGGCCACCTCGCCCAGCGCGCGCGTCACCAGCAGCCGCGACACGCCCACGCGGAAGGCGCCGGTGATCAGCTTGAACAGCACCAGCCGGCCATGCGCATCGAGCGGGCGCCACAGCGCGTCCAGGCGCGGCATCAGCGCTTCCGGCGGCAGCCCGCGCAGCGGCAGCAGCCGCTGCTCGACCCATTCGGCCAGGCCGGCGTGGTCGGCATCGCGCGGGTCCGGCAGCAGCAGCGCGATGGTCTCGGCGAGATCGCCGACCGCCTGGTAGCTCTCCTCGAACAGCCAGTCGGGCAGGTCGGCGGCCTGCCGTGCGAGGTCGCGCAGCAGCGATACCGGCACGATCTGACGCGGCTTGCCGCCGGCGAGGAAATAGACGGCCCAGGCAGCATCCGCGGGCGGCGCGACGCGCAGGTATTCGACCAGCGCGGCCAGCCGCGCCTTGGTCGACGTGGTGCCGTCGAGCGCGGCGTAGAGGTCGGCAAAGGCCTTCATGGCGCGGCCTGTTCCTGGGCCGCTTCGGCGGACACCGCCGGGTCCGGGCGCGCGGCTTCATCGTCGTCGCCGTACTCGGTGTCGAAGGCCTGTGCCTGCCAGCCGCGCTCGCCCAGATAGCGCACCATCACCGGCACGTTGCCGTGGGTCACGATGATGCGGGCCGCGCCGGTGGCGCTGATCGCGTGCAGCAGCCCGGGCCAGTCGGCATGGTCGGACAGCGCAAAGCCGCGGTCGACGCCGCGCCGCCGGCGCGTGCCGCGCAGCTGCATCCAGCCGCTGGCGAAGGCGTCCGACGCATCGCCGAAACGCCGCAGCCACGGCGAGCGCTGCGCCGACGGCGGCGCCACCACCAGCGCCTGGCGCAGCAGCGGGCTGCGTGCCGGCAATTCCGAGACCAGTGCCGTCGGCGGCAGCGCGACGCCGGCCCCGGCATAGGCGGCGTTGAGTTGCGTGAGCGCGCCATGCACGATCACCGGGCCGGGCATGCCATCGGCGCCCGCATGCCGCAGCAGGCCGTGCAGGATGCGCTGCGCCTTGCCGAAGGTATAGGCATAGACGATGCTGGCGCGCCCGGCGCGGGCATTGGCCTGCCACCAGTCGAAGATTTCGTCCATCAGCGTCGCCTGCGGCGGCCAGCGGTAGATCGGCAGGCCGAACGTGCTTTCGGTGATGAAGGTGTCGCAGGGCACCGGCTCGAACGGGTCGCAGGTGCCGTCGGCCTCCAGCTTGTAGTCGCCGGAGGCCACCCAGACCTGTCCGCCGTGCTCCAGCCGCACCTGCGCGGAGCCCAGCACGTGCCCGGCCGGATGCAGGCTCAGCGTGACGCCGTGGTGGGTGATGCGTTCGCCGTAGCGCAGGGTATCGAGTTGGATGCCGGGCAACCGCGCCAGCAGCACGCCGCGGCCGGGCGCGGTGCACAGGTAGTGCGCATGGCCGAAGCGGGCGTGGTCGGAGTGGGCGTGCGTGATGACGGCGCGCTCGACCGGGCGCCACGGATCGATGTAGAAATCGCCGGGCGGGCAATAGAGGCCTTCCGGCCGGGCGACGATCAGGTCGCCGGGGCGGGGGGAATCGGGTAGCGGCCGGGTCGGGTCCAAGCGTGCCTCCTGATGCACTGCGGCCGGCGCGCGGCACGCGATGCTCCCGCGGTGGGAGACCTGGGCATCATACTGCGCGGCGGTGCCGCGTGTGGAGGCGGTGGGGGCTGGTTCGGGTGTCGGTGGGGGTCTGACAAGCGGCAGGCTGCAGAGACTGCGCTTCGGCGCAACCGCGCTGACGGTTTGCGCCCCTCTCCCGCGCGCGGGAGAGGGGCCGGGCGAGAGGACGGGCGCTGGCAATAGCGACGGGGGTACTTCGTGGAGGCTTCGGCCCTCTCCCCCAACCCCTCTGCCGCCGGGCGGGAGAGGGGAGCGATCACGCTGGACGGTGGCAAACGCAGTCGCGCTCGGCAAGCAGCGCCGCACCTTCAGAACACGTCGTCCTTCCAGTGATACCAGTGATACAGCACTCGCTGCCCCAGCCTCCGGAACGGCGCGAACATCTGCGATTCCACCATCTCGCGCACATTCGGGAACGGCAGCGGCGAGCGGAAGATCGGCAGTTCCGGCAGCGCCGACGACTTGCCGGCGATCAGCGCGGCCAGGCGCTTGCCGGCCTGGGCGGAATACATCACGCCGTTGCCGCCGTAGCCCATGGCGTAGTAGATCGACTGGGCCGGGTCGGGCTGGGTGATGCGCGGCATCATGTCGTGGCTGACGTCGACCCAGCCCCACCAGGAATAGTCGATCTGGATGCCCTGCAGCGCGGGGAATTTGCGGTGCATGTCGGCGATCAGCTTCTGCTTGTACTGGTCCTGCGGCGCGTCGTTGCCGGTGATGGCGCTGCGGCTGCCGATCTGCAGGCGGCCGTCGGGCATCAGCCGGTAGTAGTGGCGCAGGATGCGGGTGTCGGTAATGACCTGCGTGGTGCGGAAGTTGCACGCGGCCAGTTCGTCGGCGGTGAGCGGGCGCGTGACGATGGAGTTCGACAGGATCGGGAACAGCCGGTTCTTCAGCTCGCGGTGCAGCGACTGCGAGGTGTAGCCGCCGGTGGCCACGCCCACGGCGCGGGCGCGCACGATGCCGCCCGGCGTGCGCAGGTAGTGCACGCCATTGCGCGTTTCCCAGCCGGTCACGGGGCTGGACGGATGCACCTTCGCGCCGAGCGCGCGCGCGCGGCGCAGGTAGCCGAAGGCGAGCTTGCCGGCATGGATGCCGATGCCCTCGGGCTCGTGCATGGCGCCCGCGGCTTCCTTGTCGTCGACGTATTCGCGCCGCACGGTGTCGGCGTCGAGGATGCGCGCGTCGTAGTTGAACACCTCGCGCAGGATCTTTGCTTCCTTCTCCAATGCGGGCATGACCTTGTCGCGGTGCGCGATATACAGGTGGCCGCCGGGCTGCGGATCGCAGTCGATGTCCTTGATCAGCCCCTTGAAGGTCTCCATGCCGTCGCAGACCTCCTGGTGCAGCCGCAGCGCGGTATCGAGCCCGTAGCGCTGGATCCACTGCGAGCGCTTGAGCCGCCCCGAAGCGCATTGCGCCTGGCCGCCGTTGCGTGTGCTGCAGCCCCAGCTGACGCGGTTGGCCTCGAGCACGGTGGCCTTGATGCCGTATTCCTGCGCCAGGAAGATGGCGCAGGTCAGGCCGGTGAAGCCCGAGCCGATGATGGCCACGTCGACGTCGATGTCGTGCGTGATCGGGCCGTCGTCGGCGGGCGGCTCGCCGGCGGTGCCGATCCAGTAGGTGGGCGCGTATTCCCGGCCATGGCCGGGCGTGGGCGTGTGCAGGGGGTCGTAGGCGGGGTCGTACGGCCGGGTCGGGGCGGTCGACTGCTCGCCGGCCAGGAGGCTGCTGCGGGGAGCTACGGCTTGCATGGCGCGTCTCCTCGCTTCAGGCTGCGGCCACCACCGGCGGGCGGTCCTTGCGGTAGGCGTTCTTCACCGCGATCTTGCCGCCGCGGAAGGTGAACACGTCGACCATGCGCGCCTCGATGCGGGCGCCGTCGGCGCGGGTGCCGCGGAAAGTCGATTCGCTGACGCCGCGGTCGCCGACGACGAAGTGGTCGCCATCGACCCATTGCGCATCGGGGAAGGTCTGCCAGGCCAGCTGGAAGCCTTCGCGCACCGCCTCGCGGCCGACGAAGCTGCGGCCCAGCAGGTCGGGGCCGGCCACGCCGTGGAACACGCAGTCGTCGGCCATGCAGGCCATCAGCGCATCGATGTCGTGGCGGTTCCAGGCGTCGTTGAAGGCTTGCAGCAGTTCGATGCCGGCGGCGGTGTTGTCCTTGGACATGGCTTGGTCTCCGTGAGTGTTGTCTGCCGGTCCGTGGGGAACCGGCCATGACTCGAGCATAGGGAAACCGGCCGCGGCGCTGTAGCGCCAGTTCGGGACTATCGCTTGGGCCAGCCACGCCAGCGCGGCCGGCAGTCCCGCTCAGGCGGCAGGGCGGGCCCGGCAAGTGACGGCGGCGGGGGGCGCTGCACTGCCGGCGGTGGCCTGCAGTTCACGCGCGACGGCGGCCAGCACGCGGATGCCGGGCTCGATGCGGTCCAGCGAGATCGACGAGTAGCCCAGCCTGAAGCCGTTGCGCGGCGCGGGCTCGGCCATGAAGAAGACGCTGCCGGGTTCGATCAGCACGCCCTGCAGTTCCGCCAGCCGCGCCAGCGCATCGGCGTCAAGCCACGACGGCCCTTCGATCCAGCAGGAGGCGCCGCCGGCGATCGGCACCGCGTGGAAATCCGGCATATGCGTGGCCAGCGCCGCCAGCAGCGCTTCGGCGCGCTCGCGGTGCGCAGCGGCCAGCCGGCGCAGGTGCGCATCATAGTGGCCGAGCGACAGGAACAGCGAAAACGCGCGCTGGATATACGCCGACGGGTGCCGCAGCATCAGCCGGCGCGCGCCGCGCAGCTCCGCGATCAGCGCCGCCGGACCGACGACGTAGCCGATGCGCAGCCCCGGCGCCAGGCTCTTGGACAGGCTGCCGACGTAGATCACGCGGTTGCTGCGGTCCAGGCTCTTGAGCGTGGGCGTGGGATCGCCCTCGAAGCGGCTCTCGGCCTCGTAGTCGTCCTCGATCAGCACGAAGTCCGCTTCCTCGGCCTGGCGCAGCAGCGCCTGGCGCCGCGCCAGCGGCATGGTGACGGTGGTCGGGCACTGGTGGCCGGGGGTGACGTAGACATAATCGCAGGCGCGCTGCGCATCGGACAGCGTCAGGCCCCCGTCATCGACCGGCAACGGCACCAGGTTCGAAGTGTGCGAGCCGAAGATATTGCGCGCGTCCGGATAGCCGGGGTCTTCGATGCCGACCGGCGTGTCGGGGCTGACCAGCAGGTCGGCCAGCAGGTACAGCGCCTGCTGCGCGCCCACGGTGATCACGATCTCGTCGGTGCCGGCCCAGACCCCGCGGCGCGGCAGCACGCGGGTGCGGATCTGCTGCACCAGCGACTCGTCGTCGCGCAGGATCATGTCCTGGGCCCAGTCGTGGATGTCGAGCACGCTCAGCGCCTTCAGGCAGCATTCGCGCCAGTCCGCGGTGGGGAACAGCGCCAGGTCGTACTGGCCGTAGATAAAGGGGTAGGGATAGTCGCGCCAGTTGGCGCGCTTGACGATATTGCGCTGCTGCGTCGGACGGAACACGAAGCGCCGTTCCCAGTCGGGCTCGCCCGCGCGCGCCGGCACCGGCTCGCCGCGCAGCGAGGCGACGCCGCTGACGCGGCTGCCGAGGATCCCGGGGTTGACGAAGTAGCCGCTGCGCTCGCGCGCGACCAGGTAGCCCTCGTCGACCAGTTGCTGGTAGGCCAGCACCACCGTGTTGCGCGCTACCCGCAGCTGCGCCGACAGCTCCCGGCTGCTGGGCAGTGGCTCGCCTTGGGGCAGCTGCTCGTCGAGGATGGCCGAGACCAGCATCTGCCGGATCTTGCCCTGCAGGCTCAGGCCCGAGTGCACATGCTGCTGGAACAGCTGCGACCAGAGGGTGGTGGGAGACTTCAGGCTCATGGGGCAGGGGGCGTTTGCCGAATGGCGAAGCGCGCCAGCATACCGCACCGGCGCGCCCCGTCAGTCATGGTTGGATTGCTTGTGGCGTCTCGGCGCCAGTCATCTTGGCTTGCGCGCGCCTCAGTACTTGCGCAGGTCGCGGCGCGGCAGTTCCGCCAGAGGCACTACCGGATCCACGCCACGCCGAAACAGTTGCCGCGCGGCGTAGGCCACCAGCAGCAGCGCCAGGCTTACCACGCCCAGCGCCAGGGGCGTGCGCTGGTCGGGAATGAAGGCCATCGCCACCACGATGCCGAGCATGCCGAGGATCGCCACATAGGTGAGGTACGGGTAGCACCACATGCGCACGCGCAGCTGGCCCGGCGCCTCGCGTTCCAGCCGCGAACGCAGGCGCAGCTGCGAGATCGCGATCAGGATGTAGACGAAGATCGCCACCGTGCCGTACGAATTCACCAGGAAGGCGAACACCGTTTCGGGCGAGACATAGGACATCACCACCGCGCCGTAGCCGAACAGCGTCGCCACCAGGATCGCGCGCACCGGCACGCCGTTGCGGCTGACGCGGGCCAGCGACTGCGGCGCGTCGCCACGGCGGGTCAGCGCAAACAGCATGCGCGACGACGCGTACAGGCCCGAGTTGAGCGCCGACAGCACCGCGGTCAGCACGATCGCGTTCATGATCTGCGCGGCCGCCGGCACGCCCATTACGTTCAGCGCGCTGACATACGGGGTGGCGATGCTGGTGGAGTTCCACGGCACCAGGCACACCACCAGCAGGATCGAACCGACATAGAACACCAGCACGCGCGTGATCACCGAGCTGGTGGCCTTGGCCACGGCCTTCTGCGGCTCGGCGGTCTCGGCCGCGGCGATGGTGACGATCTCGGCGCCGAAGTAGAAGCCGGTCGCCGCCACCGCGCCGGTCAGCACCGGCACGATGCCGTTGGGCATGAAGCCGCCGTTGGCGGTCAGGTTGGCCACCTCCATGCCGTGCGATCCGGGGGCCAGGCCCAGCACGTAGACGCCGGCAACGAACAGGAACACCATGATCGCCGCGACCTTGATCGAGGCGAACCAGAACTCGAACTCGCCGAAGGACTTGACCGATACCAGGTTGGTCAGCGTCAGCATCACCAGCAGCACCAGGCTGATGATCCAGTTGGGCACGTCCGGCAGCCAGTAGCGCACCAGGTCCGCGCCCGCCACCGCTTCCAGCGCCACCACGATGACCCAGAAGTACCAGTACATCCAGCCGGTCAGGAAGCCGGCCAGGTTGCCGACCGCCGGGCGATCGCGCCAGGCTTCGCGTGCATACTCGTAGAAACCGCCGCCGCCGGGCATGGCGCAGGCCATCTCGCCCAGCATGCGCATCACCAGTACCACCAGCAGGCCGGTGATTAGGAAGGAAAGGACCGCGGCCGGGCCGGCCGACTTGATGACGACGCCGCTGCCGACGAAGAGCCCCGCGCCGATCACGCCACCGAGCGCGATCATGGTCATGTGGCGTTGCTTGAGGCCGTGGGATAGTCCGTTGCCGGACGGTGATTGTTGGATCATGTTGTGTCTCCTGTGCTGCGCTTGCTGTCGCTACTGCATTGCAGCCAGTCCAGCGTTTAAGGCAGGCGCCACGGCTTCTCTTCGGTATAGGCGGCAGGGCAGTAAATGCCAGCCTGGGCCGTGGTCGTTCAGTATTTGCAATCCCCGGGGAGAGGGTGGCCTATCCGTACATGTCGACTTGTCTCCGGTGTTTGCTTAAAAAAATGGAACCAGAAGTTCCAAAAAATTATCGTTTAACCGGAATGTAGGCCCTCTAAGCGGGAAGGTCAACCAGAAGTTTCGATAATTGATATGATTTGACTCTGAAAATGAAACTTACCTATGATGGAGCCAGGCATGAACGATATGCGCCTCGCCAAAAGTGAAGCCAGGCCGGACGGAGACACGCCGGCGCTGCGCTTGTTCGGCCTGCTCGAGGTCATCGCGGAGAAGGACCAGTCCTTCAACCTGCAGGCGCTGGTGGAAGAAACCGGCCTGCCCAAGCCCACGCTGCATCGCATGCTGCAGCAGCTCGAGGCAGCCGGACTGATCCAGCGCAATGGCGACGGGCGGCAATACGGAACCGGCCTGCGGCTGCGCCGGCTGGCGGAGAACCTGTTGCTCAACAGCACCTCGCACGGGGCGCGCCACATGGTGCTGCGCCGCCTGGTGGAAGAGGTGGGCGAGAGCTGCAACCTGACCGCGTTCTCCGGCGGCGAGGTGCTGTACCTGGATCGCGTCGAGACCGCGGCGCCGCTGCGCTTCTACCTGCATCCGGGGTCGCGCGTGCCGGCGCACTGCTCGGCCACCGGCAAGCTGTTCCTGGCGCAGCTGGCGCCGGCGCAGCGGCAGCGGCTGCTGGCCAACGTGGAGCTGGAGCGCTACACGCAGAACACGCTGACCGACCATGCGCAGCTGGAGGCGGAACTGGAGCGCGTCAAGCGCGACGGCTACGCGATGGACGACGAGGAATTCCTGCCGGGGCTTGTCTGCATCGGCGTGCTGGTGCCGGCGGCCGACGGCGGCAAGTCCAACCTGGGGCTGGCGCTGCAGGCCCCGGTCATGCGCGTGCCACGCGACAAGGCGGTGCAGCTGCTGCCCGCGCTGCAGCGGGCGGCCGCGGCGCTGGCGGCGATCGAGGCCGACAGCGCGGGCAGCTGGCAGGGCGGCGCCGAGGCCACGGACGCCGCGGAAGAGGACGAATAGCAGGCACGGCGTTACGCGGAACCGCTCCGCTCGCCGCCGTGCCGATGGCATCGGGGCAAGCAACGAGGAGCATGAAGTGACGCAAGAGCAGTTTGGCAAGCCGGACCGGATGATTCCGGTGCGCAGCGTGTTCGGCATCGATTCCGGCCTGATGGTGCCGGCTTTCAGCCAGCGCGACGACCACGTGCCGGAGATCGATCCGGCCTACCGCTTCCAGCCCGAGGTGACGCTGGCGATCCTGTCGGGCTTCATGCGCGACCGGCGCGTGATGGTGCAGGGCCTGCACGGCAGCGGCAAGTCGACCCATATCGAGCAGGTGGCCGCGCGGCTGAACTGGCCCTGCGTGCGCGTCAACCTGGATGGCCACATCAGCCGGCTCGACCTGGTCGGCAAGGACGCCATCGTGGTGCGCGACGGCCGCCAGGTCACCGAGTTCCAGGAAGGCATCGTGCCGTGGGCGCTGCAGCGTCCGGTGGCGCTGATCTTTGACGAATATGACGCGGGCCGGCCCGACGTGATGTTCGTGATCCAGCGCATCCTGGAGCGCGACGGGAAGTTCACGCTGCTGGACCAGAACCGCGTGATCCGCCCCCATCCGTCGTTCCGTCTCTTTGCCACCTCCAACACCGTGGGGCTCGGCAACGTCAACGGGCTCTATCACGGCACGCAGCTGCTCAACCACGCGCAGATCGACCGCTGGAACGTGGTGGCGACGCTGGACTACCTGCCGCACGACGAAGAGGCCGGCATCGTGCTGGCGCGCGTGCCCGAGCTGGATGACGCCGACGGGCGCGCGCTGGTCGACGCCATGGTGGCGCTGGCCGGGCTGACCCGGCGCGGCTTTGCCGCGGGCGACGTGTCGGCGCTGATGTCGCCGCGCACCGTAATCAGCTGGGCCGAGAACTGCCAGATCTTCCGCGACCCCGCGCTCGCGTTCCGGCTGACCTTCCTGAACAAGTGCGACGAGGCCGAACGCCCGGTGGTGGCCGAGTACTACCAGCGTTGCTTCGGCCACCTGCCGGGGGAGGCCGCCGGCGTCAGCGCGGCGGCGGAGCCCGCGCGATGAATGCGGCGGCGCTCGCCCGGCAGCTGCGCCGGCGCCAGCGGCAGGATGAGCTGTCCGGCGCGGCGGTGCGCGCGCTCACCGGCGATGCGGCGCTGCATTTCCGCGACGGCCAGCTGTGGCGCGCGCTGCGCCCGGTGCCGCAGCATGCGCCGCACCTGCGCACCGACCCTGATACCGACACCGCCGCGTGCCTGCGCGGTGCCGCCGATGGCGCCGCGCTGCGCCACGCGCATTCCGACGCCGCGCTGCATCGGCGGCTGTGCCCGGCCGATGCGGTCGAGCGCCTGGTGTTCGAGCTGCTCGAGCAGCTGCGCTGCGAGACCCGCCTGCCGCGCGGCATGGCCGGCGTCGAGGCCAACCTGCGCCATCGCTTCCTGGCGTGGTCGTGCGCCTTCCATCGTTCCGGGCTGACGGACGGGCATCTGGGCATCCTGCTCTATACCGTGGCGCAGGTGGCGTGGTCGCGGCTGACGGGCGAGCCCGTGCTCGAAGAAACTGAAGACCTGATCGAGGCCACGCGCGCCGCCATCGTGCCGATGCTGGGCAGCCAGCTGGCAGGGCTGCGCGCGCAACGCCATGACCAGGCCGCGTTTGCAACGCACGCGCTGGCGCTGGCGCACGCGGTGGCGCAGATGATCCGCACCGAAGCGCCCGGGGCCGGCGAAGACGACGATCATGCCGTCTCCGCCGCGCGCGCCGGGTTTGCGCTGTGGCTCGACTTCGACGAACCGCCCGCCGAGAACTTCGCCGTGGCCGACAGCGGCCACAGCCGCGTGCTTGCCGACGCCACCGACGGCTACTGCGTCTACACCACCCGCTACGACCGCGAAGTGCGCGCCGCCACGCTGGTGCGCCGGGCCTTGCTGGACGAATACCGCACGCGGCTGGACGCACGCATCGCGCGCGCGGGCGTGAACATCGCCCGGCTGTCGCGCCGGCTGCGCGCCGCGCTGTCGCAGCCGCGCGTGGACGGCTGGTCCTTCGGCGAAGAAAGCGGCCGCATCGACGGCCGCCGCCTGGCGCAGCTGGTCAGTTCGCCCGCCGAGCGCCGGCTGTTCCGCCAGGAAGCGCACCAGGCCCATGCCGATTGCGTGGTCGGCTTCCTGGTTGACTGTTCCGGTTCGATGAAGGCGCAGGCCGAGCCGCTGACCCTGCTGATCGACATGCTCACCCGCGCGCTCGATCAGGCCGGCGTCGCCACCGAGGTGCTCGGCTTTACCACCAACGCGTGGAACGGTGGCCGCGCGCGCAGCGACTGGCTTGCGCGGGGCCGCCCGCGGCACCCGGGCCGGCTCAATGAAACCTGCCACATGGTGTTCAAGGACGCGCAGCGCAGCTGGCGGCGCGCGCGCACCGACATCATGGCGTTGCTGAAGGCCGACCTGTTCCGCGAAGGCGTCGACGGCGAAGCGGTCGAATGGGCCTGCGCGCGCCTGCATGCCAGCGGCAAGGCGCGCCGCATCCTGCTGGTGGTGTCCGACGGCAGCCCGATGGATACCGCGACCGGGCAGGCCAACGACGCCTGCTTCCTGGACAACCACCTGAAGGCCGTGGTGGCGCGGCACGAGGCGCTGCGGGATGTGGAAATACTGGGGCTGGGGGTCGGGCTGGACCTGAGCCCGTATTACCGGCACACGCTCGCACTGGACCTGTCGCAGCCGGTGGACATGGCGATGCTGGAAGAGGTCGCGGGGCTGGTGGGGGCGAGGCGGCGCTAGCCGCACCGCCCGCCTATGCGCCGCTGGCGGCGGCCGCTTGTGTCCCCCCGGCCAGTGTCTTCGGCTGCCACGAGACCGCGATATCGCCGGCCATGAAGGTCTGGCATGCCAGCCGGAAGCCATCGGCCAGCTCGGCTTCGGTCAGCAGTTTCCTTTCCTTGGGCTTGACCGCATCGGTATGCTCGCGGCCTTGCTCGATGCGGCACTTGCAGGTGCCGCACAGGCCGCCGCCGCATTTGAACGGGATGCCGCCCTGTTCGCGCAGCGACACGCGCAGCAGGTTGCTGTTGGCGGGTGCGCTGACGGTCTTGCCGTGGTTGGTGAGGAAGGTGATCTGGATCATGGCGATGGATGCCTGGCGGGCAGGCGTAAGGCTTCAGGAGCGGCCATCCGCGGCAACCGGCACGGCTACGAGGGCGATGTCCATGCTGCCGAAGCTGGCCAGCTGGCGCAGCGCGTCGCGCGCGGCTTCGAGCGTGGCGTACTTGTCGAGGAAACGGGTCGAGACCAGGTTGACGATGCCGGGCGGCGCTTCCTCCCGTATGCGGACCCTGGTATCGGCGGCCAGCTCGGCGATGACGAAGCGCGCGGTGGGCTTGCCGTAGAAGACATAGTCGTACGCCTCGACGGCGGTCATGCCGTCGGTGGGCTCGGTACGGAACTGGCCGGGGCGGCTGGTCAGCAGCACGAACATGTCAGGCCCCCGCGCTTGCCCCGGCCAGCGCGGCAGCGGCCGGCACATCGTCCTGGGCCAGTTCGATGTCATGTTGGAGCCACAGCTGGCAGGCCAGCCGGTAGCCCTGTTCGAGCCGTTCTCCAAGCTGCTTCTTTTCCTTCCAGTTGGGCGGCGGCAGGTGCTCGGCGCCGGCGATCACGCGGCACGCGCACTTCGCGCATTTGCCCATGCCGCATTCATAGCGCAGGTTGGGGTAGGGGAACTGCCGGATGCCGGCGCGGACCACCAGGTTGGTGCCGGGGCCGACCTCGTCGGTAAAGGTCTGGCCGAACTTGTGCAGGATGACTTTTGGCATCGTTGGTGTGGGCAGGGATCACGAAAACAGGTCAGGGAAAATCGTCGCGGTGCTGCGTCCGCCTACGACCACAACACCATCGCGGCCACGGTGGAGCAGCCCAGCCCGATCAGCACCGGGATCAGCAGCGCGCGCACCGCTTCGAGCACCGGCACGCGGGCAAAGCCGGCCACCGCGATCAGCGACGACCATGCCACCAGCGTGCCGCCGCCGGTCCAGACCGCGCCCATCTGGCCGACCGCCGCCAGCGTGGCGGGGTCGAAGCCGACCACCGGACCCAGTGCGCCGGCCAGCGTGCCGGTCAGCGGCAGGCCGGCGAAGCCGGAGCCGTCGATGCCGGTGATCATGCCGACCAGCAGCACGCCGAAGGCGACCAGCATGTGGTTGTCCGGGATCAGGTGCTGGTAGGCCTGGATCAGTTCGAACAGCAGGCTGGGCGCCTTGCCCGGCGGCAGGCCCAGGATGTGCGCCGCGGTCTCGCCGGCGCCGACGAAGAAGAAGCCCGCGATCGGCAGCACCGATCCCATCGCCTTGAAGGCGAAGACGAAGCCGTCGGTGATGTGCTCCGGGCAAACGTCCAGCATCCGGCGCGGGCCTTCCGCGGCCAGCGTCGCCAGCATCATCAGCACCGCGGCGACCCCGCCCACCAGCGCGGCGGCATCACCGCCCTTCAGATCCTGCACGCCGGTACCCAGTTTGGGCAGCACCATCACGGCGACCACGGCGAGGAAGGCCAGCGGCGTCACGATGGCGAAGCACTTGGACCACTTCACCCGCCGCAGTGCGACCATCGACAGGCTGGCTTCGATATTGCTGTCGGTGGCGAGCGGTTCGGCGTGGGCGGTGCCCCTGGCGATCTCGGCCTTGTCGAAGGTGATGCCGCCATCGATGGCTTCGGCGCTGCCGCCCGCGCGTGCCTGCCAGCGGTCGAGCAGCGTGCCGCAGGCCGGCACGATGTGCTTGCGCATCGACAGGTAGGCCAGGCACAGCGCAATGCCGCCGGTGATCAGCGACAGCGCCAGCGCGCGGTCGGCCACCACCGCGGCGCTGACCGCCGCGCCGGCGGCCTTGGCGCTGATGCCGGGCGCGACGCCGATCACATAGTCCGACGACAGCGCCATGCCTTGTCCGGCGATGGCAATCGCCATCGCGCCCGCCAGCGGCGGCAGCCCGGCCGCGATCGCGGCCGGCAGCAGGATCGCAGATACCAGCGGCACCGCCGGCGTCGGCCAGAAGAACAGCGAGATCACGTAGGTGATGCCGGCCAGGATAAAGAAAGCCGAATGCCCGTTCTTCATCACCACGCGGAAGGGCTCGACCATGCGGATATCCGAGCGCAGCGTCTTGAGCGCGTTGAGCAGCGCCGTCATGAAGGCGATCACCAGGAAGATGTTGAACAGCTCGCGCGCGGCAACCAGGCTGGCCGAGAACACCCCGGCCAGCGCCGACACCGGGCTGCCGGTCAGCGCAAACACGACCAGAGCGGTGCCGACGATCGACGGGACCACGACATTGGCGCGCAGGATCATCGTCAGCACGATGACTGCTACCCCTGACAGATAGATCCAGTGCGCGGCACCGATCACGACTTGTTGTGACATGAAGGACTCCCTGGGGGCGGAGAGGTTTGGAGGCGGTTCCGTCGGACTGCTTAGGTCCGTGTCGGTATACTATATTCCAGTGTTATCTGGCGCCAAGCGATTTTTCATAAGGATTAATGCGGATGCCGGATCGGTGCAGTCAGGCGGGAAGCCGCACATTTATTGGGATTGCCGGCTGCCGCGTGGCATATGATGGTGCATCGCCTTTCCTGGCAAGTTGCCGATGCCGATATCGATATGTAGACTGTATACCGTTAGATCTCGATGGACGGCCGCGATGCGTGCAAGATGGACAGGCGCACGGACATTGTCCGGGGATGTTTCCCGCCGTTCCGCCGCCATGCTTTTCGCGCCTCCATGACCAACGCCATTTCCGCCGCCTTGCTGACGCTGCTGCCTCCCGGCCTTTCCGCTCCGGACTACCTGTCGATGGGGGTGCTCGTGCTGACCGGTGCCTGCCTGCAGGGCGTGGGCGGGATCGGCTTTGCCATGCTGTGCGCGCCGCTCGGCGCGATCTTTTTCCCGGAACTGGTGCCGGGGCCGCTGCTGGCGATGGGTTGCTGCCTGTCGTTGATGGGCGCGCTGCGCGAGCGCGAAGCCATCGTCTGGCCCGTGGCCGGCTTTGCCCTGGTGGGGCGGGCAGTCGGCGGCGCGGTGGCGGTGCTGACCATCGCCTGGCTGGCGCCTGGGCCGCTGTCGATGCTGTTCTCGCTGTCGATCCTGGCCGCGGTGGCGCTGAGCCTGCTCGGCTGGCGCCTGTTGCCCGGCCCGCGCAACGTGGTGATCGCCGGCACGCTGTCCGGCTTCATGGGGACCATCACCTCGGCCGGCGCGCCGCCGTTCGCGCTGGTCATGCAACACATGGCGCCGGCGCCTATGCGCGCGACCATGGGCTGCATCCTGTCGGGCGGCGCCGTGCTGTCGCTGGCCATGCTGAGCCTGGCCGGGCGCTTCGGCATGCCGCAATTGTTGCTGGCGCTGGCGCTCGCGCCGTTCCTGCTGGCCGGCTTCGCGCTGTCGAACCGGCTGCGCGGGCGCGTTTCCGCCCACGCCGTGCGCCGCTTGCTGCTGGGCCTGTGCGCGGCCGGGGCGCTGGGCGTGCTGGGCCGCGCCGCGCTCGCCTGAGGCGGCGCCCCTTCGAGCGGAATGGCTGACCTCTCCTATCCCCCAACCACCGGAGTTTCCATGCAGCACATCACTGACGCCATGATCGATGCCCATGTCACCCCGGACGCGGCCCTCGCGGTCATGGCGTCCGCGTTTTCCAGCTTCGGGCGGGGCGATGCCGCGATGCAGGCGCGCATTCGCACCGAGGCCGGCGGCGTCAAGCTGTCGACACTGGGCGCGGTGATCCCGCAGCAGGGCGTGGCCGGGGCCAAGGTCTACACCACCATCAACGGCCAGTTTTCCTTCGTCATCCTGATCTTCTCCACCGACGACGGCCGCCCGCTGGCTTCGTTCGACGCCGGCGCCATCACGCGGCTGCGCACCGCCGCCTGCACCACGCTGGCGGCGCAGCGGCTGGCCCGCGCCGGCGCGCGCACGCTGGCCCTGTTCGGTGCCGGCACGCAGGGCACGCAGCACGCGCGCCAGCTCAGCGCCGCGCTCGGGCTTGGGCGCATCCTGGTGTCCGATCCACACGCCGACGCCGGCATGCCGCAACGGCTGTCGGCGCAGTGCGGCATTCCGGTGGCGCTGGCCGAGCCCGATGCCGCGGTGGCCGAGGCCGACATCATCGTCACCGCCTCGCGCGCGACCACGCCGCTGTTCTCCGGTGCGGCCATCCGACCAGGCGCGTTCGTCGCCGCGATCGGCTCCAGCCTGCCCCACACGCGCGAGCTGGACGACCACGCGCTGCGCCGCGCCGCCGCCGTGGTGGTGGAGTGGCGGGCGCAATCGACCCGCGAGGCTGGCGATATCGTGCTGGCCGGTCCCGGCGCGCTGCCGCCGGAAAAGATCGTCGAACTGGCCGACGTGGTGCTCGGCAAGGTGTCGCCGCGGCAGCGCGATGACGACATCGTGATCTACAAGTCGGTCGGCGTCGGGCTGGAAGACGTTGCGCTCGCGGGCTACGCGTGGTCGCGTATCGCGGGCGGGGCAAGCGCAGCGCGGGCTGATTCTCGTCGCTTCAATTCTCTCGGGTAAACACTGACGTGGATGAGTCAACAGAGACCTTGTCGTCGCTGGCTGACTGTATATAGTATACAACCGTGCCGGAGGCCACCCCGAGGCGAGTTTTCCGGTATTCCCCACAGCGCATCGCCCACACCGACAACCAGGAGTCCCGTCATGGCCGAACTGATGAACCGCGAAGCATTCCGTGCCGCCCTCGAACAAGCGATCCAAGGCAAGAGCGCCAACCAGGCGCCGTTCAGCGTGGCCTGGGCCAGCGGCAAGCTGACCCGCGCCCACCTCGCGCGCTGGGCCGAGAACCACTACCACTACGTCGGACCGTTCGCGGATTACCTCGGCTACATCTATGCGCGCACGCCTGACCGCTATACCGAGGCCAAGGACTTCCTGCTGGCCAATATGTACGAGGAAGAGATCGGCGGCGATCGCCACACCGACCTGCTGATCCGCTTTGCCGAAGCCTGCGGCACCACGCGCGAGCGCGTGATCGACCCGGACAATATGTCGCCCACCACGCGCGGCCTGCAGAGCTGGTGCTACGCGGTGGCGATGCGCGAGGACCCGATCGTGGCCGTGGCCGGCCTGGTGGTGGGGCTGGAATCGCAGGTGCCGTCGATCTACCGCAAGCAGACGCCGACGCTGCGCGACAAGTACCAGTTCACCGACGAAGAGGTCGAGTTCTTCGACCTGCATATCGTCTCGGACGAGATCCACGGCGAGCGCGGCTACCAGATCGTGCTCGAGCACGCCAATACGCCGGAGCTGCAGCAGCGCTGCCTGAAGATCTGCGAGATCGGCGCGCAGATGCGCCTGCTGTACACGACCGCGCTCTACCACGACTACGTCGAACAGGAGCTGCCGCTGCCCGAACTGGACATGGCCGCCTGAGCGGCGCCACGCAACGGGATCGACGATGACCGTGTTCCTCAACCATATCGACGGCGAATGGACGGCCTGCCAGTCGGGCCGGACCTTCGACAACGTCAACCCGGCCGACAGCGCCGACCTGGTGGGCCGCTTCCAGGCCTCGTCAGCGGCGGACGCGCAGGCGGCCGTGGCGGCCGCGGCGGCGGCCTTTGCCGGCTGGAAGAAGACGCCGGTCGGCAAGCGCGCCGCCATGCTCACCCGCGCCGCGGACCACCTCGAAGCCAACGCCGACAGCATCGCGGCCGAGCTGACCCGCGAGGAAGGCAAGGCGCTGGCGCTGGCGCGCGACGAGGTGCTGCGCTCGGCCCAGACGCTGCGCTTCTATGCCGTGGAAGGACAGACCTTCACCGGCGAGGTGTATCCCAACGACGATCCCGACCAGCTCGTCTACAGCCAGCGCGAGCCGCTCGGCGTGGTGACGGTGATCGCGCCGTGGAATTTCCCGCTGTCGATTCCCGCGCGCAAGATCGCGCCGGCGCTGGTCACCGGCAACACGGTGGTGTTCAAGCCGTCGTCCGAGGCGCCGCTGTCGGGCTACCGGCTGGCCGAGGCGCTGGTGCGGGCGGGGCTGCCCAAGGGCGTGCTCAACTTCATCACCGGCAGCGCCGGGGAGATCGGCGCCGCCATCACCGAGGCGCCGGCGGTGCGCGCGATCTCGTTCACCGGCTCTTCTCGCGCAGGCGAGCAGATCCATCGTGCGGTGCCGCTGACCACGCGCACGCAGATGGAACTGGGCGGCAAGAATCCGCTGATCGTGATGGAGGATGCCGACCTGGACCGCGCGGTCGACCTCACCGTCAAGGGCGGCTTCTCGCTGTCGGGGCAGGCGTGCACCGGCACCAGCCGCGTGCTGGTGGCCGCATCGGTGCAGGCCGCCTATACCGAACGCCTGCTGGCGAAGGTGGCAACCCTCAAAATCGGCAGCGGCATGACGCCGGGCATGGACCTGGGGCCGCTGGCCTCGCAAAAGCAGCTGGAAACCGTGCTGCGCTACATCGACATCGGCAAGTCCGAGGCGACGCTGCTGTGCGGTGGCGCGCGCCTGACCGGCGGTGATTTCGACAAGGGCTACTACGTTGCGCCGACGGTATTCACCGACGTGACCCCGCAGATGCGGATTGCGCGCGAGGAGATCTTCGGGCCGGTGATCGCCATCCTCGGCTTCACCGACTACGCCGACGCCATCGACAAGGCCAACGATACCGAGTACGGCCTGGCCGCGGCCATCGTCACCAGCAACCCGCGCTACATCCACCACTTCGCCAGCGACATCGAGGCCGGCACGGTCAAGATCAACCGCACCACCACCGGCAACCTCGTCAACGCGCCGTTCGGCGGGCTGAAGCGGTCGAGCACGTCGACCTTCCGCGAATCGGGCCGCACCGGGCTGGAGTTCTATACGCAGGTCAAGACCGTCTACCGGGGCGCCTGAGCCCGTCCCGCAGCAAGGAGTCATCGTCATGAAGAAAGCCATCAAGCTGGAACTGCGCGAAGCGCGCCACATGGTTGCCGCCGCGATCCGGCGTTCGGAGGAAATCGGCGTGCTGGAGTCGATCTGCGTGGTCGACGAGGGGGGCTACCCGCTCGCGCTCGAGCGCATGGACGGCGCCCGCATCACCGGTCCGCAGATCGCGTGGAACAAGGCGTTCACCGCCGCGGGCCACAAGCGCTCGACGCACCTGTTCACCACGCCGCCGAACGGGCCGGCGCTGCCCGGCAACGAGGCCTTCGGCATCCAGTGGAGCTTCGAGGGCAAGTTCGCCGCCTTTGTCGGCGGCTTCCCGATCGTGGTCGACGACGAAGTGATCGGCGGCATCGGCCTGTCCGGCGGCAACGGCGAGCAGGACACGCAGGCCAGCCTGGCCGCGCTGCAGGCGCTGGCCGAACTGCTGGCGCCGCAGGACCTGCGGGTGCTGGTGCAGGCCGACATCAAGAAGTAAGCACGCTTGCCGGGAGGTTCCATGTCGTACCGCATCCAGGTCGCCGAAACCGAGCAGGTCTTCTTTGTCGAGCGCGGCGAGACGCTGCTGCAGGCGGCGCAGCGCGCGGGCGTTGCCTTGCGCCACGACTGCCAGCTGGGCGGCTGCGGCACCTGCCGCATCCGGCTGCTCGACGGACAGGTGCGCTACGACGAGGAACCGTTCGGCCTGTCCCCTGACGAGGCCGCGGCGGGTTTCGCGCTGGCGTGCCAGGCGCGGCCGCAGGCCGACCTGATCATCAGCACGGCGCGCGATGACGAGGCCTGCGCCGAACCGGCGCGGCATCGCGCGCTGGTGCGGGCGCTGCGCCCGCTGTCGGCCGACGTCATGCACGTCGAGCTGGAGCTGCCCGAGGCGGGGGCGCTGGATTACCGGCCCGGCCAGTACTTGAAGCTGTTGAGCGGGGACGGGCTCGCGCGCAGCTTCTCGATGGCTTCGGTGCCGCGCGACGGGCGCATCGACCTGCATGTGCGGCGCATTCCGGGCGGCGCCTTTACCGATGGCATCCTGCCGCGCATGCGCGCCGGCGATGCGATCGAGGTCGAACTGCCGCTGGGCAGCTTCTTCTACCGCGCTAGCGACTACCGGCCGCTGCTGATGGTGGCCACCGGCACCGGCCTGGCGCCGATCAAGGCGATCCTGGAATCGCTGATGGACGATCCCGACTGCCCGCCGGTGTCGTTGTACTGGGGCATGCGGCAGGCGCAGGACCTGTACCTGCACGACGAGATCCCGGCCTGGGGCGAACGGCTCTACGACTTCCGCTACGCGCCGGTACTGTCGCGTGCCGGTGCGGACTGGCAGGGCAGGCGAGGCTATGTGCACGACGCGGCGCTGGCTGACCTGGGCGACCTGAGCGAATACGCCATCTACCTGTGCGGCTCGCCCGACATGATTCGTGACGCGCGTGCGGCCTTTATCGCGCATGGGGCCAGTCCGGACCACCTCTACGCCGACAGCTTCACGTTCCAGCACCTTTGTTAGGACATGACGGCATGCAGAAATGGCTGGTATACAATGACGCCAGCCTCTCCGCTTACGCCTTTGCCGACCCATGTCCCTCACTTCGTCTCCTGCCGCGCCCGCCGAGCCGCTGAGCCTCGGTGCCAGCCACTCGCCGCTGTTCGCCCTTGTCACCGACAAGCTGCGCGAAGGCATCCTGAACGGCAAATACGCGCCGGGCGAACGGCTGGTGGAGAACAAGCTCTCCGCGGAACTCGGCGTATCGCGCATCCCGGTGCGCGAGGCGCTGCGCGCGCTCGCCAGCGAAGGGCTGGTGGTGATCGAGCCGCGCCGCGGCGCGACCGTGGCCAGCCTGTCGCCGGTGATCGCGCGCGAGATGGTCGAAGTGCGCGCCACGCTGGAGGGCCTCAACGCCAAGCTCGCCGCGCAGCGTCGCGACCCGGCCCTTGTGGCGGAGCTCGAAACCGTGTTGCGGCAGGGCATGGAGGCCGCGGCGCAAGGCCGCGCGGATGAACTGCTGGCGCTCAATACGCGCTTCCATGAGGTCCTCGGCACCATCGCCGCCAATAGCGTGCTGCAGGAAATGATGCGGTCGCTGCGCGAGCGCACCGCGGTGCTGTTCGGCCCGGCCAACGTCGTGCGCGCGCGCCAGAACTGGGACGAGCACGCGCAGATCCTGCAGGCCGTGATCGCCGGCGACGCCGATCTTGCGGCATTGCTGGCCGCGCGCCATGTCTACAGCGCCGCCAGGGCCGCTGACCTGCCGGTGGACGGGCAGGGCAGCGCGGCGCAGGCGGCCTGAACCCTTCGGCGGCCCGGGCGGTCCCGTCGTGGTCCTGGCGCGCGACACTATCCCTGATCCCGATGCCGGGGTGCCCACGGGCGGGGCATGGCATGCCCTGATATGACGCACTGCACCAATTGAGTGTATACTGTAGTCATTCAAGGTTACGAGATTTGCCATGCGGTCGCCCGAACAACACTACCTTTCGCAACCCGTCGGCCAGCAGCTGCTGGGCCACTTCGCCGCGCGCGATGCGGTGCGCCATGCCACGCCGCTGGTACCGCTGCGGCTGCGCGATATCGGCCGCTTCTTCCTTGCACTGGGCGGCCGCGCGCCGCGCCGCGGCCACTGCTAAGCCACACTGAATGACGCGCGGCGGGCCTCGCCGCGCAGCCCCTGGCAACTCCCGCCTCTCCCCTGGCACGCGTCCTGCGGGCCATGCCTCCCTGTCATCCCAAAGTCCCGTGCGCCGCGCAGGCGGTGTGCGCCGCTCGCATTGTCCTTGCACATCGCGCGACACGGAATATAGTATACCAACGCAATCGCGGTACGCCTGAGCCCCTCATACGCCCCCACCGCGCCGAATGGCGCGGATAACGACAAGGAGCCGATGTGAACCTGCCCGACCGGACCACTGGCGGATGTCCGCCGCTATGGCAAGTGGCGCAGCGGCTTGCCGACGGCACGGTGTCGTCGCAGCAACTGGTGGACGCCTGCGAGGCGGCGCAGGAGCAATGGCACGGCACCATCAACGCACTGGTGCGGTCGGATTTCGGCGCGGCCCGCGCGGCGGCGCGCGACAGCGACCGGCGCCGCCGTGCCGGCCAGGCGCGCGGCGTGCTCGACGGCGTGCCGTTCTCGGTCAAGGAGTCGTTCGATGTCGCCGGCTGGCCCACTACCTGCGGCAATCCTTCCCTGCGCGGGCACGTGGCGGGGCGCGACGCGGTGGTGGTGCAGCGCCTGCGCGATGCCGGCGCGATCTTGCTCGGCAAGACCAATGTCCCGCTCGGCCTGCGCGACTGGCAGAGCTACAACGCGATCTACGGCACCACCCGCAACCCGCACGATCCGACGCGCACGCCGGGCGGCTCGTCCGGCGGCAGCGCCGCGGCGGTCTGCGCCGGCCTGTCTTTCTTCGACGTGGGTTCCGACATTGGTTCCTCGCTACGCAATCCGGCGCACTACTGCGGCATTTTCTCGCTCAAGCCCAGCCACGGGCTGGTGCCGCTGGCTGGCCACGGCACCGGTGCCGCGCGCTTCGGCGAGCAGGACATCAATGTCGCCGGCCCGCTGGCGCGCAGCGCGCGCGACCTGGAACCGGTATTGCGCGTCATCGCGGGCCCGGATGGCGACGACGCGCTGCCTTATCGGCTGCAATGGCCGGAATGCCCGCACCGCCGGCTCGCCGACTTCCGCATCGCCGTGCTGCCCACCCATGCCCAGGCGCCAGCGGACGGCGAGGTCGCCGCGCAGATCGAGCAGCTGGGCCACTGGCTGGCCGGGCAGGGTGCCCGTGTCGGCTGGCACGAACGGCCGGACTTCGACGCCGGCGAGCTATGGCACGTCTACGTGACGCTGCTGCGCGCCACCACCTCGGTACACATGGATGACGCCGCCTTCGCCGATGCGCTGGCGCGCAGCGCCACCGCCACCGCCGGCGATCACGACTACGCGACCCTGCAGTACACCGGCGCGACGCTGCGCCACCGCGACTGGCTGCGCCTGCAGGTGGCGCGTGAACGCTTTGCCGCCGCATGGCGCAGCTTCTTCGCCCGCTACGACGTGCTGCTGTGCCCGGCCGCCGCTACCACGGCGTTTGCGCTCGACGAGGCCGGCGAGCCGTGGCAGCGCACGCTGACCGTCAACGGGCGCCCGCAGCCGATGACCACGCAGCTGTTCTGGGCCGGCCACTCCGGCCTGTGCGGCCTGCCCTCCGCCGTGGCGCCGATCGGCACCGGTGCCGGCGGTCTGCCGGTCGGCGTGCAGATCGTCGCCGGCCGCTACCAGGATCTCACCGCCTTGCGTTTTGCCTGCCTGCTGGAGGAAGCAGGCTATGCCTGCCGGCCGCCCGCCTTGCCCGCGGCGCACCGCAGCTGACTACAACCGACCACAACACATCACACACCACTGGGGAGGGGATCATGTTCGATTGGTTCCGTGATTTGTCGCGCATGGAGCGCAAGGGATTCTATGGCGCGTTCCTGGGGCATGCCGTCGACGTGTTCGACTTCATGATTTATTCCTTCCTCATTTCCACGCTGCTGGGGCAGTGGGGCATGAGCAAGTCGACGGCCGGGGCGATCGTCACCTGGACCCTGGTGTCATCGCTGGTCGGGGCCATCGGGGCCGGCATCCTGGCCGATCGCTATGGCCGCGTGCGCGTGCTGCGCTGGACCATCATCGTATTCGCGGGCGCGTGCTTCCTGTGCGGGCTGGCGCAGTCGCCGGAGCAACTGATGGTATTCCGCATGATCCAGGGGCTGGGGTTCGGCGGCGAGTCGTCGCTGTGCATGGTGCTGGTGACCGAGATGATCCGCAACCCGGCGCACCGCGGCAAGTACTCGGGCTTTACCGCGAGCAGCTATTCCTTCGGCTGGGGCGCGGCGGCGATCGTTTATGCGATCACGTTCAGCGTGCTGCCGGCGGAGACGGCATGGCGCGTCTGCTTCTTCCTCGGCATCCTGCCGGCGCTGGTGGTGATCTACCTGCGCCGCAACCTGGAAGAGCCCGAGATCTTCCTGAAGAGCCGTGCCGCCGGCCACCACGGCTCGGCGCTGGCCGCGCTGGGCCGGCTGTTCCGCGGGCCGCTGCTGGCCAAGACGCTGCTGTGCAGCCTGCTGTCCGGCGGCATGCTGGGAGCGTACTACGCCATTGCCACGTGGCTGCCCACCTTCCTCAAGACCGAGCGCGGCCTGTCGGTATTCGGCACCAGTTCCTACCTGACGGTCACCATCATCGGCTCACTGGCCGGCTACGTGGCGGGCGCCTATGCCACTGACCGCTGGGGCCGGCGGCTGACGTACATCGTCTTCGCCGCGGGGGCGTTCATCGCCGCGCTGGTCTACATGGTGATCCCGGTGTCCAACACCTCCATGCTGTTCCTCGGCTTTCCGCTGGGCGTGCTGATGCAGGGCGTGTTCGCCGGCATCGGCGCCACCATCGCCGAGTCCTATCCCAACGATGTCCGCGCGACCGGATATGGCGTCTCCTACAACGCCGGCCGCGTGATCGGCTCGCTGTTTCCGTTGTCGGTGGGATGGCTCAGTTCAGGGCACACCTCGCTGCCGACCGCGATCGCGATTGTCGCCGGGGTCGGCTATGCGATGGTGGTGGTGGCTGCCGCGCTGTTGCCCGAAACCACCGGCATGGACCTGGAGCAGGCCGGCGGCGGTGGCGGCCAGGAAGACGCCGCACCGCTGGCGCGGCCGGCGGGAACGGTGGCCTGAGAGGGGGGACTGTGCCGGCGACTCAGCGCAGCCACGCCGATATCGCCGGCAGCATCAGGCTGACCCCGATCCCGATCAGCACCCCGAACGCGATACGCCGCGTCGTGGTCGGCGAGAAGGGCGGCGGAAAGCGCCGTCCCAGCAGCGTGGCAATCACCACCACCGGCACCCCGACCGCGGCCTGCAGCCAGATCGCGGCGTCGAGTTGGCCCTGCCAGGCCGAGAACAGCGTGCGCACGGACGAGGTCACGGTGAACACCAGGATCAGCGCGCAGCGGATTTCCACCGGCTTCATCGGCTGCCGGTAGAACTGGAAGATCAGCGGCGGCCCGGAAACGCCGAACATGCCGCTCAGCAAGCCGCCGAAGACGCCGCTCATGAAGAAGCTGCCGTCGCCGGAGCGTTGCGGCAGCGGCTCGGGTTTGAAGGCGGCGCTGAGGCCGCCGTACAGGATCACCGCGCCCAGCAGCAGCTGCAGCAGCGTGGCGGCGGTGCTGCTCAGGTATTCCAGCACCAGCACGCCGACCAGCACCGAAGGCAGGATGCCGATCGCCGCCGCGCCCACGGCGCGCCAGTCGATGTGCCGGAACTTGCCCGGCAGCGCGCAGGCGCTGTTGGCCAGCGTCACCAGGCTGACCACGGCTGCCACGGTGGCCACCGGCGCCAGACCCAGCCCGCTGGTGGCGCCCATCACGATCATGCCGAGCCCGAATCCGGTCACCGTCTGGAAATAGGTGCCGGCACCGAGCAGGGCCTGCAGTCCCAGCAGCGGCAGCAACAATTCCGCTTTCATGCCGCCTGCTCGCCTTTTGTGGCCGTTGCCGCGCTGGCTTGCGCCTGGACCACGGTAACGGCGATGACATGGAACACGTCGTCGGCGCTGCAGCCGCGCGAGAGGTCGTTGGCGGGCCGGTTCAGGCCCTGCAGCATCGGACCGATGGCCTTGGCGCCGCCGACGCGCTCGGCCAGCTTGTAGCCGATATTGCCGGCTTCCAGGCTGGGGAACACCAGCACGTTGGCGTGGCCGTTGACCTGCGAATGCGCGACCTTGCGCGCGGCGATCTCGGCGACGATGGCGGCATCGAGCTGCACGTCGCCGTCGATGGCCAGGCCGGGGCGCTGCGCGCGCACGCGCTCGGTCGCGGCCACGACCTTGTCGACGGCGGCATGGTGGGCGCTGCCGCTGGTCGAGAACGACAGCATCGCCACGCGCGGCTCGTCGTTCAGCAGGGCGCGCGCGCTGTCGGCAGCGGCCATGGCGATATCGGCCAGCGCCTCGGCATCGGGGTCTACCACCAGTCCGCAATCGGAGAAGATCAGTCCACCCTTGAGGGTGTGGAACGGCTCGCACAGCATCATCAGGAAGAAGCTCGACACCAGCCGGAAGCCGGGGGCCAGGCCGATCAGCTGGATCGCGTTGCGCACGACGTCGGCGGTGGTGTGGGCAGCGCCCGCGACCGAACCATCCGCATGGCCCAGCCGCACCATCAGGTTGGCAAAGCACAGCGGATCGAGCACGGCGCGCTTTGCTTGGTCGAGCGTCATGCCCTTTTTCTGGCGCAGCGCGAAGAGCTGCTGGGCGAAGGAGGGCGTCAGCGCCGAGGTGGCGGGATCGACCAGCGTCATGCCGTCCAGCGCGATGCCGTGGATGGCCGCGGCGGCGTTGATCTGGCGCGAGTCGCCCACCAGCACGATGCGCGCGATGCCTTCCTGCGTGGCGCGTTGAGCGGCCTGCAGGATGCGCGGGTCGTCGGCCTCGCACAGCACGATGCGGCGGGGGGCGGCGCGGGCGCGGTCAATGATGCGGAGGATGGGTTTCATGGTTGGCTCGGTGAAACTGAAAAAAGGGCCGAAGCCCTTGTCATACCTGCGGTTTGCTCCCCTCTCCCGCTTGCGGGAGAGGGGCCTGGGGTGAGGGCAGGCGCGTGGCAAGCTCGACGGCGCTTCACGCCGTGGACGCTCTCGCCCTCACCCCAACCCTCTCCCGCAAGCGGGAGAGGGAGCACACCGACCGCAAGCGCGGCGCCTGGGCAAGCTCAGGCCGGACTCAGACGTAGTCCTTGTACTTGTCCAGGTAACGCACCGGCTTGGCCAGCGCATCGCGGCGGAACGGGTCGCCCAGTTCGCGGGTGCACATGATCTCGATGATGGTGGTCTTGCCGTGGTTCATCTGCAGGTCGATGGCGCGCTTCAGAGCCGGGCCCACGTCTTCCAGGCGGTCCACCACGATGCCTTCGGCACCCATCGCCTTGGCGATGCCGGCGAAGCTCTGGTTGTCGAGCTCGCCCGCGACGAAGCGGCGGTTGTAGAAGTCCACCTGGTTCTTCTTCTCCGCGCCCCACTGGCGGTTGTGGAACACCACCGCGGTCACCGGGATGTTGTGGCGCACGCAGGTCATGGTTTCCATCAGGCTCATGCCCCAGGCGCCGTCACCGGCGTACGACACGGCCGGGCGATGCGGCGCCGCGACCTTGGCGCCGATGATGGTGGGGAAGGCGTAGCCGCAGTTGCCCCAGCTCATCGCCGCGAAGAAGCTGCGCGGCTTCTCGAAGCGCAGGTAGCTGTTGGCCACCGAGTTGATGTTGCCGATGTCGGTCGACACCATCACGTCTTCCGGCATGGCCTTTTCCAGCTCGCGCAGCACCTGGCGCGGATGCAGGTAGTGGCCGCCGGTGGGCGTGCGCTCGTTCTTCTGTTCTTCGATCATGTCGAGGCTGTACGGGTCGCGCTCGTGCGTCCAGTCGTCCAGCTCCTTCTCCCACGCGGCCTTCTCGTTGGCGATTTCGGTGGCGCGGCCATCGCGGGTGGCGTCGCAGGCCAGCGTGCGGCCGGCCAGGCGCTGGGTCAGCGCGATCGCCGCGGCCTTGGCGTCGCCGCAGATGCCGACCGAGATCTTCTTCACCAGGCCCAGCATCTTGTGGTCGGCGTCGATCTGGATGATTTTGGCGGTCTTGGGCCAGTAGTCCATGCCGTGCTGCGGCAGCGTGCCGAACGGCCCCAGGCGCGAGCCCAGCGCCACCACCACGTCGGCGCGCGAGATCAGCTTCATCGCCGCCTTCGAGCCCTGGTAGCCCAGCGGGCCGCACCACAGCGGATGGCTGGCCGGGAACGAGTCGTTGTGCAGGTAGCTGTTGACCACCGGTGCGCCGAGGCGCTCGGCCAGCGCCTTGCATTCCTCGATGGCATCGGCCATCACCACGCCGCCGCCCGAGATGATCACCGGGAACTTGGCGTTGGCCAGCAGCTCGGCAGCGTCGTTCAGGCTCTGCTCGCCGCCGGGGCCGCGGTCGAGGTGCTGCGGCTTCGGAATCTCGGCGGTGATCTTGCCGTAGAAGTGGTCGCGCGGGATGTTCAGCTGGGTCGGGCCCATTTCGGCCTTGGCGCGGTCGAAGCAGCGCGCGGTGAACTCGGCCATGCGCGCCGGGTTGGTGACGTGGCCCTGGTACTTGGTGAACTCCTGGAACATCGGCAGCTGGTTGGCCTCCTGGAAACCGCCCAGGCCGATACCCATGGTGCCGGCCTCGGGCGTGACGATCACCACCGGGCTGTGGGCCCAGTAGGCGGCGGCGATCGAGGTCACGCAGTTGGAGATGCCGGGGCCATTCTGGCCGATCACCACGCCGTGGCGGCCCGACACGCGGGCATAGCCGTCGGCCATGTGGCCGGCGCCTTGCTCGTGCACCACCGGGATCAGGCGGATGCCTGCCGGCGCGAAGATGTCCATCGCGTCCATGAAGGCCGAGCCCATGATGCCGAACATGTCGGTCACGCCGTTGGCGGCCAGCGTTTCGACGAAGGCTTCGGACGGGGTCATGGTCTGCGGGCCGGCCGGTACCTGGCTGTCCTTCGCGGCGGCCGAGCCACCGGAAACGGCGGGTTGCTTGGTGGTTTCGAGGTCGCGCATGGCGGGTGTCTCCTGGTTGGGGTGTTATAAAGTGGAACAGTGCGTTCCGGAAAATTGATGCGTTGGTCGAAATGTAGGCCGAAGATCAGCCGGCGTCAACAAGAAGTTTTGGTTTACGGAATGGATTTCACTAAAAAATGAGACAAAACGCGTTTATGAGTGCTTGATGAGGCACTAGAAAGCTGGCGAGGGAGGAGCGGAAAGCGAGACAGCGCCGGCATGGGAGCCGGCGCAGGAGGAAGGCAGGAGGGAGCGCGCCGCGGCTACGTGGCGGCGCAGCGCGTCAGCGTGTCGACAGCGCTTCGAGTACCGGCAGGTTGCCCTCGCCGAAACCCTGATGGCCGTCACGCTGGACGACCTCGAAGAAGAACTCGCCCGCCTCGCGCTTCAGGAAGGCTTGCAGGAAGCGCTCGCGCGGGACGGTGCCATCGACCAGGATGCCGTAGCGTTGCAGGGCGGCAAGGTCGAGTCCATGGCCTGGCACGCGGGCTGGCACCGAATCGTAGTAAGCCGGCGGCGGCTGCACGAACTGCACGCCACGGCTGGCCAGTGCCGCGGCGCTGGCGACAATGTCCTCGCTGGCCAGGGCAATGTGCTGGACGCCTTCGCCGTGCTGATCCGACAGGTAATGCCGCATCTGGTCGTGCCGCGGCGTTCCTTTCTCGTACAGCGGGATGCGGATGCTGCCGCATGGCGATACCAGTGCATGGGATTCGCCGCCGCTGCGCAGCGCCCTGAACCCGAGCACCTTGCGGTAGAACTCCAGCCATTCTCCCAGGTGGCCGGGATCGACGGCCTGGGTCAGGTGGTCGACGCGCAGCAGGCCGGCGTCCGAGCTGTCGCCGTCGGGCGGCAGCGGCCGGAAATCCACGTCGTAGATCGAGATGTCGCCGACATCGCCCGGCCGGCCCTCCTTGCCGCGCCAGCGGTCGATGAAATACAGCACCGACTGACCGATTCCCTGGACGGCGGGGATATTGAGCTCCATCGGCCCCACCGTGCCGCCCTCGAACGGCCATGCGCCGGCCTCCAGCGCCCGCGCGAACGCCACCGCGGCATCGTCGACCCGAATCCCGATCGCACAGATCGACAATCCATAACGCGCCGCATAGCGCGTGGCAAACGAATCCGGCTCGGCATCGACGATGAAATGCATCTCGCCCTGCCGGTACAGCTTCACCGCCTTGTGCCGATGCCTGGCGATGGCGGCGAAGCCGAGGCGTTCCAGCGTGCGGCCGAGTGCGGCGGGATCGGGCGAAGCGAACTCGATGAATTCATAGCCCCGGATGCCGAGCGGGTTGTCCCATGGGCTTGCATCCGGGCGGGGGGTGTGGGAGGAAGAGGCGGGGGCGGCGCTCATAGTCCTGGCTCCTGTCTGAGGCATTGCGGGGCCTTGCGGCGACGACCGATAGTAGCAACGGCGCCGCGGCTGCCCGCGCGTTGGGGCCCCTCGCGACCGCCTCGTAGAAACCCGTATTCGATGCCTTGATCGCGCATGTGCGATCACTAATCGCGCAGAGTGCTGTAAAAGGCAATTGGCGCGGCCACGAACGGCCACTAATCTCCGGTCACCGACGCGCCCCCGTCCCCTTGCCGAGCCTTGCAAAGAGGCTTGAGCCGGAGTTCGGAAGCGCGAAATTACCGGAACCCAGGCTCATCATGATCCACGGCAAGACCACGCTCATCCCCCACATCGGCTATCCGACCGAATCGTTCAAGGCGCCGATGATCTACAACCCCTGGTTCGAACGGCAGGGCATCGATGCCGCCGTGATCCCGATGGGGATCAAGCCCGACGACTACGCGACGGTGTTCCCCGCGCTGTTCCGCATGACCAATATCCGTGGCGCGCTGATCACCATGCCGCACAAGGTCGCCACCGTCGAACTGGTCGACGAACTTACGCCCGCTGCGCGCATCGCCGGCGCCTGCAACGCGGTGCTGCGGCGCGACGACGGCACGCTGGTCGGCGACCAGTTCGACGGCGAAGGCTTTGTGCGCGGCATCCGGCGCAAGGGCTGCCGGCTGGAAGGCGCGCGCGCCATCGTCTCGGGCAGCGGCGGGGTGGGCAGCGCCATCGCCGCATCGCTGGCGGCGGCCGGCGTGGCCGAGCTGGCGCTGTTCGACGCCCGCGAGACGGCGGCGCGGGCCCTGGCGCAGCGTCTCGCCGCGCACTACCCGGCGTTGCGCGTCAGCATCGGCTCGGCCGACCCGGCTGGCTTCGACGTGGTGGTCAATGCCACGCCGCTGGGCATGCAGCCCGCCGATCCGCTGCCTTTCGACGTGGCCCGCATCGCTCCCGGCGCGATGGTCGGCGAGGTGGTGATGAAGCAGGAATACACGCCGCTGCTGCAGGCCGCGCTGGCCCGCGGCTGCAAGGTACAGGTGGGCGCCGACATGCTGTTCGAGATGATCCCGCCCTACCTGGAGTTCTTCGGCTACGGCACGGCCACGCCCGACGCGCTGCGCGAGGTGGCGCAGCTCCGCTACTGATGCATCGACGGGCACGGGCGCAAGCCCTTGCCCCATCGCCGCGCGAGGCCACCACACAAAGGCACGCCGGCAAAGCAGACTTCCTATCCATTGGTGGAGACAGACAACATGGCAACGACTCACAAGGAGCTGCCAGCGGCGGCCGCGTTCGGCAACTCGCTCGGCGACAAGGTGCGTGCCGCCTTTGCCTTCGGCAAGGTGCGCTGGGGCATGCTCGCGCTGGTATTCTTCGCGACCACGCTGAACTATGTGGACCGCGCCGCGCTGGGCGTGCTGCAGCCGGTGCTGGCCAAGGCCATGGCCTGGACCGCGCAGGACTACGCCAATATCAACTTCTGGTTCCAGGTGGGCTATGCCATCGGCTTTGCGCTGCAGGGCCGCTTTATCGACCTGGTTGGCGTCAAGCGCGCCTTTGCGCTGGCGGTGCTGCTGTGGAGCATCGCCTGCGGCGCGCATGCGTTCGCGGCGTCGGCGGTCGGCTTCATGATCTGCCGCTTCTTCCTCGGCCTGTCGGAAGCGGCCAACTACCCGGCGTGCGTCAAGACCACGCGCATCTGGTTCCCGGCCAGCGAGCGCGCCATCGCCACCGGCATCTTCAACGCCGGCACCAATGTCGGCGCGATGCTGACCCCGATCATGCTGCCGCTGATCCTGCAAGCCTGGGGCTGGCAGGCCGCGTTCCTGGTGATCGCCTCGCTGGGCGCGGTCTGGCTGGCGTTCTGGTTCACGCGCTACCACAACCCGGAGCAGCACCCGACCGTCACCGCCGCGGAACTCGCGCACGTCACCCGTGACATCGATCCGCCGGCGCAGCGCATCCGCTACACCCAGATCCTGCGCATGCGCGGCACCTGGGCTTTTGCACTGGCCTACGCCATCACCGCGCCGGTGTTCTGGTTCTACCTGTACTGGCTGCCGCCGTTCCTCAACCAGCAATACCAGCTCGGCATCAGCGTGACGCAGATGGGCATTCCGCTGATCGTGATCTACCTGTGCGCCGACGTGGGCAGCGTGGGCGGCGGCGCGCTGTCATCGTGGCTGATCGCGCGCGGCATGCCGGCGGTGCGGGCGCGGCTGCTGTCGATGCTGGTCTTTGCCGTCTGCATCGTTTCGGTGGTGATGGCCGCCGGCGCCAGCAGCCTGTGGATGGCCGTGGCGGCGATCTCGGTGGCGATCGGGGCGCACCAGGCATGGACCGCCAATATCTGGAGCATGGTGATGGACTACACGCCCAAGCACGTGGTCAGCTCGGTGTTCGGCTTCGGCGGCATGATCGGCGCGATCGGCGGCATGTTCATGACCCAGCTGGTGGGCTATGTGCTGACCGTGACCAACAACAACTACGCGGTGCTGTTCACGATGATCCCGTGCGCCTACTTCATCGCGCTGACGTGGCTGTTCTTCGTCGCCCCGCGCAAGGTGCCCGAGGCCGCCTGATCACGATCCCCGCTGGCTTGCATTAGCCGGCGAGACGACAACAAAGACCGAGACAACACTCCGATGCATAAACGATTCATTGCGCTGCTTGCGCTCAGCGCGGGCAGCGTGCCCGCTGTCGCCCAGACTTCAGGTGGCGTCACGCTCTACGGGCTGCTGGATACCACCATCCGCTACAGCACCAACGAAGACACGGCAGGCCACGACCGCACGCAGATGACCGACGGCGTGCTGACCGGCAGCCGCTGGGGCATACGCGGCACCGAGGATATTGGCGACGGCAACAAGGCGTGGTTCATTCTTGAGTCGGGCTTCTCGCCCGACACGGGAACCAGCCAGCAGGGCGGGCGCCTGTTCGGGCGTACCGCTGTCGTCGGCTTCGACGGGCCTTACGGCAAGCTCGCGCTCGGCCGCCAATACACGCTCGCGCATGAAGTGTTGTCGTCGTATGAGGCCATGGCCTTTGCCAACAACTCCATCGTCGGCTACCAGGGCGGCAACTACACCGGGCTGCGCTACGACAACACGCTCAAGTACATCAAGAGCTTCGGCGGCCTGCAGGTGGCGGCGGCCTACACCTTCGGCGAGGTGCCGGGCAGCATGAAGACGAATTCCGCCGCGGCGGGATCGCTGGTGTACAGCTCGGGACCGCTGGAAATCGGCGCGGTCTACCAGCAGACGCAGAACGTCACCTCGGCCTATTTCGGCGCGGTGCCGGCGGCCCAGGCGAGCAAGCAGACGGTGTGGGGCCTGGGCGGGACGTGGAAGGCGTCGCGGTCGCAATACTACCTGGGCTATACCAACAACCGGCTCGACGTGGCGGACTATCGCAACCACGTGGGTTATGTCGGCACGCGCTTCAGCCTGACGGAGGCGCTGGCGTTCATCGGCACGTTCCAGTACGACTGGCTGCGCCACGCGGGGCAGGGCGGCAAGCGGCTGACCACCGCGGGCATGCTGGACTACAACTTCAGCAAGCGTACCGATGTGTATGTGGAGGTGGACTACACCCACCTGCAGGGGCAGTGGATCGCGCTGAACAGCGCGGCGGCGTTTGTGAGCAGCGGCAATACGTATGGGAACAAGACGCGGCTGGGGGTGATGGCGGGGGTAAGGCATAAGTTTTAAGAGCGCAGGCTAATCCATCGCCACGGGTGTGCTCCCTCTCCCGCCTGCGGGAGAGGGTCGGGGTGAGGGCCGGTGCATCCACCGCGTGATGCGCTGTCGTGCTTGCCGCACGCCTGCCCTCATCCCCGGCCCCTCTCCCGCGAGCGGGAGAGGGGACCAAACCGCCGGCGTGCGACGGCTGCCGGCAAGTCAGGCAGTTGCCCCCGTCACCTGCGCCACCGCGGCCACCGCGAGCCCATACCCCTTCACCCCAAGCCCTGCCATCACCGCCACCGCCACCGGCGAAATCCACGACTTGTGCCGGAACGCCTCGCGCGCATGCACGTTGGAGACGTGGTACTCGATCACCGGCACGGCCGCGCCCTTGATCGCATCATGCAGCGCGATCGAGGTATGCGTGAGCGCGCCCGCATTCAGCACCACGCCGGCCATCTCGCCGCTCGCGCACAGCCTGCCCGCCTCGTGGATCCAGTCGATCAGCTGCCCTTCGTGGTTGGTTTGCCGGCACTCGGCCCGCAGCCCGAGCCGCTGCGCTGCCTGCTCGCAGACGCGCTCCACATCGGCCAGCGTGTCGCTGCCATAGACGGCCGGCTCGCGCGTGCCGAGCAGGTTCAGGTTGGGCCCGTTGAGCACCAGTACTGTCTTCATCATGTCTCCTTCATGTCTGCGGTAACGTCTGCTGTCGGCCGCGACGCTGGCGCGGCCAGGGCCGATAGCCTATCGTTTAGCCCTCGCCCCATCATCGACTGCCATGGAAATTCAGCATGCGCCCAGCGCGCACAATGACCCGTTCTTGCGTGACCTGCGTCTGTTCTGCACGGTGGCGCGGCGCGCCAGCTTTATCGCCGCGGCCCAGGAGACAGGCATTTCGCCGGCCCATGTGAGCAAGCGCATTGCCATGCTGGAGGCCATGCTCGGCGCGAAGCTGTTCCACCGCACCACGCGCCGGGTCAGCGTCACGGCCGAAGGCGAGAGCGCGTTCGCGTGGGCGCAGAAGATCCTGGAAGACGTCGACGGCATGCTGGAAGCGGTCGGCGGTGCCGGCGGCGAGGCGCGCGGGCAGCTGCGCATCGCCACCAGCCTGCGGCTGGGGCGGCGGCACGTGGCGCCGGTGCTGTCGCTGCTGCGGCAGCAGCATCCGGGGCTGGAGGTATGGCTGGAATTGCTGGACCGCCGCGTCGACCTGATCGGCGAGCAGTTCGACCTCGATATCCGGGTGGGCGACGTGCAGGAGCCGCACCTGATCGCCAGCCGCATCGCCACCGGCAGCCGCGTGCTGTGCGCGGCGCCGGCCTACCTGGCGCGGCGCGGCATGCCGGAGCATCCGTCAGACCTGCCGCGCCACGACTGCCTGCTGCTGCGCGAGCGCGACCAGGCCTTCGGCGTGTGGCGTCTGCAGGGGCAGGACGGCGGCTGGGAGACCACGAAAGTCACCGGCCCGATGGCATCGAACGTTGCCGACGTGACGCACGAGTGGGCGCTGGAAGGCTACGGCATCATCATGGCGTCGGTCTGGGACGTGGCCGCCGCGGTGCGGGCGGGCGACCTGGTGCGCGTGCTGCCGGGCTGGCAGCATCCGTCCGACATCTGGGCCGTGACCAGCGCGCGGGCTTCTGGCTCGGCGCGCATGCGCGTGTGCCTGGCGTTCCTGAAGGCGCAACTGACACAAGGGCCGCACGCGCTGGCGACGTCGCTGTAAGACCAGGCCGCTACAGCACGCGCATGATCAGCAGCGCCGTGTCCTGCAACACCTGCAGCACGCGGTCCAGCGCCTGCTGCGGGGTCTCGTCGCCGATCGGCATGTTGACCGACAGCGCGGCGATCACCTTGCCGTGGCGATCGCGCAGCGGCACCGCCACGCCGCGCACGCCGGTCTGCAGTTGCTGCTCGAGCATCGCGTAGCCCTGCGCGCCGGCCTTGCGGATTTCTTCCAGCAGCCGGTCGTGCTGCAGGATGGTGTAGGGCGTGTAGGGCGCCAGCACCACGGTTTCCAGCCAGGCCCTGACCTGTTCCTGCGGCCGCGACGCCAGCATCATCACGCCGGCCGATCCGAGCGGCGCCGGCACCCGCGCGCCCAGCACGAAGCCCGTGCTCATCACGCGGTTGGTGCTGGTGCGGGCGATGAACACCAGCTCCCAGCCGTCGAGCACGCTCAGGTAGGCGGCCTCGCCAAGCTGCGCGGTGATCTGCTGCAGGAACGGCTGCACCGTGCGCGGCAGCCGCGCCGAATCGAAATAGGACCAGCCCACCTTGAGTACGCGCGGCGTCAGGCTGAACAGCGTGCCGTCGCTGGTGGTGTAGCCCAGGTGCTCCAGCGTCAGCAGGTAGCGGCGCGCGGCGGTGCGCGTCAGGCCGGTGCGCTCGGCCGCCTGCGTCGGCGTCAGCCGCGGATGGTCGTGGTCGAAAGCCTCGAGGATGGCGAGTCCCTTCTCCAGCCCGGCGATCCAGTCGCGCCGGTTCAGCGGTTCGTTTTCCAATGGTTAACCCTTGCTTCGCGCGATGCGTGATTGCGTTGGAGCGATTGTCGCACGCGGGCGCGCGAATGACGGTTGTTGCGGGCAATGATGGCTCATAACCTTGGGAAATCCAAGCTGCCCCGTTTGACCGCCATGACTCTCTTATCTGCTCCGCTGCGCAAATCGATCGCCACCGTTACCTTGTCGGGGTCGCTGCCGCAGAAGCTGCAAGCCGCCGCCGACGCCGGTTTCGACGGTGTCGAGATCTTCGAGGATGATCTGCTGCAGTTCCCCGGCACGCCCGCCGAGATCCGGCGCATGGCCGGCGACCTCGGCCTGCAGATCCTGCTTTACCAGCCGCTGCGCGATGTCGAGGCCATGCCGGGCGGCCTGTCCGCCGCGGAGCTGGCGCGCGCCCAGCGGAAGTTCGATGCGATGGAGCAACTCGGGGTCGGGCTGGCCCTGGTCTGCAGCAACGTGCAAGGCGCGGCGCTCGACGATCCCGCGCGCGCGGCCGACGACCTGCGCGTGCTGGCCGACGCCGCGGCCCGCCGCGGCCTGCGGCTGGGCTACGAGGCGCTGGCCTGGGGCCGCCATGTGCGCCGCTGGCGGCAGGCGTGGGACATCGTGGAGCGCGCCGCGCATCCGGCGCTGGGGCTGATGCTGGACAGCTTCCATACGCTGGCGCTCGGCGACACGCTCCATGGCCTCGATACGGTGCCGGCCGAACGGATCTTCTTTGTGCAGTTGGCCGACGCGCCGCGACTGTCGCTGGACGTGCGCACCTGGAGCCGCCACCATCGCAATTTCCCGGGCCAGGGTGACCTGCCCGTAGTCGGCTTCACGCGTGCCGTGCTGGGGGCGGGCTATCGCGGACCGCTGTCGCTCGAGGTGTTCAACGATGCCTTCCGCGCGGCGCCCCCGTTGCCGGTTGCGCAGGATGGACGGCGCTCGCTGGAATGGCTGGAGGCGGTGACGAACGGCGGGCCCTTGGCCCCGGCAGCGCGCGCCGGCGGCACGGCTCTCGCGGCACGCTGAAACGCTATACCGCGCTCGCTTGCTGCGCCGCCGGCGGTGCCGGCAAGGCGCGCTCGCGGGCCGCCACCGCGGTGCCGGCCACGCCGCTGGCGGCGATCATCGCCACGCCCAGCAGCGACCAGGCATCGGGCAGCCAGCCGAACACCAGCCAGCCGCCCAGCATGGCAAAGGCGATCTGCAGGTAGAGATAGGGGGTCAGCACGCCGACCGGCGCGCGCGCATAGGCCAGCACCAGGAACATGTGCCCGGCGCAGCCGGCGA
This sequence comes from Cupriavidus neocaledonicus, assembly GCF_000372525.1. GTDB lineage: Bacteria > Pseudomonadota > Gammaproteobacteria > Burkholderiales > Burkholderiaceae > Cupriavidus > Cupriavidus neocaledonicus. The sequence continues at coordinate 373,080 of NZ_AQUR01000106.1, forward strand.
GCGCCATGCCTGCCAGCAGCCACCAGTGCAGCGTGTCGACATGCCAGGTCCAGGCCAGCGGCAACGCCACTGACAACAGCACCGCGGCAATGCAACCGGTATAGAAATGCGTGGTGCCGGCGCCGTCGGTCCGGGTCAGGACGCTGGTCAGCAACTGGTAGGCGGCATTGAGGCAGACCGCCGCCAGCGGCAGCAGCATGGCGAGCTCCACGTCGGCGCCGGGGCGGATCACCACCAGCGCGCCGGCAAATCCGGCCAGCAGGCAGAGCCAGCGCAGCGCCGACATGCGCTCGCCGAACAGCGTTGCTGCCGCCAGCGCGATCGCCAGCGGCGTCAGGCTGACCACCGCGGTGAACTCGCCCACCGGCAATACCTGCAGGCTGAAGAAGGCGCAGGCGCTGGACATCAGCATCGTCACCGCGCGCGTGGCCTGCAGCCACGGCCGGCGCGTGCGCAGCAGGATGCGGCCGCGCGCCGGCAGCAGCACCGCGCCGGTCAGCGCAGCCTGCGCAAGGTAGCGCACCCACAGCGCCATCACCACCGGCACTGCGGCGCCGGTGATCTTGGTCATCGTGTCGAGCGCGGCAAAGCATGCCACCGCGGCAACCATCAGGGCGATGCCCTGCAGGGGCCGCGAACTTCCCACGGCGCTCATGGCGCCACCCTTAACCGCAACATGTCGGCGTTCCAGGCTGGTCCTTCATGAAGCCGAGGGTACTGTCCCGGACGAGGCTGGTGGCGGCGGCGGCCGGAAAGTCAGAATTCGCTGCGAGCGAACAATCCCTGCTCAATGGATGAAACCGCCCTTGACGAAGCGAACCGGCTCGGCATCCATGCGCAGCAGCAGCGCCGTCAGGCCGTCGGTGCCGGCACGCGTGGTCCGCGTCGCGGCAGCCGGTCCGGACACGCAGACCAGGTCGGCGTCGGACCATGCGCGGCCCGGCGTGCCGCGCGCGCGCAACCATCCGGCGCGGTCGGCCAGCAACTGGGTGCCGGCCAGCTTCGCCGGCGGCAGGCCGGCAATCGCCGCCATGGCCTGCCAGGCCTGCGCCGAAGCCGCCGCGCAGCCGGCGCGGAAGCGCGGCACCTGCGCCGGCACGCGGCCGTCCGGTGTGACGAGCACGGTCAGGAAGCGCGGGTCTTCATACGGCAGGGTAGCGGCGCTCTCGTCCACCGCCACCAGCCGCACGCGCTGTTCGCCGCGCCAATGCGACAGCGCCACGGGGGACGCCTCGCCGCAGCGGACGGCCATCTCGGGCAACCGCAACGGCACCGGCCAGTTACCCTCGGGACTGTTGGCCGCAGACAAGGCCTTCATGTAGTCGATCACGGCCCAGGCCTCGCGCTCGGCAAGCTGGCCGCGGAATGCCGGCATGGTTTGCTGGCCGCGGCGGTCGCGCATGCCGTACAGCACATGCCAGAACAGTTCGCCATCGGCGCGGCGCGCGAGCAGGGGGCTGGCCAGCGTCGGCGGCCATTGCGGCAGGCCGGCGGCCAGCGGTCCTTCGCCGCGGCCGTCGTCGCCGTGGCATGCGGCGCAATGCTGCGCGTAGACGCGTTGCCCCAGCGCGATGGCGTCGACGTCAAAGCGGGTAGGGCTGGCGTGCAAGCTGGTGGGGCTGGCGGGGCCGAGCAGCAGCGACACCTGCGGCCAGGGCGCGAGCAGCAGGGCCAGTACCGCCGCCGCCAGCAGCGCGGCGCGGCCCCGACGCCAGGCAACGGCGACGGCGACCGCCAGCACGGCAAAGGCGAGCGCGCACAGGCTGAAGCCGACCTGCCGTGCCAGGGCAAGGTCGATCAGCAGGGTTTCGCCGGCAATGCGCCGTGCCCACGGCCAGGCCGGCTGGCCATGGCTGGCGCCGGTCAGGCCCAGCGCATGCCACAGCCAGAGCAGGCCCAGCTGGCATTTCTCGATCAGGACCAGCAGTGCATTCAGCCACGCCTGGGGCGGGGGGCCGCTCATGAGGTGGCCCGCCGGATGCTGCAATCGGTCATTACCAGCTCGCGTCCAGTCCCAGGTGGCGCAGCGCTTCGTGCCGCAGTGCGGTCAGGCGCGGGTCGCCGCGATGGCGCGGGTAGGGCAGGTCGACCTTGAGTTCCGCGGCGATGCGCGCGGGCCGCTGGCTGAACACGATCACGCGCTGCGCCAGGAACAGCGCCTCTTCCACGTCATGCGTGACCAGCAGCGCCGAAAAGCGCGAGCGCTGCCACAGCTCGACCAGGTCGCTCTGCATTGCCAGCCGTGTCAGCGAATCGAGCTTGCCCAGCGGCTCGTCCAGCACCAGCAGGCGCGGATCGTTGACCAGCGCGCGCGCCAGCGCCACCCGCTGCGCCATGCCGCCGGAAAGCTGGTGCGGGAACGCGCGCGCAAACGATTCCAGCCCGACCCGGCGCAGCGCGTCGTCGACGCGATGGCGCTGCTGTGCAAGGATGCCCTGCGCCTGCAGCCCAAGCGCGACGTTGTCCCAGACGCGGCGCCACGGGTACAGCGTCGGATCCTGGAACACCACGATGCGCGAGGGATCGGGCTCGGTGATGGGCGTGCCGTCCTGCAGGATCTCGCCCGACGCGGGCTGGTCCAGGCCGGCGACCAGCCGCAGCAGCGTGGACTTGCCGCAGCCGCTGGGGCCGAGCAGGGCAACGAATTCGCCCGGCGCGACATCGAGGTCGACGTCGTCGAGGACCTGCAGGCGCTCGTTGCCGTGGCCGAACCAGTGGCTGACGCCGTGGATGTCGATACGAGCCCCGTTCAGTACGCCGGTTTCATCCCCTGCGGCCGCGTCAACTCCCCTCCCCCCCGACCCCTCTCCCACTGCGCGGGAGAGGGGGGCCTTCTGCGGGCGCACGTGAGATCTCGATGCTTTCCACCGCTCCACCACGCTCACCATTTCACCGTCCCCTTCTGCCACGACAACACCCGGTCCCGCGCCACGAACAGCAGCGTGATCACCCCGGAAAACAGCAGCGCCATCACGATCAGCGCCGCATACATGTTCACGTATGAAGCCCAGCCCTGCGCCCAGGTCAGGTACCAGCCCAGTCCCGATTTCACGCCCATCATCTCCGCCGTCACCAGCACCGAGAACGATGCCCCCAGCCCCATGAACAGCCCCACAAACACCTGCGGCAGCGCCGCGGGAATCGCCACGCGCAACACCAGGAACCAGCCTGACGCGCCCAGCGTGCGCGCCACGTCGTAGTAGCTCTTGTTGACGCCGGCGACGCCCGACCACGTCAGCACGGCCACCGGGAAGGCAGTCGCCAGCGCGATCAGGAACACGGCCGCCGAATAGCTCGACGGGAAAAAGTAGAAGGTCAGCGGCAGCAGCGCAGTCGACGGCAGCGGCCCCAGCACGCGCAGCACCGGGTGTACCCAGTAGCCGATGCGGCGCGACCAGCCGATCGACACGCCGACCAGGAAGCCCACCAGCCCGCCATACGCCACGCCCAGCCCCAGCAGCTTCAGCGTATTGATCACGCTGTCGCCGAGCCTGCGCCAGTCATCGGCATAGACCTCGATCAGCGCCTGCGGCGGCGCGAAGAACGGCGTCGGCAGGATCGCGGTCTTGGCGGTCAGGATCTCCCACGCGGACAGCACCGCCGGCACTGCCACCAGCCATGGCCCAGCGGTGCAAAGTGCGGCCAGCGGCCGCCGCAGCGCGCGCACGTGCTGGCCGCCCAGGGCGAGCAGCGCCAGCAGCGCGGCCGCCGCCAGCGCGGCCAGGCCCAGTTCCTCCGTATAGGCCCAGTCGCTGAAACCCACGACGTGGTTGGGCCAGCGCCACGTCAGCGCACCGAACGCGGCCCATGCCAGCGCCGCGACCAGCCCGACGGGCCAGATGCGTGCCGGAGCGGCGTCGTCCGCGGCGGCGTGGGAAGCCGCCGCGGCCGGCTGGCGCGCCAGCCGCGCATCGAATGCAGGTTGGCTTGTCGTCATCGCTTACCCCAGGACGTTGGCGTAGACGTGCTGCGCCAGGCGTTTGGCATCGGTGGTCTTCTTCAGCACGCCGATGCGGCGGAAATCGTCGGCATAGAATGCAATCTCGTCGCGCAGGTCGGCACCGGTCGGATGGTGGGTGTAGGTCAGCGTCGCGTACAGCTTGCGCAGGTCGTCCGGATTGATCTTCGGCGAGTATCTGGCGAAGACCTTGGCGGCCTCGTTCGGGTTCTCCTTGACGTAGTCGGTGGCCTGCACGATGGCGCGCGCCAGCGACGCGGCGGTGGGGCGGTCGTTGCGCACCAGTTCGCCGCGCGCGCCGACCACGCAGCACACCTTGCGCGCGTACTCGCCGGTCAGGTTGGTAGCCAGCTCCACGTAGGCGCCGTTGGTGCGCTTCTCGAGCAGGTAGAGGTTGGGATCGCCGTCGGCGATGGCCTGGATCTCGCCCTTGTCGACCGCCACGCCGAGCAGGTCGGCCGGGTACTGGCGCCATGTAATGTCCCTGTCCGGGTCGATGCCGTTCTTGGCCAGCAGGATGGTGAAGAAGTGCTTGCCGGGCGCGGCCAGGTCGCTGACGCCGACGGTCTTGCCCTTCAGGTGCTGCAGGCTGGTCACGCCCGCGGCCTTCGATCCCACCAGCCGCACGCAACCACCGTGCGAGCTGCCGATGATCTTGACGTCGAAGCCGGCCTCCAGCGGCTTGAGCCAGCGGTGGATCATGCCAACCGCGGCATCGGCCTTGCCGGTGGCGATCGATTCCAGCAGCTGGTCGGTCGAGCCGCTGTAGTTGATCAGGTCGACCTGCAGCCCGTTCTTCTCGAAGAAGCCTTTCTCCTGCGCCACCACGATCGGCGTCAGGCAGAACGAGTTCTGGTTCCAGGCGAAGGTCAGCTTGCGCGGCGCTGACCGGGCCTGGCGGCCGAGGATCAGCGCCGGCGCCGCGATGGCAGCGGCGCTGGCAAGACGCAGCACGCTGCGGCGGCGCGGGTCGGTGTCGTTGTGCTTCTGGCTCATGGAGAGACTCCCCGATTCTTGTTGTGGGTATGTTTGCAGGTGTGTTGTGGTGGCGTATGGCTGCGGCGATCAGGCGGCGCGGCGTTCCGCCCGGCGGGCGGCATCGTGCTGCGCAACCAGTGCGCGCACGCGCGGGATCAGCTCGCGGCCATAGTCGATGGCGTCTTCGAGCGGATCGAAGCCGCGGATCAGGAAGGTGGTCACGCCCAGCTCGTAATACGCCAGCAGCGCCTGCGCGACCTGCTCGGGCGTGCCGACCAGGCCGGTGGAATTGGAACGCCCGCCGGTCTCGCGCGCGACCGCGGTCCACAGGCGCTGGTCGACGCGCTCGCCCTTGTCGGCGGCGGCCAGCAGCCGGCGCGCGCCTTCGCTTTGCTGCGGGCCGCCACGGCTGTAGCCGGCCTGCACGCGCAGCGCGCGCGTGCGCTCCAGGATGCTGTCGGCGCGGGCCCACGCCTTTTCTTCGGTCTCGGCCAGCACCGGCCGGAACGAGACCGAGAAGCGCACGGTGCGGCCATTTTTGGCTGCTTCCGCCCGCACGCGCGTGGTCAGTTCGCGCACCTGGTCGAGCGATTCGCCCCACAGCGCGTAGACGTCGGCATGCTTGCCGGCAACCTGCAAGGCCGCTGCCGATGCGCCGCCGAAATAGATCGGCACATGCGGCTGCTGCGCCGGCTTGACTTCGGAAAAGCCCTGCGTGAAACGGTAAAACTCGCCGGCATGGTCGAACGGCTGCGGCTCGGTCCAGATGCGCCGCAGGATGTGCAGGTACTCGTCGGTGCGCGCATAGCGCTGGTCATGGTCGAGGAAATCGCCGTCGCGCTGCTGCTCGCTGTCGGAGCCGCCGGAGATGAAATGCACGCCAAGCCGCCCGCCGCTGAACTGGTCGAGCGTGGCGATCTGGCGCGCGGCCAGCGTCGGCGCGGTAAAGCCAGGCCGGTGCGCCAGCATGAAATGGATGCGCTCGGTCACGCTCGCGGCATACGCGATCGTCAGCGTGGCCGACGGCCCGGTCGAATGGTGCGGCACCAGGATGCGGTCGAAGCCGGCCTGCTCGTGCGCCTGCGCAAAGGCGCGCACATAGTCTCGGTCGATCACGGGGCCCGCAGGGGGATGGATCTCGGACTGTTTCTGGCTCTGGATCATGCCGATGAAATCGACGCTCATTCGTACGCTCCTGATTCGGTGATGGCGGCGGCGTGCCGCGCGGGCCTTTTGTATGGACTGGGGAACAAAGTACGACAGCGATGCGCCGCGACTAACGAATAAAAACGACGGACCATATTCAATAAGCGTCGTTTCCGGAACGCGGGCGCGGCGCTACGCTATGCGGCATCCGTGGCGACCGGCCCGTGCGGGTCGGCATTCCAGCCATTCCTCCGGAGTTTCCGTTCCATGTCTTCGACGTCTTCCCTGCGCCGGCTGCCCGCCAGCGGCGCGCGCCTTGGCGAGGTGCTGGCCGAACTGTCGGCGCGCTTCGCCGCCGGCGCCGCCGCGCACGACGCCGCGGCCAGCTTTCCGCATGACAATTTCGCGCAGCTGCACGCGCAAGGCCTGATCGCGCAGGTGGTGCCGCGCGACTATGGCGGCGGCGGGGCAGGGCTGGCGCAGGCGCGCCGCATCATCGCGGCCGTCGCCGGCGGCGACCCGGCCACGGCGCTGGTGCTGACCATGACCTATCTGCAGCATCGCGCCATCGCGCGCCCCGATTCGCACTGGCCAGAAGTGGTGCGCGCACAGGTCTTTGCCGATGCGGTGCAGGACGGCGCGCTGATCAATGCGCTGCGCGTCGAGCCCGGACTCGGCTCGCCCGCGCGCGGCGGCCTGCCCGGCACCATCGCTACGCAGGTTGCCGATGGCTGGCGCCTGAGCGGACGCAAGCTGTACAGCACCGGCATTCCCGCGCTGCGCTGGCTCGCGGTATGGGCACGCACCGACGAGCCGCAGCCGCGCGTCGGCGTGTTCCTGGTGCCAGGGCCGGCCGCCGGCGTGGCCGGCGTGCGCATCGTCGAGAACTGGAACCACCTGGGCTTGCGCGCCTCGGGCAGCCACGAGACCGTGCTCGACAATATCTGGATCCCGCCCGACCACGCCGTCGATATCCGCCCGCCCGCGGCATGGGCGCCGGCGGGCGCGAGCCAGGCCGACATCGACGCCAATGCCGACCAGCAGGCGTGGATGATCGTGCTGCTCGGCAGCCTCTATGACGCCGTCGCACGCGCGGCCGCGTCGTGGGCGCGCGGCTTCGTGCGCGAACGCGCACCCGGCAGCCTGGGCGCGCCGCTGGCGACGCTGCCGCGCGTGCAGGAAACCGTCGGCGAGATCGCCGCGCTGCTGCGGACCAACGAGGTGCTGCTCGACGATGCCGCCGCGCGCACCGACGCCAATGCGCCGCCCGCCGCCGCCGACAGCGGCCTGCTCAAGTTCACCGTGACCGGCAACGCGATCCGCGCGGTGGAGCTGGCGCTGCAGCTGGCGGGCAACCATGGCCTGAGCCGCGACAATCCGCTCGAGCGGCACTATCGCGACGTGCTGTGCAGCCGCATCCATACGCCGCAGAACGACTCGATCCTGGTCGCTGCCGGCAAGCACCATCTGGGGCTGTAGGGGCATGCAGCGCTGCTGCCAACGCGGCCGCCGCGCCGTGTTATGTTTGCAGCGGCAGCGCCCCGCAGAGGGCCCGAACACAGAACCACCCCCGGAGGCATTTGATGAGCACTTCTCCCGAACCCAGCGGGCTCGCACCGCTGCGCGATTTCATCACCGGCCTGGCCGCGCTGCTGGACCAGCATCCCGACGAGCCGCGCATCCTGCGCGAGGGCGGGGCGCTGCTGGCGCGGCTGGTGGCGCGCGACGACTGGCTGCCCGAGGCATGGGCCGAGCCGCACCCCGAGTACTACCAGCAGCACCTGCTGCATTGCGATTCCGCCGAGCGCTTCTCGATCGTCAGCTTTGTCTGGGGCCCGGGGCAGCGCACGCCCATCCACGACCACACCGTGTGGGGGCTGATCGGCATGCTGCGGGGCGCCGAGGATTCCCAGCCCTTCGTGCTCGATGCCGAAGGCCGCCCCGTGCCGCACGGCAAGCCGGTGCGGCTGCTGCCCGGACAGGTCGAAGCCGTGTCGCCGGCGGTGGGCGACATCCATCGCGTCAACAACGTGCATGACGACCGCGTTTCGGTCAGCATCCACGTGTACGGCGCCAATATCGGCGCGGTGCGCCGCTCGGTCTACGCCGAGGACGGCACGCGCAAGCCCTTTATCTCCGGGTATTCCAACCGGACCCTGCCTAACCTGTGGGACCGTTCCCGCGAAGACCAGAAGTCATGACCATCCAGCACGCCACGCAAGCCGCCACCACGGCAATCCCGACCTTCACACGCGCGCAGGTGCGACAGGCCCTGCTGGACGGGACCGAGATCGCGCTGATCGATGTGCGCGAGGAAGACCCGTTCGCGCAGGAGCATCCGCTGTGGGCCGCCAATTTCCCGCTGTCGAAGCTCGAGCTGGAAGCGTGGTCGCGCATCCCGCGGCGCGACACGCTGATCGTGGTCTACGGCGAACACGCCGGCGAAGACCTTGCGCCGCGCGCGGCGTCGGTGCTGCAGGCGCTTGGCTATACCAACGTGCATGCGCTCGAGGGCGGGCTGGCCGGATGGATCGACGGCGGCGGCGAGGTGTTCCGCGACGTCAACGTGCCGAGCAAGGCGTTCGGTGAAGTGGTCGAGGCCAGGCGCCATACGCCCTCCCTGTCCGCCGAGGAAGTGCAGGCCCTGATCGACAGCAGGGCCGATGCGGTGATCGTCGACGCGCGCCGCTTCGACGAGTACCAGACCATGAGCATTCCTACCGCCACCAGCGTGCCCGGCGCCGAACTGGTGTTGCGCGTGCGCGAGCTGGCGCCGGACCCGCGCACGCGGGTGATCGTCAACTGCGCCGGCCGCACGCGCAGCATCATCGGCACGCAGTCACTGGTCAACGCCGGCATTCCCAACCCGGTGGCGGCGCTGCGCAACGGCACCATCGGCTGGACGCTGGCGGGCCAGCAGCTCGATCACGGCGCGAGCCGTCGCGCTCCTGCCGAGGTGGGCAGCGACAACCTCGACAGCGCCCGCCGTGGCGCGCGCCAGATCGCAGACCGCGCCGGCGTGCGCCGCATCGCGCTGGCCGGGTTGCCATCGCTGCTCGAGCCAGGGCGCACCGTGTACCGCTTCGACGTGCGCACGCCGGAGGAATTCGCCGACGGGCACCTGCCGGGCTTCGTCAACGCGCCGGGCGGGCAGCTGGTTCAGGAAACCGACCATAACGCCCCGGTGCGCGGCGCGCGCATCGTGCTCGCCGATGACGACGACGTGCGCGCCAGCATGACCGGCTCATGGCTGGCGCAGATGGGCTGGGAGGTCTGGGTGGTGGAGCCGGTCGATGCGTCCGCGCGCGGCGAGACCGGCGCGGTGGCGGCCGACGTGCCGGTGCCGCCTGCGGTGCCGACGGTGGCGCCCGCCGAACTGGCCGCTTGGCTGGGCAAGGACGCGGACGGCAGCACCGTGGTGCTTGACTTCACCGCCAGCGCCAACTACGTGAAGCGCCATATCCCCGGTGCGCACTTCGTCATCCGGGCCCAGCTGGCCGATGCGCTGGCGCGCGTCCCCGGGGCGCGGCGCTATGTGCTGACCTGCGGCTCCAGCCTGCTCGCACGCTTTGCCGCCGCCGACCTGAGGCGGCTGACCGATGCGGAGGTGGTGGTGCTGGAAGGCGGCACGCAGGCGTGGATCGCGGCCGGACTGCCGCTGGAATCCGGCGAGACGCGCCTGGCGTCCGGGCGCACTGACCGTTATCGCCGCCCGTATGAAGGCACCGACAATCCGCGCGAAGCGATGCAGGGCTACCTCGACTGGGAGTTCGGGCTGATCGCGCAACTGGAGCGCGACGGGACCCATGGGTTCAGGGTGGTGTAGGGCAGAGTGGACCTGCAGCTGTCCGAAACCGGTGGCCTAGGGTTATCCCGGGCGTCTCCAATGATCTGCTGGTAACATCGCGCTACTGACATGCATCTTTTCGCTGCATTGCGGAACGAACGTAACGATTATCTGTCAATCGTAATCGTTACGTTACAATGCTGTCCCGCAGCACGGCCGGCGCCCGTCCGAAATGGCGCTCCCGGCCCGTGCTCCAAGCCCCCGACCCATGCGATTGTTGCTGCTGCTGCTGACTGCCATGTGCCTGTCACTGCTCTCCTTTGGAGCGGTGGCGGACGCGCGCGCGTCGGTGCAGCCGCAAGTCCAGGCCGGTACCGAACTGGCGGCGCTGCACTCGGTGGACGACATGGGTCGCGTCATCGCGCCCGGCGATGATGGCCTGCATGACGACGACATCTGCGAAGACCCGCCCCCCGGGTACTGCAATATCTGGTCCGCCGATCTGCTGGATCCGCTGGACCTGCTGGACGAAATCGAAGAATCCAGTGCCCTCATTGCCTTGCCCCCGGTGAAGCTGCTGCTGCCCGCCGGGGATGTTGCCCAATATCCCCCGGGCCGCGCCGAACCGCCGCCTTCGGCCTTTTTCCGGCCGCCAATAACCCGTTCCTGAGCGCCGGGCGTCTCCTCGCCTTGCCGCTCCCCCGCGCGCACGCGCTGCCTCCGCAGCTGCCGTGCCGCGGGCCGCGCCCCCCTGCCTGATACCGCCAGCCTGCCCGCGCTTCCGAGCGCGGGTAAGCCGCTGCCGTAGTCCGTCCCGCCGCGATTCCCAGCTGTGATTGCCAGCCGTGATTCGCGCCGGGGCGCGCGGCTGCATGGCGCAGGCGTCGTATTGCTTGCATTCCGGACTCATGACAACAACCAAGCTGACCCTGATCGCGTCGCTTTCGCTGCTCGCGTTCGCCGCTGCCCCGGCCCATGCCGGTGAGCAGGGTGCCGCCCCGTCGAAGGCCGCGGGGGCAGCGGGCACCGCGCCCGCCGCCCCGGCCGCACCGTACTCCAAGCCTTCCGCAAAGATTTCCGCTGCCACGGCGCCTACTCCCGGCGCCGAGCTGCTGGCCGCCACGGCCGCGCCCAGGACGGCATCCGCACGCCCCGTGGGTGCCGCGGCCGGCCCCGCCTTCTCGCTGCCGCAACTGCTCGACATGGCGCAGTCGACCAACAAGGGCGTCGCCGCGGCCGAGGCCAATGTCGACGCCGCCAGCGCGGCCATCAGCAGCGCGCGCGCCTATCCCAATCCGCAGGTCGAGGTGATGTACGGCCGCCTGTCCGGCAAGCAGCCTGGCGTGACCAGCGGCAATGCACCCAGCTACGCCGTGGTGCAGAAGCTGGACTACCCGCACCAGCGCAGCCTGCGCGAGGCCATGGCCACGCGCGGTATGGAGTCGTCGCAGGCGGCCCGCCAGGGCTTCCGCGCCGACCTCGCCGCTCGCGTCAAGACCTCCTACTACGACGTGCTGCGCCGTGAAAGCGAGCTGCATGCCGCCGAGGAAGACCTGGCGATGATGCGGCAGATCCATTCACGCGCACGCCTGCGCGTAGAGGTGGGCGAAGCGCCGCGCTATGAACTGATCAAGGCCGAAACGGAACTGCTGGCCTCGCAGAAGAGCCAGCAGACCGCCGAGCTGCGCGTGAACCAGGCCAAGGCCGCGCTGCGCCAGCAGGTGGGCGGCGCCATGCCGGGCCAGTTCTCGCTGTCCGGCACGCTGGGACAGTCGCCGGACGTGCCGCCGCTGCCGGTACTGCGCGACACCATGGTCGCGAACAATGCCGAGCTGGTCCAGCGCCGCACGGAGCTGGAGCGCGCTCGCCTTGGGGTCGATTACCAGCGTTCGCTGCGCTGGCCGGAAGTGGCGGTGCGCGCCAGCACCGACCGCCAGCCCGACAACAACGTCTCGCAGATCGGCCTGGTCATGACCATCCCGTTGTGGGACCGCCGCCGCGGTCCGGTGGGCGAGGCCACCGCGCAGGCGACGCAGGCGCAGAGCGCGCTGGAAATGCGCGAGTTCGAGCTGATGCAGGAACTGGAAGCCGCCTACCGCCAGTACGAGATCACGCAGGCGCAGGTGACCGCGCTGGAGTCCGGCATCGTGCGCGAGGCCGAGTCGGCGCTGGGCGTGGCCGAGTCCGCGTATCGCTTCGGCGAGCGCGGCATCCTGGACTTCATCGATGCCCAGCGCGTGCTGCGCAGCGCGCGCAACGAGCTGATCGCCGCCCAGTACGAGCAGCAGCTGGCCGCCATCCAGATCGAAAAGCTCCTGTCGACCGCCCCCGGCGCCACCGCCGCGCCGGGCCTGCCGCCGACCTCCACCATCGAACAGAAATAACCATGCGTCCCAATTTCCTGCTTTCGCTGACGGCCGCCGCCGTCCTGACGTTCAGCCTGGCGGCCTGTTCCGACCAACCTGAACCCGTTGCCGAGGCGCCCAAGCTGCCGCCCGGCGTGATCCAGCCAGAAGGCAACCTGCAGCAGTCGCTGAAGGTGGCGCCGGTTACCACGTCCCCGTTCAGCGAGATGCTGCGCGTGGCCGGCCGCATCGACTTCGACGAGCAGCGCGTCTCGCGCATCGGCGCCAGCGTGACCGGCCGCGTCACCGACCTGTATGCCACGCTGGGCCAGGAAGTGAAGGCCGGCCAGGTGCTGGCGCGCCTGCACAGCAGCGAGCTGGGCGCGGCGCAGATGTCGTTCCTGAAGAGCGAGGCGCAGCACGAGCTGCAGGTGCGCAACGCCGAGCGCGCGCGCCAGCTGTTCGCCGCCGACGTGATCGGCCGCGGCGAGCTGCAGCGCCGCGAGAGCGAACTGGCGATCGCCTCCGCCGAGATGCGCGCCTACCGCGACCAGCTGCGCGTGCTGGGCATGTCGCAAGGCTCCATCGCCGAGCTGGCCAGGAACGGCAGCATCAACTCGCATTCGCCGGTGTATTCGAGCATCAGCGGCACCGTGGTCGAGCGCAACGTGGCGCAGGGCCAGGTGGTACAGCCGGCCGATGCGCTCTACACCGTGGCCGACCTGTCGCGCGTATGGGTCGTGGCCGAGGTGCCCGAGCAGCAGGCCGCCCAGGTGGCCGAAGGGCAGAGCGTGGAGATCGAGGTGCCGTCGCTGGCCAACGGCAAAGGCGGCAACACCATCACCGGCAAGCTGATCTACGTGGGCCGCACGGTCAACCCGCAGTCGCGCACGGTGCTGGTACGCACCGAGCTCGAGAACCGCGAAGGGCGGCTGAAGCCCGCCATGCTCGCCAGCATGCTGATCGCCGGCAAGCCGCAGGACCAGCTGGTGATCCCGGCGGCCGCGGTGGTGCGCGAGGGTAACGACGAGCTGGTCTATGTCGAGATGCCGGGCAACAAGTTCCGCCTGACGAGGGTCAAGCTGGGCGCCGAGAGCGACGGCATGCGCGTGGTCCAGAACGGCGTGAAGGCCGGCGACCGCATCGTGGTAGACGGCGCGTTCCACCTGGACAACGAGCGCAAGCGCCTCGAACAAGGGTAATCGGCCATGATGAAATCCCTAGTCGAAGCCGCCATCAAACAGCGGCTGGTGGTCTGCGTGCTGGCCGTGGTGCTGTTCTTCTTCGGCCTGCGCGCTGCCACCAAGCTGTCGGTGGATGCATTCCCCGACGTGACCAACGTGCAGGTGCAGATCGCCACCGAAGCCGCGGGCCGTTCGCCCGAGGAAGTCGAGCGCTTTGTCACCGTGCCGGTGGAAATGGCGATGACGGGCCTGCCCGGCCTGGAAGAGATGCGCTCGCTGAACAAGGCGGGGTTGTCGCTGATCACGCTGGTCTTTACCGATGCCACCGACGTGTACTTTGCGCGCCAGCTGGTGATGGAGCGCCTGATCGAAGTGGGCGGGCGCATGCCCGAAGGCGTCACGCCCGTGCTGGGTCCGGTCTCGACCGGCCTGGGCGAGGTCTACCAGTACACGCTGGACCGCGCCGACGACGGCAACCGCGAACTGACCCAGGAAGAGCTGGCCGAGCGCCGCATTGCCCAGGACTGGGTGGTGCGTCCGTTGCTGCGCTCGATCCCCGGCGTGGCCGAGATCAACTCGCAGGGCGGCTATGTGCGCCAGTACCAGGCGCTGGTCAACCCGGAGCGCATGCGCCATTACGGCGTGTCGATCCAGCAGGTGTACGAGGCGCTGGCGCGCAACAACGCCAACTCCGGCGGCGGCGTGCTGCCGCACTACGCCGAGCAGTACCTGATCCGCGGCGTGGGCCTGGCCAAGGGCGTCGAAGACCTCGGCAGCATCGTGCTGAAGGAAGTCGACGGTACGCCGGTGTACCTGCGCGACGTCGCCAACGTCACCATCGGCCACGAGGTGCGCCAGGGCGCGCTGGTCAAGAACGGCCAGACCGAGGCGGTCGGCGGCATCGTCATGATGATGCGCGGCGGCAATGCCAAGGAAGTGGTCAGCCGCGTCAAGGCCCGCGTGGCCGAGATCAACGAGCGCGGCATGCTGCCGGGCAAGCTGCAGATCGTGCCGTACTATGACCGCAGCGAGCTGGTCGACGCCGCGCTGTGGACCGTGACCAAGGTGCTGCTCGAAGGCGTGGTGCTGGTGGTGATCGTGCTGTTCCTGTTCCTGGGCGACGTGCGTTCGTCGATCATCGTGCTGGCCACGCTGGTGCTGACGCCATTGCTGACCTTCATGGTGATGAACGAGGCGGGGCTGTCGGCCAACCTGATGTCACTGGGGGGGCTGGCGATCGCCATCGGCCTGATGGTGGACGGCTCGGTGGTGGTGGTCGAGAACGCGTTCGAGCGGCTCGGCCACAAGGAGCCCGGACTGACCAAGACCGAGATCCTGGTCAAGGCGGTGCAGGAAGTGGCCACGCCGGTGATCGTCGGCGTGGGCATCATCATCCTGGTGTTCCTGCCGCTGATGACGCTGTCGGGCATGGAAGGCAAGATGTTCGCGCCGCTCGCGTTCACCATCTCGATCGCGCTGGCGATCTCGCTGTTCCTGTCGCTGACGCTGTCGCCGGTGCTGTCGTCGTACCTGCTCAAGGGCGGCGCCGAGCACGACACCTTCCTGATCGCCTTCATGAAGCGCCACTACCTGCGCCTGCTGCACTGGGCGCTGGGCAACAGCCGCAAGACCGTGCTCAGCGCGGTCGGCGCCTTCATCGCCACGCTGCTGATCGTGCCGCTGCTGGGCACCTCGTTCATCCCGGAGATGAAGGAAGGCTCGATCGTGCCCGCGATCGACCGCGTGCCCAACATCTCGCTGGAAGAGTCGATCAAGCTGGAGAAGGAAGCCAACAAGCTGGTGCTGGGCGTGCCGGGCGTGAAGTCGGTGGTGTCGGGCGTGGGCCGCGGCGAAAGCCCGGCCGACCCGCAGGGCCAGAACGAATCGACCCCGATCGCCAGCCTGAAGGACCGCGACGAGTGGCCCGACGGCTGGACCCAGGACGATATCGCCAACGCCATCCGCGAAAAGCTCAAGGCCATTCCGGGCGTGCAGATCGTGATGGCGCAGCCGATCTCGGACCGCGTCGACGAAATGGTCAGCGGCGTGCGCTCCGACGTGGCGGTGAAGGTGTTCGGCGATGACCTGGACAAGCTGCGCGAGCTGGCGGGCGAGATCTCGCGCGTGGCCGGCGGCATCCAGGGCTCGCAGGATATCCGCATCGAGCGCGTCTCGGGCCAGCAATACCTGTCGATCGAGATCGACCGCCAGGCGATTGCGCGCTACGGGCTGAACGTCTCCGACATCCACGACGTGATCGAGATCGCGATCGGCGGCAAGCGCGCCACGGATATCTTCGAAGGCGAGCGCCGCTTTGCGGCGGCGGTGCGCCTGCCGGACGAGTTCCGCAACAACGTGCAGTCGATCCGCCAGCTGCTGGTGAACACGCCGGACGGCACGCAGGTGCCGCTGCAGAGCGTGGCCAGGATCGAAGTCAACGACGGCCCGGCGCAGATCAGCCGCGAAATGGCCAAGCGCCGCGTCGTGGTGATGATCAACGTGAAGGACCGCGACCTGGGCGGCTTCGTTGCCGAACTGCAGCAGGCCACCGCGTCCAAGGTCAAGCTGCCGGAAGGCTATTACCTCGAGTGGGGCGGCCAGTTCCAGAACATGGAACGCGCCATGGGCCACCTGAAGATCATCGTGCCGGTCACCATCGCCGCGATCTTCTTCCTGCTGTTCCTGCTGTTCAACTCGCTGCGCTTCGCCACGCTGATCATCACGGTGCTGCCCTTCGCATCGATCGGCGGCATCATCGGGCTGTTCGTCACCGGCGAATACCTGTCGGTGCCGGCATCGGTGGGCTTTATCGCGCTGTGGGGCATGGCGGTGCTGAACGGGGTGGTGCTGGTGTCGTACATCCGCACGCTGCGCGATTCGGGCCTGTCGCTCGACGAGGCGGTGGTGCAGGGCGCGACGCAGCGTTTCCGCCCGGTGATGATGACCGCGACCATCGCCATGCTGGGCCTGGTGCCGTTCCTGTTTTCGACCGGCCCCGGCTCTGAAGTCCAGCGGCCGCTGGCGGTGGTGGTGATCGGCGGGCTGATTACGTCGACGCTGCTGACGCTGGTGATGGTGCCGACGCTGTACCGCTGGTTCGATGACCGCAAGCCGGATCCGAGCAGGGACGTGCCGGTGTAAGGCGAGCCGGTTGCCTTGATGGGCCCGCTGGTTTGCTCCCCTCTCCCGCCCGCGGGAGAGGGAGTACGCAAGCGGTCGATCATCGACCGCCGTGCCTGGCGATTGCTCCAAAGACAACGCCCCATGCAAGTGGCAACTTGCATGGGGCGATTTTCTTTGCCGATCGACACAAGCCCCTACGCCAGCCGCATCTCCAGCTGCCGCGTCCACAGTTCCAGCAGGAAATCCGGTTCCTCGTGGCGGATATGCCGATACAGCCCGCGCTGCGCGCCGATGGCTTCATGCACCGCCTGCGCGGTGATCTGCTGCTCGGCGAACGGATGGCGGAAATGGCAGGCGACGATGACGCCGTCGTCGGCCAGCGCGCGCGCGGCCATGGCGGCGACGTCGTGCCAGTCCGGCTTGGGGAAGTAGTAGCCCAGTTCGGAAAACACCATCAGGTCGAAGCTGCCGTCCGGCCATTGCTGCGGCAGCTCGCCGGTCAGCACGCGTGCCTGCGGGAACGGCGCCAGCCGTTGCCGCGCCTGCTCGGCGGCGCTCTCGGCCAGTTCCATTGCTACCAGCGCATCGCAGCGCGGCGCCAGCGCCACGCTCAGGTGGCCGCCGCCGCAGCCGGGCTCGAAGGCGCGGGCGAAGCGCTCGCGCGGCAGCGTGGCCAGCAGCAGGGCACGCTTGCGCGCTTCGTACCAGCGCGTGCCGATGCCCCAGGGATCCTCGTTACGGCCATACAGGCCGTCGAAATAGTCGCGGTCGACCGGCATGGCGGCAGGCCTCAGTAGCCGTAGTACGGCGCCTCGCCGTAGTAGCCGGAAGGCTGCGGGCCGCACGGCACGTAGGCGCGGTCGTAGTCGCGGTAGCAGTAGCCCGGCGGCACTGCCGGCGCCTCGTACGAGACCGGCGCGGGGGCGTAGGCGACGGGTGGCGGCGCCACCGGTGCCGCCACCACCGGACCCGAGGCCAGCATGGCGCCCAGCGCCAGGCCCGCCAGCGCGCCGACCGCCAGCACCGCGCCGGCGTTGGTGCCGCCATGGTGGTGGTACCGGCCGCGCGCCGAGGCGGAACCGGCGGCTACCAGGGTCGCGGCCAGGACCGCCGCGGCGACGATGCGGGTGGAGGGGCGCATTTCGGACTCCTTGTCATGCACAGCCTGTGCTCCTGAATGATGGACGCAAAGCGGCAATCCAGGTGTTTCCGGCCCCGGCCCGACTTGTTAGCTTTGTAACCGCGGCTTTTAAGATTCGACTTCTTTAACGTGTTGTAAGACGCGGTAAAACGGCGCTGTCCGAAACCGCTTATCCGAGCGTTTCGGCCAGCGTGCCCAACCCGCGTGCGCTGTCTGCAAGCTCGCCGGCCAGCGCCGCGACCAGCTCCGCCGCCGGCAGCGCGCGCGCCAGCGGCACGGCCTGGCCGGCCCACTGCGCGGCAAAGTCGGCGCTGCCGCGCGCCCTGGCGGCGGCATGCAGGGCCTTGCCGGCATCGTAGGCGGTCGGGTAGTCGGGCACGGCGGGTGCGCCGGCTGCCGCGCCCAGTTCGGTAAAGCGGTTGGCCAGGCCGCGGGCATGGCGGCCGGAAATGGCCCGGGTCAGCACAGTCGGCTTGCGCGCCTGCAGCAGCGCCTCGCGGTAGGGGCCGTCGGCGACGGTCTCGGGGCAGGCGATAAACGCGGTGCCGAGCTGCGCGGCCTGCGCGCCCAGGGCCAGCGCTGCGGCAATGCCGGCACCGTCCATGATGCCGCCCGCGGCGATCACCGGCACGCGGGTCTGCGTCGCCAGCACACGTACCAGCGCGAAGGTGCCGAGGCCCTCGTCGGGCGCGGACGGGGCGAACACGCCGCGATGGCCGCCCGCCTCGATGCCCTGCGCGACGATCGCGTCAAGGCCGGCCGCCTCGATGGCGCGTGCCTCGGCGAGCGAGGTGGCGCTGGCCAGCAGCACGATGCCGGCATCGCGCAGCGCGCGGATCCGGTCCGCACCGGGCAGCCCGAAATGGAAGCTGACCACGGCCGGGCGTTCTTCCAGCAGCATTGCGTGCATGGCATCGTCGGCCAGGTAGCTGCGGTAGATCTCGCGCAGCGTCGCCGGCGGGGTGGCGCCGAATTCGGCAAAGCGCGGCGCGAGGTAGGCCAGCCAGGCCTGCTCGCGCGCGGCATCGGCGACGGCCGGCGCATGGCAGAACAGGTTGACGTTGAACGGGCCGCTGGTCAGCGCGCGGGTCTCGCGGATGGCCTTGCGCGCGGCTTCGGCGTCCATGGCGCCAACGCCGAGCGAACCGAGGCCGCCGGCATTGGTGACGGCCGCGGCGAGCGCGGGCGTGCCGACACCGGCCATGGGTGCCTGGATGATCGGGGTGCGGATGCCGAGCCGGCGCAACAGCGGCAGCCGGTCAGCGATTGGGGTTGTCTGGGTCAATTTGCGCTCCTGGGCAGGGTCGATGGCGATGGCGCGGCGACGGGGAACGGCAGGGTCAGCCGTCGCGCAGTTCGCGCACGAAGGCGTCGCAGGCGTGCGTGGCATAGCCGGCACGCTTGACGATATAAGTGTGCACCGCGCGCACCGGCACGGTCTGCACGTCGATGGCGTCGCGATGCAAGGCCAGCAGCGAGCGGGGCAGGATCGCCATCGCGGTGCCGGCGCTGACGCAGGCCAGCATGGCGTGGTACGACGGCATCTCGGTGACGGCCAGGCGCTGGCGCATGTCGTCGCCGCCCTGCGCCAGCCAGGCTTCCGCGCACTGGCGGTAGGTGCAGCCCTTCGGGAAGGCGGCCAGGCGGCGCAATGCCACGTCGCCGGGGCCACGCACCTTGGGATGGCTGCCCGGCAGCACCAGCTGCAGGTGTTCGGTGAACAGGTAGGTGCCTTCCAGGCCGGGGGCCAGTTCATCCAGATCGGCCGCGCGCGCCGGCGCTGCGCCCGGATGCGCGACCACGGCGCAATCGAGCCGGTGGTCGAGCACCGCATCGACCAGCGCGCGCGTGGTGCCGGTGCGGATCTCGATCTCCACGCCGGGCCAGGCCGCGTGGAAGCGCGCCAGCGGCATCGGCAGGCGATTGGCGGCGGCGCTTTCCATGGTGCCGATGCGCAGGCGGCCCGACGGCGCGGCGCCCTGCATCGACTGCCGCGCTTCTTCCGCCAGCGCCAGCATCTGGTTGGCATAGGCGAGCAGCCGGTGGCCCTCGGGCGTCAGCAGCATGCGCTTGCTGTCGCGCTGGAACAGCGCCACCCCCAGCGCCTCTTCCAGTTGCTTGACGCGCGTGGTGACGTTGGATTGCACCCGGTCCAGCAGGCGCGCGGCGCGGGTGATGCTCTGCTCCGTGGCTACGGCGCGGAAGATTTCGAGTTCAGCCAGTTCCATCGGCGGTCGGGCGTGGCAGGCGGAAGAGGGTCGCCTGGATATTCTCTTTAGGAGAATATAGCAAAACGAACAATCTTTCTATGAGAATATCAGGCGCGGCCCGCCGCAACGTGCGCCTTGCGGCGCACGAAGAGCAGGTGATTCGCCGCTGGCTGGCGGCGCTGGTTGTGGAAGACGCCACCGCGGGGGCGGCAGCGTAGCGGGATGCGGGGCGAGGCGGCGCTGCCGCCGGCAATCAGCCGGTCGCCAGCGCGCGCTCCGGTTCCGGCCCCAGCGGCGGCATGTTCTCCAGCCGCAGCGACTGCGGCACCGACAGCGAGATGCCGGCGGCGCGCAGCCGCTTCAGGATCTCGAACAGCAGGTCGCTGCGCGTGTTCGCGGCGATGCGCGGGCTGCCGACATAGCCGGTCACCGACAGCGTGATGCCGTTGGGCGCGAGCTGGCTGAACATCACCGACGGGGCCGGCACGTCGAGGATGCTTTCGTTCTCGCGGTAGACGTCGAGCAGCAGGTCGCGCAGCTGCTCGGGGTCGGTGTTCAGCGGGAAGGTGAGCTGCAGCGAGGCCACCCCCTGGGTGCTGTTGCTCATGGTGACGTTGCGCAGGTTCTGCGAGATCAGCTGCGAGTTAGGCACGATCACGGTGGAGCGGTCGCCCAGCTGGATCTCGGTGGCGCGCACGTTGATGCGGCGGATGTCGCCCTCGACGCCGGCGATGCTGACCATGTCGCCCACCTTGACCGGGCGCTCGGTCAGCAGGATCAGGCCCGAGACGAAGTTCTTCACGATCTCCTGCAGGCCAAAGCCGATGCCGACCGACAGCGCGCTGACGATCCACGCCAGGTTGTCCCAGCGCACGCCCAGCAGCGACAGCGTCAGCAGCACCAGCAGCACGTAGCCGACATTGCTGAACAGCGTGATCAGCGACGCGCGCAGCCCGGGCTCCATGCACAGCTTGGGCAGCAGCTCCGCATCCAGCCAGCGCCGCACCGTGCGCAGCAGCCAGATGCCCACGCCCAGCGCCACCAGCGCATTGAGGATGCGCTCGGGCATGATGTTCAGGCTGCGCAGCTTTTCACCGCCCAGCACGGTGACCAGGCTGTCGACCAGGTCCGCGGGGGTGGTGCCGAAGCCGCCGGTCAGCAGCGCCACCACGGCCAGCAGCAGCAACAGGCTGGCGCCGATGCCGGACAGGATGGTGGCGGCCTGTTCCAGGCGCGCATCGTCGACGCCGAACAGCTGCTTGATCACCTGGCCGCTGGCGTGCTGGGTCGAGAACAGGCTTTCGCACAGGTCGCGCGTGACCTGGGTCAGCAGGTACAGGCTGCACAGCACGATGTCGAACCAGACCAGCTCGTAGGTCAGGAAGCGCGCAAAGCTGATATAGCCCGCCAGCAGCGCCACCATCGACACGATCACGATCAGGGTGACGCCGGCGTGGATCATGCCGGCCAGCGTGGCGCGCGCCTCGGGCTGCTCGCCCGCCGCGGCCAGCTCGTTGCGCACGCGGTTGGCGCGCAGCAGCGCCGCGCCGATGGTCAGCACCACCACCAGCGAGACCAGCCCGCGCCCCAGCAGCGTGACCTGCACGCTGGTATCGGCAATGCGGTTGAGCTGTTCGAGCGTGCCGGCCAGCAGCAACAGCCCGGCCAGCACCGCGGGGAACGGTTTCATCGCCCGTGCCACGGGATCGGCCAGCGCGGGCAGCCGCCACGACGGGTGGCGCGTGCACAGCAGCGCGCGCCCGAGGCCCGCGATCAGGGCGCTGGTCAGGGTCAGCTTGACCAGCCCGCCGTACAGCGTCATCAGGTCCGGCGGCAGTTCATAGTTGCGGGTGAAGGCGTTGTAGACGATCTGCACCGCCAGGCCGGTGGTGGCCACTGTCGCGATGGTGGTGGCCAGCGCCAGCGCACTGCGCCGCAGCCGGGTCGGGGGCAGCTTGTTCAGGCAGAACCAGGCCAGCGCGCGTTCGGCCAGGCGCTTGCCCACCAGCCACACGCCCAGCGCGAGCAGCAGCAGCGCGATGGTGGCGGCGCGCTGCGACGGCTGCCACGCCAGCTGCACCATCGGCACCACCTGGTCCAGGAATGCGGCCATGCGCGCGCGGTCCTCGGCGGCGGGACTGACCATCGGCTTCCAGAACTGCGGGTTCAGGATGCTGTCGGAGCGCAGCGCCAGCTGGTCTTTCAGCTGGCTGCGCTGCAGCCGCGCGATCTGGCCGCTCAGGTTGGCGATGTTCTCCTTGCTCTCGGCCGCCTGCTTGAGCTGCGCATCGAGCTGCAGGCGCCGCGCATTCAGTTCGGCGCGCTGCCGCACCACCGCCGGGGCTTCCCTGGTGATGCCGTCCGACGGCGGCGGACCCAGCACGTCGAGCTGCGCCTGCAGCTGGGCGCGCTGCGGCGTCAGCGCGGCGGACAGCTTGTCGACATCGGCATCGAGCTTGTGCAGTTCGTGGTCAAGCTCATCCAGCTTGGTGGTGCCGTCGGGGTCGGAGGCCTGCTGCTTGATGCGGTCCTGCTCGGTCTGCAGGCGCTTGAGTTCGGCGCTGGCTTCGGTGTGGGTGAGGGCGGGCGGCTGTTGCGCCTCGGTGGCGGAGGCGGCCTCGGATGCCGGCGCCGCGCTCGCGGCGGGCAGGGTGGCTGGCATCAGGTGGCATAGCGCAGCAAGCGCAAGGCCCAGTGCGAGCCGTGAAACGTTGCTCATGGCGGAATCTCGTCGGACGGTGACGGCTTGCGGCGCTCCGGCATCGATAGGCGGGATCGCCTGTCGCGCCGGCATCAGGCAGGATGCGGCGCGGCGACCGGATGCGGGAACGGCCGGGACACCGGCAATGAACAGGCGAGGGGATGGCCGCTCGCTGGCGATCCTCTCGGCGCATGGTGCGGCCAGGCCGATGCGCCCACGCGGGGGTATCGGCAGCGGCTGGCCGCGGGTGGCGGGACCGGTGCAACCGGCCCTGCCGCGATTCGCGAAATTATAGGAAAACGCATCCGCCACACCGGCGCAGGCTGCGGCGGATCGGGCACACTGTGACAAATTGATACGCATCCATCCTGGTCGCGCCCGCGCGGCCGCCGTCGGCATGCCCGCGGTCATCGCAGTAACATCACGGGCTTCGGGCCGTGCGCGGCCCGCATTGCCTCAGTCACTTAACCTCTTCTGGAGAGCGCATGGCGGTTGCGTCAGGCACCGACAAGACCCGGCTCGACGGCGAAGCCGGGCCGATTGAAATGCTGGTCGACCGACCGCAAGGCGATCCGCGCGGCATTGCCGTGGTGGGCCATCCGCATCCGTTGCTGGGTGGCTCGGCCACGCACAAGGTGCCGCACCAGCTGGCCAAGGCGCTGGTGGCGCGTGGCTACCTGACCGTGCGGCCGAATTTCCGCGGCGTGGAAGGTTCCGGTGGCGCCCATGACCAGGGCCGCGGCGAGGCGCACGACATGCTGGCGGTGGTCGCCCACCTGCGCCAGGCGCATCCCGGCCTGCCGCTGGCGCTGGCCGGGTTTTCCTTCGGCGCCTTCGTGATGACTCATGTGGCCGCGGCGCTGGCGGCGCAGTCCGTGCCGATCCGCCACCTGGTGCTGGCGGGAACCCCCTACGGCGTGGTGAAAGGCCATCGCAGCTATGACACGCCCACGGTGCCGGCCGATTGCCTGGTGGTCCATGGCGAGCGCGACGAGCGCGCGGAACTGGCCGCGCTGTTCGACTGGGCCAGGCCCCAGGCATTGCCGGTGGTGGTGGTGCCGGGCGCGGATCACTTCTTCACCGGCAAGCTGCCGCTGCTGGTGCGTATCGTCGGCGGCTACCTAGACCGGCCCGCACCCGGCGCCACCGTGTAAAAACTTCGATCGTTGCCGTGCTTGCGCGGTGCACGCCGGCGCTGGCGTCCGGCGCGCGCGAGCCGCGGCGCGCGGCGGTGAGCGGTCGCGAGGCATGGATGATGCTACCCATAGCAGACACGGCGCACGAACACGCGTCCAGATCGGAGGCAATCCATGAAAGACTATCCACCGTCGGAAATCAGGGAAACGTGGCGCAACCGCGGCTATGGCGAACCCGGCGATACCCGCCAGGCACACCACTGGCGCAGCGGCAATCCGGGCGGCGCGGGCTTTGGCTACGGGCAGGCGCGCTATGGCACGGAAGGCGGCGAGGGTCCGGAGGACCAGTACCGTCCCGGCATCCCGGCGCGCACGGCATCGCGCCGGCTGCCCAAGAACTACCACCGCACCGACACGCGCATCCGCGACGACCTGTGCGAACGGCTGGCGCATGCCGACGACGACGTCTCGGACGTGACCGTCGACGTCGGCTCGGGCATCGTCACGCTGACCGGCACCGTGGCCGACCGCGGCATCAAGTACCGCATTGAAGAGCTGGCCGAAGACATACTGGGCGTCAATGAGGTGCGCAACAACCTGCAGGTGGCGCGCCGCGCAGGCGGCATGGACGAGGGGCAGCAGGAGGCCGGCGCCGGCGGCAGCGCGCCCGGACAGCGGCGCCTGGGCCAGTCGGCCGGCTGGCGCCAGCCGGTGGGAGAGGTCGGGGCGGACGTGCTGTATATCGTCCAGTCGCGCGACGGGCGCTTCCTCGGCGCGGAATCCGGCGAGGCCGTGCTGGTGCCGGGAATTGCCCAGGCCGGCCTGTTCGACGATCCGGATGAAGCCCGCGCCGCGGCGCAGGAGCATTGCAGCCGCGGCTACCGCATCCTGGCGACGCGGCGCTGACGGCGCTGACGGGGGCGCCGCGCTCAGGCGTTGGGCACGGCAGGCGCGCTGGCCGGATCCGGGTGGATCTGCATCACCGCGGCGCGCTTCTCCAGCAGGTGCTGGCGCAGGATCGACGCCAGCCGCTTGCCGTCGCGGGCTTCCAGCGCGCGGATCATTTCTTCGTGGTCGTGCACCGCGCGGTCCCACTTGTCGGTCTGGTGGTTGGAGCGGAAGCGCATCGCCTTGAGCCGCCGGTTCAGCGTCAGGTAGGTCTGCAGCAGAGTCTGGTTGCGCGCCGCCGCGGCAATGCGGTCGTGGATTTCCTGGTTGCGGCTGTAGTAGCCGGGCAGGTCGTTGCGGGCATGGCAGGCCAGCATGGCGTAATGCAGCGCCTTGATCTCGGCCAGTTCCGGCGCCGTGATGCGCTCGCACGCCAGCTCGCCGGCAAACGCTTCCAGCCCGCTCATCAGCTCGAAGGCCTCCCACGCCTCGGCCTCGCTCATGCGCGAGACGCTGGCGCCGCGGTTGGGCGAGATCTCGATCAGCCCCTCGGCGGCAAGCACCTTGAGCGCCTCGCGCAGCGGCGTGCGCGAAATCCCGAGCGTTTCGCACAGTTCGCGCTCGTTCAGCTTCATGCCGGGCGCCAGCACCCCTTCGACGATGAAGTTGCGCAGGTGGTCTACCACGGTGTCGTGCAGCCGCTGGCGCACCACCTTGGGCAAAAGCGGGGCGGCGGTGGTGCCGGTTCCGGTGCCGGTGCCGTCCGAAGGTTGCATGCAATGTCCCTGTCATTAGCGTGGTGCCATTCTAAGACATTGCCGGCCTGCCGCAACGCCGCCCGCAACCGTTGCGCTCAGCGCGCCGGGCCGCGCAGCGGCACGCCGCTCTCGCGCGGCGCCGCGGCCCCCGCGCTCCGCCCGATCAGCGCCGCCGACAGCGCCGACACCAGTCCCGCGAACGCCACGTAGGCGCAGATCTGCCACGGTTGTCCGCCGCCCGACTTGAGCAGCGCCGTGGCGATGATGGGGGTGATGCCGGAAGCGAAGATGCCGGAGAACTGGTAGACGAACGAGATCCCGGTGTAGCGCACCCGGGCATCGAACAGTTCGCAGAACAGCGCCGCCTCCGGCCCGTACACCGCGGCGTAGAGAATGCCGAACGGCACCACGATCGCCAGCCACAGCAGCATGGTGTTGCCGCCGCTGTTCAGCATCAGCCAGAACGCGGGAAAGGCCGACAGCGCGGTGATCAGCGCACCCCAGAAGTACACCCGCGTGCGGCCGATGCGGTCGGACAGGTGGCCGAAGAACGGGATGAAGAAGCACATCGCGATCGCCGCCGCCATCACCCCGAGCAGCGCCTGGGTGCGGCTGATATTGACGGTCTGGGTCAGGTAGGTGATCGAGAACACGCCGAAGATGTTGAAGAACACGCCGTCGATATAGCGCGCGCCCATGCCCTTGACGATATTGCCGGGATAGCGCCGCATCATGTCGACAAAGGGAATCTGCGTTTCGGCATTGCGCTGCTTGATCACGGCGAATTCCGGCGTTTCCTTGACGTTGAGCCGGATATACATGCCGACGAACACCATCGCCGCCGAGACCAGGAACGCCACGCGCCAGCCCCAGTCCAGGAACTGCGCATCCGACAGGGTCAGCGACAGCAGCGCCACCACGCCCGAGGCCAGGCACAGCCCGATCGCCAGCCCGATCTGCGGCAGCGACGCATAGAAGCCCTTGCGGTGCGGCGGCGCGTACTCGTACGCCATCAGCACCGCACCGCCCCATTCGCCGCCCAGGCCGATGCCCTGCAGCACGCGCAGCAGCAGCAACAGCACCGGCGCGAGGATGCCGATGCTGTCATAGGTCGGCACCAGCCCGATCAGGAAAGTGGAGACGCCCATGATCATCAGCGTCATCACCAGCATGCTCTTGCGCCCGACCTTGTCGCCGAAGTGGCCGAATATCACGCCGCCGAGCGGGCGCGTGACAAAGCCCACGGCGAAGGTGGTGTAGGCCAGCATGGTGGCCACCAGCGGGTCGTCGCCGGGGAAATAGAGCTTGTTGAAGACCAGGCCGGCGACCACGCCGTACAGGAAGAAGTCATACCACTCGATGGTGGCGCCGATCACGGACGCCAGCGCGACCTTGCGGATCGCCTGTTCGTTGGGGCTAGTCATGCTTGTCTCCTCTGGTGGTAGGCGGCGTCCTCTGGAAGGATGGTTATGGACGCCGATGCGCTGCGAGGCCTGGCCTGGTGGTGAGCGATGGCTTGCCCCGCCGGTTTGCCGCTTCAGGTTGGTTCAGGCTGCGGCGGCCATCGGCGCGATCACGTCGGCGTGGTGGATCTCGCGCCGTGCGTCTTCACGGATCAGGTCGGCGGCACGCTCGGCCATCATCACCACCGGCACGTTGGTGTTGCCGGATATCAGCGTTGGCATCACCGAACAGTCCACTACGCGCAGCGCGCCAACGCCGTGCACGCGCAGGCGCGCATCGACCACCGCCAGCGGGTCGGCGGCCGGCCCCATCTTTGCCGTGCCCGACGGATGGAAGATGGTGGCGCCGTACTCGCGGCAGAAGTGCAGGATCTCGTCGTCGCTGCGCACCGCGTCGCCGGGCCGGAACTCGCGCTTCATCAGGCCGCGCATCGGCTCGGTCTGCGCCACGCGCCGCGCGTAGCGCACCGCCGCGACGGTGCAGCGCCGGTCCAGTTCGGCCGACAGGTAGTTGGGCTGCATCGACGGCGGCTCGAACGGGTCGGTCGAGCGGATCCGCACGGTGCCGCGCGACGCCGGGCGCAGCTGGCACACGGAATAGGTGCAGCCCGAGAACGGATGCACCGTGCCGCCGGCCATGTCGGCCGACAGCGTCGAGAAATGGAACTGCGTGTCCGGCGTCGCGCTTTCGTGCGGCAGGGCGCGGCAGAACATCGCACCCTGGTTGATGCCGATCGCCAGCGGGCCCTTGCGCAGCAGCAGCCATTCCAGCCCCATGCGCGCCTTGCCGGCCAGGGTGCGCAGCTGGTCGTTGGTGGTGATGGGCTTGGCCACCTCGTAGATCAGCCGGATCTGCAGGTGGTCCTGCAAATTTTCGCCGACGCCCGGCAGCGCATGCACCACCCGCACGCCCAGGTCCTGCAGCAGCGGCGCCGGGCCGATGCCGGACAGCTGCAGCAGCTGCGGCGACTGCAGCGCGCCGGCGCACAGGATCACCTCGCGCCGCGCCCGCAGGATATAGGGCTGGCCATGCCGGGTGTAGCGCACGCCCACGGCGCGCTTGCCTTCAAAGAGGATGCCGGTGGTGTGCGCATCGGTCTCGACGCGCAGGTTGGCGCGCCCGCGCGCCGGGCGCAGGTAGGCCACCGCGGTGGAGCAGCGCCAGCCGTTGCGCGTGGTCAGCTGGTAGTAGCCCACGCCCTCCTGGTCGCCGCCGTTGAAGTCGGTCTGGCGCGGCAGGCCGAGCGCCTGCCCGGCGGCGATGAAGGCATCGACCAGCGCATGGCGCCGGTCGATCGAGGTGGCATTGAGCGGGCCCCCGGTGCCACGCGTCGGTCCGGCGCCGAGGTCGTTGTGCTCGAGCTTGCGGAAGTAGGGCAGGCAGTCGTCCCAGCCCCAGCCCGGATTGCCCAGCGCGGCCCAGTGGTCGTAGTCCTCGCGCTGGCCGCGCACGTAGATCAGGCCGTTGATGGCGCTGCTGCCGCCCAGCGTGCGCCCGCGCGGCCAGTAGATGCGGCGGTTCAGCATGTTGGGATCGGGATCGGTATAGAAGCCCCAGTTCACCTGCTTGTGGAACATGGTCTTGCCGTAGCCGATCGGGATATGGATCCACGGGTAGCGGTCGGGCGGCCCCGCCTCGAGCAGGCAGACCGAATGGCGGCCGTCCTCGCTGAGCCGGTTGGCCAGCACGCACCCGGCCGAGCCCGCGCCCACCACGATGTAGTCAACGGTTTGCGACATCGTCGCTGTCTCCTGTTTCTGGCCGGCCGGCACGCAGCCCTGCGGCCTGGATTTATAATCTGAAACGTTCTGTTCCGGATTTTATTTCCCAAAGTCGGAATGGACAGCCCAATCGCGAGGAGACGCCGGTTGTGAAACAGAACCTGACAATGCCGTTTCAGAATCGCACTGCAGCAGAGGACGAGGTGCCGGAGGAGGATGCCCGCAGCCTGCGCGTGCTGGCGGTGCTGTCCAGCCTGGCGCGGGCGCAGCAGCCGCAGACGCTGTCGCAGCTGGCGCAGCGGCTCCATGTGCCGAAGGCGACGCTGATGCGCCTGCTGGCGGCGATGGAGCGCAGCGGCTTCGTGGTGCGGATGCCGGCCGAGCGCGGCTATGTGCCCGGGCCGGCCGCGGCGACGTTGTCGCTGCAGACGCTGCGCAGCCCGCCGCTGCTGCGCGAATGCCGCGGCATCCTGGCCCGGCTGGTGGCGCGGCTGGGCGAGACCTGCAACCTGACCGCGCTCGACGGCGACCGCGTGCTGTATGTGGAGCGCGTGGAAACCCACGAGCCGCTGCGCCTGCAGCTGTCGCCCGGCATCCATGTGCCGCTGCACTGCACCGCCAGCGGCAAGCTGTTCCTGTCGGCGATGAACCGGCTCGAACGCCAGCAGACGCTAGGGCGCCTGGACCTCGCCGCGCACACGCCGCGCACGCTGTCCGACCTGCCCGGACTCAACACCGAACTCGACCGGCTGGCCGCGCGCGGCATCGGCGTCGATCACGAGGAATTCGTGCGCGGCATGTGCGCGGTGGCGGTACCGGTGCGCGAACCCGACGGCGCCGGGCCGGGACGGGTGGTGGCGGCGATTGCCTGTCATGCGCCGACCGCGCGGGCCTCGCTCGAAGCGTTGCTGCAGGCGGTGCCGACGCTGCAGGGTGCGGCCAGGGAGATGGCGGCGGTGCTGTGCACGCACTGAGCCGGGCTGGCCCTGCGCGTTCAGCCCGATGCCTGCCCCTGCGGCAGGATCCGCGCAACCCGCGCCCTTAACATCGGCAGCACCTCGGCCTCGAACCACGGATGCTGCTTGAGCCACGGCTGGTTGCGCGGCGACGGGTGCGGCAGGGGGATATACGCCGGCGCGTAGTCCTGCCATGCCCGCACGGTTTCGGTCAGCGTGGGTTTGCGCCGCGCCCCCAGGAAATGCCGCTGCGCGTACTGCCCGACCAGCAGGGTCAGCGCGATCGACGGCAATTGCGCCAGCAGCCGGTCCATCCACAAGGGCGCGCATTCGGGGCGCGGCGGGTTGTCGCCGCTTTTGCCGCGGCCGGGATAGCAGAACCCCATCGGGATGATGGCGAATTGCGAGGCGTCGCAGAAGGTGGCGTCGTCGACCCCGAGCCACTGCCGCAGCCGCTCGCCGCTGGCATCGTTCCATGGAATGCCGGTCTGGTGCACGCGCGTTCCCGGCGCCTGCCCGACGATCAGGATGCGCGCGCCGGCGCCGGCGCGCACCACCGGCCGCGGCCCGAGCGGCAATTGCTGCGCGCAGGCGCGGCAGGCGCGGACCTCGGCCAGCAGCGCCTCGAGCGCGGCGGGTTGCTGACGCCGGGTGTTGCGCTTTACGTTCATTCCCTCGCTCGCCCGGACAAGTCGTCCTCGGTCTCGTGCACCGCCCGCGGCCGCTTCAGAAGCTGAGCGCGACCGAGACCACGGCGATCTGGTCGTGCGCGGCGGGGTTGAACCAGTAGACCGCGCCGGAGACGTGCTTGCCTTTCACTTGCGCAAACACGCCGCGCTGCAGATTGCGGCCATTGTCGGGCACGCGCGTGCGCTGGGCCGCCAGGCCGAGCCGCAGCCAGTCCCGCGGGCGCCAGGCGAGCTCGCTCCATGCATAGGCGTACCCGGACGGCTCGGCGTCCGGCACGTATTCGAACTCGATATAGGCATCGGCATAGCGGCCGGTCAGCGTGGCCTCGAACCCGCCCACGACGCTGTGCGCGCTGCCGGTGACCACGCCGAGGATCGGCGTGAAATCCAGCCGCAACGCCTCACCCCAGCCAAGGTTGTAGCCGACGAAGAACGAGTACGCATCCATGCCTTCGTAGTTACTGCGCGCCTCCAGGTGCAAGACGCCGCGCTTGGCGATGGCGATGCCCGTGACATAGGCTTCGCTGCCGCGCGGCAGGTTGAGGTAAGCCGAGATCCCGCCGCTCCACGCCGGCGCCTCCGCGCCCGCGGGCGTGCCGCTGTCTTCGGCGGCATGCAAGGGCAGCGGCGCGACCGCGGCGGCCAGCACCAGACAGCGTGCGGCGGCCAGTCGCGGAGCCAGTAGCGCGGCCCGCGTGTGCGGTGGTGCCGCCGGACGCGCAGCCCTGCCTGCGGCCTGCATGGTCAGCCTCCCAGCGCGATGATGGCCATCGTCAGTGCAACCCCGACCAGCGTCATCGCCGCACCCGCGATCCATCCGCCGAAGCCGGCATGGCGCCCAAGTGCGATGCCGGCGCCGAACAGCATCAGGATGGTGAGCACGCGCGATACCAGCAGCGCCGTGGAGACGTCAGCAAATACGATGAACGGCAGGGCCACCGGGAACGTCGCAAGCACCACCAGCAGGAAGATCCCGGCAGCTGCCAGCAGATCCTGCGCGCTCAGCGCCGGGCGCGCGGGCAGGTCGGCGGTGCGGGCGAGGCGGCCTCGCATTGCTTCCAGCTCGGCATCGTCGACCAGCGTGCGCAAGGCCGGCGAAAGCGCATCACGCAGGCGCGCGATGGCGTCGCCCGCGTCGCCGGCATTGCGAACCGCCTTGACCAGGGACAGCCTGCGTCCGCGCTCGGTCAGCGTGCGCACCAGGTACATCACCGCGTCGGCCAGCCCCCAGGCCAGGTTGCAGCCCAGCGCCGTGAAGAACATCGTGCGCGGGGCATCCGCCGGCGCGCCGACCGCCGACACCGCGCCCACGAAGGTCAGGGCCATGAACAGGCCGAAGCACATCTCGCATACGCGGTCGACGGTATCGAGCAGTCGCGGCCGCGCTTCGGCCGCGTGGGGATCTAGGGACGTAGTCAGCACTGGCTTGCACCCGGCGGCAACTGCCCACGGCGAAGGTCTGCGACGAAGCCCTCGCACCCGTGCCGGGGCGACAGCATCGGGCCTTGCGGCGCCCGGGCGGGCAGTCTTCCCGGGCGTGCGACCAGACGGCGAAGGCGGCGCCGCCGGCACTCGCCGACCGCCGCCGCATTTACTGTAGGCAAAGATTCACACCGATGATAGCGGCGCTGGTGCGGGAAACTACCTGCAGGAGGATGCGCCAGAGCTGCGTTGCCTTCAGTATCCGTGCCGCCATGCGTGACCGTTGCCGGTTTGGATCGTGTCGCCCATGCCGGCCTGGTGACAGCCAGGTCCAGCGGTCGCCAGCGGGGGCCGCCAGAAGGGCCCGCCAGAGCGCCGGCCCGGCGTGGCAGCCGGCCCGGCCAGCCGCGCTGGGGCCTTGGCTGTTGCCACGCCGGGTGTTCGGGCTTGGCATCGCATCCCTCAGCGCCCGGCTTGTCCGGAATGCGGGCTTTCCAGCGGCTCTGCAGGGGTTGGCCGATGCCACGCGCATGGCGTACTTTACAAGGGCAAGGCGCCCCTGCCGCCGGACCCGCCGGCGCCAGCCATGCGCAGCCGCGCAGCGGCTGCTGCATGCCAGGCGGTGCCCGGCCGTTACAGGAGCCCGCCATGCCCGACGCACTACGCCACGCGTTTCGCCGATTCGCCATCGCCTGCTGCCTGGGCCTTGCAGCCTGCGGAGGCGGTGGCGGAGGCGACAGCGCCGGTGCGGGCGACGCAGGTGGCGCAGGCGGTGGAGGTGCTGGAGGTGGTGGCAGTGGCGGCGCCGGCGGCAACGGCGCGCTGACGCTGGCGGTCTCTGGCCTGCCGGCCGGGACGCAGGCCGCCATCACGGTATCGGGCCCGGGCCAGTTCCGCCAGGCCGTGGTCCAGTCGACCACGCTGTCCAACCTGCCGCCCGGCAGCTATACCATCAGTGCTGCCGAGGTGCTCACCGGCAGCGCCCTGCGTCGGCCGCAGCCGCCGTCGCAGGTGGTTGCGGTGGCAGCCGGCGCCGGAGCGACTGCCAGCGTGGCCTACGGTGCGCCGCAATCGATGCAGTTGTCGTTGACGCAGGTAGCCGGCGAGTTCTCCGCGCCGATCTTCCTGAGCGCGCCCGCCGGCGATGCGCGCCTGTTCGTGGTGGAGCGCGCGGGCCGTATCCGGATCGTGCGCGACGGCGTGCTGCTAGCCACGCCGTTTCTCGATATCGCCGCGCTGACCACCACCGACGGCGAGCGCGGACTGCTGTCGATGGCGTTCGATCCCGACTATGCGGCCAACGGCCGCTTCTACGTCTATTACACCGACACCAGCGGCGCCATCACCATTGCCCGCTACCAGGTCTCGGCCACCAACCCGGACCTTGCCGACGCCACGGGCACCGTGCTGCTGTCGATTCCACACCCCACCTTTTCCAACCATAACGGCGGCCAGCTCGCGTTCGGCCCCGACCGCATGCTCTATATCGGCACCGGCGACGGCGGCGGTGGCGGCGATCCGGCGGGCAACGCCCAGAATCCGGCGACGCTGCTCGGCAAGATGCTGCGCATCGATGTCAGCGGCGCGGCGGGCTACGGCGTGCCGGCGGGCAACCCATTGCTCGGCCAGTCCGGCAGCCGCGGCGAGATCTGGGCGCTCGGCCTGCGCAACCCGTGGCGGTTCGCGTTCGACGCCGGCTCGTTGTATATCGCCGATGTCGGCCAGGGCCTGCGCGAGGAAGTCGACGTGGCACCGTCCGCCAGCGCGGGCCTGAACTACGGCTGGAACCTGACCGAAGGCAGCGCGTGCGTGGGCGCCACCACCTGCGACAAGAGCGGGCTGACCATGCCGGTGTTCGAGTACGGCCACGAGGCAGGCGGCTGTGCCATCGTCGGCGGCTACGTGTATCGCGGCAGCGCCAGTCCGGCGCTGCAGGGGCGCTACTTCTACTCCGATCTGTGCACGGGCAGGCTGCACAGCTTCGTGTATCGCGATGGCGCCGCCGCCGAGCCGGTCGAATGGAACGTCACGGTGCCGGGCAGCGTGTTCTCGTTCGGCGTGGATGGCGCGCAGGCGCTCTATGTGATGGCCGATCCGGGCACGTCAGCGAACAGCGGGCGGGTGTACCGGATCGATGCCTCGGGCGGCACGCCTTGATGCCTTGCCGCCGCTGCGCGCTGCGCCTCAGGCGGCGTTGGTCTTGCGGCCGACGCCCTGGATCAGCTTGTTGACGCGCGCCAGGTACTGCCCGAACATCCGGTTGGCCTGTTCCTGGCTGTCGATCGGCTGCAGCACGGTGCGGCCCTCGGCCTCCAATTTGGCGCGGATCTCCGGCTTGGCCAGCGCTTCGCCGATGGCCTTGCGCAGCACCGCCACGCGCTCTTCCGGCGTACCCTGCCTGACGAAATAGCCGCCGCCGATGGTGTATTCGAAATCCGGCACCAGCTTGCTCTGCGTAATCAGCGGGACCGACTTGAGCGCAGGCGGCAAGGCCCGCGAGAAGCTGGTCAGTATCTTCAGCCGGCCCTGTTGCTGCATGCTGTCGAAGCTGGACTGGTAGGGCAGGATGGCGAAGTCGACCTCGCCGCCGGCAAGGCCCTGCAGCGCCGGGGCGCCGCCCTTGTAGGGCACGTGCAGGAACGGCACGCCCAGGCGCGCGGCGAGCGCGTCGCCCATCAGGTGATAGATCGAGTCGATGCCGACGGTGGCGTAGGTCAGCGACTTGCCCTTGCCCTGCCGCGCGAACTCGATGAACTTGTCCAGGCTGTCCACGGCGATGCCGTTGCGCACCATCAGCACGATGTTGGCGTCGCTGATCGGCGCGGCCAGCAAAAAGTCCTGCGGCTTGTAGCGTGCCGCGGGATTCAGCAGCGGCGCCAGGAACACCTCGTTGATCGAGCCATGGAAGAAGGTGTAGCCGTCGGCGGGAGCGGCCAGCACCTTGTTGGCGCCGATCAGCCCGGTGCCGCCGCCGTAGTTTTCCACCACCACCTGCTGCCTCAAGCTGTTGCCGATCGATTCGCCGAAGATGCGCGCCGACGCATCGCTGGCGCCGCCGGCGGGGTAGGGCACCACCAGCGACAGGGCCTTGGCGGGAAAGGCGTCGGCGGCAAGCGCCGGCACACCGGACAGTACGGAAGCACCGGCGGCAAGGCCGGCGTGTTGCAGGAAGCGGCGGCGGTTCAGGGTAGCCATGGGGGGGGTGTCTCCTCGGTTTCTGGTTCAGGCCAGATAGCTTTGTGCCAGGTGCGCCCAGAATGCGGCGCCGACCGGCAGGGCCTTGTCGTTGAAGTCGTACAGCGGGTTGTGCACCATGCAGCCGCCGTCTTCGCCCAGGCCATTGCCCAGCCGGACGTAGGCGCCGGGCCGATGCTCGAGCATGTAGGCGAAGTCTTCGCTGCCCATCACCGGCGGGCGCTCGACCACGTTGCCGGCGCCCACCAGCCGGAGCGCGGCCTGGCGCGCGAACTCGGTCTGCGCGGCGTGGTTGACCAGCACCGGGTACTTGCGCTCGTAGACCACCTCGGCCTGCAGGCGGAAGCTCTGCGCCTGGGCCGTGACGAAGGCCTGGATGCGCTCTTCGACCAGCGTGCGCACGCGCGGGTCGAGCGTGCGCACGCCGATCTTGATGGTGGCGGTGTCGGGCACCACGTTGTAGGTGCTGCCGGCCTGCAGCGCCCCCACCGTGATGACCGCCGACTTGAGCGCGTCGATCTCGCGGCTGACGATCGATTGCAGCCCCAGCACCATGCTGGCCGCGCCCTGCATCACGTCGATGCCGTGGTGCGGCATGGCGCCGTGGGCGCCGCGCCCGCGCAGCGTCACCGTGGCGCGGTCGAACGAGGCCATGGCGGGGCCGGCGATGACGCCGATCTGTCCCACCGGCATCCCCGGCGAGTTGTGCAGCGCGTACACCTCGTCGCACGGGAAGCGCTCGAACAGCCCATCTTCCAGCATGCGCAGCGCGCCGCCCTCGTTCTCTTCGGCCGGCTGGAAAATCAGGTTCAGCGTGCCGTTGAAATCGACCGACTCGGCCAGATAGCGCGCGGCGCACAGCAGGATTGCGGTATGGCCGTCATGGCCGCACGCATGCATCTTGCCCGCGATGGTGCTGGCATAGTGCAGGCCGGTCTGTTCCTGGATCGGCAGCGCATCCATGTCGGCGCGAATGCCGAGCGCCTTGCTGCCGTGGCCCTTGCGCAGCGTGCCGACCACGCCGGTGGTGCCCAGCCCGCGATGCACGGCGTAGCCCCATGCCGCCAACTGTTCGGCGACGAGGTTGCTGGTCTGGCGCTCTTCGAAGGCCAGTTCCGGATGCGCGTGGATCTTGCGCCGGATCGCGACGAACTCCGGCGCGAGGGTCTGGATCGAGCGCTGCAGGTCGGCGGGCAGGGTGTGGGTCATTGGGGACAGGGGAACGTGGTGGGTCATCGCATTCTCTCCGCAGCCGCGCGCCGAAACCATGACAACGGTAGCGACAAATCGTTGTATAGAATGCAACGACAAGAGATCGCGGCCGCAGCCGGCACCACACCGTGGCGCGCCGCCAGGTGGAGACCAAGACATGGAAGACGTGCTGGACCGCAAGCGGGCGCTGTGCCTGCTGCAGATCATCGAGACCGGCTCGGTGCGCGGCGCCGCCGAAGTGCTGGAGCTGGACCCCTCGGTGGTCAGCCGTGCCGTGGCCAGGCTGGAGCAGGACACCGGCCTGGCGCTGCTGGAGCGGCGCGGGCGCGGCGTGGTGGCGACCGACGCGGGACGGCTGCTGGCGCTGTTTGCCCGGCGCCAGCAGGACCTGAACGACACCTTCCTGGCCGAGGTGAACAACTTGAAGAACGCCCAGCGCGGCCATGTCGAACTGTCCTTCGGCGAGGGCTTTGTCGACCTGGTGCTGGAGCCGTTGCTGCAGGGCTTCCAGCGCAAGCACCCCGACGTCACCTGCAGCATCCAGGTGGCGGGCACCGACGAGACCGTGCGCCTGCTGCTGGAGGACCTGGCCCATATCGGCTTCGTGTTCCAGCCGCCCGACGATGCGCGGCTGCACTCGCACTATTCGCGGCTGTCGCCGATCCGCGCGCACGTGCACAAGGACCATCCGCTGGCACGGCGCCGCCGCGCGCTGACGCTGGCGGACCTGGCGCAGCACCAGGGCGCGTTCCTGGCCGGTTCGTTCGGCGTGCGCAAGCATGTGCAGGCGGCCGAGCTGGACGAGCACATCACGCTCAGGCCGATGCTCGTGACCAACTCCTTCAAGGTGCTGTGGGAGTACGCCGCGATGGGGCTGGGCTATATCCTGACGGCGCGCTCGGTGCCGCTGAAGGAACCGCAGCTGCGGCACCTGGTGTCGCTGCCGCTGGCCAATCCCATCCTGAACAACAGCCGCATCCACATCCTGACGCGTGCCGGCCGGCATCTGGCGCCAGTCGCGGACGGTCTGCTGCGGCACCTGGTCAAGGCGTTTCCCGCGGCCTGAACGGGGCCCCGGCATGCGGCGGCGGCGAACGGAGTGTTCGGGAATGGCAGAGGCGCGCGGGCCGGATTGCGGCGATCATGCAGGCTGATCCTGTCCGCCCCTCGCGCTCCGCCATGCATGTCCATCTGCAGTCTTCCATGCACGCCAGCCTGCAGCAGCTGTTGCTGGCGTTTCCGCTGTCGGTCGGCGCCGAGCGCGGCAGGGTGGTGGTCAGGCGGCGCGGCTACGAGCGGGTGCTGCTGGCCGCGCAGCAGGCCATCATCGACCCCTTCGAAGCGTTTGCGCTGCGCCTGGATGGCAGCAGCGCGCAGCCGGCGGCATGCAGGCTGGAGATGCTGGGACTGACCCCGGCACAACCTTCGGAATGCCTGCATCACCGCATTGCCAAGCGGGTGTTCCTGCAGCCGCAGTACGCCTGGAACGCCGCCCTTATCGCGGAACGGCTCGGCATGTCCACGGCGCAGTTGCGCCGCGCCTTGTTCGCGCAGGGCACCGCGCTGACCGACCTGTGCCGCACGCAACGGCTGATGCGGCTGCTGTTCGACGTGATGGCGGGCGACGCGGCGCTGGGCGAGGCCAGGCGGCGTGTCGGGTGGCCGGCCAACAGTGATGTCGATTGCGCATTCTATGACCGCTTCGGCGTCTCGCTGGAAACCGCGCGGCGGCTGGCCGGCGGGCCGGCGATGCCGCGGCGGCGCTCGGTGGCATGACGCGTGCCGCGCGGTTTGCGAGATAATCCGGCGAGATAAGCCGCCGTTGTGCCCGGGAATGATGTCATGCGCTTTGATCTGGTCGACCTGAAACTGTTCACGCATATCGCGGAGGCACAGAGCCTGACCGGCGGGGCGCAGCGCTCGCACCTGTCGCTGGCCGCGGCCAGCACGCGCATCAAGAACCTGGAGGAACACGTTGGCGTCAAGCTGCTGAGCCGCAGCAGCCAGGGCGTGAAGGTGACCGGGGCGGGCGAGACCCTGCTGGCCCATGCACGCCGCGTGCTGCGCCAGCTGGAGCAGCTCAGCGGCGACCTGCAGGAATACGCGGCGGGCGTCAAAGGCCATGTGCGCGTGTTCGCCAACACCACCGCCATGAGCGAGTTCCTGCCGGCGGTGCTGCGCAGCTACCTGGTCAGCCATCCGGACGTGACCATCGACATGCACGAACGGCTCAGCCCGGACATCGTGCGCGCGGTGCAGGAGGGCATCGTCGATATCGGCATCATCGCCGGCAACGTGCGCACCGAAGGGCTGGAGGTCATGCCATACCGGCGCGACCGGCTGGTGCTGGCCACCGCGCTGAGCCATGCGCTGGCCGAGCGCGAACGCGTGGATTTCATCGACACGCTCGACTATGACTTCATCGGCCTGCCCGAGGACAGCGCCATCCACAACTTCCTGAAGCGCGCCGCGGCGGACCTGCAGCGCAACCTGCGCTGGCGCGTCCAGGTCAGCAACTTCGAGACCGCGTGCCGCATGGTCGAGGCCAATGTCGGGCTGGCCGTGCTGCCCGAGACCACCGCGCGCCGCCACGCCCGGGCCATGGCGCTGCGCATCGTCCAGCTCGACGACGAATGGGCCGAGCGCCAGCTGCAGATCTGCGTGGCCGACCTCGACGCCTTGCCGCTGTTTGCACGCAAGCTGGTGGACCTGCTGGTCGAAGACGGCCAGGGGCGCCAGGACTGAGGTCGCGGCGCCGGCGCGCAGGACCGGCTACGGCTGGCCCGCGAGCAGCTGGCGCAGCTGGTGCTTGAGCAGCTTGCCGCTGGCGGTCGCAGGCATTGTCGCCACGCGCAGGATCCGCTCCGGGCGCTTGTAGGGCGACAGGCGCCCGACCAGGTAGTCATGCAAGGCCGGCGCGTCGAAGCGCTCGCCTTCGCGGATCTCGACGAAGGCGACCACTTCCTCGTTGCCGTCCCCGGCGGGCTGGCCGAGCACGGCCGACACGCGCACCGACGGGTGCGTGTTGAGCACCGATTCGACCTCGATCGGGTAGACCGTGAAGCCCGAGCGGATGATCAGGTCCTTGGTGCGGCCGACGATAAACAAGGCACCGTCCGGGTCCAGCCGGCCAATATCGCCGGTGTTGAGCCAGCCGCCGGGACGCAGCGCTGCGGCGGTCAGTTCGGGCGCGCGGTAGTAACCGCGCATCACCCCCGGCCCGCGGATCCAGAGTTCGCCGGGCTGTCCCGGCGGCACCGGCTTGCCGTCGGGCCCGACCACCTGCAGGTCGGCGCCCGGGACGATCTCGCCCGCGGCGCAATCGGCGCGCGGCCGGTCCAGGCGCGTCACGAACATCGATCCCGCGTACTCGGTCATGCCGTAGCCATGGTGAAGCGGCTGGCCGAATGCGGCCTCGACAGCGCGCTTGAGCGTGGCGTCGAGCGGGCCGCCGCCGGTGTAGAGATAACGCAGGCGCGGCGATGGCTGCAAGGCCGCGCCAGTGGCCCGCACGTGGGCCAGGATGCGGCTGAACATGGTCGGCACGCCCTGCAGCAGCGTGATCGCGCCGGCGCGGAGCGCCGCGGTCAGGTCCGCAGCGTTGAAGCGCGCGCACAGGTAAAGGCTGGCGCCGGCGTGCAGCGTCGAGACCAGCAGCGTGCCCAGGCCGAACACATGCGAGAGCGGCATCACCGCGCAGGCGCAGTCGTCCGGCTGCATGCGGCGCGAGGCCACGGTCACGTCGGCAAAGTGCAGCAGGCCGCGGTGGGTCACCATCACGCCCTTGGGCTGTCCGGTGGTGCCCGAGGTGTAGATCAGCGCGGCCACGTCGCGCGCCAGCGCTTCGGGCTCGCGCGTGGCCGTGTCGTCGACGGCGCCGGCCATCAGCGGGCCCAGCCCGGCCGGGGCAATTTCGCGGGCGCGGTAGCGCACGCCGTGGCGCAGTGCATCCGGCGACGCCGCATGGGTGAACAGCATCAGCCGCGGGTGGCAGTGGGCACGGATCACCTCGATCTCGCGCTCGGACAGGCGCGCGTTGACGACCACCGGCCATGCGCCCAGCTCCGCCAGTGCGAACACCAGCGTGACCACCGCCAGGCAGTTCTCGGCCACCACCAGCACCCGGTCGCCGCTGCCCACGCCCTGCGCCTGCAGGTAGCGCTGCGCGTCCCCGATGCCGGCCCACAGCTGCGCATAGGTGGTGCTCCGGTCTTCTTCGAAGACGGCGACGTGGCCGGGCGCGAGCGCGGCCCAGTGGCGCGGGATGTCGCTGATGTGGGTGAGAGCAACTCGGTCCGGTGGCATGTTCAGGCGTCCTGGTGCGGGGCGAAGCATGCGGCGGCAGGCGGCAAGCGCCGGGGCCGCCGCCGCTGCGGCATCAATAGCGTTCGAACACCGCGGCAATGCCCTGGCCGCCGCCGATGCACATGGTTTCCAGACCGAAGCGGCCGCCGCGGCGCTGCAGTTCATGCAGCAGCGTGGCCAGGATGCGCACGCCGGTGGCGCCGATCGGATGGCCCAGCGAGATCCCCGAGCCATTGACGTTGAGCTTGTGCTCGATCGCGTCCTGGTCCTGCCAGTCCCAGCCCTTGAGCACGGCCAGCACCTGGCAGGCGAAAGCCTCGTTCAGTTCGACCAGGTCCATCTGCTCCAGCGTCAGGTTCAGGCGCGCCAGCAGCTTCTTCACCGCCGGCACCGGGCCGATGCCCATGTGCGAGGGCTCGCAGCCGGCAGCGGCCCAGCCCACCAGCGAGGCCATCGGGGTCAGGCCGAGTTCGGCGAGCTTGTCCTCGGCGACGATCAGGCACGCGGCCGAGGCATCGTTCTGCTGGCTCGCGTTGCCCGCGGTGACGGTGCCGTTGGGCATCAGCACGCGCAGGCTGGCCAGGCTCTCGAGCGTGGTCTGCGGGCGGAAGCCCTCATCGCGCGTAAATGCCACCGGTTCGCCCTTGCGCTGCGGCACCTGCACCGGCACGATCTCGTCGTCGAAGCGCCCGGCCTCCCACGCCGCCGCGGCGCGCTGGTGGCTGCGCACGGCAAAGGCATCGGCGTCCTCGCGGCTGATGCCGTAGTCGCGCGCCAGGTTCTCGGCGGTCTCGATCATGCCGGAGATCTTGCCGAAGCGCTCCACCGGCTGCGAGCGTTCACGCCCGCGGTCGAGACGGTCGAAGAAGCGCACGTTGCCGGAGCGCGCGCCCCAGCGCATGTCGGTGGTGTAGTACTCGATATTGCTCATGCTCTCGACGCCGCCGGCGATCACCACGTCGGCGGCGCCGCTCTGCACCATCATTGCCGCGGTGACGATGGCCTGCAGCCCGCCGCCGCAGCGGCGATCCAGCTGCATGCCCGGCACTTCAACCGGCAGTCCGGCCTGCAGCGCAGCCCAGCGGCCCACGCACGGCACTTCGCTGTTGGCGTAGGACTGGGCGAAGACGACGTCGTCGATGCGCGCGGGATCGATGCCGCTGCGCTCGACCACGGCGCGCACCGCGGTCGCGGCCAGTTCCTCGACCGGAACCGGGCGCAGGCTGCCGCCGAAGGTGCCGACGGGGGTGCGAAGGGGAGTGACGATTGCAGCTCTGCGCATGGAAGTCTCCTTGGAATTCGGGATCGGGTGAACCATCAAGTTAGTCGGTGGGCGCCGTCCCGGGAAGGGCGACGAAGGCCGCGCCGCACTGGCGCAGCAGCGCATGGGCCTGGCGCTCCAGGCCGGCGCGGTGTTCGGGGGCAGCGATGTCCAGCATGCGGCGCACGCGCTGCGACAGGGTCTGGCCGCGCAGGTCGGCCACGCCATGCTCGGTAACGATCAGGCCGGCATCGGCGCGCGGCGTGCTGACCGGGCCGGACAATTGCGCGACGACGCGGCTCGCCCCTTTGGCGGTGGCGGGCAGGGCCACGATCGGCAGGCCGCCGCGGCTGCGCGCGGCGCCGCGCAGGAAATCCACCGCGCCGCCGACGGCGCCGACATAGGCGCCCGCGGCGACTTCGGCATTGACCTGGCCGGTCAGGTCGACCTCGATCGCCGAATTGATCGCGGTCAGCTTGTCGACGCTGGCGAGCACTTCGGGATGGTGGGTGTAGGCGGTTTCGCGCAGCTGCAGCCGCGGATTGCGATGGGCCCAGCGCCGCAGCCGCTCGCTGCCCATCAGGATGCCGCCAATGCCGATGCCGGTATCGATGCTCTTGCGTGCGTTGGTCAGCACGCCGGCCTCGGCCAGCGCGGCAACGCCGTCGCCGACCGCGCCGCTGTGCAGCCCCAGGTCGCGGCGGTCATGCAGTGCCGCCACCACCGCTTCGGGCAGGTTGCCGATGCCCATCTGCAGCGTCGCGCCATCCTCCACCCAGCGGGCGATATGGCCGGCAATGGCCTGTTCGGCCGGACCGGCAGCGCTGCGCTCCAGGCTGATGGGCGGGTACAGCGCCTCGACCCGCAGGTCGATCTGGCCGGCGGAGAGATAGCGGCTGCCGTGGGTCCACGGCACTTCCGGGTTCACTTCGGCAATGATCACGCGGGCGCGGTCGAGCGCGGCGGGGATGTACTCGTGCACGAGGCCCAGGCTGTGACGCCCTTGTTCGTCGGCGGGCGAGACCTGCACCAGCACCACGTCCGCGCGCAGCGTGCCGTGCCGGATCAGTCCCGGCAGGTGCGAATAATGGCTCGGCACGATGTCTAGTACGCCCGCGCTGGCCAGCCGGCGGTGCGGCCCGCTGGCGGCATAGCCGAAGAAGTCGATCACATCGGCCTGGTCGGGCTGCAGCGTGTCCGACTGGCCGATGCCGACGAAGACGCTGAAGCGCCCGCCGCGCGCGATGGCATGGCGGTGTGCGACCAGCGCGCGCGTCAGTGTCAGCGGCTCGGCGGTGGCTTGCCCCCACCAGAGGTGGTCGCCGGGGCGGATCAGGGTTTGCAGTCGGGAGGCCAGGTCGTGCATGTCCACGGGGAAAAACGTTGGGCGGGCCCGCGGCCGGAACTCAGCCGGCCCGCGCCGGATAGCCCGAAGCATGTCGCCAAAGCCGCGTGAGCGCTATTTGACAATGCCAATGGCCGGCTTCGGCGATGGCGAAAATGGCGGCTCGGCGCTGGCTGCGCGGGACTTAAGCCGCGTGGAAGGCGCGCTTTCGGAATCGCTGATTGTCCCGCGGGCCGAACGCCGCGACCATTGCGGCTATCACGCGGCGTCGGCCATCCGCCACGCCGCCGCATAGATTGCCAAATACCCGACCGCCACAGACACAGACTGACTGCAAGGCAGCGCCATGATCGAACAGACCCTATCGAACAATTTCCACGACATCCGCGATGCCATCCGTGCGCTGTGCGCGGAGTTTCCCGACGAGTATTTCCGCAAGGTCGATGAACAGCGCGCCTATCCCGAGGCCTTCGTCAATGCGCTGACCGCGGCGGGCTGGCTGGCGGCGCTGATTCCGCAGGAATACGGCGGCTCCGGCCTGGGCCTGACCGAAGCCTCGGTCATC
Source organism: Cupriavidus neocaledonicus (assembly GCF_000372525.1). GTDB lineage: Bacteria > Pseudomonadota > Gammaproteobacteria > Burkholderiales > Burkholderiaceae > Cupriavidus > Cupriavidus neocaledonicus. The sequence goes on from NZ_AQUR01000106.1 coordinate 416,570, forward strand.
ATGGAAGAGATCAACCGTTGCGGCGGCAATTCCGGCGCCTGCCATGGCCAGATGTACAACATGGGCACGCTGCTGCGGCACGGCTCCCGGGCGCAGAAGGAAAAGTACCTGCCGAAGATCGCCTCGGGCGAATGGCGCCTGCAGTCGATGGGCGTGACCGAGCCCACCACGGGCACCGACACTACCAAGATCAAGACCTCTGCGGTGAAGAAGGACGGGCGCTATGTCGTCAACGGCCAGAAGGTCTGGATCAGCCGCGTGCAGCACAGCGACTTCATGATCCTGCTGGCGCGCACCACGCCGCTGGCCGAGGTCAGGAAGAAGAGCGAGGGCATGTCGATCTTCATGGTCGACCTGCACGAGGCGCAGAAGCAGGGCCTGACGGTGCGCCCCATCCCCAATATGGTCAACCACGAGACCAACGAACTGTTCTTCGAGGACCTGGAAATCCCCGAGGAGAACCTGATCGGCGAGGAGGGCAAGGGCTTCAAGTACATCCTGGATGGCCTCAATGCCGAGCGCACGCTGATCGCCGCCGAGTGCATCGGCGACGGCTACTGGTTCATGGACCGGGTCACGAAGTACGTGAAGGAGCGCGAAGTCTTCGGCCGCCCCATCGGCCAGAACCAGGGCGTGCAGTTCCCCATCGCCGAGTCCTTCATCGAACTCGAGGCGGCCAACCTGATGCGCTGGAAGGCCTGCGAGCTGTTCGACAAGCACGAGTCCATGGGCGCGCAGGCCAATATGGCCAAGTACCTGGCGGCCAAGGCCAGCTGGGAGGCCGGCAACGCCTGCCTGCAGTTCCACGGCGGTTTCGGCTTTGCCTGCGAATACGATGTCGAGCGCAAGTTCCGCGAGACGCGCCTGTACCAGGTGGCGCCGATCTCGACCAACCTGATCTACTCCTTCGTCGCCGAACACGTGCTGGGGCTGCCGCGCTCGTTCTGAGCGGCGTGGCATCAGGGCCGACTGGCTTGCCTGCGCGCCTGCCCGGTGCGAACGGAGTTCCCGGCCTGCCCGCGTGCCGGCAATGCGTTTTCGGGCGACGCTTACGGCATCCGGCGCCACGTTCTCGCTCCGTTGCCGGCAGCTCGGGTAGAATCCCGCCCTATGTCGCGCATGATTGCCTTGCTCCTGATGCTGATCCTGCCGCTGCAGGCGTTGGCCGCAGCGCAGCGGCAGCTCGCGCACACGGCCGGCTTGCCGCCGGACCACATGGCCGCGCACGCCGGGCACATTCCGCATCACCATGATGAGGATGGCGAAATCGCCTTCGACGATTCCGCGGCCTCGGCTTCGCACCAGCTCGACTTCGACTACGGCACCCACTTCCAGGCGCCATTGCCGGCCGGCATGGTGCCACCGCTGACGCTGCAGACGCAGCGCGAGCCGTCGTTCGTCGGCAGTCGCATCCCTGACCCGGGCCGCAGTCCCCCGTTACGCCCCCCTCACGCGCCCGCCTGACGGCGGGGCACTGATCTGCTGATTGCCTGCCGTGGCGCAATGCCTTGCGCCGCGCCCCGCCGCATTGCCTGTTTGTTGCAATCTGCGTTGGGGATTCCATGCACAAGTTCTTCATCTCCGTGGTGGCGTTGGCGTTGCTGATGCCCGCGGCCCATGGCCAGTCCGCGCCGGCCGATCTGCGCGCGCTGTTCGATGCCGCCTGGGAGCGCTCCGTCGCCTTCCAGGCCACCGAGGGGCGGCGCCTGGAGGCGGCGGCGAGCCGGGTCCAGGCCGACGCGCTGATCGCGGGGCCGCCCACGCTCGGCCTGCTGCACCGTGACGACCGCTGGACCGAACGGCGCGGCCTGCGCGAGAGCGAGGTCCAGCTGGGCGTGCCGGTGTGGCTGCCGGGCCAGCGCGCGGCGCGCGGCGAGCTGGCCGACGCCCACGCGGCCGAGGCCGAGGCCGGCGCCGCGCTGGCGCGGCTGAATCTGGCCGCGGAAGTGCGCGAGCGCGTCTGGCAACTGGCCGCCGCGGAAGGCGAGCGCGAGGTGATGCGGCGCCGCGCCGGCATCGCCGCGTCGCTGCGCGACGATGTGCGCCGGCGCGTCAACGCCGGCGACCTTGCACGCACCGACCTGCTGCTGGCGCAGCAGGATGACCTGGCGGCACAGGGCCTGCTTGCCGACAGCGAGGCCCGCGTGGTCGAGGCGAAGGCGCGGCTGCTGCAGGCCACCGGCGTCTCCGCGCTGCCGTCGCGGTACGACGAAACGGCGGCGCCGGCGGCAGACCCCGGCGCCCATGCCGCGAGCCATCCGCGCCTGCAAGCGGTGCAACAGGCCGTGCTGCGCGGCGAACGCCAGCTGGGCTACCTGCGCAAATCGCGCCGCGACCCGCCGGAAGTCGGCGTGATGTACCGCAACGACCGCGCCGGCGGCGGCATGCCCGGCGACCAGACCGTCGGCCTGTTCGTCAGGATCCCGTTCGCCACGGACGCGCGCAACCTGCCGCGCGAAACCGCTGCGCAGACCGAGTTGATGACGGCGCGTGCCGAACTCGCGCGCACCGAACGCATTGTGCGCGCCGAGATCGACGCGGCGCAGGCCGCGCTGCGGCTGGCCGGGCAGCAGCTCGGTCTCATGCAAGAACGCAGCGCCACGCTGTCAGAACGGGCGGCGCTGCTGCGCAAGACCTTCGATGCCGGCGAGATCGGCTTGCCGGAAGTGCTGCGCGCACAGAACCAGGCGCTGGAAGCCGAGGCCGACCTCGTGCGCCAGCGTGCTCGCCACGGCATCGCCATTGCTACCCTGAACCAGGCGCTCGGAATCCTGCCATGATCCGCCAGTTGTTTCTTACCCTGTTCCTGTCGCTCGCGCTCGCGGGGCCGGCGGCGCACGCCGGCCCCGGTGCCCACGGCCCCAATGGCGAGCACCTGGACGCGCCCTCCGCCAGCGGCGCGGCGGCACACGCCCAGCCGACCATCGAAGCCCAGACGGAGGCATTCGAACTGGTCGGCACCCTCGCCACGGACGAGTTCTCGGTCATGGTCGACCGCTACGTCACCAACGAGCCGGTGCTCGACGGCACGCTCGAGCTCGAGTTCAACGGTATCAAGGCCCGGGGCAAGCTGCACGCCGATGCCGGCGACTATGCCTTCACCGACGACAAACTGCTGCAGGCGTTGCGCCGGCCCGGCCAGCATGCGCTGGTGTTTACGCTCGTCACCGGCAACGAGTCGGACCTGATCGAGGGCACCCTGAACGTTGCCGCGGACGAACACGACCGCGGCCTGGCGTGGTGGCAGGCGCGCTGGCCATGGCTGGTCCTGCTTGCGGCGGTCGTGGCGGCTGCGGTCTGGGGCGTGAAGCGCCGCGTTGGCAAAAGCAACGGAGGCACGGCGTGATGAAGACCACCAACGTCGCAACCCTGATCATCGCACTGGCCGTTTGGGCAACCATGCCGGAGCTGGCCGGACCCGGCGCGCATGGACCGAATGGCGAACACCTCGACGCACCGGGCGCGGTGTCGGGCAGTGGCCTGGCCCGGCTGCCCGACGGCAGCGTCCAGGTGCCCAAGCTGGCCCAGCGCCGCATGGGCATACGGACCGCGATGCCGCAGCCGGCCGTGCATCCCCTGACCGTTGAACTGAACGCCGTGGTGGCGATCGATCCGAACGCGGGCGGGCGCCTGCAGGCGGGCCATCCCGGCTGGATCGAACCGCCGCCGGGCGGCTTCCCGGTGCTGGGGCAGCGCGTCAGCAAGGGCCAGGTACTGGCCGTGCTGCGCCACAAGAGCGAGCCCTTCGACATCGGCAACCAGCAGGCGCAGTTCGCCAACCTCAGCGCCAGCCTGAAGCTGGCCCGGCAGCGGCTGCAGCGGCTGGAGTCGCTGACGGACAGCATTCCGCGCAAGGAAATCGAAGCGGCCCGCGCCGAGGTCCAGAGCCTGTCCGGCCAGCGCGATGCGGTGGGCAAGAGCCTGCACCAGACCGACACGCTGACCGCGCCGGCCAGCGGCGTGATCGCCAGCGCCAATGTGCTGGCAGGGCAGGTGGTTGCCGCCGGGGACGTGCTGTACGAGGTGGTCGATCCGGCCCGCCTGCTGATCGAGGCCAGCAGCGCGGACAGTTCGCTGGCCAACCGGATCACGGGCGGTGCCCTGGCCGGCGGCACCGGCGGCAAGCTGGAATTTGTCGGCGCCGGCCGCAGCCTGAAGAACGGCGCGGTGCCGCTGACGTTCCGGCTGGGCGGCAACGACGTGCCGCTGGCCGTCGGCCAGCCCGTGACCGTGGTCGCGACGCTGAGCGATACCGTGCGCGGCATCGCGCTGCCGAGCGAGGCGCTGGTGCGCAACGCCAGCAACCTGCCGGTGGTGTGGATCAAGTCCGGCACGCAGCGCTTTATCGCGCAGCCGGTCGAGGCGCGCGTGCTCGATGCGCGCACCGTGGTCGTGGTCCGCGGACTGTCGCCGGAGAACCGGGTGGTGGTGTCCGGCGCGGCGCTGATCAACCAGATCCGCTAAGGGGCGCGCATGTTCAACTGGATCGTTCGCGCCAGCCTGGGCAACCGGCTGCTGGTACTGGCCTTCGCGCTGATCCTGATGGTCTACGGCGGGCTCACCGCCTGGCGCACGCCGGTCGATGTGTTCCCGGACCTGAACAAGCCGCTGGTGACGGTGATCACCGAAGCGGGCGGCATGGCGCCGCAGGAAGTCGAGCTGCTGGTGTCGTTCCCGATCGAGACCGCGCTGAACGGCATGCCCGGCGTCACGCGGGTGCGCTCGGTGTCCGGCGTCGGCCTGTCCATCGTCTACGCCGAGTTCGACTGGGGCAGCGATATCTACCGCAACCGCCAGCTGGTGTCGGAGCGGCTGGCGCTGGTGAAGGAGCAGTTGCCGGGCGGGCTCACGCCCATCCTCGGGCCGGTCTCGTCGATCATGGGCGAGATCATGCTGATCGCCTTGCCGATCGATCCGGCCCGCGCCAGCCCGATGCAGGCGCGCGAGTATGCCGACTTCGTGCTGCGGCCGCGGCTGCTGTCGGTGCCCGGCGTGTCGCAGGTGATCCCGATCGGCGGCGAGGTGCGGCAACTGCGGGTCGAGCCCGATACCGCGCGCATGGCGCAGTTCGGCGTGGCGCTGGCACAGGTGCAGGGTGCCTTGCGCGACTTCGCCGCCAATACCAGTGGCGGCTTCATCGACCTCAACGGCCGCGAATACCTGATCCGCAACCTCGGCCGCACCAACCGGATCGACGACCTCAAGGGCGTTGCGGTTGCCTACAAGGACGGCATGCCGGTGCTGCTGGAGCAGGTGGCCAGTGTGCGCTACGCCGCGGCGCTCAAGCGCGGCGATGCCGGCTTCAACGGCAAGCCCGCGGTGATCGTCAGCGTGCAGAAGCAGCCCGCCGCCGACACGGTGCGCCTGACGCGCGACCTGGAAGCCGCGCTGGGCGAACTGAAACAGGGGCTGCCGCAGGGCCTGTCCGCGCCGCAGGTGCTGTTCCGACAGGCCGACTTCATCGAGGCCTCGATCGGCAACGTGGTCGAGGCGCTGCGCGACGGCGCCATCATGGTGATGGTGATCCTGTTCGCGTTCCTGCTGAGTGCGCGCACCACGGCGATTTCGCTGGTGGCGATACCGCTGTCGCTGGCCGTCTCCGCGCTGGCCTTCCACCTGCTGGGCCAGTCGATCAACGTGATGACGCTGGGTGGCCTGGCCATCGCCATCGGCGAACTGGTCGACGATGCCATCGTCGACGTCGAGAACATCCAGCGCCGGCTGCGGCAACGCGCCGCGATGGACCACCCGCCGCCGGTCCTGGAGACCATCTGGCGGGCCTCGGTCGAAGTGCGCTCCGGCATCGTCTATGCCACGCTGGTGGTGGTGCTGGTGTTCGTGCCGCTGTTTGCGCTGCCGGGCATCGAGGGGCGGCTGTTCGCGCCGCTGGGGATCGCCTACATCGTGTCGATCCTGGCATCGATGCTGGTGTCGATGACGGTGACGCCCGTGCTGTCGTACTACCTGCTGCCGCGGATGAAGCGGCTCGAGCATCCGGACAGCCCGCTGGTGGCGTGGCTCAAGCGCGTCGATGCCCGCATCCTGGACTGGTCCTTCCCACGCGCCAGGGCGGTGCTGTCGGTCGCCGCCGTTGCAGTGGTGCTGGCCGCCGCCACCGTGCCGTGGCTGCCGCGCGCCTTCCTGCCGGGCTTCAACGAGGGCTCGATGGTGATGTCGCTGATGCTCAATCCCGGCACCTCGCTGGCCGAAGCCAACCGCATCGGCGCGCTGGCGGAAACGCTGATCCGGCAGGTGCCCGAAGTCACACGGGTGGGCCGCCGGACCGGCCGCGCCGAACTCGACGAACATGCGGAAGGCGTGCATGCCTCCGAGATCGACATCGACCTGAAGCCCTCCGCGCGCAGCCGGGAACAGGTCATGGCCGCGATCCGCGCGCAGCTTGCCGGCCTGCCGGCGTCGGTGGCGATCGGCCAGCCGATTTCGCACCGGCTGGATCACCTGTTGTCCGGCGTGCGCGCGCAGATCGCGCTGAAGATCTATGGCGACGACCTCGATACGCTGCGTGGCCTGGCGGAGAACGTGCGCGGGCGCCTGGCGGCGATCCCGGGCCTGGTCGATATCACGGTCGAGCGCCAGGTGCTGATTCCGCAGGTCAATGTGCGGCTCGACTACCGCAAGGCCGCGCAATATGGCATTGCGGCCGGCGAGGCGCTGAAGGCGCTGCAGACCTTGTCCGACGGCACGCGGGTCACGCAGCTGATCGACGGCGTGCGCCGTCACGACCTGGTGGTGCGCCTGCCCGATGCCGGCCGCACGCCGCAGGACCTGTCACGCATCATGCTGGACTCGCCGCGCGGGGCGGTGCCGTTGTCGGCGATCGCCAGCGTGGAAGAGGGCGACGGCCCCAACCAGATCGGGCGCGAGAACGGCCGGCGCCGCATCGTGGTCTACGCCAATACCGACGGCTCCGACATGGCGGAAATCGTTGGCGCGGTGCGCGGCGCGGCGGCACGTGCCGGACTGCCCGGCGGCTACTTCGTCAGCATCGAGGGCCAGTTCCAGGCCCAGGAGCAGGCCACGCGCCGCATCGTGCTGCTGTCGCTGGTCTCGCTGGCGCTGATCTACCTGGTGCTCTACTCGCGCTACCGCTCCGCGATCCTGGCGCTGGTGATCATGGCCAATATCCCGTTCGCCCTGATCGGCAGCGTGATCGCGATGTGGCTGGCGGGGCTGAGCCTGTCGGTGGCGTCGATGGTCGGCTTCATCACGCTGACCGGCATTGCCACGCGCAACGGCATCCTGAAGGTCAGCCACTACCTCAACCTGTGCCGCTTCGAAGGCGAGACCTTCGGCATCCCGATGATCGTGCGCGGCTCGCTGGAGCGGCTGACGCCGGTGCTGATGACCGCGCTGGTCGCGGCGTTCGCGCTGGTGCCCTTGCTGGTATCGGCCGATGCGCCGGGCAAGGAGATCCTGCATCCGGTCGCGGTCGTGATCTTCGGCGGGCTGATCAGTTCGACCCTGCTTGATTCCATGCTGACGCCGCTGGCATTCTGGCTGTTCGGGCGCCGCCCGCTGCAGCGCATCCTGTCGCGGCAGCAGGAGGACACGTATTGATTCAGGGCCTTGGCAGCGGCGCCCGCAAGCCGCTGCAGCAACGGAGTATGCGATGAAGAAACAGATCTCGGCCATGGTGCTGGCCGGCAGCCTCGCACTGGGCGGGCTTTGCGGCCAGGCCATGGCGCACGGCGCCAGGCCGGCGCAATACGGCGGCATCGTCCAGACCGCGAGCGACCTGCAGTTCGAACTGGTCAACCGGGATGGCGCGGTGACGATTTATGTCGACGACCATGACAAGAAGCTGCCCGTGGCCGGCGCCAGCGGCAAGCTCACGGTGCTGACCGGCACCCGCAAGACCGAAACCGCGCTGAACCCGGGCGCGGACAATGCGCTGGTCGCGGCCGACAAGCTGCAACTGCAGGCGGGCTCCAAGCTGGTCGCGACGATCCGGTTTGCCGACGGCAAGACCGTGACGGCGCGCTTCGTGGCGAAGTAATTGGCGGGCCGCTGCATGGCGAACCTGACAGGGCTGTTGCCGGAGTCGCGGCGCAGTCCTGCTCAGGCGCGCAGCACCGGATAAATCGCCAGGCCGATCAACGCGGCCCCGGCGATGAGGACCGGCTCCGGCAGCTTCCTGAACCTGAGCAGCAGCGCAATCGTGGCCAGCGCCAGCAGCGCGGTCGGCACATCCACGATCGAGCGCCTGGCCAGCACGAATACCGCGCCGGTGATGGCGCCGATCGCTGCCGCGGTGACGCCATCGACGAAGGCCAGGATGGCGGGCAGTTTTCCGTATTTCTTGAAGTAGGGCGCGGGCAGCACGGTGAACAGGTAGCACGGCAGGAACGTTGCCAGCGCCGCCACGCACGCGCCGGGCAGCCCGGCCACCAGATAGCCGATAAAGCCCACCGTGATCACCACCGGTCCGGGCGTGATCATGGCCACGGCGACCGCATCGACAAACTGCTTTTCATTGAGCCAGTGGTGCTCCGTCACCACGCCGCCGTAGAGGAAAGGCACGATGGCAAGGCCCGAGCCGAACACGAAGGCACCGGCCTTGGCAAAGAACAGGCCGATCTGGGTCAGCAACGGCCAGTCCAGCATGCTCGCAAGGCCGCCCGCTGCCGGAAGCTGCGCCGCGGCAAGCGCATTGGCGCCGCTCTGCCGCAGCCACCTTGGCGGCGCGCGCCAGAACCACGCCAGCACGCCGGCCGCGAGGAACAGCCAGGCGATTTCGGACTCGGTGACGATGGTCACCGCGGCCAGCGTCAGATAGATGGCCCACAGCAGCTTGTCCTTGCCCACGCTTTTCGTGGTCAGCTTATAGGCGCTGATGGCGATAATGCCGATCACGGCGGCGCCCACGCCATAGAACACCGATTGCATCCACGTCAAACCGCCAAAGCGGACGTAGGCCCAGCCCAGCGCCAGCACCATCAGGAACGATGGCAGCACGAAGGCAAGGCCGATCAGCGTGGCCCCGACGACCCGGTAGTGGACGTAGCCAAGGTAGATGGCAAGCTGCGCGGCCAGCGGCCCCGGCGCCAGCTGGGCCAGTGCCAGCCCTTCCTTGTAATCCCCCTCGGCGATCCAGGCGCGCCGCTCGACCAGGTCGCGGTGCATGTAGCCGGCCAGTGCGACGGGCCCGCCGAAGCCTAGTGTGCCAAGGCGCAGGAAATACACCACCAGCTGCCAAAGTGAGTAGGTGGGAGGTTCAGAGCGTTCCGGGGATGTCATGGCGGCTGCCTGCATGAGGCGCGTGGTGGTAGCGAAAAGAAGGGGGCAAGTCAGGACTTCCTGGTCGCCGAGAAGTGTGTGTATAGCGAATCCAGCACCGCGCCGGCTTCGGCCAGCACGGCATCATCGTCCTGCAGCCTGGCACGTGCCCCGGCCAGCATCGCCTCGAAGCCGCTCGCTTCGGCTACCGGGATTCCGCCGACGTCGAGCGCATGCACCATGGCCCCGAGCCGGGCGAGGCCACGGTCCGCATCCAGGCCGAAGCTCGCCATCAGGACTTCAAAGGTGACGCGCTCGCCGACATGCGTAAAGATCGCCCCGTCGAAATCGAAGCCGAGCGCATCCTCCGGGCAACTGGCCGGGCTGTCGAGCCACAGGAAGCGTGCATGGGGATCGATGAAGCGCTGGATCAGCCAGGCGCTTGCGACCCGATCCACCCACAGATGGCGGCGCGTGGCCCAGAGCCGCCCCTGATACTGCGCCGGATCCCGGCGCGCAATGGTGCGCGCCCGCGCCCGGGGTTCATCCGGAGACTGGATGATCTCGATGGCGCGGCTGAAGTCGTTCCATTGGGCTTCGGCACGGCTCGAGGCTTCGTCCGGGAAGAAGTCGATCGCGCGGATCGCCTCGTAGGCGCGCCGATGGCGCCGATGCAGCCGGTTGAGTTCGTTACTCCCCTGGCCGGACAAGGACTGGCGCGCGTCCGAGATGGCCGCCTGCAGTTCGGCATAGTCCGCGCTGCGGTCAAACAGCCGCCGCAAGGCGCTGTCTTCCGCCGCATCGGTCGCATGGACGTTCAGGAGCCAGGCCTGGCCGCCTTCTTCCCTGGCCTCGCGGGCGAGGTCGCGCAACTGGCAAATCTGCACCTCGCCCGCGGGCAGCAGATAGGCGCCGTCACGCAGCGCGGCGCAACCGATGGTCCGGACCGCGCGCCAGATCCGCATCCTGGCGGTGGCGCCGGACGTCGGCAGCGTGACGATCAGCAGGGCCCAGTGGTTGGTAAGCGCGGTCATGCTGCGCATGGTAGAGCCCTGTAGCCCGCACTTCAACGATGTAGAGATCTCTACAGCTGTGCCTGGATCGGCATATGGACGACATGGAAATCGTGCGCGCCGCGGGCCGGACTGCCGTTGTCCGCATCCGGGAAATGCCGGTTTATCATCGACAGCGCCACCCATAACGACTGACGCAGGAGGAGCCATGGACCGCCGCAAACTCATTCTGAACGGTGCGCAACTGGGTGCGGGGCTGGTCATGGCGCCGCTGCTGACCGTCGCTACCGTGATGGCGCAATCCCCATCCAGTCCCAAGAAGGATTCCGCCATGACGCCCGCTCAACGAAGCGCCGGCCGAAGGTCCCGCATCTTCATCACCGGTTCGTCCGATGGTCTCGGCCATGCCGCGGCCCGGACACTGCTCGGCGGCGGGCATGAGGTCGTGGTGCACGTTCGCTCCCAGGCGCGGCTGCCCGCCGTCAGCGGGCTGGTGGAGCAGGGTGCCATCGCAACCATCGGCGATCTTTCCCACCTGGAGCAGACACGGGATCTGGCCCGGCAGGTCAACGCCATTGGCCCGATGGACGCGGTGATCCACAACGCGGGAATCCTGTCCGGGCCCGAAGTCCTGGTTGTCAACGTCGTCGCGCCGTACCTGCTCACGGCACTGATCCGGCGCCCCAGGCGGCTGATCTACCTGAGCAGCAGCATGCACAAGGGTGGCCGGGCGACGCTTGACGGCATCGACTGGTCCGGGCGTACCGGGACAGCTGGCTATTCGGAAAGCAAGCTGTTCATCACGACCCTGGCGGCAGCCGTGGCGCGGCTGTGGCCCGACGTGTACAGCAATGCAGTCGATCCGGGCTGGGTTCCCACCAAGATGGGTGGTGCCAATGCGCCAGACGACCTTCGACTGGGACATCTGACCCAGGAGTGGCTGGCGACCAGCAACGATCCGCGGGCGCTGACCAGCGGAGGGTATTGGTACCACCAACGGCTGCAGGAGCCGCACGCCGTCGTCCGCAACACGCAATTCCAAAATCGGTTGCTGAGCGAGCTGGCCCGCGTGACAGGAACAAGACTGGGCTGAGGCCAGCGATCCGGCGCTCGAGCGTTCGGACATACGCATCAGCCGACACACAACCCAGGGAGAAGTAGTTCGTCCGGCACAGCTTGTGATGTCCCAGCATACGTACTTTCACCTAATGCTGCATTGCGACAATTCTTTTGCTACAATCAGGGAAAACCCCATAAGGGTAATCCCGAAAGGAAGGACGCCATGAACACCCAATCCGATATCAAGCTGACCGATCAACTGGAACGCCAACTCATCGAGCGCGAGCTCGGCACGCAAAGCCTGGGCTTCGCCCACGACGTGAAGCGCGCCTTCGCCGCCGTGCAGTCGGTGATCGAGCGCCTGCAGAGCCAGGCCCGCAAGGCCAAGGTGGTCTACGCCAACGGCTGATCGCTGGCACCAGCAGTACGGTAGTTGCGGCCCTTCCGGGCTGCGTTGAAAAACCGGCCATACGTGCGCCCGCCCCGGGTGAACGCGGCCGGTTTTGCTTTGCCGGCGATGTTGGAGTGCTTTGTGAGCAACTCTCACAAGACTTGCCAGCGCTTTTCGTTTTGCCGCCGCGGCGCTCAGGGCTATCTTGGATGCCTTTCCGGAATCCCTTGCGCCCATGTCTCCGCTTGTGCTGCTGTGCCTGTTGATCACGTATGTGGTCTGGGGCACGACCTACCTGGCAATCCGCTTTACGCTGGAGAGCTTTCCGCCGCTGTTCATGATGGGCACGCGCTTCCTGTGCGCGGGCCTGCTGCTGGCCGCGTGGCTGGCCTGGCGCGGCACGCCGATGCCGTCGGCGCGGCAATTGCGCCATTGCGCGGTGCCGGCGCTGTTCCTGCTGGTGGGCGGCATGGGCCTGACGGCCATTGCGGAGCAGACCATTTCCTCTGGCGCGACCACGGTGATGATCGGGTCGATGCCGATCTTCGCGCTGATCTGGGGCGCGTGCTTCGGCAACCGGCCAAAGTGGTATGAATATGTGGCGATCGCCATCGGCAGCACCGGCATCCTGGTGCTGACCGCGGGCGCGGAATTCCGGGTCAGTACCGGCGGCGTGGTGGCGCTGCTGCTGGCGGTGGCGAGCTGGTCTTTCGGCTCCCAACTGGCGCGCCGGCTGGACCTGCCGCCGGGGGCGGCGGCGTTTGCCGCGGAGATGGTGATCGGCGGCGCGGTGCTGATGGCGCTGTCGCTGCTGCGCCAGGAGCCGTGGCCGGCATCGGTCAGCGCGCAGGCTGGCTGGGCCTGGGTCTACCTGGTGGTGGCGGGGTCGCTGGTGGCATTCTCCGCTTACATGTACCTGGTCTCGACGGTCAGTCAGACTCTGGCGGCGAGCTATGTCTACGTGAACCCGCCGGTGGCGCTGGCCATGGGCGCATGGCTGGGCGGCGAACAGATCGCGCCGCAAACACTTGGGGCGGTGGTGCTGATCCTGGCGGCGCTGCTCGTGTTGAGCCTGGGCACGCTGCGCACGGCGCGGACCCAGGCGGCCTGACGGAACCGCGCGGGCGCTGCCTCAGCTGCCCGACTGCTCCTGGATCCACAACGACAGCCGCACCTTGTAGGCCTGCTGGATATGCCGGCGCGCGATCTGCTCGGCCAGCGTCGGATCGCGCTGTTCCAGCGCTTCCACCAGCGAGATGTGTTCTTCGTACGAGCTGCGCGCGCGCCCCGGCACCGCCAGCGTGGTGCGCCCGAGCAGCGCCATGGATTCGTGCAGCGAGCGCAGCGTCTTCAGCAGGTAGCGGTTGTGGGCGCAGCGGTGCAGGGTTTCATGGAACAGCCGGTTGTTCAGGGCGAGCCGGTCGGGGTCGTCGGCGATGGCGAGGTCGCGCTCGACGATATCGCGCAGCAGCGAGATCTCGACGTCGGTGGCATGGCGCGCGGCCAGCGCGGCGGCGGTGCCTTCCAGCACTTCGCGCATCACGTACAGCTCGCTGACCATGCTGGCGTCGAGCTGCGTCACCATCATGCCGCGATTGGGCTCGTTGACGACCAGGCCCTCGGATTCCAGCCTGGACAGCGCTTCGCGCACCGGCGTGCGCGACAACCCCAGGGTTTCGGCCAGTTCGACCTCGCGCAGCCGGGTGCCGGGGGAAAGCTGGCCGGCCTGGATGGCGGCGCGCAGCTGCTGGTAGGCGCGCTCCGAGCGCGGGAGCGATGCAGCCTGGCCGCTTTCGGCGGCGCCGGCGAACTCTTGAGAAATCATGTGAGGCTGGCGGATGCAGTGGAACTGTCGTAGCCAGCCATCATACCCGCTCGCGCGCGCCTGACATCACGGTGTCGCAATAAGCTGTAAAGGGGCTGGCCCGGCGCCAGCGCCGCACGGACGGGGGCGTCAGCCCGCCGGCGACTGGAACGGGTGGTACTGGTACAGCCAGGTTTCCGACAGCGGCTTGCCGTTCAGGCGCAGGAACAGCCGCAGGTCGACCGGCTGGGTGCCATCGGTGGTCAGGTCGAACTGGGCACGCCAGTGCCCGGCCACGCCGTTGGGCACGGCTTCGGTGAAGACGTAGGAAAAGGTGCCGCGCGAGGCGGTCAGCACCGCTTCGGGTTTGACGCCGAAAGGCAGCTTTTCCAGCGGCGCGCCCTTGAACTCGACCATGAACTTGCGCACACCCCTGGGCCGCGGCTGGCCCGGCTGGCCGCCGTTGCCCAGGCGCGTGGCGACGCAGCGCGCCAGCGGCGACGGGTAAGGCTCGTCGGCGGCCCAGTGCAGCCGGTAGCGCAGGCGGTAGGTGTTGCCGGCCTTGGCCGGCGCCTTGGGCACCCACATGGCGACGATGTTGTCGTGGATCTCGTCGTCGGTGCGCAGCTCCACCAGCTGTACCGCGCCGGCGCCCCAGCCATCGCGCGGCTCCACCCACAAACTCGGACGGCGCTCGTAGTTGACGCCGTCCTGGTAGTGGTCGAACAGGCGGTCTCGCTGCAGCAGCCCGAAGCCCTTCGGGTTGTCGTCGGCGAAGGCCGAGGCGGTGGTCTGCGGCGGGTTGTTGAGCGGGCGCCAGATATGCTCGCCGGCGCCGTTCCACAGCGCCAGGCCGTCGGAGTCGTGCACTTCGGGGCGCCAGTCGACCGCGGTGCCCTTGATGCTTTCGGAGAACCAGTACATCGAGGTCAGCGGCGCCAGCCCCAGCCGGGCCACGTCCTTGCGCAGGAACAGCACGCATTCGACATCCATGATCACGGCCTTGGCGCGCTGCATGACGAAGCGGTAGGCGCCAGAGATGCTCGGACCATCCAGTAGCGCGTAAACCGTGACGGTGTCGCTGTTGCCCTCGGGAGTCTCGAACCAGAAATGGGTGAAGGCCGGGAATTCTTCCTGCCTGCCCGCTTCGGCGACGTCGATGGCGATGCCGCGCGCGGACAGGCCGTACTGGTACAGCTCGCCGATGGCGCGGAAATACGAGGCGCCGAGGAAGGCCACCCAGTCGTTCTTGCGCCAGTCGCGCGTTTTCTGGTCGCCCAGGCGGCTTTCCTGGAAGCGGAAGCCGGCAAAGCCACTGCCCGGCGGCAGCTTGTGCGCGGGGCTGTCGGCCGGCATGTCGAAGTACGCATCGTCATAGACGATTTCGCGGGCCTTGCCGGTGCCACCCTTGGCGCGCTCGATCACATGCATGCGCACCGGGCTGCGGAAATAGGTGCCGAGGTGGAAGAACGTCACCGGGAACTGGCCCGGGCCGCTGGCAAAGAGCGCGTCGTCAGTGCGGAAGCGGATCTTGCCGTGGGCGTCGTAGTCGATGCGGGACAGCACCTCCGCGGGTGGCGCGGGCGGCGGCGCGTAAGGCTTGCCGGCCAGCGCGCGGGCGCGCTCGATCAGGGCGTCGAAGCCGAACGGCTGCGCCTCGCCCAGCTTGATCCGGCTGGCTGCCAGCACCGATGGGGTAATGCCGAGCGCGGCAAGCGCGGCAGAGGCGGTGGCGGAGACCAGCAGGGTTCGGCGATTCATCATGTGGTGAAAGCGTCCTTTTATTGTCCGGGATTGTGCAGAACTGTAAAAGACGCCGGCGCCGCGGAAAAGTTCGGACACCCTCTGTTACAGCGGGTGGCGCCGGCGCCTCAAGGCGCCTCAGGGGCCTCAGGGGCCTCAGGGGCCTCAGGGGCCTCAGGGGCCTCAGGGGCCTCAGGGGCCTCAGGGGCCTCAGGGGCCTCAGGGCGCCTCAGGGCGCCTCAGGGCGCCTCAGGGCGCCTCGCGCATCTCGCGCGCGGCGCGGCGCTGCCGGCGTCGTTGCCGCGCCAGCATGTTCAGCCCCTCGACCGAGGCCGAGAACGCCATCGCCGTATAGATGTAGCCCTTGGGCACGTGCGTGCCGAGGCCTTCGGCGATCAGCGTCATGCCGATCATCATCAGGAAGGCCAGCGCCAGCATCACGATGGTGGGGTTGCGGTTGATGAAGTTGGCCAGCGGCGTCGCCGCGAACAGCATTGCCATCACCGCCGCGATGACGGCCACGAACATGATCTGCACGTGTTCGGTCATGCCGACCGCGGTAATGATGCTGTCGATCGAGAACACCAGGTCCAGCACCAGGATCTGGCCGATGGCGGAAGCAAAGCTGTGCACCGCCTGGGCCGTGCCGCCTTCCTCGCCTTCCTCGGCGGCGGTGACGTGGTGATGGATTTCGCGCGTGGCCTTCCACACCAGGAAGGCGCCGCCCGCGATCAGGATCAGGTCGCGCCACGACAGGCCATGGCCCAGCACAGTGAAGAGCGGCTGGGTCAGCGTGACGATGAAGGCAATGGTCGCCAGCAGGCCCAGGCGCAGCAGCAGCGCCAGGCTGATGCCGATCTTGCGGGCCTTCTCCCGCATTTCCGCGGGCAGCTTGTTGGTCAGGATCGAAATGAAGATCAGGTTGTCGATCCCCAGCACGATTTCCATCGCCACCAGCGTGGCCAGTGCCGCCCACGCGGCGGGATCCTGCAGCAATGCCAACGTCGCTTCCATGAAGGCTCCGGAGTGATGGGAGGGCGCATGCAGGCTTCATGTTAGCGCAGCGCCGCTTGGGCGCGCAGCCCGTCACGGAAAGATAACGACATGCCGGCAAGGCATCGGTGCAGGTTGCCTTGCGCACTTATGAAATATAGTATGTGATATATCAAAAGATCCAATCGAGCCATCAAGGAGGCAGCATATGAAAGTCTGTATCTACGGCGCCGGGGCCATCGGCGGCTATGTCGGGGCACAGCTGGCGCGCGCAGGGGCCGAAGTCAGCTTCGTCGCGCGCGGACCCCACCTCGCGGCGATGCAGGAGCACGGCGTCAAGCTGCTGATCGACGGCGAGGAGCGGACCGCGAAGGTGCGCTGCACCAGCGATCCCCGTGAGCTCGGGCACCAGGACTATGTGTTCATCACCCTCAAGGCGCATTCGGTACCCGGCGTGGTGGACCAGATGCAGCCGCTGCTGGGGCCGGACACCGCGATCGTGACCGGCGTCAACGGCATTCCTTACTGGTACTTCTACAAGCACGGCGGCGAGCTGGCCGGGCGCACGCTCGAAAGCGTCGATCCGGGCGGGCGCCAGTGGCAACGCCTGGGTCCGGAGCGGGCCATCGGCTGCGTGGTCTATCCGGCCGCCGAAATCATCGCGCCAGGCGTGATCAAGCATGTCTACGGCAAGAAGTTCCCGCTGGGCGAGCCGGACGGCAGCCGCTCCGCGCGCGTGACCCGGCTCAGCGAAATGATGATGGCCGCCGATCTCGACGCCCCGGTGCGCGACAACATCCGCGACGAGATCTGGCTCAAGCTGTGGGGCAACCTGTGCTTCAACCCGATCAGCGCGCTGACCCATGCCACGCTCGACGTCATCACCGCCGACCCCGCCACGCGCGCGCTGTCGCGCCAGATGATGGTGGAGGCGCAGGGCATTGCCGAGCGCTTCGGCGTGAAGTTCCGCGTCGACGTGGAGCGGCGTATCGACGGCGCCGGCGCCGTGGGTGCCCACAAGACGTCGATGCTGCAGGACCTGGAGGCGGGCCGGGCCATGGAAATCGACCCGCTGCTGACGGTGGTGCAGGAAATGGGGCGGCTGGTGGGCGAGCCGACGCCGATGTGCGATGCGGTGCTCGGTTTGGTCAAGCAGCGCGACGCGATGGCGAAGCTTGCCGCCTGAGGCGCCGGGGGATGCCCTGCGGGTGGGGCGTCCCCAAGGCGCGAGCCGGGCATGCGACGTGACGCCGGCCCGGCTCGCGAAACGGGAAGGCAGGGCGATTGTGATATACCATATACGACAGGCCGCGCACCGCTTTTGTGCCGATGCATGTGGATTGCGCATCGTTTGATGCGTTTTCATAATGGGTCAGGCGTTTTTGCTAAGCTGTGCAGCAATGCGGCGGGCGCCATTCCGGCGCCCCGGCCGCCGGTCTCACACGAGCACATCCATGTCTGCGCAAAGCCAATCCATCGTCCAGCCCAACGGGCTGTCCCTGTCGGTACAACCGATCAACGCCGGCGCCAGCCTGCGCGACCAGGCTTACGCCATGCTGCGGCAGGCCATCGCCGACGCCGACATCTACCAGTCGCGTGACGAGATCCGGCTGGACGAGCGCGTGCTGAGCGAGGCCATGGGCGTCAGCCGCACGCCGATCCGCGAGGCCATGACGCTGCTGGAGCAGGAAGGCTTCCTGCGCACCGTGCCGCGGCGCGGCATCTACATCATGCGCAAGACCAAGCGCGAGATCGTCGAGATGATCCAGATGTGGGCCGCGCTCGAAAGCATGGCGGCCAGGCTGGCCACCGAGAACGCCACCGACGCCGAGATCGCACAGCTGCGCCGCATGTTCGACAGCTTCCGAGACTCGACCCCGGCCGAGCACATCGAAGAGTATTCGGACGCCAATATCGCGTTCCACCAGGCGATCGTGCAGCTGTCCAAGTCGCAGATCATCATGGACACGATCCGCAACATATTTATCCACGTGCGCGCGATCCGGAAGATGACGATCTCGCAGAGCGACCGCGCGGCGCGCTCCATCGTCGACCACCTGCGCATCATCGAGGCGCTGGAGAGGCGGGACACCGAACTGGCAGAGCGGCTGGTGCGGCAGCATTCCCTGGACCTCGCCGACTACGTCGAGAAACACTGCGATTTCCTGGACTGACACGGGCACCAGCCGGACGGATAAAGCGGCGGACTCAGGTCCGCCGCTTTGCTTTTTGGGGCCGTGAATGCATACGAAGGCCATTTCGCTAAATGGTGTGTGATATATCAATGTGAAAAGCGCCTGCGTCTTTATGCCGGTCCAGCAATGAAACCGTCCGCTTTTATACCCGCCGTAACTGATAGCGCCGGTGTGCTGCGTCGCATCGTCGATATTTGCGTCGGAAGCGCCAAACTCCTCTTGCTCTCTTCTGATATATCACATACCGTATGTCATCAGAGACTACTAATAGCGGAAGAGGAGACCCTTCGCAATGGAAACCAAAGCCCTGCAAGGTGTGCGCATCCTGGACATGACCCACGTCCAGGCAGGCCCGTCGGCGACGCAGTTGATGGCGTGGCTGGGCGCGGACGTGATCAAGGTGGAAATGCCGGGACGCGGCGACATCACGCGCAGCCAGCTGCGCGACGTGCCCAACGCCGACAGCCTGTACTTCACCATGCTCAACTCGAACAAGCGCAGCCTGACGCTGAACATGAAGACGCCCGAAGGCAAGGCGCTGCTCGAGGACCTGATCCAGCGCAGCGACGTGCTGATCGAGAACTTCGGCCCCGGCGTGCTGGCGCGCGCGGGCTTCGACTGGGACCACATGCAGGACCTGAACCCGCGCCTGGTCTACGCCTCGATCAAGGGCTTCGGCCCGGGCCCGTACGCCGACTGCAAGGCCTACGAGAACGTGGCGCAGTGCATGGGCGGCTCGGCTTCGACCACCGGCGAGGCCGACGGCGTGCCCACCGTGACCGGCGCGCAGATCGGCGACTCCGGCACCGGCGTGCATGCCGTGGTCGGCATCCTGGCCGCGCTGCTGCAGCGCGAGCACACCGGCCGCGGCCAGCGCGTGGAAGTGGCGATGCAGGACGCGGTGCTGAACCTGTGCCGGGTCAAGCTGCGCGACCAGCAGCGCCTGGCAAACGGACCGCTGCGTGAGTATCCCAACGAGGACTTCGGCGACCACGTGCCGCGCGCGGGCAATGCCTCGGGCGGCGGGCAGCCGGGCGCGGCGCTGCGGTGCGCGCCGGGCGGCCCCAACGACTACGTCTACGTCATCATCCAGCCGCAGGGCTGGGAGCCGCTGATGCGCCTGTGCGGGCGCGAGGACCTGATCACCAACCCGGACTACGCGACGCCCGAAGCGCGCCTCAAGCACCTGACCGACTGCTTCGCCGTGATCGAGAAATGGACGCGCGGCATCAGCAAGTTCGAGGTGATGGCGGCGCTGAACGAGGTCGATGTGCCGTGCGGTCCGATCCTGTCGATGAAGGACCTGATCGAGGACGAGTCGCTGTACCAGCGCGGCTACCTGGTCGAGCTCGAGCATCCGCAGCGCGGCAACTACGTGCAGCTGGGCTGCCCGATCACGCTGTCGGCCTCGCCGGTGCAGGTGGAACGCTCGCCGCTGCTGGGCGAGCACACCGAGGAGATCCTCGAGTGGCTGGGCCGCACCCCCGCGCAGATCGCCGCGATGAAGCTGGCCGGCGCGGTATGAGGCCGGCCTGACGCGATCGCCGCCGTCATTCCCGCCCGCGCGGGAACGACGGGCGCGGCGCCGTCCTGCTTTTCCTCCCTTTTCGAGATCCCTGCAACCGACATCGGCGCAGGCGGGCCTTCCTTTGCCTGCGCAAGGAGCATGCTGTGCAAACCTGGATTCGTTTTCGCCGCGCCGACGGCAGCGTCGGCCATGGCCGCATCGATGAGGCCGACCGCAACCGCGTGGTCGAATATGACCGCGACGGCTTCGACAATCCCAGCCCCACCGGCGCCGTGCATGACCGCGCCGCGCTGACCGTGGTCGCGCCGTGCGCGCCGGGCAAGGTGGTGGCGCTGTGGAACAACTTCCACGCGCTCGCGCGCAAACTGGAAAAACCGGTGCCGACGCACCCGCTGTTCCTGATCAAGCCGGCCTCGTCGCTGGCCGGTCCCAACGACGCCGTGCAGCGTCCCAGGAGCTACGACGGCAAGATCGTCTACGAGGGCGAGCTCGGCATCGTCATCGGCAAGAAGGCGCGCAACGTGACGGTGGCAGAGGCCGGCGCCCATATCTTCGGCTACACCATCGTCAACGACGTGACCGCGGCCGAGCTGATCACCGCCGATCCGAATTTCCCGCAATGGACCCGCGCCAAGGGCTTCGACACCTTCGGCTGCATCGGCCCGGCCATCGTCACCGGCTTCCCCTGGAAAACCGCCAGCGTGGTCACGCGGCTGGACGGGGTGGAGCGGCAGAACTACCCGCTGTCGGACATGATCTTCTCGCCCGAGGAGCAGGTCAGCCGGATCTCGCAGGACCTGACGCTGATGCCGGGCGACGTGATTGCCGTGGGCACCTCGCTGGGCGTGGGTTCGATGAAGGACGGCGCCGTGGTCGAGGTGTCGATCGCCGGCATCGGTTCGCTGGTCAACCACGTGCGCGGCTGAGCCGGCGCCAGATCCCTTTCCTGAAACGGTGAATGCCATGCCAATGACGATCGGTGTGCCGCGCGAGGTCCACCCGGGCGAGCGGCGCGTTGCCGCGACCCCGGACTCGGTCAAGGAACTGCTCAAGCTCGGCTATCAGGTGGTGGTGGAGACCGGTGCCGGCCTCGAGGCGTCGTTCTCGGACGACGACTACCGCGCCGCCGGCGCGGCCATTGTCGATGCGGCCAGCCTGTGGGCCTCGGTCGACGTGGTGGTCAAGGTGCGCCCGCCGCAGGTCCATCCCGGCCTGGGGGTGGAAGAGGCGGCGCTGCTGAAGAAGCATGCCACGCTGATCGGCTTTGTCTGGCCGGCGCAGCAGATGCCGATGCTCGAGCGCCTGGCGCAGCGCGGCGCCACGGTGCTGGCGATGGACTGCGTGCCGCGCATCTCGCGCGCGCAGAAGCTGGATGCGCTCAGCTCGATGGCCAACATGGCCGGCTACCGCGCGGTGATCGAAGCCGCGCACGCCTTCGGCAGGCCCTTCGCCGGGCAGATCACCGCCGCGGGCAAGATCCCGCCGGCGCGCGTGCTGGTGATCGGCGCCGGCGTGGCGGGGCTGGCGGCGATCGGCGCGGCGCGCAGCCTGGGCGCGGTGGTGCGCGCCTTCGATACGCGGCCGGTGGTGCGCCAGCAGATCGAGAGCCTGGGCGCGGAATTCCTCACCGTCGAGATCGAAGAGGACGGCAGCGGCAGCGGCGGCTACGCCAGGGAAATGAGCCCGGCCTTTATCGAAGCGGAGATGCGGCTCTTTGCCGAGCAGGCGCGCGAGGTCGACATCATCATCACCACCGCGCTGATCCCCGGCAAGCCCGCGCCCAGGCTGCTGGAGGCCGGCACCATCGGGCTGATGCGCGCCGGCAGCGTGGTGGTCGACCTGGCCGCGGAGCAGGGCGGCAACTGTGTGCTGACCGTGCCGGGCGAAAGCGTGCGCCGCGACGGCGTCACCATCATCGGCTACACCGACCTGCCCAGCCGCATGGCGGCGCAGGCGAGCCAGCTCTATGCCACCAATATCCGCCACCTGCTGAGCGAGCTGACGCCGGGCAAGGACGGCCAGCTGGTGGTGAACATGGACGACGAAATGATCCGCGGCGCGACCGTGCTGCACCAGGGCGCGGTGACCTGGCCCCCACCGCCGCTGACGGTGGCGGTGCCGCAGCAGCAGGCGCCGGCGGAGGTCCCGGCGCCGGCCGAAGCCGCGCCGGCGCGCCGCCGCACCGGCACGACGCTGATGGCACTGGTCCTGGCGGCCGCTGCGCTGCTGGGACTGGGCGCGGTCGCGCCACCGGCCTTCATGGCGCATTTCACGGTGTTCGTGCTGGCGATCTTCGTCGGCTACCAGGTGGTGTGGAACGTCACGGCGGCGCTGCACACGCCGCTGATGAGCGTGACCAATGCCATCAGCGGGATCATCGTGGTGGGGGCGCTGGTGCAGCTGGGCAAGCCCTCGCTGCTGACGGCGGTGATCGCGGGCTGCGCGGTGCTGGTGGCCACCATCAATATCGCCGGGGGCTTCCTGGTGACGCAGCGCATGCTGAAGATGTTCCAGCGCGACTAAGGCCAGGGAGAGAACCATGCCATCCGGAATCAGCAATATCGCTTACCTCGCCGCCAGCGCGCTGTTCATCCTCAGCCTGAGCGGACTGAGCCATCCCGCCACCGCACGGCGCGGCAACATGCTTGGCATCGCCGGCATGGTGATCGCGGTCATGACCACGGTGCTGGCCGGCAGTGCCGACGGCATTGCCATCATCATCGTGGCGATGGTGGTGGGGGGCATGGCCGGCGCCATGCTGGCCAAACGCGTCGAGATGACGCAGATGCCGCAACTGGTGGCGGTGCTGCACAGCTTCGTCGGCCTGGCCGCGGTGCTGGTCGGCTACGCCAGCTACCTGGAGCCGAGCACGCTCAGCGGCGCCGAGAAGGCGATCCATGAGGTCGAGACCTACCTCGGCATCCTGATCGGCGCGGTCACCTTCACCGGGTCGATCATCGCCTTCCTCAAGCTGCAGGGCACCATGGGCGGCAAGCCGCTGCTGCTGCCGGGGCGCCACGTGCTCAACGCCGGCGCGCTGATGGTGTGCGTGTGGCTGGGCTATGCCTTCCTGGCGGCGCCGGATCCGCAGCAGGGGCTGGTGCCGCTGGCGGCGATGACGGTGATCGCGCTGCTGGTCGGCGCGCACCTGGTGCTGGCCATCGGCGGCGCCGACATGCCGGTGGTGGTGTCGATGCTCAACAGTTACTCCGGCTGGGCGGCGGCGGCGACCGGCTTCATGCTGGGCAACGACCTGCTGATCATTACCGGCGCGCTGGTGGGGTCGAGCGGCGCCATCCTCAGCTACATCATGTGCAAGGCGATGAACCGCAAGTTCCTGGCGGTGATCCTGGGCGGCTTCGGCGCGGTGCAGGCGCAGGGCGCGGCGACCGAGCAGGGCGAGGTGTTGCCGGTGTCGAGCGAGGAGGTCAGCAGCCTGCTCAAGGACGCCAACGAGGTCATCATCGTGCCGGGCTACGGCATGGCGGTGGCGCAGGCGCAGGGCACCATCAGCGAAATTGCGCGGCGCTTGCGTGCGCAGGGCGTCAACGTGCGCTTCGGCATCCATCCGGTGGCCGGTCGCCTGCCGGGGCACATGAACGTGCTGCTGGCCGAGGCGCGCGTGCCCTACGACATCGTGCTGGAAATGGAAGAGATCAACGACGACTTCGACAAGGCCGACGTGGTGCTGGTGGTCGGCGCCAACGACATCGTCAACCCGGGCGCGCTGGAAGACCCCGCCAGCCCGATTGCGGGCATGCCGGTGCTGGAGGTGTGGAAGGCCAAGACCGTGGTGGTGTCCAAGCGCAGCATGGCCGCGGGTTACGCAGGGGTCGACAACCCGCTGTTCTACAAGGACAACACCCGCATGTGGTTCGGCGACGCCAAGGGCAGCGTCGATGCGCTGCTGCGGCAGCTGGAGGAAGCGCCTGCCTGACCGCCGGTCGCGGCGCGGTATCGATGGATGCAAGCCACCGCGGCCCGCTTCCCGGCGGGCCCCGGTGGCTTTTGCATTGGCAAACCGCAGCCATGCCCGGCGGAGGCGGCGATTCATGCCAGTTCCGCTTTATATAAAGGGTCGTGAATAGAAACGATAAAAAACTTTAAGACTTGTCAAATTAAGCTTCAGGTAGCATCAATCCACGACTTCACGTGCCGCAATGCCAGGCGCCGGTCCAACTGCGAGAAGGGCAATCCACAAAGCCCTGATGCGCCCGCCAGGGCGCAAACAAGAACGTACCAGGAGACAAGACAGATGGCGCAATGGGAAGCATCGGCCCCCGCCGGTCGCGATGACGTGAACGGGCGCGGGTTGCAGAACCGCTGGATCCAGCTGGCAATCGGCGTGGTGTGCATGGGTCTGGTGGCGAATTTGCAGTACGGCTGGACGCTGTTCGTGTCACCGATGGACGCCAGGCATCACTGGGGCGCATCGGCGATCCAGGTGGCATTTTCGATCTTCATTGTCACCGAGACCTGGCTGGTGCCGCTGGAAGGCTGGCTGGTCGACAAGTTCGGCCCGCGCCCGGTGGTGGCCGGCGGGGCGATCTGCGCGGGGCTGGCATGGGTGATGAATGCGTATGCGACCACGCTGCCGGAGTTGTATGTGGC
Organism: Cupriavidus neocaledonicus; assembly: GCF_000372525.1. Classification (GTDB taxonomy): domain Bacteria; phylum Pseudomonadota; class Gammaproteobacteria; order Burkholderiales; family Burkholderiaceae; genus Cupriavidus; species Cupriavidus neocaledonicus. Next base: position 441,144 of record NZ_AQUR01000106.1, read on the forward strand.
CGCGGTGATCGCAGGCATCGGCGCCGGCGGCGTCTACGGAACCTGCGTCGGCAACGCGCTGAAGTGGTTTCCGGACAAGCGCGGCCTGGCTGCCGGCCTGACCGCGGCGGGCTTCGGTGCGGGCGCGGCCATCACCGTGATTCCGATCGCCAGCATGATCCAGAGCGCGGGCTATGAGAAGGCCTTCCTGTTCTTCGGCATCCTGCAGGGGGTAAGCATCTTTGTGCTGGCGCTGCTGCTGGTGAAGCCCACGCCGCCCAAGGGCGCCGTGGCGGCGAAGGCGGTACTGACCAATCCGGTCGAGTACACGCCGGCGCAGATGGTGAAGACGCCGGTGTTCTGGCTGATCTATGCCAGCTTTGTCGCGGTGGCGGCGGGCGGCATCATGGCGACCGCGCAACTGGGGCCGATCGCCAAGGACTACGGCTTTGCGTCGATGCCGGTGACGCTGCTGGGGCTGACCTTGCCGCTGCTGACGATGACGCTGTCGATAGACAACCTGTGCAATGGCTTCACGCGCCCGCTGTGCGGCTTCCTGTCGGACCGGTTCGGCCGCGAGAACACGATGTTCGTGATCTTCATCGGCGAAGGGCTGGCGCTGCTGGGCCTGATGCAGCTGGGGCACAACCCGTACTGGTTCATGTTCTTCGCGGCGCTGACCTTCCTGTTCTGGGGCGAGATCTTCTCGATCTTCCCGGCGTTGTGCGCGGACACCTTCGGCAGCAAGTTCGCGGCGGCCAACGCGGGCACGCTGTACACCGCCAAGGGGACCGCGGCGATGCTGGTGCCGCTGGCCTCGGTCCTGTCCGCGCGCGGGGGCTGGGAAGCGGTATTCACCGTGGCAGCGGTCGTGACGATCGCGGCGGGCCTGTCGGCGAAACTGGTGCTGGCGCCGATGCGCAAGCGGTTCATTACTGGCCATTCGGCGTCGGCGCTGCCAGTGGCCGAGGGAGGCCTGGCGAGCCGCAGTGAATAGGCCGCGCGCCGCCTGACGCTTTGGCAGGGCGTCACCACCCTCATACGCCGGTGAAACGTTGTATGTAATATATCTTCGAGTTGGCCTCTCTCCCGTGCGACTGGCGGGGGAGAGACGTATCTGTGTGGAATGCGAATAAATGGCCATGGATCGAGGCGTTGGGCTGATTGGCGAGTAGATCCAGGCAGCTTTGCTGCAGTGCACTGACGAAAGTTGGTCGCAGAGATGGAAAAGAGCTTGCCGTTCTCTGATATATCACATACCGTATGTCATCAAGACCGGTCGAACGGAACCGGCACCGGCCGCAGCAGGGCACAGCCCCCGCGCACCACGAACACAAGTCCAAAAGGAGACCAAGCATGTCGGAAGTCGTAGCGAAGCGGGCCCCAGTCATTCCCGCGGCAGCCTGAGTCACAAAAATTCCCACCCCAGTCAATTTGCATAGAAGGAAGCAACCATGGCAGAAGTCGGAAACGAGCTGCAGCGTCACGCCGCGGAAGAACATCAGGCACAAACCGATGGTTTTCATCTGGTCATCGACGCGCTGAAGCTGAACGGCATCGAAAACATCTACGGCCTGCCCGGCATTCCGGTCACCGATCTGGCCCGTCTGGCGCAGGCCAACGGCATGCGCGTCATCAGCTTCCGCCACGAGCAGAACGCCGGCAACGCCGCGGCGATTGCGGGCTTCCTGACGCAGAAGCCGGGCGTCTGCCTGACCGTCTCCGCGCCGGGGTTCCTGAACGGGCTGACGGCGCTGGCGCATGCCACCACCAACTGCTTCCCGATGATCCTGATCAGCGGCTCGAGCGAGCGCGAGATCGTCGACCTGCAGCAGGGTGACTACGAAGAGATGGACCAGCTGGCGATCGCCCGTCCGCACGCCAAGGCGGCGTTCCGCGTGCTGCACGCCGAAGACATCGGCGTCGGCGTCGCGCGTGCTATCCGCGCCGCCGTGTCGGGCCGCCCCGGCGGCGTGTACCTGGACCTGCCGGCCAAGCTGCTGGGCCAGTCGCTGGAAGCCGAAAAGGGCAAGCAGTCGCTGATCAAGGTGGTGGACCCGGCGCCGCGTCAGCTGCCCGCACCGGACTCGGTCGAGCGCGCGGTCGCGCTGCTGAAGACCGCCAGGCGGCCGCTGATCCTGATCGGCAAGGGTGCCGCCTACGCACGCGCCGAGGCGGACCTGCGCAAGCTGGTCGAGAAGACCGGCATCCCGTACCTGCCGATGTCGATGGCCAAGGGCCTGCTGCCCGATACGCATCCGCAGTCGGCTTCGGCGGCGCGCTCCTATGTGCTGGCCGAAGCCGACGTGGTGCTGCTGGTCGGCGCCCGCCTGAACTGGCTGCTCTCGCACGGCAAGGGCAAGACCTGGGGCAAGCCCAAGCAGTTCATCCAGATCGACATCGCACCGACCGAGATGGACAGCAACGTCGCCATCGCCGCGCCGGTAGTCGGTGACATCGGCTCGTGCGTCACGGCGCTGCTCGACAAGATCGGCAATGACTTCGCCAAGCCGGGCGCCGACTGGCTCAACGCGGTGACGGACCGCCGCGACACCAACCTGGCGAAGATGGCCGAGACCCTGGCCAAGGCCAAGGATGCCGCTCCGATGAACTTCCACGGCGCGCTGGGCGTGCTCAAGGACGTGGTCAAGGCCAACCCGGGCATCTCGTTCGTCAACGAAGGCGCGAACACGCTGGACTACGCCCGCGCCGTGATCGACATGTACGAGCCGCGCAAGCGCCTGGACGTGGGCACCTGGGGCGTGATGGGCGTGGGCATGGGCTACGCGGTGGCTGCGGCGGTCGAGACCGGCAAGCCGGTGCTGGCGCTGTGCGGCGACAGCGCCTTCGGTTTCTCGGGCATGGAAGTCGAGACCATCTGCCGCTACAACCTGCCGGTCTGCATCGTCATCTTCAACAACAACGGCGTCTACAAGGGCATCGACAAGAACCCCACCGGCGGCACCGACCCGGCGGTCACCACCTTCGTCCCGGGTGCGCGCTACGACAAGATGATGGAAGCGTTCGGAGGCGTCGGCGCCAACGTCACCACGCCGGCGGAGCTCGAGGCCGCGGTGAACGAAGCGCTGCGCTCGGGCAGGCCGACGCTGGTCAACGCCGTCATCGACCCCGCAGCCGGCACCGAAAGCGGCCGCCTGACCAACCTCAATCCGCAAAGCTCGGCCAAGAAGTAATCCAACCGAATTTCACCCCCTCATCCAATAGGAGACGAACGTGAACCTCCCACTCAACGGCATCAAGATCATCGACTTCACGCACGTCCAGGCGGGGCCGGCCTGCACCCAGTTGCTGGCATGGTTCGGCGCCGACGTGATCAAGGTCGAGCGCCCGGGTTCCGGCGACGTGACGCGCACCCAGCTGCGCGACATCCCGGATGTCGACGCGCTGTACTTCACCATGCTCAACAGCAACAAGCGTTCGCTCACGCTGGACACGAAGAAGCCGGAAGGCAAGAAGATCCTGGAGCAGCTGATCCGCGAGTCGGACGTGCTGGTCGAGAACTTCGGCCCGGGCGCGCTGGACCGCATGGGCTTTTCGTGGGAGCGTATCAACGAGCTGAACCCGAAGATGATCGTGGCTTCGGTCAAGGGCTTCAGCGACGGCCATCACTATGAAGACCTGAAGGTCTACGAGAACGTGGCGCAATGCGCCGGCGGCGCGGCCTCGACCACCGGCTTCTGGGACGGCCCGCCCACGGTGTCCGCGGCGGCGCTGGGCGATTCCAACACTGGCATGCACCTGGCGATCGGCATCCTGACCGCGCTGATCGGCCGCGACAAGACCGGCAAGGGCCAGAAGGTCGCGGTGTCGATGCAGGATGCGGTGCTGAACCTGTGCCGGGTCAAGCTGCGCGACCAGCAGCGCCTGGACCGCCTGGGCTACCTGGAAGAGTACCCGCAGTATCCGCATGGCACCTTCAGCGACGTGGTGCCGCGCGGCGGCAACGCGGGCGGCGGCGGCCAGCCGGGCTGGGTGCTGAAGTGCAAGGGCTGGGAGACCGACCCCAACGCCTATATCTACTTCACCATCCAGGGCCATGCCTGGGAGCCGATCTGCAAGGCGCTGGGCAAGCCGGAATGGATCGACGATCCCAACTACGCCACTGCCAAGGCGCGCCAGCCGCATATCTTCGATATCTTCAACACCATCGAGCAATGGCTGGCCGACAAGACCAAGTACGAGGCGGTCGACATCCTGCGCAAGTTCGACATCCCGTGCGCGCCGGTGCTGTCGATGAAGGAGATTGCCGCCGATCCGTCGCTGCGTGCCAGCGGCAGCATCACCGAGGTGCCGCACAAGGAGCGCGGCAGCTACCTGACGGTGGGCAGCCCGATCAAGTTCTCCGACCTGAAGCCGGAGATTACCGGGTCGCCGCTGCTGGGCGAGCATAGCGAAGAGGTGCTGGCCGGCCTGGGCTACGGTGCGGAAGACATCAAGCGCCTGCGCGAGGCCCAGGTGATCTGACGCCGACCGCCGGCACCCGTGCCGGCGCCGACGCCGGGGCCGCGCGTAAAGCGGGCTCCGGCGTTTTTGCTTGTGGCGCCGCGATGTGGCACGCTACCTTGATGGCACCGGCGCGCCCCGGCCGCTGCCGTTTGCAGATGACGAGAGGGAATCCCCATGACAGAACAGATCGACTACGCGCAACTGGTGTCCGCCATCGGCGACGCCATCATCATCTCCGACGCCAAGGGCGCCATCACCCTGTGGAATCCCGCGGCCGAGCGCATGTTCGGCTTCACCCAGGCCGAGGTCATGGGCCAGTCGCTGGACCTGATCATCCCCGAGCGGCTGCGCGGGCGGCACTGGGAGGGCTACGACAAGACCATGGCGACCGGCATCACGCGCTACGGCCATGACCTGCTCAAGGTGCCGGCGGTCGGCAAGGACGGCAAGGCGTTGTCGATTGCCTTCACCGTGGCGCTGCTCAAGGACGACGCCGGCGCCGTCACCGGCATCGTCGCGGTGATCCGCGACGAGACCGCGCGCTTCCAGGAGGAGCGGGCGCTGAAGAAGCGGCTGGTGGAGCTGGAAAGCCAGGTCAAGGAACAGGCCTGAGGCGCCTGCTGCGATTGCGACGGCCTGGACACGGCCGGCCGGTCCAGCCTGGACTGGTGCCGTACGGCGCGGCGCCGGTCGCGCCGGTGCGTCTGGCCGGCGCCGGGGGTAAGTCACGCCTCGGGCAGGCTTTCCAGCCCGCGCACGCGCGCTGGCTGGTACGCGTCGGACACGGCCCGGCCGCTGTCGATGCATCGAGGTCGGCCAGCGCCGCCTGGCTCAGTCCCGACGTAGTCCGCGCGGCGTGCAGTCAGGCCGACACGGCGCGCGCCGCCGGTTACGGCGATTTCCCGCACGCGCTGCTGTCCGGCGCCGGGCGCACGGTGGCGTGGAGCTTGCACGGCTGGTGCAGCGCGTTGCCGGGCGCAACACCAGGGCCCGCCCGGGCGCCGCGGCAACGGTAAAACCGGGAGAGCCGTGTGAAAATTACTGGCGCTGCGTGCAGCGGGACGTGCAGAAGGACGGACAAGGACCCCGAACCGGGCCCGGACTCAAGCGCGTTTTCCGGCGTGCCGCAGCAGCATCTCGCCCAGCGGCAGCGCCAGCCCGAAGGCAACGTAGACCAGCGCCAGCATGGCGGGCGAGAGCCGGCGCTCGAAACCGGGAGTAAGCCGCCGGGGCGTGCACTTCAGGTCGACGAAACATGCAATGCCGGCAATCGCGAGGCCGCCTATCACGCGCGCAGGCGCGGTGGGGCCGGCGCTGGGGCGGGCATCACGATCGGCACCGCCGACGGCCAGCGCGCCTTCGTAGAACGCCGCCCAGAACACCGACATCGCATGGTGGATGACATAGCCCAGCACGGTGTGCCGCACCGACGGCCGGTCGACGTGCATGGCGCGCTCCCCCCAGATCCAGTGGCTGACGGCATTGACGGGCGCGAACGCGCTGCCGCAGTCGACGCTGCCGCCGCAGGCGAGCATGCCGGTGGACAACAGGCTGGCGCAAGTGCCCGAGACCGCGGCCCGGCGCAGCACCGTGGCCGCATCCGCCGCGTGCTCGTGCTCGGTGCCAGCGGCTTTATCGGCCGGCATGCCTGCGCGGCAATGCTGGCTGGAGGATTCCATGTGATAGCGGGGGTGCGGCACGTGCCTGCGCACGATGCAGCCGAAGCGCCGCATGGCGGCCATGCCTGCACGGCAAGCGAATTTCGTGCCGTCGATTTTGCGCGGATGACGGCGGCGGCGGACTGGGCACCGTTGCTGGCAGACGTCGATGCCGTCGTCAATCTGGTCGGCATCTTCCGCGAGAGCGCTACCCAGCGTTTCGACGTGCTGCACCGCGCCGCGCCACAGGCGCTGTTCGATGCCTGCGTGCGGCAGCGGGTGCGGCTGGTGGTGCAGATGTCGGCGCTGGGTGCCGACGAGCACGCGCTGACCGCGTTCCATCGCAGCAAGCGCGCGGCCGACCAGCACCTGCTCGGCCTCGGCATCGACGCCGTGGTGCTGCAGCCGTCGCTGGTTTTCGGTGCCGACGGCACCAGTGCGCAGCTGTTCTGCGCGCTGGCGACGCTGCCCTGCCTGGCGCTGCCCGGCGGCGGCGGGCAGCCGGTGCAGCCGGTCCATGTCGACGACGTGGCGCAGGCCATCGTGGCATTGCTGAGCGAGTGGGGCGGCGCTGCGCCCTGGCGCTCCGGCCGGTTGGCGCTGGTGGGCCCGGCGCCGATGCCGCTGGCCAGCTACCTGCAGGCGTTGCGCCATGGCCTGGGTTTGCGCGGCAAGGCCTGGCTGTTGCCGCTGCCGCGCGCACTGGCCCGCGCGGTGATGCCGCTGGCCGAACGCGTCAGCGGCGGCGTGCTCGGGCGCGATGCGCTGACCATGCTGGACCAGGGCAACGTGGCGGATCCTTCCGGGCTTGCGCGCGTACTCGGGCGCCCGCCGCGGGCGGTGGCTGCATTCATCCCGCCGGGACTGCGCGGCGCGTTGCGCGCGCAGGCGCTGCAGCGCTGGATCCATCCGCTGTTGCGCTGGAGCCTGGCCTTTGTGTGGATCGTCACCGCGGCGGTTTCGCTGGGGCTGTACCCGGTGGCCGACAGCTACGCGCTGCTGGCGCGCGCGGGCGTGCCGCCGGCGCTGCAGCCGCCGGCGCTGTATGGGGCCGCGCTGCTCGACCTGGCCTTCGGCGTGCTGTGCGTGCTGCCGCGACGCCCGCGCTGGCTCTGGCTCGCGCAGATCGCGCTGATCCTGGGCTACACCGCCATCATCAGCGTGCGCCTGCCGGAATACTGGCTGCATCCGTATGGCCCGCTCAGCAAGAACGTGCCGATGCTGGCCGCGCTGTGGTGGCTGCACCTGACCGAGGAGCGGGCATGGACTACGTCACGCTGAAATGGCTGCATATCCTGTCGGCCACCTTCCTGTTCGGCACCGGCGTGGGCAGCGCCTTCTACCTGGTCGGCGCGACCCTGACGCGCAACGTCCGCACCGTCGCCGCGACCGCGCGCATGGTCGTGATCGCCGACTGGATCTTCACCGCTTCCACCGCGATCCTGCAGCCGCTGACCGGCTATGCGCTGGTGAAGATGGCCGGTTTCTCGTGGTCGGTGCCGTGGCTGAAGTGGTCGGTGGTGCTTTACGCGGTAGCCATTGCCTGCTGGCTGCCGGTGGTCTGGCTGCAGAAGCGCATGCGCGACGTGGCGCTGGACTGTACCGGGCCGCAGCTGCCGCGCGCCTACTGGCGCCTGTTCTGGTGGTGGTTCGGGCTGGGCTTTCCGGCGCTGTTCTCGTTCCTGGCCATCTTCTACCTGATGGTGGCCAAGGTCAGTTGAACAAAAAACGGCGAGGCCGCTGTCGCGCGCCTCGCCGTAAACCGATCGGGCCGCTCAGTTGAGGTGGCCGACCGCGCGCAGGTACTCGTTCTTTTTCTCGAAGATCAGCCCGCTCAGGAACGCGGCGTCGTAGGCGGCCAGCAGGTGGGGGTGGTGGTCCTCGATATAGCGGGCCACGCGACCCTTTTCGCATTCGATGCCGCACAGCCATTCGTACATGGCGGCGTCCCAGCGAAAGCGCAGCCCGAGTTCGATGAAGGCCGCGTTATACGCCGCGAGCTGGGTCTCGCGCGGGATCGGCTGGTTGTCGGCGCCGACCGTGACGGCGGCGTGGCGGCTTTCCTGTTGGGCTGTGTTCATGCTGGTCTCCTCGGATGCACGCTGGCAGTTGGATTGAGACAAGCATAGGAATGGCAATCGATTTATGATAATTAAAGTTTCATAGCAAAACCATAAACTATCATTTATGGATTCGTTCAGGCATCCTGGCGGATCAGGCCTGCCACGCCCGTGATGCTCTGGATCAGGTCGGCGCCTTCCTCCATCAGGAACTGCTTGAACGCCAGCGCCACCGGCGGCAGCCGCTTGTTCTTGCGGTGCACCACGTACCAGTTGAGCATCACCGGAAAGCCTTCGATATCGAGCACCGCCAGCTTGCCGGCCTGCAGTTCCAGGCCAACCGTATGGGCCGACAGGAAGGCAATGCCCATATTGGCGATCACAGCCTGCTTGATGGTTTCGGTACTCTTGATCTCCATGGCGATGCGCAGGTTCGACAGCCGGCCGGCAAAGCCTTCCTGCATCGAGTTCCAGGTATCCGAGCCTTTCTCGCGCGAGACAAAGGCCTCGTCGGCCAGTTCGGCCAGCGGGATATTGCGCGCGCCCACCAGCGGATGGCTGGGCGCGGCCACGATCACATAAGGGTGGGGGGCAAAGGCCTCGTTGATGGTGTCCATGCCCTCGGGCGGGCGCACCATCACGGCGAGGTCGGTCAGGTTGCCGGCGAGCTGGTGCAGCAGTTCCTCGCGGTTATGCACGGCGAGGTTCAGCGTCACGCCCTCGTGGCGGTCCATGAACTCGGCCAGCAGCCGCGGAAAGAAGTAGTCGCCGGCGCTGATCACCGCGACGTTGAGGCGGCCGCCGGAGATGCCCTTGAGCTGCGACATCGCGTCTTCGGCCTCGCGGAACTGCTGGATGATGCTGCGGCTGTAATGCAGCATTTCGTGGCCCGCCGGGGTCAGGTAGATCTTCTTGCCAAGCTGCTCGAACAGCGGCAGCCCCACGTGGTGCTCCAGTTGCCGCACCTGGGTCGACACCGCGGGCTGGGTCAGATGCAGTTCCTCGGCGGCGCGGGAAAAGCTCAGATGGCGGGCAACGGTTTCGAAGACCTTCAGTTGCCGCAGCGTGGCGTTCTTCATCCTGCTTCCGTCCTATAAACGATCCGCTATATAAACGATAAAAAACTTTATGCAGTGCTGATCTTAGATTCAAGTAGCATCAATCGCCAGAACGGCATAGCTCGCCCGCATCCGGCACGCCGGCAGTGCAGGAGCCCGCCGCCGGCCACCAGCATGGCCGATAACAACGATGGCTGCCGACAGCCACGACCAACACCAAGGAGACTACCGTGACCGGACCGAACGCAGCCGTGCGCCCCCCGCGGCGCCGTGCCATGCCCGAAGGCAGGCTTCGCCTCAGCCACACCGGAGCGGGGCAGGGGGGCAGGCCATGAATATCTCGCTCCCGCAACTGAAGGCCTTTGCCGCCGTGGCGCGGCACAAGAGCTTTACCCGCGCCGCGGTCGAACTGGGCCTGACGCAATCCGCGGTCAGCCGCAGCGTGCGCGAGCTGGAAGAAGAAATCGACCAGCGGCTGTTCGACCGCACCACGCGCCAGGTGGAACTGACCGACGCCGGCCAGCACTTGTCCCAGCGCATCTGCCACCTGGTCGAAGAGGTGGAGCAGACGCTGCGCGACAGCCAGAGCGCCAGCCGGCCATGCCAGGGCCTGGTGCAGATTGCCTCGGACCCGGTGCTGAGTTCGATGTCGCTGCCGGCCTGGCTGGCCGGGTGCCGGCAGGCGTGGCCGGCGATCGCCATCCACCTGAAAGACCGTTCGCAGGAATCGGTGCTGCAGAGTGTGCGCAGCGGCGAGGTCGATTTCGGCATCGCCACCGATCCGCGCGCGGGCGACGACCTGTATTGCGAACCGTTGTGCGTCGACGCCTATCACGCCGTGCTGCCCGCCAAGCACCCGCTGGCCCAGCGCGACACCGTAGGATGGGGCGACCTGTGCGACGCCAGCGTGCTGACGCTGGACCAGCAGTGCGGGGTGCAGCCCGCGGTGGAAAAGGCGCTCAGCAGCTATCACGTGCGCGCGGGCTCGCTGCAACTGCTGGGTCATTTCGCGGCGGTGTTTGGCATGGTGGCGCTGGGCCTGGGTATCGGCGTGCTGCCGTCGCGGGCGCAGGCCGGCGGCATGCATCCGGCCGCCGTGATGCGGCCGCTGCGGCCGCAGGTGACATCGACGGTGATGCTGGTGCGGCGCAAAAGCCGCTCGCTGAAGCCCAACGCCGCCGCGATCTGGGACGCCTTGCGCGGCCAGGAGTATCAGGAACCGCCCACGCGCGGACGCGAAGCCACAACAGTGTGATCAGGAGGCCGGACAGGAGGCGTGTTGGATTAGTGCAAAACCTCTACTGATATATTACATACAGGATATTTACACATAGTGCGGCGCAGCATATAATGAAAACTCCTGATCACAACGCTACTGGAGTTTTCAAATGGAAGTCGCTCTTCTCGTCGCCCTCGGCCTGGCCCTGATTGCTGTCGGTGTGGGCGTGACCACGCTGCTGGCCACGCGCCTGCCCATGGATGTGCTGGTCACCGCCCAGGATCATGGCCGCTTTGCCGGCCTGGGCTCGAACAAGCACGGCGACGGCGTGGGCCGCGCCAGCGCGTCGCGCATCGTGCCCGCCGCGGGTGAGCTCGCCTATGCCTGAAGCTGGCAGGCGCACGGCGCTTTCGCGCTGAAGCGCTGCAGGCAAGGGCTGTAGCGGCCGGCATCCCTTGCGACCCTCACGGCGAGCACGGCCGCCATTCTCGTTTCTCCCTCCTTAGCTTCTCCTCTTTTTCCCCTCTTTTTCGCCTCGGTTCGCGCTGGCCAACGGCTGGCCACGCCTTGCGCGCTTCTTGTCCGCGAACTGGCCCTGCCTGCGCCGGCCGGGGTGGAGGCCCCGACATTCCATATCGATACGGACACGGCCAGACATCCATGTCTGCATCTAGGGACTTTCCCGAACCGATCGTTTTCCCGGTTTTTCGATGGCGCGATCCCCGGCATCCTTGCGGTTGCCGTGCGCTGGCCGATTCATGACCCATCGCAAGGCAACTGCTTGATTTCCAAGGACTCTTGATGCTGCCGGAACCCCCATTGATGCAGCTTGCGCACCAGTCGCCGGCGCCCCGTGGCGGCTACGGCACCAGGTAACGCGGCGGCATGCTGCACAGCCGCGACGAATACGCTTGACTTACCTGATATATCACATACCGTATAGCACTAGAACGGCTAAGCTGTTCTTCGACCGAGAGTCACGCAGAGGCGTCTGAAGGCGCCCATCTTCCACCTTGGCGGTTCGCCGCTATAAGGAGACATCATGGAATTGCAGCAGAGGGAGTCCACGTCGCGCTTTGCGTCGCCGTGGGTGCAACTGGTATTCGGCGTGATCTGCATGGCGATGATCGCCAACATGCAATACGGCTGGACCCTGTTCGTCAACCCGATCGACGACAAATACGGCTGGGGCCGTACCGCGATCCAGGTCGCATTCACCATCTTCGTTGTGACCGAAACCTGGCTGGTGCCGATCGAGGGCTACCTGGTCGACAAGTACGGCCCGCGCCCGGTGGTGGTGGGCGGCGGCCTGCTGTGCGCGGTGGCCTGGGCGCTGAACTCGGTGGCATCCTCGCTGCCCATGCTCTACGTCGCGGCCGCCATCGGCGGCCTGGGCGCGGGCGCGGTGTATGGCACCTGCGTGGGCAATGCGCTGAAGTGGTTCCCGAATCGCCGCGGCCTGGCGGCGGGGATCACCGCGGCGGGCTTCGGCGCCGGCTCGGCGCTGACCGTGGTGCCGATCGCCAACATGATCAAGACCTCGGGCTATGAAGCGGCATTCCTGTGGTTCGGCCTCGGCCAGGGGCTGGTGGTGTTCATCCTGGGCATGGCCCTGTTCCCGCCGTCGGCCAAGATCCTGAACGAGGTCAAGACCACGCTGAAGGCAGCCGCCACCTACAACGCGTCGCCGCGCGAGGTGCTGAAGTCGCCGATCTTCTGGGTCATGTACGCGATGTTCGTGATGATGGCCGCCGGCGGCCTGATGGCCACCGCGCAGCTGGGCCCGATCGCCAAGGACTTCGGCCTGCACGAAGCGCCCATCTCGATCCTCGGCCTCACCCTGCCGGCGCTGACCTTCGCACTGACCATCGACCGCGTGCTCAATGGCCTGACGCGTCCGTTTTTCGGCTGGATCTCCGATCATATCGGCCGTGAACGCACCATGTTCTTCGCCTTCGCGGTCGAGGCCGTCGGCATCCTGCTGCTGTCGAAGTACGGCCACCATCCGGTTGCCTTCGTGATCCTGACGGGCGTGGTGTTCTTCGCCTGGGGCGAGATCTACAGCCTGTTCCCGGCCACCTGCGGCGACACCTTCGGGCCCAAGTTTGCCGCCACCAACGCCGGCCTGCTGTACACCGCCAAGGGCACGGCCGCGTTGCTGGTGCCGTTCTCCAGCGTGATCACCACCGCCACCGGCAGCTGGCACGCGGTGTTCATGGTGGCCTCTGGCATGGCGGCACTGACCGCGGTGATGGCGCTGTTCGTGCTCAAGCCGATGCGCGAGGCCCATGCCCGCAAGTACGTGCATGCCAACACCGCCGCGCCGATGGGCTACCGCACGGTCCATGAAGACCTGACCTGATGAAGAAAGCAGTACGGCGCCGGCCGGCGCCGGCAGTACCCGGACGCGTGCGGCTGCGATGCCTGCACAGCCGCCGCGCCCGGTAGCACAATACGACAATAACGAAGCGCGACAGGAGGGCGGCCCCGCCGGGCGCCTTCCCGAGCGCGCACCGCATTCCCACAAACAACATCCAGGCACGCCATGAACCAGGTTGTCATTCCCCTCGAGGCGACGGGCCTCAGCCGGCAGCGCAAGCGCCGCCAGCCCAAGGGCCGGCAGGTCGACGCGGCCGCGCTGGCCGAAGTGCGCGTGGCGCTGGGCGACATGCCCCGCCGGCGCGACCTGCTGATCGAGCACCTGCACTGCATCAACGACCGCTATGGCCAGCTGGCCATGCCGCACCTGGTGGCGCTGGCGAGCGAGCTGCGCCTGTCGATGACCGAGGTCTACGAGGTCGCCACCTTCTACCACCACTTTGACGTGGTGCGCGAGGACGCCGACGGCCAGATCGCGCCCCCGCCCGCGCTGACCGTGCGCGTATGCGAAGGCATTGCCTGCGAGCTGGCCGGTGCGCAGGCGCTGATCGACAAGCTGCCGGCGCTGCTCGGCACCGAGGTGCGCGTGATCGCCGCGCCCTGCATCGGCCGCTGCGAGAAGGCGCCGGCCGCGCTGGTCGGGCAGAACCCGGTCGACCAGGCAACCGCCGAGGCAATCGGCACCGCCGTGCGGGCCAGGGCGGTGCGCCATGCGCCCGAGCCCCATATCGACTACGACGCTTACCGGCGCGACGGCGGCTATGCCCTGCTGAAGGGCCTGGCCGGCGGCGGCGTCGACCCGGCCGCGGTGCTGGCCACGATGGAGGATTCCGGCCTGCGCGGCCTGGGCGGCGCGGGCTTCCCGACCGGGCGCAAATGGCGCATCGTGCGCGGCGAAGCCGCGCCGCGGCTGATGGCGGTCAATATCGACGAGGGCGAGCCCGGCACCTTCAAGGACCGCGTCTACCTGGAACGCGATCCGCACCGCTTCCTCGAGGGCATGCTGATCGCGGCGCACGTGGTCGACGTGGCGGCCATCTACATCTATTTGCGCGACGAGTATGCCGGCTGCCGCGCGCTGCTGGCCGAAGCGTTGCAGCAGCTGCAGCAGGACCCGCCGGTCGCCGGCCTGCCGCGCATCGAGCTGCGCCGCGGCGCCGGCGCGTATATCTGCGGCGAAGAATCGGCGATGATCGAATCGATCGAAGGCAAGCGCGGCATGCCGCGGCTGCGCCCGCCCTATGTGGCGCAGGTGGGCCTGTTCGGCCGGCCCACCCTGGAGCACAACTTCGAAACCCTGTACTGGGTGCGCGACATCGTCGAGAAGGGCGCCGAGTGGTTTGCCTCGCAAGGCCGCAACGGGCGCAAGGGCCTGCGTTCGTTCTCGGTCTCGGGCCGGGTCAAACGGCCAGGCGTGCATCTGGCGCCGGCCGGGATCACGGTGCGCGAGCTGATCGACGAATACTGCGGCGGCATGCTCGACGGCCATGCGTTCTACGGCTACCTGCCGGGCGGCGCGTCGGGCGGCATCCTGCCGGCGGCGTTGGGCAATATCCCGCTCGACTTCGACACGCTGCAGCCCTACGGCTGCTTTATCGGCTCGGCCGCGATCGTGATCCTGTCCGACCACGACAGCGCCACGCAGGCGGCGCGCAACCTGATGCACTTCTTCAAGTACGAATCGTGCGGACAATGCACGCCGTGCCGCACCGGCACGGCCAAGACGCTGGACCTGATCCGCCAGCCGAAGTGGGACCTGGCGGCGCTGGATGACCTGTCCGCGGTGATGCGCGATGCCTCGATCTGCGGCCTGGGACAGGCCGCGCCGAACCCCGTCGACTGCGTGATCAAGTATTTCCCGCACGAACTGGCCTGATGCCGGCCCGAGCCTGAGAGACAGACATGAATGCACTGACCCGCGCCGAACGCGCGCTAGTCGAATCCGCCGAGCCAGCCGTTACCTTTACCCTCAACGGCCGCGAGGTAAGCGCCCAGCCCGGCGAAAGCCTGCTGAAGGTGGCGCAGCGCGAAGGCTTCGACGTACCGCACCTGTGCTACAAGGACGGCCTCGAGCCCGCCGGCAACTGCCGCGCCTGCATGGTCGAGATCCAGGGCGAGCGCGTGCTGGCGCCGTCCTGCTGCCGCTATCCCACCGCAGGCATGCAGGTGCAGACCGAATCCGAGCGCGCCCGCCGCGCCCAGCGCACCGTGCTGGAGCTGCTGCAGTCGGACATGCCGGAAGCGGAATACACGCGCCACAACGAGCTCGACCAATGGGCCGCCCGGCTGGAAGTCGGCAAGCCGCGCTTCGCGCCGCGCGCGCGCGTGACGGCGGACCTGTCGCATCCGGCCATCGCGGTCAACCTGGATGCCTGCATCCAGTGCACCCGCTGCCTGCGCGCCTGCCGCGACGAGCAGGTCAACGACGTGATCGGGCTGGCCCTGCGCGGTGACGACGCCCGCATCGTGTTCGACATGGACGACCCGATGGGTGCCTCCACCTGCGTCGCCTGCGGCGAATGCGTGCAGGCCTGCCCGACCGGCGCGCTGATGCCCGCGCGCGATGCCGCGCTGGCGGTGCCCGACAAGCAGGTGGAATCGGTGTGCCCGTACTGCGGCGTCGGTTGCCAGCTGACCTACAACGTCAAGGACAACCGCATCCTGTTCGTGGAAGGGCGCGATGGCCCGGCCAACCACCAGCGACTGTGCGTGAAGGGCCGCTACGGCTTCGACTACGTCCAGCACCCGCAGCGGCTGACGGTGCCGCTGGTGCGCCGCGACGGCGTGCCGAAGCAGGGCGATTTCGTCATGGACCCGGACCACGTGATGGACGTGTTCCGCGAAGCCAGCTGGGAAGAGGCGCTGGCGCTGGCCGGCGGCAGGCTCGCGCAGATCCGCGACACCCATGGCAAGCGCGCGCTGGCCGGGTTTGGCTCGGCCAAGGGCAGCAATGAAGAGGCCTACCTGTTCCAGAAGCTGGTGCGCACCGGCTTCGGCAGCAACAACGTCGACCACTGCACGCGGCTGTGCCACGCCTCGTCGGTGGCGGCGCTGCTGGAAGGGATCGGCTCGGGCGCGGTGTCGAACCCGGTGATGGACGTCGACAAGGCCGAGGTGGTGATCGTGATCGGCGCCAACCCGAGCGTGAACCACCCGGTCGCGGCCAGCTGGATCAAGAACGCCGTGAAGAACGGCACCAAACTGATCGTGGCCGATCCGCGCCGCTCGGACCTGGCGCGCTTCGCCTGGCGCTTCCTGCAGTTCAAGCCCGATGCCGACGTCGCGCTGCTCAACGCGATGATGCACGTGATCGTCAACGAGGGCCTGGTCGACCAGGATTTCATCGACAGCCGCACCATCGGCTTCGACGAACTGCAGCGCAACGTGGCCGCGTACAGCCCCGAGCTGATGGCGCCGATCTGCGGCATCGACGCCGAAACCATCCGCGAAGTCGCGCGCGTCTATGCCACCGCGAAGAGCTCGATGATCCTGTGGGGCATGGGCGTGTCGCAGCATGTGCACGGCACCGACAACGCGCGCTGCCTGATCGCGCTGGCGCTGATGACCGGCCAGATCGGCCGGCCCGGCACCGGCCTGCATCCGCTGCGCGGGCAGAACAACGTGCAGGGCGCTTCCGACGCGGGGCTGATCCCGATGATGTATCCGGACTACCGGCGCGTCGACGACCCGCTGGCGATCGCCAGCTTCGAGGCGCTGTGGGGCATGCCGCTGGACCGCCAGCCCGGCCTGACCGTGGTCGAGGTAATGCAGGCCATCGAGCGCGGCGAAGTGCGCGGCATGTACATCATGGGCGAGAACCCGGCGATGTCCGATCCCGACGCCGAGCATGCGCGCGAGGCGCTGGCATCGCTCGACCACCTGGTGGTGCAGGACATCTTCCTGACCGAGACCGCGTACCTGGCCGACGTGGTGCTGCCGGCCTCGGCCTTCCCCGAGAAGACCGGCACCTTCACCAACACCGACCGCACCGTGCAGCTGGGCCGGCAGGCGCTGGATCCGCCGGGGCAGGCGCGCCAGGACCTGTGGATCATCCAGCAGATGGCGGCGCAGCTGGGGCTGGACTGGCGCTACGACAGCGTCGAGGACGTGTTCAACGAGATGCGGCGGGCGATGCCGAGCATCGGTGGCGTGACCTGGGAGCGGCTGGAACGCGAACACGCGGTGACGTATCCGTGCAAGGAAGAGGGCGATCCGGGCGAGCCGGTGATCTTCACCGACAGCTTCCCGACCGCCAGCGGCCGCGGCCGCTTCGTGCCGGCGGACATCATTCCGGCGGCGGAGCGCCCCGACGCGGACTACCCGATGGTGCTGATCACCGGGCGCCAGCTCGAGCACTGGCATACCGGCAGCATGACGCGGCGCGCCGGCGTGCTGGACGCGCTCGAGCCCGATCCGGTGGCGCTGGT
This sequence comes from Cupriavidus neocaledonicus, assembly GCF_000372525.1. Classification (GTDB taxonomy): domain Bacteria; phylum Pseudomonadota; class Gammaproteobacteria; order Burkholderiales; family Burkholderiaceae; genus Cupriavidus; species Cupriavidus neocaledonicus. The sequence goes on from NZ_AQUR01000106.1 coordinate 458,391, forward strand.
GCACCCGCTGGACCTCGATGCGCTCGGCGGCACGCCGGGCGGCGTGGTGACGCTGTCGTCGCGGCGCGGCGAGGTCACGCTCTACGCGCGCGCCGACGCCGGCACGCCGCGCGGCGCCGTGTTCGTGCCGTTCTGCTACTACGAGGCGGCGATCAACAAGCTGACCAACGCGGCGCTGGACCCGTTCGGCAAGATTCCCGAGTTCAAGTATTGCGCGATCAGGATGACGGCGGGCGGCGCGGTGCCGGTGCAGTCCAGCTATGGCGGCGGGCAGATCCTGGCGCCCGCTTCGGCCTAGCCGCGAGGCGCGGGGGTGTCTCGCATCGCAGGCGGGACACCACCTCGGCCTCAATAGTTCATCGTCACGTTGAGCATGGCTACGCGCGGATTGCCCACCGGCAGCACGTTGTTGTTCAGGCCGCCCGCGTAGTACATCTTGTCGAACACGTTCTTGACGTTGAATGCCGCGCGCCAGTGCGAGGCCACGTAGCCGACGGCAAGATCGGCGACGGCATAGCCGGGCACGGTGTAGTTGAAGCTGTAGCCGCGCTTGGCGCTCTCGCCCCGCACGCCGGCACCGACATACCAGCCGGCCAGCGCGCCGCGCAGGCGATACTGGCTCCAGACCGAGAAGCTGTGCCGCGGCACGCTGTTCAGCGGCTTGCCGACGTTGGCGGCGGTGGTGTCCTCGGTGACTTCGCTGGCGATATAGGCATAGGCCGCCGACACGCTGAGGCCATTGCCGAGATCCTGCGTCAGCTCCAGTTCCAGCCCGCGCGAGCGCTGTTCGCCGACGGCCATGCTGAAGCCCGTATTGACCGGATCGCTGCCGAGCACATTGGTGCGCGTCAGGTCGAACGCGGCCAGCGTCAGCAGGCCGGTCTTGCCCGGCATGTCGAACTTGACGCCCACCTCGTACTGACGGCCCTTCTCGGGCTTGAAGGTGGCGCCGCTGGCATCGGTGCCGGCGTTGGGCAGGAACGACGTGGCGAAGCTCGCGTACGGCCGCGCCCAGTGGGTCAGGTCGTACATCACGCCCGCGCTGCCGGTGACGGCGTTGCTGTCGTTGGTGAGGCGCGACGCCGCCAGCCGGTCCGTCGTGCCGGTCCGCGCCGATTCGTAGCGCACGCCGCCGGTCAGGGTCCAGCGCTCGGCCACGCGCACCTGGTCGCGCAGGTAGAGGCCGAGCGCATCCAGCGTATCGGTCGCATCCAGGCTATAGGCGGACGGGCAGTTGATGCTGGCGCCGTAGGCCGGGTTGTAGACGTTCAGCGCGGCGACGCGGCAGGTCTTCTGCAGGCGGTCTTCCTTGGTATGCCGGTAGTCGATGCCGAAGGTCACGCTGTGGGCGTGCCCCGTGAACGCGAAGGTCCGCTGCACGTTGGTGTCGACCCCGAACGAATTGCCGGAAAAGCTCTGCTGCGTGCCGCTGCGGTTCATCGACTGGCTGTTGACCGCCATCGTGCCGGCCGATACCAGCGTGCCGCTCAGCGACGATGCCTGGTAGCGCAGGTTCTGGTTCAGGGTCCAGCCGGAGTCGAAGCGGTGCGTCAGCGCGTAGCCGATGCGGTTCTGCTCGCCGTCATAGGACGGCGCATTCGGTTCGCCGATGAAGCGGTTGGCCGGCACCACGCCATTGCGGTTCGGCACCAGCGTGCCATTCACGGGCACGCCCTGCTGGCGCACGTAGTTGCGCTGGTTGTGGCTGGCCAGGATGGTGAAATCGGTGCGTGCGCCAAGGTCCAGCGTCAGCGACGGCGCGATCCAGCGGTTGCGATACCAGACAAAGTCGGTCGGATCGTCGCTGTTCATCATCAGCGCGTTGAGGCGGAACGCGGCCTTGCTGTCCTTGGCCAGCGGCGTGCCCGCGTCGACCGTCATCTGCCGGAAGCCGTAGTTGCCCACGGTCAGGCCCAGTTCGCCAAAGAGTTCCGCGCGCGGGCGCTTGCTGACCATGTTGACCAGGCCGCCGGGCTGCACCGCGCCGAACAGTATCGAGGCCGGCCCCTTGAGCACTTCCACGCGCTCCACGCCGAACAGCTCCTGCGCCACGCGGTTGTTGGTGTCGACCAGCAGTCCGTCGGCAAAGACCGATTCCGAGGCACGCTGGCCGCGGATGATGAAGTCGTCCCAGCCGCGCCGGCCATAGGTGTTGGTGACCACGCCGGCCGAGTTCTGCAGCGCGTCGCTGAGGTTCTGCGCCTGCTGGCTGTCGAGCAGGTCGCGCGTGATCACGGTGATCGATTGCGCGGCGTCGGCCGCCGCTTCGCCCGACTTGGTCACGCCGGCCGCCCGGCGCGTGGCGAAACCGATGTCGGTTTGCCCGTCACCGGCGGCGCTGACCGTCACGGATGGCAGTGTGGCAAATTCTTCGGCGGCGTGGGAGACAACGGCAGGCAGCAGCAGGGAACTGGCAGCGGCGGGTATGGCAAGACGACGGAAAAGCATGACGGCCCGGGGCGAAGGAAAGGCCGAATGATAAATGAGAACAATTCTTGTTCCTAGGAATTTTATCGATGCATGGCTGGTTGCGTGGTCAACAGGTGGGAAACCGGCGAAATACCGAGCCCGGTCACATGGTGTCGTCGCGATCCTCGAGCACCGAAATATCCCAGCACGACATAAACAGCGCGGCAATCAGCGGACCGATCACAAAGCCGTTGATGCCAAACACGGACATGCCGCCCAGGGTCGAGACCAGCACGACCCAGTCCGGCAACTTGGTGTCCTTGCCGACCAGGACCGGGCGCAGCAGGTTATCCACCGCGCCGATCACCAGGGTACCGATGGCGATGAGCGCGACCCCCTTCCAGACCGGGCCGGCCAGCAAGAAGTAGATCGCCGCGGGGCCCCAGACCAGCGCAGCGCCAACCGCCGGCAGCAGGGACAGGAACGCCATCAGCGTGCCCCACAGCAATGCCCCGTTGATGCCCAGCAGCAGGAAAGCCAGGCCACCCAGTATTCCCTGGACCACCGCCACCACCACGTTGCCCTTGACCGTGGCGCGGACCACGGTGGTGAACCGGCCGACCAGCCGGCGGGTGTGCGCGTCGCTCAGCGGCATCGCCTCGCGCAAGCGATGGGAAATCACCGCACCGTCACGCAGCAGGAAAAACACGAGGTACAGCATGACGCCGAGGCCGACGGCGAACTGCAGCGTGTTCTGGCCGATGGCGACAGCCTGGGCCGCCATGAACTGGCTGATGCGGGCGGCACCTTCGGTCAGCTTTGCCTGCAACCCCGCTACGTCGGCCAGTCCGATTTCATTCAGCCAGGCCTCGACGGAAGCCGGCAGGGCCTGCACGGCGGTCTGGAAGTATTGCCCGAAGTCCCACTTGCCGGTCCGGATCTGCTGGTAGGCAAAAGCCGCTTCCTGCGCGAGCGTGGCAATCATCAGGAACACCGGGACAATGGCCATCAGCACGCAGACCAGCAGCGTGGTCAGCGCAGCAAGGTTTTCCCGGTTGCCGAATCGCACCGTCAGCTTGCGTTGCATGGGATGAAACAGGATGGCCAGTATGGTGCCCCACAGGATCGCGCTGTAGAAGGGCAGCAGTATCCAGATGAACGCAATGGTGACGGCGACCAGAAGGATGTAAAAACCTTTCAAATTGCGCATCGGGATGTCGCGAAGATTCGCTCGGGAACGGTGCCGATGGTGCCATGCAATTACCCGTCGGCGTCACCGGCAGCGTTGCCGAATGAATTGCGCTCCATGATCTGGTGGTCCCTGCCATGGATCAGCAGCTCGACCTTGGCACGCCGGGCCTTCTCCGTGCCGGTAGCAATCGCATGCGCCATCGAGGTGAATCGCTGCTGGTTGCCGGAGCGTCCTTCCGCTTCGACGGCCCAGCCGTTATGGGTCGGCACGACATGGATATTCTTGCCTGGCATGGCGCTCTCCGGAAGTTGGCAGTATGAGTGTCAGCGCTGTGCCCCGGGCCCAGGTATCGGGCGCCGTCTGACAAGGCCGTCGGAAATCCGGAAAAAGAGCACCCGCCAGCAGCGACAACGCCCGCCAGGCGCCATGGCGGGCGTCGTTCATGACAGGGACAGCGCCGGGGTGGCTCAGCTCATCTTGTCGATGATCCCCTGCATCTCGTCGATGTCGAAGGCTCGCAGCGTTTGCGTGCGCACGTTGCCCAGCGCGCCGACCGCCATGCCGAACGCGGTCATGCTGGCGTCATCCTGGGCCTCGACGGTCAGCACGATGTCGTATTTGCCCAGGGTCCAGTAGATGTCCTTCATCTGCACCCCGAAGCGCGCGCCCATCTCGCGCACCGCGGCGGCGCGCTTGGTGGTGTCCTTGACGGCGCGGATGCCCTGGTCGGTGAAGCTGGCTAGCACGATATAGCGGGTCATGGCGGGATCTCCGGTAACGATCGATCGAGCGCCGTCCCGGCTGCGCGCACGCGACCGATCGCAGCAAGCCGGGGCAGTGGTTCAGGGTGTCCCGGCGCAGCGCCAGGGGCCTGAGCAACCCCACACCGACGCATATCGCGCGCCAGCCGGCGTGGCGCGCCGCGCAGCGGCAGATGCCGCGATGCACGCCATCGCGGCGCGGCCCGTTTTGTATCAATCCTGATACAGCGGCCCGCCTTGTGCCTTTGCCGGCCCGTCGTCACCGCCCTCCGGCGTATCCAGCGCGCGCATGTTGTCGAGCAGCTTCAGCAGGTAATGCAGCGTGTGGGTCAGGTCGTTGGTGGAGAAGCCGTCCAGCGCCTGCTCGTAGTACTGCCGGATCTTGGGCTGCGCCTGGTGCAGCCACACCTCGCGGCCGGGCGCGCTCATCCGCACCAGCCGGGAGCGGCGGTCGCGCCCGTCCGGCGCCAGCGTGACGTGGCCGTCCCGTTCCATCCGGCTCACCAGCCCGGACAGGTTCTGGCGGCTCACCATCAGGTAGCGCGCCAGGTCGCCGACGCTCATGCCATCGGCGGCTTCGGGGCGCGACAGTGCGCCCAGCACGGCCCACTGCTGTGTCGTCAATCCTTCCGCTTCCACGGCGCGTGAGCCGGTTTTATGCAACATGTTTGCGCATTGGTAGAGACGGAAGAACAGCCGGTTGGCCAGCTCCATGCGCGCGGTAGTCGGGAGTTCGCCGCTCAGATCGGGGTTAACCATAGTGATTTCCAAAGGATTGCTGCCTTGCACGCAGCGCCGGTCGCACCTAGTATACGTCAATATATTGACTTAATTAACGGGCGAGTGGCGGCGATACCGCCGGCACGATAGCACCGGAACCGTGAAAGGAGAACGGCTGTGCAAGGACTCGAAGGCAAGACGGTCATCGTGACCGGCGGCGGTGGTGGTATCGGCGGCGCAACCTGTTTGCGCTTTGCCAGGGCGGGGGCGGCAGTGGGCGTGCTCGACCTGAACCCGGAAACCGGCGAACGCGTGGCGGCGCAGATCCGCGATGCCGGTGGTCGCGCGCGGGCGGTTCGCTGCGACATTACCGATCGCGCCAGCGTCGATGCGGCGGTGACGGCGGTGGAGCGGGAGCTGGGTCCTGTCGACGTGCTGGTCAACAACGCCGGCTGGGATGTGTTCCGGCCGTTCCTCAAGACCGAGCCGGCGCAATGGGAGCGGCTGATCGCCATCAACCTGACCGGCGCGCTGCACCTGCACCACGCGGTGCTGCCCGGCATGGTGGCGCGCCAGCGCGGGCGCATCGTCAATATCGCCTCCGATGCCGCGCGCGTGGGCTCGTCCGGCGAGGCCGTGTATGCCGCGTGCAAGGGCGGGCTGGTGTCGTTCTCCAAGACCATCGCGCGCGAGCACGCGCGCCACGGCATCACCGTCAACGTGGTGTGCCCCGGGCCGACCGAGACCGCGCTGTTCGAAGACTACAAGCAGGGCGCGGGCAACCCCGACAAGCTGGTCGAAGCCTTTACCCGCTCGATCCCGCTGGGCCGCATCGGCCAGCCCGACGACCTGCCCGGCGCGGTGCTGTTCTTTGCCGGCGACGATGCGGCCTTCATCACCGGCCAGGTGCTGAGCGTGTCGGGCGGCCTGACCATGAACGGCTGAGCGCCGGCCGTCACCCCTACATCAAGGAGACCACCATGCAATATGAAGACATCCGCTATGAAGTGCGCAATGGCGCGGCCTGGATCCTCATCGACCGCCCGGAAAAGATGAATGCCTTCCGTGGCCGCACCTGCGACGAGCTGATCCACGCCATCAACCGCGCCGGCTATGACCGCGAGATCGGCGCCATCGTGCTGGCCGGTGCCGGCGACAAGGCCTTCTGCACCGGCGGCGACCAGTCCGCGCACGAAGGCCAGTACGATGGCCGCGGCACCATCGGCCTGCCGATGGAAGAGCTGCACAACGCCATTCGCGACGTGCCCAAGCCGGTGATCGCGCGCGTGCAGGGCTATGCCATCGGCGGCGGCAACGTGCTGTGCACGATCTGCGATTTCACCATCGCCTCGGACCAGGCCGTGTTCGGGCAGGTCGGGCCCAGGGTCGGCTCGGTCGATCCCGGCTATGGCACCGCCTTCCTCGCGCGCGTGGTCGGCGAAAAAAAGGCGCGCGAGATCTGGTACCTGTGCCGCCGCTACTCCGCCGCCGAGGCGCTGGCGATGGGGCTGGTCAACGCCGTGGTGCCGCACGCGCAGCTCGACGCCGAAGTGCAGAAGTGGTGCGACGAGATCCTGGAAAAGAGCCCCACCGCGCTCGCCATCGCCAAGCGCTCTTTCAACATGGACACCGCGCACCAGGGCGGCATCGCCGGCATGGGCATGTACGCGCTCAAGCTCTATTACGACACCGAGGAATCGCGCGAGGGCGTGCGCGCGTTCCAGGAGAAGCGCAAGCCGGACTTCCGCAAGTACGCGAAGTAAACCGACCGGACCGCGCGGAGACGACCATGAATCCCTACCTTGACGAAGACCTGGTGGCGCTGGCGGAACACGCGCGCCGCTTTGCCGACGCGCGCGTCGCGCCCGGCTGCCTGGAGCGCGACCGGACCCGCGTGCTCGACCGCGCGCTGATGCGCGAGATGGGCGAGATGGGCTTTATCGCGCCCGAGTTGCCGGAGCCGTATGGCGGGCAGGGCATGGGCTCGCTGGCGGCGGGCGTGATCCACGAAGCGGTGGCGCGCGCCGACCTGAGCCTGTCGTATATCAACCTGCTGGCTTCGCTGAACGGGCAGATCCTGGCGCACCACGCCCGGCCGGAGATTGCCGGCCCGTGGCTGCAGCGCCTGACGCGCGGCGAGGCGCTGCTGGCGATCGCGCTGACCGAGCCGCGCGGCGGCTCCGACGCCGCCAATCTGCGCCTGCGCATGGAGCGCGACGGCGACGCTTACGTGCTCAACGGCGAGAAGACCTCGATCTCCGCCGCCGACCAGGCCGATGCCGCGGTGGTGTTTGCGCGCAGCGGCCCGGTCGAGGCCGGTGCGCGCGGCGTGTCGGCGCTGCTGGTGCCGATGGACCTGCCGGGCATCACCCGCAACCGCTTCGACTGCCACGGCCAGCGCGCCATCGGACGCGGCTCGATCTTCTTCGAGAACGTGCGCGTGCCGGCCAGCCACCTGCTGGGCCGGGAAGGCGAGGGCTTCGTGCAGGTGATGCAGGGCTTCGATTTCTCGCGCGCGCTGATCGGGCTGCAGGTGCTGGCAGTGGCCCAGGCCGCGCTGGACGAGACCTGGAACTATGTGGCGGAACGCCAGGCCTTCGGCAGGCCGCTTGCGGCATTCCAGGGCGTGTCGCACCCTCTGGCCGACTTCGAGACCCAGGTGCAAGGCGCGCGGCTGCTGTGCCTGCAGACGCTGTGGCTGAAGGACCGCGGCCTTGCGCATACCGCCGAAGCCGCGATGTGCAAGTGGTGGGCGCCCAGGCTGGCATACGACTCGGTGCACCAGTGCCTGCTGTCGTTCGGGCACGGCGGCTACGACCGCGGCGTGATGGAGCAGCGCCTGCGCGACGTGCTCGGCTTCCAGATCGGCGACGGCACCGCGCAGATCATGAAGACCATCATCGCGCGCACCCGCGCCGGGCGCGACGCGGTGCCGGCCTGACGCGCGCGCCTGACGCAGCGACTGGCAGCACACAACAACGAGGAGACCGCCATGGATTTCGACGCCGTACTGATCGCGCCGCGCCGTGCTGCCAGCGTTGCCGCCGGGCACTGGCAGGACCGTACCATCAACGACTATCTTGCCGCATGCGTGCAGGAGCGGCCCGACGCAACCGCGTTGACGGCGCTCAGCATCGAACGTCAGCACGTGACGCGCTTCACCTGGCGTGAGCTGGCGCGCATGGCCGATCGCGTGGCGCTAGGGCTTTCCCGCCTCGGCATCGTTGCCGGCGACGTGGTCTCGTGCCAGCTGCCCAACGGCTGGCACCTGAGCGTGTTGTACCTGGCCTGCGCGCGGCTGGGCGCGGTGCTCAACCCGGTGATGCCGATCTTCCGCGAGCGCGAGCTGTCGTTCATGCTGGCGCACGCGCACAGCAAGGTGGTGGTCGTGCCGAAGGCGTTCCGCGGCTTCGATCATGCGCAGATGCTGCAGGGTTTGCGCGATGCGTTGCCCGCGCTGCGTCATGTCGTCGTGGTCGACGGCGAGGGCGACGACAGCTTCGAGGCGCTGCTGAGCGGCCCGCCCCGGGAAGACGATGCCGATGCCGCCGCCATCCTGCTGCGCAGCCTCCCGGGTCCGGATGATGTCACGCAGCTGATCTATACCTCCGGCACCACCGGCGAGCCCAAGGGCGTGATGCATACCGCCAACACACTGTTCTCCAACATCGTCGCCTATGCCGGCCGGCTGCAACTCAGCGGCGACGACGTGGTGCTGATGGCCTCGCCAATGGCGCACCAGACTGGCTTCATGTATGGCCTGATGATGCCGGTGATGCTGGGCGCGCATGCGGTGCTGCAGGATATCTGGGACCCGGCGCGCGCGGCGGCGCTGATCCGCGAGCAAGGCGTGACCTTCACCATGGGGTCGACACCGTTCCTGACCGACCTGGCCCGCGTGGTGGCGGAGTCCGGCACGCCGGTGCCGAGCCTGCGCACCTTCCTGTGCGCCGGCGCGCCGATCCCGGGCGCGCTGGTTGAGCGCGCGCGCTCGGCGCTGGGCGCCACCATCGTCTCGGCATGGGGTATGTCCGAGAACGGCGCCGTCACCACGACCCTGCCGGACGATGCCGAGGCGCGCTCGTCGACCACCGACGGCTGCCCGCTGCCGGGCGTGGAACTAAGGGTGGTGGACGGCGCCGACGCGGACCTGCCCGCGGGGCAGACCGGGCGCCTGCTGGTGCGGGCCTGTTCGAATTTCGGCGGGTACCTGCAGCGGCCGCACCTGAACAATACCGATGCCGAGGGCTGGTTCGACACCGGCGACCTGGCGCGGCTGGACGCGCACGGCTACCTGCGCATCGCCGGCCGCAGCAAGGACGTGATCATCCGTGGCGGCGAGAACATCCCCGTGCTGGAAGTCGAGACCCTGCTGTACCGGCACCCGGCGGTGGCGCAGGTGGCGATCGTGGCCTATCCCGACGCGCGGCTGGGCGAGCGCGCCTGCGCTTTCGTCGTGCCGCGTCCGGGGCAGTCGATCGACATGGCCGGCATGGTCGCCTGGCTCAGGCAGCAGAAGATGGCGCTGCAATACATTCCCGAAAAACTGGTGGTACGGGATGCGCTGCCGGCCACGCCCGCCGGCAAGATCCAGAAGTTCCGGCTGCGCGAGATGCTGCTTGGCGCCACTGACTGACGCTGCGTCGGCGCGCCATGCCGGCGCGCGGCGGGGTCGAGGACGATTGCAAACGGCAATTGCGCAATTAACCGCCATGACCCACACCCCGCCGCCAACGCGCGGGCGCGGCAAGCCGGCAGGGGTTGCCGGCGCATGGCAGAGGGTAGCGGCTCGCGTCAGCGGCCCGCGCCGGTATAGCCGTGGCTGCGCGGGCCCAGCCAGCGCCACAGCCGCTGCCGCCAGGCGTCGCGGACCGGGCTCGGCGCGGCCTTGCAGCGGGTGACATGCAGGGAGGCGGCGGTGATCGCATACAGCTCGACATGGCCGGCGTCCGCGAGCGTAAAGCACTCGCTCGCGGTCAGCGCCGTGTCCTTCGGATCGCCATCGCGGATCAGCCACAGCTCGCCCGCTGTGCAGCGCACCGCCACCCGCTCGCCTGCCCCGGCGACCAGCCGCAGCGAGCTGCGGGCGGGCAGGGTGGCGGTCATGTCGTTGCTTACCAGGTACATGATGGTCTCCTGGCTCAGGCCACTGCCAGGCCGGCGGATACCGGCACGTGGTGCGGCGCGGATGGCGGCCGGATGAACCCAGCGATGCGCTGGATCACCGCGGGATCGCGCAGGATGCGGCGATGGCCGAGGCCCGTGGTGGTCTCCAGCCGCGCCCCCGGCCAGGCGCCGGCAATGGCCGCGCCGTCTTCCCAGAGCACCTCCTTGTCGTCGCGGTCATGGATCACCAGCGTCGGCGGCACGGCACGCGCGCGGCCCAGGTCCGGCACGTTGAAGGCCGACCATGGCATGCCCAGCCAGCGTTCGCTGTGGCGTTGCATGCGGGCCAGCACGGCCGGCGCCACGCCGAGCTGCCACGCCAGCGCGGCACAGGCCGCGCGCATGTCGGCGGGCGCGCCTAGCAGCACCGCGGCGCGTGCCGGCAGGCCTTCGCGCAGCGCCAGCGCCGCCGCCGCGCCGCCGAGCGAATGCGCCACCACGGCATGGACCGGGCCCGCATGCCACGCCGCCGCCAGCAGCGAGCGCGACATCTCCAGCACCGAAGTCTGCGCGGCGCCGCGTGCGCCGGCATCGGAGGCGCCGTGCGACAGCGCATCGAAGGCGACGACCCGCATGCCCGCCGCCAGCAGGCCGTCGATCACCGCATGCCACTGGCCCGCATGGCCGCCCCAGCCATGGGCGAGCAGCACCACCGGCCCGGCGCTGCCCCAGCGGTAGACGCGCACCCGCCGGCTGGGTCCATGGCCGGTCACCAGGGCCCAGTCGGCGCGCGCGCCGTCCAGCGCGTGCCGGGCGGCGGACGTTGCGGCGGCCCGCGGCGGGCAGAACCAGATGCGCTCGAGCCGGCGTGCGGTCGCCGACGGCATCAGCGCGCTGCCGGCTTGCCAGCGCAAGCGCTGCAGGCCCGTCAGGACACGCTGCCAGGTGCCGTCGCGGCCGGATAAAGGCAACGCATCGGGCGTGCGCACTGCCGCCGCGGCAACGGCGGAAGAAGGGGAAACCGGGGAAGGAGAAGAGACTGCTTGCGTCACGACCTGCACCTCCAATGGATTCTGGATTGCGCGGCGTCATCGGAACCGGTCGGGCCGGAGGCGTCTCGCGCTTCTTAAAGACCGACCAGTCGTGCTTTTTTCAGTACAAAAAAAGCCCGCCGGAGCGGTTTGCTGCCCGCCGGCGGGATAGCGCCGGCGCCGATGTCATGTCCCCGCGGGATGCGGCGCGCCTGCCGCGGCGCGCGCGACCAGCGCCGCAAAGGCGTGCCGCGCCATCGCTTCGGCATCCTGCCGCCCCAGCAGCTTGAACGACTGCTGAAACGCCATGCCGATGCCGGACAGCTCGAAGGCGAACTGGCGCGGCTCGACGTGCGGGCCGAACTGGCCTTCGTCGATGGCATCCCCTACCACCCGCGCGACGGTGCTGTGCCAGTCCTTCAGCGACTGCACCACCAGGTCGCGGATCGAACCGGGACGGTCGCGATACTCCTGCCCCAGCGCCGTAAACAGGCACCGCCCCTGCGTCACCGTGCCGCCCAGCCATTCCAGGTAGCCTTCGAACAGCGCCTGCAGCCGCGGCATGCCGCGCGGCTGGCGCATCGCCGGCCGGATCACGATTTCGCCGAAACGCTCCACCGCCAGGTCCAGCACCGCCTGCTGCAGCATCTCCTTGGACTTGAAGTGCGCATACAGGCCGCTCTTGGACATATTGGTGTCCGCCGCCAGCGTGGCCAGCGACAACTGCTCGAAGCCGACCTTGGCCGCGGCGTCCAGCGCCTGCTCGATGATGGCTTTGCGGGTGAGGTGTCCTTTCTGCATGCAGCGAAGAATAGCACGACCGGTCGGTTTGTCAACGAAACCGGATGCATGGTAGTTGCCCCGACTTGCCTTGTTGTGCTGGGGAGGCCATAACGTCATACAGCTATGCATGTGACGTCAACGCAAATTCCGAGGGCCCGTTACTGTCTAGGCGGCGCGAAGGCGTTGTGCTCTGTCCGGCGCTTGGAGGGACGCCTTCCGGTAGATGCCGGCGCAAGATGACGGGCCAGCAAGAAATCTGCACAAAGTGTTTCGGCGGTTACATACGGAACGCTTTGCGTGCTCTATACTCGAATGCACGTCCGCGCACTTTTTTTCACTGGTGACTGGAGACCGACATGAACAGTACAGCCGTGCCGAGAGGCGCTAGCGAACCGTTCCGGCAACTGCGGGCGCTGCGCCGCGCGCGCAAGCTCAAGCAGGAGGACGTCGCCCGCAAGGCGGGCATTTCCCGGGAGGCTTACCTCCGGGCAGAATCAGGCCAGGCCGACCCCCGCATGTCGACCTTCCTGGCGGCCTGCGAGGCGCTGGGCTTGGAAGTGGTGCTGGCGCCGCAGCATCTTGCCGCCGACGTCAACGCTTTCATTGCCAGCCGCAACGGCGGCGTGACCGCTGCCTCGATGGCCGGCCAGCCCGCCGGCAGCGCGCCGGCACCGGCCGCGACACCGGCCTCCGGCGGCGGTTTCGGCCCCGGCACCGGCGAGGGCCACAAACCGGTCTGATCCGCCTTCTGCCTGGCCGGTCGCATGCTTGTGCGAGCCGGTCCGGCGGCGGGCCTCCAGGCCACCCTCCGCAAGCGGCGCGTGCCTTCCGGCGCGCGCCGAGCCGCTTTTGTCCCGAGAGCCGTTTCTGGCACCGGACAGCCATGACGCCGCAGGCCCGACTGCCTGAGCCGGCGCTTTCAAGCCTTCCTGTTTTACTTCCGCCCTGGCGCCTGCCAGCGGCACTCTTCCTCCCGGTTCGCCACCTACAACTGCAAGAGCGCCGCGTGCTGCACGCGCGCATCCGCGGTTTGACACGTCCGGTTCCGATGATTACGATATGGTAAATTCATTCCACAATACGTAATTCAAGCGCCGTGCGGCCAGCGCTGCGCTGATGGACCCACCCGGAGACGCAAACAACACCATGGACCTCACGCATACCCAGCTTGCCGAGCGCGGCTATATGTCGGGCTTCGCCAACGAATTCGCCACCGAGGCCCTGCCGGGTGCGCTGCCGGTGGGCCAGAACTCGCCTCAGCGCGCACCCTATGGCCTGTATGCCGAGCAGTTGTCGGGCACGGCGTTCACGGCGCCGCGCGCGCACAACCGCCGCTCGTGGCTGTACCGCATCCGCCCGGCGGCAATGCACAAGCCGTTCACGCTGATCGAACAGTCGCGTTTCCTGAGCCGCTTCGACCAGGTGCCGCCGTCGCCGAACCAGATGCGCTGGAGCCCGCCGGCGATGCCGTCGGTACCGACCGACTTTGTCGACGGCATCGTCACCATGGCCGGCAATGGCGGCCCGGAAGCGATGACCGGCTGCGGCATCCACCTGTACCTGGCCAACCGCTCGATGCAGGACCGCTTCTTCTACAACGCCGACGGCGAGATGCTGATCGTGCCGCAGCAGGGCAGGCTGATGATGGTGACCGAGCTCGGCCGCCTGGCAGTCGAGCCGCACGAGATCGTGGTGATCCCGCGCGGCGTGCGCTTCCGCGTGGAGCTGCCCGACGGCGAGGCCCGCGGCTATATCTGCGAGAACTACGGCGCGCTGTTCAGGCTGCCCGACCTGGGCGTGATTGGCTCGAACGGGCTGGCCAACCCGCGTGACTTCCTCTCGCCGGTGGCCAGCTACGAAGACCGCGAGGGCAGCTTCGAGCTGGTGGCCAAGTTCCAGGGCAACCTGTGGCGCGCCGACATCGGCCACTCGCCGCTCGACGTGGTCGCCTGGCACGGCAACTACGCGCCGTACAAGTATGACCTGCGCCGCTTCAACACCATCGGCTCGATCAGCTACGACCATCCGGATCCGTCGATCTTCCTGGTGCTGCAGTCGCCGTCGGACACGCCGGGCGTCGACACCATCGACTTCGTCATCTTCGGCCCGCGCTGGCTGGCCATGCAGGACTCGTTCCGCCCGCCCTGGTTCCACCGCAATATCGCCAGCGAGTTCATGGGCCTGATCTCGGGCGTCTATGACGCCAAGGCCGAAGGCTTCGCACCCGGCGGTGCCAGCCTGCACAACTGCATGAGCGGCCACGGCCCGGATGCGGAGACCTTCGAGAAGGCCAGCGCTGCCGACACCTCGACGCCGCACCACATCGAAAACACCATGGCGTTCATGTTCGAAACGCCGGGCGTGATCCGGCCCACGCCGTATGCCGCGCAGTCGGCGTCGCTGCAGCAGGAGTACTACACCTGCTGGCAGGGGCTGAAGAAGCATTTCGACCCGAACACCCGCTAATCCCGGGCGCCTGGCCCGCCGGTCTTCTATCCTTTGCCGCTTGCGGGAGAGGGATGAGAGGGCAGGCGCTCGCCAGGCGTGACGCGTCACCGCATGTGACAAGTGCCACCAAAATTTCCGGAGTATCCGATGACCGCCCCCCAAACCAGCTGGATCGACAGCGCCAACGACGGCAACACCCATTTTTCGCTGCAAAACCTGCCCTACGGCGTGTTCTCCACCCAAGGCCAGGCGCCCCGTGTCGGCGTCGCCATCGGCGACCAGGTGCTGGACCTCGCCGCGCTGGACCAGGCGGGCCTGCTGCCTGAAGCGGCCCGGGGCACCTTTGCCGCGGCCAGCCTGAACCGCTTCATCGCGCTGGGCCAGCCGGTCTGGAGCGAAACACGCCGGCGCCTGACGGCACTGCTGTCCGGTGCGGACGCCGCCCTGCGCGACAACGCCGCCTTGCGCGACCGGGCGCTGGTGCCGATGTCGGCGGCGACGCTGCACCTGCCGGTCGAGATCCCGGGCTACACCGACTTCTATTCGTCGAAGGAGCACGCCACCAACGTCGGCCGCATGTTCCGCGATCCGGACAATGCGCTGCTGCCGAACTGGCTGGAAATCCCCATCGGCTACAACGGCCGCGCCAGCTCGGTGGTGGTGAGCGGCACGCCGCTGCATCGCCCCAACGGCCAGATCAAGCTGCCGAACGAGGCGCGCCCGGTCTTCAGCGCCTGCCGCAAGCTGGATTTCGAGCTGGAGATGGGCTTTATCGTCGGCAAGCCCTCCGCCCTGGGCGAGCCGGTCAGCACCGCCGATGCGCCGGCGCATATGTTCGGCATGGTGCTGCTCAACGACTGGAGCGCGCGCGATATCCAGCAATGGGAATACGTGCCGCTGGGGCCGTTCAACAGCAAGGGCTTCGGTACCTCGATCTCGCCGTGGGTGGTCACCATGGAAGCGCTCGAGCCGTTCCGCCGCGACAATCCCGCGCAATCGCCCGAGCCGCTGCCCTACCTGCAGCAGCAGGGCAAGAACGCCTACGACATCGCGCTGGAAGTCGCGCTGCAGCCCGCCGGCGCAGCGGCGCCCAGCACCATCTGCCGCACCAACTTCAAGGCGATGTACTGGACCATGGCGCAGCAGCTGGCGCACCACACGGTGTCGGGCTGCAACGTGCGCGTGGGCGACCTGATGGGTTCGGGCACGATCAGCGGCACCACGCCGGACTCTTACGGCAGCCTGCTCGAACTGACCCGCAACGGCGCCGAGCCGCTGACGCTGGCCGATGGCAGCCAGCGCAGCTTCCTGCAGGACGGCGACGACGTGATCATGACCGGCTACTGCCAGGGCGACGGCTATCGCGTCGGCTTCGGTACGGTGTCGGGCAAGATCCTGCCGGCGCGCTGAGCCCAGGGTGCTGGCCGCGCGCTTCAGCCGGCGTTATCGCCCAGCGCGGCGGCATCGAGGATGACCGCCGCGCGGCCCGACAGCAGCGTGCGCCCCGCGGCGCTGACGACAAAGGCGTAGAGCACGGTGGCGCCTTCGCCGCTGATGCGCTCCGCCGTGACCTCCAGCGGCGCCGGGATGTCGTCGAGCCGCTCCACCTGCAGCACCAGCTTGCGCACGCTGGCAAGATAGCCCGTGCGCGGGCGCCGCGGCGCGCCGCCGTCTTGTTCGGCCTCGGCCAGCAGGGCGCCATGCACGGCCATGGCCTGCGCGGCATATTCGATCCCGCATACCGCTGCCAGCCGGTTCCGCGCACGCAGCGGATTCTCCGCATGCGTGTGGCTGGTTGCCGTGCAGCGGATCGCTGCCCCGTCCCATGCCACCACGCCGTCGAGCAGGCACATGCTGCCCTGGTGCGGAATGCGCGCCGCGATCCATGCGCGGTCCCTGATCGCTTCAGGCATGGGCCTGGCTGCCGAGGCTGGTGACTTCGGCTTCGATCCGCAGCGTATCCAGATAATCCAGTACTACCGTGCCGGTCTCGCCGCGGGCGATGGCGGCCAGCAGCGGCAGCACGCGCGCGGCCGGTGCCGAGTTGCGCAGCGCTTCCAGTGCGGCGTCCGGCATCGCGGTGGCCGGCGCCTGTGTCAGTGCCACCTCGATGCGTGCCAGCGAGCGCGCGCCCGGTTGCGGCGTAAGCAACAGGGCCACGCCGAACGGGTCGGGAATCGGCCGGCAGCTGTGCAGCGGCTCCGGGTAGCCGGTGTCATAGGCAATCAGCAGGCAGGGCTCGGCATCGGCGCTGGCCTGCAGCGCGCCTTCCAGCAGGCCAGCGCCAAAGCTGCCGTCCATCGCGCACAGCACGTTGGAGGCGCGCATCGCGCCGGCGGCGATCGACCAGTAGCCGGCGGTCGCGTTATGCACCGAGTTGTGGAAGCGCGTGGGCGACATCAGCGGCTCGGGCTGCGCCAGTGCTTCGCAGATGGCATGGAAGTTATGGCCATCGCTGCTGGACGAGGTAAAGACCGTCGGCAGTTGCGCGGCATCGCGGCCGCTGGCCGCCACCGCCTGCTGGCCGACGCCCAGCGCGAGACGGACGGTGGCTCCGGTGCGGCGGCGCTCGGCCGGCGGCAGGCCGGCGGGCAGCGGCAGCTCGGTGGCCGCGTGCGCGTATGGCGCGCGCCCGGCGAGCACGGCACTGGCCTGCGGCCAGCCGCTCAGGCCGGGGCCGAGCAGGCCGATGCTTTCGATATAGACAGGCTGCGGCATGGCGCTGGCTCAGTGGGAAACCGCGTCCGCGCGCGCGAACAGCAGGCTGCAGTTGGACCCGCCGAAACCGAATGCATTGCTCATCGCGTAGCGCAAATCGGCGTCCTGGTTGGCGAGCTGGTAGTTCACGTCGAGCGAAGGGTCTGGCTGCGTGGTGTTGATGCCGGCCGGCACCAGGCCGTGGCGCAGCGCCAGCGCGCAGATCACCGCCTCGAGCGCGCCGGCCGCGCCCAGCGCATGGCCGGTGGCGCCCTTGGTCGAGCTGCACGGCGTGCCGGGCAGCACCGCGGCCATGGCCAGCGCTTCGGCGGCGTCGTTGCTGCGCGTGGCGGTGCCGTGCAGGTTGACGTAGCCGACCTGCGCCGGCGCGATGCCGGCGCCGGCCAGCGCCTGCGCCATCGCCATGCGCGCGCCCAGTCCCTGCGGGTGTGGCGTCGACATATGGTGGGCGTCGCTCGATTCGCCGATGCCTGCCAGCAGGATGGCATCGTCCGCCACCGGGCCGGTCACGCGTTCGAGCAGGCCGAACACCGCGCCTTCGCCGATCGAGATGCCGTTGCGCGCTACGTCGTAGGGCCGGCACGGCTGGCGCGACAGCAACTCCAGCGCATTGAAGCCGTACAGCGTGGTGTGGCACAGCGAGTCGACGCCGCCCACCACCGCCGCGTCGATCAGCCCGGCCTCCAGCATGCGCCGTGCCGAGCTGAACACCTTGGCCCCGGACGAGCACGCCGACGACACCGCCGCCGCCGGCCCGGTCAGGCCCAGCTGCCGGCGCAGGAACGCGGGCAGCGAGTAAGGATTGTGGGTGCCGCCGTAGTGGAAGTCCGGCGGCAGCGCGCCGCTGGCGGGATCGCGCTGACGGTAACCCAGCTCGGTCTGCAGCACACCCGCGGTGCTGGTGCCGAGAAAGACACCGATGCGGTGGGCGCCGTAGCGCGCCGCCGCCTCGCGCACGCGTGCGGCAAAGTCGTCCTGCGCCAGGGCCAGCTGCGCCAGCCGGTTGTTGCGGCAGTCAAACTCGGCCAGCGCGGCGGGCAGCGCGACGGCGTCGACGCCCGCGACTTCGCCGACGTAGGTATCGAGGGCGACGTCGCCGAAGCGGCACGGCGCCAGGCCGCCGCGCTGCGCGCGCAGCGCCGCCAGCGTGGCGTCGAGGCCGGTGCCGAGGCAGCTGGTGGCCGTGAAATGCGAGAACAGGAGCGGGGACACAGCTTCGGTGAGGCGAATGGAAGGAATCTCTGAAGGCAGCGCCAATTGTAACAAGCCCCGGCGGCTCAGCCCGGCGGCACCGCGGCGCGCAGCGTCACGCAGCGCAGTCCGGCGCGCTCGATCGCGCCCAGCAGGTCCGGCAGCACGGTGGTGCAGTGGGGCCGGCCGGCAGGGTCCAGGCCGGGGTTGCCGTCGTGCAGCAGCAGGATGTCTCGTGCCGCCAGCCGGCCGGCCAGGCGCCGCGCCACGCGCGCGGCGTTGTTGCCGCTGCGGGTATCGAAGCCGCGCCGGGTCCAGGCAGCCAGCTGGAGCCCCAGCCGGCACAGCACCGGTTCCAGGAAGGGATTGCGCAGCCCCGCCGGGGCGCGGAAAAAGCGTGGTGCCTGGCCGGTGATCTCGGTCAGCACCTGCTGCGCGGCGGCGATGTCGCGCTGGATGCGCGCGGGTCCGAACAGCGAGAAGTACAGCCGGTGGTACATGCTGTGGTTCTCCACGGCATGGCCGCGGCGCACGATCTCGCGCACCAGTTCGGGATGCGCCGCGGCGCGCTCGCCGATGCAGAAAAACGTCGCGCTGGCGCCGTGCTGGTCGAGCAGGTCGAGGACGCGCGGCGTCAGGTCCGGATTGGGGCCATCGTCGAAGGTCAGCGCCACGCAGCCCTCGGCCGATGGCGGCAGGCGCAGCAGGTTGGGGCCGAGCCAGGTGCTGCGCGGCCACAAGCCGGCCGCGCACATCGCCGCATGGCTCGCGCCGATGCCGGCCACGGCCCAGCCCACGCCCTGCGGGTAAGCGAGCAGGGCGCCGACGGCACCCACATGCACCGCGGCGGCGCCATAGAGCAGCGGGGTGGGCCGCCAGGGGCGGCTGGGAGGACCCTCGGGCAGGGCGACGCCCGGTGCGGATAGTGGCTTCATGTTGCACTCCCGGCCTTCCCGGCTGCCGCCCACGACGGCGCGGGCGCGAGGATGGCCGAAAACCACAGCGCCAGCACGGCGCCGGGGCCGACCGTCAGGCCGAAGGCCTGCAGCAGCGGCAGGCTCGACAGCGACAGCAGCCCGAATGCGGCGACCGTGGTCAGGTTGGCCAGCAGCAGCGACACCAGCGTGTGCGGCGAAGCGCCGGCCGCCTGGCCGTCTGCCGCCGGGCCATTAAAGAATAGCGCGTAGTTGGACCCGACCGCGGCCAGCAGCAGCAGGCCCACCAGGTGCAGCAGAGTCAGCGGCTGGCCCAGCGCCGCCAGCCCGCCCAGCACCACTACCGCGGCGGCGGCCAGCGGCAGTACCGTCGCCAGCACCCGCCGCGGCGAGCGCAGCGCCAGCGCCAGCAGGGCGATGATCGCCAGCAGTCCGGCCAGCGACAGCAGCAGGGCTTCGCGCAGGTAGCCGGCATAGAGCCGGTCCGATTCGCCCTTCAGGTCGACGAACAGGGTCTCGGGTACGCCGGCGCGCTGGATCGCGGCACGCACCGCGGCGCTGTCGACGCCGTCGGCCGCGCTGGCATGGTCCGGGGCATGCACCGGCGCGCGCAGCGGCAGCGTGGCGCTCCAGCGGCCGTTGCGTTGCACCAGCAACGCGTCGAGCGCCAGTGCCATCGAGGTGCCGCGCAGGCTCTCGCGTTGCAGCAGGGGGCCGGTGCGCGCCGCTTCGGCCTGCGCCAGGAACGGCGCGAACACCGATGCGCGCACCGGCTGGCCGGCGATGGCGGCATGCAGCCGCTGTGCCAGCACATCGGGGGGCGGCAGGCTGGCCTGGCGCTCGCGCTGGGTCGCCGCGCTGGGCAGGTAGCGTGCCGGGCTCTCGTAGCCGCCGATGAAGTTCTGCGCCACCAGCGGTTCCAGCTCATGCGCGACGCGCTCAGCGCCCTGCAGCACGGACTCCTGGTCCGGCCCCGACACCACCACCAGGTAGCGCACATCCGGTGCGCCCAGGTTTTCGCGCAGCGAGGTGTCGAGTGCCTGGTCGCTGGCCGAAACCGGGCTCAGCGCCTGCAGTTCCCGGCCCCACAGCGTGCCGCGATGCTGGAGCAGCACCACGCAGGCGCCCACGACCAGCAGCAGCACCAGCCAGCGCAGCCGCGGCGCGCGCTCCGCCAGCCATTGCAGCCTGCGGCCGAGCGGGGCGACGTCGCGCAGCTGCAGCGTGGCAGGCACCAGCTGCGGCAGCACGAAGCGCGTGACCAGCGCGGCGGTGGCGAGTCCCGCGATCGAATACAGGCCCAGCTGCGCCAGCCCCGGGAAGCCGGACAGCAGCAGCGACGCAAAGCCGCACACCGAAGTCAGCACCCCCAGGCGCACCGTCGGCCAGAAGCCGCCCAGCCAGGCGCGCTCGTCGCGCCGGCCATTGCGCGTGTACTGCGCGGACTGCACGAACAGGTAGATGGAATAGTCGACCGCCTCGCCGATCAGCGTGGTGCCGAAGCCCAGCGTCAACCCATGCACGGCGCCGCCGAAACCCAGGCTGACCGCGGCGATGCCCGCCAGCGCGCCGCTGAGCACCGGCACCAGCCCAAGCACCAGCAGCGGCACCGAGCGGTACACCGCCAGCAGCAGCGTGACGATGATGGCCAGGCCGATGGTCGAGAGCCGCTCGACATCGTGCCGGATGGTGTCGCGCGCCTTGACCGAGAACACGCCCGGGCCCGTCATCACCAGCTGGTAGGGGCCGGACCCGGCGGCGCTGGCAAAGGCTTGCTGCACGGCCGCCATCGCCTCAGCCTGCGCATCGGTATCCGAGCCCGCGCTGGCGGTCTGCGCCAGCAGCAGCGCGCGCTTGCCGTCGCGCGAGGCCCATGCGCCCGCATGGACCGGCACGCGCTGGCCGGCGTCGAGCTGCGCCAGCATCGCCGCAACCTCGCCGGTGGGATCGCGCGGCAGCAAGGACTTGGTGAAGAGCCCGGCGGAAGAGGCCAGCAGCGCGAACGAATCATTCACCGCCCGGGCCAGCCCTTGTTCGCTGAAACGCTCCGGCGTGACCTCGGGGCTGAGCAGGTAACGGTGCGCGAACACGTATTCGCGGTCCGCCGCCTGGTTGACCGGCTCGCCGTTCTGCACCGAGGCGAAGCGCCGGTCGCCACGCAGTTGCGCCGCCATCGCGCGCGAGACCCGCGCGCGGCCATCGGCATCGCCGCCCTCGATGCCGACCAGGATCAGGCGCGATACCAGCCCGTCGCGCAGCTGGTTCACCAGCAACTGCTGCTCGGCGCTGGGCAGGCGCGGCAGGAAGGCGGACAGGTCGGCGGTGAAGCTGGTGCGGCTGACGACCGCGGCGCAGGCCAGCAGTGCCAGCACCCACAGCGCCAGCGCCAGGCGGCGCGGTGCCGCGCTCATCGGCCCGCGGCCGGCCGGATCTTCATCACCGAGCGGTCACCGTCGGCCTGCCGGATCTCGACCTGGTCCAGCACATCCTGCCTGCCGTCGATGCGCACCTGGCTGACGGCCGCGGCCATGCGCGAGTCCGCCGGCGTCAGCGTCAATGTCCAGCGGCCGGCACGGCCCTCGACGCCGAGCTTGTAGTAGCGCTCCAGCGCATCGCGGTTGCCCGCCAGCGTGGCGCGGATGCTCTCGATAAAGGCCGCGATCTCGGGGTAGTTCTGCAGCGGCATGGTGTAGCGCTTGCCGTCGCGCTCGACCGTCAGCATGTCGCCGTCCAGCACCAGGTTTTCCGCCTTGGGCGAATGCGTGCGCTTTTCCAAGTGGTCGGGCGCGGTGAAGCGCAGTTCGCCCGACGACTGCACCGGCTTGTCGAGCAGCGCCAGGTACTTGGTCTCGGTAAACAGCACGCGCCCGGACTTGCGCTGCGCCAGGGTGGACATCAGCTGGTCGACGCCGAAGGCGGCGGTGGCGGCCGGCACGGCGGATGAGGCGGGTGCCGCCGTGGCCGCCAGCGGTGCCAGCGCGAGCAGGGCGCCTGCCAGCAGGGCCGGCAATGGAGAGCGGAAAGGGCGCGCGGAGAAGAGCATCAGTGGCGGCTCACGGGTTAGGGTTCGTTGCCCGGCGGCGGCTGCTCGGACAGGGGCGGGCCGGCGTGCCAGAAGTCATAGAAGTTGAACCAGTTGTACGGGGCACTGCGGCAGAACCGCTCCAGCAGCCGCACATAGTCAGCCAGCGCCGCCTGCACCGCGGTTTCGCGCTGGCCGCGCGCGGTTTCGGTGAAGTCCGCCAGCGGCACGAAATGGACGTCGTAGCGGTTGCCGCCGCGGTACAGGCCGGTGATGAAGAACACCGGCCGGCGCAGCATCGCCGCCATGCGCAGCGGACCGGTGGGGAAACCGGTCGGCGCGCCGAGGAACCCGCATTGCTGCACCGGGTCGGTGGCGCGTTGCGACAGCGTGCGGTCGGCGAGCATGCCGATCATATAGCCGCGGTCGAGGTAGTCGCGCACGCGCAGCATGGTGTCGAAGCGGCCCAGCGCGATCACGTCCTGGCGCATCGCCGGGTTGATCGACTGCAGCACGTCGTTGAGCTTGTGCGCGTTCTCTTCGTACATGGTGATCGCGACCTCCATGTCCGGATGGCGCCGGCCCAGCGCGCGCACCACCTCGAAGCTGCCCAGGTGCGCGCCCAGCAGGATGGCGCCGCGGCCGCGCGCCATCGCGGCTTCGAGCAGCTGCTCGCCATGCAGGCGGATGTCGAACAGGTCGAAGCGGCCGTTGAGCAGGTAGATGCGGTCGTGGATGGTCGAGGCGAACGTGAACACATGGCGGTAGCCGTCGCTCCAGCTGGCCTGGCGGCCGAGCACGCGGTCCAGGTACGCGCGCGAGGCATGGCGCGCCGCCGGCGCGAACAGCATGAAGTAGGCGGCAATGGCGCGCAGCACCACGCGCCCGGCAGGCCGGCCCAGCGCCAGCGAGATCCACGTCATGACGCGCAGCAGCGTGATGCTGCCGCGCTCTTCGCGGCTGGACCATTCCGTATCCAGCGGCGCCTGGCGCCGCCACAGCCAGCTCAGCATGGCAGTGCCTCCGCTTGCGCCGCGCCGCCGCGTAGCTGCAGCGTGCCGCTGGCGACCTCGCGCCCGGCGCTGCGCAGCGTGAAGCGGATGGTCTCGGCGCCACCGGTTGCCGCCTCGGCCTGGTGCAGCACCTCCACGCGCTCGCCCGGGCGCACCGGGCTCAGGAACTTGAGCATGCTGGCCTGCGCAATGGCAAGCGGGCGCCCCAGCGCGGTCCCGAGCGCCAGCACGGCATGATCCAGCAGCACCACGCCCGGCACGATCGGGTGGCCGGGGAAATGGCCGGCCATGGCAGGGTGGCCGGCGTCGATGACAAAGCCTGGCGGCGGCGCGGCAGGGCGGTCCTGCGTGCCGGACAGGGTTGCCACCAGCGCGGCCAGCGCCTCGCGCGGCAGCTTGCCCGCGGCATTGCGCGGCAGGCGCTCGGCAAAGTACAGCGGGCGCGGCATGAAGGCCGGGTCGATCCGTTCGCGCAGCGCCTGCTGCAAGCGGGCCGGCGCCACGCCAGGTGCCACCACCACGGCCACCAGCCGCACCACGTGCCCGTGGGGGTCGCCTTCATGCGCGTCGCCCGGCATGAAGAACGCGCCGTCGCGCACGCCGTCAATCGCGGTGAGCTGGTGATTCAGGTAACCCAGCGAAGTCCGCTTGCCGGCGATGTTGAGCAGGTCGGCCTTGCGCCCATGGAGCAAAAAGCGCTGCGCGTCGAGCGGGACGATGGCGTCGCCCAGCGGCACCGGTTGCTCGATATGGCCGCCCTCGGCCCAGGTCTCGGTATCGTCGCCGGCGGCGTTGGCGCGGGCCTGCAGCCGCACCCCGGGCACCAGCGTCCACGTGTCTTCCTGTGCGGTGCGGCGCGTGGCCAGTTGTCCGGTCTCCGTGCTGCCGTAGATTTCGCGCAGCGGCGCGGCGAACAGCGCCTCGGTCGCGGCGGCCAGCTGGCGGCCAAGCGGTGCGGTGGCGCACAGCACCAGGTCGGCCGCGGGCATGGCCAGCCCCGATTGCACCAGCGTGCGCAGGTGCACCGGCGAGCTGACCAGCGCGCGCGGTGCCGGCACCGCGGCCAGTGCCGCGCTGACGTCGGCCGGATAGAACGCCGGCGCGGCCACCAGCGCCGCGCGGCCCTGCAGCGCCAGCATCACGGTGGCTTCAAGGCCGAACATATGCTGCGGTGGCACCGTGCCGGCCAGCGTCCAGGCGCGCCCGTCGAGCAGGCCGAGCCGTTGCGCCGCGGCGCGCGCGCTGGCGGCCATGGCGCCCCAGGTCTTGCGGTGCGGCACCGGCGTGCCGGTCGAGCCGGACGTGAACACGTAGGCCATCACCTGCGCCGCCGGAACCTGCGGGATCTCGACCGGGCCGTCAGTGGCGGTGTTGGCGGTGCGGGCGGTGGCGGCCAGGCCATCGTGGTAGTACAGCGCCGGCATGTCGAAGGCCGCGTCGGGCTGGTCATGCAGGCAGAAGGTGTCGGGCGCGAAGGCCAGCAACTGGCGCACCGTCCCGGGCGTGTGCGAGGGCGGCAGCAGCGTCGGCTTGCCTGCCAGCAGCGCCGCGCACAGGCCGACGGTAAAGCGGTAGCGGTCGGTGCAGGCGTTGAAGACGTGGCCGCCGGCGGGCAAGGCCGCTGCCAGGCGGGCCACATCGGCGAGGAACTGCCGCACGGTGACGGGGCGCCCGTGCGCCCAGGCGATGATGTCGTCGGGCGTCGCGTGGGCAACGATGGGGAGCGTGGTCATGGACGGAGCCTGTGCCTGTTGCGCGGGGCCGGGGCCGGGGGGCGGCGCGTCAGCGCGGCAAGCCGGGCCGGGCCGCACGGGCCGTCATCAGCGCGCGGTAGCCGTGCACCGCGTCGAGCAGCCCGCGGTGGCGCATGCCCGGAAAGACGATGCGGCGGTACACGGCCTCGGCCGCGAACATCAGGCCGATCAGCAGCGGCGTGGCCAGGTTGGCGAAACTGGACCAGGCCGCCACCGGGGCAAGCACGAACAGCAGCGTCGACACCCCCACCATCGCCGCGAAGAACAGCGTCCAGGCCTGGGTGACGCGCACGGTATAGCGCGCATGCGCGGCGGACAGCGTGCCGTGGATGGCGGTGGCGATCTGGGTGCACAGCGGGGTGCGGCCGCGGCGCAGGCTGAGCGCGAACATCGCGCCCAGCGCGGCATTGGCGCCCGCATGCTGCAGGTAGTAGGTCCAGCCGAAATGACCGGACAGCGGGGCGCGCCACAGCCACAGCGCCGCGCAGGCGGCGAGCAGCGCCAGCAGGGCGGGCACGCCCCCGGCCAGCCGGCGGCAGGCCACGAAGCCGATCAGCAGGAACGGCGCCGCGCCGAGCCACAGCGCGGCCACCTCGGCGCCGGGCTGGTGCGCCGCGCGATGCAGGGCCGATTCGTAGACCACGAAGGCTGCCACCGCGCCGATCCAGGCATGGCGCCGCCACCACGGGGCGGCGGCGTCCGCCGCGGGCACGGCGGCGGCGGGCGGGGGAAGGCGGTCGACGGGCTGGCTCGAAGGCATCTGTATGAGCTTGGTGTGTTGCGTAAGGCGCTTGGCGTGCGACGCGCCGGAAAGGCAGCGAGCGGCATGCGGAGCGAACGCTTTATACCCCAAAAGACCCTCCGGACGCGATCATGATTCCCCAATAGGTCGTTGATGTTGTTACTAAACTTCTCTCGACTGGCCCGGGAATGCCCCGTTTGATAGCATTCGGGTGCCCGACACCCGCAGCGGGATCCTTGTGCCCGGCACGAGGCGGCGCAGCGGCGTTCCAGCCATCTAGCAACATGACCGAACTCGAAACCGAACTTGCCCGCCTGATCCTCGACGAACTCGACATCGCCGAACTGCGGCTGGAGGACATCACCGCCGCGACCCCGCTCTATGGAGAAGGCTTCGGGCTGGATTCGATCGATATTCTCGAGATCGCCCTGCTGGTATCGCGCAAGTACGGCGTCGAGCTGCGCTCGGACAATCCCGACAACAAGACCATCTTCACCTCGCTGGGCAGCCTGGCCGCCTATCTGGCGGAACACCGCACGCGCTAGCCCGCCACCGCTTCCTTCAAGAACGGACAGGACCACGATATGCCGCAGCAAGCCACGCCCGCGCCGGCGCTGGTGGAAGGCGGCGCCGAGCCTTCGGCGACCCACCTGGTGCTGATCCCCAGCTATAACCCCGGCGTGCGCCTGCAGGAGGTGCTGCGCGGCGCGCGCGCGGCGTGGACCCCGGTGTGGGTGGTGGTCGACGGCAGCACCGACGGCAGCACGCAGTGGCTGCAGGCGCAGGCCGCCGCCGATCCCGGACTGCAGGTGCTGGTGCTGCCGAGCAACCAGGGCAAGGGCGCCGCGGTGCTGCACGGCATCGACCGGGCCGCGGCTGCCGGCTACACGCATGTGCTGGTGATGGATTCCGACGGCCAGCATCCGGCCCACCTGATCCCCGCGTTCATGGCGGCGTCGCAGCGCAACCCCGGCGCGATGGTGCTGGGCCGCCCGCGCTTCGACGCGAGCGCGCCGCGCGAGCGGGTCTACTGGCGGCGCATGTCGAATTTCTGGGTCGACGTGGAGACGCTGTGGGCCGGCATCGGCGATTCGCTGTTCGGCTTTCGCGTCTACCCGATCGCGCCACTGCGTGCGGTGATGCAATCCAGCCGCTGGATGCGGCGTTTCGATTTCGATCCCGAAGTGGCCGTGCGGCTGTGCTGGCGCGGCGTGCGCCCGCTCAACCTCGACGCGCCGGTGCGCTACTTCGACCGGCGCGAAGGCGGCGTCTCGCACTTCCGCTATCTGCGCGACAACCTGCTGCTGACAGGCATGCACCTGCGGCTGCTGGCCGGATTCGTGGTGCGGCTGCCCCTGCTGCTGTGGCGGCGCCTGCAGCGGCCATCAAGCCACCGCTAGCGCAAACAAAACAGGCCGCACGCGGCGGCCTGGATACGATGACGCTGTAGCGGCGCTTCACTTGCCCAGTTCGTGGCCGATCACGCCACCCACCACGGCGCCGCCGACGGTGCCGGCGGTGCTGCCGTCGGTCAGTTCATGCCCGGCGACACCGCCGGCGACCGCGCCCGCCGCCGTACAGCCGGCCAGTGCCATGCTTGCGCCTACCAGAAGCGCGCCTGCGAGTTTCCACATGATGGTCTCCTGCCTCGTTGCCGGGCCCGCCGCACAGGTCTCGGGATGACATCGAAGCGGCCAGGCCCTCATGCGTCCACTTTAGGCGTGTGACGCGGCGCGGCCCTTCCGTGAGGCGCCGATTGCCCTGTAGGAATCGGACGACGGCAGGGGTGGCGCGTACGAGGCCCTCAGGCCTTGCCGCTGTGCTGGCGCAGCCGCTTGATCAGCGATGAGGTGTCGGCGCGGCCACAGCCCATCTGCTGCAGGTCGGCGTAGAACTGGTCCACCAGTGCCGTGACCGGCAGGGCCGCGCCGTTGCGGCGGGCTTCGTCCAGGCACAGGCCCAGGTCCTTGCGCATCCAGTCCACCGCGAAGCCGAAGTCGAACTGGTTGTCGATCATGGTGGGGCCGCGGTTCTCCAGCTGCCACGAACCGGCCGCGCCCTTGCTGATGACATCCAGCACCAGGCGCATGTCCAGGCCCGCGCGCTCGCCGAAGGCGATGGCCTCGGACAGGCCCTGGATCAGGCCGGCGATGCTGATCTGGTTGACCATCTTGGCCAGCTGGCCGGCGCCGGATTCGCCGATGCGGGTGACGGCGCGCGCGTAGGCGGCGATCACCGGCTCGGCGTGCGCGAAGGCATCGGCGTCGCCGCCGCACATGATGGTCAGGATGCCTTTTTCCGCGCCGACTTCGCCGCCGGAGACCGGCCCATCGACAAAGTGCAGCCCGCGCTCGCCGGCCGCCGCGTACAGCTCGCGCGCGACGTTGGCGCTGGCGGTGGTGTGGTCGACAAAGATGCAACCGCTGGGGGCGCCGAAGAAGGCGCCGTCGCGCCCGGTCAGCACTGCGCGCAGGTCGTCGTCGTTGCCGACGCAGGAGCAGACCACCTGCGCATCGCGCACCGCCTGCGCGGGCGTGGCGGCGGATTTGCCGCCGAAGCGCCCGACCCAGGCCTGCGCCCTGGCGGCGGTGCGGTTATAGACGGTGACCTCGTGGCCTTTGGCGGCCAGGTGGCCGGCCATATGGAAACCCATGACGCCCAGTCCGAGGAATGCGACACGCATGCTGCTGCTCCGTTGCTTGTTTGATGTTCGGGATCGGTGCGGCGCGGGGGCGCCGGTCCCCGAGTATACGGGCCGGGTGGCGCCCCGGACAGATACAGAACTGCCGGCACCGGGGCATGACAGCCCGTGGGGCGGTCAGGACCCTGACGCGTCACAAGCGGGTCAGAACCCGCCTACGCCAGCATCCGTCCTTGTCCTATCCCTGGCGCCGCGCACGCTGCCTACATTGAACACAGGTTGCACCCCCGAAGGAGCCGACTCATGTCATTCGCGCTATATATCATCGGCCTGCTGGTCCTGGTGGGCGGCATTGCCTGGGGACTGTCGACGGCCGGGCTGGCGCCGGTCTATATCGGCATTGCCTGCCTGATCGTGCTCGGCATCGGCATCATGGCGGCCGTCTCGCGTACCCGCACCAAAGACCCTTCCTGACACCCCTGCCGTTACCCCGCCTTGCGGCTGCGGACCCGGCGCCATGCCGGGTCCGCCCGCGGGCTCCGTCACGCCGCGCAGCGGCGGGCGCACCAGGCTGGCGTGCCACGCCTGCTGGATCACCCGGGCAATCTGGTTGAACGCTTCCTTGGAAATCACCGCTTCCTCGCGCATCGCTTCCAGCGACAGCCGGCCCTTGCGCAACGCAAACAGCATCAGCAGGCGCCGCTCCAGCGCCACGGTATAGGCACCGAACTTGGCGCGCATGTCCGCCAGGCCCTCGGCGGCCGCGCGCGAGCGGTCTTCCAGCACGCCGTCGAGCACGGTCGCCATGCGCGCGCCGAACACCGGGGTCAGCATCGAGCGGTTGTAGCGGCGCAGCCGGTCCAGCACGGTCTGGCGGCAGATCAGCAGTTCGAAGCGGTCGGCCAGCGCGCGCGCCAGCGGGCGGTCGATGCCCAGCCGGCGATGCAGCAACAGCGCCACCTTGAAGCCCAGGTGATAGTCCAGGATATGCCGCGCGGCGCGGTTGTAGCCGATGCGGCCCTGTTCGCGCGCCGCGTCGATCATCTGCGCGGTGTTGCGCATCATCGCGTCGAGGTTGGCCACCGAGATCACGCCGTCGCCGTATTCCGGAATCAGCTCGCGCTCGCGCGTGGCCAGCGTAACCAGGCCGATGCTGAGGCGGTCGCGCTCGGACAGGGCGGTGTCGAAGTCGAATTCCGCCGAGCCCAGCTCGATGCCGTGCCGGTACTTCTGCGCCGCCTCGCGCGCGATTGACGGAGGCAGGTCGAACGAATCGGCCACGCGCGCCATCATTGCCTCGACTTCCTCGGTGGAGAGGCGGATCGCCTGCAACTGCAGCGCGCGCTCCTGCGGCGAAAGCTGGTCCAGGCCGAGCCGGTGGATCAGCGCGCGCAGCGTGGTGCCGTTGAGCAGCAGGCTGACCAGCACGAAGCCGGTCGCGAGGATGGCGACAAAATGCCGCGTTTCATAGGGCAGGTTGCTGTTCTCGGCGATACCCAGCGCCAGCACCAGGGTCACCGCGCCGCGCAGCCCGCCCCAGGCGATGGCGAGCTTGAAGGCACCGTCGATCGGCGAGCTCAGCCGCAGCCACGACAGCAGCGGCAGCAGCCCGAACAGCGTCACCAGGCGCGCCGCCAGCGCCGCGAGCACCAGCGCCAGCAGCAGCCAGCCATGATGCCCGGTCACGCCCGCCAGCATCGACGGCACGCGCACCGCGGCGAGCAGGAACACCACCGCGCCGGCAATCCCGGCGAACTGCTCCCACATCATGCGCAGGTGGCGCCAGTTGGGCGGCGCCAGCCGCGTGGGGCCCAGCGCGCTGACCATCAGGCCGGCGCACACCACCGCGACCACGCCCGACACGCCCAGCAGTTGCTCGGCCAGCAGGTAGAGCGGGTAGGGCAGCGCCAGGGTCAGCGCGCTTTCCGCCATGGCCAGGCCGGCCAGCCGCGGCAGCAGGTCGGACACCAGCCGCCCGGCCAGCGCGCCGCACAGCACCCCGCCGACAAAGGCCCAGGCCAGCTCGCGCAGGCCCGCCGCCAGCGTCGCCTGCGCGCCGTGCCCGGTCAGCATCGCCACCAGCACGCCGACGATGGCGATGGCGGCGGCATCGTTGAGCAGGCTTTCGCCTTCCACCAGCCGGATCAGCCGCGCCGGCGCGCCCACGTCGCGGAAGATCGCGATCACCGCGGCCGGGTCGGTGGTGGCCACCACCGCGCCCAGCAGCAGGCACACCGCCAGCGGCATGCCGCTGGCCGCCGCGGTGGCCACGCCGATGACACCGGTGGCCACCACCACGGCGACGACGGCCAGCAGCAGGACCGGCGCCGCGTCCGGCAGCATGCCGCGCACGTCGGCGGTCAGCGCGGCGTGGAACAGCAGCGGCGGCAGGAAGATCCACAGGTAGGCCTCGGGCGGCAAGGCCGGGTCGATCAGCGGATGCAGGAAGTGCCGGGCAAAGTCGGGGTGGGCGGCGTCGATCGCCACATAGCCCGCGCCGATGGCAATGCCGATGGCCGACAGCAGCGTCGATTCCGGCAGCACCAGCCGTGCCGCGGCCACCTGCACCACGGCGACGATGGCCAGCAGCGCGCCGGCCAGGATCAGGATATCGACGATGATGCTCATGCGCCGGCCTCCGGGGCCTCCGGGGCCTCCGGGGCCTCCGGGGCCGCTGCGGGCACCGCAGCCGGCAGCGGCGGGCTGGCCAGCCGCGCGCGCACGGCCGCCGCCAGTTCGGCCGCCGCCGGCGACAGGCTGCGGTTGCGCGCGGTGACCAGCCCGATCGAGCGCTCGGTTACCGGCGCGGTCAGCAGCCGCTCGACAATGCCGGGCTGGCGCACCGTGCCGGCGGCGATCTCGGGCAGCGCGGCGACGCCGAAGCCGCATTCGACCATGGCCGCGATGGTGGCCAGGCGTTCGGCCTCGAACACCGGCTGGAAGCGGATGCGGTTCTGCAGGAAGGCCCATTCCGCGTACTGGCGCACGCTGCTGGGATGGGTCATCGACACATGCGGCGCGGCGGCGGTGTCGGCCCAGCGCAGCGGTCCGGGGCTGCGCGCCAGCGCATGCGCAGACGGGATCAGCAGCACGAAGCGGTCCGACAGCAGCGGCTCGTACTGCAGGTCGGCCTGTTGCGGGTTGGCGGCGGTCAGCGCGAAATCCACCTCGCCGGCGCGGACCAGGTCGAAAGCCGGCCCGGACAGGGTGTCGAACACCTTCAGCGCCACTTCCGGGCGGGCCTGGTGGTAGGCCATCAGCACCCGCGGCAGCACCCGCGCCGCCAGGGAGGGCAGCGCGGCCACCGCGACCTGGCCGCGCTCGGCGCTGGCGATGCCGGTCACGGCGTCGATGGCGCCGCGGAACGCCGCCTGCAGCAGCGCGGCCTGCTGCATGAAGACCTGGCCCGCCGCGGTCAGGCGCACGGTGCGGGTGGTGCGGTCGAACAGGCGCACGCCCAGCGCTTCCTCGATGCGCAGGATCTGGGTGGACAGGGCGGATTGCGACAGGTGCAGCTGGCTGGCGGCCTGGCGGAAGTTCAGCGTGCGGCCCAGCACCAGCGTGGTTTCGATGTCGCGCATCGACAGGTTGATGTTCATGGAAGTGGCGCTTCGGCGGCGTCCGTGGCCGGGACCGTCAAGGCGATTGATCTGATTTGGTGATCATTTTATCCAGAGAATCGACTTCTTCAATCAAAGCGGGTTCTCTACACTGGCGGGATGCCAGGAGAAACCATGTCCAACGCCACCCCCGCGCCATCGCCATCCATCCTGAGCCGGCCGGGTGCCGTCCACGCCGTGGTGGTGGGCGGCGGCACCATGGGCGCCGATGTCGCCGTGGTGCTGGCCCGCGCGCTGTGCCGCACCACCGTCGTCGAACCCGATGCCGGGCGTGCCGGCGCGCTGCCCGGCCGCGTGCGCGCCAACCTCGCGGCGATCGGCCGCGAAGCGGGCGCGGAACGCCTCGCGGTGGCGGCGACGCTCGACGCCGTGGACTGGTCCTCGGTCGGCCTGGTGATCGAGTGCATTCCCGAGGAGCTGGCGCTGAAGCAGGCGCTCTTCGCGGAACTGGTGGCGCGGGCGCGCCCGCATGCGCTGCTGGCCAGCAACAGCTCCAGCTTCCCGATCAGCGCGATCGGCGCCGGCCTGGACACGCGTGAACGCATGCTGGGCCTGCACTTCTTCATGCCGGCGCACCTGGTGCCGCTGGTCGAGGTGGTGCTGGGAAAGGCCAGCGACGAGCGCCATGCCGACGCGCTGGCCGCGTTCATGCGCCGCTGCGGCATGGTGCCGGTGAAGGTGCGCAAGGACCTGCCCGGCTTCCTCGCCAACCGGCTGCAGCATGCGCTGTCGCGCGAGGCCTTCAGCCTGATCGACCGTGGCATTGCCTCGCCCGAGGACGTCGATGCGGCGGTGCGCTTCGGTTTCGGCTTCCGTTTCCTGGCGGCCGGGCCGGTGCTGCAGCGCGACCATGCCGGCATCGACGTGCATGCGGCGGCCGGCGCCACCATGTACCCGACCTTCTGCAACGACGACCATCCCGCGCGCTGCCTGTCCGAGCGCGCCGCCGACGGCCGCCACGGCATGAAGCGCGGCGAAGGCTTCTACGCATGGACGCCCGAAACCATCGCCGCCGAGCGCGCGCGCTACGACCAACTGCTGCGCGCCGGCCTGGCGCTGATCGCGCCCGAACTGCCCGAGATCCAGCCATGACCGACACCCCAGTCCAGGCCGCCACCCAGCCTGTCCCGCAGCGTGCGGCGCTGGCCGAATCGCCACTGATCGTCACCGTGGCGCCCAACGGCGCCTACAAGCGCGCCAGCGACCATCCCGCGGTGCCGCTGACCGCGGCGGCGCTGGCGGCGGAAGCGCGCGCCTGCCTCGACGCCGGCGCCGCCATGATGCATATGCACGTGCGCGATGCCCAGGGCCGCCATTCGCTCGATGTGCAGACCTACCGCGACGCGCTGGCCGCGGTCAGGGGGGCGGTCGGTGACGCGCTGCTGGTGCAGGTGACCAGCGAGGCCGCCGGCGTGTACCAGGCTGCCGAGCAGATGGCGATGGTGCGCGCGCTGCGCCCCGAAGCGGTCTCGGTGGGCCTGCGCGAGGTCGCGGTGCCGCAGCTCGCGGACAGCGAGCTGGCGGCGTTCTTCAACTGGCTGGCGCGCGAACGGGTGATGACGCAGGTGATCCTGTATGACGCGGCCGACGTGCGACGCTGGCAGCAAATGCGCGCGCGCGGCATGGTGCCGCCGGGCGCGTGGTCGGTGCTGTATGTGCTGGGACGCTACGCGGCGGGACAGGTGTCGTCGCCGCACGACCTGCTGCCGTTCCTGCAGGCCGCCGCCGAGGGTGGCGAGGCACTGCCGTGGGCCATCTGCGCGTTCGGGCGCGAGGAGAATGCCTGCGTCACCGCGGCCGCCGCGTTTGGCGGCCATGTGCGGGTGGGCTTCGAGAACAACCTGCTGTTGCGCGACGGCAGCCTTGCGCCCGGCAACCATGCGCTGGTGGCGCAGGCGGTGCAGGGCGGGCTGACGCTGGGCCGGCCGAGCGCCGATGCGGCCGATGCCCGCCGCATCTACGGCGAGGTGCGCTGAACAGGGCGCGCCGCGCGGCGCTTCAATGAGCCGTCAGGGTCGTCTGCGGCCGTCAGGCGCCGTCGCTGAAGCTGTCGCGCGGGCTGTTGGGGTTGTGGGCACCGTCGCCGAACGGATTGCGCGCGCCGGTCGCGGTGTGCTCGCCGTCGGTAAAGCTGCTGCGGGTGCCGGTGGCGGCGTTGGCACCGTCGGTGAACGGGCTGCGCGTGCTGGTCACGCTGCGCGCGCCATCGCTGAACGGATCGACGCTGCGTGGCGCGGCTTGGGCGGCGCCGGCAACGCCGGCAATAAGAGCGGTGGCGACAAAGACTTGCCTGAGTGCATGCATGGATCGCTTCTCCGTGAGGTTGCCGGTCCGGAATGGGCGGCGATGTGGCAAGTCTAGGTGTCGGCCCCCCACACGAGCATGACCGCCACATGACATTGCCGTCATCCGGCGGGCATTAGTCGGCACCGCCGGCACGCCGCAGAAGCTGCCGCCGGTCAAAGGCTGTAGAATCATGGCTGTCCGACCGGCCTGTGGTTCCATCGCCGGTTTTTCATTGCCCGCGGAAATGCAGCGGGCCTCTCACAAGAGTCATGTCCGAGTCTGATTCAGCCAAACTCGCTGCGGTGGCGTGGATCCGCGAGCAAATGGACCGTCATGCCCTGAGCCTCGACGACCTGGTCGAGGCCGGGTGCTTCGACAAGGTTGCGGCGGCACCGGCGGGCGCCGGCGAACCTGCGCCGTCGGCGGCCACCGCCACCGCGCCGAAGCCCGCGGGCGCGCGCCCGCTGTACCGCAATGCCCTGGGCCAGAGCTGGGACGGGCAGGGCGAGTATCCTGACTGGCTGCAGCGCGCGGTCAACGCCGGGCAGTCGATCGACTTCTTCCGCGTCGATTAAGTCGCTGCCAGGCCCCGCCAAATCCCGTGGATCCCTGCCGGGCGCGGCGCTGCCGGGCGCGGCGCTCAGCAGTGCGGGGGCAGCAGCCGTAGCACCGGCAGCATCGGCAGGATGCCGGTGAATGCCGCCGGCGTGGCCATGGGCGCCACATGCGCGCGGTGCACGAACACCTCGGCAGGCAGTTCGCGCAGCACGTTGGCAGCCGCGGCAGGCTGCGGGGCGGTGCCGGCGGCAGTGTCGCGCGGGGCATCCGGCTCGCCCAGCTGCAACGGCTCGCCGTCGCCGGCGGGCTCGGCCATCACGCGCACCGCGCTGGCGCCGCAATCCAGGCCGGCGGCGCCGTCCAGCGACGCTTCCGCTGCCAGCTTGACCGCGACATGGCGGTCCGGCAGCGACAGGCCAGCCGCATGCACCGCGCCGCCCATCCGGTTGTCCGCCGCCGCGCTGCCCGCAGCGGACAGCGCAAGCAGGGCAAGAGACAGCAACCAGGAGCTAGGCAGGCGTTTCATCGCAGGGAAAGCGGCAGAATGGGGGACGATGCGCGCGGGCAAGCCGCGCGCGATGGCGGTGAGCGCGCATTCTACCGGTGTTTTGCGCGGCCATGCCGTGGCAATGCGTGGGCATGGCGATGACATTTCTGCAATCTTTACCCATTTGCCGCCATCCTCGGCTAGCGTTACGCCATGGCGGCACTGGGCCGCCCGAAAGTGACTGAATCATGCGTATCCTGATTGTCGAGGACGAACCCAAGGCAGGCGACTACCTGCACAAGGGGCTGACCGAATCCGGCTTCGTGGTGGACCTGGCGCGCGACGGCGCGGACGGCCTGGCCCACGCGCGCGAGCATCCTTATGACCTGATCGTGCTGGACGTGATGCTGCCCGGCCTGGACGGGTGGGAGGTACTGCGCGAACTGCGCCGCGAGCGCGACACGCCGGTGCTGTTCCTGACCGCGCGCGACGAGTTGTCGGACCGCCTCAAGGGCCTGGAGCTGGGCGCCGACGACTACATGGTCAAGCCCTTTGCCTTTGCCGAGCTGGTGCTGCGCATCCGCACCATCCTGCGCCGCGGTCCGCTGCGCGAGAGCGAGTTCATCGAAGTGGCCGACCTGCAGATCGACGCCATCCGCCGCCGCGTGGTGCGCGCCGGCCAGAAGATCGACCTGACCTCGAAGGAGTTCGCGCTCTTGTACCTGCTGGCGCGCCGGCGCGGCGAGGTGCTGTCGCGCTCGCTGATCGCCTCGCAGGTGTGGGATGTCAATTTCGACAGCAACACCAATGTAGTCGACGTGTCGATCCGGCGCCTGCGCGCCAAGGTCGACGACCCGTTCCCGCGCAAGCTGATCCATACGCGCCGCGGCATGGGCTACGTGCTGGACGATGGCGATGAGCGGGTGCAAGACGCATGATGCGGCTGCCGTCTTCGCTTACCACGCGGCTGGCGCTGGCCTACGGGCTCGCCACCGCGGCGATCCTGGCCAGCGTGGCGGCGTACCTGTCGAGCGCGCTGTCGGCCCAGCTCGAAGGGCGCGATGAAAGCGAGCTGGTGGGCGAGGTGCTGCTGGTGCGGCACCTGCTGCGCGAAGTACGCAGCGAGGCCGAGATCCGTGCCGATACCCACCGCTTTGCCGATATCGCGATGGGCCACGAGGGCCTGATCCTGGTGGTGCGCACGCGCCAGGGCGAGCCGCTGGTGACGCTGAACCCGCGCAACGAGACCGTGCCGCCGCTGCGCGTGCTGCCGGCCACCACGCAGCCCGAGAAAAGCATGCTGCAGACCTGGCGGCCCAAGAACGGCGTGCCCTCGCGCGGCATTGCCGCGCTCGGCCAGCTGGGCGACTCGGACAAGGCCGTGGAGATCGTGGTGCTGCGCGATGCCGGCTATCGCGTGGCGCTGATCCGCGAATATCGCCACCAGCTGCTGTGGGCCACGCTGTGCGGCGCCGCGGTGGCGGCCGGACTGGGCTTTGCGCTGGCGCGGCGCGCGCTGCGGCCGCTGCGGCGCATGGCCGCCGATGCCGCCGCGGTGACCACCAGCCGCCTGGCCACGCGCCTGGACGTGGGCAGCGCGCCGGCGGAGCTGCGCGAGCTGGCGGCCGCGCTCAACGACATGCTGGCGCGGCTGCAGGACAGCTTCTCGCGGCTGTCCGAGTTTTCCGCCGACCTGGCTCATGATTTCCGCACGCCGATCAGCAACCTGATCGGCCAGACCCAGGTCACGCTGGCGCAGAGCCGCACGACCGCCGAGTATGAGGCGCTGCTCGAGTCCAACCTGGAGGAGTACGAGCGCCTGGCGCGCATGATCGAGAACATGCTGTTCCTGGCGCGCGCCGACCATGCGCAGGTGGCGCTGGACGTGCGTACGCTGGACGCGCGCGAAGAACTCGACAAGATGGCCGAGTACTTCGAAGCCGTGGCGGCGGACCGCGAGGTCATGCTGACGGTTTCCGGCTCGGCCCCGGTTGAGGCCGACCAGACGCTGCTGCGGCGCGCGGTGACCAACCTGCTCGACAACGCGCTGCGCCATGCGCCGGCGGGCAGCACGGTGCGGGTCGACGTTGCGCGCGCCCCGACCGCCACGGGCAGCGGCACGGGCACCAGCATCCGCGTCAGCAACCCGGGGCCGGCGATCCCGCCGGAGACGCTGCCGCATATCTTCGGCCGCTTCTACCGCGCCGATCCGTCGCGGCGCAACTCGGCGGCATCGACCGGGCTGGGCCTGGCCATCGTCGACACCATCATGCGGCTGCACGGCGGCAGCGTGACGGTGCGCAGCGTCGACGGCCTGACCGTGTTCACGCTACAGTTCCCGGCCGAGCCGGTGCCGCTGCCGTTGCCTTCCGCACCCGCCGCCGTATCCTGAGGCCGCCCTTGCACTCGCCCCGCGCGCGCGGATAATGGCGCGCGTGCCGGCCGCCGCCGCTGCGGAGCGTCCGGCAGCCCATGTCATGCAACCCGATGGACAACCAGGAGAGCAACATGCAGGTGCAACCCTATCTGGATTTCGGCGGCCGCTTCGACGAGGCGGTGGCCTTTTACGGCAAGGTGCTGGGTGCGCAGGTCACGTTCGCGATGCGCTATAGAGAAGCGCCGCAGGACCAGGGCATGGCGGTGCCCGACGACTGGAAAGACAAGGTGATGCACGCCAATCTGCAGATCGGCGAGAACCAGGTGATGGCCTCCGACGGCCGTCCCGGCGAGCGCCCGGCGTTCAGCGGCTTCAGCCTGTCGGTGGGCGGGGTCGGCCGCGACGAAGGCCGGCGCATCTTCGAGGGCCTGAGCGAAGGCGGCCAGGTGGTGGTGCCGTACCAGAAGACTTTCTGGGCCGAAGGCTTCGGCATGCTGGTGGACCGCTTCGGCATGTCGTGGATGGTCAACTGCGAGCACTAGCAGCCCGTGCGGCATGGCCGGCATCACGAACGCCATGCCGCTTGACTCTGTAGCCACTACAGGGTCTTCAATGTCATCAGGTCAAACCAGCGCGAACAACAAGACATGGCTCGCACGTCACCTGAAGACGCCCTTCCGCACGATCACGCCGTCCAGCACGATGGGGCGCATGGCGCCTGCCATGCGCATGATCACGATCACCACGGCCACGCTCACGACCACGACCACGCTCACGACCATACACCGGCGCCGGCCGCGTGTTGCGGCGGCGGGTGCGCGTCGACCGTCGCGCTGATGCCGCCGGCACCGGTCGCGGTACCGGCCGGCGCCCGCACCGCTACCTGGCGCATCGACGCCATGGATTGCCCGACCGAGGAAACGCTGATCCGCAACAAGCTGGGCGGCATGGCCGGCATCGCCGCGCTCGAATTCAACCTGATCCAGCGGGTGCTGACGGTGCACCACACGCTGCCGTCGGCGGAGCCGGTGGCCCGCGCCATCGAAAGCCTGGGCATGCGGCCGGTGCCGCTCAGCGCCGCGGCCGCGCAGCAAGTGCTGCCCGAAACCGCAGCGCGCAAGCCGTGGTGGCCACTGGCGCTGGCCGGTGTCGCCGCGCTGGGGGCCGAGGCCACGGAGTGGCTGGGCCTGGGTCTGCCGTGGCTGCCGGCGGTGCTGGCAGTCGCCGCGGTCGCGCTGGGCGGGCTTACTACCTACCGCAAGGGCTGGATCGCGCTGCGCAACGGCAACCTGAACATCAACGCGCTGATGAGCATCGCCGTGACTGGCGCGCTGTTGCTGCGCCAGTGGCCGGAAGCGGCGATGGTCATGGTGCTGTTCGCGCTGGCCGAGCGCATCGAGGCGGCGTCGCTGGACCGCGCCCGCCATGCCATCCGCGGCCTGATGGCGATGGCGCCGGAGCTTGCCACGGTGCGCCGCGCCGATGGCAGCTGGGACACCGTGCCGGCCGCCGGCGTGGCCGTCGGCACGCTGGTGCGGCTGCGCCCGGGCGAGCGCGTGGCGCTCGACGGCAAGGTCGTGCGCGGGCAGTCGGCGCTGGACCAGGCGCCCATCACCGGCGAAAGCGTGCCGGTCGACAAGGCCGAAGGCGATGCCCTCTACGCCGGCTCGATCAACCAGTCCGGCGAACTCGAATACACCGTGACCGCGCCCGCCAGCGACTCGACGCTGGCGCGCATCATCCACGCGGTGGAGGCCGCGCAGGGCAGCCGCGCACCCACGCAGCGCTTTGTCGACCAGTTCGCGCGCATCTACACACCCACGGTGTTCGCGATCGCGCTGGCGGTGGCGGTGGTGCCGCCGCTGCTGGCGGGCGGCGCCTGGGTGGACTGGATCTACAAGGCGCTGGTGCTGCTGGTGATCGCGTGCCCGTGCGCGCTGGTGATCTCCACCCCGGTCACCATCGTCAGCGGGCTGGCCGCGGCCGCGCGGCGCGGCATCCTGGTCAAGGGCGGAGTCTATCTGGAGCAGGGGCGCGAGCTGGCCTGGGTGGCGCTGGACAAGACCGGCACCATCACGCACGGCAAGCCTGCGCAGACCGACCACGCGCTGCTGGCCGACGAGGTCCCGCATGCGCGCGCCATCGCCGCCAGCCTGGCGGCGCGCTCCGACCATCCGGTCTCGCGGGCGGTGGCCGCAGCGGCGCGGGCCGACGGCATCGCCACGCTGCCGGTGGAAACGTTCGAGGCGCTGGCGGGGCGCGGCACGCGCGGCACGGTGCGGGGCGTGGAATACCGGCTCGGCAACCACCGCCTGGTGCATGACATGGGCGCGTGCTCGCCGGCGCTGGAGGCGCGGCTGGAAGCGCTGGAGCGCGAGGGCAAGACGGTGGTGCTGCTGGCGCGGGTCAATGACCAGGGCGCCGCCACCGCGCTGGCGCTATTCGCGGTGGCCGACACCGTGCGCGACACCAGCCGCGAGGCGATCGCCGAGCTGCATGCGCTGGGCGTCAAGACGCTGATGCTGTCCGGCGATAACCCGCACACGGCGCAGGCGATCGCGGCGCAGGTCGGCATCGACGAAGCGCGTGGCAATCAGCTGCCGCAGGACAAGGCCGATGCCATCGCCGCGCTGGCCGACGCGGCCCATGCACGCGGCGGCCGCATCGGCATGGTTGGCGACGGCATCAACGATGCCCCGGCGCTGGCGCGTGCCGACGTCGGCTTCGCCATGGGCGCCGCCGGCACCGACACCGCCATCGAAACCGCCGACGTGGCGCTGATGGACGACGACCTGCGCAAGATCCCGGCGTTCGTGCGGCTGTCGCGCCGCACCGCCACCATCCTCAGGCAGAACATCGCGCTGGCGCTGGGCATCAAGGCCGTGTTCCTGGTGCTGACGGTGCTGGGGATGGGGACGATGTGGATGGCAGTGTTCGCCGACATGGGGGCGAGCTTGCTGGTGGTGTTCAATGGGCTGCGGGTTGGGGCGCGGCGCGGGGGGAAGGCTACCGAGTCATAAAAACCCGCTCTATTTGCTCCCCTCTCCCCCTTGCGGGAGAGGGGCAGGGGGTGAGGGCAGGCACTGGCATACCACAGGTCTCAACTTCGTGGGTACGCCCGGCCCTCACCCCAACCCTCTCCCGCAAGCGGGAGAGGGAGCACACAATCGGTATTCGGGGCGATGCGTCAGCCCAACTGCGGCTGCACGATCAACTCCCCGCTCCGCCCCGGAATCTCGCCCCACGTCACCGGCAGGCGCGGCAGCGTCGCGCAATCCAGCTCGCGATACCACGTGCCCATCGACACCAGTTCGTGCCCCTGCGCACGCCAGCCCGCCAGCAGCCGTTCGAACACGGGCGCGAGCTTGCCGCCTTCGAGTTCGGCATGCAGCGTGAACACATGGTCGCGCGTGCCTTCGGTCAGCTTCAGCAGGGCGGTGTGGACGTTGTCCTCGGTCAGGCCGTCGGTGCCGATCAGCTCGTCCAGCGTCGGCAGCGTAGTCGGCAACTGCACGTGGCGGCAGGGCACGCCGGCGATCGTGGGGATATAGGGCGCGCTGCCGCGGCCGTCGGACGCGTAGGCCATGTCCCAGATGTCGATCTGGCGGAACGCGGCCTCGTTCATCTGCCAGCCGGCCGCGCCGTGCGTGGCCGGGGGCTCGCCGAAGATCTCGCGAAAGCGTGCGAAGGCGCGCTGCATCTGGTCGCGGGTCCAGGCGGCATCGCGCTCGCGCACATTGTCCTGCCAGTAGACGTGGTCCCAGGTGTGGATGCCGCATTCATGCCCGGCGGCGCGCGCCGCGCGCATTTCGGCGGCGCCCTTGCGGCCGATATCCGGGCCGGGCAGCAGCACGCCGTACATCAGCGTGCGCAGGCCGTAGTTCGACACCACCGAGGTGCGCGACACCTTGCGCAGGAAGCCGGGGCGGAACACGCGCCGCAGCGCCCAGCCGGTGTGGTCCGGGCCCAGGCTGAACAGGAAGGTGGCCTGGGCGTGCGCGGCCGCCAGCAGCGACAGCAGCCGGGGCACGCCTTCGCGTGTGCCGCGCAGTGTGTCGACATCGACCTTCAGGGCGATCCGTGCCATGTGGGTGCGCGCTCAGTTGCCGGAATCGACCAGCGTGCGGGCCTCGACCACCTTGCCCCGGTAGGCCTCGAAGATGCGCCGCAGCGCCGCTTCCATGCCGATCTCGGGGCGCCAGCCCAGCTCTTCGATGGTGTTGTCGATCTTAGGCACGCGGTGCTGCACATCCTGGTAGCCCTTGCCGTAGAAGTCGCCCGACGAGGTCTCGACGATCTGCGTATGGCGCGCTTGCTGCGCGTATTCCGGGTAGTCGGCGGCCATCTTCAGCATCATCTCGGCGAGCTCGCGCACCGAGTGGATATTGCCGGGGTTGCCGATGTTGTAGATCTTGCCGCTGGCCACGCCGCCGGGATTCTCGATGATGCGCATCAGCGCGCTGATGCCGTCGGCGATGTCGGCGAAGGCGCGCTGCTGCGCGCCGCCGTCGACCAGCTTGATCGGTTCGCCGCGCACGATATGGCCCAGGAACTGCGTCACCACGCGCGACGAGCCTTCCTTCGATTCGAAGATCGAGTCCAGCCCGGCGCCGATCCAGTTGAAGGGGCGGAACAGCGTGTAGTTGAGCCCTTGCTCCATGCCGTAGGCGTGGATCACGCGATCCATCAGCTGCTTGGAGCAGGCGTAGATCCAGCGCGGCTTGTTGATCGGGCCGTAGACCAGCGGCGAGGCGTCGGGGTCGAATTCCTCGTCGCCGCACATGCCGTAGACCTCGGAGGTCGACGGGAACACCAGGTGCTTGCCGTACTTGACCGCGGCGCGCACGATCGGCAGGTTGGCCTCGAAGTCCAGCTCGAACACGCGCAGCGGCTGGCGCACGTAGGTGGCCGGGGTGGCGATGGCGACCAGCGGCAGCACCACGTCGCACTTGCGGATGTTGTACTCGATCCACTCCTTGTTGATGGTGATGTCGCCCTCGAAGAAGTGCATGCGCGGNTGGTCGACGAGGTCGCCCAGGCGGTCCGTGTTCATGTCCATGCCGTAGACCTGCCACGGCGTGGTTTCCAGGATGCGGCGCGTCAGGTGGTGGCCGATGAAGCCGTTGACGCCGAG
>NZ_AQUR01000107.1 GCF_000372525.1 Cupriavidus neocaledonicus
GCGCTCTTCGATGGCAGCTGGAGTTCGACCGGGAGAGCTATGTGGACGCCGAGTTCGGTCGTCCAGATCCTCTCGATTCAACCACTTATAACCGGTCTTCCGACTGATGCAGAAGCGGCGGCAAAGCTCCGCAATGTTGGCGTCCGCCTGGCGTGCCAGGCGGACGAACTCTTCTCTTTGCTGCTTCACGGTGGTTTGGCTCCAGGGCAACGTTATCCTCCCGCTGACTAAGCGGGAAAAGTGTTACCCATGTCCTGGCACACCTGTTACCTATGTCCCCGGTCTATACAGCGCGCGGGAGAGGGGTGCGATTGCATGGGGTGCTGGCCAGCTCCAGCGCTTCCGACGGACGACGGTTTGCTCCCCTCTCCCGCCTGCGGGAGAGGGGCGGGGGTGAGGGCCGGCGCCTCCACGAAGCAAAGGCCATCGATAGACCCCGACCCCTCAAGACTTCCCCCCACCCGCCGGGCGCGTCGGCAACCGCACCATCCACACACTCACCCCCACCGCGCACGCCAGCAATGCCGCCGAGGCCAGCGGCCGCCCGCGCAGCAGCCACGCCGTGGTCCCCATTGACAGCCACATCATCGACAGCGCCAGGCATTTCGCCCTGAACGGGATGCTGCGATGCCGCTGCCAGTCGCTGACCAGCGGCCCGAAGCGGGGATGCCCCAGCAGCCATTCATGGAAGCGCTGCGAGCCGCGCGCGAAGCAGGCCGCGGCCAGCAGCACGAAGGGCGTGGTCGGCAGCACCGGCAGGAAGATGCCGATGACGCCGAGCAGCAGGCACAGCCCGCCCAGCGCCACCCAGACGGCGCGCAGCACGCGCTGGCGATGGTTCGGCGCAGCTTCGGGATCGGGCGGAAGGTCGGGGTCGGAAGGCGGCAAGGGTCGGACGAAAGGCCGCCATGCGGCCCGGTAAGGGATCGGTCAGCGCGCGATGCCCAGCCGCGCCTTGGCGGCATCGTACTCCGCCTTCATGCGCGCGACGATTTCGCCGGCGCTGGGGATGTCGTGGATCTGGCCCACGCCCTGGCCGGCGCCCCAGATATCCTTCCAGGCCTTGGCCTTGGAACTGCCGCTGGAAAAGTCCATCTTGCTCTTGTCGGCCACCGGCAGGTTGTCCGGGTCCAGGCCCGCGTTGCTGATGCTTTCGCGGATGTAGTTGCCATGCACGCCGGTGAACAGGTTGGTGTAGACGATATCGGCGGCGGCCGAGCTGGTGATCGACTGCTTGTACGACTCGGCCGCGTGGGCCTCCTGCGAGGCGATGAAGCGCGTGCCCACGTAGGCAAAGTCCGCGCCCATGGCCTGCGCGGCCAGCACCGCCTCGCCGGTGGCGATCGAGCCCGACAGCGCGATCGGGCCGTCGAAGATCTTGCGCACCTCGCCCACCAGCGCGAACGGCGACAGCATGCCGGCATGGCCGCCGGCGCCCGCCGCGACCAGGATCAGGCCGTCGACACCGGATTCGATCGCCTTCTCGGCATGGCGCAGGCTGATCACGTCGTGCAGCACGATGCCGCCGTAGCTGTGCACCGCATCGATCAGCTCCTTGGGCGGCGCGCGCAGCGAGGTGATGAAGATCGGCACCTTGTGCTCGACGCAGACCTTGATGTCATGCTCCAGGCGCGCGTTGGAGCTGTGGACGATCTGGTTGACCGCGACCGGGCCCACCGGCGCGCCGG
This sequence comes from Cupriavidus neocaledonicus, assembly GCF_000372525.1. Taxonomy (GTDB): domain Bacteria; phylum Pseudomonadota; class Gammaproteobacteria; order Burkholderiales; family Burkholderiaceae; genus Cupriavidus; species Cupriavidus neocaledonicus. The sequence goes on from NZ_AQUR01000107.1 coordinate 1,689, forward strand.
GGTTGGCGGCCTTGAACGCGGCCAGTTCCTGCTCGATCTGCGTCAGCCACTCGTCGAGCAGCTCGGCCGGACGCGCATTGAGCGCGGGGAATGAACCGACGATGCCGGCCTTGCACTGCGCCAGCACCAACTCGGGATAGCTGACGATGAACATGGGCGAGGCAATCACGGGCAGGGCCAGGTTCTGCAGGGCCTGGGGCAGTTGCTTGGCGGCGGGCATGGTGTCTCCTGAACTACGCGCGGGCACGCTGCTCGTGCCCTAAATGAACGGTCGTTCGATTATAGGGAGTTTCTGGGATGCGTCGCTAGAAGCCCCAGTCTATGCCGATCCCGCGCGCCATGGCAGGGCGGGTCAAGGGCGCAGGCGGCGCCGGCAAGGCTGGCGCCGGCGATGACGGGGTCGTGGTCGAAGGAGGGCATGGCGGTTTCCGGAGAGCGAAGGGCTCGAGTCCGGCCAGCCGGGGTGATGGCAATGTATGGCGGGTGAAGCGGCACGGCGGTGCCGAACGCCACCCAACCCCGCCAAAAAAAAAAACGCCCCGCATGCGCGGGGCCATCAATTACCACGAAGACTGATACACACGGCGGGCACCTGCCAATGCCGCAGCCGCCCACGAAGCATAGGCCGCCAATGTGACGGCGCCGTGGCAGCGCGATGAACCGCGCATGACATCACAGCCCGTAGCGCTTGATCTTGTCATAGAGCGTGGCCTTGCCCACCTGCAGCAGGTCCGCGGCCTGGCTGACCGCGCCGCCGGTGCGCGCCAGCGCGTCTGCGATCACGGCGCGCTCGAAGTGCTCCATGCGCTCGCGCAGCGGCGCGCTCTCGTCCGGGCCCGCCGCCTGCGCGCCGGCCTGGCCGCCCTCGGGCACCCCCAGCACCATGCGGTCGGCGGCATTGCGCAGCTCGCGCACGTTGCCGGGCCACGGCCGCTGGGCCAGTGCCTGGCGCTGCGCCTCGGACAGGAGCGGCGCGGGTCGCTGGTAGCGCACCGCCGACACCAGCGAGAAATGCTCGAACAGCGGCACGATGTCCTCGCGCCGCTCGCGCAGCGGCGGCAGCGCGATGGTCACGACATTGAGCCGGTAATACAGGTCTTCGCGGAAGGTGCCGTGCGCCACCAGCGCGTCCATGTCGCCCTTGGCCGCGGCGACGATGCGCACGTCGATCTTGACCGAGGCGTTCGAGCCCAGCCGCTCCAGCGAGCCTTCCTGCAGCACGCGCAGCAGCTTGACCTGCAGCGCCAGCGGCATGCTCTCGATCTCGTCGAGAAACAGCGTGCCGCCCGAGGCGTGCTCGAGCTTGCCGATGCGGCGCTTGCCGGCACCGGTGAAGGCGCCGGCCTCGTGCCCGAACATCTCGCTCTCGAAGATGGCCTCGGGCACCGCGCCGCAATTCAGCGCGATAAAGGGACCTTCGGCGCGCCCGGACAGCGCGTGCAGGCTGCGCGCCACCAGTTCCTTGCCGGTGCCGGTCTCGCCGTTGATCATCACCGGCACGTCGGTGGGCGCGACATTGGCCACCAGCGCGCGCACCTGCTCGATCGCGGGCGAACGGCCGATGATGCGCGTGCCGGCGGCGGGCCCGGCCAGTTCGCGGCGCAGCGCCTGGTTTTCCAGCTCCAGCGCGCGCCGTTCGAGCGCGCGGCGCACGGTATCGGTAAGGCGGTCGGCGCCGAACGGCTTTTCGATGAAGTCATAGGCGCCTTCGCGCATCGCCTGCACCGCCATGGTGATATCGCCGTGGCCGGTCACCAAAATCACCGGCACGCCGGGCGCGGCGTTGCGGCAGTGCTGCAACAGGTCCAGCCCGCTGGCGCCGGGCAGGCGCACGTCCGTCACCACCACGCCGGCAAAGGCGCCGTGCAGGTGCGGGATCGCGGCCTCGGCCGACGGCAGCGCCAGCACGCGGAAGCCGGCCAGCTCCAGGCTTTGCGCGGTGGCCTGCCGCACCAGCGGCTCGTCTTCGACAAACAGGACACGCAGACCGTCTTGCATGGCAGTACTCATGGTGACGCGGAAACCGATGGGGCGGCATCGATGGCGGGCGCGCGCGCCAGCACCAGCGTGAACTGCGCGCCGCCGCCGGTGACGTTGGCGACGCTGAGCTGGCCGCCGAACTCGCGCACGATCGACGACGAGATCGCCAGCCCCAGCCCCAGCCCCTGGCCGGTTTCCTTGGTGGTGAAAAAGGGTTCGAACAGGCGCGGCAGCGCTTCCGGCGCGATGCCGGTGCCGTTGTCGCGCACGACGATGGTGACGGCGTGCTCGCCGGCCTGCACTTCGAGGTCGATGCGGCCGTGTTCCGAGGCGGCCGGCGCGGCCGCGTCGATCGCATCGAGCGCATTGCCGAGCAGGTTCAGCAGCACCTGTTCCAGCTTCAGCTCGTCGGCGCGCACGGCGAGGGCCGGCACCGCGTTCAGCCCGGCGACGCTGACCGTGACCGCGCCCAGCCGCGGCGCCAGCAGCGCCAGGACGTGGTCGACCGCCGCGCGCAGCGCCACCGGCCGCTGCACCGGGCGCGCCTTGCCGGCAAACAGCTTGAGCTGGCCGGTGATCTTGCCCATGCGCTCGGTCAGGTCGGCAATCGCCGTCAGGTTGCCTTCGGCCGCGTCCAGCTGGCCGCGCGCCAGCAGCACGCGGGTGTTGTCCGAGAACGTGCGCAGCGCCGCCAGCGGCTGGTTCAGCTCATGCGTGATGCCGGCCGCCATCTGTCCCAGCGCGGCCAGCTTGCTGGCCTGCACCAGCTCATCCTGCGCCGCGCGCAGCTCGCTTTCGGCGCGGGTGCGCTCGGCCACTTCGTCTTCCAGCTTTTCGTTGATCGCCATCAGGTCGGCGGTGCGGGCCTCGACGCGGCGCTCCAGCTGGTCGTAGGCGGCCTCGAGCAAGCGGCGGCTGTACTGCATGTCGCGCGCGCGCTGGCGGCGCTGGCGCCAGTTGACCAGCAGCAAGCAGATGCAGGCATAGGCCAGCGCCGCGGCCACGGTGGCGTTGCGCGCGTTGGCCAGCACCGGGTCCAGCGGCGCCATCACCTGCATGGTCCAGCCGGCCGGGCCCACGGTGCGGTTCAGCTCCAGGTAGCGGTCGGCGCGTTCGGCGCCGTCGGGCGCGAAGGTGGTGCGGCCGGCCGCGCCCTCGTCGCGCACGCGCACCAGGCGCGCGCCGTGCGCCAGCGTGGTGTCGGCCAGCCAGCGCGTGACCGGCGACGCCAGCGGTTCCAGCGGCAGCGGCGTCACCGCACGGCCGTGGTACTGGCGGGTCCGTTCCATCTCCGCGCGCAGCGCTGGCGGCAGCGGGCGCAGCGTGCGGTACTGCCACGCCGGCACCGACGACAGGAAGATCACGCCATGGTCGTCGCTGACCATCAGCGGCTCGGCGCCGCTGCCGGCACGCTGGAACCACTCCAGGTTGAGCTTGACCACGGTCACGCCGATGACCTTGCCGCCGGCTTCGATCGGCTGGGCGAGGTAGTAGCCGGGCTCCTCGCTGGTGATGCCGATGGCGTAGAAGCGCCCCATCTTGCCGCCCGCGGCGGTCTGGAAGTAGGGGCGGAAGCGGTAGTCGGTGCCGACGAAGCTGCCGGGCTGGTTATGGTTGCTCGCGGCCAGGGCGATGCCGTTGGCCGCGATCACATAGGTGGCCGACGCATGCGCGCGCCGGTTGACCTCGGCCAGGTACTGGTTGGCGGCGGCGACGCGCTGCGCGTCGGCGGGGGCGGCGAGCAGCCCGCGCACGAACGGATGCAGCGACACCAGCGCGGGCAGGAACTCGTAGCGGTCGAGGGTGCTTTCGAGCGTGGCGGCGTAGCGGTCGGCGCGTGTCGCGGTGCCTTGCTGCAGGCTGGCCAGGCCGCGCTGGACCGAAACCAGCCAGGTCAGCGCGCACAGCAGCAGCAGCCCCGCGGCGAGGGCGACGGCAAAGCCCCACCAGCGCCCGCTGCCGGCCGCCGGCGCGTGCACCGGGCGGGTGGCGGCGGGATCATGCACGGCGAGAAAGTCGTCGGAGTGTGGCATCGGCGCGCGAGGGTGTCGCGCCGATGATAACCGCAGGCGCGCGGCCGGGTCAGCGGCGCGCGCGGGGGCGGCCGCAGGTGTGGCCGCGAGTGTGGCCGCGAGTGTGCCCGTGTCAGGCGGCGCGCTGGCCGGCTTCGCCAAGCGCGTCGGCATCGTCACCGGCACCGTGCTGCAGCACGCGCGCCAGGCGCTTGCGGTCCAGCTCGCGTTCCCACGCCGACACCACCACCGTGGCCACGCCGTTGCCGATGATGTTGGTCAGCGCGCGGCATTCGCTCATGAAGCGGTCGATGCCCAGGATCAGCACCATGCCCGCCACCGGGATGGTCGGCACCACCGCCAGCGTCGCCGCCAGCGTGATGAAGCCCGAGCCGGTCACGCCGCTGGCGCCCTTGGAGGTGATCATCGCCACCGCCAGGATGGTCAGCTGCTGCATCAGCGTCAGCTCGATGCCGGTGGCCTGGGCGATGAAGATCACCGCCATCGTCATGTAGATGTTGGTGCCATCCAGGTTGAACGAGTAGCCGGTCGGCACCACCAGGCCCACCACCGACTTGGAGCAGCCCAGCTTCTCCAGCTTTTCCATCATGTGCGGCAGCGCCGCCTCGGACGAGCTGGTGCCGAGCACGATCAGCAGCTCTTCCTTGATGTACGAGATAAAGCGCACGATGCTGAAGCCGGTCATGCGCGCGATCGCGCCCAGCACCACCAGCACGAACACGATGGCGGTGAAGTAAAAGGTGCCGATCAGCTTGAGCAGCGGCACCAGCGAGCCCAGGCCGTACTTGCCGATGGTGAATGCCATCGCGCCGAAGGCGCCGATCGGGGCCACCCTGGTGATCACGTGGACGATGTGGAAGAACACCTTCGAGACCTGCTCGATCAGCTGCACCACGATGCGGGCGCGCTCGCCCAGCACCGCCAGCGCGGCGCCGAAGAACAGCGACACCAGCAGGATCTGCAGGATATCGCCGTTGGCGAAGGCGCTGAACACGGTGTCGGGGATGATGTGCATCAGGAACTCGACCGTGCTCTGGCCGTGCGCCTTCGACACGTACTGGGCGATGGCCTTGGTGTCGAGCGTGGCGGGGTCGATGTTGAAGCCCACGCCCGGCTTGAGCAGGTGCGCGGCGCCCAGCCCGATCAGCAGCGCGAAGGTCGACACCACCTCGAAGTACAGCAGGGCCTTGCCGCCGACGCGGCCGACCTTCTTCATGTCGCTCATGCCGGCGATGCCGGTGACCACGGTACAGAAGATGATCGGGCCGATGATCATCTTGATCAGCTTGATGAAGCCATCGCCCAGCGGCTTCATGGCGACGCCGGTGTCGGGCCAGAAGTGGCCGAGCAGGATGCCGATGCAGATGGCGAACAGGACCTGCACGTACAGGATCTTGTAGAAGGGTTTCCTCATGATGTCGTCCTCGGTGTTGACCGTACCCGGGCGGGTCCGCGCGGGCGCGCGCCGTCACGCTTGCGGCGCGTTCAGGGGCGGGAATTCGCAACCGGCATGCCAGTCCAACCGGTATTGCTAACTGGTTGATTCACAAGGAAAGGCTGGCGAGCGGCGGGCGCCGGGCCTCCGGGATTCCGGAATCCCGGACGGCGCGGATCCGGCGATCCGGAATGGCGGGCGGGCACAGGGTGCGCGAGCCGCCACCTGGCAGGGGTCCGGTGCGCATGGCGGTGCGCGCAAAGCTGCCGCATATCGCGGCCCGGCGCTCGCAACGCCGTATAATTCCGAGCTTCCGTTCAATGCCGTCCGGGCCGTGCCGCCGTCCGGGGCCGTCTTCACACCGTACGCATGCGCAGCTACTACCAGCACCACGTCTTTTTCTGCCTGAACCAGCGCGAGGCCGGCGAGAACTGCTGCGCCAACTACAACGCCAAGGCCATGCAGGAATACGCCAAGAAGCGCTGCAAGGAACTGGGCATCGCCGGCGGCGAAGGCCGCGTGCGCATCAACAAGGCGGGCTGCCTGAACCGCTGTGAACTCGGCCCGGTGCTGGTGGTCTACCCCGAGGCCATCTGGTACACCTATGTCGACGAGCATGACATCGATGAAATCATCGACAGCCACCTGCTCAAGGGCAAGCCGGTCGAGCGGCTGATGGTGGACCGCTGATGGTGGACCGCTGAACGAGAACGAAGTCCGCGGCGCTGCCGATGCCGCAGCGCCGATGCCTGACCCCGCCGCCCGCACGCCGGACGGTTTTTTCATTTTTGCCCCGGGATTTCCCGCCTGAATTTCCCACCTGAGCCAGCTGGCCTCCTGATCGCTCCAGACCGCCCTATGAACGCGCATACCCAGGTACTTTCCATCGCCGGCCCCGTCGGCGCGATCGACGTGTCGGTGGACCTGCCGCAAGGCGAGCCCCGGGGACTAGCGCTGGTGGCACATCCGCATCCGCTGTTCGGCGGCACCAAGGACAACAAGGTCGCGCAAACGCTGGCGCGCGCCTTCGTGCAGCTGGGCTATGCCACCGTGCGCCCCAACTTCCGCGGCGTCGGCGCGACCGCCGGCGAGCATGACAACGGCATCGGCGAACAGGACGACCTGCTCGCCGTGGCGGCCTGGATGCGCCAGCAGACCGCGTGGTCGGCGCAGGCCGCGACGCTGCCGCTGGCGCTGGGCGGGTTCTCGTTCGGCAGCTTCGTCAGCACCCATGTGGCGCGGCGCCTGGCCGAGGCCGGCACGCCCGTGCAGCGCCTGGTGCTGGTGGGCACCGCCGCCAGCCGCTGGGAAGTCGCGCACGTGCCGGCCGACACCATCGTGATCCATGGCGAACAGGACGACACCGTGCCGCTGGCGAGCGTGTTCGACTGGGCCCGCCCGCAGGAGCTGCCGGTGATCGTGATCCCCGGCGCCGACCATTTCTTTCACCGCAAGCTGCACCTGATCAAGCAGCTCGTCGTCAATGCGTGGGACCGGTAAGGCCGGCACGCCCGCCATTCCGGAACTTCCCGCGCCACCTTCTTACCGTCGGAAAACAGAAACATGCTGAATCGAGCCACGACACGCCTTTCGTCCGCCTTTGCTCCCGCCGCCATCGCCGCCGCCATCGTGCTGGCCACCGCGCCCGCCGCCGTGCGGGCGCAGGGCGTGCCGATGCCGCAGGTCGCAGCCAAGTCGTGGATGCTGTATGACGTCACCAGCGGCCAGGCCCTGGCCTCGCAGAACGCCGACGCGCGCATCGAGCCGGCCTCGCTGACCAAGCTGATGACCGCCTACCTGGCGTTCGAGGCACTCAAGGAAAAGCGCCTGACGCTGGACCAGGCGGTGGTGCCGACCAACCTGGTGCTCAAGGTCAAAAGCGACGAGTCGCGCATGTTCATCGAGCCCAACAAGCCGGTCACCGTGCAGGACCTGCTGCTGGGCCTGATCGTGCAGTCGGGCAACGACGCCGCGCTGGCGCTGGCCGAGGCCGTCGGCGGCTCGGAAGAGGGCTTCGTCGCGATGATGAACCGCGAGGCCCAGCGCATGGGCATGAAGAACACCCACTTCACCAATACCGACGGCATCCCCGACCCCAACCACTACACCACCGCGGTCGACCTGGCGACGCTGACCACGCGCCTGATCAAGGACTTCCCCGAGTACTACAGCATGTACTCGCAGAAGGAGTTCACCTATAACAAGATCAGGCAGCCCAACCGCAACCGCCTGCTGTACATCGACTCGACCGTCGACGGCGTCAAGACCGGCCACACCAAGTCCGCGGGCTATTGCCTGATCTCGTCGGCCAAGCGGCCGCTGGCCAACGTGCCGGACGGCTCGCGCCGCCTGATCTCGATCGTGATCGGCACCACCACCGAACAGGTACGCACCCAGGAAAGCCTGAAGATCCTCAACTACGGCTTCCAGTTCTTCGACACGCTGCGCCTGTACGACAAGGGCCAGGTGCTGGCCACGCCGGACATCTACAAGGGCAAGAGCGGCACGGTCAAGATCGGCGTGCAGAACGAGACCTTCGTCACCGTGCCCAAGGGTACCGGCGGGCGCCTGAAGCCGGTGCTGGAGCGCCAGGAACTGCTGATCGCGCCGATCTCGGCGGGCCAGCAGGTGGGCATGGTCAAGCTGATGGACGGCACCAACAAGGTGGCCGAATTCCCGGTGGTGGCGCTGGAAGAGGTGCCCGAGGCCGGCTTCTTCGGCCGCCTGTGGGACACCATCCGCCTGTGGTTCAAGCGCAAGTGACCTGAATGCGCGCGAGCCGGTGCGCCCCGCGGCGCGCCGGCCTCGCGCCGGAGAATCCGAGATGACGACCGACAACCAAGGCAGCGGCAACAAGCCCGGCGCGATCCCGCCGGAACAGTCGCTGATCGAATACCCGAGCCATTTCCCGATCAAGGTGATGGGCGCGATGCAGGACGGCTTCGCCGAAGCCATCGTCGCGCTGGTGCAGCAGTTCGATCCGGACTTCCACGCCGGCAAGATGGAAATGCGCCCGTCGAGCAAGGGCAACTACCTGGGCCTGACCGTGACGGTGTGGGTCACCAGCCGCGAGCAGCTGGACGACCTGTACCGGGCGCTGACTTCGCATCCGATGGTGAAGGTGGTGCTGTAAGGCAGTAGAAGACTTTCCCTCCCGCTCTGTTTGCTTCCCTCTCCCGCCTGCGGGAGAGGGGCCGGGGGTGAGGGCAGGCCCTCGCATACCGACGACCGTCACTTCGTTCGACACTCCCGCCCTCACCCCAACCCTCTCCCGCGCGCGGGAGAGGGGAGCCACTCCCGCAGCGCTTCCAGCGCAACGGGGCGCGGCACGACTCCTTCCCCATACCAACATGAACACCATCACCCTGAAACCCGGCAAGGAAAAATCCCTGCTGCGCCGCCACCCGTGGATCTATGCCACCGGCATTGCCACCACCGAAGGCCGCTGCGAGCCGGGCGCCACCGTGATCGTGCGCGCCTCCGACGGCCGCTTCCTGGCCAAGGCCGCCTACAGCCCCGAATCGCAGATCCGCGCGCGCGTGTGGACCTTCGACGAGAACGAGCCGGTCGACCACGCATTGTTCAAGCGCCGCGTGGCCGCGGCCATCGCCTACCGGCGCCAGTGGGTGCGGGACAGCGACGCGGTGCGGCTGGTCTTCGGCGAATCGGACCGGCTGCCCGGCCTGATCGTCGACTACTACGGCAACGGCGCCGCGGGCCAGCTGGTGTGCCAGTTCAATTCCGCCGGGGTCGAACACTGGAAGGCCGCGATCGTGCAGGCGCTGGTCAAGGAAACCGGCTGCCCCAACGTCTATGAACGCTCCGACGCCGCGGTGCGCCAGCGCGAGGGGCTGGAGCTGGTGACCGGCGTGCTCGCCGGCGCCGAGCCCGACCCGGCGCTGTCGGTGACCGAGCACGGCGTGCGCTATTACGTCGACGTGCGCAACGGCCACAAGACCGGCTTCTATGTCGACCAGCGCGACAACCGCAAGCTGGTCGGCGACCTGGCCGAGGGGCGCGAGGTGCTGAACTGCTTCTGCTATACCGGCGGCTTCTCGCTGGCCGCGCTGCGCGGCGGGGCGAAAGCGGTGACGTCGATCGACTCGTCGGGCGAGGCGCTGAAGATCGCCGCGGGCAACGTGACGCTGAACGGGTTTGATCCGGAGCGCGCCACCTGGCTCGACGCCGACGTGTTCAAGACGCTGCGCGAATTCCGCGCCGAGGGCCGCCAGTTCGACCTGATCGTGCTGGACCCCCCCAAGTTCGCGCCGTCGGCGCAGCATATCGACCGCGCCGCGCGCGCCTACAAGGAGATCAACCTGGTCGGCACACAGCTGCTGCGCCCGGGCGGGCTGCTGTTCACGTACTCGTGCTCGGGGGCGATCAGCATGGAGCTGTTCCAGAAGATCGTCGCCGGCGCGGTGACCGATGCGCGCGCGGATGCGCGCATCCTGCGGCGCTTGTCCGCCGGCACGGATCACCCGATGCTGGCGGCGTTTCCGGAAGGGGAGTATTTGAAGGGTTTGCTGCTGGAGAAGGTGGCCTGACGCAAACACTGACCAGCGGCGCTGGCCTTAAACCGACCGCTTGTCTTCTCCCCTCTCCCGCGCGCGGGAGAGGGGCGGGGGTGAGGGCGAGCGCTTGCACGGAGTCAGGCCTGACTTGCTTGCCAAACGCCGGTCCTCACCCCCGGCCCCTCTCCCATTGCGTGGGAGAGGGGAGAAAAACTTCGCGCGCGCAGGCGTTCCGGGAAATTCCCGTCACCGCCACATATTCCGCATCCGACTGGCCAGGTCCACCGGCGCCAGCGCGGGTTTGACCGCGCCTTGCCCCGGCATCGGCGGCGGCGGCCACGAGCGGCTGTAGAAGTTGGGCATCACCTTGTTCGGCAAGAACCGCGTGCGCGACGCATACACATGCCGGTCGCCGAAGCCCACCTGCTGGTGCACGTAGAACCGCTGCGGCACGATCACATCGAGGTGGTCCCTGGCCCGCGTCATCGCCACATACAGCAGTCGCCGCTCTTCCTCGATCTCTTCGGTGGTGCCGGTGGCCAGGTCGCTCGGCATGCAGCCGTCGACGGCATTGAGCACATAGACCGCCTTCCACTCCTGTCCCTTGGCCGAATGGATGGTCGACAGGATCAGGTAATCCTCGTCGCGCGACGGTACGCCGGATTCATCGCTGGAGGCGCTGGGCGGGTCCAGTGTCAGCTCGGTCAGGAAGCGCTCGCGCGCGCCATAGGTGGCGGCGATGCGCTCCAGTTGCTGCAGGTCGGCCTGGCGCGCGGGGGCATCGTCGTGCAGGCGTTCGAGGTGCGGCGCGTACCAGGCCAGCACCTGCTCGAACTCGGACGGCCACGGCGAGGTCGGCGCCATCAGCGCGCGCGCCAGCGCAAGCAGGTCGGCCCACGCCGGCGCGGCGGCCGGCGGCGGCTCGAATTCCTGCAGCGAGAACAGCGGCTCGGTCGCCAGCGCCATGGCATCGAGCACGCGCGCCGCGGTCTTGGGGCCGATGCCCGGCAGCAGCTGCAGCGTGCGGAACCCTGCCATGCGGTCGCGCGGGTTTTCCAGCCAGCGCACCACCGCCAGCACGTCCTTGACGTGGGTCGATTCCAGGAACTTGAGCCCGCCGAACTTCACGAACGGGATATTGCGCCGCGCCAGCTCGATTTCCAGCTGCGCGCTGTGGTCGGCGGCGCGGAACAGCACCGCCTGCGCCATCAGCGCCAGGCCGGCCTCGCGCCGCGCCAGCACCTGCTCGACCACGTAGCGCGCCTGGTCGGCCTCGTCGTTGACTACGATCACGCCCGGTTTCTCGGCCGACTGGCGCTCGGACCACAGGTCCTTGGTATAGCGTTCGGCCGCAAGCCCGATCACCGCGTTGGCGGCTTGCAGGATCGGCTGGGTCGAGCGGTAGTTCTGCGACAGCGTGACCTGCTGCGCCGCCGGCGTGAACTGCGCGGGGAAATCCAGGATATTGCGCACGGTGGCGCCGCGGAAGGCGTAGATCGACTGCGCGTCGTCGCCGACCACGGTCAGGCCGCGGCCGTCGGGCCGCAGCGCCAGCAGGATCGACGCCTGCAGCGCGTTAGTGTCCTGGTATTCGTCGACCAGGATATGGTCGAAGCGCGCGCCCATGTCCTGCGCGATGGTGGGCTCGGCCATGGCCTGCGCCCAGTACAGCAGCAGGTCGTCGTAATCGAGCACGTGCTGCTTCTGCTTGGCCTCGACATAGCCGGCGAACAGCGTGCGCAGCGCGTCGGCCCACATCGCGTAGCGCGGGAACTGCTGCCTGAGCACCTCTTCCAGCGGCGCCTGGGTGTTGACCACGCGCGAATAGATGGACAGGCAGGTTTCCTTCTTCGGGAAGCGGCTGGCGGTCTCGGACAGGCCCAGGTCGTGGCGCACCACGTGCATCAGGTCGGCGGAATCGCCGCGGTCGCTGATGGTGAAGGCCGGCGACAGGCCCAGGGTCTCGGCATATTCGCGCAGCAGCCGCGCGCCGATGGCGTGGAAGGTGCCGGACCACTGCAGCGCCGCGCGCCCGGCGCCGGTGCTGGTGCCGAGCGCCTGGTCGACGATGCGCTCGACGCGCCGGCCCATCTCGGCGGCGGCGCGGCGCGAGAACGTCAGCAGCAGGATGCGCCGCGGGTCGGCGCCGCCCAGCACCAGGTGCGCGACCCGGTGCGCGAGCGTATTGGTCTTGCCCGAGCCGGCGCCGGCGATGATCAGCAGCGGCGCCTCGCTGCCGTGTTCGACCGCGGCGCGCTGCTCGGGGTTGAGCCGGGACAGGTAGGCGGGCAGCGCTGCGGCGTCGGGGGTGGCGGCTTCGGCAGGTTCAGCCGCGGGGGCAAGGTCCAGGGTCACGGGTTTGGGGCGGGCAGGACGCGCTATGAGAAAACTGGCGCCAACTGTATATCCATACAGCCCGCCGGCGCAACCCGCCGCGCGCGGGAGCGGGGCCTGAAAACAATAAAAGGTGCTTGATGAGCACCTTTTGTCGTCTGTTCGCAGCGCCTGACCGCGGGGCGTTATGCGGCTGACTTTGCCAGCGCGCCGTCGAGCAGCTTGTGCAGCGCGTCCCATTCGGGCTCGCCGACATAGCGCTTGAGGATGCGGCCTTCCTTGTCGATCACGAAGGTGGTCGGCGTCAGCCCCACATTGCCGAAGGCCTTGGCCGCGCTGCCGTCGCTGTCCATCGCCACCTTGAACGGCAGTCCGCGCGTCTTGGCGAAGTTCATCACGTACATGGGCGGGTCGTAGTTCATCGCTACCGCGACGAATTCAAGGCCCTTGCCCTTGAACTGCTCGTAGGTCTTGACCATGTCCGGCATTTCCTTGATGCAGGTGGCGCAGCTGGTGGCCCAGAAGTTGACCAGGTATACCTTGCCCTTGAGATCGGCGGTGCTGACCTTTTCGCCGGACAGCAGCGTGAAGGTGGCGGCCGGCGCGGTGCCGGACGGCGACAGCGCGCGGTAGCCGAACCAGCCCAGCAGCGCCAGCACCACCACGGCGGCGACGATGGGCCAGGGCTTGCGGGAGGTCTTTGAGGCGGAGGTAGTGGTCATGGGAATCCGGCTGAAGCCGCTTTATTCGTGCAGATAGGACCGGGCGGGTCCGGTCAGCAGTGGGACATTCTAATGCGGCCGGCGTTCGCGCGCTGTGCGCCGCCGCCTGGCGCTCATCCGCCGCAATGCTTCCGTCACTTCTGTGCGGCGACGGCGGCGCGCGCCTGTGCCAGCGCCTGTTCCAGGTAGGCGCCGTAGAAATCGGGCTGCATGCCGCGCAGCGGGCTGGCGGCGGCGCGGCCCTGGCGGTCCAGGAACAGCACCGTGGGCGCAACCCTGACCTGGTGCGCGCGGGCCCAGGCGCGCGCGGTGGTGTGGCTGCCGTCGGCATCGCGCAGCGGGGTGTCGGCGGTCATGTCGAGTTCGCGCACGGCGATCTCGCCGGCGGCCGCCTGCGGACCCAGGTAGTTGCGGCGCACCGCGTCGCAATAGCTGCAGCCCGGCATCGATACCAGCACCACCAGCGGCTCGCCGCGGCGCGCGGCGTCGGCGCCGTGGGCGGCGAGGTCGGTGGCCGGCGGCAGGTGCGGCGGACTGCCGGCGGACGCCCCTGCCATGACCGCCAGCAGCGCGCCCGCGGCCAGCCAGCGCAGGCAGGTGCGAGAGGTGGCAGCGCGGGCGAGGCGGGAGGCAGGCATGGCGGAGCTGGGGCGGGGGAGGCGGCGCGGCAAGCACTGGGGCGCCGCTTCCGGGATAATACCGGTTTCCGCGCGCCGGCGACTCGCGCCCGCGCGCGCCGCTTGCGCTGTCCTTCCACCCCGTTTTCCCCATGCGACACGTGCCGCCCCCGCCGAGCCTTCTTGCCGCGCCCCGCTGGTCCCTGACATGCTGTGCCGCGCTGCTCGCGCTGGCCCTGTGCGCCTGTTCGCCGCGCTATGACTGGCGCACCATCCAGTCCGGCGAAGGCGGCTACGCCGCGCTCTATCCCGGCAAGCCCACCAGCGCCGCGCGCGACGTGACCATTGCCGGGCGCAAGCTGCCGATGACGATGGAGGCCGCGCGCGTCGACGACACGCTCTTCGCCGTGGGCGTGGTGACGCTGCCCGCCGACGACGAAGCGCTGCGGCGCGAGGCGCTGGCGGCGATGCAGGCCGGCCTGCTGGCCAACCTGGGCACGCTGTCGGGCGAGCCGCGCACGCGGCCGGTCACCATCCTTAGCGCGGACCGGCCGGGCCGCCCGCTGGCCGGACTGGAGCTGCAGGCCAGCGGCGTGTCGCCGCAGGACCAGTCGCCGCGCCGGCTCAGCGCGCGGCTGGTGGCGGTGGGCACGCGCGCCTTCCAGGCGGTGGTGCTGGAATCCGGCGCGGCCGCGCGCGACGCGCGCCAGGCCGAGCAGGTGGAGCAGTTCCTGGGCGGGTTCCACCCGCTCTGAGGCGCGGCGGCGCCGCCGCGAATCACGGATGCCCGGGAGGCGATGCGCCGCCCCGCATATTGCAGTCAAAGGAGAGTTGAAAATGCGTTGGGAAGTCTGGTTGGCCTATTTCGCCGCGTGCTGGGTGATCGCCGTGTCGCCGGGATCGGGCGCGGTGCTGTCGATGAGCCATGGCCTGTCGTACGGGCTGCGCAGGACCACCACCACCATCTTCGGCCTGCAGGCCGGGCTGGTGATCGTGCTGCTGGTGGCCGGCGGCGGCCTGGGCGCGCTGCTGCTGGCCTCGGAGCAAGCCTTCATGGTGGTCAAGACCATCGGTGCGCTGTACCTGATCTATCTCGGCATCCAGCAATGGCGCGCGCGCGTGGAAGCGGATGCCGCGCAGGACGGCGGCCCGGCGCGCGTGGCCGTGATGAGCCGGCGCCGGCGCTTCGCCACGGGCTTGCTGACCAATGTGACCAATCCCAAGGGCATCATCTTCATGGTCGCGGTGCTGCCGCAGTTCATCGACCCGAACCGGCCGCTGGCGCTGCAGCTGGCGATCCTGGCGGCCACCATGTGCGCCGTCGACCTGGTGGTGATGCATGGCTACGCGCTGCTGGCGTCGCGCATGCAGGGGCTGTTCCGCAATGCCCGCGCGGTGCTGTGGCAGAACCGGTTTTTCGGCAGCGTGCTGATGGCGGTGGGCGCGGCGCTGTTCTTCGTGCGCCGCCAGCACGCCTGACCGGCGCGGCATCCGCACTGGCATGCGCGCACCGGGTTTGCTTCAATGAGGAGGAAACCCCGCCACGGAGCCTCCGCATGCCTGCCTCGCTGAACCCGATCGCCGTTGCGCGCCTGCAGCCGCGCCATACCGTGCCCCCGGTGGAAGAACCCGCGCCGCCGGGCGTGCCGCCCGACCTGCCGCTGTCGCCCGAGGACGACCCGCCGCCGCCGCCGGTGGAACCGCCGGTGGCCGGTGCCGCCGGGCGCTATTGCTTCAGTTCGTAGAAGTCGTTCAGGCAGTACGCGTCGGTCAGCTCGACCGGCTTGTCGCCATGGGTATAGCCGATGCGGCGGATATGCAGCAGCGGCTCGCCCGGCCCGATGCCGAGGCGCGCGGCCAGCTCCGCGGTGGCGACGACCGCGCGCAGCGTCTCGGTGACGCGCAGCACCGGCTTGCCGATCCGGTCCAGGTAGGCGTAGAGCGATTCGCCGATGGCGCTGGCGTCGGGCAGCACGGCCAGCGCCAGCGTGGTCACATCCATCCAGTAGATCTGCCCGTCGGCCTTGCGCAGCCGCGTCAGCCTGACGATTTCGTCGCCCTCGGGCAGGGCCAGTTCCGCGCTTTCCTGCGCGGTGGCGCGGCGGCGCTCGAACGCCACCAGCTCGCTCGCCGGCGTCATGCCGCGCCGGCGCGCCAGCTCGCTGAAATTATCCAGGCGCGGCGGCCTGGGCTCGGCGCGCGGAGCGATAAAGGTGCCTGCGCCGCGGTTGCGCGTGATGGTGCCTTCGTCGGCCAGCACCTGCAGCGCGTGACGCGCGGTGACGCGCGAAATCCCCAGCGAATCGACCAGCGAGCGCTCCGACGGCAGCGCATCGCCCACGCGCCATTGCCCCGCCTGGATGGCGGCGGTGAGCTTGCGCGCCACCTGCAGGTAGATCGGCGTGGCGTCCGCCTCGTCGGGCTTGAGGGCCTGCAGCCGTTGATCCATGCGACTCCTCGTAGCTGCCAAAGCCGATGTAGTGAATACCAATTTAGGACATTGACGACCCTGCGGGAAAATCCGGAGGAAAAGGTGATGCAGGCAGCATGCGCAGCGTGTCCGCCAATTGGTACTGCAGAGGTTGGGCTCGGCAGCGCCCGCCCCGACGCTTGCCTCGGTTGCGCAGCAGCCCGAAAACCGGGGGCTTCCGCATGGCACCGGACTCTCGTCCGCGGGCGGGATTGCGATACTGCCATCTCGCCCCGGTTCAATACCAATTGGACGCACCATTGCCGTCATGGCTGGCATTGGTATTTTTATGGTCGGGAACCGTTCGTGGTTGCCCGTCTTTCCGCCTGATGCGGGCCAACGCATGCCCAACCGGTCGCGCGTATCTGGAAGCAGAATGGATGAGATGGCGTAGCGCCGCGGGACGCGGCAATTCGCCAGGGCGACGCGTGGATCTGGAGAGCATTGCCATGAAGGGAAACATCCTGACGCCGGCAGGCTGGGTCTTCGGCGAGCTCCATGCCGGACCGGACGGTCGCATCGCGCGCATCGAGGGCGTGCCGGCCGCGCCCGCGGGCAACGATGCGCCGTTTGTGCTGCCGGGGTTTGTCGACCTGCTCAACCACGGCGGCGGCGGCCAGGACTTCATGGATGGCGCGGCGGCGGTGCCGGCGATCCTGCGCGCGCATGCGCGCTTCGGCACCACTAGCCTGCTGGCCGCCACCATGACCGCGCCACACGATGTGCTGCTGTGCGCCGTGCGCGCGCTTGGCCGCGCGTGTGCCGGGCGCCCGCCCGGTGCGGCGCGGCTGCTGGGCGTGCACCTGGAAGGGCCGTACCTCAATCCCGGCAACCTGGGCGCGCAGCCCGAGCCCCCGGCCACCGCCACGCCGGAACACCTGGCGCAGTACCTTGGCGCCGCGCCGCTGAAGGTGGTGACGCTGGCGCCAGAAATGCCCGGCCACCTCGACCTGATTCGCCAGCTCGCCGCGCGCGGCGTGCGCGTGCAGCTGGGGCACACGCTCGGCACCTATGAAGACGCGGTGGCCGCGCTCGAGGCCGGCGCCAGCGGCTTCACCCACCTGTTCAACGCGATGACGCCGCTGCGGCATCGCGCCCCCGGCATGGTCGCGGCGGCGCTGGCGCATGCCGAGTTCGCCGAGCTGATCCCGGACCTGCTGCACGTGCATCCCGGCGCCATCCGCGCGGCGCTGCGCGCGATCCCGCGGCTCTATGCGGTCACCGACGCCACCGCCGCCGCCGGCATGCCCGATGGCGTGTACCACCTCGGCAGCCAGACGGTCTACAAGGCCAAGGGCAGCGTGCGGCTGGCCGACGGCACGCTCGCCGGCAGCGTGCTGACCATGGACCAGGCGCTGCGCAACCTGGTCGCGATCGGGCTGGACCTGGCCGATGCCGCGCGGCGCGTGTCGCTGTACCCGGCGCAGTACCTGGGCATCGCCGACCGCGGCAGGCTGGCCGAAGGCTGCTGGGCCGACGTGGTGGTGCTGGACCGCGCGCTGTCGGTGCGCAGCGTGCATGTCGAAGGAGAGTGCTGTGTCGGGACTGCCTGAGCCGCCCTGGACGCGCCAACTGGCACGGATGATGCGGATGGCCCGATGGCGCGGCCGCCGGCGCCGTCCGCCCGGCCGTCCAGCTGCAATACGTGCGCAACGTGACCGCGACATGCTGGGCCGAGCGACTGCCTGAGCCCTGCAAGCAATGCCGGCTTGCCCCGCCCCGGCCAACCTCATCCGCCCCATCGGCACGCAAGGAGCCCGCCATGCCAACCCCCCGCACCGTCTCTGCCTTCGGCACTGCCGACGCCCGGCCGCTCGACCTCGTCATCTTCGGCGGCGCCGGCGACCTGTCGGCGCGCAAGCTGCTGCCCTCGCTCTACATGTGCCACCGCGACGGCAACCTGCCCGACGGCACGCGCATCATCGGCGTGGGCCGGCACCGCTGGGACCGCGAGGCCTTTGTCAATTTTGCCGACGAAAGCGCACAACCGTTTGTCGATGCGCGCTATATCGAGGCCGCCAAATGGCAGGCCTTCCTGCAGCGGCTGGACTTCGTCCATCTCGATGCCGCGCAGGCGGCTGACTACCCGGCACTGGCCGCGCAGCTGCGCAGCGAGGCGCTGCGGATCTACTACATGGCGATGCCGCCGGGGCTGTTCGCCGCCACCTGCGACAACCTCGCCAGCCATGGCCTGATTGCCGACGACACCCGGCTGGTGCTGGAGAAACCGCTGGGCGTCGACCTGGCGTCGGCGATCGACATCGGCGAGGTGGTCAGCCGCTATTTCAGCGAGGATCGCACCTACCGCATCGACCACTACCTGGGCAAGGAAACCGTGCAGAACCTGATGGCGCTGCGCTTCGGCAATTCGATCTTCGAGCCGCTGTGGCGCACGCCGTTCGTGCGCAGCGTGCAGATCACGGTGGCCGAGACCGTGGGCGTGGGCACGCGCGGCGGCTTCTACGACGAGGCCGGCGCCATGCGCGACATGGTGCAGAACCACCTGCTGCAGCTGGTCAGCATCCTGGCGATGGAACCGCCGGCGTCGCTCAACTCGGACGCGGTGCGCGATGAAAAGCTCAAGGTGCTGCGCTCGCTGCGGCCGATGTCGCCCGAGGACGTGCGCCGCAACACCGTGCGCGGCCAGTACACCGCCGGCGCCATCGCCGGCGAGCTGGTGCGCGGCTACCTGCAGGAAGAGGGCATTCCCGCCGACAGCCGCACCGAGACCTTTGTCGCGATGCGGGCCGAGCTTGGCACCTGGCGCTGGAACCAGGTGCCGTTCTACCTGCGCACCGGCAAGCGCATGCAGGAGCGCGTGACCGAGGTGGTGATCCACTTCGCCGAGGTGCCGCATTCCATCTTCGACCCCGGCAGCACGCTGCAGCCCAACCGCATGGTGATCCGGCTGCAGCCGGAAGAGTCGGTGCGGCTGACGCTGATGGTGAAGCAGCCGGGCGAGGGCATGAGACTCAAGCCGCTGAGCCTGGCGCTGAACCTCGACTCGGCCTTCACCACGCGCCGCGCCGAGGCCTACGAGCGCCTGCTGCTCGACGTGATTCGCGGCCGCCTGGCGCTGTTCGTGCGGCGCGACGAGCTGCAGGCCGCATGGACCTGGGTTGATCCGATCCTGGAAGCCTGGCGCGCGCAGGACGAGGGGCCGCGGCCCTATACCGCGGGCACGTGGGGGCCGGCGGCATCGTCGGCGTTCATGGCGCGCGAGGGCGTGCAGTGGTCGGAAGAGGCCTGAGGCGCGGATCGCCCTAGCCGGCCATGCGCAGCGCGCGCCGGTACTGGATCGCCTCGCCGACGTGCGCCGCATCCAGCAGGTCGGCCCCGGCCAGGTCGGCAATGGTGCGCGCCACCTTCAGCACGCGGAAGTACGAGCGCGCCGACCACGCCAGCCGTGTCATCGCGCCGCGCAGCAGGGCCTGCGCCTGCGGGTCCATGGCGCAGTGCTGCTCGATCTCGCGCCCGCCCAGTTCATTGTTGGGCTTGCCCTGCCGCGCCAGCTGCCGCTCACGCGCGGCCAGCACGCGCGCGCGTACCGCGGCGCTGGGTTCGCCGGGCGGGCCGTCGAGCATTTCACCCTGGTCCTGCGCGGGCACCTCGACCTGCAGGTCGATGCGGTCGAGCATGGGCCCGGAGATGCGCGACTGGTAGCGGCGCACCTGGTCGGGGGTGCAGCGGCACGGCCGGTCGGGGTGGCCGAGGTAGCCGCACGGGCAGGGGTTCATCGCCGCCACGAACTGGAAGCAGGCGGGGAAATCGGCGTGGCCGTGGGCGCGGGCGATGGTGATGCGGCCCGATTCCAGCGGCTCGCGCAGGACTTCGAGCACGCGGCGGTCGAACTCGGGCAGCTCGTCCAGGAACAGCACGCCGTGGTGCGCGAGCGAGATCTCGCCCGGACGCGGATTGCCGCCGCCGCCGACCATGGCCGGGCCCGACGCGGTGTGGTGCGGCGCGCGGCAAGGGCGCACGCCCCAGGCCTCAGGGCGGAAGCCGCCCGGGGTCAGGCTCATCACGGCGGCGGCCTCCAGCGCCTGCTGCAGCGACATCGGCGGCAACAGGCCGGGCAGGCGCTGCGCCAGCATCGACTTGCCGGTGCCGGGCGGGCCCACCAGCAGCACCGAATGCTGGCCGGCGGCCGCCACCTCCATGGCCCGGCGCGCCTGCGCCTGGCCGCGGACTTCACACATGTCGGGGCCGCACCCGGTGGCGACGGGCAGCAGCGGCGGCATGGCGCGGGGCAGCCGCGCCCCGGCCACGGGGCCGAGGTGGTCGCAGGCCTGGCGCAGCGTGGCGGCGGCGTGCACGGCCAGGTCTTCGATCAGTGCGGCTTCGGCGCCGTTGCCCGCGGCGACCAGGAAGGTGCGCGGCGCCTCGCCCGAGCCGGCGCGGGCGGCATTGTCGCGCGCCAGCCCCATTGCCATGGCGAGCGCGCCGCGCACCGGACGCAGTTCGCCGGACAGCGACAGCTCGGCGGCGAATTCATGCGCGTCGAGCGCGTCGGCCGGGATCTGGCCGCTGGCGGCCAGGATGCCCAGCGCGATGGCCAGGTCGAAGCGGCCGGATTCCTTGGGCAGGTCCGCCGGGGCCAGGTTGACGGTGATGCGGCGGTTGGGGAACTCGTAGCCGCTGTTTAGGATGGCGGCGCGCACGCGCTCGCGGCTTTCGCGCACGCCGGTGTCGGCCAGGCCGACGATGGTAAAGGCCGGCAGACCGTTGGCCAGGTGGGTCTCGACCCGCACCGGCGGCGCGGCGATGCCGGTCAGGGCCCGGCTGCGCAGGACGGCAAGGCTCATGGCATCGAACCGCACGGAACTGTTAACGAAAAAGGCCGCCAGGACTGGCGGCCTTCATGCAGGCAGGATGGCGGCGGGACCGGCGTGCTCACGCGCCCCCGGTCGAGTCCACCGAGCCGGCGCCGGGCGGGATGCCGGCGCGGCGCTCCAGCTCGGCCACGCGGCTTTCCAGTTCCTCGAGGCGGGCGCGGGTGCGCGCCAGCACCTGCGACTGGACGTCGAATTCCTCGCGCGTGACCAGGTCCAGCCGGGCAAAGCCCTGGGTCATCATGCTGCGCACGTTTTTCTCGATGTCCCTTGCCGGCGAATTGCGCAGCGCCTCGCTGACCTTGTTCTGCAGGTCGTTGAAGAGGTCGGTCGGTTTCATGGTTTCTCCTTTGCGCACCTGACTGGTGCCAATCCGGGTGGGCATCTGGCGTATGGCGCGCTTTCGCACAGGAATTGGGCGCCCTGAATGCGGGCGATTCCCGTGCAAGCGGGCCGTCCCCAGCCACCGTCAGACCTCGATTATCGCCCCAGCGGCACGCCGGCGAAAGCACCGGCGCCGCGCCGTTCACACCTTTTAACCCGATCTGGCGTCGCCGCGGGGCCGATTGCAGGCTGCCCGCGATGCTGGCCGGCGCGTGCCGTGGCGCATCGATCGCCGCTTTCCGTAGGGTGGCACGGCAGTTGCAGTAGTGAGGGCGAGCTGCCTCGAGCTTTACCGGAATCCAACGAAACGAAATCCGAGCCATCAGGAAAAGGAGAAAAACCCCATGAAGAAGTTGGCCCTTGCAGTCAGCGCGATGGTCCTGGCCAGTGCCGCCGGCGGCGCCCTGGCCCAGAGCACCGACGCCGCGGCCCCGGCTGCCGAGCCGGCCTCGCCGCATACGTTCACGGCCAACGTGTCGCTGGTCACGGACTACCGCTACCGCGGCATCAGCCAGACCAACCTGCGCCCGGCAATCCAGGGTGGTTTCGACTATGCGCACGAAAGCGGCTTCTACGTGGGCAACTGGAACTCCAGCATCAGCTGGCTGGAAGACGCCAACCCGGCGGTGTCGGCGCCGGTCGAGATGGACTTCTACGGCGGCTTCAAGAACACCTTCAAGGTCGCCGGCACCGAGTTCGCCTATGACCTGGGCGTGCTCGAGTACTACTACCCGGGCGGCTACAACAACCCGCGCCCGTACACCACCGAGCTGTATGCCGGGGTCGGCTGGGGCCCGGTGTTCCTGAAGTACTCGCACTCGGTCACCAACCTGTTCGGCTGGGCCGACAGCAAGAACAGCTACTACGTCGACCTGACCGCCAACGTGCCGCTGAACTTCTGGGACCTGACGCTGAACGCGCACGTCGGCTACCAGGGCGTGAAGCACAACAGCGATGCCTCGTACACCGACTGGAAGATCGGCCTGACCAAGGACCTGGGCAAGGGCTTTGCGCTGGCGGTCGCCTATGTCGACACCAACGCCAAGGAAGTCGCCTATACCAGCGCCAACCGCGGCCGCTACCTGGGCAAGGCCGCGGCGTGGGCCTCGATCACCAAGACTTTTTAATTCTGACGCAGCCAGGGCGGGCTGATGCCGGTCCGCTCCCAGGAGAATCCTGATGAAACTCATCATCGCAGTCATCAAGCCGTTCAAGCTCGACGAAGTGCGCGAAGCGCTGTCGGACGTGGGCGTGTCCGGCATCACCGTGACCGAAGTGAAAGGCTTCGGCCGCCAGAAGGGCCATACCGAGCTGTACCGCGGCGCCGAATACATCGTCGACTTCCTGCCCAAGGTGAAGATCGAGGTGGCGGTGCCCGACGACGTGGTCGAGCGCGCCATCGAGGCGGTCGAGAAATCGGCCCGCACCGGCAAGATCGGCGACGGCAAGATCTTCGTGGCCCCGATCGAGCAGGTCATCCGCATCCGCACCGGCGAGACCGGCGGCGATGCCCTGTGACCCAAGACAGCATAGAGACAAAGGTGAATTCCATGAAAACCTGGATCAAGCGATTCTTGGCGGCGGGCGCGGTGGCGCTGGCCGTCGGCACGGCCGGCGTCGGCATGTCGACCCCGGCTGCCGCGCAGGACAAGCCGGCAGCCGAGGCCTCGGCCGCCGCCACTTCCGCGCCGGCCGCCGTGCCGGCTGCGGCAGCCCCCGCTGCCGCCCCTGCAGCAGCGCCCGCCGCGGCCGCACCGGCGGAAGCTGCCGCCGCGCCGGCTGCGCCGGTGCCCAACAAGGGCGACACTGCCTGGCTGCTGGTCTCGACCGCGTTCGTGATCCTGATGACGCTGCCCGGCCTGGCGCTGTTCTACGGCGGCCTGGTACGCTCCAAGAACATGCTGTCGGTGCTGATGCAGTGCCTGGTGATCTTCTCGCTGGTGTCGCTGCTGTGGGCCATCTACGGCTACAGCTTCGCCTTCACCGAGGGCAATGCCTTCTTTGGCGGCACTGACCGGCTGTTCATGAAGGGGCTGACGGTCGAGGCCGTGGCCGCCACCTTCAGCAAGGGCGTGGTGCTGCCGGAACTGGGCTACTTTGCCTTCCAGTGCGCCTTCGCCTGCATTACCTGCGGCCTGATCATCGGCGCCTTCGCCGAGCGCGCGCGCTTCTCGGCGGTGCTGGTGTTCGTGGTGCTGTGGTTCACCTTCGCCTACCTGCCGATCGCCCACATGGTGTGGTTCTGGCCGGGCCCTGACGCTTACACCGACGCCGCCGCCGGCACTGCCGCAACGGCCAAGGCCGGCTGGCTGTTCCAGAAGGGCGCGCTCGACTTTGCCGGCGGCACCGTGGTGCACATCAATGCCGCGGTGGCTGGTCTGGTGGGTGCCTTCATGTTCGGCAAGCGCATCGGCTTCGGCCGCGAGGCGATTCGTCCGCACAGCCTGACCTTCACCATGGTCGGTGCCTCGCTGCTGTGGTTCGGCTGGTTCGGCTTCAACGCCGGTTCGGCGCTGGAAGCCAACGGCTCGGCCGCGCTGGCCTTCGTCAACACGCTGCTGGCGACCTGTGCCGCGGTGCTGTCGTGGACCTTCGGCGAGTGGATCGGCAAGGGCAAGCCGTCGATGCTGGGCGGCGCCTCGGGCGCGGTCGCCGGGCTGGTGGCGATCACCCCGGCCGCGGGCTTCGTCGGCCCGATGGGCTCGATCGTGATGGGCGTGGTGGCCGGCCTGCTGTGCCTGTGGGGCGTGACCGGACTCAAGCGCATGCTGGGCATGGACGACTCGCTGGACGTGTTCGGCGTGCACGGCGTGGGCGGCATCGTCGGCGCGCTGCTGACCGGCGTGTTCGCCGCGCCCAGCCTGGGCGGCACCGGCATCTACGACTACGTCGCCAACAAGGTGGCGGACGACTACTCGATCGCCGGCCAGCTGTGGATTCAGTTCGAAGGCGTGCTCACCACGGTGGTGTGGTCTGGCGTGGTGGCCTTCGTCGCCTACAAGCTGGTGGACATGCTGATCGGGCTGCGCGTGCCGGAAGACGAAGAACGCGAAGGCCTGGATATCACCTCGCACGGCGAAACCGCCTACGAAGGCTGAGCGCAAAGGTGTTGTGCTGGAGGGCTGATTGGGAATCTGCTCTCAGGAGTTTTGCCCGGCTGCGTGCCGGGCTTTTTTCTTTGTCGTGTTGACCGGGGTTGCAGACATTAGCCTGCGGCCTGCGCGCAATCCGCTGCGCGAACTGCCCATCGCGCGCCCGATGCACAGCCCCGCTGAAACCGGCCAGGCCAGTGCCGGCGCGGGCCAGCCGGCAATCCCCCGCGCTAGACGCGGGCTTTTCGCAAAGTGCTTAACTCCGATCTTAAAAAGCTTCAGTTGTCTTTAATGTGCTGCGCACATACATTGCCACTGAGGCAGTTTCCTCCACCTGCAGAACGCTCCCCGTATCTGTCAGGCCATTTAAAAGCGCGGCATCGCCGCGCTTTTTTTTTGCCCGGCCGCGCTCGGCCGGCGCGGCCTCTTTATTTCGCGCCGCCCATCCCCATATGGTTATCCCTTATGTCAGGCGCTGCATATCCTTATAAAGGGTGTGCCAGCGCCTGGTTGGCCGTTCCTCTACAATCGGGGCGAACGATTAAGACGATCTATAGGATGGATATGGTCCCGCATCTCATCACCGCGCTGAACGGTCCGCTGCTCGAACTGGAAAAGAAGATCCTGGACGCGACCCCGTCCATCGAGCGCTGGTTCAGGCTGGAATGGCAGGAGCATACGCCCCCGTTCTATTGCTCGGTGGACCTGCGCAACGCCGGCTTCAAGCTGGCGCCGGTCGACACCAACCTGTTCCCGGGCGGCTTCAACAACCTGGCCCCCGAGATGCTGCCGCTGGCGGTACAGGCGGCGATGGCGGCGATCGAGAAGATCTGCCCCGACGCCAAGAACCTGCTGCTGATCCCGGAGCGCCACACCCGCAATATGTTCTACCTGCAGAACGTCGCGCGGCTGTCGCTGATCATGCGCCAGGCGGGGCTGAACGTGCGCCTGGGCTCGCTTTCCGACGAAATCACCGAACCGACCCCGATCGAGCTGCCCGACGGCCAGACCCTGGTGGTAGAGCCGCTGGCGCGCCTGGGCACCAAGGGCCGCCGGCTGGGGCTGAAGGACTTCGACCCCTGTTCGATCCTGCTGAACAACGACCTGTCGGCCGGCATTCCGCCGATCCTGGAAAACATCAACGAGCAGTACCTGCTGCCGCCGCTGCACGCCGGCTGGTCCACGCGCCGCAAGAGCAGCCACTTTTCCGCCTATGACGAGGTGGCGAAGAAGTTCGCCAAGCTGATCGACATCGACCCGTGGATGGTCAACCCGTACTTCGCCCGCACCACCGGCGTGAATTTCCACGAGCGCGTGGGCGAGGAGGAACTGGCCGACGCGGTCGAGGGCGTGCTGAAGAAAATCGCCAAGAAGTACCGCGAGTACGGCATCAAGGAAACGCCGTATGTGGTGGTCAAGGCCGATGCCGGCACCTATGGCATGGGCATCATGACCGTGCGCGATCCGTCCGAGATCAAGGGCCTGAACCGGAAAGAGCGCAACAAGATGAGCGTGGTCAAGGAGGGCCTGGAGGTCAGCGATGTCATCATCCAGGAGGGCGTGCACACCTTCGAGAAGGTCAACGAGGCGGTGGCCGAGCCGGTGGTCTACATGATCGACCGCTATGTGGTGGGCGGCTTCTACCGCGTGCACACCGGCCGCGGCAACGACGAGAACCTGAACGCGCCGGGCATGCATTTCGTGCCGCTGGCGTTCGCGCCCAACGGCATCCCCGACAGCCATGCCAAGCCGGGCGCGGCGGTGCCGAACCGCTTCTACATGTATGGCGTGGTGGCGCGGCTGGCCTTGCTGGCGGCGTCGCTGGAGCTCGAGAAGACCGACCCCAACCCGATCATCTGAACGCCACCATGCGCATCCTCTTCATCACCGATCCGCTGGAGACCTTCAAGACCTACAAGGACTCCACCTACGCCATGATGGCCGAGGCCGCCGCGCGCGGCCATGAGCTGTACTGGTGCCTGCAGCCGCAGCTGGCGCTGTCCGGGCGCACGGTCGAGACGGTCGCCACGCGCCTGCACCTGACCGGCGAGGACGGCGCGGGACAGGGGGCCTGGTACCGCGAGGGCAACAGCGCGCTCGAGCCGCTGTCGGCCTTCGATGCGGTGCTGATGCGCAAGGACCCGCCCTTCGACATGGAATACGTGACCAGCACCTGGCTGCTGGAGCTGGCCGAGGCGCAGGGCGCGCGCGTCTTCAACAAGCCGCGCGCGATCCGCGACCACTCCGAGAAGCTGGCGATTGCCCAGTACCCGGAGTTCATCACGCCGACGCTGGTTACGCGCGACCTGGCACGCATCCGCGATTTCCACGCCGAGCATCGCGACATCATCGTCAAGCCGCTCGACGGCATGGGCGGCATGGGCGTGTTCCGGGTCGGCGCCGACGGCATGAACCTGGCCGCGATCGTCGAGACGCTGGGCCAGGACGGCGCCCGCTCGCTGATGGTGCAGCGCTATATCCCGGCGATCAAGGACGGCGACAAGCGCGTGCTGCTGATCGGCGGCGTGCCCGTGCCGTATTCGCTGGCGCGCGTGCCGATGGCCGGCGAAGTGCGCGGCAACCTCGCCGCGGGCGGCACCGGCCGCGCCCAGGAGCTGAGCCGGCGCGACCGCGAGATCGCCGAGGCGCTGGCCCCGGGGCTGTGGGAGCAGGGCCTGCTGCTGGTCGGCCTGGACGTCATCGGCGACTACCTGACCGAGGTCAATGTGACGAGCCCGACCTGTTTCCAGGAGATCACGCAACAGACCGGCTTCCATGTCGCGGCGATGTTCATCGACGCGCTGGAGCACGCCGTCGGCGCTGCCGGCAGCTAGGCGCCAGCGGCCCGGGCGGGCAGCGCGAGCGCCGGGGGGCGCCTGCTACAATCGGGGCAATCCAACGGATTCACCATCATGGCAGGCATCCTGATCATCGCGCACACCCCGCTGGCGTCAGCCCTGCGCGATTGCGCCGCCCACGTCTACTGTGGCCAGCCGCAGCGGCTGGAAGCCATCGACGTCCTTCCCGATGCCGATCCCACCACCGTGCTGGCCGAGGCCAGGCGCCGCCTGGACGCCATCTGCGACGACAACGGCGCGCTGGTCCTGACCGACATCTTCGGCGCCACCCCCGCCAATATCGCCGCGCGCCTGGCCGAGCCGGGACGCGTGCGCGTGCTGGCCGGCGTCAACCTTCCCATGCTGGTCCGCGCCATCTGCTACCGGGCCGAAAAGCTGGACCAGCTCGCCACCAAGGCGCTGGCCGGCGGCTCGCAAGGCGTGCTGCAGGTCGGCACCACTACCGTCCAGAATCAAACCGCCAATCATCCCGACAAATATGCTGCAGAGGGACACCACCATCATCAATAAACTCGGACTGCATGCACGCGCGTCCGCCAAGCTGACCCAGCTCGCCGGCAGCTTCGTCAGCCAGGTCAAGATGTCCCGCAACGGACGCCAGGTCGATGCCAAGAGCATCATGGGCGTGATGATGCTGGCCGCCGGAATCGGCTCGACCATCACGATCGAAACCGAGGGTCCCGACGAACAAGAGGCGATGGACGCGCTGCTGGCACTGATCGCCAACCGCTTTGGTGAAGGGGAATGAGGCCGGCGGCCTTGACCCGAATTGATCAACGTTCCTGACGGAGCGGTACATGCCTTTCGCCTTGCACGGCATCCCGGTCTCGCGCGGCGTCGCCATCGGCCGCGCGCACCTGCTTGCGCCCGCGGCGCTGGACGTGTCGCACTACCTGGTCGATGAAGAACAGCTCGACGCCGAGGTGGAACGGCTGCGCGCCGCGCGCGCCGCGGTGCGCGCCGAACTGGCCGCGCTCAAGCGGGACCTGCCGCGCGACGCGCCCGAAGAGATGGGCGCCTTCCTCGACGTGCATGCGATGATCCTCGACGACGAGGCGCTGGCGCGCGAGCCCGAGGCGCTGATCCGGGGGCGGCGCTACAACGCCGAGTGGGCACTGACCACGCGCCTCGAAGAGCTGATGCGCCAGTTCGACGAGATCGAGGACGAATACCTGCGCGAGCGCAAGGCCGACATCCAGCAGGTGGTGGAGCGCATTCTGAAGGCGCTGGCCGGCGCCCCGGTGCTGGTGCCGGCGCCGGTGCCCGCGCTGGCCGCCGACGGCGAGCCCGCGCCCGGCGTGATCGTCGTGGCCCACGATATCGCGCCGGCCGACATGCTGCAGTTTCGCCACACGGTGTTCCACGGTTTTGTCACCGACCTGGGCGGGCGCACCTCGCATACCGCCATCGTCGCGCGCAGCCTCGACATCCCGGCCGCGGTCGGGGTGCAGAGCGCGAGCGAGCTGATCCGCCAGGATGACTGGATCATCATCGACGGCGACGCCGGCCTGGTGATCGTCGATCCCACCGCCATCATCCTCGAGGAATACCGCCACCGGCAGAGCGAGCGCGTGCTGGAGAAGAAGCGCCTGCAGCGCCTGCGGCATACGCCGGCGGTGACGCTCGACGGGATCGAGATCGAACTGCTGGCCAACATCGAGATGGCCGAGGATGCCGGCGCCGCGCTGGCCGCCGGCGCGGTCGGCGTCGGCCTGTTCCGCTCCGAGTTCCTGTTCATGAACCGGCGCGACGAGCTGCCGGGCGAGGAAGAGCAGTTCCAGGCGTACCGTGGCGCGGTCGATGCCATGCACGGGCTGCCGGTGACCATCCGCACCATCGATATCGGCGCCGACAAGCCGCTCGACGCCCGCGGCGACGGCCGCGCCGATGACTTCGAGACCGCGCTGAACCCGGCGCTGGGCCTGCGCGCGATCCGCTGGTCGCTGTCGGAGCCCGGCATGTTCCTGACCCAGCTGCGCGCGCTGCTGCGCGCCTCGGCCTTCGGCCCGGTGCGGCTGCTGGTGCCGATGCTGGCGCATGCCAGCGAGATCGACCAGACCCTGGCGCTGATCGCCAAGGCCAAGCGCCAGCTGGACGAGCGCGGCGAACCGTACGACCCCGGCATGAAGGTCGGGGCCATGATCGAGATCCCGGCGGCGGTGCTGCTACTGCCGCTGTTCCTGCGCAAGATGGATTTTCTGTCCATCGGCACCAATGACCTGATCCAGTACACGCTGGCGATCGACCGCGCCGACAACGCCGTCGCGCACCTGTTCGACCCGCTGCATCCGGCGGTGCTGCAGCTGGTGGCGCGCACCATCCGCGAAGCCAATCGCGCCGGCGTGCCGGTGGCGGTGTGCGGCGAGATGGCCGGCGACCCGTCGATGACACGGCTGCTGCTGGGCATGGGGTTGCGCGAATTCTCCATGCACCCGGCGCAGCTGCTGCGGGTCAAGCAGGAAATCCTGCACGCCAACTGCGAACGGCTCGAACCGCTGGTCGACCAGCTGCTGCAGGCCTACGACCCCGAGGAACAGGCCGCGGTGCTGCGGCAGATCGCACGACCCTGACGGCATCAGGGTTTTCCGAACAAAAAAGGCGGCTCGCGCAGCACTTTTTCGGGCAGGAAAGTGCGGCGCCAGCCGCCTTCTTTTTACGTCCTGTGACGCCTTGCCGACCTTCGTCCATGTGGCTTAATGGGAATTGTTATCATTATTGATCTCTGATATTCTGACGTTCATTCGCAGGGACATGCCGGTGTCCCGCGCCCCAACGGAGGGACTTGTGTACGTCTGCATCTGCAACCAGATCACCGATCGTGAGATTCACGGTGCCGCGCACCTGGGCGTCGAAACCCTCGACGAACTGGCTGAAACGCTCGGCGTCGGCACGTGCTGCGGCCGCTGCCGCGAGTGCGCGCAGCAGGTGTTGCAGGAAGGCGTGGCCGCGGTACGCAATGTCACGGTGGCGACCCTCGCCAGCATCCAGGTTGTGGAGATTTCTTCCTGTTCCGCTTCGGGCCCATGTACCATAATGGACACTCGGGACCCGGCAGTCGCGAACGACCAGCGCAAGGCGCTGGTGGCCTGAACGCGCCCATGAACTGAAAGTTCAGTTCACGGCGCGTTTTTGCGCATTCTTTTTTCTGACTGCACGGCGCCATTGGCGCCGTTTCGTATTTTTGCGCGGGCCCGATGCAACAGGAGCCGCCAATGAAAGGTGACAAGAAGGTCATCCAGCATCTGAACGCCCAGCTCAAGAACGAGCTGACCGCGATCAACCAGTATTTCCTGCACGCCCGCATGTATCGCCACTGGGGCCTGAAGAAGCTCGGCGACGTGGAGTACAAGGAATCGATCGGCGAGATGAAGCACGCCGACCGCCTGATCGACCGCATCCTGATGCTGGACGGCCTGCCCAACCTGCAGGACCTGCACAAGCTGCTGCTCGGCGAAGACACGCCCGAGATGCTCAAGTGCGACCTGAAGCTGGAACAGACCGCGCACACCACCGTCAAGGAAGGCATTGCCTATTGCGAATCGGTCGGCGATTACGTCAGCCGCGAAATTCTGGTCGATATCCTTACCGATACCGAGGAACATATCGAGTACCTGGAAACGCAGCTGGACCTGATCGACAAGGTCGGGCTGCAGAATTACCTGCAGTCGCAGATGGAGCCGGGCGAGCAATAAGCCGCCGTCTTCGGCGCGGCCGCTCCGAGGGGCGGCCCGCCCCAGCGCGCGGCGCCGATCGGTGCCGCCTGGTTGCTCGCCTGCAGGCAGTAACCCTTCTCATTCCAATTCCTCTCTTCATCCAGGCGTCGCCGGCGGGGCCAAGGCTCCTGACCCGCCGGCGCGCCGCGCGGAGCCCACGCCCATGACCAGTCCCATCCGCCTGACGCAGTACAGCCACGGTGCCGGCTGCGGCTGCAAGATTTCCCCCAAGGTGCTCGACGTGATCCTGGCCGGCAGCGGCGCGCAGCACCTGGACCCGCGCCTGTGGGTCGGCAATGCTTCGCGCGATGACGCGGCGGTGTATGCGCTGGATGGCGCCGACGGCCAGCGCGGGGTGGTTTCGACCACCGATTTCTTCATGCCCATCGTCGACGATCCGTTCGACTTCGGCCGCATCGCCGCGACCAATGCGATCAGCGACATCTACGCCATGGGCGGCGACCCGCTGATGGCCATCGCCATCCTGGGCTGGCCGGTCAACGTGCTGCCGCCCGAGGTGGCGCGCGAAGTGGTGGCGGGCGGGCGCCGCGCCTGCGATGACGCCGGCATACCGCTCGCGGGCGGCCATTCGATCGACGCACCCGAGCCCATCTTCGGCCTGGCGGTCACGGGACTGGTCGAGCGTGCGCACATGAAGCGCAACGACACCGCCACGCCCGGCTGCCGGCTGTACCTGACCAAGCCGCTCGGCATCGGCGTGCTGACCACGGCCGAGAAGAAGGGTCTGCTGCGCGCCGACAACCGCCACCTGGCGCGCGACTGGATGTGCGTGCTGAACCGGCCCGGCAGCGCCTTCGGGCGCTTGCCCGGCGTGCGCGCGATGACCGACGTCACCGGTTTCGGGTTGCTGGGCCATCTGGTCGAGATGGCCGACGGCAGCGGCCTGACCGCACGCATCGACTATGCCGCGGTGCCGGTGCTGGATGACGTGGCCGACTACATCGGCCAGGGCTGCGTGCCGGGCGGCACCCAGCGCAACTTCGACAGCTACGGCCATCGCATCGCGCCGCTCAGCGAGACCCAACGCGCGCTGCTGTGCGATCCCCAGACCAGCGGCGGCCTGCTGGTCGCGGTCGAGCCCGCGGGTGAAGCCGCGTTCCTGGCTGAATGCCAGCGCCTGGGGCTGGCGCTCGCCCCGATCGGCGAGATGGTGGCCCGCGCCGCACTGGCCGTAGAGATCCGCTGATGCGTCCAGATACGGCCGACTTCCGCAAACTGTTCCTCAGTGGCGTCGCCATGCTGGACGTGCGCGCGCCGCTGGAGTTCGCGCGCGGGGCCTTTCCCGGCGCGGTCAACCTGCCGCTGATGGACGATGCCGAGCGCCACGAGGTCGGCCTGTGCTATGCGCAGAAAGGCCAGCAGGCGGCGATCGAACTCGGCCACCAGCTCGTGTCCGGCCAGCGCAAGGCGGCGCGCATCGCCGCCTGGGCAGAGTTTGCGCGCGCGCATCCGGACGGCTATCTGTATTGCTTCCGCGGCGGCTTGCGATCGCAGCTGGTGCAGCAGTGGCTGCGCGACGCGGGCGTCGACTATCCGCGCGTGACCGGCGGCTACAAGGCGATGCGCGGCTTCCTGATCGAAACCATCGACACCGCGGCGACTACGCAGCCGTGGTTCGTGGTTGGCGGGCTGACCGGCAGCGGCAAGACCGACGTGCTGGCCGACGTCCCCGCTTCGATCGACCTTGAAGGCCACGCGCGCCACCGCGGCTCCGCCTTTGGCCGCCGCGCGCTGCCGCAGCCGCCGCAGATCGACTTCGAAAACGCCCTCGCCATCGACGTGCTGCGTCATCTCGACGCCGGCTGGCGCGCGCTGGTGGTGGAAGACGAAGGCCGCTTCATCGGCAGCCGCGACGTGCCGCAGGTGCTGTCGCAGCGCATGCAGGCCAGTCCGCTGGTATGGCTGGAAGCGCCGTTCGACGCCCGCGTCGAACGCGTGCTGCGCGACTACGTGCAGGGACTGGCGGCGGAATTCATCGACACGAAGGGCAGCGCGGAAGGCTTCGACGCCTACGCCACCCGACTGCGCGAAGCCATGGCCGCGATCGCGCCGCGGCTTGGCGGCGCCCGCTACGGCAAGCTGTCGGCGCTGCTGGACCAGGCGCTCGCGCGCCAGGCCGAGTGCGGCGAGGTAGCGCTGCACCGCGGCTGGATCGAAGTGCTGCTGCGCGACTACTACGACCCCATGTATGACTTCCAGCGCGGCCAGCGCGAGGCGCGCATCGTCTTCCGCGGCGACCGCGATGCCGTGACGGACTGGCTGCTGGCGCACACCGCGCGCCAAGGGGAATAGGGCGGCGCTAGACTGCGCCCGGACGCAGCCGGATGGAGTCGATGATGGCATCCCATAGCTGCAGCGCCTCATCATCGGACTGGAAAGCCGGCTGATACGGTGTCTGCGGACTGTCCACCGGCTGCTCGAGCACGTTCAGGACAGCCGACACGTTTTGCTCGGACAAGGACTTGTTTTTTCCCTGGGATTCCCAGGCGAATACATAAACACGCTGGCCATTGCCCGTCGCGGCGGTTGCGTACTCTTCCGCGGGAATCGCACCGACATTGCGTTCGCGCTTGCGCAATACCTTCAGGCCGGCGAGAGGACCGAATACTGCCTTGGTCAGGAAGTTGTCAACGCGTTCGAGCAGACGGTCTTCCTCGGCGCCGGTGCTGGCGTCAAAGCTGATGAAGGCGTTGGGATGCTGGGGCAGCGTGATGCCCATCTGCACGCTCTCCGAACGGTAGTCGTTGCCGGCGATAAAGCCTTGGTCGATGCAGAAGCCGGGGCCGGTGGGGATTTCGTCGTCGGCGCGGGAGCGGATGTTGGCGGCTAATGTCTTGGAGTGTCGAAGGGCTATCGGCTCTCTACCAGGGGAGACACCTCCTCCATATTTAAATGCGCGCCACGGATCCGTTGAAACAAGGTACGTATTGCCGCTCAGCATGGCCTTGCTGTATGGCAATGACCAAGACAATAGGACTTCCGAGCCGTCGCCAACCATCGTCCTACTGACAAACATTGAGCCTTGCGTCTCGTGATGTGCTGCCCTCAGTTCCTGCTCTCGCTGGTTAATCATTGAGCGAAGCGTGCCGGGAGTCAGTCCTGGTATCGGCGAGACTTCGTTGCCCCAGACTTTGTAGGTTGCGCTGACTTTCGCTTGTGGGGGGAGCTCAACGAGGTAGCGCCCAAAGCAGTATGTCTTCCAGCCAGATTTATCCATCGAAGGGCTCCGTGTCATCGATTGCCCGTAGCTAATGCTGGCAAGTGCCAACGTTAGGCAAGCAGCAATTACCGTAGCGAACGAACGTGATGTCTTCATTTGTCACTCGAGTGCCAGTCGGCCAGTTGGGCAATCTTGGCAATGCCGTATAGCGTCGCCCATCGCGCCCTGGGATCGTTGTAGCTACCTTGGTGATCGTAGCCTTTGCGACCAGCGTTCTCGGGACCCGTGCCATTCGATCCGTGCCGGAAACTTGCCTCGACTCCAGCATCACGTGGTGCCTGGCCGGAAAAGGCGGGTACTGTCCCATCACCGTGGCCGCGTGTCGCAGTTAGCGCGGGGGCGTCCGTCAACGCTCTATGCCGAAAGCGGCCATTGCCATCGTCATCCGCCGGAAAGGCCGATGTTGGGAAGGCGTGTGGATTGCCACGCCAGACAATATCTTGCCAGCTATGCATTGGCCTGGAATCATCTGCACCATAGTGTACGTAAGTTACAGGATGATATTGCCCAGCGAGATCACGATGAAAGCTAGCGACTTGGTCTATTAGCTTTCCGAAGTTGCCGCGCGGGTCTACTTCTGAATCTTCGTGGTCAGACAGGTCTTCCCTCAAATTGAGGAACTTTGTGTTCGCCTCTGGCACAAGACCGTACCAGGCTGGATTCTTGTAGATTTCATCATAAGGGTCTTCAGCGCGCGGGAAGGCACAAGGTAAGCCCGCTGTATCCGTGACCACCTCGCCATGATTGCTCTGCAAAAACAACCAAGCTTGGCCGTCGCGATGATCGAACGTTGGGCATAGCTCCAAGGCGCCAGCTGAATTTGCCACGACAGCGGTAACCTCCCCAGCATTGGAGCCCAAAATCAACTGTTCAGGCCCCTCGTAGCCCGCACGCATGTGATGGTAAATCGCCGGCGCCCCTGTCGCCGGCAGCACGCCATGGACCACACCTAGCACCTTCTCATAGCCGACAAGATTCGTAAGCGCGCGCGCCACGAGCCCGCCCATGGAATGCGTAACCAGGATAACCTTGTCGGCTGGTACTGGCGGCTTCTGTTCCCGGTAATGCCTCAGCACCGTGTTTTCGATGTATTGCCTGACGTCTTCGGCGGACTTTCGGTTGGATTGAAGCCAGTTGTAGCCGGCGCACCAGACATCGAAGTCATAGCGTGCTGCTTTCATGAGTTCTGGTTCCGTCAAAGGCGGCTGTCCGGTTTCCTCACCATAGTCACCGGGCGGACGCAGGCCTTCAGTCGACCACCATCCTTGCAGCGTGCGGTTCGCAACGATGCGGCTGGTGCGCGCCTCCAGTAACCCCATGACCGGGTTATAGGAGGTGCGCAGCACGCTGCCCCAGCCACGCTTGTGCGCGGTTTCTTTTGCTAGTCCCGATTCCCCGACGTCAATAGAGCCTCCGTCGTCTACAGTCAAATCTTCCGCTTTCAGGATTTGCTGCCGTTGCTTTGGTCCTCGTATGCCCCATGTCGCCAAGGCGGCGACGACGCCGAGAATGTCGGCCAGGTTCAGGCTCATATTCGGTGGCCGCCAGGCAGCATTGCCTGTCTTTTTGTTCTTCAGGTTGGTTCCCATGATGCCTGGCAGGAACACGATCGGAATCACTGCAGGCAGCTTGGTCTCGATAACCTTGGTGCGTGTGTCCTCGGTGGGTGTCAGGTGCGTGTCAAAGACCGGTCGCCCGTCGATATCGCGCGTGCGCGATATCACGACTTCCGGATCGGACGGATTGCGCTCGTTTTGCATTGCCTCCTCAGCCCTTTTGGTCACGTGTGTGCTTTCCAAGTACGCGCAGCTGAACATGCTCCATCGAAATGCCTCGCTGCTTCGGCAAGCGCCCCTCGCTGTCTGTCACAAGTTTGATTCGTGCGCCATCGTTCCGGCGCAGTTCAACTTGCACGTTTCGCAGCGGCTCTCCGGTGATTTCGTCTCTCAACAGGTAGGCGTCATCGAACGGCGTTTGGGGCCACGTATTCATCTCGCGCGAAGCATGTGTCGGCCCCTCGAACTTTCTCTGCGCCGCCTTGTAGGTAATCGGCCCCGGACATTCGAAGGTGATATTGCCGCCCTCAATCGTGATGGCAGCCCCACCAGCCGTCGCAATGCGAATCCGCTTGGCCGCGGCAAAGTCCACATTCATGTTGGCCGAGACAATGGTCAGGTCCTCCCGCGCCGCCAGCTTCAGCAAATCATGCTGCGCCTGGAGATCGATATCGCCCTGACCTGCCGTCAGTTGCAGGCCGACGTTGCCTTCACCGGCCGAAGACAGTCCTGCGGCCACGCCAATCGCCTTTCCCGAATGGATGCGCACCTGTCCCGCGACGGCGACATTGTTGTCCTGGCCGCTGGCGAGCACGACGCTTTCCCCACTGGCGATTTGCAGGTCTTGCCCCGCCACCATAGCCACGCCAGCCCGGCCGTTGAGGTGGACCATCGGCTCGCTTTGGTGCGGCACCTTGCCCGGCGTGCTGGTATTGCCGCCAGCCGCATCGCCTGTGGCGGCATCAAGATTCTGACCATCGACCATGCCGGCCGCGGCCCTGGCTTGCCGCGCCAGCGGCGACTCGTCATCCTTTCCGGTCGACAGGGCTTGGGTCTGGTGCGTGGTGGCGCCATCGCCCAACGTCCTGACCAGATCGCCCGCCTGCCGCAGCAGTGCGATACCGGCAGCGTTGTCGCCTGTCGGCAGTACGTGGCCGGTGACGGCATCGCGATAGGTCGTCAGCAGCAGCCCGGCCCGACCGCGCACCGCGGCATAGCCATCGGTACGCAGTTCGAACCCCTGCCCTCGGAAGCTGCCACGACGGTTGTCCTGCTGGTGAATCACATGGCCGAGATTGAGCTGGGTCGCCTGTTCCGTCGTAGCGAGTTGTGTCCGCAGCTGCTCATCCGTGTCATCGAACACCAGTTGGTTGTAGCCCTTGCCGCCGTGCTCCCGGCCCTTGAAGCCGCTCAGCGCAGCGGCGTTGCGATGGCCGCCCGGGTCGGCGCCCATGCCGTGCCACGCCGGGCTGTTGCCGCCGGCCAGGTTGCCCTGTGCGCTGGGCTGACTGTCGGAGCCCATCGCATAGATGCCGCTGGCGTCATAGGGCTGGGAGAAGGTGGCGGCAGCCATCGACTTGCCGCCCGGCGTTGGGGCGATGCCGGCTTCGCCCTGGCCGTTGTACAGCGCGCCGATCACGAACGGCTGGTCGATGTCGTTGTCCGTGAACTTGACCAGCACCTCCTGGCCGATGCGCGGCAGCCATTGCCAGCCCATGCCGGCCCCGGCCTGGCGCTGCGCGACGCGGATCCAGCGGCTGCTGCGGTCGTCGGGCCGCTCGCCGCGCTGCCAGAGGAAGCGCACGCGGATTTGCCCGCGGGGGCTGGCGTGGTGTTCGGCATGGCCGTCCGGCTGCGTCTGCCCCTCGGGGCCGACCACGATCGCGGTATGGACGCCAAGCGGGGTAGATTGGCTATAGAGGCGTGGACAATCGCCCTCCAGCACGGCGGCGCGCCATGGGCGGCGCGCATCGAAGGCACGAAAGAGCGCCGCATAGCCATGTTCCCGCGCGGCCGCCCGCAGGGATTCGGTCGGTACCACCCGCTCGACGGCGTCGTCGAAAAAGCTGTTCATCAGGCCGGCGGTAGTCGCCACGGCATCTGGAGCCGCCGGCGGCGTGTCGAAGCACAATGCCGCTTCCAGCGGTCCCATCCGGTCGGCGAGCGCGGCACGCGTTTCCACCGCGAGGTTGTTGATGCCGCAGTGCTCCACCGCATCGAGCAACAGCGGATACCCCGCGGTATCGTCCGGTTGTGGCGGTAGGTGCGGGCAATCCGTGACGGTCAGGCGGTTGCCACTACGCAGTGAGCGCACCGAGGCGCTGCCGGTCAACACCAGCGCGCGGACTTCGATCGCTTCCATCACCTGTTCGGCGACGCGCTGCGCGCTGGCCGTGTCCGGCGCCAGCGACAGGCTGACCGACAAGTAGGGGTCGGGACTGACAGCACGGCCTGCAAATACGCCGAAGCGCGCCGGCGCGTGACCACGGATCGCGCGCTTGGCTTCGGTGTCCCAGGCGCTCACTGCCACGCCGCCGACCGCGGCACGCGTCTCACAGATCAACTGCTGGATGGCATCGGCCGATTCCTGGCTATGCGCGCGGTGGTAGCGGATACCGCCGCCGGCCGCAGATTCGGGATCTGCCGGCAATTGCGCGCTGTCGGCAAAGATCACCACGGCATGGCCGACGGGCGCTTCGTCGTCTTCCACCACGGTATATCCGAGACCGGCTTCGGCCAGCAGGCGCGACAGAAATTGGTAGTCGGTCTCGCGGAATTGCGCGATATGGTCGCGTTCGCCGAACGCGGCGATGCGGGCTTCGGCTCCAGCCGCATAACGCCAGTGCGCATACGGCGCAAGTCCTGCAGAACGGGTTCGATGATGCTGTCGAGTGTGCGGTTCTGGAACACCTGGCTGTGACGCTGCTGCGTGGTCAGCCACAGCCACGGCACCACGGTCAGGCGATAGCGCGCCAGGCTGCCGTCGGCGCCGAGCTTCTCGGCCTGCCGGATCAGGCCGGTGCGGCGCGACTGGCCACCGCCGGCGAGCGTGGTCAGCAGCGTGATGCGCTGGCCCATCAAACTGTCCAGTGCGATATCGGCATTGGCGCTGACCGCCACGATGCGCCATTCGAACGGCGCCGAGATGGTTTCGCGGCCGATCCAGGCTTCGACCGCCAGTTCGCGGATCGCACCGTTGCCTTTGAGTGCAAACAAGCGATGAGCCGCGCTGAAGATGTGCTGATAAAGGGTGGCTGCATCCATTCGCTTTCCGAACTCCCTGCGTCCATCGCTGTGGGCCGAGTCCCATCGGGACGCGCATCACGTCAACACATCGTGCCAGCAGAATAAGTGGCAAATATGTCAAAAATAATCCGACGTATTCTAGAGTCGCGCGTTAATGCCGGGCAGCGGAAAATTCTGCGTATGCAGCAGCCGCGCCTGCCGTAGTCATGTTGGACCATGCCGGCAGGGGGATAGGGAGAAGCGGGAGCTTGGTCGCGGCCATGCGGGCGCCTGCCGGCGCCGGCCGCATCGTTCAGTGGTGGATTGTCGGGCTCAGTGCCCGCCGCACACCGGGCAATCCGGCGTGCGCGCCAGCCGCATGGTGGTCCATTCCATCGACAGAGCATTGACCATCAGCAGCCGGCCGGCGAGGCTGTCGCCGACGTCGGCAAGCAGCTTGAGGGCCTCGGCTGCCTGCACGGTGCCGACCATTCCGACCAGTGGCGCGAACACGCCCATGGTGGCGCAGGCGACTTCCGGCGCGGGTTCGGCCGGCGGGAACAGGCAGGCGTAGCAGGGCGCGTCGGGCTGGCGGCGGTCGAATACGCTGATCTGGCCGTCGAAGCGCAGCGCGGCGCCGGATACCAGGGGCACCTTGTGGCGCACGCAGGCGCGGTTGACGGCCTGACGCGTGGCGAAGTTGTCGCAGCAGTCGAGCACCACGCTGGCCGACGCCACCAGCTGGTCCAGTTCGGCATCGCCCACGCGCGCCGGCACCGTGACGATGTCCAGGCCGGGGTTGATGCGCAGCATGCCTTCGCGGGCGGAGTCGACCTTGGGCCGGCCCACGTTGGCGGTGGTGTGGATGATCTGGCGCTGCAGGTTGGTCAGGTCGACCTCGTCGTTGTCGACCACGGTGATGCGGCCGACGCCGGCCGAGGCCAGGAAGGGCAGGGCGGCGGCGCCGAGCCCGCCGGCGCCGATCACTACGGCGTGGCCGGCCAGCAGGCGCCGCTGGCCCTCGATGCCCAGCTCGTCGAGCAGGATGTGGCGCGAATAGCGCAGCAGTTGTTCGTCGTTGAGGCCGTCGTCACTCATGATGGGATCCTTCCGCGAGTGCGAAGAGGAGGGCGGTGTTGGGTGCGCCCAAGCCGCCCGAGCTAGCCTAAGCAAGGTGTTCTCCCTCTCCCCTCATGGGAGAGGGTCGGGGTGAGGGGTGGTCTAGCTAGGTACCACATTAAGCAAGGCCTGTGGTTTTCACCCACCGGCCTCAGCCTTTGATCCTCCTGCCCTCACCCCCTGCCCCTCTCCCGCAAGCGGGAGAGGAGAGCAAACCGGCAGCGCGCGAGTCTTGTCAGCACGTGCAGGTCGCATCTGCTGTGGAATTTACGGTGCCTTGCCGGTCGGCGTGCCCAGCGGCTCGCCGATCGGCGCGCTGGCCGGCGGCTGCTTGCCGGGGGCCGGTGCCGCCGGCTTGGCGGCCGGTGCGCTGGCGCCCTTGGCGCCGCTCTTGCCCGTGGGCTTGGCGGCCTTGCCGTTGTCGGCCGGCGGGTTGGTCTCGAGCTTCGACTTGGAGCGCTTGACCGGCTGGCCGTTGAGCTGGGCGATGGCCTGCTGCAGCATGAAGTCGTCGGCCGAGCCGAATTCCACCGGCTTCTTGCGGCGTTCTTTTTCGCGCTCTTCCGGGGTTTTCTTGGCGTTCTCTTCTTCCAGGCGGCGCAGTTCCTCGACGCGGCGCTGCTCGCGCTCGGTCATCTCCGGCTCTTCCGATTCCTGCTTGTTGTGCAGGTGGCGCTCGGTGTCGATCTCGCGCGTGATCAGCGCGTCGTCCGGGTCGCCTTCGGGGTTCTGGTCGACCGGGATGTCCGGGCGGATGCCCTTGGCCTGGATCGACTTGCCGCTCGGCGTGTAGTAGTACGCAATGGTGAGCTTGATGCCGGTGTCGTTGGTGAGCGGGCGCACGGTCTGCACCGAGCCCTTGCCAAAGGTGGTCTTGCCCATGATCTGGGCGCGGTGGTGGTCCTGCAGCGCGCCGGCCACGATCTCGGACGCCGAGGCCGAATAGGCGTTGGTCAGCACCACCATCGGGATCTTCTTGAAGACCGCGGGCAGGTCCTTGAGCGGATCGTCTTCCAGCGACGAGAGGCGGTAGTTGTTGTACGAAGCCTTGTACACGCGCTTGGCGTCGGGCACCTGGCCGTTGGTCGACACCACCGTGGCGTCTTCCGGCAGGAACGCCGCAGCCACGCCGACCGCGCCCTGCAGCACGCCGCCGCCGTTGTTGCGCAGGTCCAGCACCAGGCCCTTCATGTTGGGGTTTTTCTGCGCCAGCTCGGTCAGCTTGCGCGCCAGGTCTGAAATGGTGCGTTCCTGGAAGCTGGTCAGGCGGATCCAGCCGATATTGTTGTCCAGCATCTTGGCCTTGACCGACTGCACGCGGATTTCGGCGCGCGTGATCGAGACCGGGAAGGTGCGTTCCTCGCTCTTGCGGTAGATCGTCAGCGTGACCTTGGTGCCGGGCTCGCCGCGCATGCGCTTGACTGCCTGCTCCAGCGGCAGGCCGCGCACGGGCTTGTCGTCGATACGGGTGATCAGGTCACCGGGCTGGATGCCGGCGCGGAAGGCGGGCGTGTCCTCGATCGGGTTGATCACCTTGACCAGGCCTTCTTCCTGCGAGATCTCGATGCCGAGCCCGGCAAAGCGGCCGCGCGTGCCTTCCTGCAGCTCCTTGAAATCCTTCTCGTCGAGGTAGGACGAATGCGGGTCGAGGCTGGCGACCATGCCCTTAATGGCTTCGGTCAGCAGCTTCTTGTCATCGACCGGCTCCACGTACTCGCGCTTGATCTGCCCGAAGATATCGGCCATCAGCCGCAACTGGTCCAGCGGCAGGGGCCCCGATGAATTCTGCGCGGTCGCCGAAATCTGCAGCGTGGCGAGCACGCCGGCGACGAGGCCGACAGAAACTAGGCTGATGTTCTTGAGCGTCTTGCGCATGAGGGCTGCCTGAACTTGTACGCGAAGTACGGGTGTACGGTATGGGGATTATGCCGGCTGCGGCCGCCCGGCGCCGGGCGGTTTGTCCGACAGTATAAGTGCGAGTGGAGAAATGGGCCTGTCCCGTCCCGGCTCAGGGTGGGCGGCCGCACATCTGCGCGTGGCCGCCCGGGCGGATCTCAGCGTGCCTTGCCCTGGCTGGCCACGGCCGCCAGCGACGCGGCGATGGCGTCCTGGTCACCCAGGTAGTAGTGGCGCAGGGGGCGCAGCTCGGCGTCCAGCTCGTAGACGAGGGGGGTGCCGTTGGGGATATTGAGGCCGACGATGTCGTCATCCGAAATCTGGTCCAGGTATTTCACCAGCGCGCGGATGCTGTTGCCATGGGCCGCGATGACCACGCGCTTGCCGGATTGGATGTCGGGGGCGATGGATTCGTTCCACAGCGGCATGACGCGCGCCACGGTGTCCTTCAGGCACTCGGTCAGCGGGATCTCGTTGCGCGGCACATTGGCGTAGCGCGGATCGTCGTACGAGGCGCGCGGATCGGTCGGCTCCAGCGCCGGCGGCGGCGTGTCGTAGCTGCGGCGCCATACCAGCACCTGTTCGTCGCCGAACTTGGCGGCGGTCTCGGACTTGTTCAGGCCGGCCAGGGCGCCGTAGTGGCGCTCGTTCAGGCGCCATTCGTTGCGCACCGGAATCCACATCAGGTCCATTTCATCCTGCACGTGCCACAGGGTGCGGATGGCGCGCTTGAGGACCGAGGTGTAGGCCACGTCGAAGCCCATGCCGGCTTCCTTGAGCAGCTTGCCGGCCTGGCGCGCCTGGGCGGCGCCGGTTTCGGTCAGGTCGACGTCGACCCAGCCGGTAAAGCGGTTTTCGAGGTTCCACGTGGATTCGCCGTGGCGGATGAGGACAAGCTTGTACATGCTGCTGCTTCCAGAGAGTAGGTAACCTGCATGCGTCCGCGCCGTCACCTGGAGGGGCCGTGAAAACAGACCATGACGGGATTCGGTAAACATCCCATGTCTCGGACAGGCGACAATGGCGGATGGCCGTGCAACGGCAGGGCCTGGACGCCAAACTGCGTATTTTATAATGCCGCCGACCCAACCTACCGGAAAGCCAACGTGAATTTCTTCGCCGACTACAACAACCTCGCCCTGATCGCCCTCGCCGTGGTGTCGGGCGGCCTGCTGGCCTGGCCCGCGATCTCGCGCAGCGCGGGCGGCAAGTCGGTCAATACGGCCACCGCGACCCAGCTGATCAACAAGCGCGGCGCCGTCGTGGTCGACATCCGCGAGCCCGCCGAGTACGCCAAGGGCCACCTGCCGCAGGCCAAGAGCGCGCCGCTGGCCGACCTGGCCGCGCGCGCGGCCGGGCTTGCAAAGGACAAGGCCGCCCCCATCATCGTGGTATGCCAGACCGGCCAGCGTTCGGGCAAGGCCCAGGCAGCGCTGAAGGAAGCCGGTTACAGTGAGATCTACGCGCTCGAGGGCGGCATTGCCGCCTGGCAGCAGGCGGGCCTGCCGCTGGTGAAGTAAGCGCGGCAACCCGTCGTAACCGTCACGGCGTGTCCCGGCCAGGCCCGGGCGCGCCCATTGCATTCAAGGAGACCCCACATGGCCCGCGTCGTCATGTACAGCACCGTGGTGTGCCCGTATTGCGTCATGGCTGAACGCCTGCTCAAGTCCCGCGGCGTGGAAACGATCGAGAAAATCCTGATCGACCGCGAACCGGGCAAGCGTGAAGAGATGATGAGCCGCACCGGCCGCCGCACCGTGCCGCAGATCTACATCGACGACACCCACGTGGGCGGCTTCGACGACCTCTCCGCGCTCGACCGCCAGGGCGGCCTGGTGCCGCTGCTGGCCGCCTGAGCCAATGCATTCGGGACGGCCCCTGCGCAGAATCGTCTGATTTCGCGCGGGCCGGTTCCGGCATCCCCTTTCGGCGCGGGTGAATTCGCCACTCGCGTCATGTACCATATGCGTTTTCCAGCCGGGAACCGGCCGGCCCTGTATGATGCAGGCGCTGCCGCCGCCGTCCCCGACACGCATCCAGCCCATCCTCCCGGAAGCCTTTCATGAGCGACCAGCAAAACACCCAGCAGGACGATCAACCCTTCTTCAATATCCAGCGTGTCTACCTGAAGGACATGTCGCTGGAGCAGCCCAACTCGCCGGCCATTTTCCTGGAATCGGAAGCCCCGTCGGTGGAAGTGCAGGTCAATG
Source organism: Cupriavidus neocaledonicus (assembly GCF_000372525.1). Taxonomy (GTDB): domain Bacteria; phylum Pseudomonadota; class Gammaproteobacteria; order Burkholderiales; family Burkholderiaceae; genus Cupriavidus; species Cupriavidus neocaledonicus. The sequence goes on from NZ_AQUR01000107.1 coordinate 45,920, forward strand.
TCGGCGCTTCGCAGCTGCAGGAAGGCATCTTCGAAGTGGTGGTGACCGGCACCGTGACGACCAAGGTGCAGGACAAGGTCGCCTTCCTGGTTGAAGCTCACCAGGCCGGTATCTTCGATATCCGCAACGTGCCGGTCGAGCAGCTGGATCCGCTGCTGGGCATTGCCTGCCCCACCATCCTCTACCCGTACCTGCGCGGCAATATTGCCGACGTGATCACGCGCGCCGGCTTCCAGGCCATCCACCTGTCGGAAATCAACTTCCAGGCGCTGTACGAGCAGCGCCTGCAGGCCGCCATGGAAGAAGCCCAGGGTGCCGAAGGCGGCAACAGCGGCATCGTCATGCCCGACGGCAGCCAGGCTCGCCACTGATCCCGGCGTCCTGCGCCATCCACTGAAACGGGGCTGCGGCCCCGTTTTGCCTTTGGGCTAACATCGTTGGCGCAAGCGGCCAAAGCGCTTGCGCCAACCACTGTTCGAGCTGCCATGAAACTGACCTTCCTGGGTGCCGGGGCGTGGGGCACCGCCCTCGCCAGCCATGCCGCGGCCACCAATGACGTGGTGTTGTGGGGACGCGACCAGGCGCAGCTCGCGGCGCTCGCGGCCACGCGCGAGAACGCTGCCTACCTGCCTGGCGTGACCCTGTCCGAACGGCTGGCGGTGCAGGCGGATTTCGAGCAGGCGGTGGCGCACGCCGCCGACGATGCGGACGGCATCGTGGTGGTGGCGACGCCGGTGGCGGGCCTGCGCGAGATGACGCGCCGGCTGGCCGCGCGCGGCCCGAAGCCGGTGTCGATGCTGTGGCTGTGCAAGGGCTTCGAGGCCGGCACCCACCTGCTGCCGCACCAGATGGTGCGGGCCGAGCTGGACGCCGCCGGGCGCACCGAGGGCTTTGCCTATGGCGTGCTGACCGGCCCCAGCTTTGCCCGCGAGGTGGCGCTCGGGCTGCCATGCGCGCTGACCGTGGCCGGCACCGAGCCCTCGCTGGCGGACCGCGCGCAAGCGGCCTTCCACCATCACGCCATGCGCATCTACGGCAGCGATGACCTGACCGGCGTGGAAGTCGGCGGGGCGGTCAAGAACGTGCTGGCGATCGCCACCGGTGCCAGCGACGGGCTGGGGCTGGGCCTGAACGCACGCGCCGCGCTGGTGACGCGCGGGCTGGCCGAGATGACGCGCCTGGGCCTGGCGCTGGGCGGCCGGGTCGAGACCTTCATGGGCCTGGCCGGCGTCGGCGACCTGATCCTGACTGCGACGGGAGACCTGTCGCGCAACCGCAAGGTCGGCCAGCAGCTGGCGGCGGGGCAGAGCCTGGAGCAGATCCTGGCCGGCCTGGGGCACGTTGCCGAAGGCGTGCGCTGTGCGCAGGCGGTGGCCGAGCTGGCCGCCACGCATGGCATCGAGATGCCGATCGCCCGCGCCGTCTGCGCGGTGCTGTTCGACGGGCTCAGCGCCGCCGACGCGGTGGCGCAGCTGCTGCAGCGCGACGCCCGCGACGAATGAACGCCCGTGTTCCCACCTGTTACTGAGCCTACCGCATGTCAACACGACGCCAGGCGCTGATCGCGCTCGCTGCCGCCTGCGCCGCCGGGGCCGGCGGCAGCGCTTTCGCCCAACCGTGGCCGGCGCGGCCGCTGCGCATGGTGGTGCCATTCCCGCCGGGCTCGTCGCCCGACCTGATCGCGCGCATCCTGACCGAAAAGCTGGCCGCGGCGCTGGGCCAGCCGGTGGTGGTGGAAAACCGCCCGGGCGCCGGCGGCAACATCGGCACCGGCATGGTGGCGCGCGCGGCGCCGGACGGCTACACGCTGCTGTTCACCATCAACGGTCCGCTGGTGACCGCGCCCACGCTGTCGCGCAACCTCAGCTACGACCCGTTCCGCCAGCTGGCCCCGGTCACGCTGGTGGCGACCTCGCCCAACGTGCTGGTGGTGGATGCGCGCCTGCCGATACACAACCTGCGCGAGTTCGTCGCGCTGGCGCGGTCGCGGCCGGGGGAACTGAACTATGGCTCGCCCGGCAACGGCAGCGCCTCGCACCTGGCGATGGAACAGCTCAAGGCGATGGCGGGCGTCGAGCTGCAGCACGTGCCGTATCCCGGCTTTCCGCAGGTCACCACGGCGATGGTCGGCGGGCAGTTGCAGGCGGCCTTCATGGTGCCGGCGATCGCGATGCCGCAGGTCAATGCCGGCAAGCTGCGCGTGCTGGCCGTGACTACCACGGGGCGCACCGCGGTGCTGCCGTCGGTGCCTACGGTGGCAGAGTCGGGCTACCCCGGTTTCGAGGCGATTTCCTGGCAGGCCGTGCTGGCGCCCGCGGGTACGCCGCAGGCGGTGATCGACCGGCTCTACCGCGAACTGGTGGCGATCATCGGCAGCGCCGACGTGCGCGACAAGATGCGCGCGCAGTATTTCGTGCCGGCCGGCACCGCGCCGGCGTCGCTGCGCCAGACCATGGCGAGCGAGAAGGCGCGCTGGGACAAGGTGATTCGCGCCGCCGGCGTGCAGCCCGAGTAAGCCGCCCCGGCCCCGGGGCAGCTTCAGCTGCCGCCCGCGAAGCCGTTCTGCCGCCAGGCCTCGAACACCACCACGGCCACCGTGTTGGACAGGTTCAGGCTGCGGTTGTCCGGCCGCATCGGCAGCCGGATGCGCTGCGCGGGCGGGAACCACTCGCGGCGCTCCGGCGACAGTCCGCGTGTCTCCGAGCCGAACACGAACCAGTCGCCCGGCCGGAACGCCACCTGGCCGAACGGCGTCGAGCCGCGCGTGGTCAGGGCGAACATGCGCGTCGGGTCGGGCTGTTCGCTGGCCATCAGCGCATCCCAGCTGTCGTGCACGCGCATGGTGGCGTACTCGTGGTAATCCAGCCCCGCGCGGCGCATGCGCGCGTCTTCCAGCGGAAAACCCAACGGTTTGACCAGGTGCAGCTGCGCGCCGGTGTTGGCACACAGGCGGATCACATTGCCGGTATTAGGCGGGATTTCCGGTTCGACCAGGACGACGTGGAACATGATGCGGGGCGATGGCGGGCGCGGGCGCCCTTCGTCAGAACGGTGCGCAGCTTACCGCGCGCCTGTGCCCCTGTCATCCCGCCCGCTACGGCGTGCGCAACGCCACGATCACGCTGACCCGGGCCGCGCCCTGTGCCTTGAGCACGGCGGCGGCCTCGTGCAGGGTCGCGCCGGAAGTCATGACATCGTCGACCAGCGCCACGTGCAGGCCGTCCAGCCGCGTGGCGCGCGTGGGGGCAAAGGCGCCGCGCAGGTTGACCTGGCGCGCGGCCAGGTCCAGCGCGCGCTGGCTGCCGGTGTCGCGCTGGCGTTGCAGCAGCACCGGGTCGGCGCGCAGGCCCAGGCGGCGCGCCAGCGGCCGCGCGATTTCCCAGGCCTGGTTGAAGCCGCGCGCGGCCAGCCGTTGCGGCGCCAGCGGCACCGGCACGATCAGGTCGGGTGCGGCATGGCGGGCCGCGTCCCAGGCCCTGGGCAGGCCCTCGGCCAGCCTGGCGGCGAGCCAGGGCGCCAGTGACAGCGCGTGGCCGAACTTGAGCGCCAGCACCAGCTGGTCCTGTGGCGCGGCGTAGTCGCCCAGCGTATGGGCATGGTCGAAGGCGCGGGGCGAGGCGCCGCAGGCCGGGCAGTGGAAATGCCGCCCCAGCGCCAGCGCGCACACCGGGCAGCGCCGCACCGGGCGCAGCAGGTCGGCGGCGCAGGGCGCGCACACCACCTGCCGCTGCACCGCCCCGCACAGCGCGCAGCCGCTGGGCAACAGCTGCTCGCGCGCACGGGCCAGCGCGTGCCCGGCGGCGCCGGCAGCCCGCGCGGTGCACGCGTATACTTGCCGTCCGGCCGCGGCCCATCGGGCGCGGCGGCCGGGTTCGTCCGGCGCCTGGGGCAGTACCTGCCCGCGCGCCGGTTCCTGTTTTCCTTGCTGCCCTGTCTGCCCGTGTCCCTGCATGCCGCCGATTCTCCCGATGCCCACCTGCCGCCCGCGCGCCTGACCCGGCTCGCCTTCGACCGGCGCAGCCGCGGCTTCCGCCAGCTCGATTTCCTGCTGGGCGAGATCGGGCGCCGCATGCAGGAGCGCATGGAGGTGATCCGCCTGGCGCCGCAGCGCGCGCTCGATATCGGCTGCGGCCACGGCCAGGGCCTGGCCGGGCTGCGCGCGCGCTTCCCGGATGCGCAGATCGCCGGCCTGGACATCTCCGGCGCGATGCTGGCCGAAGCCGGCCAGCGCGACCCGCAGCGCCGGCCCGGCTGGCTCGGCCGCATGCTGGGCAAGCGGCCGCTGTTCGACCTGGTCCAGGGCGATCTTGCCACACTGCCTTTTGCGCCCGCGTGCTTTGACCTGCTGTGGTCCAACCTGGCCCTGCACTGGCATCCGGAGCCGCACCGCGTGTTCCCGGAGTGGCACCGGGTCACGCGCGACGAAGGGCTGGTGCTGTTCTCGCTGTTCGGCCCGGACACGCTGAAGGAGCTTCGCGCGGCCTTTGCCGAGGTCGACGACGCACCCCATACGTTGCGCTTTGTCGACATGCACGACATCGGCGACATGCTGGTTCACAGCGGCTGGTCGACGCCGGTGATGGACATGGAAACGCTGACCGTGACCTACGAGTCGCCCGCCACGCTGCTGCGCGAGGTGCAGGCCTTCGGCGGCTTGCGCGCGCCCGCCGAGGCGCCGCCGCGGGGCCTGCGCGGCCGTGGCTGGTACCAGGCGCTGACGCAGGCGCTGGAGCGGCGCCGCAACGCCGACGGGGTGATTCCGCTGAGCTTCGAAGTCGTCTACGGCCATGCCTGGAAGCTGGCGCCGCGCGGCGCGCAGGCGCGTGACGGCGAAGGCCGCGCGGTGGTGCCGCTGGACCAGATCGGGCGTGCAAAACCGCGTCGCGCAGGTTAAAACTGAGTTAACTTGCGTCGGCTCGCGATTGCCGCAAACATAGAGCCGGCGCGGCGGGCAGGGCGATGTCAGCATTTTGGCCCATGCACAGAATCAGGCGGCGCGCAAGCCTTGCGGTCAAGGCGCGCCCTTGTCCGTGTATGGGAAGCGCCCTATAATGCGCCAGTTTGTCGCAGTGGTCCCCTGGCACAAGAACGTCCTGGTTTGCACGCACTGTGCGGTCCGGACGCCATCGTCCCGGGTGTGCATCCGATGCAGAGTGGTTGGCGATGCAAGACTTGGGTATCGCATTCCAGACGGCAGGTGGTGACTCCGGCGGAAATCTCGACGGACCTTCCTCCTCGCCCCACGACTGGCTGATGAAGCGGAACTGCTCGCTGAGTCCACGCCAGGTCGGCTGGTTTTACCTCTCGATCCTCACGGTTTCGCTTGCCATCGCGTTGTTTTTCGCCTGGCAAGGGTCGTGGCTCGTGCTGCCCTTTGCCAGCATCGAGCTGATCGGGCTGGGCATCGCCCTGCTTGTGTATGCGCGCCATGCGACGGACTATGAGCGCGTCAGCATCACCGACGGCACGCTGGTCGTGGAGACAGCCAGCGCCGGACGGGTGACGCGCCAGGAATTCAATCCGTGCTGGGTGCGGATCGAACTGGGTGAATCGTTCCGCGCGCTGGTGACGCTGCGCTCGGGCAGGCGTGCGGTACAGGTGGGGTGTTACGTGGACCCGTACCGGCGACGCAAGTTCGCGCAGGAGCTCGCAGCGGCCTTGCGCCGCCTCTGAGAGGCGGTGCAAGCGGCGGCGGGGACAGATTTGAATCTGTAAATTGGGTAGATAACAAATGAAAATGTGGAAGAAGGCATCCGCAGTTTGTCTGGCCGGCGCGTCCCTGCTTGCCAGCCAGGCGGCATCCGCGGTCAGCGACATGCCGGGCGGCCCCGCCGTGCGCCAGCTCAACCTGACCGAGCCGGTTACCAAGATCGCCGAACAGATTCACTGGTTGAACTGGATGATGCTGATCATCTGCACGGTGATCTTCATCGCGGTGTTCAGCGTGATGTTCTATTCCATCTTCACGCACCGCAAGGCCAAGGGTGCCAAGCCCGCTTCCTTCCACGAGAGCATCACCGTCGAGGTGGTGTGGACCATCGTCCCGTTCCTGATCGTGATCGCGATGGCCCTGCCGGCCACCAAGACCGTGGTCGCGATGAAGGACACCACCAACTCCGACGTCACCATCAAGGCCACCGGCTACCAGTGGAAGTGGGGCTATGACTACCTGAAGGGCGAAGGCGAGGGCATCTCCTTCGTGTCGACCCTGACCACCCCGCGCGAGCAGATCAACAACGAGCAGGCCAAGTCGAACACCTACCTGATGGAGGTGGACAACGAGCTGGTGGTGCCGGTCAACAAGAAGATCCGCATCGTCACCACTGCCAACGACGTGATCCATGCCTGGATGATCCCGGCCTTCGGCGTCAAGCAGGATGCGATCCCGGGCTTCGTGCGCGACACCTGGTTCAAGGCCGAGAAGATCGGCGTGTACCGCGGCCAGTGCGCCGAGCTGTGCGGCAAGGAACACGCCTTCATGCCGATCGTGGTGCGCGTGGTCTCCGACGCCGACTACACCAAGTGGGTCGACGGCAAGAAGAAGGAGCTGGCGGCCAAGGCCGACGATCCCAACAAGACCTGGACCCTGGACGAAGCCAAGGTGCGCGGCGAGAAGATCTACGCGGCCAACTGCGCGGTCTGCCACCAGCCTAACGGCAAGGGCGGCGGCGCGTTCCCGGCGCTGGACGGCTCCAAGATCGTGAACGGCCCCAAGGCCGGCCAGATGCACATGCTGCTGGAAGGCAAGGGCGGCATGCCGTCGTGGAAGCAACTGTCGGACACCGAACTGGCCACGGTCATGACCTATACGCGCAACGCCTGGGGCAACAAGACGGGTGAAGTGATCCAGCCGAGCGAATTCGTGGGCGCCCGCGCGGGCAAGTTCCCCGAAGGCGGCGGCGCGGCCGGCGGCGAAGCGCCGAAGGCCGAGGCCAAGCCGGCCGCTCAGGCTGACAAGCAGGCCAGTCTCGCGGGCGACCGCGTCGCCGGCTGACCCGCTGAAGACAGAACAGGATTAGAGGAGCATTTGCGATGAGTACTGCTACCCCGGACGCACTCGCCCATCCGCACGATCACGCGCATGACGACCACGCGCACGATCACCCGCATGGCTGGCGCCGCTGGCTGTTCGCCACCAACCACAAGGACATCGGTACGCTGTACCTGCTGTTCTCGTTCATCATGCTGCTGTCGGGCGGCGTGCTCGCACTGCTGATCCGCCTGGAACTGTTCGAGCCGGGCCTGCAGTTCTTCCGCCCCGAGCTGTTCAACCAGTTCACCACCATGCACGGCCTGGTGATGGTGTTCGGCGCGATCATGCCGGCCTTCGTCGGCTTCGCCAACTGGATGATCCCGCTGCAGATCGGCGCCTCCGACATGGCGTTCGCGCGCATGAACAACTTCAGCTTCTGGCTGATGCCGCCGGCCGCGCTGCTGCTGGCCGGCTCGTTCTTCGTGCCGGGCGGCGCCACCGCCGCGGGCTGGACCCTGTACGCGCCGCTGTCGGTGCAGATGGGCCCGGGCATGGACATGGCCATCTTCGCCATGCACATCATGGGCGCGTCGTCGATCATGGGCTCGATCAACATCATCGTGACCATCCTCAACATGCGCGCCCCCGGCATGACGCTGATGAAGATGCCGATGTTCTGCTGGACCTGGCTGATCACCGCCTACCTGCTGATCGCCGTGATGCCGGTGCTGGCCGGCGCCATCACCATGGTGCTGACCGACCGCCACTTCGGCACCAGCTTCTTCTCGGCCGCCGGCGGCGGCGACCCGGTGATGTACCAGCATATCTTCTGGTTCTTCGGCCACCCCGAGGTCTACATCATGATCCTGCCGGCATTCGGGATCATCTCGCACGTGGTGCCGGCGTTCGCGCGCAAGCGCCTGTTCGGCTACAGCTCGATGGTGTACGCCACCGCCTCGATCGCCATCCTGTCGTTCATCGTGTGGGCGCACCACATGTTCACCACCGGCATGCCGGTGACCGGCCAGCTGTTCTTCATGTACGCGACCATGCTGATCGCGGTGCCGACGGCCGTGAAGATCTTCAACTGGATCGCCACCATGTGGCGCGGCTCGATGACCTTCGAGACCCCGATGCTGTTCGCGATCGGCTTTATCTTCGTGTTCACCATCGGCGGCTTCACCGGCCTGATGCCGGCCGTGGCGCCGATCGACATCCAGTTGCAGGACACCTACTTCATCGTGGCGCACTTCCACTATGTGCTGGTGGCCGGCTCGCTGTTCGCGCTGTTCGCTGGCTTCTACTACTGGGGTCCGAAGTGGAGCGGGTTCATGTACAACGAAGCGCGCGGCCAGATCCACTTCTGGGGTTCGCTGATCTTCTTCAACGTGACCTTCTTCCCGATGCACTTCCTGGGCCTGGCCGGCATGCCGCGCCGCTATGCCGACTACCCGACCCAGTTCGCCGACTTCAACGCGATCGCGTCGATCGGTGCGCTCGGCTTCGGCCTGATGCAGGTGTATTTCTTCTTCTTCGTGGTGCTGCCGTCGTACCGCGGCGGCCAGCAGGCCTCGGACAAGCCCTGGGATGGCGCCGAGGGCCTGGAGTGGACCGTGCCGTCGCCGGCGCCGTTCCACACCTTTGAAGTTCCGCCGCAGGTCCGCTAAGGCGGTACCCGCGTAACCAGGCCGCGAAGGGGCGGCAGCGTCCGCCCCTTCCGCGCCGGCAGGTATCAAGACCGTTATGCAGTCTCCAGACAAAAGCCCGTCACGCCCGGACCACAAGGCCGCCAACCGGCGCCTTGGCCTGATCCTGTTGTCGATCGTGGTGGTTTTCTTTCTGGGGTTCTTCGCCAAGATGAAGTTCTTTGGCTGAGGCGGCAGGGTAGCGAGATGAGCATCGAGCAGCAGTCGGGCAAGGAAGCGGACAAGCGGTTCAACCGCGGCATGATGCTGCGGCTGGTCGTGATCGTTGCCGTGATGTTCGGCTTTGGCTACGCGCTGGTGCCGCTGTACAAGAAGATCTGCGAGATCACCGGCCTCAACGTGATCACCACGCGCGAGCTGCACGGCGCGGTGAAGAACACGCAGATCGACAAGAGCCGCACCATCACCGTGGAGTTCGACTCCAACGCGCGCGGGCCCTTTGCCTTCCGGCCGGTGAAGAACAGCATGGAAGTGCATCCCGGCGAGATGGCGACGATCGTCTACGAGGTGGCCAACGGACAGCCGCGCGATATCTCGGCCCAGGCCATCCCGAGCTACGCGCCCAAGCAGGCGACCCAGTATTTCATGAAGCTGGAGTGCTTCTGCTTCAAGCAGCAGACGCTCAAGGCGAACGAGGCGCGCGAGATGCCGGTGGTGTTCGTGATCGACCCCGCGCTGCCCAAGGATGTGAAGAGCATTACGCTGTCGTACACCTTCTTCGAGGTGGGCACGCCGGTGGCGCAGGCGCCCGAGGGCCAGCTGGCGCCGCAGCCCGCGCCGGCCGGCAAGGGTATCTGAAGCGAGCGGCTGGCGAGCGGCCGGCCAGGCGGAGGACGGGCGATGGATGAGATGAAGGACGCGGTCAAGCGCAAGCTGTCGTTTGCGCAGACCATGCGCGCGGTGCTGTGGTCGTTCATCGGCCTGCGCAAGGGCGCGGAGCACGAACGCGACATGGCGCGGCTGAACCCGGTGCATGTGGTGATCGCCGGGCTGATCGCGGCGGCGGTGTTCATCGCGATCCTGGTCGTGATCGTGCGCCTGGTGGTGAGCCAGGCGGCGGCGTAGCAGGGCAGGAAGGGTAGACAACAAAAGCAGTCGCAGAACAAAGCAACCGCGGCGGCGGGGTCAACCAGAGGAGGCGGTTGGCCTGCAGTGCCAAGGCGGGGACAACGAATACTGAATCAAAGACTCTGAGCTGGAGATAAAAGAATGAGTGCGAATCGCGCAAACGCTCCGTACTACTTCGTACCGGGCCCGTCGCGCCACCCCATCACCGCAAGCTTCGGCCTGCTGATGACGGGTGCCGGCGCCGCCGGTTGGGTAAACGGGCAGCCCTGGGCGCCGTACCTGTGCGGCTTCGGCCTGCTGTGGTTCCTGTTCGTGCTCAAGAGCTGGTTTGGCGACGCCATCAGCGAGTCCGAAGGCGGCATGTACGGCAAGAACATCGACCTGTCGTTCCGCTGGTCGATGGGCTGGTTCATCTTTTCGGAGGTGATGTTCTTCGCCGCGTTCTTCGGCGCGCTGTTCTATGCCCGCGCCATCGCCATGCCGTGGCTGGGCGACCTGAACAACAAGATCCTGTGGCCCGACTTTGCCGCGGTATGGCCCAACACCGGCCCGGCCGGCGTGGTGGAAAACTTCCAGACCATGGGCCCGTGGCCGATCCCGACCATCAACACCGCGCTGCTGTTGATGTCGGGCGTGACGCTGACCTGGGCGCACCACGCGCTGCTGGCCGGCAAGCGCAGCCAGCTGATCCAGGGCCTGGCGCTGACCATCCTGCTGGGCGCGATCTTCATGGGCTTCCAGGTGTACGAGTACATGCACGCCTACTCGGACCTGAACCTGAAGCTGAGCTCGGGCATCTACGGCTCGACCTTCTTCCTGCTGACCGGCTTCCACGGCTTCCACGTGACCATGGGCGCGATCATGCTGGCGGTGGTGCTGATCCGCGTGCTGAAGGGCCACTTCACCCCCGAGCACCACTTCGCCTTCGAGGGCGCGGCCTGGTACTGGCACTTCGTTGACGTGGTGTGGCTGTTCCTCTACGTCGTGGTGTACTGGCTGTAAATCCGGCTGCCGTACCGGCCGGCGGGTCCCGCGACCGAGCGGGGCCGCCGGCGCCAACGCAAAAGAGAAACGCCGCAGGGGCCTGGCCAGCCTGCGGCGTTTGTCTTTTGCGGGCCCCGGGGGTGGGCCGTTGCGGCGCGTCGACTCAGGGCGCCATGCGGATGCCGGTGCTGTGGATCCAGCCCATCCAGCTCGAGAACAGGATAAACAGGAACAGCGCCACCGAGAACCCCACGCGCAGCATCAGCGAGCGCATCATGTTGGGCGTCTTGCCGCGGTCGCGCATCATGAAGAACAGGGCCGAGGCCAGGCTGGCAATGATCAGGATGAAGGCAATGATGATGACAAAGCGCATGGCGGGGCGAGTTGGGGGCAGGCGCGGCGCGACGTGCGGCGCACAGGCCCATTATCGCACCGGGGCGCGCTTCGCAGTGCCGCCGGGACGATGAGCTGGCGCCGCTTCGCCAGCCCCTTGCCGCTGGCCGCCGCGCTGGTCGTGATCGCGGTGACCTGTGCGCTCGGCAACTGGCAACTCGGTCGCGCGCACGAGAAGGAAGCGCGCGCCGCGCGGCTGCAGGCGCTCGGCGCGCAGCCGCCCGTCATGCTCGGCACGGCGCCGCTGTCCCAAGTTGTGACCGACCGCGCGGTGCGCGTGACCGGGCGCTTCGACGCATCGCGCACCGTATTGCTGGATAATCGCCCCCACGGCACCGGCGGACGCAGCGGCGACAGCCGCGCGGGCTTCCTGGTGGTGACGCCGCTGGTGATCGGCGTGGCGCCGGGCGAGGCCGGCGCCATGCGCGCGGTGCTGGTGCTGCGCGGCTGGCTGCCGCGCGATGCCGAGGACCGCACCCGGATCGCGCCGTTCCCGACGCCCGAGGGCGAGGTGACCATCACCGGCACGGCACTGGCCGGCGTGCCGCGGGTCTATAGCCTGGGCCAGGAGGCCGCTGGCAGCAGGATCCGCCAGAACCTCGAGATCGCGCCGTATGCCGCCGAAACCGGGCTGGCCCTGCACCCGCTGGTGATAGAGCAGCGCAGCGACAGCGGTGACGGCCTGGCGCGCGACTGGCCGCCTGCCGATCTGGGCGCCGAGCGACACTATGGCTATGCCTTCCAGTGGTTCGGGCTGGCCGCGCTGACGGTGGTGCTGGTGGTCGTGCTGGGCTGGCGCCGCGCGCGCCGGCTGGCCGCACCCTGATCGAATCGATTGACCGCCCATGCGCCGCCTGCTGCCGCATGGGCTTGCCGAAGACAAAGGACAGACGTACTCCATGGCACAGCAAGACTCCGCTCCGGCCGCCGCGGCCTCGCCGCGCGACCCCCGCATCGACGCGCGCACGCGCCGTGGCCGCCTGCAGATGCTGATGCTGCTGCTGGTGTGCGCGTCGCCGGTGATCGCCTCCTACTTCACCTACTACGTGATCAAGCCGCGCGGCGGTGCCACCAACTACGGCGCGCTGGTCGACCCGCAGCGGCCGATGCCGCCGGTGCGCGTCACCGACGAGCAGGGCCAGGCCGTGCCGCTGGAGCAGTTCCGCGGCAAGTGGTTGCTGGTCAGCGCCGATGCGTCGGCCTGTGACGAGGCCTGCGCCAGGAAGCTGTTCACCATCCGCCAGATCCGTGCCGGGCAGGGCCAGGACCGCCTGCGCATCGTGCCGGTGTGGCTGGTGACCGACGACGGCAACATCGACGAGCGCCTGGTCGCTGCCTACAACGAACCCTACGCGGGCGTGCGCTTTTTGCGCATCGACCGCCAGGCCGCGCAGCAGTGGCTGCCCGCCGAGCCGGGCAAGCGCGCCGAGGACACGCTGTTCCTGGTCGACCCGCTGGGCAACCTGATGATGCGTTTCCCGCAGGACCCGGACCCGAAGAAGATGAGCGGCGACCTGAAGAAGCTGCTCAAGGTCTCGCGCATCGGTTGAGGGGACGGCATGCTGCTGCAACTGGCCATCATCGGCGTCCTGATCGCACTGTTCCCGCTGTCCTACGTGATGGTGAAGGGCGACCGCAACAAGTATCGCAAGCTTGCCTGGATCACGGCGTTCCTGACGCTGGACCTGATCATGTTCGGCAGCTTCACGCGGCTGACCGACTCCGGGCTGGGCTGCCCGGACTGGCCCGGCTGCTACGGCCATTCCAATCCGCATGCCGCGATGGAGCCGATCCGCGCGGCCGAGACCGCCATGCCCAGCGGACCGGTGACGCTGGCCAAGGCGTGGATCGAGATGATCCACCGCTACTTCGCCATGGCCGTCGGGGTGCTGATCATCACGCTGATGGTGCTGGCATGGGTAAAGCGGCGCGAGCTGAAGCAGTCGCCGTGGTTCGCCACCGGCGTGCTGATGCTGGTGTGCGTGCAGGGGGCCTTCGGCGCCTTCACCGTGACGCTGAAGCTGCAGCCGATCATCGTCGTCACGCACCTGATGCTGGGCATGGCGCTGCTGGCGGTGCTGATCCAGCTGGGCTCGCGCAACGACCCGCCGCACCCGGTCGCGCCGCAGGCGGCGCGGCTGCGCTGGCCGGTGCGCATCGGCCTGCTGCTGCTGGTGATCCAGATCTTCCTGGGCGGCTGGGTCAGCACCAACTACGCGGTGCTGGCCTGTACCGACTTCCCGCTGTGCAACGGCCAGCTGGTGCCGGAGATGGACTTCCGCCATGGCTTCACGCTGTGGCGCCAGCTGGGCATGACCGCGGACGGCGACTACATCCCGCACGCGGCGCTGGTGGCGATCCACTGGGTCCATCGCGGCTTTGCCGTGATCGTGCTGGGCTACCTGGCATGGTTCGGCCTGCGCGCGCGCCGGCTCGAAGGGCTCAGCCGCGCCGCCGGCTGGCTGCTGGCGACGCTGGTGCTGCAACTGGCCACCGGGCTGTCGAATATCGTGTTCGACTGGCCGCTGGTGGCGGCGGTCGCGCATAACGGCGGCGCCGCGGTGCTGCTGCTGCTGCTGGTCCGTCTCCACTACAATATCGGGCTGACGACCCGGGCCGCCGGCGCCCCCGCTGCCGTGCCGACTGCCGCCCGCGCCACATGAAAGACAAGACCCCTTCCGTGGTTACCGCTACCCACCCCAATTCCCTGGGCAAGTTGAGCCGCATGCGGCACCTGGCCCGGCAATATGCCGCCCTGACCAAGCCGCGCGTGACGCAGCTGGCCGTGTTCTGCGCCATCATCGGCATGTTCCTCGCCACGCCCGGCATGGTGCCATGGCCGGTGCTGATCGGCGGCGCTGCCGGCATCTGGCTGCTGGCCGGCGCGGCCTTCGCCATCAATTGCCTGGTCGAGCAGAAGATCGATGCGCTGATGCGCCGCACAGCCTGGCGCCCGTCCGCCACCGGCGAGATCACCACGCGCCAGACGCTGGTGTTCTCCGCCATCCTCGGCGGCGCGGGCATGTGGCTGCTGCATGTCTACGCCAACGACCTGACCATGTGGCTGACCTTTGCCACGTTCCTGGGCTACGCGGTGGTCTACACCATCCTGCTCAAGCCGGCCACGCCGCAGAACATCGTCATCGGCGGCCTGTCCGGCGCGATGCCACCGGCGCTGGGCTGGGCCGCGGTGGCGGGCGAGGTGCCGGCCGAGGCTTGGTTCCTGGTGCTGATCATCTTCACCTGGACGCCGCCGCACTTCTGGGCGCTGGCGCTGTACCGCCGCGCCGACTACGCCAAGTCCGGCCTGCCGATGCTGCCGGTCACGCACGGCGAGCGCTACACGCTGCTGCATATCCTGCTGTACACGCTGATCATGATCGCCGCGACGCTGCTGCCCTTTGTCTACGGCATGAGCGGCTACATCTACCTGGCGGCCGCGCTGGCGCTCGGGGCGGGCTTCCTGGCCTACGCCTGGAAGCTGTACCGCAACTATTCGGACGAACTGGCGCAGCGCACCTTCCGCTTCTCGATCCTGTACCTGTCGCTGCTGTTCGCGGCGCTGCTGGTCGATCACTACTTCAAGTTCGTGCCGCAGGTCTGAACTGCACTTTTCGCGCGCCCCGGCTGCGGCATCTTGCCGCGCCGGCGCGAGCGCAGCAGCGTGATCGGCGATACTGCATGCTGTTTCCTTCCCATTCCCGACCCATCCCCCGCATGCCACGCCTCAGTTCCGCTTCCGGCCTGTTCGCCGCATTCCGCCGCTTTACCCTGCTGGCCGCGCTGGCCCTGGCGGTCGCCGCCTGCGGGCAGCAAAAGGCGTCGTTCCGCAATGTCGACATCACCGGCGCCGCCGACTTCGGCAAGGACTTCTCGCTGACCGACCACACCGGCAAGGTGCGCACCCTTGCCGACTACAAGGGCAAGGCGGTGGTGATGTTCTTCGGCTACACCCACTGCCCGGACGTCTGCCCCACCACCATGGCCGAACTGAAGGCGGTCGTGGAGCAGTTGGGGCCGGATGCGGACCGGGTGCAGGTGCTGTTCGTCACGGTCGACCCGGAACGCGATACGCAGGCGCTGCTGGCGCAGTACGTGC
This sequence comes from Cupriavidus neocaledonicus, assembly GCF_000372525.1. Taxonomy (GTDB): domain Bacteria; phylum Pseudomonadota; class Gammaproteobacteria; order Burkholderiales; family Burkholderiaceae; genus Cupriavidus; species Cupriavidus neocaledonicus. The sequence goes on from NZ_AQUR01000107.1 coordinate 61,143, forward strand.
CGGCTTTCGACCCGCGCTTCGTCGGGCTGCGCCCGGCCGACGAGGCTGCGCTGCAGAAGCTGGCCAAGGATTTCAAGGTGTTCTACGCCAAGGTGCCGGGCAGTTCACCCAACAACTACACCGTGGATCACTCGGCCGGCAGCTATGTGTTCGATCCGCAGGGCAAGCTGCGGCTGTTCATCCGTCACGGCCAGGGTCCGGAGCCCATCGCGCACGACCTGAAGCAGCTGTTGTCCTGACGAAAGCGGGGCGCAAGGGTGCGGCATAACGTCGCACCAACGCTTCGCGGGCAACAAAAAAGGCCGGTCCATGGACCGGCCTTTTGCATGGTTGCGGCGGGATCAGGCAAAGGCCTGCAGTGCGCCCTTCATCTTCTTCATCGCCGCCGCCTCGATCTGGCGGATGCGCTCGGCCGACACGCCGAACTCGTCGGCCAGCTCATGCAGCGTGGCGCCGCCGGAGCCGTCGTCCTCGACGTTGAGCCAGCGCGCCTCGATGATGCGGCGGCTGCGTTCGTCGAGCTTGCCCAGCGCTTCTTCCAGCCCCTCGACCTGCATGCGGTCGTGACGCTTGGCTTCCATCACGCGGGTCGGCTCGTTATGGTTGTCGGCCAGGTAGGCGATGGGAGCGAATTCCTCTTCGCCGTCGTCGACCTGGCCTTCGAGCGCCAGGTCGCCGCCCGACAGGCGGGTTTCCATCTCCATCACTTCTTCCGGCTTGACGTTCAGCTCGCGCGCGACGGCCTCGACCTGCTCCGGCGTGAAGGTGTGGCCGCCCTGCTTGTGGCTGCGCAGGTTGAAGAACAGCTTGCGCTGGGCCTTGGTGGTGGCCACCTTGACCATGCGCCAGTTCTTCAGCACGTATTCATGGATTTCGGCCTTGATCCAGTGCATCGCGTACGACACCAGCCGCACGCCCTGGTCCGGGTCGAAACGCTTCACCGCCTTCATCAGGCCGATATTGCCTTCCTGGATCAGGTCGGCGTGGGGCAGGCCGTAGCCGAGGTACTGGCGGGCGATCGACACCACCAGGCGCAGGTGCGACATCACCAGGCGGCGCGCCGCATCGACGGAGTCGTGGTCGCGCAGCTCGCGCGCGAGGCGTTGCTCTTCCTCTGCCGTCAGCAGCGGAATGCGGTGGACAGCCTGGATGTAGCTGTCGAGGTTGCCCACGGTCGCCGGAAAGGTCAGCGCAAAGCTGCCCGAGTTCCGGGGCACCGTCGGCAGACGGTTGTTCGTCAGGGTTTGGTCGGCAGACAAGACTGCGTTCACTCAATGGCTCCTTTCGCGTCCGGCGGTTTGGTTGCCGGTGCGCCGCGGCCCCTCGGGGGAATCGGCGGCACTGCAACACATCTTAGCACTCTGGCCGGGTGAGTGCTAATTGGAGTTCCGATGACTCCGATAGTTCCCGGATATCGCCCTGCCTGTTCGGATAGCCAGGTAGATCGTAAAGAGACGACAACGATACCGCTGCCATCTCGCACTGGTTGTTAGAGCGCAGGGTGGCAACGGGGTTCTGCCAGTCGCTGCAATGCACTGTTCCACCACCGGCTACACTCGACCGGCAGGCAGCGCACTGGCATGCTTGCGAGCCTCTCTTATCGGATCGGAGGACTTATGTCTGCTATCGAACACTTGCTCAAGCCGCATGTGCGCGACCTGGGCGATTTCACCGTACGCCGGCTGTTGCCGGCTGCGGCGACCCAGACTGTCGGGCCGTTTATCTTCTTCGACCATATGGGGCCGGTGCAGCTGCCGCCGGGCCAGGGCGCCGATGTGCGTCCGCATCCCCATATCGGGCTGGCCACGGTCACCTATTTGTTCGAGGGCGAGATCATCCATCGCGACAGCCTGGGCAGCGACCAGGCGATCCGCCCGGGCGACGTCAACTGGATGACCGCCGGCCACGGCATCGTGCACTCTGAGCGTTCGCCGGAGCATGAGCGGCCAGAGGGGGCGCGCCTGCACGGCATCCAGACCTGGGTGGCGCTGCCGCAGCAGCACGAGGGCGCCGAGCCGTCGTTCTTCCACCATCCGGCCGCGACGCTGCCGCGCATCGAGCGGCCCGGGCTGCGCATGGTGGTGATTGCCGGCGATGCGTTCGGCCAGACCTCGCCGGTCAAGGTCTTCAGCCGCACGCTGTACGTGGCGATCGAGCTGGATGCGGGCGCCAGCGTGGAGATTCCCGCCGACCACGCCGAGCGCGGCATCTATCCGGTTGACGGCGCGGTCTCGCTCGACGGCGAGCCGTTGCCGGCAGAACACATGGTGGTGCTGACGCCGGGCCAGCCGGCGACGCTGACGGCCACGGCGCCGTCGCGGGTGATGCTGCTGGGCGGCGACCCGACCGACGGGCACCGCTTTATCTACTGGAATTTCGTCGCCAGCACCAAGGTGGCGATCGAGGCCGCGGCGCAGCGCTGGGAGGACGACCAGTTCCCGCACGTGCCGGGCGAGACCGAGCGCATTCCGCTGCCCCCGCGCAAGCCCTGATTGTGGTGCCGGGCCGGCTCAGACCGGGCTGGCCCAGGTCACGCGCGTGCCCTGGCGCAGGCATTCGCGGATGGCCTCGATCTGGATGGTGATGGGCGCCGGCACCGGCACCGCGCCGTCGAGCACGCGCCGGATCCAGGCCACGGTCAGGCCGGCATCGCTGCCCGGCGGCAGCTCGGGCACGTCGCCGATCGAGCCCCCGGCCTGGCCCACCAGCGTCTGCTGGTGGCCTTCATGCAGCCAGTCGATGCGGCCGGTGCGCCGGGCATCGGCCACCACCTCGCCCTCGGTGCCGCGCGCCAGCAGCACGTTGGCGGGCTCGTGCGAGAAGTAGTCGGTCAGCGTCTCGCGGTATTCGGGGTGCGTGTAGCTGTACAGCCGCAGGCCCTCGGCGGGCGTGTGCTCGCCCACGGGTTGCAGCATCTTGGCCACCGTATGCGACGAATTGCGCAGGCCGATCACGCTGCGGCGCTCCAGCAGCCGCGACAGCCCTGGCGACAGCACGTCCACCGGCAGCACCGCCAGCAGGCCATTGGCATCGCCATCGCACAGCTTTGCCGAGGCTTCGGCGGTGCTTGCGCACAGGGGCACGCCCAGCGCCTCGAACAGCGCCATGCTGGTCACGCGCCCCTCGAACTCGCGCGTGCCGTGCACCAGCACGGGGATGCCTTCGCGGGCCAGCAGCAGCGCCAGCAGCGGCACCAGGTTGGGCTGCTTGCGCGCGCCGTTGTAGCTGGGAATCACCACCACCTGCCGGTCCGGCGGTGCCGGCAGCGGCTGGCAGTGCGCATGGGCGGCCTCCAGCATGCCGGCCAGCTCGTGCGGGGCCTCGCCCTTGATGCGATAGGCCATCAGGATGGCGCCCAGTTCCAGGTCGGACACGCGGCCCGCCAGCATGGCGTCGAACAGGGCCTGCGCGTCGTCGCGCGGCAGTGCGCGCGCGCCGTTGACGCCGCGGCCGATTTCCTTGATATAGCGGGCGGCGGGAAATGGGGCGGCGGTGGTGGTCATGGCGGCGTGGGGTAGTGTGTTCTGGGTTCATGATAGCGGAGCGCGGCGGCCGCGCCCATGGCCGCCAGGCGTCCCCGTACGCCGCCTCGCCCCTACGCCGCTTCCTGCAGCGCCGGATTGCGCTGCTTGCGGTAGAGAAAGTCCAGCACCGCGGTGCGGCAGCCGTGGTAGGCCGGGTCGTCCGCCAGCGCCACGCGGTCGCGCGGGCGCGGCAGGTCCACCGCCAGGATCTCGCCGATGGTGGCGGCCGGGCCGTTGGTCATCATCACGATGCGGTCGGCCAGCAGCACGGCCTCGTCGACATCGTGCGTCACCATCACCACCGTGCTGCGCGTGCGCGCCACGATCTTGATCAGCTCGTCCTGCAGGTGCGCCCGCGTGAGCGCGTCCAGCGCGCCGAAGGGCTCGTCCATCAGCAGCACCTTGGGCGCCATCGCCAGCGCGCGGGCAATGCCCACGCGCTGCTTCATGCCGCCGGAGATCTCGTGCGGATACTTGCCCTCGGCGTGGCTCAGGCCCACCAGCGCCAGCGTGTCGTGCGTGCGCGCCCTGAGCTGCGCCTTGTCCTCGCTGGCCGCGAACACACGCTCGACGCCCAGGTAGACGTTCTCGAAGCAGGTCAGCCACGGCAGCAGCGAATGGTTCTGGAACACCACCGCGCGCTCCGGCCCGGGCCCGGCGATTTCGCGCCCGGCGCAGATCAGCGCGCCGCTGGTCGGTGTGGCCAGTCCCGCCAGCAGGTTCAGCAGCGTGGACTTGCCGCAGCCGGAGTGGCCGATCAGCGTAATGAATTCGCCCTCGGCGATGTGCAGGTCGATGTCGCGCAGCGCGACGAACGGGCCCTTGCGGGTCTTGAAGGTCTGGCCGACGTTTTCGATGCTGACGAACTTGTCCATGGCGTTTCTCCCGGTCGGATCAATGGGTGCCGTAGCTGAAGCGCCGGGCCAGCGCCAGCAGCGCATGTTCCAGCAGCAGGCCGATCAGGCCGATGACGAAGATCGCGATCACGATGTGCTCGACCTTCAGGTTGTTCCACTCGTCCCACAGCCAGAAGCCGATGCCGGTGCCGCCGGTCAGCATCTCGGCCGCGACGATCACCAGCCAGGCCGTGCCGATCGACAGACGCACGCCGGTCAGCATGTAGGGCAGCACCGCTGGCAACAGCACGCGCGTGAACACCTTCCACTCGGACAGGTCGAGCACGCGTGCCACGTTCAGGTAGTCCTGCGGCACGCGCGTGACCCCCACCGCGGTGTTGATCACCATCGGCCAGATCGAGCAGATAAAGATCGCCCAGATCGCGGCGGGATTGGCCGCCTTGAACAGCAGCAGCCCGATCGGCAGCCACGCCAGCGGCGACACCGGCCGCAGCAGGCTGATCACCGGCGCGGCCATCGCGTTCAGGAAGGCGAAGCGCCCGATCACGAAGCCGGCCGGGATGCCGACCAGCGCGGCCAGGCCGAAGCCCGCCGCCACGCGCGCGAGCGACGCCAGCACGTTCCAGCCGATGCCCTGGTCATTGGGCCCGTTGCGGTAGAAGGGATCGGCAAACAGCGGCACCGCGGCGTTCCACGTCGCGCCAGGGGTGGGGAGGGCCGGGATCATGGTGGCGATGCCGTGCCAGGCGAGCACGAACAGGGCGAAGCCCAGCAGCGGCGGCACCGCCTTGAGCACCAGCGCGGCGGCAGCGTCGCGGCGTGCCGTGCGCCGGGCTTGCGCGGCGATTTCCTGTTCGCGCCGGCGTGTCCGTTCCTTGGTGTCAGGGTCGGCGGCGGCATCGGGCGTGGTGGAGGCAATGGCATTCACGTCGGGCTCCTTTGGTCAGGGCACTGCGGATCAGGCGGCAGGCGTGCCGGCGGCCTTGATCTTGAAACCGTCGGCGTAGGCTTTCGGGTCCTTGCCGTCCCAGACCACGCCGTCGATCAGCTTCGAGCTGCGCATGTCGCTCTTGGGCAGCGGCACCTGCGCGGCAGTGGCGGCCTGCTTGTAGATGTCGATGCGGTTGACCTGCCTGGCCACGGCGAGGTAATCCGGATGGGCCTTGAGCAGGCCCCAGCGCTTGTGCTGCGTCAGGAACCACATGCCGTCGGACAGGTACGGGAAGTTCGCGTTGCCGTCCTGGTAGAACTTCATCGCGTCGGGGTCGTCCCAGGTCTTGCCCAGCCCGTTGGTGTAGCGGCCCAGCATGCGGTCCAGGATGATGTCCATGTCGGTATTGACATAGGACTTGGCGGCGATGGTCTCGGCGGTCTTGCGGCGGTTGGAGGCCGATGCATCGATGAACTTCGACGCCTCCAGCACCGCGGCCACCATCGCGCGCGCCGTGTTGGGATACTTCTGCACGAACTCGGCCGTGGTGCCCAAAGTCTTTTCCGGATGGTTCTTCCAGATCGCCTGCGTGGTCTCGGCGGTGAAGCCGATCTTGTCGGCGATAGCGCGCGCGCCCCAGGGCTCGCCCACGCAGAAGCCGTCCATATTGCCCACGCGCATGTTGGCCACCATCTGCGGCGGCGGCACCGTGATGGCCTTGGCGTCCCGCATCGGATCGATGCCGTTTGCCGCCAGCCAGTAGTACAGCCACATCGCGTGCGTACCCGTCGGGAAGGTCTGGGCGAAGGTGTAGTCGCGCTTTTCCTTCGTCATCAGCGCCTTCAGGCTGGCGCCGTCCCGCACGCCCTTCTCGGCCAGCTTGGACGACAGCGTGATGGCCTGGCCGTTGTGGTTCAGGCTCATCAGCACGGCCATGTCCTTCTTCGGTCCGCCGATGCCGAGCTGCACGCCGTAGACCAGGCCGTAGAGCACGTGGGCCGCGTCCAGTTCGCCGTTGACCAGCTTGTCGCGCACGGCCGCCCAGGAGGCCTCCTTGGTCGGCGTGATCTTGATGCCGTATTTCTTGTCGAGCCCGAGCGTGGCTGCCATCACCACCGAGGCGCAGTCCGTCAGCGGGATAAAGCCGATGCGTACCTCGGTCTTCTCCGGCGCGTCGGAGCCCGCGGCCCAGGCGCCGGCGCGCACCAGCGGATCGACCAGCGTCATCACGCTGGCACCGGCAATGGTGGCCAGCGCACGGCGCCGGCCGCTGCTGGCCGGGACCGCGTCGGCAGCGGCAGCGGCGTCGGAGTTCTGGACGGCTGCATGCAGCGGCCTGGGGTGGCTGAGGCGAGAGGGCATTGCGTGGCTCCAAGAAAAAAGCGTCCCCTCGCGCGGCCGGTTTCGCGAGAAGACCGGTGCGCTGTGGGGACGCCGTTGTCCGTGGCGCGACAAGGCCTGCGTTGGCCATGTCCGCCTGATTGGTCGATCGGCCGCCGTTGGCCGATGCCTGCATGATGCAAGCCGTATGCCAGCATCGTGCGGTGCAGCATTTCGGGGAATGTGGTGCCGGAACGGGGCGCAATCGAGGTGGGAATGGGCGAGGTCGGTGCGTAGGTGACGCGGTCCGGACACAGGCGTCGCTGTCCGGCGACCATGGAGCGGCAAGGGGGAAGGCAGGCTGGCGCCACGAGCGTGCAGCGCACCAGCGGCGTGCGGCGCTGCACCGCGGCGGCCTGAACAGGAGGTTCAGCTCATCACGTCGATCACGCGCTGCGCGGCATCGACCAGCTTCAGCCCGCGTTCCATCGCCATGCTGCGCAGGCGCTTGTAGGCGTCTTCCTCGCTGAGTCCGCGCGCCTGCATCAGCAGGCCCTTGGCGCGCTCCACCACCTTGCGCTCGGCCAGCTTCAGCCGCGTGGCGTCGAGTTCGGCACGCAGTTGCTGGTCCAGCTCGAAGCGCGCATAGGCGACGTCGAGCACGGTCTTGACGCGCTCCGCCCGCAGACCGTCGACGATATAGGCGGTAATGCCCGCACTCAGCGCGGCCTTGATGCGCTGGCTGTCGTCGTTGTCGGTGAACAGCACGATCGGGCGCGGTGCATGCTGGGTCGAGACGCACACGTGCTCGATGGTGTCGCGCGCGGCCGACTCGGAGGCGATGATCAGCATGTCGGGCTGGCTGGCAGTGATTACGTCGGGCAGCCGCAGGTCGGCGTCGACGATCTGGATCTCGGTGAAGCCCGCGTTCACCAGCCCGTTGCGGATGGTCTCGACGTTGAGGGGATTGGCGTCGAGCGGGTCGCGCACGAGCAGGATGCGCAGCACCCGGCCGGTGGGGGCTGCGGTCGCCGGCGTGGGCGTGGGGGGCGGATGGCGTCGTGTCATGGCTGGCTCTGTTGCAGTGCGCCATGCAAGATTCGCGCCGGCAGGGTGGGGTATGGCGCCCCAGTCCGGTGCAGAGGCGCCGCGAGCGTGCCTGGATTCATTGTATGCGGCCGTACGCAGGCCCGGCCCGCGGTGTATCCTGTTGCCCTGCTGCGCCCGGCACGGGCCCCGTCGCAGCACCGATCAGAACTATCTGGAGAGATGCATGACCGAATTCGTGTTCGCCCCGCCCGCGCCCGTCGGCGTGCCTGTGCGCGGCAGCCACGCCAGCTTTCCGGTCCGGCGCGTGTACTGCGTCGGCCGCAACTATGCCGCCCATGCCCGGGAAATGGGTTCGGACCCCGACCGCGAGCCGCCTTTCTTCTTCTGCAAGCCGTCCGATGCGGTCAGCTACGTCGCCGACGGCACCGAGGGTGCCTTCCCGTACCCGCCTGGCACCAGCAACTGCCACTATGAAGTGGAGCTGGTGGTGGCGATCGGCAAGGGCGGCCGCGACATTCCGGTCGAGCAGGCCGCCGGCCATGTGTTCGGCTATGCCGTGGGCCTGGACATGACCCGCCGCGACCTGCAGAACGAATCGAAGAAGACCGGCCGCCCATGGGAGACCGGCAAGGCCTTCGACCGCTCCGCGCCGATCGGCCCGATCGTGCCGGTGGCGGCCATCGGCCATCCCGAAAAAGGCGAGGTCACGCTGTCGGTCAACGGCGTGGAAAAGCAGCGCGGCGACCTGTCGGACCTGATCTGGTCGGTGCCCGAGATGGTGTCGTACCTGTCGAAGCTGTTCGAGTTGCAGCCGGGCGACCTGATTTTCAGCGGCACGCCCGAGGGCGTGGGGCCGGTGGTCAGGGGCGATGTCATGCAGTGCCACGTCGGCGGCGTGGGCGATCTCACCATCAAGGTAGTCTGAACCGATGCTCAAGCTTTACAGCTATTTCCGCAGCTCGGCCTCGTTCCGCGTCCGTATCGCGCTGGAACTGAAGGGCCTGTCCTATGACTACGTGCCGGTGCACCTGCTCAAGGAAGGCGGCCAGCAACTCAAGCCCGAGTTCCGCGCGGTGAACCCCGACGGCCTGGTGCCGGCGCTGGCCGACGGCGAGCACGTGCTGCAGCAATCGCTGGCCATCGTCGAGTACCTGGACGAGGTCCATCCGGAGCCGAAGCTGCTGCCCGGCACGGCGCTGGACCGCGCCTATGTGCGCGGCCTGGCGCAGGAGATCGCCTGCGAGATCCATCCGCTGAACAACCTGCGCGTGCTGAAGTACCTGAAGCACACCGTGGGCGTGACCGACGAGGTCAAGGATGCGTGGTACCGCCACTGGATCGAGCTGGGCTTTGCGTCGCTGCAAGCCAACCTGGAGCGCGGCGGCAAGGCCGGGCGTTTCTGCTTCGGCGACACGCCCACGCTGGCCGACCTGTGCCTGGTGCCGCAGGTGTTCAACGCACAGCGCTTTAATATCGACGTGACGCGCTATCCGGCGATCGCGAAGATCTATGAAACCTGCATGGCGCTGCCGGCGTTCCAGAAGGCAGAGCCGAAGTCGCAGCCCGACGCGGAATAGTATTGCGACCCGGCAAAATACAAACGCCCCGGCACTGCCGGGGCGTTTTGCCTTGCAGGACGTCGGAATTCAGCCCAGCAGCGCCTCGGCGAACTCCTCGGCCTTGAACGGCTGCAGGTCTTCCACCTTCTCGCCCACGCCGATGAAGTAGACCGGCACCGGGCGCTGGCGCGCGATCGCCGCCAGGATGCCGCCCTTGGCGGTGCCGTCGAGCTTGGTCACGATCAGGCCGGTAAGGCCCAGCGCGTCGTCGAAGGCGCGGGTTTGCTGCAGGGCGTTCTGGCCGGTGTTGGCGTCGATCACCAGCAGCACCTCGTGCGGCGCGCTCGGCATGGCCTTGCTGATCACGCGCTTGACCTTCTTCAGCTCTTCCATCAGGTGCAGCTGCGTCGGCAGGCGCCCGGCGGTGTCGGCCATGACGATGTCGATGCCGCGCGCCTTGGCGGCGTTGACGGCGTCGAAGATCACCGCCGCGGGGTCGCCGCTTTCCTGCGCCACCACGGTAACGTTGTTGCGTTCGCCCCAGATCGCCAGCTGCTCGCGAGCGGCGGCGCGGAAAGTGTCGCCGGCGGCCAGCAGCACCTTCTGGTCATAGCGCTGGAAGTGCTTGCACAGCTTGCCGATGCTGGTGGTCTTGCCGGCGCCGTTGACACCCGCAATCATCATCACCAGCGGCTGCTCGCGGCCGAGCGCCATGGTCTTTTCGAGCGGGCGCAGCAGCTGCGTCAACAGCTCGCGCAACGCTGCCTTGACGCCCTCGGCGGTTTCGATGCGTTCGGACCTGACCCGCTTGCGCAGTTCGCCCAGCAGGTACTCGGTGGCCTCGACGCCGGCGTCGGCCATCAGCAGCGCGGTTTCCAGTTCCTCGAACAGGTCCTCGTCGACCTTGACGCCGACGAACAGCGTGCCGAGGTTGCGGCTGGTCTTGGACAGGCCGGTGCGCAGGCGCTGCATCCAGCCCTGCCTGGCTTCCGCGCTGGGGGCGGGCGGCGGCACCAGCTCCAGCGCCTCGGCGGCCACCGGCGCCGGCGCGGGCGGGGGCACTTGCGCCGGCACGGGGGTGGGCATGGGAACGGGCTCGGCCGGGGCGGGCGTGGGCGTCGGCGTCGGCGTCGGGGATGGTGCCGGGGCGGGCGCGGGCACCTCGGGCGCGGGGGCCGGGGCTGGCGCGGGCGCCTCGATGGGGGCCTCGACGGGCGCCGGCTCGGCCTTGCGCTTCTTCCAGAAACTAAACATTGGGGAACGGGGTCAATACCGGGGCCGAAACCCTGGCGGCAGCCAATGCCAGCAGGCAACCGGTGATTAATCAATGGGTTACGCAGGCTTCGCGATGGCTGGGGAGAAACCGTTGTGGTCCCGGCCGGCGATTGCGTATAGTTCGCTACATGAGTTCACTACATGGCAGATTCGCGCGCCGCGTCGCGCACGCGAATCGATCGGCAAAATTTTAGCAGACGGGGTCGCATGAACCATTGCGCTGTCATGACCGCAACGGGCGCAGCAGGGCGCAGCGCCGCCGCCCAAACGCGCATCCAACGCCACGCACGGCCCTTGCAGGCGCCACCCGCCGGCGCCGCGCGACTGGCGCGGCGCCTCATCCCCGCGCTGCTGCTGGCATTGCTGCCGTGGTCGCTACCCGCGGCGGCGCAGGGCGTGGTGGCCTCGCCGATGCCGTCGGCGCAGACCGCGCCGGCCGGCGCCACCGCCCACGGCACTACCGAGTACCGCCTGTCCAACGGACTACGGCTGATCGTCAAGGAAGACCACCGCGCCCCGACGGTGGCACACCAGGTGTGGTACCGCGTGGGCGGCATCGACGAGGTCAGCGGCACCACCGGCGTGGCCCACATGCTGGAACACATGATGTTCAAGGGCACGCCCAAGGTCGGCGTGGGCGAATTCTCGAAGCAGGTGGCGGCGCTGGGCGGGCGCGAGAACGCCATGACCAACCGCGACTTCACCATGTACTACCAGCAGATCGGCAAGCAGTACCTGCCGAAGATGATGGAGCTGGAAGCCGACCGCATGGCCAACCTCGTCATCACCAAGGACGAGTTCGAGCGCGAGATGAAGGTGGTGATGGAAGAGCGCCGCCTGCGCACCGACGACTCCGCGCGCGGCACGGTCTATGAGCAGTTGCTGGCCACGGTGTACACCGCGGCCGCCTATCGCCACCCGGTGATCGGCTGGATGGACGACCTCGTCAACATGCGCGTCGACGACGTCAAGGACTGGTACCGCCACTGGTACGTGCCCAACAACGCCACCGTGATCGTCACCGGCGACGTCAGGGCCGACGAAGTGCGCGCGCTGGCCGAGCGCTACTACGGCAAGCTCAAGCCGCGCGCGCTGCCGGTGCGCAAGGACCAGGAAGAGCCGGCGCAGAAGGGCATCAAGCGCATCTGGGTCAAGGCGCCCGCCGAGAACCAGTACATGGTGATGGCGTACAAGGTGCCGCGCCTGCGCGACGTCGAGAAAGACGTCGACCCCTATGCGCTCGAGGTGCTGGCGGCCGTGCTCAACGGCTACGACAACGCGCGCCTGACCCGCGAACTGGTGCGCGAGCAGCGCCTGGCCGACGACGTCAATGTCGGCTACGACAGCATCAACCGCGGCGAGTCGCTGTTCGTGCTCGACGGCACGCCGGCGGCGGGCCACAACACCGACGAGATCGAGCGCGCGCTGCGTGCGGAAATCCAGCGCATCGCCCGCGAGGGCGTGTCGCCGGAAGAGCTCAAGCGCGTCAAGGCGCAGGTGGTGGCCGGGCAGATCTACAAGCGCGATTCGGTGTTCGGGCAGGGCATGGAGATCGGCGTGGCCGAGATCTCGGAGATCTCGTGGCGCCAGATCGACCGCATGCTCGACAAGATCAAGGCCGTCACGCCGGCGCAGGTGCAGGCCGTCGCCGCGAAGTATTTCAACGACGACAACCTGACCGTGGCCACGCTGGTGCCGCAGCCGATCGATCCGAACAAGCCCAAGTCCCAGGCCCCGTCGGGCCTGCGCCACTGAGAACAAGGCGATGACCCAGTCCGTCACATCCGCGCCGCGCCCGCTGCGCAAACTGGCCGGCGCCGCCCTCGGCGCCGTGGTGCTGCTGGCCGCGCAGCTGGCGCAGGCAGCGATCCCGATCGAGCACTGGACCGCGTCCACCGGCGCGCGCGTGTTTTTCGTGCACAGCCCGTCGATTCCGATGCTCGACATCAATATCGACTTCGACGCCGGCAGCCGCTATGACCCGCCGGGCAAGGCCGGGCTGGCCACGCTGACGGCGGCGCTGCTGGACAAGGGCGCCGGCGCGCAGGACGGCCAGCCGGCGCGCGACGAGGCAAAGATTGCCGATGCCTTTGCCGATACCGGTGCCGCCTTTGGCGGCGCGGCCGGCGGCGACCGCGGCGGCATCGGGCTGCGCACCCTGACCGCGCAGCCGGAGCTGGACCAGTCGGTCGCGCTGGCGGCGCAGCTGATCAAGGCGCCGACCTATCCCGATGCCGTGGTCGGGCGCGAGAAGCAGCGCCTGATCACCGCCATCCGCGAAGCCGACACCAAGCCCGGCGTGATCGCCGACAAGGCGCTGGCCCGGGCCATGTATCCCGACCATCCCTACGGCGTCGCCGCGACCCCCGAAAGCGTGGCGTCGATCACGCGCGATGACATCGCGGGCTTCTGGCGCGACAACTACGGCGCGCAGCGCGCCGTGGTGACGCTGATCGGCGCGGTCGACCGCAAGCAGGCCGAGGCCATCGCCGAGCAGCTGACGCGCGGGCTGCCGCCCGGCCGCGCCGCGCCGACGCTGCCGCAGGTGAAACTGAAGATCGCGCCCAGCGAGCAGCGCCTGCCGCACCCGGCGCAGCAGTCCAGCGTGGCGCTGGGCCAGCCGGCGATCGCGCGCGGCGACCCTGACTATTTTGCGCTGCTGGTGGGCAACTACGTTCTGGGCGGCGGCGGCTTCAGCTCGCGCCTGACCGACGAAGTGCGCGAGAAGCGCGGCCTGACCTACGGCGTGGACAGCTACTTCGCCCCGTCCAAGCAGCCGGGGCCGTTCGGCATCAGCCTGCAGACCAAGAAGGCGCAGACCGACGAGGCACTGGCGCTGGTGCGCCAGGTGCTGGCGCGCTTTGTCGCCGAAGGCCCGAGCGAGAAGGAGCTGCGCGCGGCCAAGGACAACCTGGTCAACGGCTTCCCGCTGCGCATCGACAACAACCGCAAGCTGCTGACCAACGTCGCCAATATCGGCTGGTACGGGCTGCCGCTCGATTACCTCGATACCTGGACCGCGCAGATCGGCAAGGTCACGCGCGAACAGGTCAGGGCGGCATTCCAGCGCCACGTGCACCCGGACAATATGGCCACGGTAATCGTCGGCGGGCCGGTGGGCGCCGCCCCCACGGCTTCGCGGCAGTGATGCCGGCGCCGCCGCCCGCGGCGGACCCCGCCGCAGGCTCTACAATCACGGCATGAATTCGCGTTCCCGCTTGCCCTCGCCCGCGCCTCGCGGGCGATCTCCCGTCTCTCCCGTGCCGCGCCAGGCACCCGCGCAGGTCCGCATTATCGGCGGACGCTGGAAGCGCACGCTGCTGCCGGTGCCTGATGCCCAGGGCCTGCGGCCGACGCCCGACCGCGTGCGCGAGACCCTCTTCAACTGGCTGGGCCAGGACCTGTCCGGGCTGGAATGCCTGGACCTGTTCGCCGGCTCCGGTGCGCTCGGCTTCGAGGCCGCGTCGCGCGGCGCGGCCGCGGTGACGCTGGTAGAGTCCAATGCGCGCGTGGCGAGGCAATTGCGCGACAACGTGGCCCGGCTCGATGCCGGACAGGTACGCGTGCTGCAAGGCGACGCCTTCGCCATTGCCGCGCAGCTGCCCGATGCCAGCTTCGACGTGGTGTTCCTCGACCCGCCGTTCGCCGAGGACTGGATCGGCCCGTCGCTGGCGCACGCCGCGCGGCTGTCGCGCCCGGGCGGGGCGGTCTATGTCGAGACCGACCACCCGCTGACCGGTGCCGACGCGCCGGTGCCGGCCTCGCTCGAGATCGTGCGGCACGCCCGGGCCGGGGCGGTGCATTTCCACCTGCTGCAGCAGCGCGTGCCGGGCCACGGCGCCGCCTGATGCACCAGCCCCGCGGGCCGCGCCTGGCGCCGCGGTTTTGGAAAGGGGAAGGGCCCCTTCCTGATTGCGGAACCGGTTCTTGGGTGCACTGCCGCAAAACGGTGCCCCCGGCGACTTCCAAGCGGGGCATTTAGGGTTACACTACGCCGCTGTCACAACGCTCGCGACGCAGCACCCATGCCGGCCCGGCCGGCGCAAGAGGCGGCCCCTTTCACGGCCGGCAGCGGGCAGATCAAGGAGGAAGTATGGTCAGCGCGGTCTATCCCGGCACCTTCGATCCAATGACCCGGGGACACGAGGATCTGGTCCGCCGTGCGTCGAACATCTTCGACGAACTGGTGGTCGGCGTGGCGCACAGCCCCAACAAGCGCCCGTTCTTTTCGCTCGAAGAGCGCATCAGCATTGCCCGCGAAGTGCTCGGGCACTATCCCAACGTGCGGGTCGAGGGCTTCTCCGGACTGCTCAAGGACTTCGTGCGCAAGAACAATGCGCGCGTGATCGTGCGCGGCCTGCGCGCGGTGTCCGACTTCGAGTACGAGTTCCAGATGGCGGGCATGAACCGCTACCTGCTGCCCGACGTCGAGACCATGTTCCTGACCCCGTCGGACCAGTACCAGTTCATCTCCGGCACCTTCGTGCGCGAGATCGCGGTGCTTGGCGGCGACGTCAGCAAGTTCGTGTTCCCGTCGGTGGAACGCTGGCTGCAAGAGAAAATCGCCAAACCGGAATAAAATACGGCTTCAGACACGTCAGACCGCGGCCAGTCGGGCGCGGGCGTGTCCGCAGGAAGGAAACACCATGGCGCTGATGATCACCGACGACTGCATCAACTGCGACGTTTGTGAACCCGAGTGCCCGAACGAAGCCATTTCGATGGGGCCCGAGATCTACGAAATCGACCCCAACAAGTGCACCGAGTGCGTCGGGCACTTCGACGAGCCGCAATGCCAGCAGGTCTGCCCGGTCGCGTGCATTCCCAAGGATCCGAACCGCGTTGAGACCCATGAGGTACTGATGCAGCGGTACCGGCTGCTGACCGCGGCCCGGCACGCGGCCTGACGCCGGCCACGCTTGGCCAGGCCTCGTTATCCTGGCTGCTCGCCGCACAAAAAAAGCCCCCGGCACCGCAAGGTGACGGGGGCTTAACCTTTCCCCAATTACTACGGTTACTGCCTACTGCACTGCGCGGTCAGGCGCCGATCGGCTTGCCGTCGGCGCGGTGCACCACGATGGTGGACGAGCGCGGCGGCTTGGCCGCGTCCGGCCACTTGCCGGTCGGGTGCTGGATGTTGATGAAGCAGGTGGTCAGGTCCGGCGTGTAGGCGATGCCGGTGATCTCGCAGCCGGTCGGGCCCGCCAGGAAGCGCTTCGACTGGCCCGTCGGCGAGATGTAGTACATGCTGTTGTTGCCGAAGGTGCCGGTGTAGGTGGCGCTGGTGCTCGAGTCGGTCTGCACCCACAGGCGGCCCTTGGGATCGACGCGCAGGCCATCCGGGCTGGAGAAGGTGTCGCCGTTGATGTTGCCCTTCAGGTTGTCCGTGGCCAGCGAAGGGTCGCCGGCCTGCAGCAGGATGCTCCAGGTGAAGGTCGTGGCCAGCGGCGAATTGCCGGCTTCCTTCCACTGGATGATATGGCCGTGCAGGTTGTTCTTGCGCGGGTTGGCGGCGTCGGTCTGCTGGCGCCCGCTATTGTTGGTCAGCGTGCAGTACAGCGTGTTGTCCGGCGCGGCGGTGATCCACTCGGGGCGGTCCATCAGCGTGCCGCCAGCCACGCGCGCGGCGGACTTGGTGTTGATCAGTACGTCTGCCTGCGTGGCGAAGTCGACCGTGGTCGGCGCCGGCGACACCGCCGACTGGGTCCAGTTGCCCGGGTCCGAGGCGCCGACGGTCAGGCCGTTCTTGCCTTGCGACAGCTCGATCCACTGGCCGCTGCCGTCGGCGTTGAACTTCGCCACGTACAGCGTGCCGCTGTCCAGCAGGTTGGCGTTGGCGGCGCGGTTGTTCGGATTGAAGGCCTTGCTCGGCACGAACTTGTAGATGCAGCCCGGGGTGCCGTCGTCGCCCATGTAGAAGGCTACGTTATTGCTGGCATCGGTGATGAAGGCGACGTTCTCATGGTCGAAGCGGCCCATCGCGGTGCGCTTGGCCGGCGCGCCCAGCGTGCCGTACGGATCGATTTCCACCACCCAGCCGTAGCCGTTGTCGGCCTGGGTCGGGTCGATGTAGTTGTCGGTGCTTTCCTCGCAGGTCAGGTAGGTGCCCCACGGGGTGTGGCCGCTCGAGCAGTTGTTGAGCATGCCCACCACGGTGGCGCCGATCACCGGTGCGGCCGGGCCGCCCACGCGGTACAGCGTGTTGCCGGTGTAGCGCTTGTTGTAGATCGAGTCGCGCTTGACCTGCCACTTGCCGCTGGCGGCCAGTTCCACTTCGATCACCGAAATGCCCACCGCCGACAGGGCGATGCGCTTTTGCTCCGGGCTTGCGGTGGCGGCGTCGTAGGCGGTCGGGAACAGGATGTTGTAGTCCGGCAGCTCGTGGTTGATCGCCAGCAGGCCGCCCTTCTGCGGATCGACGCCAGGCAGCGCGAAGTAGTGCATGCCGTCGTGGTTGCCGCCGGCCTGGCGCTCGGTCTCGGCCGACGACTGGAAGGCGCCGGCATAGCCGGTGGCACCGGCTTCGACCGGGTCGCCGGCGGAGAACAGCACGTCGACGCTGTAGCCGCCGGGCACCACCACGGTATCGGCGGTGGACTTGGCGATCGGCTCGAAGGTGACCTCGTAGCTCGGCGTGGCCGGCGCCGGTGCCGGGGCCGGAGCGGGTGCCGGGGCAGCGGCCGGTGCGGGCGCCGGAGCGGGATCGTCATCACCGCCGCAGGCGGCCAGCAGGCCGCTGCCGAAGGCCGACACCAGCGACAGGCCGAGGCCGCCGCGCAGCACCCGGCGGCGGGCCGGGTTGGCGGCGACGATGTCCTCGAGCATCTGGCCGGGCACGTCAACGTCGGGCTTGGCGGCGCGGCTTGCGGCGCGCGCTTCGTCGGTCAGGTACGACATGGGCTTTCCTCCTGTGGGATGTCATGCGCATCGGCAACCATGCGATACCGACGCGATTGGAAACCCCGCAATTTAGGTGGTGCCCATGGCGCTTTGATGACACTATGTCTGCAACTGCAGACCGGTGCGCCCAAACGACGACGGGCCGCGGATGCGGCCCGTTTTCATGCTGCTGTCGCAGAAATATGCTGGCTGGCGTGAGGGCGCTCAGCGCGCGGTATGCAGCTGCGCCATGGCGCGCTCGGCATCGCCGCGGGCGAGCAGGCCGAGCGGCTCGATGCAGCGGTCGATCGCGGCATCGATGGCTTCCTGCTCCTCGCGCCGCGGTGGCTTGAGCACGAAGTTGACCACGTCCTCGCGGCCCGCGCCGGCACCGCCGGGGGCATTGCGCGGATGGCCCACGCCCAGGCGCAGGCGCCAGTAGTCCTGCGTGGTCAGGTGGGCCGAGATGTCCTTCAGGCCGTTGTGGCCGCCCGCGCCGCCGCCGCGCTTGAGCTTGGCGGCGCCGGCCGGCAGGTCCATCTCGTCATGCACGACCACGATCTCGCCGGGCAGGATCTTGTAGAAGCGCGCCAGCGACACCACCGCCAGGCCGGAGCGGTTCATGAAGGTCGACGGCTTGAGCAGCCAGACGTCCTGGTCCCAGAGCCGCGCGCGCGCGGCGAGCCCGTGGAAGCGGCCCTCGACGCGCAGCGTGGCGCCGCCCATGCGGGCCAGCTGGTCGACCAGCCAGAAGCCGGCGTTGTGTCGGGTGGCCTCGTACTCCGCCCCGGGATTGCCGAGGCCGACGATAAGCTTGATCATGCGTGTGACTGTGTCGTTGGCGCGCGGGACTGCGCCACAGGCGCCAAGGATACCGAAAAACCGGCAGTCCGCTGCCGGGCGAAAAAAAACCGCCGCAAGCGCGGCGGTTTCTTCGTGGCGCGGCCCGCGGGCCGCCACCGCTGCGGCAGCTTAGGCAGCCGGGGTTTCGCCAGCGGCTTCGCCGCCTTCGGCAGCTTCCGACACGGCGCCAGCCGGTTGCGAGATGCTGGCGATGGCCGGGTTGTCGTCACCGTGGGTGATCACGGTCACGCCCTTCGGCAGCTTCAGGTCCGACAGGTGCAGGGTCTGGCCCAGCTCCATCGCGCCGACGTCCACTTCGATGAACTCAGGCAGGTCGGCCGGCAGGCACGACACTTCCAGGTCGTTGACGATGTGGTTGACCAGGCCGTGGCCCAGCTTCACGCCAGGAGCGGTTTCCTGGTTCATGAAGTGCAGCGGCACCTTGACGTGGATCTTGTCGTTGGCCGACACGCGCTGGAAATCGACGTGCAGCACCAGCGGCTTGAACGGGTGCATCTGGAATGCGCGCAGCAGCGCCTTTTCCGACTTGCCAGCGACTTCCAGGTCGAGGATCGACGAGTGGAACGCTTCCTTCTTCAGGGCGTGCCACAGGGCGTTGTGATCCAGTTCGATCATCTTCGGCTCGGCGGCGCCGCCGTAGATGATGCCGGGGGTCTTGCCCGAATTGCGCAGGCGGCGGCTCGCACCCGTACCCTGTACGCTACGCTCGAAAGCGACAACTTTCATGATGACTCCAAAAGTAAGAAGGCTGTCCGCGACCAGACAGCCTCGTTGCGGCGCAAAGGGAAAAATATGCGCCGATCCAATCACGCCGGGCGCCGCTTTGCCGTAGGACCGGCGGCGCTCAACGCAGTAAAGCCTTAAATTCTATCAGGAACCCGCGAACAGCGACATGATCGAGTCGCCCTTGATAATGCGGGTGAAGGTCTCGGCCAGCAGCGGGGCGGTCGAGAGTTGACGGATCTTGGTGCACTTGGCGGCTTCTTCCGACAGCGGGATGGTGTCGCACACCACCACTTCGTCCAGCGCCGAATCCGCGATGCGGGCCGCCGCGCCGCCCGACAGCACGGGGTGCGTGCAGTAGGCGAAGACCTTCAGCGCGCCGCGCTCCTTCAGCACCTGCGCGGCCTTGCACAGCGTGCCGCCGGTGTCGATCATGTCATCCATGATGACGCAGTTGCGGCCTTCGACTTCACCGATGATGTTCATCACCTCGGCCACGTTGGCCTTGGGACGGCGCTTGTCGATGATGGCCAGGTCGCAGTTCAGTTCCTTGGCCAGCGCGCGGGCACGGACCACGCCGCCGACGTCGGGCGAAACCACCAGCAGGTCGCCGTAGTTCTTCTCGCGCAGGTCGCCCAGCAGTACCGGCGAAGCGTAGATGTTGTCGACGGGGATATCGAAGAAGCCCTGGATCTGGTCGGCGTGCAGGTCCATCGTCAGCACGCGCTCGACGCCGGCGACTTCCAGCATGTTGGCGACCACCTTGGCCGAGATCGCCACGCGCGCCGAACGCGGGCGGCGATCCTGGCGGGCATAGCCGAAGTAGGGCATGGCGGCGGTGATGCTGCGGGCCGAGGCGCGCTTGAGCGCGTCGACCATCACCATCAGTTCCATCAGGTTGTCGTTGGTCGGCGCGCAGGTGGACTGCAGCACGATGACGTGCTTGCCGCGAACGTTTTCCTGGATTTCGACCTGCACTTCACCGTCGGAGAAACGGCCAACCTGAGCCTTGCCCAGCGGAATGCCGAGGTGCTGTACGACAGCCTCCGCGAGTTTGGGGTTGGCGTTGCCGGTAAATACCATCAAGCCTTCGCTGCTCATTCGGGGCACCTGTCTTGCTGCTGGGGGAGCTTGGTGTCACCGGCGAAGCCGGTGACTTGGAGATATCGTGTTCCGTTAGGACACTATAGGAAGTAATGGCAGGGGAAGAAGGATTCGAACCTTCGAATGCCGGAATCAAAATCCGGTGCCTTGACCAACTTGGCGACTCCCCTACACAACCGGGCCGTTCTTCGTGGTACCAACCTGCCGTACCGCGCCGAACGAAAACTTGCTATGCGAACGTCGCGAGCGGGTGATGTGCCAGACTTCTCACACACCTGCCATCCCATTCGGGCGGCAACCTTTCCAAAACCTGCTGCGCTGTTCTTGCGTCAGGAAAACGCGCAAACACGCAGGCTCCGGAACCGGTCATCCGGGCATGCTGATTGTGTTGCTTCAGCCATGCCAGGGCTCGGGCGACTTCGCCGAACTTCGCTGTTGCTATCGGTTCCAGGTCGTTGCGACCGAAATCGAATTTGTTTGTGCGAGCAGCGAAGACCGCAATTATGGAGATCGGTGTATCCCTTGTCAAGCACTCGTCCGAAAAAATTTCAGCGGTGGGCACGTGCTGCTTCGGGTGGATGATCACGAACCAGCTGTCGGGCAACTCGACCGGCGTGAGCTCCTCGCCGATGCCCTGCGCAAACGCGTTCTCGCCGAGCACGAACACCGGCACATCGGCGCCCAGCGTCAGCCCGATCCGCATCAGCTCGGCGCGCGTCAGCCCCAGGCCCCACAGGTGGTTCAGCGCCAGCAGCGTGGTGGCGGCATCGGAAGAGCCGCCGCCGATGCCGCCGCCCATCGGCAGGACCTTGTCGATGGCGATCTCGGCACCGAAGGTGGTGCCGGTGGCGGCCTGGAGCGCGCGCGCCGCGCGCACTACCAGGTCGGTCTCGGCCGGCACGCCGGGCACCTCGGTGACGCGCGCGACCACGCCGTCGTCGCGGCGGCGGAAATGCAGCGTGTCGCACCAGTCGACCAGCTGGAACACGGTCTGCAGCGTGTGGTAGCCGTTGGCGCGGCGCCCGGTCACGTGCAGGAACAGGTTGAGCTTGGCGGGCGCGGGACAGTCGCGTAGTTCTGGCGGGGGCAGGGGCTGGCTGCGTGGCATGGTGCGGGGATGGGGCCGAGGTTGCGGAGGTTATGGCGGCGGTTATGGCGACCGTTATGGCGGCCGTTATGGCGTCTGGGGATCGATCACCAGACGCACCGACAGCGGATTGCTGCCGGCGTCGCGGGCCAGGTCGATGCGACGCGGCACCTGAGTGGCTGCAGTCGCGGCGGCTGGCGTCTCCTGCCAGGCGACGTAGCGCACGGTCCAGCCGTTCTGCGCCAGCGTCGCCAGCCGGCCCTGCTCGTCGCGCGTGGCGCGCGCCGGCGTGCCCTGCGTGGGGCGCCCGTGCAGCCAGTCGCGCATGCCGGCCACCGGCAGCGCGAAGCCCAGCGCTTCCTCCATCAGGGTATCGACCTCGGGCGCGTTGCGCGGCGGCTGGTTGGGCAGGTCGAGCGTGGCGCCCGACGGCGTCGCGGTGACCACGGCCAGGGTCTGGCCAAGCGGCGAGACCAGGTCGAGCCGCACGTTGCGGCCCTGCTCCTCCCAGCGGAAGCTGCCCTGCACGCCCTCGTCGCGCCCGTAGCGCACGTAGCTGGCGGAGAAGCGGCCGGTGTACTGCTGGCTGGCGGCGTCGTGGTCGACATCGAAGCTGCGCGACGGCGCCACGCTGGCGCACGCCTGCGGCAGCAGGGGCGCGCCAAGCCAAAGCAGCGCCAGGCGTCGGGATCGGTTCATGGGCATGGTCGTGAGGGCGGCGGCGCGGCGGCCGCCGGGCTGACGGGAATCCGGCGCCGCGGACCGGCGTGGCCGGCCACGGTGCGCGGGCTTACCTGGGGGCTTGCACGTTGACCTTGTAGCGGCGCAGCGTGTCGATCAGGGTTTCGTTCTCGGGATCGATGCGCACGGCCTCGGTCCAGGTCTTGCGGGCCTCGTCGTGTTCGCCGAGCTGCCACAGCACCTCGCCCAGGTGCGCGCCGATTTCGGCCTCGGGGGCCTTGGCGTAGGCGTTGCGCAGCAGTGCCGCCGCGGGTTGCAGGTCGCCCATGCGGAATTTGACCCAGGCCAGGCTGTCCATGATGTACGGATCGTCCGGCCCCAGCTCGGAGGCTCGCTCCAGCAGCTTGAGCGCCTCGGGCAGGCGCTCGTTGCGGTCCGCCAGCGAGTAGCCGAGGGCGTTGTAGCCCTGCTTCTGCTGCGGCTGCAGAGCAATCACGCGGCGCAGGCCGGTTTCCATGCTGGCGTAGCGCTTCTGGCGTTCGTCCAGCATGGCCAGCTCATAGATCCAGTCGGCGTTGTCGGGCTCCGCCGCGATGCGGTCGTTCAACACCTTGCGGGCGCGGTCGTAGGCCTTGCTCTCCATCAGCGTGGCCACTTCGGCCTGGCGGATGGCGGTGACGCGCTGCGAGCGCTGACCGGGGTCGGGGATGTCCTCGGCGTCGCTGAGCATCTCGCCGAACAGCGCCTGGGCGTCGTCGAGCTTGCCCATGCGCGCCAGCAGCTGGGCGCGCTTGGCGGTGGCCGCCGGTGCCAGGCGGATGTCCTCGATGCGGTCGAGCCAGCGGATCGCGCCGGCGTAATCCTTGCGCTCCTCGGCGATCTGCGCCAGGTACTGGTAGGCAATATCGGGATTGGCGCTGGGCTGTTTTTCGACCAGCTGCAGGTATTCCTGCAGGTACTGCTCGGCTTCGCCGTAGTTCTTCGCCTGCAGGCTGGTCAGGCCCAGCGCCAGCGGCACGCGCGGGTCGGCGGGGGCCACCTTGCGCAGCGTCTCGAATTCCTGGCGGGCCGCCGGCATATCGTTCTTCAGCAGGTACAGCCGTGCCAGCGTGATATGGCCGTTGACCGATTCGGGCGACTTTTCCAGGAAGCGCTTGAGCACCGCCACCGCTTCGTCGGGCTGCTTCTCGGCGCGCAGTTCGGCGGACATCAGCGCGGCCGCCTCATAGCCGGGCCGCAGCCGCAGGGCCTGGTCGAGCGCGGCCAGCGCGCCCGGCTCGTCGCCGGCGACTTCGCGCGCGCGCGCCAGCGCCAGCTGGGTTTCGGGCAGCTTGATTTCGTTGCGGGTCAGGTCCTGCAGCAGCGTGGCCGCGCCGGCGGGATCGCTGGTGCGCGACAACTGCTGCTGCAGCTGCAGGATGGCATCGCCGCGCTGGCTGGCCGGCACCGCAGCCAGTTGCTGCTGCAGCAGCGGGCGGGCGTCGTCCCAGCGGCCGTTGAGCACCAGCAGGGTCGACAGCACCTGGCCGGCCGCCGGCGAGGTCGGAGAAATCTCCTTCCACAGGCGGGCGGCGTCAAGCGCCTGCTGCGGGATGCGCGCGTTGAAAGCGATCTCGGTGGCGCGCTGGGCGAAGCGCGGGTCGCGGGTCTGGCGCGCCAGTTCCAGGTAGGTGCGGTAGGCCGGGCCGATCAGGCCGCGCTGGATGGAAATCTCGGCGGCGAGCACCATATAGACGATATCGTCGGTCAGCTCCAGCGACGGCAGTGCCGGACGCGCGGGCTTGGCCGCCGGGGTGGTGTCGGCCGCGGCCAGTTGCAGCATGGGCAGCGAACCGGCGCCGACGGGGGGCGCGGCGTGGCTGGCGCCCGCCGCCGCTGCCAGCAGCGCGCCGGCGGCCAGTGCGCGCACATGGCGCCGCGGGGCCTGCCACCAGCGAGCCAGGATGCCGGCGCGGCGCGCCGTGCGCGAGCCGGCGCCCGGCGATGTGGTCAGGCCGCCGCCCGCGGTGGCTTGCAACGTGGAGTCCGGTATCAGGTCCGGCATCAGGTCCGACATGTATTGAGTGCTCCGGCGCGCGCTGGCGAAGGATGGGAGATTGCGCATTGATAAGGGCATTGTAGCCTGCCGCTACAATGCGCTGCTTGGCGCCGCAGGCCGGCGCCGCCAGGCGCTGCAGGAGTTTTGAGCGGTAACCAACGGAGAGGTTCGATGCCTGAATTGCCCGAGGTCGAGGTGACCCGGCGCGGCTTGCTGCCGCATGTGGTGGGGCGGCGCATAGCCGCGGTCACGGTGCGCCACCGCGGCCTGCGCTGGCCGGTCGAGCCAGACCTCGAGGCGCGGCTGGTCCAGCGCCTGGTGCGTCGGATCGAGCGCCGCGGCAAGTATCTGCTGCTGGAGTGCGTCAGCGCCGACGCGGCGCAGCCGCCCGGCTGGCTGCTGGTGCATCTGGGCATGACGGGCACGCTGCGGGTGCTGCCGGAGGCGCCACCGCCGGGCACGCACGATCACTTCGACCTCGTGCTCGAGGCCGGGCCCGGCGCCGCGTCTCCAGCAACATCCGGCCCGCGGCCAGGCACCATCGTGCTGCGCTTCCGCGATCCGCGCCGCTTCGGCGCCATCCTCTGGACTACGCTGCCGGAGGCGGAACTGCCGTCGCATCCGTTGCTGAGCACCCTCGGCATCGAGCCGTTCGATCCCGCCTTCGACGGCGCCTGGCTGCACCGCCATACGCGCGGTCGCAGTGCCGCGATCAAGACCGTGCTGCTGTCGGGCGCAATCGTGGTGGGCGTGGGCAATATCTACGCATCCGAAAGCCTGTTCCGCGCCGGCATCCATCCGAGCACGCCGGCCGGGCGCCTGAGCCGCGCGCGTTGCGACCGGCTGGCGCAGGCAGTGCGGGACACCCTGGCGCAGGCGATCGAGCGCGGCGGCAGCACCCTGCGCGACTTTGTCGGCAGCGACGGTGCCAGCGGCTACTTCCAGCTCGATTGCTTTGTCTACGACCGCGCCGGCCTGCCATGCAAGGTGTGCGCCAAGCCGGTGCGCCAGATCGTCCAGGGCCAGCGTTCCACCTTCTATTGCACCAACTGCCAGCACTGACCGGCGGCCGGAGTGCTTCAGGGGGCGCCCGTCGCCCCGCGTCGATGGCTCGGCGCAACACTGGCGCGGTCACCGCCATGCAAGGGGCGCGAATTCCACAAAAGCGCCGTGGAAACCTGTATCGTGTGCGCAGTCATAAAAAGTTACAAAATGGCCGGTCGCGCGTCATTGGCAGGGGTGCGGACCGGCCTTGCGCGAACACGGGCATGCCGCACAGGTGGCGGGCCCCGAGGTAAAACCAAGTCAGCCCAACAGCTCCATGACAACGCTCGCCCACCAATTCGAACAATATGGCGCCTGGAGAACCGGGGTCCTCCAGTCACTGGCCGAATTCCAGTCCTGGCTGCAGCAGCACGACCTGTACGATGCGCAGGCCGACGACCGCGTGCAGCGCATCCAGAGCGTGCTGCGCAGCGACCGCCTCAAGGTCGCCTTCATCGCCGAGTTCTCGCGCGGCAAGAGCGAGCTGATCAACGCCATCTTCTTTGCCGACTACGGGCGCCGCATCCTGCCGTCGTCGGCGGGGCGCACCACCATGTGCCCGACCGAGCTGCGCTACGACGAGGCCGAGCCGCCCAGCATCCGCCTGCTGCCGATCGAGACGCGGCTGCAGGACGCGTCCACCGCCGACTTCATCGAGGCCGGCACCTCGGCATCGCACTGGCATTCGGTGCCGCTGGACCCGTCGTCGCCCGACGGCATGCTCGAGGCGTTCCAGCACGTGGTGCAGACCATGCGCGTGCCGCCCGAACAGGCCGAGGCGCTCGGGCTGTACCACGAGAACGACCCCGATGCCGCCTATGCGGTCGATGCCGAGGGCATGGTCGAGATCTCGCGCTGGCGTCACGCCGTCATCAATTTCCCGCATCCGCTGCTGCGCCAGGGGCTGGTGATCCTCGACACGCCGGGCCTGAACGCGATCGGTACCGAACCCGAGCTGACGCTGCGGCTGATCCCGGATGCGCACGTGGTGGTGTTCGTGCTGGCCGCCGACGCGGGCGTGACCAAGAGCGACCTGGAGCTGTGGCGCAGCCATGTCGGCGCCGGGCACCGGCGCGGCTGCCTGGCGGTGCTGAACAAGATCGACGGGCTGTGGGATCCGCTGCGCCAGCCCGGCGAGATCGCGCAGGAAATCGCGCGCCAGGTGTCGACCACCGCGCAGGTGCTCGGCATCGAGCAATCACGCGTGTATCCGGTGTCGGCGCAGAAGGGGCTGGTGGCCAAGGTCACGCACGACGACACCCTGCTGGCACGCAGCGGCCTGCCGGAATTCGAGCACGTGCTGTCGGACCAGCTGATCCCGCGCCGGCGCGAGATCGTCTCGGACCAGGTCTACCGGCTGGTGCAGGACATGGCGCGCGCCGCGCAGCAGCTGCTGCAGAGCCGCCGCCGCGATATCGTCGAGCAGCTGTTCGAGCTGCGCGGCCTGCGCGGCAAGAACCATGCGATGGTCAAGCACATGCTGATGCGGGTGCAGGGCGAGAAGGACGAGTTCGAGCAGAGCATCGGCAAGTTCCAGGCGCTGCGCCTGGTCTTCGGCCGGCACAGCGCCGACATCATCAAGAGCCTGCAATTGCGCGACGTGCGCCGCACCATGCGCAGCGCGCGCGAGCAGATGAAGGAGCGCTTCTTCTCGCGCGGCCTGCGCGACGACATGGACGCGCTGTTCGCCCAGCTGAGCGGGCTGGTCAGCGATGCCGACAATAAGATCGGCCAGCTGCACCAGCTGATCGAAAGCATGTACCGGCGCTTCAATGCCGAGCACGGCTTCACGCTGCCGGCGCCGATGCAGTTCACCGCCGAGCGCTACCTGGCCGAGCTGCAGGAGACGCTGCGTCTGGTGCAGGCGCATTTCGGCACGATCAGCATGCTGACCCGCTCGCGCCCGCAGCTGGTGCAAAGCGCGTTCAACACCATGGCCAGCCGCGTGCTGGACAATTTCCGCGGCCTCAACCGCGATATCGAGGTCTGGCTCAAGTCGGTGATGACGCCGCTGGAAGCGCAGGTGCGCGAACACCAGAAGCAGCTGCGCCGGCGTGTCGATTCGATCGAGCGCATCCATGAAGCCACCGACACGCTGGAAAGCCGTATCGCCCAGCTGGAAGAAGTGCTGAACGGGCTGGACGAGCGCAGCGGGCGCATCGAAGGCTTTGCCCAGCGGTTGATGCGGCCGGCGGCCGATGCGGACGGTGCCAGCCTTGCGGTAGCGTAGCCGGGCCGCTCCCGCCGACCGGTATATCATGTGGCGCCGCGCCTTGCGGCGCCATTTTCTTTGGCGCGCCGACACTCCGTATGCGCGCGCCACGCCGTTGCCACACCGATGCCCCGCAAACCAGCCCCCCGCACCGCACCCGCCCTGCCCGACGACCTGTGCGTGCCGCCCGACTTCGGCGCGCGCGTGGTCGACTGGCAGCGCCGGCACGGCCGGCACGACCTGCCGTGGCAGAACACCCGCGACCCGTACCGCATCTGGCTGTCCGAGATCATGCTGCAGCAGACCCAGGTCAGCGCGGTGATCGATTACTTCCAGCGCTTCGTCGCGCAGCTGCCCACGGTTCAGGACCTGGCGGCCGCGCCCGCCGACCAGGTAATGGCGCTGTGGGCCGGGCTGGGCTATTACTCGCGCGCGCGCAACCTGCACCGCTGCGCCATGCAAGTGGTCGGCGAGCATGGCGGGCGCTTTCCTGGCGACCCCGCGGTGCTGGTCACGTTGCCGGGCATCGGCCGCTCCACCGCGGCGGCCATTGCGGCATTCAGCGCGGGGGTGCGTTCCCCGATCCTGGACGGCAACGTCAAGCGCGTGTTCGCGCGCTGCTTCGGCATCCATGGCCATCCGGGCGAGCGCGCGGTGGAGACGCGCATGTGGCAGCTGGCGGAACTGGCCTTGCCGGCGCCCGGTCCGCGCCAGGGCGAGGACATGGTTGCCTATACACAGGGGTTGATGGACCTTGGCGCGACCGTGTGCTCGCGTGGCAAGCCCGCCTGCCTGGCCGATGCCGAAGCGTGTCCGCTGTCCGCCGATTGCGTCGCGCGCCGCGACGGCCTGACCGCCGTGCTGCCCGCGCCCAAGCCGCGCGCCCCGATCCCCGAGCGCAGCACGGTGATGCTGCTGGTGCGGCGCGAGCGTGAAGTGCTGCTGCGCCTGCGCCCGGACAGCGGCATCTGGGGCGGCCTGTGGAGCCTGCCGGAGATGCCGGTCGACACCGTTCCCTTCGACGCGGAAGCCGCCGAGGCCCGCGCGCTCGACTACGCGCGCGCTTTCGGCACGCCCGCGCGCGCCGTGCTCGCCGGCGAGCTGACCCATGTGTTCACGCACTTCCGCCTGCTGATCCGCGCCATCCGGGTCGACCTCAGTGCGGATGCGAACCTGGTGCGGCAGGACGGCGTGGCGCCGGCCGGGCAGCGCTGGCTGTCGCTCGACGATCTCGATGCGCTGGGCACGCCCGCGCCGGTGCGCCGGCTGCTGGAGGACCAGGCGCGGGTGGGCTTGTTCTGAAGCACGGGCAGGGCCGCAGGGCGGGGCGAAAGGCCGCCTACAGCATGTGGTTCTGGCGCATGTAGCGGTGCACGATCTCGATGCGCATGCCCGCGTCGGGCAGGGCCATCAGCATCTGCTTGGCCTTCAGCGGCACCGGCAGCAGCTCGCACAGCCGGTTGGCGACCCAGCTCGGGTCGTCCCACAGGTAGGGCTCGTCGAAGGGCATGCGGTCGGGCTGCTCGGCGTGCAGCCGCGTGACGATGCGGCGCAGCGCGTCCAGGCATTCGCCCAGCAGTTCCAGCTTGCAGTCGATGATGTCGGGAGGGAGCACCTCGGCGCGCGCCACCATCAGGCCGTCGTCGCGGGTCTCGTGGCTGATGATATGGAAGCGCTCGCGGCCGCGCGTGTGGATCAGCAGCACGCCCAGTTGCTCCATGTTGCAGTCGACGATTTCGGCGAGGCAGCCGACCAGCTCGGGCACGGTGGGCTGGTTGGGCCGGGCCACCTCCTCGCCGCTGGCAATCAGGCAGACGCCGAACGGCGCGCTGTCGCGCAGGCAGTTGCGCACCATGTCGACATAGCGCGCCTCGAACACGCGCAACGGCAGCCGTCCACCGGGAAACAGCACCGTGTGCAGGGGGAACAGCGGCAGGTTTTCGAGCGTCCGTGCCGGGTCTTCGGGCCCTGCGGGACGGTAGAGGTCGGTCGAGGACATGCGTGCAGGCTTGGGGTCGCGCAGCATTGGGCCGCCAGGCCGACGCCGCGCTCAGATGCCCCGTGCAGCCCGGGGTGCCATGCCGCGTGCGTCAGCCCGCCGGTGCGAGCTCTCGGTGTCTGACCAGCACATTACCATGTGCCCGGAAATAGTTGGCGAGCCTTTCGGCAATATAGACCGAGCGATGCTGCCCGCCGGTGCAGCCGATTGCCACGGTCAGGTAGCTGCGGTTGTCGGCAATGAAGCTTGGCAGCCACTTTTCCACGTAGGCGCGGATATCCTCGGCCATCGCAAGCACCATCGGCTGCGCCTGTAGGAAGTCGATCACCGGCGTGTCGCGGCCGGTCAGCGGCCGCAGCGCCAGGTCGTAGTACGGGTTGGGCAGCGAGCGCACGTCGAACACCATGTCGGCATCGCTGGGCACGCCGTGCTTGAAGCCGAACGATTCGAACAGCAGCGTCAGGCGCTGGCTGTCGTCGCGGATCAGTTCCTTGATCCAGCTGCGCAGGGTATTGGTGCGCACATTGCTGGTGTCGATCCGGTGCGCCGCTTCGGCGAGCGGGCTCAGCAGCGCGCGCTCCATCTCGATCGCTTCCATCAGCGCCGTGTCGTTGAAGGCGCCACTGCCGGCGGCGCCGTCGGTGCGCGCCGACAGCGGATGGCGGCGCCGCGTCTCGGAATAGCGCTGCACCAGGGCATCGGTGCTGGCGGTCAGGAAAATGACCTCGACCTGGTGCTCCGCGGCCAGCGCGCGCACGGTGTCGGGCAACTGGTCGAGCGACTCGCGGCTGCGGATGTCGGTAGCCACGCCCAGGTGCGTGTAGCCCTGGCCGTCGAGGTAGCGGGTCAGTTCAGGGATGAACTGCGCCGGCAGGTTGTCCACGCAGTAATAGCCTGCATCTTCGAGGACGTTCAGTGCGACGGACTTGCCGGAACCGGATATGCCGGTGATGAGGATGATGCGCATAGCAACTGAAGCATAGCATCAGGTGCCGGCTGCGTCATGACAGCGCGTTGACACCAGCAAAAATGGCGAACCTTCCGGTTCGCCATGCTGCTTTCCAGCCCGGGTGCTCAGGCTGCCTTCGACAGGCATTCCTTCATGTGGGCCTTGTATTCGTCGCCCTTCTTGCCCTTGCCGGACTTGCTGCAGGAAGCCATCTTGTCCTGCTGGCTCTTGGATGCGCCCGACTTCGACAGGCATTCCTTCATGAATGCCTTGCGTTCGTCGCCCTTCTTGCCGGAGGCCTGCGCGTTGCAGGCCTTCATCTTGTCCTGCTGGGTGTTGGCCGCGGGCTTGTCCGGATTGGCCGGGGTAGCAGGCGTGGCCGGCACGGCAGGCGTTGCCGGAGCCGTGGCCGACGGCTTGGCCGGCGTAGCAGGGGTGGCCGGCGTGGCGGTCTGCGCGAAGGCGCTGGCCGCGAACAGGGGGGTGACCAGCGCGCACACTGCAATCAGGGTCTTCATGCTTGCTCTCCTCGGGAGTGGACAACCTTATCGCCGCGCGCCGGGGTCGGCGTCGCAGCTTCCGTAACGGGCGTGATGCCCATTACCGCACAAAACGGAGCATGCCTGAGAAACGTTGACGAGCGCGTACCACGCCGTTGTAAGCAATTGAAAACCGCGACGGACGGGCCCTTAAAGCAGGCGGCCCTGGCCGCGCGAGACGGCATCGGCCTGCATCGCGGCGCGCTGGCGGTCCATGAAGTCGCGCAGCGTGTCGATGCCGCGCAGGCGCAGGATGGTGTTGCGCACGGCGGCCTCGACCAGCACCGCAAGGTTGCGGCCCGCCGCCACCTGGATCTTGACCATGTGGATGGGCAGCCCCAGCACGTCCAGATACTGCGAATCCAGCGGCAGCCGCTCGAATTCGCCGTCGTTGCGCCGCACCAGCTGCACCACCAGCTTGATCTTCATCTTTCGCCGCACCGCGGTCTCGCCAAAGATGGTCTTGATGTCGAGCAGCCCCAGGCCGCGCACTTCGAGCAGGTTCTGCAACAGCGGCGGACAGCGGCCCTCGATGAAATCCGGCCCCAGCCGGACGAAATCGACGGCGTCGTCGGCCACCAGCCCGTGGCCGCGCGAGATCAGTTCCAGGCCCAGTTCGCTCTTGCCCAGGCCCGATTCGCCCATGATCAGCACACCCATGCCCAGGATGTCGAGAAACACGCCGTGCATGGTCACGCGCGGCGCCGAGATGCGCGACAGGTACAGGCGCAGGTGGTCGATCACGGCGGCGGAAGACACCGGCGTGGTGAACAGCGGCGTCGACGAGCGCGTGCAGCGCAGTTCCAGGTCCGGCGGCGGCTCCATGCCGTCGGCTATCACCAGGAACGGCGGCTCGAGCAGGATCAGCTCGCCCATCTGGCGCTTGCGGGTCTCGTCGTCGAGCCGCTGGTAGTACGTGATTTCGGGCTTGCCGAGGACCTGGATCCGGTTCGGGTGGATCAGGTTGAGGTGGCCCACCAGGTCTGCGGCGGAGGTCGCTTCGCGGGCGAATTCCACGTCGAAGGCGCGGTCCGCGCCCTCCAGGCCAGCGACCCACGAGAGTTTGAGGTCGGCTGCGTTGTCGTCGAAGATGGACTGGGAGGTGACGCCGGTGAGTTCCATGCGTGTTGACTGGTAAGGCGGTGTTCGAAGCGCGTGGCGCCTGCCCGGTCTGGTGCCGGCCCGCTGTGGGGAATCAGTGGATCAGGGATGCCATGCGATCAGCAGTTCATGCACGGCATCGGGCGTGGGCAGCGTCGCCAGGCCCTCGCGCATGTCGCGGTCCGACAGTAGTTGCGCGATCTCGGACAAAATTTCCAGGTGCTGCTGCGTGGCCTGTTCCGGCACCAGCAGGAAGATCAGCAGCGAAACCGGCTTGCCGTCCGGCGATTCGAACGGGATCGGCTCGGCCAGGCGCATGAAAGCGGCCAGCGGCTGCTTCAGGCCCTTGATGCGCCCATGCGGGATCGCCACGCCGGCACCGAGTCCGGTCGAGCCCAGCGACTCGCGCGCGAACAGGTTGTCGGTCACGATGGCGCGCGCCACGCCATGGTTGTTCTCGAAGAGGAGCCCGGCCTGCTCGAACACACGTTTCTTGCTGGTGACGCTGACGTCGAGGGTGATGTTGCCGGGTGGCAGCAATTTGGCCAAACGATTCATGGGCGATGCGCAGGATTTCAGTTAGCGGGCGGATCGGTCCGCCGGGCAGCGGCTGGTTTGCTGACCGCTGCGGGCGCGGCTGGGAAGACGTCCGGCCCATTATAGAGCAGCGTCTGCCCTAGCATTGTGCGGTGCAGCGCGGGCAGGCGCG
Organism: Cupriavidus neocaledonicus; assembly: GCF_000372525.1. Lineage (GTDB taxonomy): Bacteria > Pseudomonadota > Gammaproteobacteria > Burkholderiales > Burkholderiaceae > Cupriavidus > Cupriavidus neocaledonicus. The sequence continues at coordinate 93,588 of NZ_AQUR01000107.1, forward strand.
GCCACGATTTCTCTCTCTTTGTATGGCGCAGCATACACCTTGGCGCTGCGCTTGCGAACACTTCGGGCCTTCATGCGCGAGCAGCGTTTGCTTGGCTGCCACAGCGGGGCCGGCGCCGGGGCGCAAAAAAGCCGCGCTTCGTCGGCGCGGCTTGCCTGTGGAATCCTGGTTCAGCAGCCCGCTGCGGGCCGCCGGGCACGGGGTTTACTGCTGCATTTGCGCTGCGGCCATCTGGTACTTGACCGCTTCGCGGTCGTGGCCTTGCACGCGATCCTTGTAGCGAATCACCTGACGGTCCAGCTTGTCGACGAGTGCGTCGATCGCCGCATACAGGTCTTCGTGATGCGCCTCGACAAAGATGTCCTTGCCCTTGAGATGCAGATTGATTTCCGCGTACTGACGCCGGTCCTTTTCCTTGTGATTGTCGACAGAGAGCAGCACGCTAACGCCAATGACTTGATCGAAATGCCTGACGATTCGCTCCAGCTTCGTTTCCACGTACTCACGCAGAGGGGGCGTGATGTCCAGGTGGTGTCCACTGATCTTGAAGTTCATAGCGCTTCTCCTTCTGAAAGAGCCTCACCAGGCAGGCGGTGGGCTCGGCTACAAAGACTTGCGGAGATTGACTGCGGGGATTTTCAAGGCTTCACGATACTTGGCGACGGTGCGGCGTGCGACAACGAAGCCCTGTTCGCCCAGCAGTTCGGCGATGCGACTGTCGGAAAGGGGATTCCTCGGGTCTTCGGCTCCTATCAGTTGCTTGATCAAGGCGCGGATGGCCGTTGATGAAGCCGCGCCACCGGTTTCGGTGGACACGTGGCTGCCGAAGAAGTACTTCAGTTCGAAAGTACCCATCGGCGTGGCCATGTATTTATTGGTCGTCACCCGGGAGATGGTTGACTCGTGTAAACCCAGTGTATCGGCAATCTCCCGCAAAACCAAGGGGCGCATGGCGATTTCACCGTGGGTGAAAAAGTTCTTTTGACGCTCGACAATGGCCTGCGAGACACGCAGGATGGTGTCGAACCTTTGCTGGATGTTCTTGATCAGCCAGCGTGCCTCCTGCAGCTTCTGCTGCAGTCCGGCGGTACCGGTTTCGCCTTTGGCGCCGCGCAGGATCTGGGCGTACATATCGTTGATGCGCAGCCTCGGCATCACATCCGGATTGAGTTGCGCGACCCAGCCGCCGCCGCTCTTGCGCACGAACACATCGGGCACGACGAAATCGGCCTCGGGCCGGCTGTAGGCATGGCCGGGGTAGGGCGCCAGCGAGCGGATCAGGTCATGCGCGGCCTTCAGCGCGACTTCATCGACCTGCAGGGCCTTCTTCAGCCGCGTGTAGTCGCGTACCGCCAGCAGTTCCAGGTGATGGTTGACGATGGTCAGCGCCAGTTCGCGCTGCGGGTGTGTCAGCCGGCGCAATTGCAGCGCCAGGCATTCGGCGGCATTGCGCGCGCCCACGCCGGCCGGGTCGAAGCTCTGCAGCAGCGTCAGGATGGCGTGGACTTCGTCGGGGTCGAACTCGAGTTCTTCGGGCAGTTCCGCGCAGATCTCCTCGAGCGAGGCACTCAGGTAGCCATCGTCGTCGAGCGACTCGATCAGGAAGATGGCGAGCCCCTTGTCGCGCGCCGAGATCTTCAGCGGCGTCAGCTGCTCCATCAGGTATTCGCGCAGCGTGGGCTCGGCGTCGCGCAGCTGCATCGGCGTCTTTTCGTCCTCGTCGCCTTGCGGGCGGCGGGCGAAGTCGTCCAGGCTCCAATCGCTGTTGCCGTAGTCGTCGCCGCTGCTGTTGTCGCCGTAGCCGTCATCGGCGGCGCCTTCGGCGCGGGCATCGCCATTGCCCTGGGGCTCGGCGGGGGCGGGCGCAGGCGCGCTCTGTACGTTGACCGAGCCATCGGCGGCCACGCGCAGCGGGCTTTCGATCCAGTCGTTCTCCCGCTCGAGCAGCGGGTTTTCCGTGAGCGCCTGTTCGACTTCCTGCTGCAGTTCCAGCGTGGAAAGCTGCAGCAGCCGGATCGACTGTTGCAGCTGCGGGGTCAGTGCCAGGTGCTGGGAGAGGCGGAGCTGTAGCGACGGTTTCATGCGACCTATTTTATGCGCATCTTTCCGATGTTGGAACGGAAATTGCTATCGCTGGTGCGCTGTGATCGTCGCTGGCTCTCTGCGCCGCGGCGCCGCGGTTGCCCGCGGGCAGCGGGCAGCCTTGTCACATGCGGAAGTTCTCGCCCAGATAGACGCGCCGCACGGCGTCATTGGCGATGATGTCTTCAGGCTGGCCCGCGGCCAGCACCGTGCCTTCGCTGATGATGTAGGCGTGGTCGCAGATGCCTAGGGTCTCGCGCACGTTGTGGTCGGTGATCAGCACGCCGATGTTGCGCGCCTTGAGGAAGCTGACGATGCGCTGGATCTCGCCGACGGCGATCGGATCCACGCCGGCGAACGGTTCATCCAGCAGGATGAAGCGCGGCGACGACGCCAGCGCGCGCGCGATTTCCACGCGACGACGCTCGCCGCCGGACAGCGACAGCGCCGGGTTGTTGCGCAGGTGCGCGATCTGCAGGTCGTCGAGCAGGGCATCGAGGCGGCGCTCGATCTCGGCCTTGGCCAGCGGCTTGCCCTTGTCGAGCTGCAACTCCAGCACCGCGCGGATGTTTTCCTCGACATTGAGCTTGCGGAACACCGAGGCTTCCTGCGGCAGGTACGACAGCCCCATGCGCGCGCGCTCGTGGATCGGCAGGCCGCTGATGTGGTCGCCGTCGAGCACGATGTCGCCTTCATCCAGCGCCACCAGGCCGACGATCATGTAGAACGACGTGGTCTTGCCCGCGCCGTTGGGGCCGAGCAACCCGACCACTTCGCCGCTCTTGACGTCGAGCGAGACATCCTTGACCACCGTGCGTGAGCCATAGCGCTTCTTCAGGTGGCGCACGACCAGCGTGCTGCCACCGGGCAGGACGGCGTTGGCTTCGACGGAAGGCTTGTCGGCGAGGGTGGCGGTATCGGTCATGGGTACGGTCAGGGTTTGTTGGCGGGCGCGGGCGCCGACTTCAGGTCCAGCGGCGAGCCGCCGGCGGTGCCGGACTTCTGGTCCTGGCGCGGCGACAGCACCGCGCGCACGCGGCCCGACGGATTGGCGGCGGCGGCATCGCCGCTGCCGCCGCCCGCCGCGGTATAGAGTTCCTTGCGGCTGTCGTAGGTCAGCACCGCGCCGCGGATCTCGTCGACCAGCTTGGCGCCCTGCAGCCGCGCCATGCGGGCATTGCCGATCAGTTTGGAGAATTCCTGCTTGCCGTCGTATTCGATGCGATCGCCCCAGCCGTCGATGTATTCGTCGACGCCTTCGCGCTTCTGGCGGATATAGGCCTGCCTGCCCGGCTTCGAGGTGGCCACGGCGAACTGGTAGCCCTCGGGGTCGGTGCGCAGCTCGGCGGCGTCGGACTTCAGGATCATGGTGCCCTTGGTCAGCACCACGTTGCCGGTCAGCGTATAGATCTGCTTGACGTCGTCATAGCTGGCGTTGTCCGCCTCGAGCACCATCGGCTTGTCGCGGTCCGCGCGCTCGGCAAGGGCAGGCTGGGCCAGCAGGCCGAGGGCCATGGCCAGCGCGAGCAGGGCCGGGGCAGTGCGTCGACGGGACGATGTCGTCAGGGAAGCGGTCATGTTGGCAGGGTTGCTTGAGGGCGTCTGGATGCGTGGTGGTGCGGTTTGCGCGGACTTCGGCGCGCGCTGCGGGGCGGTGCCGGCCGGCACCGCGGGCGCCGCCGCGCCGGACCGGGAGTCAGGACCCTGGCGCACGGCCCGGCGACGGGCCGGTAATGATGGTGCCGCGCACATTGCCGAGCAATTGTACTTCGCGGGTGACGTTGTTGAAGATCAGTCCGTTGGCGGTCATGACCGACGGTCCGCGCGTCAGCTTGACGGGCTTGTCGGTCTTGACGATGTCGTCATTGACCAGCAGCTGGAAATAGCTCGATGCCGCGGTCAGCTGCGGATCCTTGGACGGATCCTTGCCCTGCTGGCGCAGTACGTAGCCGTTGCCGTACAGGTCAATCACCGTGCCTTCGGCGTTCATGCGGCCGGTGTCGGCGCGCGCCGTCACCGGCGGGCGGTCCGGCTCATAGGCGCGCATCGCGGGGCGGGTGACCTCGTAGGTCTGGTCGTCCTCGAAATGGACCATGCGCTCGCCGGTGAAGCGGATCTTGGTGCTGCCGTCGGGCGCCAGCTCGGTGGCCGAGAAGCGGTCCATGAAGTAATCCGGCTCGTGCTTCTTGGTGATCTGCGCGGCCTGGTCTTCCCTGGGGGAGTTAATCTGGACCAGCCAGAACGTGCTGCCCGCCACGATGGCCATCAGCAGCAGCGGCAGCAGCCGCATGACGATGCCGCTGAGGGAGGCGAGGAGTGCCTGCATGGTGTCCTTGGCGTTGTGCTGCTTGTGCAGTCAGTGTCGCGCCCGCTCAGATGACCTTGGCGCGGGTCAGGTCGTGGATATGCAGCGCGCCGGTCAGGCGCCCTTCGTCGTCCACCACCAGCAGCTGGTTGATGCGGTTGGCCTCCATCACCTGCACGGCCTCCACCGCGAGCTGGTCCTGGTTGACCACGTGCGGGTTGCGGTGCATGACCTCGCCGATCGGCACGGTCTTCCAGTCGCGCGGGGTTTCCAGCAGGCGGCGCAGGTCGCCGTCGGTGAACACGCCGATGGCGCGTCCGTCGGTATCCACCACCGCGGTCATGGCCATGCCCTTGCGCGTGATTTCCATCAGCGCCTGGGCCAGCGGCGTGCTTTCGCGCACCTGGGGCACGGCATTGCCGGTGCGCATCACGTCGCGCACATGGGTCAGCAGCTTGCGCCCGAGCGCGCCGCCGGGGTGCGAGCGGGCAAAATCTTCCTCGCCGAAGCCGCGCGCGTCGAGCACCGCCACCGCGAGCGCGTCGCCCAGCGCCAGCGCGGCGGTGGTGCTGGCGGTCGGTGCCAGGTTGAGCGGGCACGCTTCCTTCTCGACCGCCGCGTCCAGGTGTACGTCGGCCAGCCTGGCGAGGTTGGAGTCGGGGTTGCCGGTGACCGAGATCAGGCGCGCGCCGATGCGCTTGACGATCGGGATGATCGACAGCAGCTCGCCGGTCTCGCCGGAATTGGAGAAGGCAATCAGCACGTCGTCGCGCGTGACCATGCCGAGGTCGCCGTGGCTGGCTTCGGCGGGGTGCACGAAGAACGCGGGGGTGCCGGTCGAGGCCAGCGTGGCCGCGACCTTGCGGCCGATATGGCCGGACTTGCCGATGCCGGAAACGACCACGCGCCCGGTGCACTGCAGGATCAGCTGCACCGCATGGGCAAAGTCGCCGTTCAGGCGGCCGGAAAGTGCGGAAACCGCATCGGCTTCGGTCTGGAGCGTGTCGCGGGCGAGCCGGAGTGCTCGATCCGCATCGAAATTAGCTATCATGGCGACGAAGTATACCAACGAATGCGAACGCACCTGGGCCGAGCCGTGGCGCGCGTCGCGTTCGCCCGTGCTCGCCGTATTTCCGCCGGCAGGGTGCCCGTGCCGGCTCGGCCGCGCGCCTTGCCGGTCACCCTGACCGCCTGATGCATTCTCCGCTGGAACTGACCCTGGTGCTGCTGGCCGCCGCCGTGTTCGGCGTGGTCGCGTTCCGCATGCTGCAGCTGCCGCCGATGCTGGGCTACCTGGCCGTCGGCATCCTGATCGGGCCGCATGCGCTCGGGCTGGCCAGCGACACCGCGCAGACCAAGTACCTTGCCGAATTCGGCGTGGTCTTCCTGATGTTCTCGATCGGGCTGGAATTCAGCCTGGCCAAGCTGCGCGCGATGAAGCGGCTGGTGTTCGGCCTGGGCGGCTCGCAGGTGGTGCTGTCGATGTTGGCGGTGGTGCCGGCCAGCTGGGCCTTCAACTGGCTGTTCCCGTTGTCGTGGCAGGCTTCGGTGGCGCTGGGCGGGGCCCTGGCCATGTCTTCCACCGCGATCGTGTCCAAGATGCTGTCCGAGCGCATGGAGCTGGAAAGCGAGCACGGGCGCAACATCATCAGCATCCTGCTGTTCCAGGACCTGGCGGTGGTGCCGCTGCTGATCGTGATTCCAGCGCTGTCGCGCGATCCGGGCGACCTGGCGATGGCGCTCGGCCTGGCCACGCTCAAGATCGTGGTGGCGCTGGGCGCGATCTTCTTCCTGGGCCAGCGCCTGATGAGCCGCTGGTTCCATGTGGTGGCGGCGCGCCGCTCGCAGGAACTGTTCATGCTGAACCTGCTGCTGGTCACGCTGGGCATGGCGGCGCTGACCGAGCGGCTCGGCCTGTCGATGGCGCTGGGCGCCTTCATGGCGGGCATGCTGATCTCCGAGACGCCCTACCGCCACCAGGTGGAGGAGGACATCAAGCCGTTCCGCGACGTGCTGCTGGGGCTGTTCTTCGTCACCATCGGCATGCTGCTCAACATCCGCGTGGTGCTTGACCATATCTGGCTGGTGCTGGCGCTGCTGGTGGTGCCGGTGCTGTTCAAGCTGGTGCTGATCGCGGCGCTGGCGCGCGTGTTCGGCTCGCGCCAGGGCGTGGCCATCCGCACGGGCCTCGGGCTGGCGCAGGCCGGCGAGTTCGGCTTCGTGCTGCTGAACCAGATCGACGGCCTGAACCTGGTCGACCCGGTGCTGATCCAGGTGATCCTGGCGTCGATGCTGCTGTCGATGCTGGCGGCACCGTTCCTGATCCAGTACAGCGACGCCATCGTGCTGCGCTTTGCCGCCAACGAATGGCTGATGCAGTCGCTGAACATGACCCGCATCGCCGCCCAGAGCCTGCAGACCGAGAAGCACGCCATCATCTGCGGCTTCGGCCGCAGCGGCCAGAACCTGGCGCACATGCTGGAGCGCGAGGGCATCAACTACGTGGCGCTCGACCTGGACCCGGACCGCGTGCGCGAAGCCGCCGCCGCGGGCGATACCGTGGTCTACGGCGACGCCGGCCGGCGCGAGGCGCTGATCGCGGCGGGCCTGCACCGCGCCGCCGCGCTGATCGTGACCTATGCCAACACGCAGTCGGCGCTGAAGGTGCTGCACCATGTGCAGGAACTGGCGCCGGGGCTGCCGGTGATCGTGCGCACGGTCGACGATTCCGAGCTCGACACGCTGCAGAAGGCCGGCGCCACCGAGGTGGTGCCCGAGATCATCGAAGGCAGCCTGATGCTGGCCTCGCACGCGCTGGTGCTGCTGGGCGTGCCGATGCGCCGGGTGGTGCGCGGCGTGCAGCAGGCGCGCGATGCGCGCTACAGCCTGCTGCGCGGCTATTTCCACGGCCGCGACGACGAAGAGGACATGGTCGAGCGCGACTCGGTGCGGCTGCATTCGGTGTCGCTCGGGCCGCAATCCACCGCGGTGGGCAGGCGCCTGGGCGTGCTCGGGCTGGAGCGCATCGGGGTCGAGGTGACCGCGGTGCGCCGGCGCGGCATCCGCGCCTTCGACCCCGAGCCGGAAACCGTGCTGGAGCCGGGGGATATCGTCGTGCTGCGCGGCCCGCCCGAGGCGCTGGAGGCCGCCGAGATGCGCATCCTGAACGGCTGAGCACCCGCACCGGCGCCGCGGCCGGCTCAGTGCGGCCGCGGCTCGACCCAGGACTCCGGCAGGTTGTCGAGCACCGCGCGCGCATCCAGCGAGCGGATCGGCACGTCGCGATCGGCCGGGATGCGGCCCTCGCCTTGCAGCATCAGGTAGCGCAGGCAGCACACCCGCAGGAAGGACGAGAAATTGCCCGCCACGGCTTCGCTGCCGCGGTGTTCGGTCAGTTCGTCGTGCAGGCGCGTGATCAGCTGGTTGACGGTCATGCCGTCGCGCTGCGCCAGTTCTTCCAGCACTTCCCAGAACAGGCTTTCCAGGCGGATGCTGGTGGCCGCGCCGTGCAGGCGCAGCGAGCGCGACTGGCTCTGGTAAGACGCCGGATTGGCGCGGATAAAGATTTCACACATCAAGGGCTCCCTGGCGGGCGGCGCGGCCGGCAGGCTGGGTTGCATGGCCGGCCTTGGCAGGCCATGCATCACGCGCGCGGCGCCGCGTGCGGAAAGCACTAATGTACGATCCGCGTGCCCAGCACCGCAAGAAACTGCGCCAGCCAGGCCGGATGCGCCGGCCAGGCCGGGGCGGTGACGAGGTTGCCGTCGGTGTGGGCCTGGTCGACCGGGATCTCGGCATAGATGCCGCCGGCCAGCTTTACTTCCGGCGCGCAGGCCGGGTAGGCGGAGCAGGTCTTGCCTTCCAGCACGCCCGCGGCCGCCAGCAGCTGGGCGCCGTGGCACACCGCGGCAATCGGCTTGCCGGCCTGGGCAAAGTGCCGCACGATCTCCAGCACGCGCGCATTCAGGCGCAGGTATTCGGGGGCGCGCCCGCCGGGGATGACCAGCGCGTCGTAGCCGGCCGGGTCGATCTCGGCAAAGCTGGCGTTGAGGGTGAAGTTGTGGCCGCGCTTCTCGCTGTAGGTCTGGTCGCCCTCGAAATCATGGATCGCGGTGGCGCAGGCCTCGCCCGCCCGCTTGTCGGGACAGACGGCATGGACGGTGTGGCCCACCATCTGCAGCGCCTGGAACGGCACCATGGTTTCGTAGTCCTCGGCGTAGTCGCCCACCAGCATCAGAATCTTTTTTGCCATCGTGGTCTCCTGTATGGTTACGGGTGTCCGGCGGGTGCCGGACGCGGCAAGCCGGCGCGGGCAGCCTGTCCTGCCGGCAGGGCCATTGTGCTGGGCGCCCCGCGGGCGCGGGTGGTAATGGGTTACCACGCGGGGGTTACCACGCGGGGTTACCACGCCGGCTTACCACGCTGGGTTAGCGCGTCGCCCACATGCCGCCGCCACCGCTTTCTGACCGGCGCGCCGTGCGCCCATCCCGATCCTATGGCAGATTCCATCATCCAGTCCCCCGACCTCGGCGACGTCACCGGCTACCTGCGCGACCGCATCCGGACCGTGCCGGACTGGCCCCAGCCAGGCGTGATGTTTCGCGACATCACGCCGTTGCTGCAGGACCCCAAGACCCTGCGCGTGCTGATCGACGTGTTCGTGCACCGCTATATGGACGCGAAACTGGACCTGGTCGCCGGCATCGATGCGCGCGGCTTTATCCTGGGCGCGATCGTCGCGTACGAGCTGAACCTGGGCTTCGTGCCGATCCGCAAGAAGGGCAAGCTGCCGTTCCAGACCGTGGCCGAGGAATACGAACTGGAATACGGCAGCGCCACGGTGGAGATCCATGCCGACGCGTGCCGGGCCGGCGACCGGGTGCTGCTGGTCGACGACCTGATCGCCACCGGCGGCACCATGATGGCCGGGCGCAGGCTGCTGGAGCGCCTGGGCGCGACCGTGGTGGAGGGCGCCGCCATCGTCGACCTGCCCGAGCTGGGCGGATCGAAGCTGCTGCATGGCGCCGGGCTGCCGCTGTTTACCGTGTGCAAATTCGAGGGGCACTGAGCGATGCGCGCGCAAGCTAAGACCCACGCAAGGAGCGTCCATGCCTGACCTGCTGCTGTTCCTGCTGACCTCGGTCGCCGTGACCGTGGCCCCGGGGCCCGACAACCTGCAGGTGCTGGCGCGCGGCATGGCGCAGGGCCGGCGCGCGGGCCTGGTGGCGGCGCTGGGCTTTTCGGTCGGCTGCCTGTTCCATACCGTGATCGCGGCGGTGGGGCTGGCCGCGGTGCTGCGTTCCTCGCCGCTGGCCTTCCAGCTGATCAAGTACGCCGGCGCCGCCTACCTGATCTGGATCGGTATCCAGGCGCTGCGTGCGAAGGGCGGGCTGGCGCAGGGTGGCGAGGTCGATGCCGTGCCGCTCGCGCGGGTGTTCCGCCAGAGCGTGCTGGGCAACATGCTGAACCCCAAGGTGACGCTGTTCTTCCTGGTGTTCCTGCCGCAGTTCGTGCGCACCGATGCCGCGCATCCCGGCCTGCAGTTCCTGCTGCTGGGCGTGGTCTTCATGCTGCAGACCGCGGTAGTGTTCTCGCTGTTCGGGCTGTGCGCGGGCTGGCTGGGCGCCTGGCTGCGCCGGCGGCCGGCCACCGGGCGCTGGCTGGACCGCGCTGCCGGGGCCATCTTCGTCGGGCTCGGCATCAAGGTCGCGCTGCCCTGAGCCAGACCCTGGCAGCGCCGCCGGCGCTGCGCTGCCGCATCGTCGCGGCGGCTGCCCCGGCGTTGCGATGTTGCCCGCGCCCCGCAGCGCGGGGCCCACGACGTTGCCGGTGCCGGGGGCCGGGCGCATAATGAGCCCTTGACAATGACACGATGACCGGGCGGAGCCTCCAGTCAGTATTCGGCACCGGTCACGCAAAGGCGCACCATGGGCGTTCTCCTTCACCTGTTATCGGGCGTTGCCCTGCTCGTCTGGGGCACCAATATCGTCAAGGTCGGCATCCTGCGCGTCTACGGCGCCAACCTGCGCCACGTGCTGTCGACCAGCGTCTCCAACCGCTTCACCGCCTTCCTCGCCGGACTGGGCGTTACCGGGCTGGTCCAGAGCAGCAACGCCACCGCCGTCATCGTCAGTTCCTTCGTCGGCCAGGGCCTGATTGCCGTGGCGCCGGCGCTGGCGATCATGCTGGGCGCCAACGTCGGCACCGCGCTGATGGTGCAGGTGTTCTCGCTCGACCTGTCGTGGCTGTCGCCGCTGCTGATCTTCGTCGGCGTGATCTGCCACCTGACCTGGAAGGGCAGCAAGCCCGGCCACGTCGGGCGCGTGCTGATCGGCCTGGGCCTGATCACGCTGGCGCTGGAACTGATCTCGATCGCGACCCGGCCGGTAGTGCAGGCCGCCGGCGTCAAGGTGCTGTTCGCCTCGCTGACCGGCGATTCGGGTCTCGACATGCTGGTCGGCGCGTTCCTGACCATCCTGTGCTATTCGAGCCTGGCGGTGGTGCTGTTCTGCGGCGCGCTGGCCTCGGCCGGGGTGGTGTCGATCCACGTGGCGCTGGCGCTGGTGCTGGGCGCCAACCTGGGCTCGGGCGTCTCGGCGCTGCTGACCACCTCGGGCAACAACCAGCCGGGCAAGCGCGTGACGCTCGGCAACCTGCTGTCGCGCCTGCTGGGCTGCCTGATCGCGCTGCCGCTGCTGGGGCAGGCCGAGGAACTGCTGGCGCTGGTCGACCACGAGCCGCAACGCCTGATCGTCAACTTCCACCTGCTGTTCAACGTCGCGCTGGCGGTGCTGCTGCTCGGCGCCACCGCGCCGCTGGCGCGCCTGTGCGAAAAGGTGCTGCCCGGGCGCAATACCGGCGACAGCCAGGTCACGCCGCGCCATCTCGATACCGCCGCGCTGTCGACGCCCACGCTGGCGCTGTCCAACGCCGCGCGCGAAGTGCTGCGCATCGGCGACCGCATCGAGCAGATGCTCGACAACATGCTGCGCGTGCTGCGCACCAACGATGCCAAGCTGGCCACCGCCACCTGCCGCATCGACAACGAGGTCGACGACCTCTACACCGCGATCAAGCTCTACCTGACCCGCATCAGCCTGGAAGCGCTGGACGAGCGCGACGGCCAGCGCTGGACCGAGATCATCTCGCTCACCATCAACCTCGAGCATGCCGGCGATATCATCGAGCGCATCCTGCTCGATACCAAGGACAAGAAGATCGCCCACAACCTGATGTTCTCCGAGGCCGGCATGCAGGAGATCGCCGAAATGCATGCGCGGCTGGTGGCCAATCTGCGCCTGGGTTTGTCGGTGTTTCTCAACGGCGACCTCAAGAGCGCGCAGGCGCTGATGGCGGAGAAGGCCAACTTCCGCGAACTGGAGCGCAAGTACGCGCGTACCCACCTGCAGCGCGTGGCGGTGCAGACGGCGGAAAGCGTCGAGACCAGTTCGCTGCATCTGGATGTGATCAGCGAGCTGAAGCGGCTCAATTCGCTGTTCTGTGCGACGGCCTATCCGGTGCTCGAGCAGGCTGGGGTGCTGAATCGCAGCCGGATGAAGGAAGACGACGTGGCGCCGGTCACCAGCGTGCAGGCGGCGCGGCCCTGAGCGGCACGGCTACAGCTTGTAGCCGAACTTGCGCAGCAACGCCTTTCGTTCCGCCACATCCGCATCGGTCTCGATCCCGAGCGGCGAGGCGCCGTCGATCACCCCTACCACGCCACGCCCCGCATCGGTCTGCGCGATGATCACCTGCGTCGGGTTCGCGGTCGCGCAGTAGATCCGGCACACCTCCGGCACGGCGCGCACCGCGCCCAGCACGTTCACCGGGAAGAAGCCGTCGCCGAGGAAGATCAGGAAGCTGTGGCCCGCGCCGATGGCGCGCGCGTTCTCGCAAGCCATGTCGATCAGGTGCTCGTCGGTGCCCGACCAGCGCACCAGCCGCTTGCCCGAGGCCTCGCAGAACGCCAGCCCGAAGCGGATGCCGGGCACCGTGCCCACCAGCGCCTCGTGCAGGTCTTCCACGGTCTTGATGAAATGCGACTGGCCGAAGATAAAGTTGGTGGCTTCCGGCTTGGCAACCGGTACGACCGTCAGTTCCATGGCGTGGCTCCTGTGCGACGGGTGTCGCCGTCCGCTTCATGGTAGGGCGCGAGGTAGCGAAAGCAAGCCGGCGCCTGCTATACCGGATGGGTTGGCCCACCAGCGGAGCCGCCCATGACCGCCTTTTGCAGATGGCTTGCCGCGCTTGCCCTCGTCCCGACGCTTGCCGCCGCCGAGGTCGCTCCGGCATCACAGCGTGAAATCGCGCTGAGCGAACTGCGGCACCCGCATGTCGTGGTGGTGTTGCGCCATGCCAGCGCGCCGGGCGTGGGCGACCCGCCCGGGTTCCGGCTGGCGGATTGCGCCACCCAGCGCAACCTCGACGCGCGCGGACGCGAGCAGGCGGCGCGGCTGGGACAGAGCTGGAAAGCGGCCGGCTTCCGGCCGACGCAGGTGTGGAGCAGCGCCTGGTGCCGCTGCCAGGACACGGCGCGGCTGCTCGCGCTGGGACCGGTGCAGGTGCAGCCGCTGCTCAATTCGTTCTTCGGCGCGGATGCGCAGCGCCGCGACGCGCAGGTCGCGCAGCTGGCGCGGCTGATCGACGGTCTAGACCCGCGCGGCGGGCCCTACCTGATGGTCACGCACCAGGTGGTGATCACCGCGCTGACCGGCCATCGCGCCGACAGTGGTGGCGGCGTGGTGATCGAGTTGCCGCAGGCTGGCGCGCCGAGGCGCACGCGGGTGTTGCCGGCTGGTGGGCTGGATTGAGCCGCAGCCCGGCCGACAGTCCGGCGGACAGTCCGCGTGTCACGCGCGCTTGAGCAGCGGCGCCAGATACTTCCCCGTAAAGCTCGCCTTGCTCTTCGCCACCGCCTCCGGCGTGCCGCGCGCGATCACCTGGCCGCCGCCGGCGCCGCCTTCGGGCCCCATGTCGATCAGCCAGTCGGCGGTCTTGATGACGTCGAGGTTGTGTTCGATGATCACCACGGTATTGCCCTGGTCGCGCAGCTTGTGGATGACCTTGAGCAGCAGCTCGATGTCATGGAAGTGCAGGCCCGTGGTAGGCTCGTCCAGGATGTAGAGCGTGCGCCCGGTATCGCGCTTGGACAACTCCAGCGACAGTTTGACGCGCTGCGCCTCGCCGCCCGACAGCGTGGTCGCCGACTGTCCCAGGCGGATATAGCCCAGGCCCACGTCGAGCAGCGTCTGCAGCTTGCGCCGCACCACCGGCACCGCGCTGAAGAACTCGTGCGCCTGCTCGACGGTCAGGTCGAGCACCTCGGAGATGTTCTTGCCCTTGTACAGCACCTCCAGCGTTTCGCGGTTGTAGCGCTTGCCGTGGCAGACGTCGCAGGGCACGTACACGTCGGGCAGGAAGTGCATCTCGACCTTGAGCACGCCGTCGCCCTGGCACGATTCGCAGCGCCCGCCCTTGACGTTGAACGAGAAGCGGCCCGGGTCGTAGCCGCGCTCCTTGGCCGAGGGCACGCCGGCGAACAGTTCGCGGATCGGCGTGAACAGGCCGGTGTAGGTGGCCGGGTTGGAACGCGGCGTGCGGCCGATCGGGCTCTGGTCGACGTTGATGACCTTGTCGAAATGCTCCAGCCCCTCGATGCGGTCGTGCGCCGCCGGCTCGGGGGTCGAGCCGTACAGATGGCGCGCCACCGCGTGGTAGAGCGTGTCGTTGATCAGCGTCGACTTGCCCGAGCCGGACACGCCGGTGATGCAGGTCAGCAGGCCCACCGGCACTTCGGCGGTGACATTGCGCAGGTTGTTGCCGCTGGCGTTGACAATGCGCAGCAGCCGCTCGTCGTCGGGCGCGGTGCGCTGTTTCGGCACTTCGATGCGGCGCTGGCCGGACAGGTACTGCCCGGTCAGCGAAGCCGGCGATGCCTCGATCTGCCGCGGCGTGCCCTCGGCCACGATCATGCCGCCGTGCACGCCGGCCCCCGGGCCGATGTCGACGACGTAGTCGCAGGCGCGGATCATGTCCTCGTCATGCTCGACCACCAGCACCGAATTGCCGATGTCGCGCAGGTGCTTGAGCGTGCCGATCAGGCGGTCGTTGTCGCGCTGGTGCAGGCCGATCGAGGGCTCGTCCAGCACGTACATCACACCGGTCAGGCCCGAGCCGATCTGCGACGCCAGCCGGATGCGCTGGGCCTCGCCGCCCGACAGCGTGTCGGCGCTGCGCTCCAGCGACAGGTAGTCCAGACCGACGTTGTTGAGGAAGTTCAGCCGCGCGGTGATTTCCTTGACGATCTTGTCGGCGATCTCGCGCTTGGCGCCGTGCATGTCCAGCGTCAGGAAATAGGTCAGCGCGTCGCGCAGCGGCCAGCCGTTGATTTCATAGATCGCGCGCGCCTGTTCGCCGTCGCCCAGCTTGACGTGGCGCGCCTCGGTGCGCAGCCGCGTACCGTGGCAGGCCGGGCAGGGCTGGTTGTTCTGGTACTTGGCCAGTTCCTCGCGCACCGCGACCGAATCGGTCTCGCGGTAGCGGCGTTCCAGGTTGGGGATGATCCCTTCGAACACGTGTTCGCGCACCGTGGTGCGGCCGCGCTCGTTGATATAGGTGAAGGGGATTTCCTGCTCGCCCGAGCCGTGCAGCACCACCTGCTGCACCGTTTCGGGCAGGTCCTCGAACGCGGTGTCGGTGTCGAAATCGTAGTACGCCGCCAGGCTTTGCAGCATCTGGAAGTAGAACTGGTTGCGACGGTCCCAGCCCTTGATCGCCCCCGACGCCAGCGACAGGTTGGGGAAGGCCACCACCCGCTTCGGGTCGAAGAACGTGATCTGCCCCAGCCCGTCGCAGCTCGGGCACGCGCCCATCGGGTTGTTGAACGAGAACAGCCGCGGCTCCAGTTCCTGCAGCGAATACGAGCAGATCGGGCAGGCAAAGCGCGAGCTGAAGGTGTGCTCCTTGCCGCTGTCCATCTCCAGCGCCAGCGCGCGGCCGTCGGCCAGGCGCAGCGCGGTCTCGAACGACTCGGCCAGGCGCTGCTTGATGTCGGCACGCACCTTGACGCGGTCGACCACCACGTCGATGCTGTGCTTTTCGGTCTTCTTCAGCCTGGGCAGCTGGTCGACTTCATAGACCCGGGCCTGCGCCTCGTGCGCGGTACCGCCGCCCGAGCGGATGCGAAAGCGCACGAAGCCCTGTGCCTGCATGCTGTCGAACAGGTCCGAGTGCTCGCCCTTGCGGTCGACCACTACCGGCGCCAGGATCATCAGCTTGGTGTCTTCCGGCAGCGCCAGCGCCGCGTCGACCATCTGCGACACGCTTTGCGCCTGCAGCGGCAGGTTGTGGTCGGGGCAGTAGGGGGTGCCGGCGCGCGCGTACAGCAGCCGCAGGTAGTCGTGGATCTCGGTGACGGTGCCGACCGTCGAGCGCGGGTTGTGGCTGGTGGCCTTCTGCTCGATCGAGATCGCCGGCGACAGCCCCTCGATCAGGTCGACATCGGGCTTCTCCATCAGCTGCAGGAACTGGCGCGCATAGGCCGAGAGCGATTCCACGTAGCGGCGCTGGCCCTCGGCATAGAGCGTGTCGAAGGCCAGCGAGGACTTGCCCGAGCCGGACAGCCCCGTAATCACGATCAGCCGGTTGCGCGGCAGGTCGAGATTGATGTTCTTCAGGTTGTGGGTACGCGCCCCACGGATCTTGATTTCTTCCATATGCCGAAAAGTCGTCGCCAGGCGGGCCGCCCCGGCCGGAATGCGCACCCGGGCGCACCTCTCGGGGCCAGCCGGCATGGCCAGGTGACCCGGGAAGCGCGAAGGAGCAAACCTGTTAATATACCCAACTTCGGTTTCCGGGGTTGTCCGGCCACCAGCGGACCCGACCCTTGCCGCCCTCCGGCAACAGCCCGGCCCCGAATCCACACGATCCCACGATCGCAATGCCGTCGATCCAGTCTTCTTCCCCGGATACGGGTGCCGCCGACGCATCCCAAGTCCCCGCGCGCGAGCGCATGACGCGCGCCGAAGTGCGTGCCGCGGTGTCGCTGGCCAGCATCTTTGCGCTGCGCATGCTGGGCCTGTTCCTGATCCTGCCGGTCTTCGCCGAATACGCCCGGGCCCTGCCCGACGGGCAGGACGCCCAGCGCGTGGGCCTGGCCATGGGCATCTATGGCCTGATGCAGGCGTTCCTGCACATCCCGCTGGGCTGGCTGTCCGATCGCGTCGGGCGCAAGCCGGTGATGGTGGGCGGCCTGCTGCTGTTCATCGCCGGCGGCCTGGTGGCCGCGTTTTCCGACACGCTGTCCGGCATCATTGCCGGGCGCGCGCTGCAGGGCATGGGTGCGATCTCCGCCGCCATCACCGCCTGCATCGCCGACCTGACCCGCGAGCGCCATCGCACCAAGGCCATGGCGATGGTGGGCGGCAGCATCGGGCTGACCTTCGCGCTGTCGCTGGTGATTGCCTCGCCGCTGCTGCACAGCATCGGCATGTCCGGCATCTTCGGGCTGATGTCGGTGCTGGGCCTGGTCGCCATCGGCGTGACCGTGTTCCTGGTGCCGACCCCGCCGCCGCCGCACCCGGTGCGGCTGCCGTTGCGCAAGGTGCTGCTCAACGGCGACCTGGCGCGGCTCAATGTCGGCGTGCTGGCGCTGCATGCGTCGCAGGTGGCGATGTTCATGGTGGTGCCGGCGATGCTGGCCGACGCCGGCATGCCGCTGGACCAGCACTGGAAGGTCTACCTGCCGGTGGTGCTGGTGTCCTTCGTGCTGATGCTGGGGCCGATGATGGCGGCCGAGCGCTACGGCCGCGTGCGCCCGGTGCTGCTGGGCGCGGTCGCGCTGATGACCGCGGTGCAGCTGCTGTTTGCCGCGGTGCACGGGCTGTGGGCGATCGTCGGGGTGTTGCTGCTGTTCTTCGTCGCCTTCAATGTGCTGGAGGCCATGCAGCCTTCGCTGGTGTCGCGCTACGCCGCCGCCGCGCGCGGGGCGGCGCTCGGCGTCTACAACACCACCCAGGCGCTGGGCCTGTTCCTGGGCGGTGCCGCCGGCGGCTGGCTGCTCAAGCACGAGGGCCGCAGTGCCGTGTTCGTCGGCTGCGCGGCGGTGCTGTTGCTGTGGCTTATAATCGCCTGGAGCATGAAGGCGCCGCCGGCGCGCGGGCAGGAAGCCGCACCGGCGACCGCGGCCTGAGCCGCCGCCCGCTTTCGCATCATTTCGTAAAGCATTCGGGCCGGAAAGAGGCCTAGCATCATCGCGCCACCCGGCATTCTGGCGGGGGCGCGATGTTCGTTTACGTCGCGGCACGATCGCGTCAAACTACAACCCGCTTTCACCGTCATCGTATTGCCACGCTTTTCAACACCGCGCGTGGCTTTTGGAGAACATTCACATGGCATCGGTCAACAAAGTCATTCTCGTCGGCAACCTCGGCGCAGACCCCGAAACGCGCTACATGCCCAGCGGCGACGCCGTCACCAACCTGCGCCTGGCGACCACCGACCGCTACAAGGACAAGCAGTCCGGCGAGATGAAGGAAGCCACCGAATGGCATCGCGTGGCGATGTTCGGCAAGCTGGCCGAGATCGCCGCCCAGTACCTGCGCAAGGGCTCGTCGGTCTATATCGAGGGCCGCATCCGCACCCGCAAGTGGCAGGACCAGTCCGGCCAGGACAAGTATTCCACCGAGATCGTTGCCGACCAGATGCAGATGCTGGGTTCGCGCCAGGGCGGTGGCGGCGGTGGCGGCGATGAAGGCGGCTACGGTGGTGGTGGTGGCGGCGGTTATAGCCGCGAATCGTCGGGCGGCGGCGGCTATGGCGGCGGCCGTGGTGCCCAGGGCGGTGGCGGCCAGCAGGGCGGCGCTGCACGCCGTCCGCAGCAGCCGGCGTCGAACGGCTTCGAGGATATGGACGACGATATTCCGTTCTGAGTATCGCGACAGAATCCGCGAGCATTGCCCTGGAACCCCCGCGCTGCGGGGGTTTTTGCTTTTCTTGGGCCGGCACATGCGGGCGGGCCGCGCGGCCAGCTGCTTGCCGCTGTCTCGCGCCGCTGCCCAGGCGAAGCCCGCACAAACCGCATGACCTCATGCGCACACATTCGTATGCGCGACATGGGGCGAGCCCTATATTTTGCGTTCTTATTTTGTATGCAAAATGGAGGTGCCCGTGAGGGTGTGGAATGCAGGACGCGGCTACGCCATGCCCGTGGCAATGGCCGGGATGGTGGCGGGCATGGCTTGCGGGGCCAGCGGTCTGGTGCGCGCACAGCCGGCCCCGTCGGTTTCGGTCTATGGCCTGATCGACACCATGGCGAGGTACTCGGACAACAACCGCGGGGACCAGCGCCTGGCCGAACTGGGCGAGGGCTACTTCAGCGGCTCGCGCTGGGGCATGCGCGGCACCGAGGCGCTGGGCGGGGGATGGGCGGCGCTGTTCACGCTGGAAAGCGGCTTCGATCTCGCCACCGGCACCTCGCTGCAGGGGACGGCGACCGCCAACTACGGGCAAGCCGGCACGCAGGGCGCGGGCCGCTTGTTCGGCCGCCAGTCGTACCTGGGCGTCGAGCACCAGACGTGGGGCCAGCTGACCTTCGGCCGGCAGTTCACCACGGCCTACGATGCCACCTTCCGCTTCCAGCCCTACGGCCATCCCAACCTGGATGCGGTCGCGATCCTCAACGGCTACACCGGTCCGCGCCAGGACAACATGGTCAAGTATGCGGGCCGGCTGGGCGCGTTGTCTGCGGCCGCGCACTACACCTTCGGCGAAGTGCCTGGTGACGCGACGGCCGGCAGCAGCCGTGGCCTGGCGCTGGCCTGGACCACGGCGCGCATCGACGTGGGAGCACTGCTGCAGCGTACCGATGCGCTGCCGACCGCCGAGGCCCGCACGATCTGGGGCCTCGGCGGCAGCAGCCAGCTCGGCCGCGTCAAGCTGGCGCTGGGCTACCTGGACCACCGCTACCGCCTCGCCCCGACCCGCAACCATGTGCTGACCGGCGGCGCCACGCTGCAGGCAACGCCCGCGCTGGCGTTCTCGCTCGCCGCGGGCTATGACCGGCAGAGCGCCGCCAGCGGCCATCGGCTGATGCTGACCGGCGTGGCCGAGTACGCGCTGTCGCGGCGCACCAGCGTCTACGCCGAAGCCGACTTCAACCGCATCAGCGGTGCCTATGCGCTGCCCGCCTTCATGGGCGTGCGCGGCAACAAGTTTGGCGGCGGCGTCGGCCTGCGCCATCGCTTGTAAGGCGAGGAACGGACCATGGTTTCCAGAAGACAATGCATGGCGCGCCTGCTGGCGCTGCCGGCCCTGGCCGGCCTCCCCGCGCGTGCGGAGCGCGGCGCGGCATGGCCGCGGCATCCGGTGCGGCTGGTGGTGACGTTTCCGCCCGGCGGCTCCAGCGACATCGTCGCGCGCCTGCTGGCGCCGCTGCTGCAGGAGCGGCTGGGGCAGCCGTTCGTGACCGACAACCGCCCCGGCGCGGGCTCCACCATCGGCGCCGCGGCCGTGGCCGCCGCGCCCAACGATGGCTACACGCTGCTGATGTCGAACTCGGCCGCGCTGAGCATCTCGCCGTTCCTGCTCAGGCGGCCCGGCTACGACCCGGTGCACAGCTTTACCCATGTGCATTACATCGGCGCGGTGCCGATGGTGTTTGCGGTGCATCCGTCGGTGCCCGCGCGCAGCCTGGCGGAACTTGCGACGTGGATCCGCGCGCAGCGCGATCCGGTGCCGTTCGGCAGCGGCGGCGCGGCGTCGGTGGCGCACATCGTCGGCGAACTGTTCGGCCAGCAGGCCGGACTGAAGCTGATCCATGTGCCGTACAAGGGCGCAGGGCCCATGCGCGCCGACCTGCTCGGGGGGCAGATCCCGTTCGCGGTGGACGCGTTGCCGCAGAACCTGCCATCCCTGCAATCCGGCGACCTGCGCCTGCTGGCCGTGACGGCGGCCCGGCGGGTGCCGCAGGCGCCGCGACTGCCAACCGTGGCGCAGGCCGGCTATCCCGGCCTGCTTGCCGAAAACTTTGTCGGCGTGTCGGCGCCGGCCAACCTTTCCGAGGACATCGTGCAACGCTTGCATCAGCCCCTGCAGGACATCCTGCAACAACCGGCCGTGCGCGGCCGCCTGGAAGCCCAGGGCTTCGTCCTGGCCGAGCGCTCGCCCGAGGCCTTCGCCGCCTATGTGCGGCAGCAGGTGCAGGCATGGGGGCCGGTGGTCGCGGCCACCGGGGCGACGCTGTCATGAGCGCGCGCATCCAGGTAGTGCTGTTCGGGCCCGAGGGACGCGGCAGCTTCAACGAGGCCGGCCATGACGGCGCCATGCGCGCGCGCGCCGCCGGCCACGATGTCGCGGTGGCATGGATTGCCGACCCGGATCCGCAGGCGCGCGCCGCCGCCGTGCTGGCGCTGTGCGAAAGCGAACCGGACCTGGTCGTCGCCCACGGCGGCCAGGGCGACTATCCCGTCGCCGTGGCCGCCGCGCGCCATCCGCTGCGCCGCTTCGTGGTCACGCAGGGCAGCGTGCTGTGCGCCAATACCGCCAGCTACACCGTGCTGCAGGAACAGTCCGCCTTCCTTGCGGGCGTGCTCGCCGCAACGGACTCGCGCACCGGGGTGGTGGCGCACCTGTCCGGCGAGAAGGTGCGCCCGGGCCTGAAGGGCCGCGCGGCGTTCCTCCATGGCGTGCGCAGCGCCGCGCCGGGCATGACGGCGCTGACCACCTTCTGCGGCAACCAGCATGACCCGGGGCTTGCCAGCCGCGCCGTCACCGCGCAGGCCCGGGCCGGCGCCGACCTCGTCTTTGCGATGCTCGACGGTGGCCGCGACGGCGCCATCGCCGCCTGCCGCGCCAGCGGCATGCGCCAGATCGGCAACGTGCTCGACTGGACGCGCCGGCATCCGGAGGTGTTCGTGGCTTCGGCGGTGGCCGACAGCGGCCTGTGCATCGAGCACGCGATCGCGGATTTTGCGCGCGACCGCATTGCGTGGGGGTCGGTGCGTGCGTTCGGGCTGGAGACGCCGTCCGCGGTGCGGCTGGCACTGGGCCGCGATGTCAGCCAGGCCGCGCGCGTGGCACTCGACCACTGGAGCCAGCGGCTGCTCGACGGCAGCGTGGCGGTGGATGAAGACTATGCCGGTCCCGAGTTCGAGACCCGCGCCACGCAAGCGGCCGCCCGCTCATCGCATTGAGGGGGAAGGCCAACACCTGCAGGTCTCAGACCAGCGCCGGCAAGCCCGCCTCGCGCTCCCACTCGACGCAATTGCGGCCGTTGTTCTTGGCCGCGTACAGCACGTTGTCCGCGCGCATCAGCAGCGCTTCCAGGTCTTCGCCGGGCCGCAGCGTGGCCACGCCAAAACTGGCGGTCACGTTGCCCATGCCCGGCAGCACGTCCATGCTGGTCTGCTCCAGCGTCTGGCGCAGCCGCTCGGCCAGCTGCAGCGCCGCGTCATGCGGAGTGTCGGGCAACAGCACGACGAATTCCTCGCCGCCCAGGCGCGCGGCGATATCGCGGCGGCGGATGCCTGCGGCGATGACGCGGCCGACCTGCGTCAGCACCGCATCCCCGGCGCTGTGGCCGTAGTTGTCGTTGATGAACTTGAAGAAGTCCAGGTCGCACAGCAGCACGCTCAGCGATTCGCCCGGGCGCGGCGGAATCAGGCGCGCGGCCAGGGTCTCGAGGCTGCGGCGCGTGTGCAGCTGGGTCAGCGCATCGGTATCGCGTTCATGGCGCAGGTCGTCGATCACGTCCTGCGCGGTCGCCGCCAGCAGTGCCAGCCCGAGCGCCAGCAGCAGCAAGGCCAGCGTGGCCTGCAGCCATAGCCAGTAGGCGGTGGGCGGCAGCACGGCGGCATCATGCACGGCGGCCGGCGCCAGCGCCAGAAGCGTGCGCGGCAGGAACTGGAGCGCGAACACCAGGTACACCCAGAACAGCACCCGGTCCACGGTGCGGCCGGTGCGCAGCCGGGCCAGCGGCGCGACCCCCGCCAGCAGGATCAGCGCGACGCCGACATTCAGGATGTAGATGCGCGCGACCAGGCTCGGGTGCACCAGGTCGAACCACGACACCATGCCGAACAGGGCGAGCGGCAGCGCCATCGCCACGCAGCGGTCGGGGCGAGCGCCGATGCGGGCCAGCATGCCGCGCAGCAGCAGCACCGCGCTGCCCAGGTAAAGCGCGCCGGTAACCGTGGCGGTCCCGCCGCCGGCGCGCGGCGGCCACAGGACCTGCAGGCCGATTGCCGCGGCGGCCAGCAGATAGCAGGCGCCCACCTGCAGCAGGTGGGGCCGCGTGCGCTCATGGTGCCACGCAAACAGGAAGCAGAGAGCAAGCAGCAAGGCAATGGCGGGATTGACCAGTGCCAGGAATAGACCGGCATCGTGCAACACGGAGCGTCCCCTGTCTTGGTGAGTTCTCTGGCAGGGAATGAAGCCCGCGTGCGATGCGTGTCAAAGCGCGCAAGCCAGGGAACATGGATAGCGGCAGGCGTCCCGCGTGCGCGGTGTGGCACCGCCGGCGGAGCCCGCAATGCGGCCCGCAGCCAAATCGACCGGCCGGCAACCGCTGGTAACAAATTGTTTCTGTGCAAGCATTCTAGACACGGGTGGCGCCGGAGGCGCCCCCCCGAATGGGGGCCGGACCGGCAAACAATTGTGAACACGCGGGGCCGGCGCCCGCACGGTGCCGCGGACGCCGGATGCCCGCTTGCCTGCATTTGTGACTAATCTGGTAGATGCTGTCGGATCCTCCGGCAGTTCGGTTTTCCCGTACGCAAGGAGATCACGATGAAGACCAAGAAAGCGATGCCAGTGTTGTTGCTGGCGGCAAGCGTGCTGGCGGCGCCTTTCGCGATGGCGCAGGGCGGTGCCAGGTCCAGGCCGATGACCGAACCCATGGCCGAACCCGGGGCCGCGTCCGCGCCGATGGCGCAAAGCTCGCCCTATATGCAGGTGCAGCAGTGGAAGAAAGGCGACCGGCTGCCGACCGAGTTCCGGGACCGCCAGTATGTGATCGACGACTACAAGCAGTACAACCTGCCCGCGCCGCGCAAGGGTACGCGCTGGGTCGGGATTGGCGCCGAGTATTACCTGGTGGCGCCCAACGGCGTGATCCAGCAGGTCGGCTCAGGCTCCTGAGGCCGCCACCGCATCCGCAGCAAACATGGCAAACCGCCACGCCTCGACGCGTGGCGGTTTTTTTGGGGGGCTGGCACCGGCTGTCAGATGCCCAGGATCTTCTTCGCCTCGAGCAGCGACTTCATCGATTCATCGTGCTTGCCGGCCTTGTGATAGGCCTCGCCGTCGGCGCGCAGCTTGGCGACCTTGGCGGCGTCCTCGGGCGAGAGCGCGGGCTTGGCCGACAGCTTGGCGTCGATGGCCTTCATCTCGTTGGGACAGTTGTGGGCGAATGCCATGCCGGTGGCGCCGCACAGCACGATTGCCGTGACCAGGGGAAGGAACTTGCGCACGGTAGCCTCCACGCAGAACGGTTGGAGTATTCAGCATAGTGCATCGCGGTCCCGTCGGCCGCCAGGCCGGCCGACGCCGCCACGGGTCTGCCGCAGGCCAGCCGCAAGCGCCGGCACGCGCCAATGGCCGCCGCATCCTGACTGCTGCCGTTGGCGCTTCATGGCTGAAACAGCCCATGCCAACGCACGATTTCGCGTCGTCGCTTCGCCTTCTAGATTGGAGCTACCCGGTAACGAACCGGGGTGCCGTCGAAACGAAACCGGACCACCTCAGACCCTCTGCCAGGGCCGCCGGCGCACCACGCGAGCGGGCCACCTGCGCGTCCTGGTTTTCCCCCACGCCTTCCGGTGTTATTTTGGAAGGCGTCATTTTTTGCCCGTCCCGATCCCTACCATCCCGCTTGCACTGACGCCATACGGGAGCGCCCCACGCATGGAAACCTCCGCCGAACATTATTCGCTGGCCCTGCTGTGCGCCGCCGTGCTGACCGTGACGGTGGTCGGCATCCACTACGAGGCGCTGCGTTTGCTGTCGGCGATGCATCCGCGGCGCTGGAGCGGGCGCATGAATATCGGCGTGCTGATCGTCTGCATCATCCTGGTCCATTGCTTCGAGTCGCTGGTGTTCGCCGCGGGCTTCTGGTTTGCCGACCAGGTGCTGGGGCTGGGCGGGCTGGCCAGCGTGGCGGTGCCCGGGGTCGAGGCCGCGCGTGCGCAGCCGGGCGCGCTGGTCTACGCCTATTTCGCGCTGGAGACCTTTACCACCCAGAGCCTGGGCGATATCGTGCCGGTGGGCGCCAGCCGCCTGATCGCAAGTATCGAGCCGCTGGTCGGCCTGATCCTGATCGGCTGGTCCACCTCGTTCACCTACGTCATGATGCGCCGCGACTGGGAACTGGAGCGCGAGGAGGGCGGCGAGCATCGTCGCGGCTAGCGCCTCACGGCATCGCTAGGGCCGGCCCCGCGCGCGTGCCGCAAATGCGGTAGTGCCAGGCCGCGCGGGAACGATTAAGCTCGCGGTATTTGCCTGAAACCATCGAGCCAGAGGAGACATCGCATCATGCCAACACGCCAGCGTATCCTGACCCGCGTTGCCGCCGTCGCCGCCCTGGCGGTGGCGTGCGGCGCGCATGCGCAGAGGCCGGACCAGGGCGGTGCCGACGCCGCCATCAATGAGGCCGTGCAGCAAGGCACCAGCCCTTACCGGCCCGACCCTTCGGCGACGCCGGCCAGCATCCAGTCGGACGAGTGCCGGGCGCTGGCCGAGCAGATCGCGCAGGCGCCGAGGCGCGAGTACCGTGCCACCGAGTCGACCATCGAGACCGCCCAGGGTCGCGTGGTGCCGGGACTGGAACGGGACCGGCCGAAGAAATCGCTGCAGCAGGCGTACCGGGAGAAGTGCACGCAGTAAGCCGTCCGGCCGCGCGGTCAGGCCGGCCGCGCCCTCAGCCGTGCCCGGGCGTGACGTAGGCGCCGGTGCGGTGCAGTTCGCCCTCGGCCTGCTCCAGCGCGCGGATGGCGCCCTTGCCCTTGCGCGCCAGCAGTTGTTCGACCAGCGCCTCGACCACGGCCACGCCGGCCGTGATCGACGGGAAGAACGACGGGCTTTCGACCGAGAACAGCAGCGTGCAGTCCGCGGCCAGCGCGATCGGCGCCACCGTGCTGTCGGTCAGCGCGATCACCTTGCAGCCGCACTCGCGCGCAGCCTCGGCGACGCGGATGCTTTCCTGCGAATATGGGGCGAAGCTGACCACCACCACCGCATCCTTGGGCGCCAGGCCGCGCAGTTCCATCTCCAGCGTGCCGGCATCGGCGCGGATCAGGTGCACGCTGCTGCGGAACAGCCGGTAGACATAGTGGAAGGTGAAGGCGATCGGGAAGCACGAGCGGAAGCCCGCCACATGCACGCAGGCCGCGTGCGAGAGCAGCTCCGCGGCTTGCGGCAGTGTCTTCTCGTTGCTGGCGGCGATCCGGTCCAGGTTGTGGTGCTGCGCCTCCAGCATCTCGCCCAGCATGCGGCTGGCGCTGCTTTCGCGCACCACCTTGCGCGCCCGGCGCGCATACGGCTGGCTGCCGCCGCGCAGCGCATCGACAAACAGCTCGCGCATGGCCTGCCAGCCCTCGAAGCCCAGATGCTGCGACAGCCGCACCAGGGTGGCGGGCTGCACCCCGGCGCTGGCCGCGATCTTGCGCATCGACAGCATCGGCACGTCCTGCGGATGGTCGAGCAGGTAGCGGGCACCGCCCTGGAACTGCGTGCTGAGGGTGGGAAAGCCGCGGCGCAGCAGTTCCAGCAATGCCTCCAGGTCCTGTGGTGGCGATGGCGGCATCGGGGTTCCCGGCCGGGATGAGGCGGGGGGATCGGACGACATGGGGGCTCCGGCTTCAGGGATGTAACGATTGTTGCACAGGTGCGGCCGCCTGCGCACCGCGACAGGTCGATGGCGATGCGGATTAACGACCACTCGCGCCGGAATCTTTATCTCCTGATGACGCGCGATCACGCCACTGTCACTTCGCTACAACGCCGGGCCGCCCGCATCGTATTTTCCTTACCCGCTTAACGGATCGTGACTTACACTCCGCGCCATAACCTCCGGCATTCGGTCGTCCGGAACATAATGAGTAGCGGAGCGCGAGCATGGGACACAGAAGCCCGGCAGTGCGACACGGTGGGAGGGTCAACCCGCCGTTTCGGGTCATATTCAGGGTCATCCCGGGGGTCGGATCCTACGCAGGAATCCGGGCTGGCGGGACTCAGGGGGCTGCCGGCATGCCATGCCGGGGCAGGCCGCCGCATGGCTTCACGCTGATCGAAGTCATGATCACCGTGGCGGTCATCGCCATTCTTGCCGCCGTCGCCATTCCCAACTACAGCCGTTATGTCGTGCGCTCCAACCGCGCCGCGATCGAGTCGTTCATGCTCGAGGTCGCGGGCGCGCAGGAGCGCTTCCTGGTCGACAACCGCGCCTATGCCGCCAGCCTCGGCGCGCTCGGCATGTCGGTGCCCGCCGGGCTGGCTACGCGCTACGACGTCACGGTGACGCCGGGCGCGGCGCCACCGCCGCGCTACAGCATCGTCGCCACGCCCAAGGGCAGCCAGCTCAGCGACACCGATTGCGGCACGCTGACGCTGACCAGCGCCGGCGCCAAGTCCGCGTCGGGCGCCGGCACCGCCTGCTGGAACTGATCATGCGGACCGTTCCTTCCCGCGCTCCCGAGCGGCAGTCCGCGCGCCGCGGCTTTACGCTGATCGAGCTGCTGTGCGCGTTGTCGGTGCTGGCGATCCTGGCGGTCGCGGCGGCGCCTTCCTTTGCCGCGCTGATTGCCAGCCAGCGGGTGCGCAGCGCCTCCCTCGACCTGGCTTCGGCGCTGGTGCTGGCGCGCAGCGAGGCGGTCAAGCGCAATGCCATGGTCTCGCTGGCACCGGCCGGCGCCGCCTGGACGGCTGGCTGGACGGTCAGCGCCGGGGCCGAGACGGTACGCTCGTTCGGGCCCTATGGCGGCCTGACCATCACGCCCAGTTCGGCCGGCGGCCTGGTGCTGGGCAACGACGGCCGGCTGACCGGCGCGGCGATGACCTTCGAATTCGCGCCCAGTGGCGAGACCGCGGCCACGACGCGCGTATGCGTACAGGTCAGCGAGACTGGCCGCATCGCCTCCACCAGCGGAGCCTGCACATGACGCGCACCACGACGAAGTCGCGCCAGCGCCTGCCGGCGCGCCGTGCGCAGGCCGGCTTCCTGCTGATCGAAGTGCTGGTGGCGGTGGTGATCCTGCTGGTCGCGCTGCTGGGCACCGCCGGACTGGTGGCGCGCTCGGGCCAGACCGAGATGGAGTCCTACCAGCGCGTGCAGGCGCTGGCGCTGCTGCAGGACATGGCCGCTCGTTTGAACGCCAATCGCCAGGTGGCAGCCTGCTATGCCAACGGCGCCGCCGGCATGCGGCTCGGCAGCGCGGCCGCGCCGCCCCCCGCATGCACGCAGGGCAGCGCCGCGCAGAACGCCACCGCCAATGCCGACCTGCTGGCCTGGAACGCGGCCTTGCTCGGCAGCGCCGAGACGCGGCCCGGCGCCAGCGCAGTCGATCCCGCGCAAGCCGTGGGGGCAATGATCGGCGCGCGCGGCTGCATCGAGACCGTCGACGCGGTCAACCAGGTCTACCGCATCACCGTGGCGTGGCAGGGCCTGGCCACCACGGCCGCGCCGGCGCTCGGCTGCGGCAAGGACCAGTACGGCAACGATGCCTATCGCCGCGCGGTCAGCACGCAGATCCGCATCGGCACCCTCGGGACCGTATCATGACCGCGACGCGTTTGCCCGTGCCTTCATCCCGGCCGCGCGCCACGCGCCTGCGCCGCCAGCGCGGCATCTCGCTGATCGAGCTGATGATCGGCATCACCATCGGCCTGGTGCTGCTGACGGCGCTGGCCAGCCTGTATTACGCCAACAGCCTGTCGCGCACCGAGTTCGCCAAAGCGGCCGAACAGGTGGAGAACGGTCGCTATGCGCTGGAGCAGATCCGGCGCGAGGTGGAGCTGGCGGGGTTCTTTGGCGTGGGCAACATCGCGCGCGGCAACAAGGCCGCGGAGCCGGCGCTGTGCGCGACCGATGCCGCCGCGCTGGGCTTCTCGTCCACCGCCGAAACCGTGCCGCTGGCGCTGACCGGCTATGCGCCCGGCGTGGTGGCCCCGTGCCTGCCGGACCTCGCCGCGACCTCCGAGGTGCTGGTGGTGCGGCGCGTGTCGACCACGCCGGTGGCGGCGCCGGCGCCGGGGTCGGCTTACCTGCAGGTCTCGGCCTGTGCGCTGGACGCGCACAGCTTTATCTTCGATGCCAGCGGCGCGGCCGCCTTCGGGCTGCGCACCAAGGCCTGCGATGCGGCACAGCCGGCCGAACTGCGCCGGGCCATGGTGCGCATCTTCTACCTGGCCGGCTGCGACCGCTGCAGCAACGGCGGCGACGGCATTCCCACGCTGAAGATGGCCGAGCTGGTCAACGGCGCGTTCCAGTCGCGCTCGGTGGCGCAGGGCGTGCAGGACCTGCATGTGCAGTATGGCGTCGACCAGGACAGCAACGGCTCGGCCGACTGCTATGTGACCGATCCGCGTGCCAACAACAGTGCGACGTGCACCGCAGTGCCGGGCTATGACTGGGGCGTGGCGATCAATAACCTGGCCAATGTCACCACCGTGCGCGTGCACCTGCTGGCGCGCACGCTGAAGCCCTCCGGCGGCCATACCGACAACCGCACCTATGAACTCGGCCGCGCCGTGGCCGCAGGTCCGTTCAACGATGGCTACAAGCGCCACGTCTACGCCCAGGTGGCGCGGCTGGTCAACGTGGCCGGCCTGCGCGAGCAATGATGCCGCACCGGCACCACACTGCGATGAGAGTCATGATCAAGTCAACGGGTGGCGCGTTGCGCCGCGGGCAAGCCGGGGTCACGCTGGTGGTGACGCTGGTATTCATGGTGATGTTCCTGCTGATCGCGGTGGCCATGGTCAACTCGGGCCTGATCAACGTCAAGGTGGCATCCAACCAGCAGCACAGCGCCGAAGCGCGCGACGTGGCGCAGCAGGCGATCGAGCAGGTGATCAGCGACGATTTCACCAAGGCGCCGGTGGCGGTGGACGTGCCGGTGGACGTGAGCGGCGACGGCCAGGCGGATTACGTGGCGCAGGTTGCCACGCCGACCTGCGTCACCAGCAAGCCGGTGGCCAAGGTGATCGATCCGGAGAAGCACCCCGAGGATGCCGAATGCACGCTCGGCAGCAGCACCGGCAACGGCAACCTGGTGGTGGGGCCAGGCGGCGCCAACGTGGTCAGCTCGCTTTGCAACGATACGCA
Organism: Cupriavidus neocaledonicus; assembly: GCF_000372525.1. Classification (GTDB taxonomy): domain Bacteria; phylum Pseudomonadota; class Gammaproteobacteria; order Burkholderiales; family Burkholderiaceae; genus Cupriavidus; species Cupriavidus neocaledonicus. Next base: position 123,290 of record NZ_AQUR01000107.1, read on the forward strand.
GTGGGACATTGCCGCCACCGTCAATGACGCCAACACGGGCACGGTCGCGACCGTGCACCAGGGCGTGGCGGTGCGCACGCTGTATGGCTCCACCTGCCCCTGATCGCCACGGGTGCGCCGCAGATCTTTAAAAGGAAGAACCAGCATGTCCATGCCCGCCCGCCGGCTTCGCGCCTATGCCGCCTGTGCCACGGCCCTGTTCGGGCTGGCCGCCGCGCCCGCGGCGCTGGCCGAAGACATCGACCTGTTCACCGGCCTGCAGAGCAACTCCGGCGCGCGGCCGAACGTGCTGCTGATCCTGGACAACGCGTCGGCGTGGAATGCCAATGCGCAGGTCGATTGCGAAACCCCCGGCGTGGTAGGTCCGAACAACCTGAACAACAACGTCGGCGCCGAGCAGTGCGCGCTGTACAAGGCGGTGTCGGACCTGATCACGGACGACAATACCAACGGCAAGATCAACCTTGGCGTGATGATGTTCGGCGGCAGCAATAACTCCGGCGCCCAGTTCCGCTTCCCCAGCGTCACGCCGCCCACCGCGCCGTCAGGACTGGTGCTGCTGGACCGGGCCACGGGTGGCCCGGCGATGCTCGACTTCATCAAGAGCATCGACCGCACCAAGGACAGCTCCAACAATTCGCAGGTCGGCGGCGCCATGCAGGAAGCGTGGGCGTTCTTTTCCGGCAAGACCGGCCTGTCCGGCACCACCTACAAGTCGCCGATCAGCAATCCGTGCCAGAAGAACTTCATCATCTACATCGCCAACGCGCTCAACAACGGCAAGCCGCAGGACACCGGGCAGGATGCCTACAACAAGCTCAGGGAAGCCGGCGCCACCGCTGCGCAGCTGACGCCGATCCCGCTGTCCCGCGGCAACAACATCGACAACTGGGGCGATGAATGGGCGCGCTTCCTCAACGGCATGGACCTGAACGCGGCCAACAACGCGGGTTCGGCCACGGCGACGCGCCAGAACATCATCACCTACACCATTGGCGTCACCGACGGCAGCAAGCAGAGCCTGGACTACCTGGAGTTCGTCAACAGCATGGCCAGCAAGGGCGGGGGCGGCAACTTCACGGTGCGAGCCGGCGACGACGACGCCCTGGCCAAGGCGCTGAAGGACATCTTCAACGAGATGCAGGCGGTCAACAACGTCTTTGCCTCGGTCAGCCTGCCGGTCAGCGTGAACGGGCAGGGCTCCTACCTGAACCAGGTCTACATCGGCATGTTCCGCCCCGATGGCAAGGCGCGCCCGCGCTGGGTCGGCAACCTCAAGCAATACAAGCTGGGCTACGACACCAACGGCAACCTGGTGATGCTCGACGCCGGCGTGCCGGGCGGCACCGAGCAGACGTCAAAGAACGCGATCAGCAATGCCAGCACCGGCTTTATCTCGCCCAATGCGCGCAGTTACTGGACCGAGGATCCGCCAAAGCAGGTAGGCAGTTCCAGTATCGTCACGGACTGGCCCGCCGACGGCTTCTGGAAGAATGCCTCGGCGCAGCTGCGCAATGCCAAGGACGCGCCCGACGGCGAGATCGTCGAGAAGGGCGGCGCCGGTGAAATGCTGCGCGCCGACTACCTTACCAGCCAGGGCGGGCGCCGCCTGCTGACCTGCGCCGGTGCCAAATGCAGCAAGGACACGGCGCTGACCGGCTTCAATACCGCCAACAAGGCGCTGACCGAGGGCGATGGCCCGTCGCTGCTGAAGACCACGGCGGCGGACGTGGCCAACATGATCGAGTGGGTGCGCGGCAAGGACGTGTTTGCCGCGTTGACCGGCACCGACCCGAAGAAGGAGGCCGAGCCCGGCCCCGGCGGCAATGTCACGGTGCGCGGCTCGATCCACGGCGACGTACTGCACTCGCGTCCGGTGGTGGTCGATTACGGTGGCAGCACCGGCGTGGTGGTGTTCTACGGCGCCAATGACGGCGTGTTCCATGCCGTCAACGGCAACCGCACCGGCGCGATTTCCACCACCGCCGGCCAGGTGCGCGCCGGCGGCGAACTGTGGGGTTTTATCGCGCCAGAGTTCTACGGCAAGCTGGCGCGCCTCTACAACAACGCGCCCGAGGTGCGCCTGACGGGAAGCCCGCAGGACACCGCCGAGGTCCAGTTCACGCCGCGCGACTATTTCTTCGACGGCACCACCACGGTCTACCAGAACCTGAGCGATCCGGCCGCGCCGCAGGTGACCATCTACCTGACCGCGCGGCGCGGTGGCCGCCTGGTGTATGCGCTCGACGTCAGCGATCCGGCGCAGCCGAAATACCTGTGGAGCAAGACCAGTGCCGACATCCCGGAACTGGGCCAGACCTGGTCGCAGCCGCGCGTGATGCGCGTGCGCGGCTACAGGAAGCCGGTGCTGATCATGGGCGCCGGCTACGACCCGGACGGCGAAGACACCGACCCCGCGTTCGCAGGCGATGCCACCGCGACCAACAAGCAGGGCCGCGGCGTGCTGGTGCTCGACGCCGCCACCGGCGACGTGGTCTGGGCAGCCCTGGGCAGCTGCGCCGGCGTCACCACCGGCACCTGCGTCACCATCGACAGCCGCGCGATTCCTTCGGACGTTGCGGTGGTCGACCGCAACGGTGATGGCTACGCCGACAAGGCCTACGTCGGCGACGTGGGCGGCAATGTCTGGCGCATCGACTTCGGCGCGCTGGAAACCGACGTGCCGTCGACATGGAGCATCGGCAAGCTGGCCCAGCTGGGTGGCGCGGTGAACACCAACGACGCGCGCAAGTTTCTCTATCCGCCCGATGTGGTCGCCACCGGCAAGTACGACGCCGTGATGATCGCCTCGGGCGACCGCGAAAAGCCGCTCTATTCGCTGAGCCAGACCCCGGGCGCGGCGCAGAACGTGCGCAACCGCTTCTACATGGTCAAGGACCCCAACGTCGACGGCAAGCCGCCGACCACGTGGGCCGCGATCAAGGAGGCCGACCTGGTCGATGCGACCAGCGTGGCCTACCGCGATAGCGCGGTCGCGCGCGGCTTCTACCTGCAGCTCGAAGCCGGCGAGAAGGCGGTCAATGCGCCGCTGACCGTGGCCGGCTACACCTACTTCGGCACCAACACGCCGTCCAAGGTCCTGCCCGGCGCCTGCTACCCCGACCTGGGCGTGGCGCGCGGCTACGCGGTGTCGTTCCTGACCGGGCTTGGCATGAACAACGGGCCGCGCTACGTCACTTTCGACAATGGCGGGCTGCCGCCGTCGCCGGTATTCGGCATGGTCTCGGTCACGCAGACCGACGGCTCGACCCGGCTGGTGCCGGTGCTGATCGGCGGCGGCAAGGCGGGCGGCACCGGCGGCGACGACAAGTCCTCGCTGGGCGGCCAGGAAGTGAAGCCCGCCAGCGCCGGCAAGCGCAAGCGCACCTACTGGTACACGCAGAGCGACAAGACCTGAGCGTGGGTTCGAGCGCCGCTAGCGCGGCGCCGCCGCCAGCGCGGCGTCTTCCTGCCACCACCCACCCCCCAGCGCCTGCAGCAGCGCCGCCGAATCCGCCAGCCGGTCGGCGCGCGCCTGCGCCAGATCCAGCGCGGCCTGGCGCGACTGCCGCTCGGCGTCCAGCAGCGCCAGCTGGCTGACGCCGCCGAGCCGGTACTGCTCCGACACCACCGCCAGCGTATCGCGCGCCTGCCGCGCACTGTCGGCGCGTTCGCGCAGCGCGGCGGCGTCGGCCTCGAGCGCGCGCAGCGCGTCGGCGACATTGTGCAGGCCCTGCAGCACGGCCTGCCGGTACGCGGCCAGCGACTGCTCATACGCGGCTTCCGCGGCGCGCTTGCGCGCCTGCAGCTCGCCGCCGCGGAACACCGGCTGCACCAGTCCCGCGGCCAGGCTCCAGACGTTGAGGCTGCTGAACAGGTCGCGCGCCGCGGTGGCCTGCGTGCCGCCGCTGGCGCTCAGCGTCACCTGCGGATAGAGGTTGGCGGTGGCCACGCCGATATTGGCCGAGGCCTGGTGCAGCAACGCCTCGGCCGCGCGGATATCGGGCCGGCGCCGCGCCAGCGTCGCGGGCAGGCTCACCGGCAGCGTGTCGGGCAGGTGCAGCGCATCGAGATGGAATTCCGGCAGCGCGGCCGACGCCGGGGTCTGGCCCGTGTAGACCGCGAGCTGGTGCCGGGTGGCATCGAGCCGGCGCTGCAGCGCCGGCACCAGCGCCTGGGTTTGCGCCAGCTCCGCGCGCCGGCGCTGCACCTCGACGCGCGCGACCCCGCCCGCGCGCAGGCGCGCCTCGGTGATGCCGAGCTGGTGCTGCTGCGCCGCCACCATGGCGGCGGTGTCGGCCAGCTGCGCGCGCAGGCCGGCTTCGCGGATGGCGGCGGTGGCGACGTTGGCGGCCAGCGCCAGGCGCGCGGCCTCGAGCTCGTAGCGCTGGTAGTCGACCGCGGCCTGCAGGGCTTCCAGTTCACGCCGCTGGCCGCCGAACAGGTCCAGCGCGTACGACACCTGTACCGTCGCGCCGTACAGCGTGAACGGTCCGGGGCTGGGGATGGCGGTGATGCCCAACGACTGGAAATCGACCTGCTGGCGCGCGGTGTCGAGCCTCGCGTCGATGGCTGGCCAGCGCGTCGCGCCGGTGCGGGCGGCCAGGTTCTCCTGCGCTTCGGTCAGCCGCGCGCGCGCCTGCGCCAGCGTCGGGCTGGCGGTGAGCGCAGCGCGGATGGTGGCGTCCAGCGCCGGGCTGTGGAACAGCGTCCACCACTGCGCCGGCACATCGGCGCCGGCAGCCAGCGTCTGCGCGTGGGCCTGGCCCGACGCGTCGGCACCGTCCGCCGCAACGGTCGCCACCGGCTGCGGACCGGGCACGTAGCCGGCGTCGTCCGGCGGCGCGGGCACGCGAAAATCGGGGCCGACCGCGCAGCCGCACAGCAGCGCGGCGGCGAACAGGGGGGTCAGACGTTGCATGGCCAGCTCCTTCAGTCGAGCGTGCGCCGGTAGAAGCGCACCGCGATCGCCATCACCACCACGATAAACAATGCCATCGGCCACAGATTGGGCCACAGCTCGAACCATCCGTTGCCCTTGAGCAGGATGCCGCGCACCATGCGGTGGAAGTAGGTCATCGGCAGGATGTTGCCGATCGCCTGCGCCCAGCCCGGCATGCCGGCAAACGGGAACATGAAGCCGGACAGCAGGATGTTGGGCAGGAAGTAGAAAAAGGTCAGCTGCATCGCCTGCAGCTGGTTCTGCGCCAGCGACGACAGCGTGATGCCCACGGTCAGGTTGGCCGCGATGAACAGCAGCGCCGCCAGGTACACCGCCAGCACCGAGCCGACAAAGGGCACGCTGAAGACCCAGCGCGCGGCCAGCAGCACGATGGTGGACTGGATCAGGCCGATGAAGATGTACGGCACGATCTTGCCGGTCATCACCTCGAGCGGTCGCACCGGTGTGGCCAGCAGGTTCTCCATGGTGCCGCGCTCGCGTTCGCGCGTCATTGCCAGGCCAGTCATCATCACCATCGTCATGGTCAGGATCACGCCCATCAGGCCGGGGACGATGTTGTACTGGGTGATGCCTTCCGGGTTGTAGAGCCGCTGCACCTGCACGTCGAAAGGCGGCCTGCCACCCGCCAGTGGCGCCAGCGAGCCCTTCAGGTCATGCCTGGCCACGCTGTAGGGCAGCTGCGGCAGCGCGGCGATGGCCTGGCCGGTGGCAGAAGGATCCGTGGCGTCGGCCTCGACCAGCAGCGCGGGCCGTTCGCCGCGCAGCAGCCGGCGCGTGAAGTCGGGCGGGATGGTCAGTACGAACTGCACCTCGCCTTTCATCAGCGCTTCACGCCCGGCCTGCTCGTCGGGCAGCGTGCCGACCAGCTTGAAGTAGGTCGACTGTTCCATGCTGGCGATGAACGAGCGCGTGAACTCACTCTGGTCGGCGGCAATCACCGCGGTCGGCAGCTGGCGCGGATCGGTGTTGATGGCGAAGCCGAACAGCAGCAGCTGCATGATCGGCAGGCCGACGATCATGCCGAAGGTGATACGGTCGCGCCGCAGCTGCAGGAATTCCTTCAGCACGATGCTCCACCAGCGCTGCAGCGAGAAGCGTGACGGCGTTGAAGCAGTGGCCGGCGTCATGACGCCTCCCTGGTCTTGCGCGCCATGTTGTCCTCGGCGCCGCTCATCATGTGGATGAACACGTCCTCCAGGCTGGTCTGGGCCTGTTCGATGCGCCGGCCCGGGCCGGCCAGGCGCGCGAGGGTGTCGGCCAGCGCCTGCGCATCGCGCCCGGTCACGTGCAGCGCGGTGCCGAAGGCCACGGTCTGCTCCACGCCCGGCGCGCCCTGCAACTGCGCCGACAGCGCCGCGAGGTCGTCGCCTTCCACGCTCCAGGTCGACAGCCGCTGGCTCGCCACCACTTCATCGGCAGTGCCCTGCGCCAGCAGCCTGCCGTAGGCGATATAGGCCAGCTTGTGGCAGCGCTCGGCCTCGTCCATGTAGTGCGTGCTGACCAGCACCGAGATGCCGCGCGCGGCCAGCTGGTGCAGCTGCTCCCAGAAGTCGCGCCGCGCCTTGGGGTCGACGCCGGCGGTGGGTTCGTCGAGCAGCAGCAGCTCGGGCTCGTGCAGCAGGCACGCCGCCAGCGCCAGGCGCTGCTTCCAGCCGCCCGACAGGGCGCCGGCCAGCTGCGCCGAGCGCGTCGCCAGGCCCAGGTCCTCGAGCGCGCGCTCGACGGCCTCGCGCCGGTTGGGCATGCCGTATACGCGCGCGACAAAGTCCAGGTTCTCGCGGATCGACAGGTCGTCCCAGTACGAGAACTTCTGCGTCATGTAGCCGACGCGGCGCTTGATCTGGTCGGACTCGGTCAGGATGTCGAAGCCCAGGCAGGTGCCCGCGCCGGAGTCCGGCGTCAGCAGTCCGCACATCATGCGGATCGAGGTGGTCTTGCCGCTGCCGTTGGGGCCGAGGAAGCCGAAGATCTCGCCGCGCGCGACCTGCATGCTGAGGTCGTTGACCACATGCTTGTCGCCGAAGTGCTTGTTCAGGCCGCGCACGTCGATGGCGAGGCCGAGGTGGTTGCCGCTGGGGTTGGCGGTCGTGTTCATTGCCGCACCACTTCGACGGGCTGGCCGGGCCGCAGCTTGGGCGCATCGGCGGCAGACGGGCGCGCCTCGACCAGGAACACCAGCTTGCGCCGGGTCTCGTTGCTGTAGATCACCGGCGGCGTGTACTCGGCCTCGTTCGCGACATAGCTGATGGTGGCGGCCACCGGCGCGGCGCAGCCGTCGCAGCGCACCTGCACGGCCTGGCCGTTGCGCAGCGCGCCGACCACGGTTTCCGGCACATAGAAGCGCACCTTGACGTTGCCCGGCGGCAGCATGCGCACCACCGGGCTGCCCGGCGGCACCCATTCGCCCAGGCGGTAGGGCACATCGTAGACCAGCCCGGCCTGCGTCGCGGCCACGCTCTTGCGCGACAGCTTCCACTGCGCCTGCGTCAGTGCGGCGCGCGCGGCCGCCACCTGCGCGGCCTGCGCCGCCTGCTGCGCCTCGCGTCCCGGCAGGCGCGCCACGTCGATATCGCGTTGCAGCTCGCGCACGCGCGCGGCGTCGCTCGTGGCCTGCGCGCGCGCTTCGTCGAGCTGCGCCTGGGCGATGCCGCCGATCTCGTACTGGCGCTGGTCGCGCCGCCAGGCCGCGGCGCTGCGCTGGGCCTGGGCCTGGGCCTGCGCCAGCTGGGCCCGGCTGACCTCGACCTCGAGCGGGCGCTTGCCGGTCTTCAGGTCCTGCAGCGTGGCTTCGGCGGCGCGCAGCTGGTCCTCGGCCTGCTGGCGCGCGGCGCGCTCGTCGTCGGCTTCGAGCGCGAACAGCGCCGCGCCCTGCGCGACCTGCTGGCCGCGCTGCACCGAGAGCGCGTCGAGGCGCCCGGCGAAGGGCGAGGCGACGCTGACGAATTCGCCTTCGACGTAGCCTTGCCAGGTGTCGGTGCCGGCGTTGCCGCAAGCGGCGGCAAGCAGCGCGGCGGCGAGCAGGGCAGTGCCGCGCAGCGCCGTGCGCAGGCGCGGATGACGGATGGAAGCTGCGTGGTTCATGCGGACTCCGGAGAATGCCTGGCCGTGCGGCCCTTCCCTTTGGCGGTGCCTGCGGGCGTCTTTGGGGGCGCCGCTGCCGGCGCCGCCGACAGCCCATGGCTCAGCAGCGCCGTGACATGTCGCACCAGCGCGTCGGTATCGACCGCTTCTGCGCCAGGCAGCCGGCGCCAGATATGCGTGGTGGCGAGCGGCAGCAGCGTCAGCCCGATCAGCGACGGCACCACCAGCGCCGGTTGCAGGCCGGGATTGAGCTGCCCGCGCGCAATCGCCGCCGCCAGCGGCGCCATCAGCGCGCCGGCGCGGTCGAGCGCAAAACGCTTGAGCACGCGCTCGCGCAGCGCGCCGTCGTCGCTGGCCACTTCGCGGATCCACAGGCCCGGAAACCACGGCGCTTCGGCGACCGCGCGGATCAGCCGGGTGGCGATGCCGAGCAGCATCGCCAGCGGCTCGTCGCCGGGCTGGCTGCCGGCAAAGAAGCGCGCCACCAGCGGCTGCACTTTCTCTTCGATCACGGCGTCGAGCAGCAGGTCGCGGTCGCCGAAGTAGTAATGCACCAGCGCCGGTGTGACGCCGGCCAGCGTGGCGATGGCCTTGACCGGCGTGCCGGCCACGCCCTGCCGCGAGAACAGCTCGGTGGCGGCGTCGAGAATGCGCTCGCGCTGGCCCGGCTGGCCTGCCGCCGGGCGGCCCGGGCTGCGCCGGGTGGGCTTGGGGTGCTTGGGCGGCCTGGGAGAGGCGGGGGCGCGGGGCATGGCGGCGGGCTCGGCGGAACATGGATGTTCAATTCATATTAATTTACGCATTAATTAATTCAAGGGCGGTTACAACTTCGGCCTGCATCAGGCAGGCCGAAGGAGAAATGTGCGTTCGGGGAGACGAAAGAGAGGCTGGCAAGCAACGTTGCCGCCCAAATACCGATGCCGTTCCCTTTCCCGCAAGCGGGAGAGGGGGGCAAGCCGGCGCGGTAGAGAGTTACGCGAACTACCGGGGGGAGAAACTACGGTCGAGACCTGCCAGGAAACGCTGGCCTACTGCCGCGCATTCCTCTTGTTATCCGGCCACGCCGTATTGAAGTTGGTGCGGAACGGATTGATATCCAGCCCCCCGCGCCGCGTATAGCGTGCATACACCGCCAGCTTGACCGGCTTGCACTGGCGCATCACGTCCATGAAGATGCGCTCGACGCATTGCTCGTGGAACTCGTTGTGGTTGCGGAACGAGATCAGGTACTTGAGCAGGCCTTCCTGGTTGATCGGCGCGCCGACGTAGCGGATCTGCACGCTGCCCCAGTCCGGCTGGCCGGTCACCAGGCAGTTGGACTTGAGCAGGTGCGACACCAGCGTTTCTTCCACCGGCGTTTCTTCCTGGTCGGCGCTAAGCAGTTCGGGCGCGGGCTCGTAGCGGTCCACCTCGATGTCGAGGCGGTCCAGCAGCAGGCCGTCGAGCTCGCCCATCTTCTGCGTGCCCAGCTCCGCTTCGGTCACCAGCCGCACCTGCACGGTGCCGCCGGTGGCTTCGGACAGGTCGTGGTGCAGCAACTGCTGCAGCGCCTCGGGCGACGCGATCCGGGTCTGGTTGAACGAGTTCAGGTAGAGCTTGAACGACTTGGACTCGATGATGTTGGGCGTGTCCGACGGGATGATGAAGGTGGCCAGCGCCACCTGCGGCTTGCCCTTCAGGTTCAGCCACGACAGCTCGTACGCGTTCCAGATGTCGACGCCGAAGAACGGCACCGGCCTGCCCTCGGGCAGGCCGATCTCGGTGCGCTTGGGCTGGCGCGGAATCGGGAACAGCAGGGTGGCGTCGTACTCGGTCTTGTAGGCCGAGGGCTTGCCCAGCGGCGAGTGTTCGGGAAGGCTCATGGGGCGCTCGGCGGAAAGCGGGACAGCATCAGGACAAGAACAGCTTGTACACCGGGTTGTCGGTCTCGTCCCAGTGTACGTAACCCAGCGTCGAAAGGAAGGCGCGGAAGGCGCGCTTCTCGTTCTTCGGCACCTGGATGCCGACCAGGATGTTGGAGGTGTCGGCGCCCTGGTTGCGGTAGTGGAACAGGCTGATGTTCCAGTTCGGGCTCATGCTCGACAGGAACTTCATCAGCGCGCCCGGGCGCTCGGGGAACTCGAAGCGGTACAGCAGCTCGTCATGCGCCAGCGCCGAGCGGCCGCCCACCATGTAGCGGATATGCTGCTTGGCCAGTTCGTCGTTGGACAGGTCGAGCGTGTCGAAGCCGTGCTTGCGGAAGCTGGCGGCGATCTTGTCGTTCTCGGCGCGGCTGGCGATCTGCACGCCGACGAAGATATGCGCCATGCTGGTGTCGGCAATGCGGTAGTTGAACTCGGTCACGTTGCGCGTGCCGACCAGCTCGCAGAAGCGCTTGAAGCTGCCGCGCTCTTCCGGGATGGTCACGGCGAACACGCCTTCGCGGGCCTCGCCGACCTCGGCGCGTTCGGCGACAAAGCGCAGGCGGTCGAAGTTCATGTTGGCGCCGCAGGCGATCGCCACCAGGTGCTCGCCCTTGAGCTTCTCGCGCTCGGCGTACGCCTTCAGGCCCGCCACCGCCAGCGCGCCGGCCGGCTCGAGGATGCTGCGGGTGTCCTGGAACACGTCCTTCACGCCCGCGCAGATCGCGTCGGTATCGCACAGGATGATGTCGTCGACCAGTTCGCGCGTGATGCGGAAGGTCTCCTTGCCGACCAGCCTGACCGCGGTGCCGTCCGAGAACAGGCCCACCTCCTTCAGCTCGATGCGCTTGCCGGCATCGACCGAGCGCTTCATCGCGTCCGAATCCACCGTCTGCACGCCGATGACCTTGATCTCGGGGCGCACCGCCTTGATGTACGCGGCGACGCCGGAAATCAGCCCGCCGCCGCCGATGGCGACGAACACCGCATGGATCGGGCCGGGATGCTGGCGCAGGATCTCCATGGCGATGGTGCCCTGGCCGGCGATCACCTCGGGGTCGTCGAACGGGTGGATGAAGGTCAGCTTGTGCTTCTTCTCCAGCACCGCGGCGTGGTTGTAGGCGTCGCTGTAGGACTCGCCGTGCAGCACGATCTCGACCCACTGGCCGCCGCGCTCGCGCACGGCGTCGATCTTCACCTGCGGCGTGGTCACCGGCATGGCGATGATGGCCTTGCATTGCAGCCGGGCCGCGGCCAGCGCCACGCCCTGGGCGTGATTGCCGGCCGACGCGGCGATCACGCCGCGCTTCAGCTCTTCCGGCGACAGCGACGCCATCTTGTTGTACGCGCCGCGCAGCTTGAAGGAGAAGACCGGCTGGGTGTCCTCGCGCTTGAACCAGACCGAGTTGCCGGTGCGCGCCGACAGCTGGTGCGCATAGGTCAGTTCGGTCTCCTGCGCCACGTCATAGACCTTGGCGGTCAGGATCTTCTTCAAGTAATCGGGTCGGGCGGCGGACTGGCGGGTCATGGTCTCGGGGCTGGCCGGCGCGCGCGCGGCAGGCGCGCAAAAAAGCCGGGAAATTCTGGCGGAAACCGTCAATGATAAAGGAAGCCGGCTTGCCGCACCGGCCGGGGCGGCGCAGTCGCCGCCTGGCGGTCGTGCCGCGACGCGGGCGCCGTGGCGGCGGAGTGGACCGGCATTCACTCTGTGCATGGTGCAAACGGCCCGGCGGGCCGGTGCCGGGACTTGCATCGCGCCGAGGTTGCGCTTGCGCCATGTAGGACGGCGCCCGGTGGACGCCGGTCAAAACGACGTGTTACGGTGTGACGCGATGCCACAGCTACCGCTAATCGAACCCAATACCGCCCTGTTTCTCGACTTCGACGGCACGCTGGCCGACCTGGCCCCGCGGCCCGAACTGGTGCAGGTCGAACCAGAACTGGTCGGCACGCTGCGCACGCTGTACCAGCGGCTGGACGGCGCGCTGGCTGTCATCTCCGGGCGGCCGATCCTCGAACTCGACCACTTCCTGCAGCCGCTGCAGTTGCCCGCGGCCGGCATCCACGGCGCCGAATTCCGCACCGACGGCGGCATGGTGTCCAAGACCCAGGCCCCCGGGCTCGAACCGCTGATTCCCCACCTGGAAGCGCTGGTGCGCGCCTATCCGGCGCTGCGGCTGGAGCGCAAGTCGGTCGCGGTGGCGATCCACTACCGGCAGGCGCCCGAACTGGCCGGCATCGTCGATGCCGCGGTCACTGACGTATTGCGCCATGCCGTCGGCCTGGAAGCGCTGCCAGGCAAGATGGTGGTCGAGATCAAGCCGGCCGGCGTCGACAAGGGCGATGCCATTGCGGCCTTCATGAAGTCCGCGCCCTTTGCCGAGCGCGTGCCGCTCTTCGCCGGCGACGACATGACCGACGAACCCGGCTTCGCCGCGGTGCGCAAGCTGGGCGGGCTGGGCGTGCTGGTGGGCCAGCGCGAGACCGTCGCGGCGGTGAGCGTGCCGGGCCCGGCGGCGCTGCGCAGCTGGCTGCACCGCTCGGCGCATGCGCTGGCGTCATCCGCCGGCGCCGGCGCCGGCGCACCGCGCGTCGTGCCCCACGAGGCCGGGCCAGGCCGGGGCGGGCGCCCCACGACATCGTAAGGGAGAACCTGCCGTGACCAATCCGAGCAGCCCGGCAGAGCTGGGCAAGCCGCCGACCGAAGGCGTCAATCGAACCGTAGACGGCGGTACCCGCTTCGCCAACCCGTCGCTATCGCTTGGCATGATCGGCAACTGCGCCATTTCGGCGCTGGTCGATTGCCGCGGACGCATCGTCTGGTCCTGCCTGCCGCGCTTCGACGGCGACCCGGTGTTCAATGCGCTGCTGGATCCGAGCGAGAACGCCGGCCATTTCTCGATCGAGATCGAGGATTTCCACTCGTCGCGGCAGTGGTACGAGCCCAATACCGCGGTGCTGCGCACGCGCCTGACGGACAGCCACGGCAACTGCCTCGAGATCACCGATTTCGCGCCGCGCTTTTTCCGGCTCGGGCGCTATTTCCGGCCGACCACGCTGATCCGCCGCATCCGCCCGGTGCGCGGCGCGCCGCGTGTGCGCGTGGTGGTGGCGCCGCGCTTCGAATGGGGCCGCAAGGCGCCGCAGGTCACGCGCGGCAGCAGCCACGTGCGCTACATCGGCGACGACATGACCCTGCGCATGACCACCGACGCGCCGCTGGCCTACGTGCTGTCGCACACGCCGTTCCTGGTCACGCGCGGGCATAACTTCATCCTGGGCCCGGACGAGACCCTGGCGCACGGCGTCGAGGAAACCGCGCGCGACTTCGAGCAGGAGACCACCGCCTACTGGCGCCTGTGGAGCCGCCGGCTGGCGGTGCCGCGCGAATGGCAGGACGCGGTGATCCGCGCCGCCATCACGCTGAAGATGTCCCTGTACGAAGAGACCGGCGCCATCGTCGCGGCCATGACCACCAGCATTCCGGAGGCGCCGGGCAGCGGCCGCAACTGGGACTACCGCTTCTGCTGGCTGCGCGATGCCTTCTTCGTGGTGCGCGCGCTCAACAGCCTGTCCGAGGTCGGCACCATGGAGGACTACCTGCGCTGGCTCTCCAACGTGGTGATGCAGTCGCAGGACGGCCATATCCAGCCGCTGTACGGCATCGGCCTGGAGCGCGAATTGCCAGAAAGCATGCTCGACCACCTGCCCGGCTACCGCGGCATGGGGCCGGTGCGCGTCGGCAACCAGGCGCAGGAGCACTTCCAGCATGATGTCTATGGCAACGTAGTGCTGGGCGCGGCGCAGGCCTTCCATGACCACCGGCTGCTGCATCGCGGCGGCCCGGCCGAGTTCGGCCGCCTCGAAGCAGTGGGCGAGCAGGCGGTGCGGGTGTTCGGCACGCCCGACGCCGGCATGTGGGAGCTGCGCACGCGCGCACGGGTGCATACCTCGTCGGCGCTGATGAGCTGGGCCGCCTGCGACCGGCTCGCCAAGGTGGCCGAGAAACTGGTGCTGCCCGAGCGCGCCGCATACTGGCACGGCCACGCCAGCCGCATGAAGGAACGCATCCTGGCCGAGTCGTGGAGCGAATCGCGCCAGGCCTTCGCCGAAAGCTTCGGCGGGCGGGAACTGGACGCGAGCGTGCTGCTGATGGCCGAGGTCAACTTCATCGACCCGCGCGATCCGCGTTTCATCGCTACCGTCAAGGCGCTGGAGACCTCGCTGTGCGATGGCCCGTACATGCGCCGCTACGAGGCCCCGGACGATTTCGGCAAGCCCGAGACCGCGTTCAATATCTGCACCTTCTGGCGCATCGACGCGCTCGCGCGCATCGGCCGCCGCGACCAGGCGCGCGAAATCTTCGAGGCCATGCTGGCCGCGCGCAACCCGCTCGGGCTGCTGTCCGAGGATACCCATCCGGTGACCGGCGAGATGTGGGGCAATTTCCCGCAGACCTACTCGATGGTCGGCCTGATCAATGGCGCCATGCGGCTGTCGGCGCCGTGGGATACGGTGATCTGATCGCGCACGGCGGGGTGGCACGCGGCACGGCGGCAGGGCCGGCACAAAGAACAAGGGACTCAAGAAACCATCTATGCCAAGACTTGTAGCGGTATCCAACCGGGTCGCAGATCCCCGCAACGTGGCCGCGGGCGGCCTGGCAGTCGCGCTTTCCGAAGCCCTGCGGCAGACCGGCGGCCTGTGGTTCGGCTGGAGCGGCAAGGCGCTGGAAACCGCCCAGGGCGGCACCCCCGGCGAAGGCGACCTGCACCTGCAGCAGGCCGGCAACGTCACGCTGGCCACCGTCGACCTGAGCCGCGAGGACCACGACGCTTACTACCTGGGCTACAGCAACGGCGTGCTGTGGCCGGTGTTCCACTACCGGCTCGACCTGGCGGATTTCGATTCCAACTTTCTCAACGGCTACCGGCGCGTGAACCAGCTGTTCGCGCGCAAGCTGGCGCCGCTGCTGCAGCCCGACGACATCATCTGGATCCACGACTACCACCTGATCCCGCTGGCGTCCGAGCTGCGCGCGATCGGCTGCGGGCAGAAGATCGGCTTCTTCCTGCACGTGCCGCTGCCGCCGCCGCTGATCCTGGCCGCGATCCCGCAGCATGAATGGCTGATGCGCGCGCTGTTCGCCTACGACCTGCTCGGTTTCCAGAGCCACGCCGACGTCGAGCATTTCTCGCGCTACGTGCAGGCCGAAGCGCAGGCCGAGCCGATGGGTGAGCACCGCTACCGCGCCTTCCACCGCACGGTGCGGGCGCAGGCGTTCCCGATCGGCATCGACGTCGACGAGTTCATGGAACTGGGCCGCGGCGAGGAAGCGCAGGAAACCTACGAGATGATGTGCGCGCAGTACGCGCGCCGCCGGCTGCTGCTGGGCATCGACCGGCTCGACTATTCCAAGGGCCTGCCGCAGCGGCTCAAGGCGTTCTACCGGCTGCTGGCCGAGTACCCCGAGAACCGCTCGAGCGCGACGCTGGTGCAGATCGCCGCGCCCTCGCGCGAATCGGTCGATGCCTATGTCGACCTGCGCCGCGAGATGGAGCAGCTGAGCGGCTCGATCAACGGCGAATTCGGCGAGCTGGACTGGATGCCGGTGCGCTATATCCACCGCACCACCGCGCGCAAGCGGCTGCCCGGGCTGTGCCGCGCCAGCCGCGTGGCGCTGGTGACGCCGCTGCGCGACGGCATGAACCTGGTGGCCAAGGAATTCATCGCCGCGCAGGACCCGGAGGATCCCGGCGTGCTGGTGCTGTCGCGCTTCGCCGGCGCGGCCGAGCAGCTGCGCGAGGCGCTGCTGGTCAATCCCTACGACACCCGCGCCACCGCGCAGGCGATCCAGCAGGCGCTGCACATGCCGCTGGCCGAGCGCCAGCAGCGCCACCAGAAACTGCTGGAGCGCATCCGCGCGCAGGATGTGCACTGGTGGAGCCGTGAGTACCTGCGCGCACTGACCGAGACCGAAGGCGCATAGAGACGGCGCGTTGCGGTCGGGGAGCAAGACCATGAGCGAAGACAACCTGGCGGCGCAATCGTGCACGCCTTGCCGCGGCGGCGTGCCGCCGCTGACGCCCGACGAGGCCGAGGCCCTGCTGCAGCAGGCGCCCGGCTGGGAACTGGCCGATGGCGCGACACGGCTCGAGCGGCGTTTCAGCTTCGGCAATTTCGCGCAGGCGCTGGCCTTCGTGAGCGGCGTCGGCCAGCTGGCCGAGGCGCAGGGGCATCATCCCGAGATCAGCTTCGGCTGGGGACATGCGACGGTGTCGTGGCGCACGAAGAAGATCAAGGGCTTGCACCGCAATGATTTCATCATGGCGGTGAAGACCACGGAACTGGCCGAGGCTCAGGAGGGCAGCGGCTGAGTCGGCTTGCGGCTTGGCTCGCAGCGTTGCCGTTCGAAACACGCAGCGGCGTAGTTGCCTCGAGCCTTCCAAACTCCCGCTCGTGTACTCCCTCTTCCGCTTGCGGGAGAGGGTTGGGGTGAGGGCCGGAGCATCAACGAAGCGATGCCTGTCGCTATTGCCACCGCTCGCCCTCACCCCCGCCCCTCTCCCGCGCGCGGGAGAGGGGAGAACACAGCGGGATGTGAGGGTGCCTCAGCCTCGGCGCAAATCCGCCGGCGTATCGATATCCCGGAACGCGCCCTCGTCTTCCGTCAGGATCCGCGTCACCGGCTTGTCCTTCAGCAGCGCGCGCGCGCCTTCGTCGCCGTCCAGCGCCAGCAGGGCGTCGCGCCATGCCGCGCCAAAGCCCACCGGATGGCCGCGTTGCCCGTTGCGCCACGGCGCGGCGATGGTGTCGGGCGTGGTGATGGTCAGCGCCACCGCGCGGATCAGTTCCATCGGCAGCCACGGCATGTCGGCCAGCGCCACCACCCAGCCGCGCGCTTCCGGCGTCGCCGCGACGGCGGCGCGCAGCGCCGCGCCCATGCCGGCTTCGGCCTCGGGCGCCTCCAGCACGCGGCAGCCGCCGCGGCGCAGTTCTTCGGCCAGCGCGGGGTTGCCGGGGCGGATCACGGCGATCGACTCCGGCAGCGCCGCTGCCAGCGTGCGGGCGCTGCGCCAGGCCACGGAGCGCCCGCCGGGCAGCAGCTCGAGCAGCTTGTTGCGCTGGCCGGCGGCATCGAAGCGGCGGCCGAAGCCCGCCGCCAGCAGGACGCCGGTGGGCAGGTCGGTGCGGAGCAGGGGGGCGTTGGGGGCGGCGGTCATGGCGGCACTCGCGGGGTCGTCAGGCAGGATCGGGCGCCACGTCGCAGCTGCTGCCGGTGCTGGCAGCCATCTCGCGCGCGGCCTTGGCGCCTTCCACCTGCAGGATGTCGGGCAGCGATACGTGGTTCTTGGCCGCGATCACCTCGGCCAGGATCGAGATGGCGATCTCCGGCGGCGTGCGGCTGCCGATATAGATGCCCACCGGGCCGTGCAGGCGTGCCAGCTGCAGCTCGGTCAGGTCGAACTCCTTGAGCCGTTCGCGGCGCGCCTGGTTGTTGCGGCGCGACCCCAGCGCGCCCACATAGAAGGCGCGCGTGCGCAGCGCCTCCATCAGCGCCAGGTCGTCCAGCTTGGGGTCGTGCGTCAGCGCGATCACCGCGCAGCGCTCGTCCAGCTTCATGTCGGTGACGGTGTCGTCCGGCATGGTGCGCACCATGGTGACGCCGGGGATGTCCCAGGTCTCGGTGTATTCCTCGCGCGGGTCGCAGACGGTGACCTGGAAGCCAAGGCCGACGGCGATCTGGCACAGGTACTTGGACAGCTGCCCGGCGCCGATCACCAGCATGCGGTAGCGCGGGCCGTGGATGGTGAGCAGGGTCCTGCCGTCGAACGCCAGACCGTCGGTGGCGTTGGCCGGCCCCAGCGTGGCCACGCCGGTGTCCATGTCCAGCGTGCGCGCGACCAGCCGGCCGTTCTCCACGGCGTCGAGCAGTTCGGCAATGCCGCTGGCCGGCTTGAGCGGCTCGGCGACCAGCTCGATGGTGCCGCCGCACGGCAGGCCAAAGCGGTGCGCCTCCTCGGCGCTGATGCCGTACTTGATCGCTTCGGGGCGGTCCGAGGTGATCCCTTGCCGCCGCACGCGATCGATGATGTCGTCCTCGATGCAGCCGCCCGAGACCGAGCCCACCACCAGGCCGTCGTCGCGCACCGCCAGCATCGCGCCCTCGGGCCGGGGCGACGAGCCCCAGGTCCGCACTACCGTCACCAGCAGCACGCGATGGCCCTGCTGCTGCCACTGCACGCTGTTCTTCAGGACTTCGAGATCCACGCTGTCCATGATCGTTTCCGCTTCGCTTGTTCTGTCGGTTCGTTATCGGAGTTATCGCCGGCGGCTGCGGCGGGGGCGCCCTCGGCCGCTGGCGTGCTGTCTGTGGCGTCAGGGGTGACGGCCTCGGTGAAGCGCGCAAAGAACGTGTCAGCCATCTTGCGTGCCGCGGCGTCCACCAGCCGCGAGCCGATCTGGGCGATCTTGCCCCCCACCTGGGCGTTGACGGTATAGGTCAGGACAGTTTCATCGCCGTCTGGTTCCAGCCGGACCCGGGCGCTGCCCTTGCCGAAGCCCGCCGCGCCACCCTGGCCGTCGAAACGGATGGTGTAGCTGTCGGGCGCCTGGATGTCTTCCAGCGCCATGCGGCCCTTGAAGCGCGCCTTGACCGGGCCCACCGCGGCCGTCATGGCCAGCAGGTAGGCGTGGTCGCCGTCGGGCTCGATACTCTCACATCCGGGGATGCATTGCTTGAGCAGCTCGGTGTCGTTGAGCGCTTCCCATGCCACCTGCTGCGGGACCGGCAGGCGCTGGCTCTGGTTCATTTCCATGGCGGGGCTTCCTTGGGGGGCGTGGCGGGAGCGGCGGCCCGGGGCGGGCCGCCGTGGTCGGACAGCAGCGTCTCGAGCGCCAGCAGGCTGTCCAGGTTATGCGCCGGGCGCAGCGCGTCGACGTGCGGCAGGATGGCCTGCACGCCACGCGCCTGCGGCGCGAAGCCGGGGTAGCGCAGCAGCGGGTTGAGCCAGACGATGCGGTGGGCAAAGCGGCGCAGCCGCGCCATCTCCGCGCCGAGCAGGTCGATCTGCTCGTGGTCGAGGCCATCTGTGACCAGCAGCACGGTGGCGCGCCCGGACAGCGTGCGGCGCGCCCAGTGGCGGTTGAAGCTCGCCAGCGCGGCGCCGATGCGGGTGCCGCCGGCCCAGTCGCGCACCTGGCCGGTGATGACGGCGACGGCCTCGTCCGGGTCGCGTTCGCGCAGCGAGCGGGTGATGTTGGTCAGGCGCGTGCCGAACAGGAATACCGCCAGCCGCTCGCGCGACTGCATCAGCGCGTGGCAGAAGTACAGCACCGCGCGCGAGTACTGGCTCATCGAGCCGGAGATATCGAGCAGCAGCACCAGCGGCGGCTTGCGCTCGGCATGCTTGCGGAATTTCCAGCGCAGCCACTCGCCGTGCTGGCGCACCGCCAGGCGCGCGCTGGCACGCAGGTCGGCATGGGTGCCGCAGGTGGCGGCGCGCAGCCGGCGCGTGCGCTGCAGTGCCAGATGGGTGCGGCGGGTGCGCACCAGGTGCTGCAGCGTGCGCCATTCCTGCGCGGTCAGCGTTTCGAAATCGCGCTGCGCCAGGCGTTCCTGGTCGGAGAAGGTCAGCGGCACGTGGATGCGTTCGGCTTCGGTCTGCGCCGGGCGCGCCGGCATGTCCGGCTGGCGCGCGGCCAGCGCATCGGCCAGCCGGTTGTTGCGCTTCGGCGGCGGCGCGCCCGCTTCGACACGCGGCAGCAGCAGCGCGCGCAGCTTGCCTTCCCAGTCGGGATCGCGCCAGAACAGGTCGAAGGCGGCGTCGAACAGCGGCCGCTGGTCGGGGCCGGACAGCACCAGCGCCGCCAGCGCGGCGCGCACCTCGTCGCGCCGGCCGATATCGACCAGGCGCAGCGCGGCGAGCGCATCGACCGCATGCGCGGGCGACAGCGCAAAGCCGCCATCGCGCAGCAGCCGCATGAAGTGGGTGACGTTGCGCGCCAGCACCGGCAGTCCCGCCGGTGGACCGCCGCTGCGCGCGCCGGCGTGGAGCATCGGCACGGCTCAGCCCCCCGGCGTGGCGCCGGCCAGCAATTCCGCCACGGTGGGGCCGTCGACGCGCGCCAGGTCGTCCTGGTACTTGAGCAGCACGCCCAGCGTATCGCGCACCGACTGCGGATCGAGCTCGGTGGTGCCCAGCGCCGCCAGCGCGCGGCACCAGTCGATGGCCTCGGCGATGCCGGGCGCCTTGAACAGGTCGATGCCGCGCAGCCGGTGCACGAAGTCGATCGCCTGCACCTGCAGCGCGGCCGCGGCCTCGGGTGCGCGCGCCGCGACGATCTGCAGCTCGCGCTCGCGCTCCGGATAGCCGACCCACTGGTACAGGCAGCGGCGCTTGAGCGCGTCATGCACCTCGCGCGTACGGTTCGAGGTAATCACGATCAGCGGCGGGCGCTCGGCGCGGATCACGCCGATCTCCGGGATCGACACCTGGAACTCGGACAGCACCTCCAGCAGGAAGGCTTCGAACGGTTCGTCGGCGCGGTCGATCTCGTCGATCAGCAGCACGCGCGGCACCCCCGGCGCGGCGGGGTCGGGCAGCAGCGCCTCCAGCAAGGGGCGCTTGAGCAGGTAGTCGTCGTGGTACAGCGATTGCGCCTCGGGCCGCTCGCCGCGCGCCTCGGCCAGGCGCAGCGCCATGATCTGGCGCGGGTAGTCCCATTCGTAGAGCGCGCTGGCGGCATCGAGCCCCTCATAGCACTGCAGCCGCAGCAGCCGCGTGCCGAGCACGCTGGCCATGGCCAGCGCCAATGCCGTCTTGCCGACGCCGGGCTCGCCTTCGAGGAACAGCGGGCGCTGCATGCGCAGCGCGAGGTAGAGCACCGTGGCGGTTTCGCGGTCGGCGAAGTATTGCTGGTGGGCGAGCTGGGCGAGGGTGTCGTCGATGGAGGTGGGGAGCATGATTTCTATGCTGGGCGTCACTACGCCTGGCGCTTTGCTGCCCTCTCCCGCGTGCGGGAGAGGGGCGGGGGCGAGGGCGGGCGTTGGCAATAGCGAGGGCGCCTACTCCGTGGATGCTCCGGCCCTCACCCCCAACCCCTCTCCCGCCTTGCGGGAGAGGGGAGCACACAATGGTGAAACGGGAAACGCCACTAGCCCTTCAGCGCCGCCTCCACCGCCCTGGCCGCCAGCACCGGGATCAAATGCGCCCGGTACTGCGCCGACCCATGCAGGTCGCTGTTCAGCCGTCCCGCATCGACCTTCACCCCGCGCGCCGCCGGCGCGGTGAAGTCGCCGGACAGCGCCTGCTCCAGCGGCTGGCACCGGAACACGCTGTCCGCCGCGCCGGTGACGGCGACGCGCACCGCGTTGCCGGTGCGCGCCACCAGCACGCCCACCAGCGCGAAGCGCGACGCCGGGTTGGCAAACTTGGCGTAGGCGGCCTGGTCCGGTATCGGGAAGCGTACCGCGGTGATCAGCTCGTCGGCTTCCAGCACGGTCTCATAGAGGCCCTTGAAGAAGTCGTCGGCCGCGATGCTGCGGCGGTCGGTGACCACGGTGGCGCCCAGTCCCAGCACGCCGGCCGGGTAGTCCGCGGCAGGATCGTCATTGGCCAGCGCGCCGCCGATGGTGCCCATCGCGCGCACCTGCCGGTCGCCGATGCCGCCGGCCAGCGTCGCCAGCGCCGGGATGCGCTGGCGCACCTCGGCATTCGCTTCCACGTCGGCATGGCGTGCGGCGGCGCCGATCACGATCTCGTTGCCTTCGACGCGGATCTCGGCCATGCCGGGAATGCGCGCGACGTCGACCAGTGTCGACGGCGATGCCAGCCGCAGCTTCATCGCCGCCAGCAGGCTCTGGCCGCCGCCGAGGAACTTGGCGGCGGGATCGGCCTTGAGCCTGGCCACTGCCGTCTTGGCATCCGCGGCGCGTTCAAAGTTGAATGCGTACATGTCGGTTTCCTTTGCGCTGGGGTGGCTCAGGGTTGGGGTTGCGCGGCCTGGATCGCCTGCCACACGCGATGCGGCGTGGCGGGCATCTGCACATCCTTCACGCCGAGCGGCGCCAGTGCATCGACCAGCGCGTTGATGAACGCCGGCGGCGAGCCGATCGCGCCGGCCTCGCCGCAGCCCTTCACCCCCAGCGGGTTGTGCGTGCACGGCGTGCCGCTGGCGGTCTCGACGTTGAAGTCGGGCAGGTCGCCGGCGCGCGGCATGGCGTAGTCCATGTACGAACCGGTCAGCAGCTGTCCGCTGTCATGGTCGTAGACGCACTGCTCCAGCATGGCCTGGCCCAGCCCCTGGCCGATGCCGCCATGCACCTGGCCCTCGACGATCATCGGGTTGATGATGTTGCCGAAGTCGTCGACCGCGGTGAACTTGACCACCTGCGAGGCGCCGGTGTCGGGGTCGACCTCCACCTCGCACACATAGGCGCCCGAAGGGTAGGTGAAGTTGGTCGGGTCGTAGAAGGCGTTTTCATTCAGGCCGGGCTCGAGCTTGTCGAGCGGGTAGTTGTGCGGCACGTAGGCGCTCAGCGCGACCTCGCCGAAGGTCTTGGTGCGGTCGGTCCCGGCCACGCGGAACACGCCGTTGCTGAACTCGATGTCGCTGTCGGACGCCTCCAGCAGGTGCGCGGCGATCTTCTTGGCCTTGGCCTCGATCTTGTCGAGCGCCTTGACGATGGCCGAGCCGCCTACCGCCAGCGAGCGCGAGCCGTAGGTGCCCATGCCGAACGGCACGCGCCCGGTGTCGCCGTGCACGATCTCGACCTGGTCGAGCCCCAGCCCGAGGCGGTCCGCCACGACCTGCGCGAAGGTGGTCTCGTGCCCCTGGCCATGGCTGTGCGAGCCGGTGAAGACCGTCACCGTGCCGGTCGGGTGCACGCGGATCTCGCCCACCTCGAACAGGCCCGCGCGCGCGCCGAGCGCGCCGGCGATGTTGGATGGCGCCAGCCCGCAGGCTTCGATGTAGCAGGAATAACCGAGGCCGCGCAGCTTGCCGCGCTGCCTCGCTTCGTCGCGCCGCGCCGGGAAGCCCTTGACGTCGGCCAGCTCCTGCGCGCGCGCCAGGCAGGGCTCGTAGTCGCCGGTGTCGTAGGTCAGGCCCACCGGGGTCGCGTACGGGAACTGGCGGATGAAGTTCTTGCGGCGCAGTTCGGCCGGATCGATGTTCAGCTCGCGCGCTGCAGTTTCGACCAGGCGTTCGACCACGAAGGTCGCTTCGGGCCGCCCCGCGCCACGGTAGGCATCGACCGGCGCGGTGTTGGTGAACACCGCCTTGACCTCGGCATAGATCGCCGGGGTGGCGTACTGGCCGGCCAGCAGCGTCGCATAGAGGATGGTCGGCACGCTGCTGGCGAAGGTCGACAGGTAGGCGCCCATATTGGCGACCGTATGCACCCGCAGCGCCAGGAACTTGCCGTCGGCGTCGAGCGCCAGCTCGGCCCGGGTCACGTGGTCGCGGCCGTGCGCGTCGGTCAGGAAGGATTCGCTACGATCCGCGGTCCACTTGACCGGCCGTCCCACCTTCTTCGACGCCCAGGTCAGCGCCACGTCTTCCGGGTACAGGAAGATCTTGGAGCCGAACCCGCCGCCGACGTCGGGCGCGATGATGCGCAGCCGCGATTCCGGCAGCCCGAGCACGAAAGCGCCCATCAGCAGGCGCTCGACGTGCGGGTTCTGGCTGGCCACGTAGACGGTGTAGCTGTCGTCCTGGCGCGCATAGCTGGCGTTGACCGCGCGCGGCTCGATCGCGTTGGGTATCAGCCGGTTGTTGACGATCTCCAGCGTGGTCACGTGCGCGGCCCTGGCGAAGGCAGCGTCGGTGGCGGCCTTGTCGCCGTGGCCCCACGTGTAGCAGGTGTTGGCCGGCACCTCGTCATGCACCAGCGTCGATGCCGACGCCGCATCGGCGGCGCCGACCACGGCGGGCAGCTCTTCGTAGTCGACGTCGATCTGCTCGGCGGCGTCGCGCGCCTGCTGCAGGGTCTCGGCGATCACCAGCGCCACTTGGTCGCCGACGTGGCGCACCTTGTCGTGCGCGATCACCGGGTGCGGCGGTTCCTTCATCGGCGAGCCGTCGATGCTGTGGATCAGCCAGCCGCAGGGCAGGCCGCCGACCTTGTCGGCGGCGAGGTCGGCGCCGGTCAGCACGGCGATCACGCCGGGCGCGGCTTGCGCCGCGGTCTTGTCGATGGCGCGGATGCGCGCGTGCGCGTGCGGCGAGCGCAGGAAGTAAGCGTAGCTCTGCTGCGGCAGCACGATGTCGTCGGTGTACTGGCCGTTGCCGGTCAGGTAGCGATAGTCTTCCTTGCGCTTGACGGAGGCGCCCACCAGGCGCTGGTTATCGGGTGCGTTCATGGCGGTCTCCCTCATTCAGCGCTGGCCTGCATGCCCGCCTGGCCCTGCTGCACCGCGCGCACGATGTTGTGGTAGCCGGTGCAGCGGCACAGGTTGCCTTCCAGGTGCTTGCGGATGGTGGCGGCGTCGGCGTCGGGATGTTCCCGGACCAGTGCGGTCGCGCTCATCACCATGCCGGGCGTGCAGAAGCCGCATTGCAGCCCGTGGCATTCGCGGAAGGCCTCCTGCATCGGATGCAGGCCGTTGCCCGCCTTGTCCCCGGCCAGCCCTTCGATGGTGGTCACGGTGGCGCCGTCCGCCTGCAGCGCCAGGATGTTGCACGACTTGACCGCGCGGCCGTCCAGGTGGACCGTGCAGGCGCCGCATTGCGCGGTGTCGCAGCCGACGTGGGTGCCGGTCAGGCGCAGCTGTTCGCGCAGGAACTGGACCAGGAGGGTGTTGGGTTCTACCTGCGCGTCAACGGGCTTGCCGTTGACCGTCAGGCGGATCGGAATCGCCATGCTTGTCTCCATGTGGGGTGGACGCGCATGACCAATTCCAGGATCCCGAAAGCAAAGCGCGGGACTGGCCACGACGCGGTACTGCCGCTTAAGACGGCTATAGGACGGCTAATTCGTGATATTGGTGCTGCCGCTGCAACTGCTGTTGGTGCGCCGGCGAACCTTGCGGCCGGCGCATCGCACGGCCGGCGAACGTTTGGCCGCGACAGGCTCTAACAGTTAATCACAAATCCCGCACAGGTGCCATGTGGTTTGCCCGCGCCCCGTTCGGGGCAGGGCCGGCTAGAATGAGCCGCGCCACCGGCCCTGTCCCCTTACATGGAAGCCTTCTTCGACTGGCTGTTTGAAACCGTTGCCTTGCCCAAGGTAGGCCTGCCCGCGATCTTCGTGGTCAGCCTGGTGTCGGCCACCTTGCTGCCGCTCGGGTCCGAGCCCGCCGTGTTCGGCTACGTCAAGCTCAATCCGCAGATGTTCTGGCCGGCGATCCTGGTCGCCACCGCCGGCAACACGGTCGGCGGCGCGATCGACTGGTGGCTGGGCTACGCCGCCAAGCTGGCACTGGTGCGCTACCACAAGCGGCGCCGCGCGCGCGAGCACGAGGTCGAGCACCTGGAGCACCGCGCCCACGCGCGCAAGCCGCCCAAGCCCAAGCTCGATGCCCGCTACTTCCGCTGGATGCGCCGGCTGGGACCGCCCACGCTGCTGCTGTCGTGGCTGCCCGGTGTTGGTGATCCGTTGTGCACTTTGGCGGGCTGGCTGCGCCTGTCATTCTGGCCCAGCCTGGCCTGGATGGCGGTCGGCAAGTTCCTGCGCTACCTGGTCATGACGGCCAGCCTGATGTGGATCCCGGACACTTTCTGGCAGAACATTGCGCACACGGTAAAGGCCTGGCTCTGATTGCCGGGCGGCGCCGACGCCGTTTTTGCCGGCGGATCGGGCTCGCCTGATGGCGCTAATCCCTTGTTCCGACAAGGATTCCGTCATGTTGCGGTGCGGCGAAAGCAGGGCTTGCAGTACAATCGCCCTTTACTGAACGATTCGCGCACTGTCCCCGTGCGCAGCAGGAAGCGGTCCCCCCATGAACGCCCCACTCGTGCTCGACGCCAAGCTCGCCGCGCAGGACGCCCCGCCGCGCCTGCGTGAAATTCCCTATAACTACACGTCCTTTTCGGACCGCGAGATTGTCATCCGGCTGCTCGGCGAAGAGGCCTGGCGCATCCTGGACGAGCTGCGCAGCGAGCGCCGCACTGGCCGCTCGGCGCGCATGCTGTACGAGGTGCTGGGCGATATCTGGGTGGTACGCCGCAACCCCTACCTGCAGGACGACCTGCTGGAAAATCCCAAGCGCCGTCAGATGCTGGTCAGCGCGCTGCACCACCGCCTGAACGAGATCGAGAAGCGCCGCGCCGCCGACCGTGCCGAGCACGCCGAGCCCGCCGCCGAGGACCGCTCGCACCGCGTGGAGCAGCTGGTCGCCTTCGCCAAGCAGGCGATCGAGGACTTCAAGAACGAATTCGCCGCCGCCTACGACCTGCGCAAGCGCGCGCAGCGCGTGCTGGGCCGCGTCACGCAGAAGGACAACATCAAGTTCGATGGCCTGTCGCGCGTGTCGCACGTGACCGACGCCACCGACTGGCGCGTCGAATACCCGTTCGTGGTGCTGACGCCTGACACCGAGGAAGAGATCGCCGGCCTGGTCAAGGGCTGCTTCGAGCTCGGCCTGACCATCATCCCGCGCGGGGGCGGCACCGGCTACACCGGCGGCGCCGTGCCGCTGACGCCGATGAGCGCGGTGATCAATACCGAGAAGCTGGAGCAGCTGGGGCCGGTCGAGCAGACCGACCTGCCGGGCGTGTCGCACAAGGTCGCGACCATCTTCTCGGGCGCCGGCGTGGTGACGCGCCGGGTGGCCGATGCCGCAGACAAGGCCGGGCTGGTGTTCGCGGTGGATCCGACCTCGATCGACGCCTCGTGCATCGGCGGCAACGTCGCCATGAACGCCGGCGGCAAGAAGGCCGTGCTGTGGGGCACCGCGCTCGACAACCTGGCCTGGTGGCGCATGGTGGACCCGGAGGGCAACTGGCTGGAGATCACCCGGCTGGACCACAACCTGGGCAAGATCCACGACGTGCCGGTGGCCACTTTCGAACTGAAGTGGTCGGACGGCAACCGCGCCCCGGGCGAGAAGGTGCTGCGCACCGAGACGCTTGCCATCGAAGGCCGCAAGTTCCGCAAGGAAGGCCTGGGCAAGGACGTCACCGACAAGTTCCTGGCCGGCCTGCCCGGCGTGCAGAAGGAAGGCTGCGACGGCATCATCACCAGCGCGCGCTGGATCCTGCATCGCATGCCGAAGTTCATCCGCACCGTGTGCCTGGAATTCTTCGGCCAGGCGCGCGACGCCATCCCCAGCATCGTCGAGATCAAGGACTTCCTCGACGCGGAGACGCGCAAGCCCGGCGGCGCCATCCTGGCGGGCCTGGAGCACCTGGACGAGCGCTACCTGCGCGCGGTCGGCTACGCCACCAAGAGCAAGCGCAACGCCTTCCCGAAGATGGTGCTGATTGGCGATATCGTCGGCGACGATGAAGACGCCGTGGCGCGTGCCACCTCGGAAGTGATCCGCATGGCCAACGGCAAGAGCGGCGAAGGCTTTATCGCCGTCAGCCCCGAGGCGCGCAAGAAGTTCTGGCTGGACCGCTCGCGCACCGCCGCCATCGCCAAGCACACCAACGCCTTCAAGATCAACGAAGACGTGGTGATCCCGCTCAACCGCATGGGCGAGTACACCGACGGCATCGAGCGCATCAATATCGAGCTGTCGATCAAGAGCAAGCTGCAGCTGGTCGACACCCTCGAAGCGTTCTTCGCACGCGGCAACCTGCCGCTGGGCCGCAGCGACGACGCCAACGAGATTCCCAGCGCCGAGCTGCTGGAAGACCGCGTGCAGCACGCGCTGACGCTGCTGCGCGAGATCCGCGCGCGCTGGCGCTACCTGCAAGCCCACCTCGACACGCCGCTGGCGCAGGCCAAGGCCTCGCTGATCGGGCACGGGCTGGGGCTGCTGGGGCAGGAGTTCGAGGCGCGGCTGCAGCAGCAGCCCGACGCCACCGTGTTCCACCTGCTGCAGGACCGCACCATCCGCGTCTCGTGGAAGACCGAGATCCGCGCCGAGTTGCGCAAGATCTTCAACGGTGGCGAGTTCAAGCCTATCCTCGACGAAGCGCAGAAGATCCACAAGCAGGTGCTGCGCGGCCGCGTCTTCGTCGCGCTGCACATGCACGCCGGCGACGGCAACGTGCACACCAACATCCCGGTCAACTCCGACGACTACGACATGCTGCAGGACGCGCACCGCGCGGTGGCCCGCATCATGGGCCTGGCGCGCTCGCTGGACGGCGTGATCTCGGGCGAGCACGGCATCGGCATCACCAAGCTGGAATTCCTGACCGAGGAAGAGATCGGCGACTTCCGCGCCTACAAGCAGAAGGTCGACCCGCAGGGCCGCTTCAACAAGGGCAAGCTGCTGCCCGGCGCCGACCTGCGCAACGCCTATACGCCGTCGTTCGGGCTGATGGGGCACGAGTCGATCATCATGCAGCAGAGCGACATCGGCGCCATTGCCGAAAGCGTCAAGGACTGCCTGCGCTGCGGCAAGTGCAAGCCGGTGTGCGCCACCCACGTGCCACGCGCCAACCTGCTGTACAGCCCGCGCAACAAGATCCTGGCGACGTCGCTGCTGGTCGAGGCCTTCCTGTACGAGGAGCAGACCCGCCGGGGCATCTCGGTCAAGCACTGGGACGAGTTCTCCGACGTGGCCGACCACTGCACCGTGTGCCACAAGTGCGTGACGCCGTGCCCGGTCAAGATCGACTTCGGCGACGTGTCGATGAACATGCGCAACCTGCTGCGCAAGATGGGGCAGAAGAAGTTCAACCCCGGCACCGCGGCGTCGATGTTCTTCCTCAACGCCACCAACCCCGAGACCATCAACCTGACCCGCAAGGTCATGATCGACTGGGGCTACAAGGCGCAGCGCCTGGGCAACGACGTACTGAAGAAGATCGCGAAGAAGCAGACCGCGCATCCGCCCGCGACGGTGGGCAAGCCGCCGGTGCGCGAGCAGGTGATCCACTTCATCAACAAGAAGATGCCGGGCAACCTGCCCAAGAAGACCGCGCGCGCGCTGCTCGACATCGAAGACAACGAGATCGTGCCGATCATCCGCGACCCCAAGGCGACCACGCCGGAAACGGAAGCGGTGTTCTACTTCCCGGGCTGCGGCTCGGAGCGGCTGTTCTCGCAGGTGGGGCTGGCGACGCAGGCGATGCTGTGGCACGTCGGCGTGCAGACGGTACTGCCGCCGGGCTACCTGTGCTGCGGTTATCCGCAGCGCGGCAACGGCCAGTACGACAAGGCCGAGAAGATCGTCACCGACAACCGGGTGCTGTTCCACCGCGTCGCCAACACGCTGAACTACCTCGACATCAAGACCGTGGTGGTCAGCTGCGGCACCTGCTACGACCAGCTTGCCGGCTATGAATTCGACAAGATCTTCCCGGGCTGCCGCATCATCGACATCCACGAATACTTGCTGGAGAAGGGTGTCAAGCTGGAAGGCGTGACCGGTACGCGCTACATGTACCACGATCCCTGCCACACGCCGATCAAGACCGTCGATCCGACCAAGCTGGTCAACGACCTGATGGGCGGCAACGCCGGCCTGGGCAAGATCGAGAAGAACGAGCGCTGCTGCGGCGAGTCCGGCACGCTGGCGGTGACGCGCCCCGATATTTCGACGCAGGTCCGCTTCCGCAAGGAAGAGGAGATGACCAGGGGCGCCGACAAGCTGCGCGCCGACGGCTTCACCGGCGACGTCAAGATCCTGACCAGCTGCCCGTCGTGCCTGCAGGGGCTGTCGCGCTACAAGGAAGATGCGTCGGTGCAGGCGGATTACATCGTGATCGAGATGGCCAAGCACCTGCTGGGCGAGAACTGGATGCCCGAGTATGTGGCCAAGGCCAATGCGGGCGGGATCGAGCGGGTGCTGGTGTAAGGCCTGACGACGTTGAACTCCCTGCCGGTTGGCTCCCCTCTCCCACTTGTGGGAGAGGGGCAGGGGGTGAGGGCAGGCGCTGGCATGCCGCAGGACTTCACGATTGCAGGCGCCCGCTCTCACCCCCGCCCCTCTCCCGCTCGCGGGAGAGGAGAGCAAACATGCGGGGTCTTGGAGCGCATCAAGCATTCCAATCCGAACAAGGACCTCCATGCCTCGAACCCCCAACTGCCCCCTCTGCGAAACCGATGGCGGCGAACTGGTCTGGATGGGCGACCGCGCCCGCCTGATCCTGGTCGAGCATGACCGCTTTCCCGGCTTCTGCCGCATCGTCTGGAACGACCACGTGGCCGAGCTGAGCGACCTCGACGAAGGCGACCAGGCCTGGCTGATGCGGCTGGTGGCGCGCGTCGAGCGCGTGGTACGCGAGGTGATGACGCCCGACAAGGTCAACCTGGCCGCGTTCGGCAACATGGTGCCGCACCTGCACTGGCACATCATCCCGCGCTACCGCTGGGACACGCATTTCCCCGAGGCGATCTGGGCCGCGCCGCAGCGCGCGGCGGACCCCGTGCGCGTGCAGGAACTGGCCAGCCGGCTGCCGGCGCTGCGCACGGCACTTTCGCTGATCGAAGCCAACGACGCCTGAAGCCGGGCACGGAACCACGCCGGCCCGCCTCCGTCTGAATGCTGTTGCCGCCGCGGCCGCGCCCGCGCGCCGCGGCTCCAGAACAACAAGCCCGGCCAGGGAGCGCGCTGGCGGGCCAGAAAGCTGCCGCTATGTCCTCGACCCCGACTTCCGTCACCGTACCGGGCCCGGCCGTTCCCGCCCGGGCCCTCAAGATCCAGAGCCGGCTGCGCATGGCCGCGACCTGGGCGCTGATCAAGCCCTACTGGAAATCCGAAGACCGTCTCGCCGGACTGGGGTTGCTGGCGCTGGTGGTGGTGCTCAACCTGGGCATCGTCTATATCAACGTGCTGCTCAACGAATGGAACCGCGTGTTCTACAACGCGCTCGAGCAGCGCGACTATGCCTCGTTCAAGGTGCTGCTGCTGCGCTTCTCGTGGATCGCGGCGTTCTTCATCGTCGCGGCAATCTCGCGCCAGTACTACACCATGATGCTGCAGATGCGCTGGCGTACCTGGATGACCGGCCGCTTCATGGGGCACTGGCTCGGGCACCAGGCCTACTACCGCATCGAACAGACCCACGCTACCGACAACCCCGACCAGCGGATTGCCGACGACCTGCGCCTGTTCACCGACGGCGCGCTGACGCTGTCGCTGGGGCTGCTCAACTCGGTGGTGACGCTGCTGTCCTTCGTCGGCATCCTGTGGACTGTGTCGGGGCCGATCAGCTTTGCGCTGGGCGGCACCGAGTGGACCATCCCCGGGTACATGGTGTGGTTCGCCGCCGGCTATGCGGTGATCGGCTCGCTGGTAGCGCACGTGGTCGGCCGCCCGCTGATCGGGCTGAACTTCCAGCAGGAACAGTACGAGGCCGACTTCCGCTTCACGCTGGTGCGCCTGCGCGAGAACAGCGAGCCGGTGGCGCTGTACCGCGGCGAGCCGACCGAGCAGGCCGGCCTGCGCGCGCGCTTCGACCGCATCCGCGCCAACTGGAACCAGCTGATGCGCTATACGCGGCGGCTGACCTTCGTCAGTTCCGGCTACGCCCAGTTCGCCATCATCTTCCCGATCCTGGTGGCGGCACCGCGCTACTTCGCCGGCAAGATGACGCTCGGCGGGCTGATGCAGACCAGTTCGGCATTCGGGCAGGTGCAGGGCGCGCTGTCGTGGTTCGTCGACAGCTATGCCACGCTGGTGGGCTGGAAGGCGGCGGCCAACCGCCTGATCGACTTCCAGGAAGCCATCCGCGTGGCCGAGCGGCAGGAGGCGTCGCAGGACGGCAGCCGCGATATCGAGGTGGCGTACCACGGCAAGCCGCACGACGGCATCGACATCGACAGCCTGGCGCTGGCCCTGCCGGTGCGTGCCGGGCGCGGCGCGGCGGTGGGCCAGCGGCCGCTGGTGGCACCGTTCTCGCTGGCGGTGGCGCCGGGCGAGCGCTGGCTGGTGAGCGGCCCGTCGGGCTGCGGCAAGAGCGTGCTGTTCCGCGCGCTGGCCGGGATCTGGCCGTACGGCAGCGGCACCGTGACCATGCCGGAGGGGGCGCGCCGGCTGTTCCTGCCGCAGCGCAGCTACCTGCCGATCGGCACGCTGGCCGATGCGCTGGCCTACCCGGACGCCGGCACCGAGCACGGCAAGGACGTCCTGCAGGCGGCGCTGCGCCAGACCCGCCTGGCCGCGCTGGCGGACCAGCTCGACGTGTTCGACAACTGGTCGCTGCGGTTGTCGCCTGGCGAGCAGCAGCGCCTGGCCTTTGCGCGCGCGCTGCTGCAGAAGCCGGACTACCTGTTCCTCGACGAAGCCACCAGCGCGCTGGACGAGGACACCGAGCGCGCCATGTACCAGCTGATGGTGGAGCAGCTGCCGCAAGCGGCCATCGTCAGCATTGCGCACCGCAGCACCGTGGCGGCCTTCCACCAGCGCCGGCTGCGCTACGTGCCGCAGGACGCGGCAGCGGCCCGGGCTGCGCAAGCCGGCGAGCCTGGGGTAAGCTATCGGGTCGTATGCGAAGCGTGATGCGGGGCTGCCGTCGTGGCCCGCGCGGCCACGGCGGCATCCTGCGGCAATCATCCTCACCGGCGCCCCTCAGCGGGCCGCGATCACCATGGCAGGCCTGGAAAAAGACACCCCCCATCCCACCGCGCTGACGGTGCACACGCAATCGCGCGTGCTCGAGATCGGCTTCGACAACGGCCGCAGCTTCCGGCTGCCGTTCGAGCTGCTGCGCGTGTATTCGCCCTCCGCCGAAGTCCAGGGCCATGGCCCCGGGCAGGAGGTGCTGCAGACCGGCAAGCGCGAGGTCGGCGTCGACGCGGTCGAGCCGGTCGGCAACTACGCCATCCAGATCCGTTTTTCCGACGGCCACGACACCGGTATCTATTCGTGGGACCTGCTGTACCGCCTGGGCGATAACCAGGACGCGTTGTGGCAGGACTACCTGCAGCGCCTGGAAGCCGCCGGCGCCGATCGCGACACCCCGATGCCCGCCGCCGGCGGCGGGCACGCCTGCGGCCACCATTGAGCCGCCCCCGACTATCCTGGAGTCTTGAAAGATGAGTGAAACCCACTTCGGGTTCGAAAAGGTCGACGAAACGGAAAAGGCCGGCAAGGTTGCCGGCGTGTTCCATTCGGTGGCCAGCAAGTACGACGTGATGAACGACCTGATGTCGGGCGGCATGCACCGGCTGTGGAAGATGTTCACCATCGCGCAGGCCGGGGTGCGGCCGGGCCACAAGGTGCTGGACATTGCCGGCGGCACCGGCGACCTGGCCAAGGCGTTCGCGAAGCAGGCCGGGCCGACCGGGCAGGTCTGGCTGACCGACATCAACGAGTCGATGCTGCGCGTGGGCCGCGACCGGCTGCTGGACAAGGGCATCGTCACGCCGGTGGCGCTGTGCGACGCGGAAAAAATCCCGTTTCCCGACAACTACTTCGACCTGGTCACGGTCGCCTTCGGCCTGCGCAACATGACGCACAAGGACGCCGCGCTGGCCGAGATGCGCCGCGTGGTCAAGCCGGGGGGCAAGGTCATGGTGCTGGAATTCTCCAAGGTGTGGAAACCGCTGGAGAAGGCCTACGACGTCTATTCTTTCAAGGTGCTGCCGTGGCTGGGCCAGCGCGTGGCCGGGGATGCCCCCAGCTATCGCTATCTCGCGGAATCGATCAGAATGCATCCAGACCAGGTTTCGCTTGTACGCTTAATGGAACATGCGGGCCTGGAGAATGTCGAATACTTCAATCTGACGGCCGGAGTGGTGGCGCTCCATGTCGGACGCAAGTATTGAGAACACTTGAAAGAACACTTGAAATCGCCATGCTCGCCCGTATATGGGCGGAACTGACAGGGGATAACAGCATATGTCGTCAATTCGTGGAAAATTCCTGGTGGGGTCGCTGGTCACGGCGCTGGCCGTCGGCATGGCGTTCGACGCCGAGGCCAAGCGCATGGGCGGCTCGCGCAGCATTGGCAAGCAGTCCGAGTCGGTGACCCAGCGCCAGCAGACCCAGCCCACCTCGCCCACGCAACAGGCGCAGCAGCCTGCACAGCAGGCGGCACCGGCCACGGCCGGCGCAGCGGGCGCGGCCGCGGCCGCAGCGCCCAAGCGCAACTGGGGCGGCATCCTGGGCGGCATCGCCGCCGGCCTGGGCATTGGCTGGCTGCTGTCGCACTTCGGCCTGGGCGGGGCGGCACTGACCTTCCTGTCCAACCTGATCCTGATCGCGCTGGTGGCGTTTGCCGCGATCTGGCTGATCCGCAAGTTCCGCGGCGGCAGCAAGCGCACCGCGCAGCCGGCCTACGCCGGTGCCGGCCATGCGCCCAACCTGGGCCGCGACGCCGAGCCGATGTTCCGCGGCGAGCCGACGCCGGCTTCAGGCAATGTTTCTAGCAACCCGGTTCTGCCCGCCGCCGGTGCCGCCGCTGCCGCCGGCGCCGTGGCGCAGCAGCCGTGGGGCGTGCCCGCCGATTTCGATACCGAATCCTTCCTGCGCAACGCCAAGGTCCACTTCGTGCGGCTGCAGGCCGCATGGGATGCCGGCAACCTGGACGATATCCGCGAATTCACCACGCCGGAGATGTTCGCCGAGATCAAGATGGACCTGGCCGAGCGCGGCGCCGAGGTCAACAAGACCGATGTGGTCACGCTCGAAGCCCAGCTGCTCGGCATCGAGTCGTCGCCGGCCCAGCACCTGGCCAGCGTGCGTTTCTCGGGCATGATCCGCGAGAAGGCGGGCGAGGCCGCGCAGCCGTTCGGCGAGGTCTGGAACCTGGCCAAGCCGGTTTCCGGCAGCGGCGGCTGGCTGCTGGCCGGGATCCAGCAGGAGTCCTGATGCCGCGCCCCGCGGCGGTGATGCGCCGGGGGGAGTAGCTTAGAATGGAGGCCCACGCGAAAGCGTGGGCCTTTTTGTTTGCGACGCCGGTCCCGCGCGTCGCCGCCTGCCCGCCAACCGCGCTGTCATGAATACTCTGCCTTCCGCCCTGGCCACGCCTGCCGTCGCGGCACTGAACCACCTGCTCGAGCAGGAGCCGTGGGCCCGCAACCAGCTGGCGCCGTTTGCCGGACGCGTGATCCGTTTCGACGCCGCCGCCTTCGAGCTGTCGCTGAAGGTGACCGAACACGGCTGCACGGAACTGGCGCCCGCGGCCGAGGCGCCCGCGGTGACGCTGCGCGTGCCGGTGCAGCAGTGGCCGCTGGTGGCCGCGGACGTGGCCGAAGGCGGCCAGGCCGCCGCCATGCGCCATGTGCGCATCGAGGGCGACGCCGAACTGGCCAATACGGTGTCGACGCTGGCGCGCAACCTGCGCTGGGATGCCGCCGAAGACCTGTCGCGCGCGCTGCGCGGCATCCTCGGCGGGCCGGTCAGCGACAGCGTGGCGCAGCGCGTGGTCGACGGCGCGCGCCAGCTCCACGAGCAGGCCACGCGCGTGGGCCGGGCGCTGGTGGACAACGTCACCGACTACCTGCTCGACGAGCAGCCGACGCTGGTGCGCCATGCCGCGCTGGACGACTTCGGCGCCGGCGTGAGCCAGCTGCGCGACCGCCTGGCGCGGCTGGAGAAGCGGCTGGAGCGGCTGGAGCGGGGCGGCTCGCCGCCCGCGCCGGGCCCCTCCGGCCCGTCCGGCAAGCTGCCGTCGCCACACCGCTGAGCCGGCCCAGCCGCGCTTCCTTCCGATCATCCCCTGACTGCCTGCCCGGCCCCGTGAAGACTCCCGAATGACCCGCCTCCTGCGCCTTGGCAAGATTCTTTTCGTCATCCTCTACTACGGCCTGGACGAGCTGGTGCTCTCGGGCTTCAGCAGCCGCAGGATCCGCTTCCTGGTACGGGTCATCACCATCGGCCGCAAGCTCGACATGCCGCGCGGCGTGCGGCTGCGGCTGGCGCTGACGCGTCTGGGCCCGATCTTCGTCAAGTTCGGCCAGGTGCTGTCGACCCGGCGCGACCTGATGCCGCCCGACATTGCCGACGAGCTGGCCAAGCTGCAGGACCAGGTGCCGCCGTTCGATTCGGCGGTGGCGGTCAGGATCATCGAGCGCTCGCTGGGGCGGCCGCTGGACCAGCTGTTCGAGACCTTCGAGCACCAGCCGGTGGCCAGCGCGTCGATCGCGCAGGTGCACTTCGCCACGCTCAAGGGCGGCCCCTGCCATGGGCGCGAGGTCGCGGTGAAGGTGCTGCGCCCGGGCATGCTGCCGGTGATCGACAGCGACCTGGCGCTGATGCGCGACATGGCCACCTGGCTGGAGCGCTTCTGGGCCGACGGCAAGCGCCTGAAGCCGCGCGAGGTGGTGGCCGAGTTCGACAAATACCTGCACGACGAGCTCGACCTGATGATCGAGGCGGCCAACGCCAGCCAGCTGCGCCGCAACTTTGCCGATACCAACCTGCTGCTGGTGCCCGAGGTGTTCTGGGACTGGTGCAGCAGCACGGTGTTCGTGATGGAGCGCATGCACGGCATCCCGATCTCGCGCACCGAATCGCTCAAGGCCGCCGGCGTCGACATGCACCAGCTGGCGGAGGAGGGCGTCGAGATCTTCTTCACCCAGGTGTTCCGCGACGGCTTTTTCCATGCCGACATGCACCCGGGCAACATCCTGGTGTCGGTGCAGCCCGAGACCTTCGGCCGCTATATCGCGCTGGACTTCGGCATCGTCGGCGCGCTGTCGGAGTTCGACAAGAACTACCTGGCGCAGAACTTCATCGCCTTCTTCCGCCGCGACTACCACCGCGTGGCGCTGCTGCACGTGGAATCGGGCTGGGTCCCGCCGGAGACCCGCGTGGAAGAACTCGAAAGCGCGGTGCGCGCCTGCTGCGAGCCGTACTTCGACAAGCCGCTGAAGGAAATCTCGCTGGGCATGGTGCTGATGCGGCTGTTCCAGACCTCGCGCCGCTTCAACGTCGAGATCCAGCCGCAGCTGGTACTGCTGCAGAAGACGCTGCTCAATATCGAAGGCCTGGGCCGCCAGCTCGACCCGGACCTCGACCTGTGGAAGACCGCCAAGCCGTTCCTGGAGCGCTGGATGCACGAGCAGGTGGGCTGGCAGGGCGCGTGGGAGCGGATCAAGGTGGAGGCGCCGCAGTGGGCCAAGATGCTGCCCGACTTCCCGCGCCTGGCGCACCAGTTCCTGGAGCGGCGCGCGCTCACCAGCAACGGCGAGCAGGACAAGCTGCTGGCGATGCTGGTGCTGGAGCAGCGCCGCACCAACCGGCTGCTCGGCACCGCGGTGCTGCTGGTGGGTGGCTTCGTCGCCGGCATCGTGCTTACGCACGTGCTGGGCTGGGCCGGCTACTGGTAGGCACAGGCCAATACTACAAGGGACGCAGACAGACCCATGGGCGATACCACCAGGCCGGTGCCCGGCTTCACCACGCGCAACGCCGGCGACCCGGCGTTCTGGGACGAGCGCTTCAGGGAGGGCTTCACGCCCTGGGACCTGGGCGGCGTGCCCGAGGAATTCCGCCGCTTTGTCGAAGGGCGGGCGCCGTGTCCGACGCTGGTGCCGGGCTGCGGCAATGGCTGGGAGGCGGCGTGGCTGTTCGAGCGCGGCTGGCCGGTGACGGCGATTGACTTCTCCGCGCAGGCGGTGGCGTCGGCGCGGCGCGCGCTCGGGCCGGCCGCAGCGGTGGTGCAGCAGGGCGATTTCTTCGCCTTCACGCCGCAGCCGGCGTGCGAGCTGATCTACGAGCGCGCCTTCCTGTGCGCGCTGCCGCCGGCGCTGCGCCCGGCCTATGGCGCCCGCGTGGCCGGGCTGCTGCCGCCGGGCGGCCTGCTGGCGGGGTACTTTTACCTGGGCGAAAACCGCGGCGGGCCGCCGTTCGCGATGCCGGAGGCGGAGCTCGACGCGCTGCTCGCGCCGGCCTTCGAGCGCATCGAGGACCGGCCCTCGGCCGCGCCGCTGCCGGTGTTCCAGGGGCAGGAGCGCTGGCAGGTATGGCGCCGGCGCGGCGCCTGAAGCCGCCGCCGGCCGGCCGCCCTGTGGCGCAGGCGGTGCCCCGCGTGGCGCGTGCGCGCCAGCGGGGAATTTTTTTCGCCCGCGCCGGTCTGCGTCGCTATAATCCGCGTTTTGATTCGGCTACGACCGCGGGCCCCCGCCGCGTTGCCCGCCTCGTCGGGACAGCGCCAGGCATCCCGATATGCGGCCCCGACCGATGAATTGGACTCCGGGCCACCGCGCGTGCAGCCGCGCCCAGCCGCCCGGCATTCGGTTTTTCGCCACAAGGGCACCTTCTGCATAGGGCAGCGGCATGCTGATCTGGTTTGTCATCATCTACTGGGTAATCTCGGTCGGCATCGGCCTGTGGGCGGCGCTGCGCGTGCGCAACACCACCGATTTCGCCGTCGCCGGGCGCAGCCTGCCGTTCCATATCGTCACCGCCACCGTCTTTGCCACCTGGTTCGGCTCGGAGACGGTGCTGGGCATCCCCGCCGTGTTCCTGAAGGAAGGCCTGTCGGGCGTGGTGTCCGATCCGTTCGGGTCGTCGCTGTGCCTGATCCTGGTGGGCCTGTTCTTCGCCCGGCCGCTGTACCGGATGAACCTGCTGACCATCGGCGACTACTACCACAATCGCTACGGCCGGCTGGCCGAGGTGCTGACCACGCTGTGCATCGTGGTCTCCTACCTGGGCTGGGTCGCGGCGCAGATCAAGGCGCTGGGGCTGGTGTTCTATACCGTGTCGGACGGCGCGCTGTCGCAGGAGGCCGGCATGATGATCGGCGCCGCCAGCGTGCTGGTCTATACGCTGTTCGGCGGCATGTGGTCGGTGGCGATCACCGACTTCATCCAGATGATCATCATCGTGATCGGCATGATGTATATCGGCTACGAGGTCAGCGGCCAGGCCGGCGGCGTGACCGCGGTGGTGTCGCACGCCGCCGCGGCCGGCAAGTTCGAGTTCCTGCCGTCGCTCGATGTCGTGCAGATCATCGGCTTCGCCGCGGCGCTGTTCACCATGATGCTGGGCTCGATCCCGCAGCAGGACGTGTTCCAGCGGGTGACCTCGTCGCGCACCGAGCAGATCGCCGGGCGCGCCTCGGTGCTGGGCGGCGTGCTGTACTTCTGCTTCGCCTTTATCCCGATGTTCCTGGCGTATTCGGCCACGCTGATCGACCCGGGCATGGTGGCGAAGTACATCGACACCGACTCGCAGCTGATCCTGCCGCAGCTGATCCTGCAGCACGCGCCGATGTTCGCGCAGGTGATGTTCTTCGGCGCGCTGCTGTCGGCGATCAAGAGCTGCGCCTCGGCGACGCTGCTGGCGCCGTCGGTAACCTTTGCCGAGAACATCCTGCGGCCGTACTTCCGCCATCTCGACGACAAGCAGTTCCTGCGCGTGATGCAGACCGTGGTGCTGGTGTTCACCACGCTGGTGACGCTGTTCGCGCTGAACTCGCACCTGTCGATCTTCCATATGGTCGAAAATGCCTACAAGGTCACGCTGGTGTCGTCGTTCGTGCCGCTCGCCTTCGGCATGTTCTGGAAGCACGCCACCCGCCAGGGCGGGCTGGCCGCGATCCTGCTGGGGCTGTCGTCCTGGCTGACCTGCGAGATCGCCTTTGCCGACGCCGTGGTGCCGCCCCAGATGGTGGGCCTGCTGTTCTCGGTCAGCGGCATGGTGATCGGTTCGCTGCTGCCGCAGTGGATTGCAGATCACGCGCCGGTCAAGGAAGTCCATATCGCCTGACGGCGCGGGGCCGCCCACCCCCTTATTTCCGCCGATCAGGCAGCCCCGGAACGGTTTATAATTCAAGGCTTTGCATCGCCGCGCGGGATATTCCCGCGGCCGCCCGGCCGGCGGCGATGCCCGCCCTGGTACCGATTCCCAAGTTTTTCTCGCGAAATAACACCATGCCGATCTATGCCTACCGTTGCGACGCCTGCGGCCACGGGCGCGATGTGCTGCAGAAAATGAGCGATGCCCCGTTGACGGACTGCCCGTCGTGCGGCGCCGCCGGCGCATTCAAGAAGCAGCTGACCGCTGCCGGCTTCCAGCTCAAGGGCTCGGGCTGGTACGTGACCGACTTCCGCGGCGGCAGCGGCGGCGCCAGCGCGCCGGCTGCGGGCGGCGCGGCGGCAGGCGCGGCAGCGGCCAGCGCTCCGGCCGCCGCCGAATCGTCTGCCGCGAGCACCACCGCGGCCACGCCGGCCGCCGGCGGCTGCGGCAGCGCCTGCGCCTGCCACTGAGCCGGACCCGCCCCGTGGTAGCCAAGAAGACTTCCGCCCTGAAAACCTGGTTCCTGACCGGGCTGCTGGTGCTGGTGCCGCTGGGCATCACGCTGTGGGTGCTGAGCCTGATCATCGGCACGATGGACCAGAGCCTGGCGCTGCTGCCCGAGGCCTGGCGGCCGGACCGGCTGATGTTCGGCAAGCGCGTGACCGGCCTCGGCGCGATCCTGACGCTGCTGTTCATCCTGCTGGTCGGGCTGCTGGCGCATAACTTCATCGGCCAGCGCCTGGTGCGCTGGTGGGAAGCGCTGCTGGGCCACATCCCCGTGGTGGGCCCGATCTACACCAGCGTCAAGCAGGTTTCGGACACGCTGCTGTCGTCGTCGGGCAATGCCTTCCGCAAGGCGCTGCTGGTGCAGTACCCGCGCGAGGGCTCGTGGACCATCGCCTTCCTGACCGGCCGCCCCGGCGGTGACGTGCAGAACCACCTGCAGGGCGAGTACGTCAGCGTCTACGTGCCGACCACCCCCAATCCGACCTCGGGCTTCTTCCTGATGATGCCCAAGGCCGACACCATCGAACTCGACATGACCGTCGACGCCGCGCTCAAGTACATCGTCTCGATGGGCGTGGTGGCACCGGCGGAATTGCCGCGCAAGAACGGCAGCGCGCCCCGGCCGGCTGCCCCGTCCGGTGCGGCGAGTGTGGCCGGCAGGTCCAGCAGCGAGGAACCGGTCCAGACCACCGATCCTTGAGCCTCCAAACTGATCACGGGCTGCACGATGCAATCGGGCAGCCGCGTTTTACCGGGAATTTCCTTATGTCCTCCATGCGTACTCACTACTGCGGTCTGGTGACCGAACAATTCTCGGGCCAGGAAGTGGCCCTGACCGGCTGGGTCCAGCGCCGCCGCGACCATGGCGGCGTGATCTTCATCGACCTGCGCGACCGCGAGGGCCTGGTGCAGGTGGTGTGCGACCCGGATCGCCCCGAGATGTTCAAGGCCGCGGAAGAGATCCGCAACGAGTTCTGCATTCGCGTCACCGGCAAGGTCCGTCCGCGCCCGGCCGGCACCGAGAACGCCAACCTGACTTCGGGCAAGATCGAGGTGCTGTGCCACGAGCTGACCGTGCTGAACCCGTCGGTCACGCCCCCGTTCCAGCTCGACGACGACAACCTGTCGGAGACCACGCGCCTGACGCACCGCGTGCTCGACCTGCGCCGCCCGCAGATGCAGTACAACCTGCGCCTGCGCTACAAGGTGGCGATGGAAGTGCGCAAGTTCCTCGACGCGCAGGGCTTCATCGACATCGAGACGCCGATGCTGGGCAAGAGCACGCCCGAAGGCGCGCGCGACTACCTGGTGCCGTCGCGGGTGAACCCGGGCCACTTCTTCGCGCTGCCGCAATCGCCGCAGATCTTCAAGCAGATGCTGATGGTGTCGGGCTTCGACCGCTACTACCAGATCACCAAGTGCTTCCGCGACGAAGACCTGCGCGCCGACCGCCAGCCCGAATTCACGCAGATCGACTGCGAGACCTCGTTCCTGACCGAGCAGGAGATCCGCGACCTGTTCGAGGACATGATGCGCACGGTGTTCAAGAACGCCATCGACGTCGACCTCGACGCGAAATTCCCGGTGATGGAGTTCCGCGAGGCCATGGCCCGCTTCGGCTCGGACAAGCCTGACCTGCGCGTCAAGCTGGAATTCACCGAGCTGACCGAGGTGATGAAGGACGTCGACTTCAAGGTGTTCTCGGGTCCGGCCAACAGCGACAACGGCCGCGTGGTCGGCCTGCGCGTGCCCGGCGGCGGTGCGATCTCGCGCGGCGAGATCGACGCCTACACCCAGTTCGTCGGCATCTACGGCGCCAAGGGCCTGGCCTGGATCAAGGTCAACGAAGTCGCCAAGGGCCGCGACGGGCTGCAGTCGCCGATCGTCAAGAACCTGCACGACGCCGCCATTGCCGAGATCCTGAAGCGCACCGGCGCGCAGGACGGCGACATCATCTTCTTCGGCGCCGACAAGGCCAAGGTGGTCAACGACTCGATCGGCGCGCTGCGCCTGAAGATCGGCCATTCCGACTTCGGCAAGGCCAACGGCCTGTTCGAGGACGCCTGGAAGCCGCTGTGGGTGGTGGACTTCCCGATGTTCGAGTACGACGAGGAAGACGCGCGCTGGGTGGCGATGCACCACCCGTTCACCAGCCCCAAGGACGAGCACCTGGAATACCTCGAGACCGACCCGGGCAAGTGCCTGGCCAAGGCCTACGACATGGTGCTGAACGGCTGGGAAATGGGCGGCGGCTCGGTGCGGATCTTCCGTTCGGACATCCAGAGCAAGGTGTTCCGCGCGCTCAAGATCAACGACGAGGAAGCCCGCGCCAAGTTCGGCTACCTGCTCGACGCGCTGCAGTACGGCGCGCCTCCGCACGGCGGCCTGGCCTTCGGCCTGGACCGCATCGTCACCATGATGGCCGGTGCCGACTCGATCCGCGACGTGATCGCCTTCCCCAAGACCCAGCGTGCCCAGGACCTGCTGACGCAGGCGCCGAGCTCGGTCGACGAGAAGCAGCTGCGCGAGCTGCATATCCGCCTGCGCACCGCCGAACCGAAGCCCAACGCCTGACCGGTTCCGGGTCGCATGATCCGCAAAAAAAGCCGCGCGGTTGCGCGGCTTTTTTCTTTTTGCGCAACATCGGCGCCGGGCGCATTGGTTTCGATTTGTTACCGGTCGGAACGAAGGCGGCGGCGGGCCGGTCTTCTTCCTTTGACACGCAATTTGCCGAGGGGCCCTGTCATGAAGGTTCCCGGCACTCGGGAGGAAATTCGTGAACCTGAACCTGGATACCGAACTGATCCGCCAGTTCCTGCTGACCCACCAGGAGACCATCCTGACCTGGCTGGCGGCGGGACTGATCATGATGCTGCTGGCCCGTTTCGAGCTGCGCCGCGCCCAGCGCCGCGCGGCGCAGGCCATGTCCGAATCGGTGGCGACCACGGTGGCCGCCTGCGTGCCGGATATCGCCCACGCGGTGCAGGCGGCGTCGCCCCAGGCGGTGGCCGAGCCGGTCGAGATGCAGCGCGCCGAAGCCCTGCGCCGGCTGGCGCTGGACACCGTCGGCGTGGTGATGACGCGCGGGCGCTGGCTCGACGAGCTCGGCAACCTGCGCCTGGCCGACGATGCCCTGCTTGCCGGCCAGCGCGCCGACGGCGCCGATCCGCTGCTGGTGGTGGCGCCGCAACCGGTGGTGCAGGCCTACCTCGATGCGCAGCGCGTGTTCGAGGACGAGGCCGCGCAGGTGCAGGCGCTGCGCCGCGATGCCCAGCGCGTGCAGGAGGCGCTGCAGGCGCTGGACGCCGAGGCCGCCCATATCGAACAGGAAACCGGCAGCATCGTGCTGCGCTTCGAGCAGGTCAACGCGCAGGCAGCGCAGG
Organism: Cupriavidus neocaledonicus; assembly: GCF_000372525.1. Classification (GTDB taxonomy): domain Bacteria; phylum Pseudomonadota; class Gammaproteobacteria; order Burkholderiales; family Burkholderiaceae; genus Cupriavidus; species Cupriavidus neocaledonicus. The sequence continues at coordinate 166,881 of NZ_AQUR01000107.1, forward strand.
GCATGGATGGCGGCGATTACCAGCGCTTCCTGATCCAGAAGTACAACACGCTGGGCCAGCGCGAGAAGGAAATCGCGCAAGAGCGCACGCGGCTGCAGGACGAAGCGCGGCAGCGCGCCGAGACCCTGGCCACGCACGCGCATGCCGCCTCCAGGCGCTACCGCCACGCGCTGGCGCCGCTGATGGAGCAGTTGCGCGCGGCCTGGGGCCATGGCGAGTCGCCGCAGGTGTTCGACACCTGGCAGCGCCACGGCGGCACCGAGCCCTACCTGGCCCCGCACGGCATGCACGGCGCGCGCAGCGCCGCCTGATCCGGCCGGAAGTCGGGGCGCCCGCGCGCGGCGCCGCTTTCCCGTGGCAAGCGCGCGCGCCTGCGCTATCCTTGGGTTTGTCCTTTGGCCCAGACCCATGTCATACAAGATCCCGGAATCCGTGCTGGTGGTGATTTACACGCCAGATCTTCAAGTCTTGCTGCTGGAACGCGCCGATCGCCCGGGCTTCTGGCAGTCCGTCACCGGCAGCCTCGACACCGTGGACGAACCCCTGGCGCTGACCGCCGCGCGTGAAGTCGCCGAGGAAACCGGCATCATCGCCGGCGAGCACCAGCTGACCGACTGGGGCCATGCCATCCAGTACGACATCTATCCGCAGTGGCGCCACCGCTACGCCGAAGGGGTGACCCGCAATACCGAACACTGGTTCGGCCTGCGCGTGACCGAGGCGCTGCCGGTGACGCTGGCGCCACGCGAACACCTGCAATACAAGTGGCTGCCTTGGCAGCAGGCGGCGCAGCAATGCTTTTCCAGCAGCAATGCCGACGCCATCCGCCAGCTGGCGTGGCGCGCGTCCGGCGTAACGGCGGCAACGGACAGAGATGCCAGCCGTCACGCCGCCGTCGGAGGGCAGCCATGAAGCTGCGCGTGGTCACCTACAACATCCACAAGGGAGTGACCGGCATCGCGCGGCGCCCGCGCATCCAGAACGTGCGTGCCGGCCTGCACGCGATGGACGCGGACATCGTCTTCCTGCAGGAAGTGCAGGACCGCAACGACCGGCTGGTGGCCGCGGCGCTGTTCGACCCGGAACACACCCAGCTCAATTACCTCGCCACCGACGCCTATCCGCATTCGGTCTACGGCCGCAACGCAGTCTATGACTACGGCCACCACGGCAACGCGATCCTGTCGCGCCATCCGATCCTGATGTCCGAAAACCTCGATATTTCCGACCACCGCTTCGAGCAGCGCGGGCTGCTGCACGCGGTGGCGGACGTGCACGGCGTCGAGACCCACCTGATCTGCGTGCATTTCGGCCTGTTCGCGCGCAGCCGTGCGCGCCAGGCCGAGGCGCTGGTGGAGCGGGTGCAGAACGTGGTGCCGGCGGGCGTGCCGCTGGTGATCGCCGGCGACTTCAACGACTGGAACCACCGGCTCGACGCGCAGATCTGCAATACGCTGGGCGCGGTCGAGGCCTCGCACGCACGCGGCGCGCGGCTGCATACCTTCCCCAGCCATATGCCGTGGTGGCAGCTCGACCGCATCTATGTGCGCGGCTACGAGATCGAGCGCGCCCACGCGCTGACCGGGCGCGACTGGGCGCAACGCTCCGACCACGTGCCGCTGGTGGCGGAACTGGGGCATCCGCTGGGCGGGATGGTGGAGCGGGACACGCCCGCGGACAAGGCCGCCTGAGGCCGCTTGATGCCGCTTGATGCCGCCCGAAGCGGTCAGCCCGCGCCGCTGCGGCTCCCGCGCACGGGAATGGGATAGTCGCGGATAAAGGCGAACACCGCCTGCGCATCGTTCAGGTCCAGCACCGGCAACGTGGTCATGGCGGCGACCGCGGCGGGATCGTCGCTCGCCACCGCCACCACGCCCGGCACTTCGTCCCACAGCGGCGCACGGCCCAGCGCGGGGCGGAACACTTCCAGCTTGGGAAAATCGCTGCGCTTGTAGCCTTCCACCAGCACCAGGTCGGTGTCGGGCGGCAGCACCGCGAGCGCATCGTCGAGTTCGGGGGACGGCACGGCTTCGGGGTAATGGCGCATCAGCGTCAGGTGGCGCGCGCCGACCAGCACGACGTTGGCACAGCCGGCCGCGCGCATGCGCCATGAATCCTTGCCGGGCGTGTCGGGATCGAAGCCGTGGTGGGTGTGCTTGACGCCGGCCACGCGCAGGCCGGCGCCGACAAAGCAGGGGATGAGCTGGTCCAGCAGCGTGGTCTTGCCGCTGCCGGACGAACCGGTAATGCCGAATACCTTCACCATGGTTTCCGTAGGGGCGTCGGGAGTCTGCCTGCACGCCGGTATCGGCGCGCAGGGCATCGGCATCGACGATAGCAGAGTTCCGCGCGCCAATGTGCAGGCGGCGCCTTGCCCGCGGCAAACTGTCCGATAATCACGGCATGTCACGGATCTCCCACTCCGCCCAGGCCGAGGACGCCCCGGTGCACGACACCGCCACCACCGGCGAGCCGACCTATCGCCACCACATGCTGCGCTGGGCCTGGCGCCGCGGCAAGCCCACCCTCGGCAACACCGTGCGGCTGCTGCACGGCGGCCAGGATTTCTTTCCGGCGCTGATCGCCGCGATCGACCAGGCCGCGTTCCAGGTCATGCTGGAAACCTACATCTATGCCGACGACGAGGTCGGCCGCGCCGTCGCCGACGCGCTGATCCGTGCCGCCGCGCGCGGGGTCGTGGTGCGCGTGACGGTGGACGGCTTCGGCGCCGGCGACATGCCCGCCGAACTGGCCGAACGCCTGCGCGCGGGCGGGGTGCGGCTGCGCGTGTATCGCGCCTTGCGCGGCTTCCGCCTGGCGCGGCGCCACCTGCGCCGGCTGCACCGCAAGGTCGCCGTGATCGACCGTCATGTCGCCTTCGTCGGCGGCATCAACATCATCGACGACCATAACCACGGGCCCTTCGAAGGCGCCAACCTGGGGCCGCGCTATGACTTCGCGGTGCAGGTCAGCGGGCCGCTGGTGGACCGCATCGCGCTGTCGTCCGAGCGGCTCTGGTGGCGGCTGTCGCTGCGCGAGACGCGCGGCAGCGAGCGCGCCGCGGCGGTCGCCGACTACCCGCTGGTGACCGACCTGCCGGCGCGCCCGGAAGCCACCGGCGGCATCCGCGCCGCGCTGCTGCTGCGCGACAACCTGCGCAACCGCCGCACCATCGAGCGCGAATACCTGCGCGCGCTGGGTGCCGCGCGTCACGACGTGATCCTGGCCAACGCCTACTTCCTGCCCGGCCACAAGATGCGGCGCGCCTTGCTGGCCTGCCGTGCGCGCGGCGTGCGCGTGCGGCTGCTGCTGCAGGGCATGGTCGAATACCGGCTGCAGCACTACGCCACCCATGCGCTCTATGCCTCGTTGCTGGAGGCCGGTGTCGAGATCTACGAGTACGCAGACAGCTTCCTGCACGCCAAGGTCGGCGTGGTCGACGAGGCCTGGGCCACGGTCGGGTCGAGCAACATGGACCCGTTCAGCCTGCTGCTCGCGCGCGAGGCCAACGTTGCGGTTTATGATGCGGCCTTCGCCGCTGAACTGCGCGAAGCGCTGGAGCGGGCCATTGCGCACCGCAGCGTGCGCGTGCTGCCCGACGTGCATGCGCGGCGCTCGCCGCTGCACCGGCTGGGCAACTGGGCGGCGTATATGCTGCTGCGCCTGGGCGTGATCATCGCCGGCGTCACGGGCCGCTACTGAACGGCGCGCGGCCCGGTGTGCGTTTGCTGCCATGCGACAACGCCTGCGCTGAAACCGGCTGCGGCATCGCGGCTGGCGGACATGCTGCAATGCAGTCCGTTTAGAAACAGCGGTCTAATTAAAAGCTTGATGGGCAGGTGCCGCGCCAGAATAATCTGAACGACCGTTCTTTTTTGGCTTAGACTGCGTGCATTCGCGGTATGCACCGGCAAATCCGCCGGCCGCCCGCAAGCAATGAATGCAACGTCAGGGTCATACGCGGGGCCGCAGCAGGCCCCGCAGAACGGAGAAAAAACATGCGACACCAGTCAGCCCGTCTCGAATCCGCCGCCTCGTCGCCCTCGCCCATGCGCAAGGGCGAGATGACGCGCGTGGCGATTCTGGATGCCGCACTGGAATTGTCGTCCCGCGACGGGCTTGAAGGTCTGACCATCGGCCTGCTCGCGGAACGCATGCAGATGAGCAAGAGCGGCGTCTTCGCGCATTTCGGTTCGCGCGAGGACCTGCAGGTCGAGGTGGTGCGGGAGTATCACCGCCGGTTCGAGCAGGAGGTGTTCTATCCCTCGCTGCAGGAGCCGCGCGGACTGCCCCGGCTGTGGTCGATGGTGCGGCGCTGGATGGAGAAGCGCATCCAGGAAGTGACGACGGGATGCATCTACATCAGCGGCGCGGTGGAGTACGACGACCGCGCCGGCAGCCTGGTGCGTGACGAGCTGGTCAAGAGCGTCACCATCTGGCGGGCAGCGCTGACCCGCGCCATCAACCAGGCCAAGGAAGAGGGGCATCTGCGCGCGGACTGCGATCCGCGCCTGATGCTGTTCGAGATGTACAGCCTTGAACTAGGCTTGCATCATGACGCCCGTTTCCTGCGCCTGCCCGACAGCGCCGAGCTTGCCATGGTCGCGCTCAACAAACTGATTCAGTCTTACCGTACCTGAGGCCGTCGGGTCGGACCGGTTCGCGCGAGCGAGGCGGGCGGCGTGGCGGCATCGCACAACTCCAAGGAGTCTCTGATGGGCCAGTACACCGCACCGTTGCGCGACATGCAGTTCGTGCTCCATGAACTGCTCGGCGCCGAAGCCGAACTCAAGGCGATGCCGCCGCACGCGGACATCGACGCGGACACCATCAACCAGGTCATCGAGGAAGCCGGCAAGTTCTGCTCGGACGTGGTGTTCCCGCTCAACCAGGTGGGCGACCGCGAAGGCTGTACCTACGTCGGCGACGGCGTGGTCAAGGCGCCCACCGGCTTCAAGGAAGCCTACCAGCAGTATGTCGAGGCCGGCTGGCCGGCACTGGCGTGCGATCCCGCCTTCGGCGGCCAGGGCCTGCCGATCGTGGTCAACAACGTGGTCTACGAGATGCTTAACTCGGCCAACCAGGCCTGGACCATGTACCCCGGCCTGTCGCACGGCGCCTATGAGGCCCTGCACGCACACGGCACCCCCGAGCTGCAGCAGACCTACCTGCCCAAGCTGGTGTCCGGCGTCTGGACCGGCACCATGTGCCTGACCGAGCCGCATTGCGGCACCGACCTGGGCATCCTGCGCAGCAAGGCCGAGCCCCAGGCCGACGGTTCCTACCGCATCACCGGCACCAAGATCTTCATCTCCGCCGGCGAGCACGACCTGGCCGAGAACATCATCCACCTGGTGCTGGCGCGCCTGCCGGACGCGCCGGGCGGAACCAAGGGCATCTCGCTGTTCGTGGTGCCGAAGTTCATCCCCGATGCCAGCGGCAACCCGGGCGAGCGCAACGGCATCCAGTGCGGCTCGATCGAGCACAAGATGGGCATCCATGGCAACGCCACCTGCGTGATGAACCTCGACGGCGCGCGCGGATGGATGGTGGGCGAGCCCAACAAGGGCCTGAACGCCATGTTCGTGATGATGAACGCCGCGCGCCTGGGCGTGGGCGCGCAAGGCCTGGGCCTGACCGAGGTGGCGTACCAGAACTCGGTCGCCTATGCCAGGGACCGCCTGCAGATGCGATCGCTGACCGGCCCGAAGGCGCCCGAGAAGGCCGCCGATCCGATCATCGTCCACCCCGACGTGCGCCGCATGCTGCTGACCCAGCGTGCCTATGCCGAAGGCGGCCGCGCCTTCAGCTACTGGACCGCGCTGCAGATCGACCGCGAACTGTCGCACCCGGACGAAGCCGTGCGCAAGCAGGCCGGCGACCTGGTCGCGCTGCTGACGCCGGTGATCAAGGCGTTCCTGACCGACAACGCCTTCACCGCCACCAACGAGGGCATGCAGGTGTTCGGCGGCCACGGCTACATCTCCGAATGGGGCATGGAGCAATACGTGCGCGACGCCCGCATCAACATGATCTACGAAGGCACCAACACCATCCAGGCGCTGGACCTGCTGGGCCGCAAGATCCTGGGCGACATGGGCGCCAGGATGAAGGCCTTCGGCAAGATCGTGCAGGAATTCGTCGAGGCCGAAGGCACCAACGAAGCCATGCAGGAATTCATCAACCCGCTGGCCGACCTGGGCGACAAGGTGCAGAAGCTGACCATGGAAATCGGCATGAAGGCGATGGGCAACGCCGACGAAGTCGGCGCCGCCGCGGTGCCGTACCTGCGCGTGGTGGGCCACCTGGTGTTCGCCTACTTCTGGGCCCGCATGGCCAAGGTCGCGCTGGAGAAGCAGGGCAGCGGCGACAAGTTCTACACCGCCAAGCTGGCCACGGCGCGCTTCTACTTTGCCAAGCTGCTGCCGGAAACGGCCGCGGAGATCCGCAAGGCGCGCGCGGGTTCGGCGTCGCTGATGGCGCTGGACGCGGATTTGTTCTGATTGATCCGCATGGACGACTCCCGCTGACGGTTTGCTCCCCTCTCCCATTGATGGGAGAGGGGCGGGGGTGAGGGCCGGCGCTTCAACGAAGTAGTTCGGCATAGCAAGCTCCCGCCCTCACCCCCGGCCCCTCTCCCGCAAGCGGGAGAGGGGAGTCAACCGGCAGCAACGGGACAGCCACACACTCTCACCTCAACGCTCACTAATCCAGGAGCGAGCATGTCCAATTTCATCGTCAAGAAAGTCGCCGTGCTGGGTGCCGGCGTCATGGGCGCGCAGATCGCCGCCCACCTGATCAACGCGCGCGTGCCCGTGGTGCTGTTCGACCTGCCGGCCAAGGAAGGCCCGAAGAACGGCATCGCGCTGCGCGCCATCGACAACCTGAAGAAGCTGTCGCCCGCGCCGCTGGGCACCAAGGACGAGGCCGGCCTGATCCGGGCGGCCAACTACGAAGACGATATCGCGCTGCTCAAGGAATGCGACCTGGTGATCGAGGCGATCGCCGAGCGCATGGACTGGAAGCACGACCTGTACAAGAAGGTCGCGCCGCACCTGGCCTCGCACGCGATCTTCGCCACCAACACTTCGGGCCTGTCGATCACTGCGCTGTCCGACGGGTTCGATGATGACCTGAAGTCGCGTTTCTGCGGCGTGCACTTCTTCAACCCGCCGCGCTACATGCACCTGGTCGAGCTGATCCCGACCGCGACCACGCGGCCGGAGATCCTCGACCAGCTGGAAGCCTTCCTGACCACCACGCTCGGCAAGGGCGTGGTGCGCGCCAAGGACACGCCCAACTTCATCGCCAACCGCGTCGGCATCTTCTCGATCCTGGCGGTGTTCGCCGAGGCCGAGAAATTCGGCATTCCGTTCGACGTGGTCGACGACCTGACCGGCTCCAAGCTGGGCCGCGCCAAGTCCGCCACCTTCCGCACCGCGGACGTGGTCGGCCTCGACACCATGGCGCACGTGATCAAGACCATGCAGGACAACCTGCACGACGACCCGTTCGCGCCGGTGTACCAGACCCCGGCCGTGCTCAAGGGCCTGGTCGATGCTGGCGCGCTGGGCCAGAAGACCGGCGCCGGCTTCTACAAGAAGGAAGGCAAGGCCATCAAGGTGCTGGACGCCAAGACCGGCCAGTATGTCGAGTCGGGCAAGAAGGCCGACGAGATCGTGGTGCGCATGCTGAAGAAGGAACCGGCCGAGCGCATCAGGCTGCTGCGCGAGTCGACCAACCCGCAGGCGCAGTTCCTGTGGGCGGTGTTCCGCGACGTGTTCCACTACATCGCCGTGTACCTGGAGCAGATCGCCGGCTCGGCCGCCGATATCGACCTGGCGATCCGCTGGGGCTTCGGCTGGAACTCCGGGCCGTTCGAGGACTGGCAGTCGGCCGGCTGGAAGCAGGTGGCCGAGTGGGTGAAGGAAGACGTGGAAGGCGGCAAGGCGCTGTCGGCCGCGCCGCTGCCGGCATGGGTCTTTGCAGGCCCCGTCGCCGAGCGCCAGGGCGTGCATGCCGCCGATGGCTCGTGGTCGCCGGCAACGCAGTCGTTCGTCGCGCGCAGCATGCTGCCGGTGTATGAGCGCCAGGTGTTCCGTGCCGCGCTGAAGGGCAGCGAAACGGTCGATCCGCGCAAGGCGGGCCGCACCGTCGAGGAAAACGACGCCGTGCGCATCTGGGTCAGCGAAGGCCAGGACGACGTGCTGGTGGTCTCGTTCAAGAGCAAGATGAACACCATCGGGCCGGACGTGATCGACGGCCTGACCCGTGCCATCGACCTGGCCGAAGCGCAGTACAAGGGCCTGGTGGTGTGGCAGCCGACCTCGCTGCAGCTCGGCGCGCCGGGCGGTCCGTTCTCCGCGGGCGCCAACCTGGAAGCGGCCATGCCCGCCTTCATGATGGGCGGCGCCAAGGGCATCGAGCCGTTCGTGAAGAAGTTCCAGGACGGCATGATGCGCGTGAAGTACGCCGCGGTGCCGGTGGTGTCGGCGGCGTCGGGCATCGCGCTGGGCGGCGGCTGCGAGCTGATGCTGCATTCGGCGGCACGCGTGGCTGCGCTGGAAACGTACGTAGGCCTGGTCGAAGTCGGCGTGGGCCTGGTGCCGGCCGGCGGCGGCCTGAAGGAAGCCGCGCTGGCGGCGGCGCGCGCGGCGCAGGCAGCGGGCAGCACCAACTACCTGCAATTCGTGACCAGCCGCTTCCAGAGCGCCGCCATGGCCAAGGTCTCCGCCTCGGCCCTGGAAGCGCGCCAGATGGGCTACCTGCAGCCGTCCGACCAGATCGTCTTCAACGTGCATGAACTGCTGTACGTGGCGCAGAACACTGTGCGCGCGCTGGCCGATGCCGGCTACCGCGCGCCGCTGCCGACGCTGGTCCCGGTTGCCGGCCGTTCCGGCGTGGCCACCATCAAGGCATCGCTGGTCAACATGCGCGACGGCGGCTTTATCTCCGCGCACGATTTCCTGATCGCCACGCGCATTGCCGAAGTGGTGTGCGGGGGCGACGTCGACGCCGGCGCGCTGGTCAGCGAGGAATGGCTGCTGGCGCTGGAGCGCAAGGCCTTCGTCGACCTGCTGGGAACCGGCAAGACGCAGGAGCGCATCATGGGCATGCTGCAGACCGGCAAGCCGGTGCGCAACTAACAAGGCAAGCGAGGAACCGACATCATGAAACAACTGCAAGACGCATACATCGTTGCGGCCACCCGTTCGCCGATCGGCAAGGCACCCAAGGGCGCGTTCAAGCACACGCGCCCCGACGACCTGCTGGCCACCATCCTGAGGGCCGCGGTGGCCCAGGTGCCTGAGCTGGACCCGAAGCTGATCGAAGACGCCATCGTCGGCTGCGCCATCCCGGAAGCCCAGCAGGGCCTGAACGTGGCCCGCATCGGCGCGCTGCTGTCGGGGCTGCCGAATACCGTCGGCGGCATCACCGTCAACCGCTTCTGTGCCTCGGGCCTGAGCGCGGTGGCGATGGCCGCCGACCGCATCCGCGTGGGCGAGTCCGACGTGATGATCGCCGCCGGCGTGGAGTCGATGAGCATGGTGCCGATGATGGGCAACTCGCCGTCGATGTCGCCGGAGATCTTCAGCCGCGACGAGAACGTCGGCATTGCCTACGGCATGGGCCTGACCGCCGAGAAGGTCGCGCAGCAGTGGCAGGTCAGCCGCGAGGACCAGGACGCGTTCTCGCTGGCGTCGCACCAGAAGGCCATCGCCGCGCAGCAGGCCGGCGAGTTCCGCGACGAGATCACCCCGGTCGAGACCGTCGAGCGCTTCCCCGACCTCGCCAGCGGCCAGGTCAGCGTGAAGACCCGCACCATCGCGCTGGACGAAGGCCCGCGCCCGGATACCTCGCTCGAGGGGCTGGGCAAGCTGCGCCCGGTGTTCGCCAGCAAGGGCAGCGTCACCGCCGGCAACAGCTCGCAGACCTCCGACGGCGCCGGCGCGCTGATCCTGGTTTCGGAAAAGATCCTGAAGCAGTTCAACCTGGTGCCGCTGGCGCGCTTCGTCTCGTTCGCGGTGCGCGGCGTGCCGCCCGAGATCATGGGCATCGGCCCCAAGGAAGCGATCCCGGCGGCGCTGAAGGCAGCCGGCCTGACCCAGGACCAGCTCGACTGGATCGAGCTGAACGAAGCCTTCGCCGCGCAATCGCTGGCGGTGATGCGCGACCTGCAGCTGGATCCCGCCCGGGTCAACCGCATGGGCGGCGCGATCGCGCTGGGCCACCCGCTGGGCGCCACCGGTGCGATCCGCTCGGCCACGGTGGTGCACGCGCTGCGCCGCCACAACCTGAAGTACGGCATGGTCACCATGTGCGTCGGCACCGGCATGGGCGCCGCAGGCATCTTCGAGCGCGTATAAACGCGCCTGCGGGATGGCCCGGGGCCATCCCGCCCTTCTGCATCAGGTGAAGAAAGCCGTACCGGGCTGCCGCCCGCGACGCGGGTCACCAGGTAGGGGAGGAGACAAAATATGCAGGAGACAGCCATCCTGGCCGATGCCGCGTGCGACTTGCCACGCGACGTCATGGCCGCGCTGAAGATCCACACCATTCCGTTCCGCATCCGTGCCGGCGAGCAGTTCGTCGCCGACACGCGCGATGAAGACGCGCTGCCGCGGCTCTACCAGCAATACCTGGTCGGCCGCCAGGACCACTATGCCGAATCGGTGCCGATGGTCGAGCGCGAGCTGGAGGAACACCTGCTGCGCAACGTGGTCGCGCAGTGCGACCGCGCCATCCTGTTCACCATCGCCAGCACGCGCAGCAAGCTGTATGCGCATGCCAGCGGCGCGGTGATCGGCACCGTGGCGCGCAGCGTGCGGCTGCGCAGGGAAGCCGGACGCTCGGGGCTGTTCGACCTGACCGTGGTTGACACCGGTGCCATCGGCCCGGGGCAGGCGCTGGTCGTGCGCGAAGCCGCGCGCATGGCGCTGGCCGGCGCCAGTCCGCAGGCCGTGCGCGAGGCCGTGGAAACACGCCTGCGCGATGCCGCCCACATGTTCCTGGTGCCGGACGAACTGCTTTACCTGTACACCCGCGCGCGCCAGAAGGGCGAGGGCAGCATCACCTGGGGCCGCTACATGATGGGCAGCGCGTTCAATCTCCGCCCTGTGGTGCATATGCACCAGGGCCAGACCGAAGCCATCGCCAGGGCGCGCGGCTCGGAAGAGGGCAGGCGCCGCGTAATGCAGCATGCCGAACAATGCGTGCGCGCCGGCGACCTGCTGGTGCCGGCGATCTCGGCGTGCTACGCGGGTCCGCTGGACGAGGTGCGCGCGATGCCGGCGTACCAGTCGCTGGCGCGTACCGCGCATAGCCACGGCGTCGAGCTGATGCTGGCGCCGATGAGCCTGACGGTGGCACTGAATGTCGGTGCGCGCGCGTTCGGGCTCAGCTACCTTGCCGAGTCGCCGACGCCTTTCGCATAACTCCCACAGACGAGGAACACCATGAGCATCCGTACCAGCATCGAGCAGGGCATCCTGACGCTCGAATTCGATCGCATCGACAAAAAGAACGCCATCACCGCGGCGATGTACCAGGCGCTGGCCGACGCGCTGCGCGCGGCCGAGACCGATCCTGCCGTGCGCGCCATCCTGTTGCGCGGCAAGCCCGAAGTCTTCACTGCCGGCAATGACCTCGAAGATTTCATGCAGCGCCCGCCCACCGCGGGCGAGGGCGCCGAAGCGGCCCCGGTGTTCCAGTTCCTGTACCAGATCAGCCATGCCAGCAAGCCGGTGGTCGCGGCGGTCAGCGGCGCAGCGGTGGGCGTGGGCACCACCATGCTGCTGCACTGCGACCTCGTCTATGCATCCGACACCGCCAAGCTGTCGCTGCCGTTCGTGCAGCTCGGGCTGTGCCCGGAGGCCGCCTCCAGCCTGCTGCTGCCGCGCCTGGTCGGCTACCAGCGCGCGGCCGAGAAGCTGATGCTGGGCGAAGCGTTCAGCGCGCAGGAAGCGCTGGAAATGGGCCTGGTGTCGCGCGTGCAGCCGGTGGCGGAACTGCACGACTTCGCGCTGCAGCAGGCGCGCAAGCTGGCGGCGCTGCCGGCTTCGTCGCTGCGCGAGACCAAGCGTTTGATGAAATCGGGCGCGGTGGCCGAAGTTGAGAAGCAGATGGCCGACGAGGGCGCGGTGTTCCGGCGCATGCTGGTGGCGCCGGAGGCGAAGGAGGCGTTCAGCGCGTTCTTCGAGAAGCGGAAGCCGGATTTTACGAAGTTTGAGTGAGACCCGCGACTGAGTGGAGGGGCGCGGTGTAGGGTGTTCCCAGGCCGCTCGATCTCGCCGAAGCAAGGTGTCCTCCCTCTCCCCTCATGGGGAGAGGCCGGGATGAGGGGTGGGCTAGCAAGGAACCGCAAAAAGCGGGGCCAACGGTTTTTTCCAGCGCGATAGCTTCAGCCAGCGCCTGCCCTCACCCCGACCCTCTCCCGCAAGCGGGAGAGGGAGCACACCGACCGATGGGCAGAAGCCCTTTAGCCCTCAAGCCGTCGGCAACACCCGCGGCTGCCGCGACTCATCCGTCGCCACATACGTCAGCGTCGCCTCGGTCACCTTGACGATCTCATTGCTATGCCGCATCCGCTGCGCATAGACCTCTACCTCGACCGTGATCGAGGTACGCCCGGTCTTGACGATATCGGCGTAGAAGCTCACCAGGTCGCCGACAAACACCGGATGCTTGAACAGGAAGGAATTGACCGCCACGGTCGCGACACGGCCTTGCGCGCGCTCCACCGCCGGGATCGATCCCGCAATATCCACCTGCGCCATGATCCAGCCGCCGAAAACGTCGCCGTGCACGTTGGCGTCGGCAGGCATCGGCACCACGCGCAGCGCGGGATTCTTGCCGGCGGGCAGGGCGGGGACGGTATGGGAAGCGTTCATGACGGTATGCGGGTGGACTTCTGAAGGGGGGCGGGCCGCGGCGAAAAACCCTTCGCCTGCCGCGCAATGCGATTCCTGCGACAATCGCGCATTGGCCCGAATTCTATCGTATGCGCCGCTATTCCACGACCGCCGAGCAGGCCCCCGACCCAGCCTCGGTCAAGCTCTTTCCCGGCCAGCGCGCCCCCCGCAGCGACTGGCAGACCGTGCGCAACCTGCTGCCCTATGTCTGGCACTACAAGTGGCGCGTGATGCTGGCGCTGGCCTGCCTGGTGGCGGCCAAGGTGGCCAACCTAGGCGTGCCGGTGCTGATGAAGCGGCTGATCGACAGCATGAACATCACGGCCGGCGACCCGCGCGCGCTGCTGGCGGTGCCGGTCGGGCTGATCGTCGCCTACGGCATGCTGCGCCTGTCCGCGACGCTGTTCACCGAGTTGCGTGAAATCCTCTTTTCCAAGGTCACGCAGAGCGCCGTGCGCGAGATCGCGCTGCAGGTGTTCCGGCACCTGCATGCGCTGTCGCTGCGCTTTCACCTGGACCGCCAGACCGGCGGCATGAGCCGCGACATCGAGCGCGGCACGCGCGGCATCCAGTCGCTGATCTCGTATTCGCTGTACAGCATCCTGCCCACGCTGGTGGAAATGGCGCTGGTGATCGGCTTCTTCGTGCTGCACTACGACATCTGGTTCGCCGCCATCACCGGCTGCGCGCTGGTGGGCTATATCGTCTTTACCATCGTGGTAACGGAATGGCGCACGCACTTCCGCCGCCGCATGAACGAGCTCGATTCGCGCGCCAACCAGAAGGCGATCGATTCGCTGCTGAACTTCGAGACCGTCAAGTACTTCGGCAACGAAGCCTACGAGGCGCAGCGCTATGACGAGAACCTGCGCAAGTACCGCACCGCCGCAATCCGCTCGCAGAACTCGCTGTCGTTCCTCAACTTCGGCCAGCAGGCCATCATCGCCATCGGCCTGATCCTGATCCTGTGGCGCGCCACGGTCGGCGTGGTCGACGGCAAGCTGACGCTGGGCGACCTGGTGCTGGTCAACACGCTGATGATCCAGCTCTATATCCCGCTGAACTTCCTCGGCGTGATCTACCGCGAGATCAAGCAGGCCACCACCGACATGGACCGCATGTTCGTGCTGCTGGGCACGCACCAGGAGGTTGCCGACGCGCCGGGCGCGCCGGCGTTGCGGGTCAGTGGCGCACAGGTGCGCTTCCGCGACGTGCGCTTCAGCTACGAGGCCGACCGCCTGATCCTGGACGGCGTCGACTTCACCATTGCGGCGGGCAGCACCACCGCGGTGGTGGGGCACAGCGGCTCGGGCAAGTCGACGCTGGCACGGCTGCTGTTCCGCTTCTACGACGTCGGCAGCGGCGCGATCGAGATCGACGGCCAGGACATCCGCGCGATCACCCAGGACAGCCTGCGTCGCGCCATCGGCATCGTGCCGCAAGACACCGTGCTGTTCAACGACAGCATCTACTACAACATCGCCTACGGCCGCCCGGACGCGACCCGCGAGGAAGTCATCGCGGCAGCGCAGGCGGCGCAGATCGACGCCTTTATCCGCGAGCTGCCGCAGGGCTACGACACGCCCGTGGGCGAGCGCGGCCTGAAGCTGTCCGGCGGCGAGAAGCAGCGCGTGGCGATCGCGCGCACGCTGCTGAAGAACCCGCCGGTGCTGGTGTTCGACGAGGCGACTTCCGCGCTGGATTCGCGCACCGAGCAGGCGATCCAGGCCGAGCTGATGCGCCTGGCGCAGAACCGCACCACGCTGCTGATCGCGCACCGGCTCTCCACCGTGGTCCATGCCGACCAGATCCTCGTGATGGACCACGGCCGCATCGTCGAGCGCGGCACCCATGCGCAGCTGATGCGCGCGGGCGGGCGCTACGCCGAGATGTGGGACATCCAGGCGCGCGCCGCCGCCAGGGGCGGCGACGGCGTCGGCGCGGACGCGCTTGCGCTCGACGTGGGCGACGCCACCCAGGACGCCTGAGGCTTGCACCAGGGTGCGGCGCGGATTGTCGGCAATCGCTGCCGACGATGCCGCTGCGGCAATCGCCGCGCCCATTTCTGGTTCGACAATCGGCGGCGGGCACGCCCTGAAACGGGGCCGGCAAGGCTGGCATGTCCCTTGCGGACGGATCCCTCCGAAATCACTATCCACGGAGAGATGCCATGCCCCAATCCCGCGCTGCGCAAGTGTCGCCCGGCGTTTTCACGGCTGTCAGCGAGAAACCCGCCGCACGTCCGCCCCGTGCCCCGGCCCGCCGCCGCCTGCTGAAGCTGGGCGCCATGCTCGGCACCAGCCTGGTGCTGTCGACACAATTCGCCGGCGCCGCCCATGCGCAGGCCACCAAGGTCAGGTTCCAGCTCGACTGGCGCTTCGAAGGGCCGGCGGCACTGTTCCTGCTCGGCGAGCAGAAGGGCTACTACAAGGCCGAGAAGCTGGAGGTCGCGTTCGATGCCGGCAACGGCTCGGGCAACGTGGTCAACCGCGTCGCCTCGGGCACCTACGACATGGGCTTCGCCGACATGTCCTCGGTGATGGAGTTCTACGGCAACAACCCCGACGCGAAGAACAAGCCGGTGGCCGTGATGATGGTCTACAACAACACGCCCGCTGCCATCCTGGCGCTGAAGAAGTCGGGCATCCGCGCGCCCAAGGACCTCGCCGGCAAGCGCATGGGCGCGCCGGTGTTCGATGCCGGCCGCCGCGCCTTCCCGCTCTTCGCCAGGGCCAACGGCCTTCAGGCCTCGTCGTTCAACTGGCAGGCGATGGACCCGACGCTGCGCGAAACCATGCTGGTGCGCGGCGATCTCGATGCCATCACCGGGTTCTCGTTCACGTCGATCCTGAACCTGAACGCGCGCGGCGTGAAGGACGAGGACATCGTGGTGCTGCCATACCCGCAGTTCGGCGTGAAGCTGTACGGCAACGCGGTGATCGCGTCGGAGGCATTCATCAAGCAGAACCCGGAGGCAGTGAAGGCGTTCCTGCGCGCCTTCAGCAAGTCGGCGCGCGACGTGATCGCGCGTCCGGAAGAGGGCATCCGCGCGCTCAAGGCGCGCGACGGCATCATCGACGAAAAGCTGGAAACGCGCCGCCTGAAGCTGGCGCTGGACAGCGTGGTCCGGTCGCCCGACGCCAGGGCCGAGGGCTTTGGCCGCGTCAGCAAGCCGCGCCTGTCGCTGATGGCCTCGCAGGTGGCCGATGCCTTCGGCACCAAGGGCCGTATCAACGCGGATGCGCTGTGGACCGACGCGTACCTGCCCAGCGCGGCCGAACTGGATGTGCTGCGATGATGGCGCGCCTGGCTGAATCCATGCCGGCCGCCGCGACTGCCGCGGCCGCCCCCGTCGAGCCTTTCGTCGATTTCAACCGGGTCTGGCTGGCCTATGACGACACGCTGGCGCGCCAGGGCGAGTTCGCGGTGGAAGACCTGTCGCTGCAGGCCGCGCCGGGCGAGTTCATCGCCATCGTCGGCCCGTCCGGCTGCGGCAAGTCCACTTTCATGAAACTGGCCACCGGGCTGAGGCCGGCCACGCGCGGCGTCGTCAGGATTGCCGGGGAGAAGGTGAGCGGCCCGCTCAAGCAGGTGGGCATGGCGTTCCAGGCGCCGACGCTGCTGCCGTGGCGCACCACGCTCGACAACGTGATGCTGCCGCTGGAGATTGTCGAGCCCTACCGCTCGACCCTGCGCGCGCGCCGCGACGAGTATGTGGACCGCGCCCGCCGGCTGCTGCATACCGTGGGCCTTGGCGGCTACGAGGACAAATACCCGTGGCAGCTCTCCGGCGGCATGCAACAGCGCGCGTCGATCTGCCGCGCACTGATCCACCAGCCGCGCATGCTGCTGCTCGACGAGCCCTTCGGCGCGCTCGACGCCTTCACCCGCGAAGAACTGTGGTGCGTGCTGCGCGACCTGTGGCAGGCGCAGCGCTTCAACGTGATCCTGGTCACGCACGACCTGCGCGAGGCCGTGTTCCTCGCCGACACGGTCTATGTCATGAGCCAGCGCCCCGGCCGCATCGTGCTGCGCAAGGAGATCGGCCTGCCGCGCCCCCGCGATCTCGAGCTGACCTATACCGAGCCCTTCGCCGAGCTGGTGCACGCGCTGCGCGAGAAGATCGGCCATGTGCGCCAACACTGAAGCAAACACCGAGGCAAGACGATGATGATGACCCTGACTTCCGCGCAGGAGCGCCGCGTGCAGCGCGTGGCGCCCTGGCTGCTGCTGGCTGCGGTGCTGCTGCTGTGGCAGGGCGCGTGCATGGCCTTTGACGTTTCCGACTTCATCCTGCCGACGCCATCCGCGATCGTGGCCGCGCTGGTGGACTACGCGGACGTGATCGCAGGCCATGCGTGGCGCACCTTCTGGACCACCATGGTGGGTTTTGGCGTGGCCATCGGCGTGGGCGTGCTGCTCGGGCTGGCGATGGGCTCGTCGCGGCTGCTCTATGCCGCCAGCTACCCGCTGATGACCGCCTTCAACGCGCTGCCCAAGGCCGCCTTCGTGCCGATCCTGGTGGTGTGGTTCGGGCTCGGCGCGGGCCCGGCCATCCTGACCGCGTTCCTGATCTCGTTCTTCCCGATCATGGTCAATATCGCCACCGGGCTGGCCACGCTCGAGCCGGAACTTGAAGACGTGCTGCGCGTGCTGGGCGCGAAGCGGCGCGACGTGCTGTTCAAGGTCGGCCTGCCGCGCGCGCTGCCGTATTTCTTCGCCTCGCTGAAGGTCGCGATCACGCTGGCCTTTGTCGGCACCACGGTGTCGGAGATGAATGCCGCCAACGAGGGCATCGGCTACCTGCTGGTGTCGGCGGGCTCGGCCATGAAGATGCCGCTGGCGTTTGCCGGGCTGGTGGTGATCGCGGTGATGGCGATGGCGATGTACGAGCTGTTCGCGGTGGTCGAGAAGCGCATGACTGGCTGGGCCCATCGGGGATAGCCGACAGGTGGCGAACCGCCGCGCGCCGGTGGATAATCCGCGTCATGGAAATCAAATGGCTTGAAGACTTCGTCAGCCTGGCCGAGACGCACAGCTTCTCGCGCTCGGCCGAACTGCGCCACGTTACGCAGCCGGCGTTCTCGCGCCGGATCCAGTCGCTGGAGGCGTGGGTCGGCACCGAGCTGATCGACCGCTCGAGCTATCCCACCAGCCTGACCCCGGCCGGCAAGGTGTTCTACGAGCAGGCGCTGGCGATGCTGGCGCAGGTCAGCGAGACCCGGGCGCTGATGCGCGGCCAGCGCTCGGCCAATGCGCAGGTGCTGGAATTCGCGGTGCCGCACACGCTGTCGCTGACCTTCTTCCCGGAGTGGCTCAAGGCGCTGGAACGCAAGCTGGGCACGCTGCCGTGCCGGCTGCGCGCGCTCAACGTCCATGACGCGGTGCTGATGCTGGTCGAGGGCGGCTGCGACCTGGTGATGGTCTACCACCATGCGCGCCAGGCCATCCAGCTCGATCCGGCGCGGTACGACATGCTGGTGCTCGGGACCGAACGGCTGTCGCCCTACAGCGTGCCGGACCCCGCCGGCAAGCCCCTGTTCCGGCTGCCGGGCACCGACAAGAAGCCGGTGCCGTTTCTCAGCTATACGCCCAACGCCTTCCTCGGCCGCATGGTCGACCTGCTGCTGGCCGATACCGCCGAGGCGCTCAAGCTCGACAAATGCTACGAGACCGACATGGCCGAGGCGCTCAAGGTGATGGCGCTGTCCGGCCACGGCATGGCCTTCCTGCCCGAAAGCGCGGTGCGCGACGACGTCGCGGCGGGGCGGCTGGTGCGGGCCGAGTCGGCGCGCGGCCTGCCGCTGTCGATCGACATGGAAATCCGCTTGTATCGGGAGAAGCCGGGCGAGAACGGCGGCGAGCGGCGCGCCGGGGCGCGGCGCAAGCGGCAGCTGGTGGACCAGGTGTGGGGGACCCTGACCTCGGCGTAGTGGCGGTTTGCACCAACGTTATGCGTGTCCTGCATAACCCGATGAGCAAACGGCATTGGATTCCGGGCGGCCGCCAAGCCTAAGCTTGCGCCCATCTTCCACCCCGGAACCCACCCGATGTCTTCCGCAGCACCGACCAACACTGCTGGCCAAAAGCACGCACTTCCGTCCTACCTCAACGCCGACAACCTCGGCCCCTGGGGCATCTACCTGCAGCAAGTCGACCGCGTCACGCCCTATCTGGGTTCGCTGGCGCGCTGGGTCGAGACCCTGAAGCGCCCCAAGCGCGCCCTGATCGTCGACGTGCCCATCGAACTCGATAACGGCACCATCGCCCATTTCGAGGGCTACCGGGTGCAGCACAACCTGTCGCGTGGCCCGGGCAAGGGCGGCGTGCGCTTCCACCAGGACGTGACGCTGTCCGAGGTGATGGCGCTGTCGGCCTGGATGTCGGTGAAGAACGCGGCGGTCAACGTGCCCTACGGCGGTGCCAAGGGCGGCATCCGCGTCGACCCGCGCACGCTGTCGCAGGCCGAGCTGGAACGCCTGACGCGCCGCTACACCAGCGAAATCAACATCATCATCGGGCCGAGCAAGGACATCCCGGCGCCCGACGTCAACACCAACGCACAGGTGATGGCGTGGATGATGGACACCTATTCGATGAACTCGGGCAGCACTTCGACCGGCGTCGTGACCGGCAAGCCGATCTCGCTGGGCGGCTCGCTGGGCCGCCACGAGGCCACCGGCCGGGGCGTGTTCGTGGTCGGCTCCGAGGCCGCGCGCAATATCGGCCTCGAGGTCAAGGGCGCGCGCGTGGCGGTGCAGGGCTTCGGCAACGTCGGCGCGGTCGCCGCCAAGCTGTTCCATGAGGCCGGCGCCAAGGTGGTGGCGGTGCAGGACCACCGCACCACGCTGTTCGATCCGGCCGGCCTGGACGTGCCGGCGATGATGGAATACGCCTCGCACAGCGGCACCATCGACGGTTTCCGCGGCGAAGTCCTGCGTAGCGAGCAATTCTGGGAAGTCGACTGCGACATCCTGATCCCGGCAGCGCTGGAAGGCCAGATTACCGCCGAAAACGCGCCGAAGATCACGGCAAAGCTGGTGATCGAGGGCGCCAACGGCCCGACCACGCCGCAGGCCGACGACATCCTGCGCGAGCGCAATATCCTGGTCTGCCCGGACGTCATCGCCAACGCCGGCGGCGTGACCGTGTCCTACTTCGAATGGGTGCAGGATTTCTCCAGCTTCTTCTGGACCGAGGAAGAGATCAACCAGCGCCTGGTACGGATCATGCAAGAAGCCTTCCGGGCAATCTGGCAAGTGGCACAGGAAAACAAGGTGACGCTGCGCACGGCGGCGTTCATCGTGGCCTGTACGCGGATCCTGCAGGCGCGCGAGATGCGCGGCCTGTACCCCTGATCGGGGCAGGCAGGCCCGGGGCGAGGCACTCGTATGGTGCAGCGCAATAATTGCCCCGGACCCACGGCTCCATGACCGTCCGACGCGGTCTCCGGCAAGCGCCGGAGACCGCGTTGTCGTATCCGGACGCGCTGCGCACGGATTGCCCCGAAGTGGGGTTCTAGGAGAAAACCCAGTTGTATTGCGGCGGATGCTGCGCAATACTGTTTCACCAGTGGGGGTTTTTATTCTCAGAATCCCGCTTTCTCTTCATGGTCAAGGAGATGTTATGAATTTCGCCAAGTTGGCTGCCCTGATGATCGCCGGGAGTGTAATGTGCGGGACGGCACAGGCAGCCGAACAACTGACGGGCACGCTGAAGAAGATCAAGGACACCGGCGTCATCACGCTCGGCGTGCGTGAGTCGTCGATTCCGTTCAACTACAACCTGGGCGGCGTGCGCCAGGTCGGCTATTCCTACGATATCAACATGAAGATCGTGGAAGCCATCAAGGACCAGCTGAAGCTGCCGACCCTGCAGGTCAAGGAAATTCCGATCACCTCGCAGAACCGCATCCCGCTGCTGCAGAACGGCACCATCGACATGGAGTGCGGTTCGACCACCAATAACCTGGAACGCCAGAAGCAGGTCGCCTTCACCAACTCCATCTTTATCATCGGCACGCGCATCATGGTGAAGAAGGATGCCGGCATCAAGGACTGGGCCGACCTGAAGGGCAAGAACGTCGTCACCACCGCCGGCACCACGTCGGAGCGCCTGCTGCGCAAGATGAACGACGACCAGAAGCTGGGCCTGAACATCATCAGCACCAAGGACCACGGCCAGTCGTTCCTGACGCTGGAATCGGGCCGCGCGGTCGCGTTCATGATGGACGACGCGCTGCTGTACGGCGAGCGCGCCAAGGCCAAGAACCCGGCTGACTGGATCGTGGTGGGCAAGCCCCAGTCGCGCGAGTCGTATGGCTGCATGATCCGCAAGGACGACCCGCAGTTCAAGAAGCTGGCCGACACGGTGATTGCAGGCATGATGAAGGACGGCTCGGTCAACACGCTGTACACCAAGTGGTTCATGCAACCGGTTCCGCCCAAGGGCCTGAACCTGGACTTCCCGCTGTCCGAAGACATGAAGGCCCTGATCAAGGCGCCCAACGACAAGGCGCTGGACTGATCTGATCGGGACAGCAGTGCGAAACGGAAGGCATGTCCTTCCGTTTCTTTTTGAGGACGCAACATGAACTACAACTGGCATTGGGGAGTTTTCCTCGAACAGGCCGCCCAGAACGAGACCTACCTGGACTGGATGATCTCCGGTCTCAAGGTCACGCTCGCGCTGGGCCTTTCGTCCTGGGTCATTGCCCTGGTCATCGGGTCGGTGCTCGGCGTGCTGCGCACCGCGCCCAACAAGTGGCTGTCGGGGTTTGCCGCCACCTACGTCGAGATCTTCCGCAACATCCCGCTGCTGGTGCAGCTGTTCATCTGGTATTTCGTCATGCCCGAGTTGCTGCCCGGCGGCGAGGCGATCAAGCAGATGAACCCCTTCGCGCAGCAGTTCCTGGCCGCGATGCTGTGCCTGGGCACCTTCACCGCCGCGCGGGTGTGCGAGCAGGTGCGCTCGGGCATCAACTCGCTGGCGCGCGGGCAGAAGAACGCGGGCCTGGCGATGGGCTTCACGCTGCCGCAGACCTACCGCCACGTGCTGCTGCCGATGGCGTTCCGCGTCATCGTGCCGCCGCTGACCTCCGAGTTCCTGAATATCTTCAAGAACTCGGCGGTGGCGTCGACCATCGGCCTGCTCGAGCTGGCCGCGCAGGGGCGCCAGCTGGTGGACTACACCGCGCGTCCGTATGAATCGTTCATCGCGGTCACGCTGATGTACGCGCTGATCAACGTCACCGTGATGCTGCTGATGCGCTGGGTCGAGGCCCGCACGCGCGTGCCCGGCTTCATCGGCGGCAAGTAAGGGGGCGCCATGGCTTATTCCTTCGATTTCACCTCGATCAACCCGGCCACGCTGCACGTGCTGGGCGAGGGCATGATGGTCTCGCTCAAGATCACCGTCACCGCGGTGGTGGTCGGCATCATCTGGGGCACCATCCTGGCGATGATGCGGCTGTCGTCGTTCCGGCTGCTGAACTGGTTCGCGCAGGGGTACGTGACCATCTTCCGCTCGATCCCGCTGGTGA
Organism: Cupriavidus neocaledonicus; assembly: GCF_000372525.1. Taxonomy (GTDB): domain Bacteria; phylum Pseudomonadota; class Gammaproteobacteria; order Burkholderiales; family Burkholderiaceae; genus Cupriavidus; species Cupriavidus neocaledonicus. Next base: position 189,333 of record NZ_AQUR01000107.1, read on the forward strand.
TGGTGCTGTTGTGGTTCTTCCTGATCATCCCGCAGGTATTGCAGGGCATCTTCAACCTGTCGCCGGCGACCGACCTGCGCATGACCTCGGCGCTGGTGGCGTTCGCGCTGTTCGAGGCGGCGTACTACTCCGAGATCATCCGGGCGGGCATCCAGAGCGTGTCGCGCGGACAGATGTTCGCCGCGCAGGCGCTGGGCATGACCTACGGGCAGTCGATGCGGCTGGTGATCCTGCCGCAGGCGTTCCGCAACATGGTGCCGCTGCTGCTGACCCAGGGCATCATCCTGTTCCAGGATACGTCGCTGGTGTACGTGAGCGCGCTGGCGGACTTCTTCGGCCAGGCCTACGGCATCGGCGAGCGTGATGGCCGCATCGTCGAGATGCTGCTGTTCGCCGGCCTGGTGTACTTCATCATTTGTTTCTCCGCTTCGCTGCTGGTCAAGCGTTATCAGAAAAAGGTGGCTGTATGATCGAAATTAATAACGTTTCCAAGTGGTACGGCTCGTTCCAGGTGCTGACCGACTGCACCACCAAGGTTGCCAAGGGGGAAGTGGTGGTGGTGTGCGGACCCTCGGGTTCGGGCAAGTCCACGCTGATCAAGACCGTCAACGCGCTCGAGCCGTTCCAGAAGGGTGACATCCTGGTCGATGGCACCTCGGTGGGCAATCCCAAGACCAACCTGCCCAAGCTGCGCTCGCGCGTCGGCATGGTGTTCCAGAACTTCGAGCTGTTCCCGCACCTGTCGATCACCGAAAACCTGACCATCGCGCAGATGAAGGTGCTGGGCCGCTCCAAGGACGAGGCCATGGCCAAGGGCCTGAAGTACCTCGAGCGCGTGGGCCTGAAGAGCCAGGCCGACAAGTACCCCGGCCAGCTGTCGGGCGGCCAGCAGCAGCGCGTGGCGATCGCGCGCGCGCTGTCGATGGACCCGATCTGCATGCTGTTCGACGAGCCTACCTCGGCGCTGGACCCCGAGATGGTCAACGAAGTGCTGGACGTGATGGTGCAGCTGGCGCAGGAGGGCATGACCATGATGTGCGTGACCCATGAAATGGGCTTCGCGCGCAAGGTCGCCAACCGCGTGATCTTCATGGACCAGGGCAAGATCGTCGAGGACGCCGACAAGGAAGAGTTCTTCGGCAATATCGACGCGCGCTCGGAACGTGCGCGCCAGTTCCTGTCGAAGATCCTGCATCACTGAGCGGATTGCCGACTCATGAAAAAGGGACGCCTCGGCGTCCCTTTTTTCCTGGTGCGGACCTGCTACGGTGCAGGCCGCTCAGGTACAGGCCGTATTGGCCGCGTTCTTGGCCTGGACCTCGGGCGGGATCGGCACGCTCAGCGTCATGGTCGGTCGTCCGTCCTCGAACATGATCAGTTCGCCCGGGGCGAACTGGGTCCAGGTCTCGTTGTCGGTCAGCGGCGCGGTGGCGATCACGGCGACGCGGTCGTCCGGCGTGGTGACCTGCGCGAAGTCGATCGACAGGTCGGCATCGATCAGATGCGCGGTCGAGAACGGCCATTGCCGCACGATGTAGTAGAGGCGGGTCGAGCAGTGCGCGAACAGCGCCTGCCCGTTGCACAGCAGGTAGTTGAACACGCCATGCAGCGTGATTTCCCGGGTGATGTCGGCCAGCGCGTGGCCGAGTTCGTTCAGCGGCGGCTGCGAGCCCGGGAAGCGCTTGCGCAGGCCCTGCATCAGCGTACAGAAGGCCAGCTCGCTGTCGGTGTCGCCCACCGGCTGGTAGACCCCGGACAGGAACGGGGTAAAGCCGTGCAGGTCGCCGTTGTGCGCGAAGATCCAGTGCCGTCCCCACAGCTCGCGCATGAAGGGGTGGCAGTTCTCCAGCAGCACGGTGCCCTGCGTGGCCTTGCGGATATGCGAGATGACGTTCTTGGACTTGATCGGGTAGCGCTTGATCAGGTCCGCCACCGGCGAGGTGCCGGCGGACTGGTTGTCGATGAACAGGCGGCAGGCCTTGTCTTCGAAGAAGGCGACACCGAAGCCGTCGGCGTGGTGGTCGGTCAGGCCTCCGCGCGCGGCAAAGCCGGTGAAGGAGAACGTCACGTCGGTCGGCGTGGCGCAGTTCATGCCTAGCAGCTGGCACATGTCGGGGCACCGGTCGGCAGGGGGCTGCCGCTTTGCAATAGAATGCAGGCATTATCCCGCGCGCCCGCGCCGCTGCCAAGCAACCGCGGACGCTCCCCTGTGGTGTCAATGACGCCAGCCATGGCGCCACCATACCTTCCAGCCATCCCGAGAACGATGAGCCAATACAAGATTGCCGTGATTCCCGGAGACGGAATCGGCACGGAAGTCATGCCCGAGGGCATCCGCGTGATGGACGCGGCGGCGCGCCGCTTCGGCATTGATTTTCAGTGGGACCACTTCGATTTTTCCAGCTGCGACTACTACGCCCGCCACGGCAAGATGCTGCCCGACGACTGGTTCGACACGCTGGTCAAGTACGACGCGATCTACTTCGGCGCGGTCGGCTGGCCGGACACGGTGCCCGACCATGTCTCGCTGTGGGGTTCGCTGCTGCAGTTCCGCCGGTCGTTCGACCAGTACGTGAACCTGCGCCCGGTGCGGCTGATGCCGGGCATCCGCAGCCCGCTGGCCGGACGCCAGCCCGGCGACATCGATTTCTACGTGGTGCGCGAGAACACCGAGGGCGAATACTCCAGCATCGGCGGGCGCATGTTCCCCGGCACCGAGCGCGAGATCGTGGTGCAGGAAACCGTGATGAGCCGCACCGGCGTCGACCGCATCCTGAAGTTCGCCTTCGATCTGGCCCAGAAGCGTCCGAAGAAGCACCTGACCTCGGCGACCAAGTCCAACGGCATCTCGATCACCATGCCGTACTGGGACGAGCGGGTCGAGGCGATGGCGGCGCATTACCCGGGCATCAAGGTCGACAAGTACCACATCGACATCCTGACCGCGCATTTCGTCCAGCATCCGGACTGGTTCGACGTGGTGGTGGCGAGCAACCTGTTCGGCGACATCCTGTCCGACCTGGGCCCGGCCTGCACCGGCACCATCGGCATCGCGCCGTCGGGCAACATCAATCCGGACCGCACCTTCCCCAGCCTGTTCGAGCCGGTGCACGGCTCGGCCCCGGACATTGCCGGACGCGGCGTGGCCAACCCGATCGGCCAGATCTGGTGCGGCGCCATGATGCTGGAGCACCTCGGCCATGACGAGGCCGGCGCCGCCGTGCTGGGCGCGATCGAGCGGGTGCTGGCGGCCGGGCCGGAGCACGCGCCGCTGACGCGCGACATCGGCGGCAAGGCCGGTACCGCCGACCTGGGCCGCGCCATCGCGGAGGCGCTGTGAGCGCCGGGTTCGCGGGGGACGCCCGCGCACTGCTGCTCGAGACCTTCCACGCCGCGGTCGCGGCGGCCGACCCGCTGCGGATCGTCGCGCAGCACCTGCCGCCGCCGCACGCCGGCGGCCGCACGCTGGTGGTGGGCGCGGGCAAGGCCGCGGCCTCGATGGCCGCGGCGGTCGAGCGCGCCTACGCCGGCAAGGCCACCTTGGAGGGTGTGGTGGTCACGCGCTACGCGCACGGCATGCCGACCGACCATATACGCGTGATCGAGGCCGGCCATCCGGTGCCCGACGAGTCGGGCGAGCAGGCCGCGGCGGAGATCCTGGCCGCGGTGCAATCGCTGACGCCGCAGGACCGGCTGCTGGTGCTGGTCTCGGGCGGCGGCTCGAGCCTGCTGTCGCTGCCGGCCGAAGGCATCGCGATGGCCGACCTGAAGGCAACCACCCGGGAATTGCTGCGCTGTGGTGCGCCGATCACCGACATGAACATCGTGCGCAAGCACATCTCGCGCATCCAGGGCGGCCGGCTGGCACAGGCCAGCCAGGCGCCGGTAACCACGCTGATCGTCTCGGACGTGGCCGGCGACGATCCCAGCGCAATCGCGTCGGGCCCGACCGTGGCCGACCCCAGCAGCTTCGATGACGCGCTGCAGATCCTGCGCCGCTATGGCGCGCAGGTGCCGGCCAGCGTGCAATTGCACCTGGAACGTGGCGCGCGCGGCGAGGTGGCGGAAACGCCCAAGCCTGGCGATCCCTTGTTCGATCGCGTCGACAACATCATGATTGCCACCGCCCACGGCAGTCTCGAGGCCGCGGCCGCGCTGTTCCGCGAACGCGGCATCACGCCGGTGGTCCTTGGCGATACCGTGACCGGCGAGGCGCGCGAAGTCGCGCGCGTCTATGCCGCGCTGGTGCGCGAGATTCGCGCGTACAATGCGCCGTTTGCCACGCCGGTGGCGCTGATTTCCGGAGGTGAGTGCACGGTCACTTTGCCGGCCGGTGGTGGCGCCAGCCAGGCGCGCGGCGGGCGCTGCTCGGAGTTCCTGCTGTCGCTGGCGGTCGAACTGGCAGGCATGCCCGACGTGTATGCGATCGCCGCCGACACCGACGGCATCGACGGCTCCGAAGACAATGCCGGCGCGCTGGCCGACCCGACCACGCTGGCGCGCGCCGAAGCCGCCGGCCTGCCGGGCCAGCGCCAGCTCGACGCGCACGACGCCTGGGGCCTGTTCGATGCCATCGGCGACCTGGTGGTCACCGGACCGACGCGCACCAACGTCAACGATTACCGCGCCATCCTGATTCTCTGATCCTGAAGACGTGCCCGCCGCCGTCCCCCGCGGCGAGCCCCAGCTAGCCATGACCCAGAAGCTCACCATCACCCGCCCGGACGACTGGCACCTGCACCTGCGCGACGGCGCGGCACTGGCCGCCGTGCTGCCCGATACCGCACGCCAGTTTGCCCGCGCCATCATCATGCCCAACCTGAAGCCGCCGGTAACCACGGTGGCGCAGGCGCAGGCCTATCGCGCCCGCATCATGGCGGCGCTGCCGGCGGGCATGCAGTTCGAGCCACTGATGACGCTGTACCTGACCGACAACACCAGCCCCGAGGAAATCGCGGCGGCCAGGGCCAGCGGCTTCGTGCACGGCGTCAAGCTGTACCCGGCGGGCGCCACCACCAACAGCGACGCCGGCGTGACCGATATCCGCCGCTGCTACCCGGCGCTGGAAGCGATGCAGCGCGAAGGCCTGCCGCTGCTGGTGCACGGCGAAGTGACCGACCCGGCCATCGACATCTTCGACCGCGAGGCTGTGTTCATCGAGCAGGTGATGACACCGCTGCGCCGCGACATGCCCGAGCTGAAGGTGGTGTTCGAGCACATCACCACCAGGGACGCGGCGCAGTACGTGCGCGACGCCAGCGGCCCGGTCGGCGCCACCATCACGGCCCACCACCTGCTCTACAACCGCAACGCCATCTTTACCGGTGGCATCCGCCCGCACTACTACTGCCTGCCGGTGCTCAAGCGTGAAACCCACCGCGAAGCACTGGTGGCGGCCGCCACATCGGGCAACGAGCGCTTCTTCCTGGGTACGGACAGCGCGCCGCACGCGCGCGGCCTGAAGGAGCACGCCTGCGGCTGCGCCGGCTGCTACACCGCGCTGCATGCGATGGAGCTGTATGCCGAAGCCTTCGACGCCGCCGGCGCGCTCGACAAGCTGGAGGCCTTCGCCAGCTTCAACGGCCCGGCTTTCTACGGCCTGCCGCGCAATACCGGCACGCTGACGCTGGAGCGCGAGGACTGGGAACTGCCGGCCGAACTGCCCTACGGCGACACCACGCTGGTGCCGCTGCGCGGCGGCGAGACGCTGCGCTGGAAGGCACGCTGAAGCCTTGCGCACGCAGCAGGCCGCGGTCGGCGAGCACTTCGCCGCCGCACTGGCCGGGATCGACTGGTCGCGGCCGTGGTTCCGGCCTTTTGCCGCACAGGGCGCCGCGCTGAGCGCGGCCGTGCAGGGCGGTGCCGACCTGCGCGGCGCGCTCGATGCCCGCGCCACGGCGCTCGGGCTGCGCAATGCGCGCGGGCTGCCGCTGCGCTTCGTCGCCCAGTACGCCTTGCCGGACGGCAGCGCCTATGAGGCGCATATCGACGCCACCGGCGCGGTCCCCACCCGCGACAATCTCCACGATTTCTTCAACGCGCTGATCTGGCTGCATTTCCCGCACGCCAAGCGCGCGCTCAACCAGATCCAGGCCGGAGTCATCGCCCGCGACGGCGTACGGACCACGCGCGGCGGCGTGCGCGACGCGGCGACGCTGTTCGACGAGAACGCGGTGCTGTTCCTCAGCTCCGACGCTGGCATGAGCACGGCGCTCAGGGGCTTTGACTGGAAGTCGCTGTTTGTCGATGCCCGCTCCGCGTGGGGAACGGGCTGCGCGGTGGTGCCGTTCGGCCACGCCTTGCTCGAAAAGCTGGTGCAGCCATACAAGTCGGTGACGGCGCACGCGTGGACACTGCCGCTCGCGCCCGGTGATCCCGCGCTCGATACGGTGCTTGCCGGGTCACTGCAGGCCGCGGCCGAGGCCGGCGCGTTGCGGGGCGGACGCAGCTTTGCGCCGCTGCCGGTGATGGGCATTCCGGGCTGGTGCGAGGACAACGCAGCCCCGGACTTCTATGCCGATGTCACGGTATTCCGTCCCGGCCGGCGCCGCGACCGGCAGGCCGGCTGAAGCGGCCGGCAAGCGGCAGCAATCGGTGTTAGACTGCGGGCCGCAAAGCAGGCTAGGCAACCGCTGCCTGCACCGCAAGGTGCAGGGGGAGGAAAGTCCGGACTCCACAGGGCAGGGTGTTGGCTAACAGCCATCCACGGCAACGTGCGGAATAGGGCCACAGAGACGAGTCTTGCCGCCGGGTTCGCCCGGCGGGAAGGGTGAAACGCGGTAACCTCCACCTGGAGCAATCCCAAATAGGCAGGCGATGAAGCGGCCCGCTGAGTCTGCGGGTAGGGAGCTGGAGCCGGCTGGTAACAGCCGGCCTAGAGGAATGGTTGTCACGCGCCGCGCGCCGCAAGGCGGGCGGGGCGCACAGAATCCGGCTTATCGGCCTGCTTTGCTTCAGTCATCGGCACGACCCGGCGCCTTCGCGGCACACCGGGCCGGCCAAATCTCCATCAGCCTTCGACGATTTCCAGCGTGTGCGTGATCTCGGCCGTCTTGGCCAGCATGATCGACGCCGAGCAGTATTTCTCATGCGACAGCTTGATCGCGCGCTCGACCGTGGCGGGGTTGAGATTCTTGCCGGTGACCACAAAATGGAAGTTGATGCGGGTGAACACCTTGGGGTCTTCGCCGGCGCGCTCGGCCTGCAGCTGCACGCTGCAGCCGGTAACGTCCTGGCGGCCGCGCTTGAGAATCAGCACGACGTCATAGGCGGTGCAGCCGCCCGTGCCCAGCAGTACCATTTCCATCGGGCGCGGGGCCAGGTTGTGGCCGCCGCCTTCGGGGGCGCCGTCCATGGCAACGATGTGGCCGCTGCCGGTCTGGGCAACGAAGCTCATGCCGTCGGCGCCCATCCATGTTACTTTGCATTCCATTTTGTTCGTTCCTGTGTTTTGTATTGTCGGTTTGCGATCACAAGCGCGTGATCACGAATCTTGCATTTCCCAGTATATGGCACCGTGAAGTTTGGGGTATCGATGCCGATAACCTTAGAAAACCTGAGGGTTTCCTCTAGTATGTCGTTGGGGTGACACCTTCGATTGTTCTGTAAGTTATTGATTTTTAAGAGGTAGTCCCGAGGCGGGCGCGGCGCGATAACGTTTCGTAATACGAAATCACATTTCGCAGTGCAAATTTCCCTTGCATCCGGGCAAACCCTAGGTATAATTCGAATCATTGAACGACGGCGCAGACAGCGCGCCAGAGTGCGAAAGCGAAGCCCACGGCCAAGCCCCCCGCACCGCCCGCATGTTCCTCCGTCGATCTCCAAGTGTCTCCTCCACCTTCCTCCTTTGGTGGATTCAAACCCAAGCTCAAACGCTTGGGTTTTTTTTCGCCTGAACAACCGCGCCGGCCCTGCAAGTGCGTTGGGCGGCGCAGAACCGCGCCGAACGGCGTCGATCTTGACGAAAACTTCAGTCTTTGCTTGTGCGCTCGCCGCGCCCGCCAGTATAATCGAAGGCTTTTCCGTCATGCCCGCGGAAGAAAACAGCAGCACCCGGCCACTCTCTTGGGGCCACAAGACTTGCAGGGGCGAGCACAAGCCTTCGCGAGTCGGATTACGGGCACGAACCAATAGTCAGGAAAAATCATGAAGACCTTTTCCGCCAAGCCTCATGAGGTAAAGCGCGACTGGTACGTGATTGACGCGACGGACAAAGTCCTCGGCCGTGTTGCCAGCGAAGTGGCACGCCGTCTGCGCGGCAAGCACAAGCCGGAATTCACTCCGCACGTCGACACCGGTGATTACATCATCATCGTCAACGCAGCCAAGCTGCGTGTCACGGGTACCAAGGAAACGGACAAGAAGTACTATCGCCATTCGGGCTACCCGGGCGGTATCTACGAAACGACGTTCGGCAAGATGCAGCAGCGTTTCCCGGGCCGTGCCCTGGAAAAGGCTGTCAAGGGCATGCTGCCGAAGGGTCCGCTGGGCTACGCGATGATCAAGAAGCTGAAGGTTTACGCCGAAGCCGAGCATCCGCACGAAGCGCAGCAGCCCAAGGCGCTGGAAATCTAAGGAGGCCAATCCATGATCGGTAACTGGAATTACGGTACTGGCCGCCGCAAGAGCGCTGTGGCACGTGTCTTCATCAAGTCGGGCAAGGGCGACATCGTCGTCAACGGCAAGCCCATCAAAGAGTATTTCGCTCGCGAAACCTCGCTGATGATCGTGCGCCAGCCGCTGGAACTGACCGCCCACGCTGAAACGTTCGACATCAAGGTCAACGTGACCGGCGGCGGCGAAACCGGCCAGGCCGGCGCAGTGCGCCACGGCATCACCCGCGCCCTGATCGACTACGATGCGACCCTGAAGTCGGCCCTGTCGAAGGCTGGCTACGTCACGCGCGATGCCCGTGAAGTCGAGCGTAAGAAGGTCGGCTTCCACAAGGCGCGTCGTCGCAAGCAGTTCTCGAAGCGCTGATGCGTTTTCGCGGATCCGGCGCTGCCGGATCCTGCGAAACCAGAAAAACCGCACGCTGGCCGTGCGGTTTTTTTTCGTCCGCGGGCTACGGAACCGGCGCGATGCTGCCGTCATAGCTGGCACGCCGCCATACTTTTGTGGGGTATCCGGCCACTCGCGGCTACAATCACGCCCTGTCGCCGAGGGCGAGTCCGGCTTGCCCGCGCGATGGCGCCACGGGCAGGCCAGCCTGGCACGAACGAGAGAGGAGCGAGAGTCATGCTGTTTTCCAAGAAGAAGGGCCTTTCGATCGACACGCTGATTGGCGAAGACAGCGCCATCGACGGCGACCTGGTGTTTGCGGGCGGCCTGCGTCTGGACGGCCGCGTGCGCGGCAACGTGACCGCGGCGCCGGGCAAGGCCAGCATGCTGGTGGTCAGCGAGAAGGGCATGGTCGAGGGCGAGATCAGCGTCGGCCACCTGGTGCTGAACGGCACCGTCAAGGGCCCCGTGCACGCCGCCGACCTGCTGGAGCTGCAGCCGCAGGCGCGGGTGCTGGGCGACGTGCGCTACGCCGCGCTCGAAATGCACCAGGGCGCGCTGGTCGAGGGCCGGCTGATGCCGCTGGTGCAGGGCGAGGTCAAGGCGTTGCCGAACCTGGTCGAGGCGGCGCCGGCGGCCGAAGTGACCGAAGCGGCCGTCGCTGACACCGCTGCTGCCGGCGAAACTCCCGCAGCCGATGCCAGTCCCACTGAAAAGGCCGCGTAGCGGCGCTGTCGAGGCCGGGAACCCCTTGAAAACACAAGGTTTCGGCACGATTTCCCAGTAGCGCTTAGAATACAGGCGTATCTAAACAGGAGAACACCCCATGAACGCAGTCGCAGAGGCACCCGTTACCGAGGACGTGCCGGCACCGTTCGTCTTTACCGACAGCGCCGCCGACAAGGTCAAGCAGTTGATCGAGGAAGAGGGCAATGCCGAGCTGAAACTGCGCGTGTTCGTGCAGGGCGGCGGCTGCTCCGGCTTCCAGTACGGCTTCACCTTCGACGAGGAAGTCAACGAAGACGACACCACCATGGTCAAGAACGGCGTCACCCTGCTGATCGACTCGATGAGCTACCAGTACCTGGTGGGCGCCGAGATCGACTACAAGGAAGACATCAACGGCGCGCAGTTCGTGATCAAGAATCCGAATGCCTCGACCACCTGCGGTTGCGGCTCGTCGTTCTCGGTCTGAGCGATCCCGGTATTACAGAAAAACGCACCTTCGGGTGCGTTTTTTGTTTGCCGCGCCGGCCTACTGCGTGGCGCGCCAGACCACCGGGAACCAGTCTTCGCGCAGGCGCTCGCCGGTCTGCTGGCCGATGCCGGGGAACGGCGGCGAGGTCCGCCCGGGCCGCTGCATGAAGCGCACGTCGTCGCCGACGAAACGGGCCGAGAACGCCCGCCGCCGCCCGCTGCCGGTATTGCCGGCGGCACCGTGCACGGTGCGGAAGTCGAATACCACCGCATCGCCCGGCTCCAGCTCAGGGGCCAGCAGGGTATGGCTGCCGTCCTCCACGTCCGGCATCTCCATGAAGGCGTCGTCGCCGCCATAGAAGTTCTCGTTGCTGGCCCAGCGCTTGGGCCGCACCAGCCGCGGCCAGCGATGCGAGCCGGCCACCACGCGCAGCGTGTTGGCCTGCGTGACCGGATCCAGCGGAATCCAGTAGCTCGCGGTCTGGCTGCCGTCGACGCAGTAGTAGGGCAGGTCCTGGTGCCATGGCGTGGGCTTGGCGGTGCCCGGCTCCTTGACCAGGATGTGCTCGTGGAACACCTGCACCGCCTGCGACTGCATGATCCGCCCGGCGATCCCGGCCGCAGCAGACTCGCGGATAAACGCGGCGAACGGGGCGATGCGCTGCCAGTTGCAATAGTCCTCGAAGAAGCGCCCGCCCTCGCCGGCGCGCACGTTCTCGATGGCGAAGGGGCCGGGCTCGGCCAGGTTCTGCGCGAAGCCTTCGCGCAGGCGTTCGACCCAGTCGGTAAAGGCGCCGCGCAAGACCAGCACGCCGTCGCGCTGATAGGTGTCGATCTGTTCCCGGGTGATGTCCATGGCGTCAGGTGTGAGGTGGGATGGGCCCAGTATCGCCATGCGCGAGGGATAGGAAAAGCATATATTTCCTATGTTGCGATATAGGAAATCATGATCCCTTTCTCCTTCCGCCAGCTCGAGTACTTCGTTGCCGCCGCCGAGCACGGCAGCATCAGCGCCGCGGCCCGGGCGCGCCATGTGTCGCAGCCGTCGGTATCGACTGCGATCGCGCAGCTGGAGGACTCGCTGGGCGAGCCGCTGTTCAGGCGGCAGGTCAGCCGCGGGCTGTCGCTGACCCCGGCCGGGCAGCGCCTGCTGGGCAAGGCCCGCGATGTGCTGGCGCTGGCCGCGGGGCTTGCGGTCGACGATGGCGCCGGCCGCGGCCTGAGCGGCCAGCTGTCGCTGACCTGCTTCCAGGACCTGGGCCCGTACTTCGTGCCGCGCCTGCTGGCGGGATTGCGCCAGCGCCATCCCGGCATCTCGGTGACGCTGTTCGAGGCCGACCTCGCCACCGTCCATCGCACCTTGCAGGCCGGCAAGGCAGAGCTGGCGGTGACCTATGAACTGGGACTCGATGCCCGCACCGGGCGCCGCACGCTGGCGGAGCTGGCGCCTTACGCGCTGCTGCCGGCCACCCATCCGCTGGCAAACAGCGCCGAGGTCAGCCTGGCCGACCTTGCCGCCGAGCGGCTGATCCTCGAGGACATCCCCCAGACCCGCGAATACTTCCTGTCCTTGTTCTGGGCCCATGGGCTGCACCCGGCGCTGCACCAGTACACGCAGACCTTCGAGATGCAGCGCGGACTGGTGGCGCATGGCTATGGCGTGGCGCTGTCATGCACGCGCCCCGCGGGCGACCGCAGCTACGATGGCGTGCCGATCGCCTGCCGGCCGCTGCGCGAGCCGGTGACGCCGCAGCGCGTGGTGCTGGCGCACTCGCCGGCCATGCGGGCATCGCCGCTGGCGCAGGCGTTCATGGATTGGGTCGATGCAGGAGAGGGCGTTGCCGCGGTTCAGCGCGGGTAGAGCGCGCCCAGCACGCGCGGCCCGGCGGCGCCGGTCACGGTGGGCACGTTGCCGGGCCGGCGCAGCAGGCACTGGCGCGCGAGCCAGGCAAAGGCGATGGCTTCGACCTGCGACACCGGCACGCCGTAATCGTCGGAGGTCTCGATCGCCACGCCAGGCAGGGCCTGCGCCAGCCGCGCCATCACGAAGGCATTGCGGGCGCCGCCGCCGCAGACGATCAGCCGCCGCGCGGCGGGCGCGCTGGTGCGCACGTCGCGCGCGATGGCCTCGGCGGTCAGCGCCGCCAGGGTGGCCTGCACGTCGGCCGGCTCCAGGTGCGGGAATGCCGCCAGCCGCGCTTCCAGCCAGCCGGGATGGAACAGGTCGCGCCCGGTGCTCTTGGGCGGCGCCGCGCTGAAATAGGGCTCGGCCAGGCACTGCGCCAGCAGCGCGGCGTCGACGCGCCCGCTGGCGGCCCAGTCGCCGTTGGCGTCGAAGGCCAGGCCGCGGTGGCGGCCGATCCAGTAGTCGAGCAGCGCATTGCCCGGCCCGCAGTCGAAGCCGCTGATGGCCCCGCCCGCTGCCGGCAGGATGCTGATGTTGGAGATGCCGCCGATATTGCAGGCCACGCGGGTCTCGGCGTCGCTGCCGAACAGCGCGTGATGGAGCGCCGGCACCAGCGGCGCACCCTGTCCGCCGGCGGCGAGGTCGCGGCTGCGGAAGTCCGCCACCACGTCGATGCCGGCCAGCTCCGCCAGCCGCGCCGGATGCTGGCTCTGGCGGGTATAGCCGATGCCGTCGTAGAGGCCGGGCCGGTGGCGGATGGTCTGGCCGTGGGCGCCGATCGCGGCCACCGAGGCGGCATCGATGCGCGCTTCGCGCAGCAGCGCGGCGACGCAGTCGGCGTACACCTGCGCCAGCGCATTGGCCGCCAGGGCCTCGCGGTGGATCTCGTCCTCGCCTGGCTGCTGCAATGCGCCGAAGGCCGCGCGCAGCGTGTCGGGGAAGGGCTGGCTGGCGGCCGCCAGCACCACCGGGCGGGCGCCGCCCAAATCCACCAGTACCGCATCGGCACCGTCCATGCTGGTGCCGGACATGATGCCGATGTAGCGTTCGCTGGCGCGCGCGGGGATCACGATGGACGCGTCAGTTGGCGGCGGTCAGCACGTTATAGGTGCGCAGCGCGTTGATGCGGCTGAGCAGCCCGCTGGTGTAGGTCAGGAATTCCTGGCGCGACTTGCCGGTCAGCGGCGGCGATTCCATCAGCGTGACGGTCAGCGGGTTCTGCGGCACGTCGTTGAAGCGGAACTCGTAGTGCAGGTGCGGGCCGGTGGCCCAGCCGGTCGCGCCGACATAGCCGATCAGCTGGCCCTGGCGCACCGTCTGCCCCTGGCGCATGCCGGCAAAGCCGGACAGGTGCGCGTAGTAGGTGGAGTAGCCGTTGGGGTGCGACAGGATGACGATGTTGCCGTAGCCGTTCTGCTGGCCGACGAACTCGACCACGCCGTCGCCGGTGGCCAGCACCTTGGTGCCGGTGGGGGCGGCGAAGTCGACGCCCTTGTGCTGGGCCCAGTCATGATGCAGCGGATGCTCGCGGCCGCCAAAGCCCGACGACACGCGCGAGAACTCCACCGGCGAGCGCAGGAACGGCCGCTTCATGCTGCGCCCGTCGAAGGTGTAATAGGCGCCGCCGTCCTTGCTGCCCTCGGGCGCGAACCACAGCGCCTGGTGCAGCTGGTTTCGGTTGATCAGCTCGAGCGCGACCACGCGGCCGTTGCGCACGAAGGTGCCGTCGCGGAAGCCCGCTTCATAAATGATGCGGAACCGGTCGCCGGCGGCGATGTCGTGGTGGAAGTCGATCACGCCGGAGAAGATCGACAGCATCTGCTGCACCACTTCGTCGGGCACGTTGGCGGCGTCCATGGCCTTGAAGAATCCGCCCGCGGAAATCGCGCCCGAGGCCATCTCGTAGTGCACGTCGTTGTCGACACGCTGCACCTTGGCCTTGTACGCGGCGGCGGTGTCGCCTCTGGCGGCGCGCACGCGCTCGATCACCAGCTCGCGCGAGGCCGCGGCGTCGCCGCCGAGGTTGGCCTGCAGCGACACCAGCGTGTTGCTCTCGTCGATTTCCGCCTGCACCGCCTGGCCCGGGTTCAGGTTGAACAGGCCGCGCGCGGTGGGGTTCTTGACGATGAACGCCTGCGCGTCGGCATCGTCCACGCCCAGGCGCTTGAGCAGGCTGGCAATGGTGTCGCCGCGCTGCATGCGCTCTTCGCGCACGTACACGGCCTGGCTGTCGGTGAGCTGTTCAAGCTGTTCGCGCACGTCGGGCATGCGCAGGGCCTGCTGGGTGCGGGGCGCGCGCGGATCATCGTAGGCGCTGCGGGGTGCGACACCCATGGCCGCGGCCATGCCGAGCGTGAAGATCGCACCGACCGAGGCCGTCAGTTGTTTGCGCCGCCGCGCATGCTGGGGGTTGGTCGGATCGACCAGCACCACCAGCTCACGCGCGAAAACTTCGCGGAGTCTGGACCACATCACGTAAAATTCAACCTTGGTCTGAGCCCGCTGCCGGGGACGATGTGTCTCGTCTGCCTTCCTCCCCCGAGGTGCGGCGCGTGCTGTTCAGTATTCAGTAATTTTGGCCGCCTGCCTTGCTGTGCAAAGTGACGGATGGCGCACCGGAAAGGCTTCCGCAGGCGCCCGGAAACGCGGATTATACCAAAATCCGGCCCTGGCGGCTGTCGGCAGATTTCCTAAAATTTCAAGTATTTCAAAGACTTACGTGATGACTGAAGTTGCCTCGGCCGCACCGGCCAAATACCCCCTGACGCCCTCGGTGATGCAGGCCCTGGAGATCTCCAAACGCGGCTGCGACGAGCTGCTGATCGAAGCGGAGTGGGCGCAGAAGCTGGCGCGCAGCGAGGCCACCGGCGTGCCGCTGCGCATCAAGCTGGGGCTGGACCCGACCGCGCCCGACATCCATATCGGCCATACCGTGGTGCTGAACAAGCTGCGCCAGCTGCAGGACCTTGGCCACCAGGTGATCTTCCTGATCGGCGACTTCACCTCGACCATCGGCGACCCGTCGGGCCGCAACAGCACGCGCCCGCCGCTCACGCGGGAGCAGATCGAGGCCAACGCCCAGACCTACTATCGCCAGGCCAGCCTGGTGCTCGACCCGGCCCGCACCGAGATCCGCTACAACAGCGAATGGTGCGATCCGCTCGGCGCGCGCGGCATGATCCAGCTGGCGGCCAAGTACACCGTGGCGCGCATGATGGAGCGTGACGACTTCACCAAGCGCTTTCGTTCCGGGATCCCGATTTCCGTGCACGAGTTCCTCTACCCGCTGATGCAGGGCTACGACTCGGTGGCGCTGAAGTCCGACCTGGAACTGGGCGGCACCGACCAGAAGTTCAACCTGCTGGTGGGGCGCGAGCTGCAGAAGGAATACGGCCAGGAGCCGCAGTGCATCCTGACCATGCCGCTGCTGGTGGGGCTGGACGGTGTCGAGAAGATGTCCAAGTCCAAGGGCAACTACGTGGGCGTGACCGAGGCCCCGAACGAGATGTTCGGCAAGCTGATGAGCATCTCGGACGACCTGATGTGGCAGTACTTCACGCTGCTGTCGTTCCGTCCGATGAGCGAGATCGACCTGATGAGGCAGGAGATCGCCGCCGGCCGCAACCCGCGCGACTGCAAGGTGCTGCTGGCGCAGGAGATCGTCGCGCGCTTCCACAGCCAGGCCGATGCCGAAAAGGCGCTGGAAGACTTCAACCACCGCGCCCGCGGCGGCGTGCCGGACGATATCCCGGCGGTGAGCCTGGCCGGCGCCCCGCTGGGCATCGCGCAGCTGCTCAAGCAGGCCAATTTGGTGCCGTCGACCTCGGAAGCCAACCGCAATATCGAGCAGGGCGGCGTCAAGATCGACGGTGCCACCGTGACCGACAAGGCCACCAAGGTGGCCGCGGGCACCTACGTCGTGCAGGTCGGCAAGCGCCGCTTCGCGCGCGTGACGCTGGCCTGAGGCGGCGATGATCGCGCTGATCCAGCGGGTGGCCCAGGCCCGCGTCACGGTCGCAGGCCGCACCACCGGCGAGATCGGCGCCGGCCTGCTGGCACTGGTCTGCGCCGAGCGCGGCGACACCGAGGCCCAGGCCGAGCGGCTGCTGGCCAAGCTGCTGTCGTACCGGGTGTTTTCCGATGCGGACGGCAAGATGAACCTGCCGGTGCAGAACATCGACGGCAACGGCAATCCGGGCGGGCTGCTGGTGGTGTCGCAGTTCACGCTGGCGGCCGATACCAACAGCGGCACGCGGCCGAGCTTCACCCCCGCGGCCGCGCCCGAGGACGGCCGGCGCCTGTACGAGCATTTCGTCGCGCGGGCACGCGCGGCGCATCCGCAGGTGCAGACCGGCGAGTTCGGCGCGATGATGCAGGTCAGCCTGGTCAACGACGGTCCGGTCACGTTCTGGCTGCGCGTGGCACCGTCCTGAACCGATTCGAAGCTGCCGCGTCCCCGGCGCGGCATCAAGACAGGAGAGACAAATGAAACTCTGGAGCAAGTCCTTCAACGACAACGCGCCGATCCCCGGCGAGTTCGCCTTCTGCGTACCCGACGCCGCCGCCCACGTAGCCCTGTCGAACAACCGCAATCCCGACCTGCACTGGGAAGACGCGCCGGCCGAGACGCGCTCGTTCGTGCTGATCTGCCACGACCGCGACGTCCCCAGCAAGGGCGACGACGTCAACCAGGAAGGGCGCGAAGTGCCGGCCTCGCTGCCGCGCGTGGACTTCTTCCACTGGGTGCTGGTCGATATCCCGCCCGGCCTGACCTCGATCGCCGCGGGCTCGCATAGCGACGGTGTGATCGCGCGCGGCAAGCCGGGCCCGGAAGCGACCGGCGGCACCGCCGCCGCGGGCGGCCTGCGCCACGGCATCAACGACTACACCGGCTGGTTTGCCGGCGATGCCGACATGAAGGGCGACTACTACGGCTATGACGGCCCGTGCCCGCCGTGGAACGACACGCTGCTGCACCACTACGTGTTCACGCTGTATGCGCTGGACATCGACCGGCTGCCGCTGGAAGGGACCTTTACCGGCACCCAGGTGCGCGACGCGATCCAGGGGCATGTGCTGGCGCAGGCCAGCCTGACCGGCACCTATACGCTCAACCCGAAACTGGCAAAGTCATCGGCGGCCTGAAGCCGGGCCGGTGCCGCGTCCCGCGCGGTGCCGGGCCCGCCCGGCCCAAGCAAGCCCCCGCAGCAACCCCGAAGGAAACGGCATGTCGCAAAGCCCCGGGCCGCATTCGCTGGCCTTTACCCACCTGATCGTGATCCGCCACGGCGAAACGGCCTGGAACCGGGAGCGCCGGCTGCAGGGCCAGCTCGATATTCCGCTGAACGAGACCGGCCATGCCCAGGCCCGCGCGCTGGCAGATGCGCTGGCGGGCGAGCCGATCGATGCGGTGTATTCCAGCGACCTGTCGCGCGCGATGGCCACGGCCGCGCCGCTGGCCCAGGCGCTGGGGTTGCAAGTGCGTGCCGATGCGCGGCTGCGCGAGCGCAGCTATGGCGCGCTGCAGGGCAAGACCTACGCCGAGGTGGCCGAGCACCTGCCGGAAGACTTCGCCCGCTGGCAGGCGCGCGTGCCCGATTACGCGCCGCCCGAGGGCGAGTCGCTGCTGGGCTTCCACGAACGCGCGGTCGACGCGGTGCTGGCGCTGTCGCGCCGGCATCCGGGCGAACGCATCGCGCTGGTCGCGCACGGCGGCGTGCTCGACTGCCTCTACCGCGAGGCTACCGGCATGACGCTGGAAGCGCCACGCCAGCACGAACTGCTCAACGCCAGCGTCAACCGCCTGCGCAGCGACAGCACCCACCTGACCCTGGCCCAGTGGGGCGACGTCAGCCACCTGGAAAACCTGGCGCTGGACGAGGTGGACCGGCGCGTGCCGTAGCGCGGGCGCTAGACCCGGATGCGGAACGGCGTGAAGTCGGTATGCCGGTCGAAGTAATCTTCGTTCTCGGCCCGTTTCAGGAAGCCCACCACCTTGTACGTGACCGGCGTCATCACCACCTCCCAGCCGGTCTTCAGCACGTACTGCGCCACCGCCACCTGGATCACCTGCTCCAGCGGCCAGATGCCGTAGAAGGCGATCACGTAGAACAGTGACGAGTCGACCAGCTCGCCGGCCAGCGTCGATCCGATGGTGCGCGTCCACAGCCAGCGGCCGCCGGTCCACAGCTTCATCTTGGCCAGCACATAGCTGTTGGCAAAGCTGCCACAGCAGAATGCCACCAGCGAGCCGAGCGCGATGCGCCAGGTATTGCCGAACACGTCCTGCAGGCTCTGCTGATAGTCCGCCATGAACGGTGCGACCGGCATGTTCAGCACCACCACGCTCATGAAGGTGGCGAAGGCCAGCGCGGCAAAACCCGCCCAGACCACGCGCCGGTCGCGCCCGTAGCCGTAGACTTCGGTCAGCACGTCGCCGAAGATGTATGAGATCGGGAAGAACAGCACGCCGGCGCCGAAGGTGACCGTGCCGATCACCGGCAGCGTTACCTGCGCCGCCTTGGCCGCGCCGATCAGGTTCGAGCACAGCAGCACGGTGACGAACGCCACCATGACGAAGTCGTAGTAGCGGTAGACGCGGCCGGCGTGGGGCGGGCTGGCGGTGGTGGCAGTCATTGGGGGCTCCCGGTCGCGTGCGCGCTGGCGCAGTGAGTTGGGCGCGATTATGCCAGCAGGCGGCGCGTTCGCGCACACAGGGTGGCCCGGCATGGCGCAGCCACGGGTGCCCGAAAAGTAAATTCCCGGCCTGGACCGGGAACCATGTCAGAGAGGGCGGCGCCGCCGGAGCGGCATCGCCGTTGCGTCAGATGTCAAGCTTGCTGATCTTGGACCCGTTCACCGAGACATCGAACATCAGGCCGGCGTTGGTTTGCACGAAGGCGATCACCGGCTGCTGGCTGGTCAGCGTGTCGAGCCTGCCGTCCGCGCCGATCTTCGCCACTGCCACGTTGGCATCCGCGCCGGCGGTCCAGCCCTTGCTGGCCACGAACTTGTTGTAAGCCTCCGGCGTCATGAACATGATGATGATCGCCTTGGACTGTCCGCCGGCGGTCAGCCCGACCGAGGCCTGCGTCGTGCTGTAGTAGCCGACCGTCGAGCCCTTGGAGCGCAACGCGCCTTCGCCGTATTCGGCGCCCACGATAAAGCCGCCGGCCAGCACGCGCGGGAACACCAGGATGCCCTGCGCGCGCTGGGCCAGCTCGCGGGATCCGTTGGCCGAGGAGTACAGCCGGTTCAGCGCGCCATCGACTCCCGCATCGATCTCTTGCTTCTTGGCGACCGGGTCCTTGGACGCGCCGGTGCCGGTGGTGGTACAGCCCGCGGCCATCGCGGTCGCAACGAGCAGGCCCGATCCGGCAACCCGGGTAACAAAGTGGCGACGATTCATAGGTAACCTCCTGATGGGAAAAGTACCGCGCCTGATTCAGTGGCTCAGTTTGCCGCGGCTGCCGCTGGCGCCCTGACCGTAATGGCCACGACTTCACGGTAGACGATCTTGGCCATCTGCCCTTGCTTGATGCCCTTCAGGTCGATGGCGGGGTCCTGTACCGTGACCGTGCGCAGTGTCTCGCGCGGGCCGCGGAAGGTGATCTGGCGCTTGGCCGGGTCGACCCTGGTGATCTGGGCGGTCACCGTGGTGGTGATCTCGCGCATGATGCCCGGCTTGCCGCCCTCGGCCGCGCGCGTGGTGCGGTCGACCGACTCGGCCAGGGCCGTCGCCTTGCTGTCGACCGGCTCGAGCGCCGCGACCAGCGCGGCGCCGCGCGCCACGGTCAGGATATCGCCCTTGCGGATCTGGCCGAAATTGCGGACCTCGTCGCCGCCCACCAGCTCGACCACGTTGCCGCGCGGGCCCTGCACCAGCACCGCCTTGGTTTCGGGATCGATATCGACGATCTTGCCGCTGATGACGGCTTCTTCCGCCACGCCGACCGGCGCCGGCGGGCGCTGGGCGTTGGCACTGCCGGCGCTGAACGCGGCCAGGGCGAGAAGTGCGGCGAGCATGCTGGAACACTGGCGGATCATGGCTTTCCTTGACAGGTTTGCGAAGGCGCCGTGCCACGGCGGACACAGCCGTCATGGCACTGGGCGGGTGCCGTGAAGCCATTGTGGACAATCGGCCACCGGCCAGCAATCCACTTCGAAAAAATTTGGGATGGGAATTTAAAACGTTTAATTGATCGCGAGGTGTGCGCCATGGCACACATCTCGCGCCGGCACCGGTTCAGGCGTCGCCGAACAGTTCGTCGGCGCCGCCGGCCAGGCCTTGCGGGCTGGCCAGGCCGAAATGCCGGTAGGCCGCGGCGGTGGCGACACGCCCGCGCGGGGTGCGCTGCAGGTAGCCCTGCTGGATCAGGTAGGGCTCGAGCACGTCCTCGATGGTGTCGCGCTCTTCGCCGATCGCGGCGGCGAGGTTGTCCACGCCGACCGGGCCGCCGCCGAACTTGTGCAGCACCGCCTCGAGCAGCTTGCGGTCCATCAGGTCGAAGCCGACGCGGTCGACATCGAGCATGGCCAGTGCGGCATCCGCCATCTCGCGCGTGATGGTGCCGTCGCCCTTGACCTCGGCATAGTCGCGCACGCGGCGCAGCAGCCGGTTGGCGATGCGGGGCGTGCCGCGCGCGCGCCGGGCGATTTCCAGCGCGCCTTGCGGATCGATGCAGGCGTGCAGCAGCTGTGCCGAGCGACTGACGATGCGGGCCAGTTCCTCGGCGGTGTAGAACTCCAGCCGCGCGACGATGCCGAAGCGGTCGCGCAGCGGGTTGGTCAGCATGCCGGCGCGCGTGGTCGCGCCCACCAGCGTGAACGGCTGCAGGTCCAGCTTGACCGAGCGCGCCGCCGGGCCTTCGCCGATCATGATGTCGATCTGGTAGTCCTCGAGCGCCGGGTACAGGATTTCCTCGACCACCGGCGAGAGCCGGTGGATCTCGTCGATGAAGAGGACGTCGTTGGCTTCCAGGTTGGTCAGCAGCGCGGCGAGGTCGCCGGGGCGCTCGAGCACCGGGCCGGAGGTCTGGCGCAGGCTGACCCCCATCTCGCGCGCGATGATGTGGGCCAGCGTGGTCTTGCCCAGCCCGGGCGGGCCGAACAGCAGCACGTGGTCGAGCGCCTCGCGGCGCTTGCGTGCCGCGTGCATGAAGATGTCCAGCTGGCCGCGCACCTTTTCCTGGCCGACGTACTCGTCCAGCAGCTTGGGCCGCAGTGCGCGCTCGAACGCCTCCTCCTGCGACGAGGCGGGGGTGGCGGCGATCACGCGGGCGGGGGCGGCAAGCTTGTCTGTTTCGATCATGGTGGTCAGGGGCCCGGACTGCGGCAACAAAGCGCCATTCTACGCGCCAATCCGAAGCTCAGCCCTTGGACAGCGCCTTCAGCGCCAGCTTGATGCCCTCCGACACCCCGGTGCCGGCCGGCACCTGCTTGATCGCTGCGGCGGCTTCCTTCTCCGAATAGCCGAGCGCCAGCAGCGCATTGAGCACGTCGACGGCACTGTCGGGCACCGCCGGCGCGCCGGGCGCATGGCCCAGCTCCGCGCCCAGCTTGCCCTTGAGCTCCAGCAGCAGGCGCTCGGCGGTCTTCTTGCCGATGCCGGGAATGCGCGTCAGGCGCCCGGCTTCCTGCAGCGTGATCGCCTGCGCCAGCTCGGGCACCGACATGCCCGACAGCACCGCCAGCGCCATGCGCGCGCCGATGCCGGTGATCTTGATCAGCTCGCGAAAGGTGTTGCGCTCGGCCGCGCTGCCGAAGCCGTACAGCAGGTGCGCATCCTCGCGCACGATCAGCTGCGTCAGCAGGGTCACCGGCTGGCCCACCGCGGGCAGGTTGTAGAAGGTGCTCATCGGCACGTCGACCTCGTAGCCGACGCCGTGGCAGTCGACCAGCAGGTGCGGGGGATTCTTCTCGATAAGGGTGCCGGCGATGCGTCCGATCATGGTGCGGGAAAAAAACTGGGGGTCAGGAAAGAGGCGGCCGCCAGTGTAGCGCGGCGGCCGCCCGGCCGGCTCAGCGCGCCGGCGTGTCGACGGCGCGCCGGCCCAGCGCGGGGTCGTCGGTGAAGAAGCCGTCGATGCCGGCCGCGACGAAGGCCTGCACCTCGCGCTCCATGCCCGCCGGGCTGCGCGTGGCCTCGTCGCCGCCGCTCTGCAGCGCCTTGGGCAGGAAGCTGTTTTCCGGGCGGAAGGTGTACGGATGCACGAACAGGCCGGCGGCATGGGCCTGCTGCACCACCGTGGTCGGTGCGCCCAGCGCGCCCTGCGCATCGCGAGGCACCACGCTGCTTTTCTCGGGGCCGATGCCGTCGGCGTAGGCCGCGACTTCGCGCAGGCCGGCCGCGCTCAGCATGTCGCCGAAGGTGCGGCCGTCGCCGGCCAGCTTCCAGTCGGCCGGGCCCTTGCGCGGGTTGCCGATCAGCTGGACCAGCTTGACGTTGGGCAGGCCGTGGCCCAGCGTGCGCCGCAGCGCGCGCAGGCTGCCGCTCTCGAAACACTGGATGAACACCGGCGCATTGCGCAGGTACGGCTGCGCCCGCACCGCCGCGGCGAGCTTGTCTTCGAGCGGCAGGCCGATGCCGCGGAAGTAGCTGGGATGCTTGAGTTCGGCGTAGATGCCGACGGGTTTGCCGGTGCGCAGCGCGGCCTGCTCGGCCAGGCGCACGATCTCGTCGAAGGATGGCACCTCGAACTGGTCGTTCAGGCGCGCATTGGCCGGGCGCAGGCGCGGAATGCGCTCGCGCGCGCGCAGCGTCTTGAGTTCGGCCAGCGTGAAGTCTTCGGTGAACCAGCCGGTCAGCCGCTCGCCGTCGATCACCTTGGTGCGCTTGCGCTCGGCGAACTGGGGCAGTTCGGCGACGTTGGTGGTGCCGGTGATGTCGTTCTCGTGGCGCGCCACCAGCACGCCGTCGCGGGTCATGACGAGGTCGGGCTCGATCGCGTCGGCGCCATCCTCGATCGCCTTGGCATAGGCCGCCAGCGTATGTTCCGGACGCAGCGCGCTGGCACCGCGATGGGCGATTACCAGCGGCCTGGGCTGCGGCTCCGCCACGGTGGCCGGAGCGCTCGCGGCGGGCGCGGGCGCGGGCGGAGCCGGCGCTGCGGCGCGCTTGGGGCGCGGCGCGGTAGCGCAGCCGGCGGCCAGCACCGCGCACGCCGCGGCGGCAACGGTCGGCAACAGCCAGCGACGGCAGGCGGCAACGACACGGGTGAGGCAGGCGCGCGGGCGCGGCGCGCGCAGTCGGGACTGGCTAGGCATGCAGCGTTCCTGTGGTGGGACCAAGCCCCGATTGTAAAAGACGCGCAAGCGTGCAGGCGGCAGTGGCGGCGCTGCGCGGCCCGGTGTGTTCAGCCGACCAGGCGACCACGCCGCACGCGCATGCCCTTGCGCACCAGCTCAGGGGCCAGTCCGGCCAGCGTGCCCAGGGTATCGCCGCCGTTGGCATGGCAGATCGCCACGCCCAGCGCATCGGCCGCGTCGCTGCCGGGCTGGCCGGGCAGCATCAGCAGCCGCGTCACCATTTCCTGCACCTGCGCCTTGTTGGCGCGGCCATAGCCGACCACCGCCACCTTGAGCTGCAGCGCGGTGTATTCGAACACCGGCAGGCCATAGCCGACCAGCCCGCAGATCGCCGCGCCGCGGGCCTGGCCGAGCAGCAGCGTGGACTGCGGGTTGACGTTGACGAAAACCTTCTCAATCGCCGCGCAGTCGGGCGCATAGGTGCGCGACACCTCGCTGATGCCGTCGTACAGCGTCTTCAGCCGCTCCGGCAGGTTGGCATTGCCGTCGCTCTTGATCGTGCCCGAGGCGATGTAGGCAAGCTTGTTGCCCTGCTTCTCGATCACGCCGAAGCCGGTGGTGCGCAGGCCGGGGTCGATGCCTAGGATTCGCATGAGGATGGGGTAGGGAGGACGCCGACTAGTGTATTGCTTTTTGCGCAGCCGGTTGCGGCGCTGGCGTCCATGAGTCGTTTGCGAGCGCCGCCAAGGTGCGGCCTGCTGCCGGTGTACTCCCTCTCCCGCTTGCGGGAGAGGGTTGGGGTGAGGGCGGGGAGAGTCCACGCAGCACAGCCGGTGGTACCCGCGCCTGCCCTCAGCCCCGGCTCCTGTCCCGCAGGCGGGAGAAGGGAGCAAACAAGCGCGAGAGACGCCGCCCGCTTAGTGGCGGAAGTGCCGCGTGCCGGTCAGCACCATGGCAATGCCGCGCTCGTCGGCGGCGGCGATCACTTCGTCATCGCGCACCGAGCCGCCCGGCTGGATCACGCAGGTCGCGCCCGCATCGACCACCACGTCGAGGCCGTCGCGGAACGGGAAGAACGCGTCCGATGCCACCGCCGAGCCGGCCAGGGTCAGGCCGGCGTTCTGCGCCTTGATGCTGGCGATGCGGGCCGAATCGACGCGGCTCATCTGGCCGGCGCCCACGCCCAGCGTCATGCCGCCGCCGCAGAACACGATGGCGTTGGACTTGACGAACTTGGCCACGCGCCAGGCGAACATCAGGTCGTCCATTTCCTTCGGCGTCGGGTGGCGACGCGTCACCACGCGCAGCTCCGACGGCTGCACGTTCTTGGCGTCGGGGCTCTGCACCAGCAGGCCGCCGCCGACGCGCTTGAAGTCATACTGGTTGATCCCCTTGCCCAGCGGAATCTCCAGCAGCCGCACGTTCTGCTTGGCCGCGAACACGGCGCGCGCGGCGGCGCTGAACGACGGCGCGATCAGCACCTCGACGAACTGCCTGGCCACCGCCTGCGCGGCGGCTTCGTCCAGTTCCACGTTGAAAGCGATGATGCCGCCGAAGGCCGAGGTCGAGTCGGTCTTGAAGGCCTTGTCGTACGCTTCCAGCGCGCTGGCGCCCAGCGCCACGCCGCACGGGTTGGCGTGCTTGATGATGACGCAGGCAGCCCCGCTGGCGGCGTCGAACGATTTCACGCACTCCCACGCGGCATCGGCGTCGGCGATGTTGTTGTACGACAGTTCCTTGCCTTGCAGCTGCACGTAGTTGGCGAGCGCGCCGTCGACCGCCTTCAGGTCGCGGTAGAACGCCGCCGACTGGTGCGGATTCTCGCCGTAGCGCATTTCCTGGACCTTGTCGAAGGCCAGGTTCAGCGTCTGCGGGTAGGCGCTGCGGGCCTGGTGCGACTTGTCGGTGCCGAGGCTGGTCAGGTAGTTGGTGATGGCGCCGTCGTACTGCGCGGTGTGCGCGAACACCTTGGTGGCCAGGCGGAAGTTGGTGTCGTAGCCGACGCTGTTGCCGTTGGCGCGCATTTCGTCGAGCACCACGGCGTAGTCGGCCGGGTCGACGATCACGGTCACGTCACGGTGGTTCTTGGCCGCCGAGCGCAGCATGGTCGGGCCGCCGATGTCGATGTTCTCGATCGCGTCCGGCAGCGTGCAGTCATCCTTGGCCACGGTCTGCTGGAACGGATACAGGTTCACCACCAGCAGGTCGATGGTGGGGATGTTGTGCTCGGCCAGCGCGGCCATGTGCTCGGGCAGGTCGCGGCGCGCCAGGATGCCGCCGTGGACCTTGGGGTGCAGCGTCTTGACGCGGCCGTCGAGCATTTCCGGGAAGCCGGTGTAGTCGGCCACCTCCGTCACGGGCAGGCCGCTGTCGGCCAGCAGCTTGGCGGTGCCGCCGGTGGAAAGCAGCGTGACGCCGAGCGCGTTCAGTTCGCGCGCGAATTCGACGATGCCGGTCTTGTCGGAAACGGAAAGTAGGGCTTGCTTGATCATGGCTGTGGGAAACGCTTCAAATTCAAAGTAAACCGTGCTGCTGCAGCTTCTTGCGCAGCGTATTGCGATTGATGCCCAGGTAGGCGGCCGCCAGCGACTGGTTGCGCTCGGCGCGCACCATCACGGCTTCCAGCAGCGGCCGTTCGACCGCCTCGAGCACCATGTTGTACATGTTCGACGGCTCTTCGCCGTCCAGGTCGCGAAAGTACGTATCCAGGCTTTCCCGGATGCACTGGTCGATAGCGTTGCGGCTCATGCGGCAAGCAACTCCCCGTTTTTGTTGTTGTTCGCTTCGTCTTTATCTTGTCTGCCCGGCTCGTCTTCCACGTACACCAGCCGGTCCGAGAACTGCGCCTGCTCGTCGAAGAAGGCGTTGACCGCCGCCAGTTGCTCGGTGGTGGATTCCAGCGTGTTCATGCGGTGCCGGAACAGGTTGGCGCCGCGCAGCCCGCGCGTGTACCAGGCAATGTGCTTGCGCGCGGTGCGCACGCCGGTGAACTCGCCGTAGAAGGCATAGTGGTCTTCCAGGTGCGCGTTCATGATGGCGCGGATCTCGGCCACTTCGGGCGACGGCAGCATCTCGCCGGTCTTCAGGAAGTGCTCGATCTCGCGGAACAGCCAGGGCCGGCCCTGCGCCGCGCGGCCGATCATGAGCGCGTCGGCGCCGGTCAGCGCCAGCACCTGCCGGGCCTTCTGCGGCGTGGTGATGTCGCCGTTGGCGACCACCGGGATCGAGAGCTCTGCCTTGACCGCGGCAATGGTCTCGTACTCGGCGTCGCCGTGGTACAGGTCGGCGCGGGTGCGGCCGTGGATGGTCAGCATGCTGATGCCCGCGTCTTCGACCATGCGCGCGATGCGCAGCGCATTGCGGTTTTCGCGGTTCCAGCCGGTGCGGATTTTCAGCGTCACCGGCACGCGCTCGCCGACCGCGGCGACCACCGCCTCGACGATGCGCACCACCAGCGGCTCGTTCTGCAGCAGCGCCGAGCCGGCGGCGACGTTGCACACCTTCTTGGCCGGGCAGCCCATGTTGATGTCGATGATCTGCGCGCCGCGGTCGACGTTGTAGCGCGCGGCCTCGGCCATCATCGACGGCTCGGCGCCGGCGATCTGCACCGCGATCGGCTCGACCTCGCCGGCGTGGTTGGCGCGGCGCATGGTCTTCTCGCTCTTCCACAGCTGGGCGTTGGACGCGACCATCTCCGACACCGCGTAGCCCGCGCCGAGCTGCTTGCACAGCTGGCGGAAGGGCCGGTCCGTCACGCCCGCCATCGGGGCGACAAACAGGTTGTTGCGGAGTTGGTGAGGTCCGATCTGCACGGCGGTGGTGGCGGTTGTGGCGGTGAAGCGGCGGTTCTGGTGACCCATCCCGATGGCCCGGTGTCGCCGCACGACATGCGCCGCGACGGATCGGGACAGTCTGCGTCGGGGCGGGAACGAAACAGAGACGAAACGGAAAAACATGGCCCTGCCGAAACTGCTGCCGGCGGTGGATCGGGACATGTGCGAGGGCAGGATTCTACCGCCAATCGGTCGCCGTTGCCCAAGATTTGAGCATCCGCAGCGCGGCGCGGCAGGGACTGTGGCGCCATGACGCCGCCGCCAGTGGCGCAAGCGCCACTGGCGGCGGCAAGCCGGCGGTTCAGCGGCGCATGCCGAACATCATGTGGCGCGCCAGCGCATGCCGCAGCGGCGGCAGGCATGCCAGCGCCGCCAGCGACGCGCCGCGGGCATGGGCCGCGAGCGGATAGGCCACGCCGAACACGCGCGGCAGCAGGTCGGTGACGCCGATGGTGACGGCGCGGTCGAGGCGATGGCGGGCGGCAAACGCCTGCAGCGCTTGGGCGGTGCAGGCGCCGCGCAGCGAGTCGGCCAGCGCAAAGGCATCGCGCAGCCCCAGGTTCAGCCCCTGTCCGGCCACCGGATGCAGCGTCTGCGCGGCATTGCCGACCGCCACCACGCGCCCGTTGACCGTGACCGGCGCGGCGTTCAGCCCCAGCGGGAAGGCATGGCGCTTGCCCGCCAGCGTGAACTCGCCCATGCGATCGCCGAAAGCGCGGCCCAGCTCGGCGGCAAACTGCGCTTCTGGCAGCGCGATGCGGCGCGCGGCCTGCTCCGGCGGGCAGCACCACACCAGCGCGTAACCGGGCGTGCCGTGTTCCTCGTGCGGCAGCAGCGCCAGCGGGCCTTCCTCGGTAAAGCGCTCCCAGGCCCAGCCGGGTTGCGGACGCGAGCAGGTCACATGGGCGATCACCGCGGTCTGGCGATAGTCGCGCGTACGCGCGCCGCGGCCCTGGTGCGCGGCCTGTTCATGGAACAGCCCGCCCTCGGCCTGCACCGCCAGGCGTGCGGCAAACCGTGCCGCCAGGCCGTCGTGGCCGGTGCCCTCCAGATGCACGAGGCCGGCGTCCGCCACGTCCGCCCCGCGCGGCAGCGGATCCTGCTCGATCCGCTCGATGCGGGTTTCGAAGACGCGGCGCAGCCGGACCGCGCCGGCGGCCTGCGCCGCTTGCGCCAGCGCGCGCTCCAGCACGTTGCACAGCTCGCCGTAGCGCACCACGTAGCCGAGCGCGGGCACGCCGTAGTCGTCATGGTGCAGGCGGACATGGCCGAAGCGGCCGCGCTGCGACACATGGATATGCTCGATCGGGCTGCCCGGCACCGGCCAGGCGCCGATCTGCTCGAGCAACTGGCGGCTGCCGTGCGACAGCGCGATCGCGCGCGGGTCGCGCGCCGCGCGCGCCGGCGTGGCGGCGTCGACCAGCGCGATGCGCCAGCCGGTGGTGCGCAACAGCTGGCACGCCAGCGCCAGCCCGACCGGGCCGCCGCCGACGATGGCGATATCGGCCGGGCCCGTGAAATCAGGCTGCGGGGCCGGCATGGTCGCTGCCTCCTGCACGGTCTGCGTCGCCTTCGGGCCGGGCTTCAGTGCCGCGCTTCCAGCAGATCGCGTCGGAGCGCGACTTGCCCGCCGCGGCGTCGCGCAGCGCGTTGTCGAGCTTTTGCTGGTTGAAGCCCGGCAGCGCGCGCAGCTGCTGCAGCAACGCGGCATGGTTGGCGGCGTCGAACGGCACCACGCAACCCTGGCCCGAGTCCGGCGCGCCGATCAGGATCAGCCAGGCCTTGCCGGCCCAGGGCGCGCGTTCGGAGACCCGCACCACCACGCGCTCGAGCACGTTCCAGGCGAGCTCCTCGCGCTGGCCGTCGGGGCGGTGCACCACCACGCGATCGTCGTACAGGTTGACGATGAACGGTTCGGACGGATCGGGCCGCCGGGCGCTGCCAGCCTGGTCACGGGCGCCGCCCTGTCCCGGCAGGATCCTGCGCAGCCAGCCGATCATCGCTGGCCTCCGGCGGTGGCGCGCTCGCGCATCAGCGCTTCGATCTCGTCGGCCAGCACCGGCACGCCGCGCGTGATCAGCTCGCAGTCGCCCTCGGTGACCACGGCGTCGTCCTCGATGCGGATGCCGATATGCCAGTAGCGCTCGGGCACGTCCTCCGCCGGGCGCACGTAGATGCCGGGCTCGATGGTCAGCACCATGCCGGGCTGCAGCGGCCGCCACGGCCGCTCGCCCTCGCCGCTGTGGCTGGCCACGCGGTATTCGCCTACGTCATGGACATCCATGCCGAGCCAGTGGCCGGTGCGGTGCATGTAGAAGCGGCGATAGCTGCCGCTGGCCAGCACGTCGTCGAGCGTGCCTTCCTTGTTGCGGTCGAGCAGGCCGGTGTCGAGCATGCCCTGGGCCAGCACGCGCACGGCGGCGTCATGCGGCACGTTGTACGGTACCCCGGCGCGGGTCTCGGCGATGGCGGCCTGCTGCGCGGCCACCACCAGGTCATACAGCTCGCGCTGCGCCGGCGAAAAGCGGCCCGAGACCGGGAAGGTGCGGGTGATGTCGGAGGCGTAGCCATCGAGTTCGCAGCCGGCGTCGATCAGGCACAGGTCGCCGTCCTTCAGCTCGGCCGGGCCGGCGCGGTAATGCAGCACGCAGGCGTTGGGGCCGGTGGCGACGATCGAGTTGTAGGCCACGCTCTGCGCGCCATGTCGGCGGAATTCATAGAGCAGCTCGGCCTCGAGGTGGTATTCGCGCAGGCCGGCGCGGGTGGCCTGCATCGCGCGCACATGGGCGCCGGCGGAAATCGCCGCGGCGCGGCGCATGATGGCCAGCTCGCCGGCGTCCTTGAACAGCCGCATTTCATCTAGCAGCGTGCGGATGTCGAGCGCCACCGACGGCGCGGCCACGCCGGCGCGGCCCTGCAAGCGCACCGCGTCGAGCCAGCGCCGCATCTGCATGTCGGTGCGGATCGAATCGGCCAGCGGGTACGCCAGCTGCGCGCGGTTGGCCAGCAGCGGCGGCAGCGTGGCGTCGATCTCTTCGACCGAATAGGCCTGGTCGAAGCCGAACGCGGCGCGCGCGCCTTCCGGGCCGAAGCGGAAGCCGTCCCAGATCTCGCGCTCTTCATGCTTGGGGCGGCAGAACAGGATGCTGCGGTCGGCCTCGGCCGGCTCGCCGGGCGCGCCGGCCACCAGCACCAGCACCGCTTCGGGCTCGGTGAAGCCGCTCAGGTAATAGAAATAGCTGTCGTGCCGGTACGGGTAGTCGCTGTCGCGGTTGCGCATCGCTTCCGGCGCCGTGGGCAGGATCGCCACGCCGCCGCCGCCGGCGCGCAAGTGCTGCAGCACACGGGCGCGGCGTTCGCGGCAGGCGGCGAGGAGGGCAGTGTCGGGTGCGGACATGGTCTGGCCTGGAGAAGAAGGATCAGGCCGATTCTACCGCCGCCGGCGGCGCCGCTGCGCCAGTGGCGCGAAAGTCGCGCGCTAGCGGCCTTGTGCGGCCGACAGCATGACGTCCAGCTCGGCGAGCTGCGCCGGTGTGCCGACGTTCTCCCAGCGCCCGTCGAAGCGCTCGCCGGTGGCGGTGCCGGCGGCGATGCCGGCATGGAAGATCGGCGTCATCGCCAGCCGCGTGCCCGGCACGATATCGGTAAACAGCCGGGTGTCGTACAGGCCGATATTGCCGAAGGTCAGGCGCGCCCCGCTGGCCGGCTCGGCGTCGAGCGAAAGCCGGCCGTGCGCGTCGAGCGTGAAATCGCCGCGCGCATGGAACGGCGGATTCGGCACCATCACCAGGTGCATGTGCGGCGCGGCCGCACCCGCCAGCGCCTGCGCGCGCGGCAGCAGCGCGCGGAAATCGTAGTCGCAGAAGATGTCGCCGGATACCGCCAGGAAGATCTCGCCGCGGACCGGGTCATGCGACAGCAGCGGCAGGGCCTTGGCGATGCCGCCCGCCGTTTCCAGCGCCTCGCCTTCGGCCGAGTAGGCGATGCGCACGCCGAAGCGGCTGCCGTCGCCCAGCGCGGCTTCGATCTGCGCGCCCAGCCAGGCGTGGTTGATGACGATGTCGCGCAGCCCGGCGCGCGCCAGCGCCTCGATCTTCCAGACGATCAGCGGCTTGCCGCCCACCGCCAGCAGCGGCTTGGGGCAGGCATCGGTCAGCGGGCGCATGCGGTCGCCGCGGCCGGCGGCAAAGATCATCACCTTCATCGGAACAGGGCCTCCAGGGCAAGCAGCGTGGCCATGCCGCCGGCAATGGTCCAGCCCACGCTGCGGGTACGTGCGGCAATCAGGATGGCGACCACGCCGGCCACCAGCCGGGCGTTGGTCGGGGTCAGGGCAAGCTCGCCCTGCTGCATCAGCAGGTCGGGCGCGATCAGCGCCGACAGCATCGCGGCCGGCACGAACTGCAGCGCGGTGCGAAACCACGACGGCAGCCGCACCCGGCCTTCGACGGCGATGAACGACAGGCGGATCAGGAAGGTGGCCAGGCCCGCGGCCAGGAACACCCACAGCAGCGTCAGCGCACTCATGCGGCCTCCTTGCCGGCGGTGCCGGCAGTGCCGGCGTCGGTGGCGTGGCTGGTGGCGCGGGGGCCGGGGCGGTTGCCGCGGCCCAGCACCAGCATGCCCACGGCGATGCCGCCGAGCGCCGCCACCATCAGGCCGAGCTTGTGCGGCAGGCTGTAGCAGGCCACCGCCAGCGCGCTGGCCGCGAGCGCCGCGGCGACATGCGAGCGGTGCCTGAGGCCCGGCACGATGATGCCGATGAAGGTCAGCGGCAGGAAGAAGTCCAGCGGCCAGTGGCGCGGCACCTGGGCGCCGACCAGCACGCCGGCCAGCGTCGACAGCTGCCAGCTGGCCCACAGCGCGAAGCCGCCGCCAAAGTAATACCAGTGGCGGTAGCGGGCGCGCGCGCCGCTGTCGCCCAGCCGGTGCGTCATCGCGGCAAAGGCCTCGTCGGTCAGCAGGTAGGCGATCAGCGCCTTCCAGCGCCGCGGCAGGTGCGCCAGCGTCGGCGCGATGGTGGCCGAGTACAGCGCGTGGCGCAGGTTGACCATGGCCACCGTCAGCGTGATCACCACCGCCGGGGTGCCGGCGGTCCACAGCTGGGTCAGGATCATCTGCGAGGCGCCGCCGAACACGATCGCACTCATGGCGCAGGCCAGCCACGCGGGCATGCCGGCGCCGACCGCCAGCACGCCGTAGATCAGCCCGAACGGCACCACGCCCAGCAGCATCGGCGCGAGCGCGCGCGCCCCCGCCAGCCATTCGCCGGCGGCGGTGATGGCGGGCGCGGTACTGTCGTCCGGACCGGAGGCGTCGGCGCGCATGGCGTCAGAACGTATAGCCGGCCGGGCTGGCCACGCCTTCGAGCGCGTCCAGCAGGCGGATCAGCTTGCGCAGTTCGGTATAGCGCCCGGCCACCTGGCGGGTGTACTTCATCACCAGCGGCAGGTTGGCCAGGTAGCCGTCCTTGCCGTCGCGGTGGTACAGGCGGGCGAAGATCCCCAGCACCTTGAGGTGGCGCTGCAGCCCCATCCACTCGAAGTCGCGGTAGAACTCGCCGAAGTCCGGGTTGACCGGCAGCGCGGCCTTGCGCGCGCGTTCCCAGTAGCGGATCAGCCAGTCGAGCTGCTGCTCTTCATCCCATTCGATATAGGCATCGCGCCACAGCGAGACCGCATCGTAGGTGATCGGGCCCGTCACCGCGTCCTGGAAGTCCAGCACGCCCGGGTTGGCGGCGCCGTCGAGCACCATCAGGTTGCGCGAGTGGAAGTCGCGGTGCACGTAGACCTGGGGCTGGGCGAGGTTGTTGGCAAGCAGCGCCTCGGTCACTTCGTGCCAGTCGGCCTGCTGGGCCTCGGTCAGGGTCGCGCCCACATGCCGGGCCACGTACCACTGCGGGAACAGGTCGAGTTCGCGCTGCAGCAGCGCGCGGTCATAGGCGGGCAGTTCGCCGGGGCGCGTGGCGGCCTGGATGCGGACCAGCGCGGCGGCGGCGTCGGTGTACAGGCCGTGCGCCGAGGAATCGTCCAGCTTCGACAGGTAGGTCTGGTTGCCAAGGTCGGCCAGCAGGAGAAAGCCCTGGTCCAGGTCCTGCGCCAGCACCGTCGGCACGGTCACGCCGGCGGCGCCGAACAGCCCGCAGACATGGATGAACGGGCGGCAGTCTTCGTGCGCCGGCGGGGCGTCCATCACGATCGCGGTCGGATGCGCGCGATGGCCGGTGCGGACGCGGAAATAGCGCCGGAAGCTGGCATCGGCGGAAGCCGGCACGCAGGAGTCGGGATCGGCGGACCATGCCGGTCCGAGTCCGGCCACCCAGGCCTTGAGCTGGTCCAGGCGCGGGTCGTGGGGAAGAGCTGCCATACAGGTACTTGTCGGAGGTACGCGTGAGGATGGGGCGCGGGGGCGTAACCAAAGTGAAAGCCCTCGATGACCGGAAATGAAACCGGAAGTAAGCGGCAAGAGCACCCCGGGTTGCCCCGTATAATACCCGACCAGACCGGGGCGCCGGTGGCCTCCGGGAGGGGCCGCGTTGCCCCGCAGCCTGCCCCGGCGGGGCCTGGCGGCCTGCAGGCGAGCCGCTGCCCGTGCCGAGACTGACAACCCGTGCGCATGACCGAACCACAACGATCACCGAACAACAGGGCCTTGCCTTCGCCTGCTTCCCCCCGCGCCCCGGCCCGAGCCAGGCGCGGCGGCAGCCTGCACGCAGGCGCGCTGCGCCCGCTGGTGCTGGCCATGGCCGGCCTGTCGGCCGGCGCCCAGGCGCAGATGACCGGCTCGGCGATCCCCGACCTCGACCAGGTCGAGCCGGTGTTCGAAGCCGCGCCGCCGGCGCCGCCGCTGCCGGTGGAGTCCGGCGAACTGGTGCCGCGCCTGGCCGAGCCGGCCGCGAAGGGCGAGTCCAATCCCGACGCCCCCACCTTTATCGAAGCCGACCGCATGACCGGCTACAGCGAGCGCGGCGTCGAGCTGGAAGGCCATGCCGAACTGCGTCGCGACGGCGGCGTGGTCAAGGGCGACAAGCTCACCTACGACCAGGACACCGACGAGGCCTTCGCGCAGGGCAACGTGCGCATGTCGCGCGGCGGCACGCTGGCGGTGGGCCCCGAAGCGCGGCTCAGGGTCGAGGCCAACGAAGGCTACATGCTGTCGCCGGACTACTATTTCCAGCAGACCGGCGGCACCGGCAAGGCCGAGCGCATCGACTTCCTCGACCAGAACCGCAGCACGGCCCGGCAGGCGTCGTACACCACCTGCTCGCCCGACAATGCCGACTGGTATTTCAGCGCGAACCGGATCGACCTGGACAGCGACCGCCAGGTGGGCGTGGCCTACGGCGGCGTGCTGAACTTCTTCGGCGTGCCGGTCGCGGCCGCGCCCGCGTTCAGCTTCCCGCTGAACGACGACCGCCGCAGCGGCTTCCTGCCGCCGCTGATGGGGTACAGCTCGAAGTCGGGTTTCGACGTGACCGCGCCGTACTACGTCAATATCGCGCCCAACCGCGACCTGACCATCTACCCGCGGCTGATGACCGAGCGCGGCCTGCAGCTCGGCGGCGAATACCGCTACCTGAGCGAGACCTACTCCGGGCGCGTGCGCGCCGAGTTCCTGCCGGACGACAAGAAGACCAACTCGAACCGCTGGGCCTATTCGCTGCAGCATACCCAGCGACTGGCGCCGGGGCTGGGGGCGTACCTGAACCTGAACCGCGTCTCGGATGACCGCTACCCGGACGACTTCAACCGCACCGTGTCGCAATCGACGCTGCGGCAGTACACGCAGGAAGGCGGCGTCACCTACAACTGGCAGGACTTCACCCTGCTGGCGCGGGTGCAGAAGTTCCAGACGCTGCGCCCCAGCGAGCCCTCGTACGAACGCGTGCCGCAGCTGAACGGCAAATACATCCGCTATGACCTGGGCGGCTTCGACGTGCAGATGGAAGCCGACTACACCCGTTTCCGCATTCCGCTGACGTCCACCGGCTTCCAGCAGCCGCAGGGCGAGCGCATGTATTTCCAGCCCAGCATCAGCTACCCGATCGTGCGCGCCGGCTGGTACGTGACGCCCAAGGTGTCGTTCAACGCCGCGCAGTACCAGATGGAAGCGGCCACCAACACGCCGACTGCGCAGAACAACCTGTCGCGCGCGATCCCGACCGTCAGCCTGGATTCGGGCATGACCTTCGAGCGCGACGCGCCCACCATCAGCCGCCTGTTCGGGGTCAACTACGTGCAGACGCTCGAGCCGCGCCTGTTCTACGTCTACACGCCGTTCCGCGACCAGAGCCAGTTCCCGCTGTTCGACACGGT
The DNA here is from genome assembly GCF_000372525.1 of Cupriavidus neocaledonicus. Taxonomy (GTDB): domain Bacteria; phylum Pseudomonadota; class Gammaproteobacteria; order Burkholderiales; family Burkholderiaceae; genus Cupriavidus; species Cupriavidus neocaledonicus. The sequence goes on from NZ_AQUR01000107.1 coordinate 224,834, forward strand.
GCAGTCCGACTTCGGCTACGGGCAGATCTTCAGCGAAAACCCGTTCACCGGCTACGACCGCATCGCCGACAACAACAAGCTGACCGGCGGCGTGACCACGCGCCTGATCGAGTCCGATACCGGCATCGAGCGCTTCCGCGGCACCATTGCCCAGCGCTATGACTTCACCGGGCAGCGCGTGCAGCTCAACGGCACGCTGGCCGATCCCAAGTCGGGCTCGTCGGATTTGCTGGCCGCCACCACGATCCAGCTGTTCCGCGGCTATTACCTGGATGCGGGGGTGCAGTTCAACCCGGATTCAGACCGGATCAACTACGGCAACGTGGCTTTTACCTACCGCCCCGAGTCGCGCAAGGTGATCAACGCCGGCTACCGCTATCGCCGGCCCACCTCGGTAACCGACAATACCGCGATCGACCAGTTCGAGGTGTCGAGCCAGTGGCCGATCACGCGCCGCGCCTACGGCATCGCGCGCTTCGCTTTCGACCTGACCGCCAGCCAGATGGTCGATGCGCTTGCCGGCGTCGAGTACGCCGCGGATTGCTGGGTCGGCCGGGTGGTCTACCAGCGCTTCCGCAACACCACGCAGGGCTACACCGGGCGGGTCTTCCTGCAGGTGGAGTTCCGTGGCCTTTCCAAGATCGGGTCCAACCCGTTGAACATCCTGCGCCTGAACGTGCCGGGCTACGAGCCGGTCTCGGCCAAGCCGGTGCCGACGACCCAGTTCGATCACTATGAATGACGGATTACGATGAAACGTCAAGAATTCGCCGTGTTTTCCTTTTTGCTGACGTCCTGGCACCGGCTGCTGCTACCGGCCGTGCTGGCCGCGATGGCAGTGCCCGCCGCCGCGCAACTGAAGGCGCCAGGCACGCCGCGCGCCAGCGGCATCTTCGTGCCGCAGGCATCCGACGTCAGCGCGCCGTCCAGCCAGCCCAAGCTGGGCGTGCCGCAGGCGGGCGGGCAGAAGCGCTCGCAGCTGATCGACGAAGTGGTGGCGGTGGTCAACAACAGCGTGATCACGCGGCGCGAACTGCTTGACCGCGCCGACGAGATCGAGGGCCAGCTGCGTGCCGGCGGCCGTCCGGTGCCCGCGCGCGCCGACCTGCTGGGCGAGGTGCTCGAGCGCCTGGTGATGGAGCGCGTGCAGACCCAGGCCGCGCAGGACGCCGGCATCCGCGTCACCGACCAGGAGGTCGACCGCGCCATCGAATCGGTGGCCCAGCAGAACCAGATGAACGCGGCCGAGCTGCGCCGCCGGGTCGAGGGCAGCGGCATGACCTGGACCAAGTACCGCGACGAGCTGCGCAAGCAGGTGCAGGTGATCCGCCTGCGCGAGCGCGAGGTCGATTCCAAGGTGCAGGTCTACGACGGCGAGATCGACAACTACCTGGCGGCGCGTGGCGGCCAGGGCGCGGCCGGCGGCCCGACCGAATACAACATGGCGCAGATCCTCGTGCGCGTGCCCGAGAATGCCTCGGACGAGCAGAAGCAGGCGCTGCGCGCCAAGGCCGAGGGGCTGCTCAGGCAGGCCCAGGGCGGCGCCGACTTCGCGCAGCTGGCGCAAACCAGTTCCGAAGGCCCCGAAGCGGCCCAGGGCGGTGCCATGGGCTTCCGCGAAATCGGCCGCCTGCCGGCGCTGTTCGCCAATGCCGTGGTCGACCTGCAGCCGGGCGCGGTGGCGCCGCAGGTGGTCGAGAGCGCGGCCGGCTTCCATGTGATCAAGCTGGTGGCCAAGCGCGCGGCGCCGGCTTCGGGCCCGGCCGCGGCCGGCAAGATCACGCAGACCCAGGTGCGCCACATCCTGATCCGCACCGGCCCCAACATGCCCGAGGCCGAGGCGCGCCGCCAGCTCGGCACGCTGCGCGACCGCATCACCCATGGCGGCGACTTTGCCGATGCGGCCAGGCGTTTCTCGCAGGACGGCTCGGCGCAGAACGGTGGCGACCTGGGCTGGGTGTCGCCGGGCGAGCTGGTGCCCGAGTTCGAGCAGGCCATGAGCCGGCTGCGCCCGAACGAGATCTCCGAGCCGGTGGTCACGCAGTTCGGCGTGCACCTGATCCAGGTCCTGAACCGCCGCGAGACCGAGCTGTCGCCGGAGAAGCAGCGCGACTTCGCCCGTGCCGAAGTGCGCGAACAGAAGCTGCGCGCAGCCTATGATGACTGGGTGCGCCAGCTGCGCTCGCAGGCGTACGTGGAGTACCGGGTCAACCGCCAGCGCTGACGCGCCGGTCCCGTCCGCCCGCCCGTCAGCCCCTCAGCGCCACGCCGACATGCCCGAACCGCTAGCCCTCGCCATTTCCACCGGAGAACCCGCCGGCATCGGCCCCGATATCACCATCGGGGCGCTGCTGCAGCTGGCGGGCGCCAACCATGGCGCCGAGGGCGCGGCCTACCGCTTCCATGTGCTGGGGGATGCCCGCCTGCTGGCCGAACGGGCCGAGGCGCTGGGCGTCACCCACGCCTGGGAGCGGCGCCTTGCCGACGGTGACGTGGTGATCGACGACATCGCGCTGGCGGTGGCGTGCGAGGCCGGACGGCTCGACGCGCGCAACGGCCGCTATGTGCTGAAGCTGCTCGATGCCGCCATCGACGGCTGCCGCGCGCGGGGCGGCGCCGCGCCGCGCTATGCCGCGATGGTCACGGCGCCGGTGCAGAAGAGCACCATCAACGACGCCGGGGTGTCCTTCACCGGCCATACCGAATACCTTGCCGACCGCGCCGGCGTGCCGCGCGTGGTGATGATGCTGGCCGGCCCGCAGCCGGCGCACGACCACGCCATGCTGCGCGTGGCGCTGGCCACCACCCATCTGCCGCTGCGCGCGGTGCCCGATGCGCTGTCGGTGCCGCTGCTGGTGCAGACGCTGGCCATCATCGATGCCGACCTGCGCCGCTGCTTCGGCATCGCGCGGCCGCGCATCCTGGTCACGGGCCTGAACCCGCACGCCGGCGAAAGCGGCCACATGGGCCGCGAAGAGATCGACATCATCGCGCCAGCGCTGGCGCAGGCCAAGGATGCCGGCATCGATGCGCGCGGGCCGTTCCCGGCCGACACGCTGTTCCAGCCGCGCCACCTGCGCGATGCCGACTGCGTGCTGGCGATGTACCATGACCAGGGGCTGGCGCCGCTCAAGTACGGCACCTTCGGCCACGGCGTGAACATCACGCTGGGGCTGCCCTTCATCCGCACGTCGGTGGACCATGGCACCGCGCTCGAGCTCGCCGGCACCGGCCAGGCCGAGCACGGCAGCATGATCGAGGCCATCCGCACGGCGGTTATCATGTCTGGCCACGCCAACGGCCGCCGACCCGGCAACGGCCCGGGCCATACCCCTTCCGGCACGCAGCCGCCATGCTGACGCCGGACTAATACATCATGCGTTCTAACGTGCACCAGGGCCATGTGGCCCGCAAACGATTCGGGCAGAACTTCCTGGTCGACGACACCATCATCCACGGCATCGTCAATGCCATCAGCCCGCAGGCCGGCGACGTGCTGGTCGAGATCGGGCCGGGGCTGGGCGCGCTGACCGACCCGCTGCTCGAGCGGATTGCGCAGATGCAGGTGGTCGAACTGGACCGCGACCTGGTCGAACGGCTGCGCCGCCGCTATGGCGAGCGCCTGCAGGTCCACGCCGGCGACGCGCTCGACTTCGACTTCGACAAGCTCGCCGTGCCCGGCCGACCGCTGCGCATCGTCGGCAACCTGCCGTACAACATTTCGAGCCCGCTGCTGTTCCACCTGATGGAGTTTGCCGACCACGTGCACGACCAGCACTTCATGCTGCAGAAGGAGGTGGTCGAGCGCATGGTCGCCGAGCCCGGCAGCAAGGCCTTCGGCCGGCTGTCGATCATGCTGCAGGTGCGCTACTACATGGAGCATGTGCTGGACGTGCCGCCGGGCGCCTTCAACCCGCCGCCCAAGGTCGACTCCGCCGTGGTCCGCATGATCCCGTGGCCGCGCCACGGCGACGGCCGGCTGCGTTCGCCGCATGCCGATTGCGACATTACCGTGCTCGGCGACGTGGTCACGGCGGCGTTCTCGCAGCGGCGCAAGGTGCTGCGCAACACGCTCTCGTTCCTGCGCGACCAGGTCGACTTCGAAGCCATGGGCTTCGACCTGGGCCGGCGCGCCGAGGAAGTGCCGGTCGGCGAGTATGTCGAGCTGGCCCGGCGCCTGGGCGACAAGGCTTCGGGCCAGGCCGCCTGAGCCCGCGCCGACTTCCCGCATTCCCTGGCATCCAGATTCTCCCGCGACTATTTCCGTGCAAGACCGTCCCATGACAGCCCAAACCAGCCAAACCAACCGGCGTCCCGTGATCCTGACCGGCGACCGTCCCACCGGCCCGCTGCACCTCGGCCACTTCGTCGGCTCGCTCAAGAGCCGCGTCGCGCTGCAGGATTCGCACGAGCAATACCTGCTGCTGGCCGACACCCAGGCCATGACCGACAACGCGCACGATCCCGACAAGGTGCGCCGCAACGTGCTGGAGGTGGCGCTGGACTACCTGGCGGTCGGCATCGACCCGGCCAAGACCACCATCACGGTGCAGTCGCACCTGCCCGCGCTGGCCGAGCTGACGCTGATGTACCTGAACTTCGTCACGGTGGCGCGGCTCGAGCGCAACCCGACCATCAAGGAAGAGATCCAGGCGCGCGGCTTTGGCCGCGACATCCCGGCCGGCTTCCTGTGCTATCCGGCCTCGCAGGCCGCCGACATCACCGGCTTCAAGGCCGAGGTGGTGCCGGTGGGCGAGGACCAGGCCCCGCTGATCGAGCAGACCAACGAGATCGTGCGCCGCATCAACCACCAGGTCGGCCGCGACGTGCTGCCCGAGTGCAAGGCGATGATTCCGCAGTTCGGCCGTCTGCCCGGCGTCGACGGCAAGGCCAAGATGAGCAAGTCGATGGGCAACGCGATCGCGCTGGGGGCCGCGCCCGAGCAGATCAAGGCCGCGGTGCACAGCATGTACACCGACCCCAACCACCTGCGCGTGTCCGATCCCGGCCAGGTCGAGGGCAACGTGGTGTTCACCTATCTCGATGCGTTCGATCCGAACACCGAGGAAGTCCAGGCGCTGAAGGAACACTACCAGCGCGGCGGGCTCGGCGACATGGTGCTCAAGCGCCGCATCGAGGGCGTGCTGCAAGACATGCTGGGCCCGATCCGCGAGCGCCGCGAAGCGCTGGCCAAGGATCCGGACTATGTCTTCGACATCCTGCGCCAGGGCACCGCGAAGGCGCGCGAACTGACCCAGCAGACGCTGGAAGAAGTGCGCGACGCGCTCGGCATGTTCTCGTTCGAGGCACGGCGCTGAACTTGGGACAGCGCTCAAGGGCACCACTGGTGTTTGGTGCTCCCAAGCCGCCCGAACTCGCCTGAGCAAGGTGTTCTCCCTCTCCCCTCATGGGGAGAGGGACCGGGGTGAGGGGTGGGCCAGCAAGGCGCCACACCAAGCAAGGCCAACGGTTTTCAAGCCCAACCGTGGCGCGCCACTCACGCCCGCCGGTTCACCAGCACAATCCCCGCCAGCACCAGCACCGCCGCCACCGCAAAGCGCGGGCCCACGGCGTCGTGCATCAGCACCACGCCGAAGGCGACCCCGAACAGCGGCGTCAGGAAGGAAAACACCGACAGCCGCGACGCCAGGTAGCGCTGCAGCAGCCAGAACCAGGCCAGGTAGCTGGCAAAGGCGATCAGCACCGACTGGTAGAACAGGCTCGCCAGCACCACGCCGTCGATCTGCACGGCGGCGGTCTGGCCGCCCGCCAGCGCCATGCCCAGCAGCATCACCGCGGACACCGCCAGCTGGTACAGCAGGGTCTTGCTGGCCGGTGCGCCGGCCAGCGGGCTGGCGCGCACCACCACGGTGGTGGCTGCCCACAGCGCGCCGGCGAGGATGCCGAGCGCATCGCCCAGCAGCGTGCTGCCCTGCGCCGACGGCGCGGCGATGCCATCGGCAAAGGCCAGCGCCATGCCCGCGAATGCCAGTGCCACGCCCAGCCATTGTCCGGGGCGCAGCCGTTCGCCCGGCACCACCGCATGCAGTCCCAGCGCGGTGAAGATCGGCGCGGTGTACAGGAACACCGCCATGCGCGAGGCCGTGGTGTGCCCCAGGCCGACGAAGATGCAGAAGAACTCCGCCCCGAACAGCAGCCCAGCCAGCAGGCCGGCGTTGAGCGTACCGTCGCGCCGCCACAGCGGGGTGCCGCGCCACGCCGCGAAGCCGAATACCAGCAGCCCCGCGACCGCCGAGCGCACGCCGGCCTGCAGCACCGCGCCCATCAGCGGCGCGGTCACCTTGATCACCACCTGCTGCAGTCCCCAGGCGGCGCACAGCACCACCATCAGGCCGATGGCGGTGCCGTCGAGCGGCTGGCGCGCGACGCCCTGCGTGCTCACGGCGCAGGCCTTCAGGGACGGCTCGCGTCGCGGGTGGAATGGCGCTCGATCAGCTCGATCTTGTAGCCGTCCGGGTCTTCGACGAAGGCGATCACGGTGGTGCCGCCCTTGACCGGGCCGGCTTCGCGCGTGACCTTGCCGCCGGCGGCGCGGATGCGCTCGCAGGCGGCCGCGGCATCGTCGGTCTCCAGCGCGATGTGGCCGTAGGCGGTGCCGAGGTCGTAGCTGTCGACGCCGTAGTTGTAGGTCAGCTCCAGCACCGCGGTTTCGCTCTCGGGGCCGTAGCCGACAAAGGCGAGGCGGTACTTGTACTCGGGGTTGTCGCTCTGGCGCAGCAGCTGCATGCCGAGTACGCGGGTGTAGAAGTCGATGGAGCGCTGCATGTCGCCGACGCGCAGCATGGTGTGGAGGAGTCGCATGGGAGGGCCTTCAACTGTTATCGGTATGGGAAGGCGCCATTTTAGTGCCTTTGGCCGAAACCCACCGGGCCCAGTCCCAGTACCGGTAGCGGCCCTCAGAACGTCGGCAGCAGCTCGGGCGGATGCGCGCGCAATTGCGCGCGGGCGTCGCGGAACTCGGGAAAGATCGACTCCACGGTTTCCCAGAAGCGGGGGCCGTGGTTCATTTCCTTCAGGTGCGCCAGCTCGTGCGCGGCGACATAGTCGATCATCGACAGTGGGAAATGCATCAGGCGCCAGTTCAGCCGGATCTTGCCGTCGGCGGTGCAGCTGCCCCAGCGGGTCGCGGCCGAGGTCAGCGCGAAGCCGGTGTGGCGCACGCCCAGCCTGGCGGCATAGAGATCCAGCCGTTCGGCCAGCAGGCGGCGCGCCTGCTGCTGCAGCCAGCCCTGCACGCGGTCCTTGATCTGCTGCTCGTCGGCATGGGCCGGCAGCGCCAGGTGCAGCACGCGGCGGTCGGCATCGAACAGCAGCGCGCCGATCGGGGACTCCAGCGCCAGCGTCAGCGGCTGGCCGAGGAAGGGCAGGGCCGCGCCCTCGCGCCACTGCACCGTCGGCAGTACCCGGCGCGCTTCGCGGTGGCGCCACTCGCCCAGCTTGTTGAAGATCCAGCGCTGCTTTTCCAGGATCGCCGCCTCGATATCGGCCAGCGTGACCCAGCGCGGCGCGGTGATCGACAGGCCGCGGTCGTCGATGGTGAAGCCGATGGTGCGGCGCGCCGAACGCTTGACGGTGTAGTGCAGCGGCCGCTCGCCGATCTGCAGCAGGCGCGCATTGGGCTGCGGCACCGGCCACGCCGGCGCGTGCTGCGGAAGCTCCGGCTGCGGGGCCAGCGGCGCCGCCGGCTGCGGCTCGTGGGCGGGTTCCGCCAGCGGCAGCTCCAGCTGCGCGCCGTCGGCCTCCGCCGCGGGTCGCAAGAGCTTCATGCGGCGGACTCGCTGCGCTGCGCAGCGCGGTAGCTTTCCGGGTCGATGCGGCGCATGTCGCGTTCGATCCAGTCGGCCACTTCCTGGTTGAGCTGGTCGGCGGTCTTGTTGGCCGAGGCGATCGGCGGGCCGACCGAGATCGTCACCATGCCCGGGTATTTCAGGAAGGAATTGCGCGGCCAGACCCGGCCCGAATTGACCGCCATCGGCAGTACCCAGGCCCCGGTTTCCACCGCCAGGCGCGCGCCGCCGCTCTTGTAGCGCGGCTTTTCCAGGCCCGAGGGCGTGCGCGTGCCTTCCGGAAACATGATGATCCAGGCGCCTTCGGCCAGCCGCTCGCGGCCCTGGCGCGCGGCCGACGCAAACGCGCGCGTGCCTTCCTTGCGGTTGATATGGACCATCTTCAGCATGCCCAGCGCCCAGCCGAAGAACGGCACCAGCAGCAGCTCGCGCTTGAACACGAAGCACAGCGGCTTGGGCATCAGCGCCACGTAGGCCACGGTTTCCCAGGCCGACTGGTGCTTGGACAGCAGCACCACCGGCTTGTCGAGCATGCCGTCCATGTGCTCATGGCCCTCGATGCGGTACTGGATGCCGCAGATGACGCGCGCGGCGCCGATGACCAGCCGCGGCCAGCCGCGCACGAAGCGGAAGCGCTGGTCGGCATTCATGAACGGGAACACCAGGAAGCAGGCGCAGGCGTAGGGCGGCGTCAGCACCAGCAGGTACAGCGCGAACAACAGGGAACGAAGGAACGTCATGCGGGGGCGCAAATAGGGAATGGGTGCGGACGCGTGGGCCGCAGGCTCGGTCAGCCGGCGGCGGCATGCCCGCCGTGGCCGGAGGGGCCGCTCGGGCCGCCCGGACCGCTCTGGGCCGGCTGGCGTTGGCCGCCGTCGTTGCCGGTCAGCCAGCGGGCAAAGGCGCGCAGGTCGTCGTGGACTTGCGTGCCGGGAGGCAGCCCGCCCTGGTCGAGCGTCTTCAGGCCCTTGCCGCTGCGCACCAGGTGCGGGGCGCAGCCGACCGCCACGCCGGCTTCGAGGTCGCGCAGCGAATCGCCGACGATCGGCACGCCGCGCAGCTCGATGCCGAAGCGCTCGCTGATCTGTTCCAGCATGCCCGGGCGCGGCTTGCGGCATTCGCAGGCGTCCGCGGCGGTATGGGGGCAGAAGAACACCGCCTCGACCCGCCCGCCCAGCCGTGCCAGCGCCGTATGCATCTTCTCGTGCATGGCATTGAGCGCGCTCATCTCGAACAACCCGCGGCCGATGCCGGACTGGTTGCTGGCGATGACCACGCGGTAGCCCGCCTGGTTGAGCGCGGCGATGGCTTCGAGGCTGCCGTCGATCGGCACCCATTCATCGGGGGTCTTGATGAACTGGTCGCTGTCGAGGTTGACCACCCCGTCGCGGTCGAGAATGACAAACTTGGGCGGTGTCTGCGGCATGTGCGGCTCCGGCGCTTGCTGGGATTTGCGTCAACCGCTCAGGCGGCCAGCTTGGAGATGTCGGCGACGCGGTTGGCCAGCGCATGCAGCGAGGCCAGCAGCGCCAGCCGGTTGGCGCGCAGCTGCGCGTCCTCGGCCATCACCATCACGTCGTTGAAGAACTGGTCGACGGCGTCGCGCAGCTGGGCCAGGTCGCGCAGAGCGGCGGTGAAGTCGCCGCTGGCGAAGGCAGCCTCGACGGCCGGGCGCACGCGCTCGATGGCGGTGTGCAGCGCGCCTTCGGCGCCTTCCTGGAACAGCGCCGGGTTCACCGCGCCGACCGGCTCGGTGTTCTTGCGCAGGATGTTGGTGATGCGCTTGTTGGCGGCGGCCAGGGCCTCGGCCTCGGGCAGCGCGGCGAAGGTGCGCACCGCTTCCATGCGGCCCAGGATGTCATGCAGCTGGTCCGGGCGCAGGCTGACCACGGCCTCGACTTCATTGGTGGTGTAGCCCTTGTCCTTCAGGTAGCCGCGCACGCGGTCGTACAGGAAGTCGAGGATGGCCTCGGGCGCCGGCTTGACCGCGGCGATGCCGGCAAAGGCGTGCTGCGTCTGCGCCAGCAGCGACGCCAGCGACAGCGCCAGCGGCTTTTCGATCAGCATGCGCAGGATGCCCAGCGCGTGGCGGCGCAGCGCGAACGGGTCCTTCTCGCCGGTGGGCTGCAGGCCGATGCCCCAGATCCCCACCAGGGTCTCGAGCTTGTCGGCCAGCGCCACCGCGGTGCTGACCGCGCTTGCCGGCAGTGCATCGCCGGCGAAGCGCGGGCGGTAGTGCTCCGAGCAGGCCAGCGCCACGTCCTCGGCTTCGTCGTCGTGGCGGGCGTAGTAGGTGCCCATGGTGCCTTGCAACTCGGGGAACTCGCCCACCATGTCGGTCAGCAGGTCGGCCTTGGCCAGCTCCGCGCCGCGCATCGCCGCGGCCTTGTCGGTGGCCACGCCGGCGGCGTTGAGCGCATCGGCGACATGGCCGGCGATCTGCTGCAGGCGCTGCACGCGGTCCAGCTGCGTGCCGATCTTGTTGTGGTAGACCACGCTGGCCAGTTGCGGCACGCGCGAGGCCAGGGTCTTCTTGCGGTCCTGGTCGAAGAAGAACTTGGCGTCGGCCAGGCGCGGGCGCACCACGCGCTCGTTGCCGCTGATGATCGATTGCGGCGTCTCGGTGGCCAGGTTCGACACGATCAGGAAGCGGTTGCGCAGGTGGCCGTCGGCATCGGTCAGTGCAAAGTACTTCTGGTTGGTCTGCATGGTCAGGATCAGGCATTCCTGCGGCACCGCCAGGAAGGCTTCCTCGAAATGGCAGGCGTACACCACCGGCCATTCCACCAGCGAGTTGACTTCATCGAGCAGCGCCTCGGGCATGATCACCTGGTCGGCGCCGGCTTCCTGCAGCAGCGCGCTGCGCATGCGCTCGCGGCGCTCGGCATAGCTGGCCACCACGCGGCCGGCGGACTCGAGCTGCTGCGCATAGTCGTTGGCATGGCGGATCTCGATCGCGCCATGCGAAAGGAAGCGGTGGCCCTGGGTCAGGTTGCTGGCCTGCAGCCCCAGCAGCGTCACCGGCAGGATCTCGCTGCCGAACAGCGCGATCAGGCTGTGCGCCGGGCGCACGAAATGCACCGTGCTGCCGTCGGGGCGCTGGTAGCTCATGACCTTGGGGATCGGCAGCTTCGCCACGGTGTCTTCGAGCGTGGCCTGCAGCCCCGCGGCCAGTTCGGCGCCGCGCGCGGTATAGCGGTAGAAGAAGGCCTCGGCCTTGCCGTCGGAGGCGCGCTCCAGCGACTGCCAGTCGATCTCGGCCACGCCGACCGCTTTGGCCAGCGCGGCCAGTTTCTTGGCCAGCGGGGCGGTCGGCTCGCCGTTGGCGTCCAGCGCCACCGACAGCGGCAGGACCTTCTCGCGCTGCTCGCGGTCCGGCGCGTTGCGGCGCACGCCGCTGACCAGCGCCGCCAGGCGGCGCGGGGTGGCGAACGGCGTCACGGTGGCGCCCGGCTCAAGCAGGTCGCGCTCGCCCAGGCCGGCGAACAGGCCCTGCGCGAAGGCGTCGCCCAGGCGCGCCAGCGCCTTGGGGGGCAGCTCTTCGGTGAACAGTTCGATCAGCAGCGAGTCGGTCATGGGTTGCGACATGAATCGTATCCAACAGGTTGTAGCGCGCGCAGCCTGGCTCAGCAGCGCGGCGAAAGATTAGGTTCGACTCCGGACAGCAGCCACAGGCCGTTCTGTTGCCGGAATTGCAGCGTGGTGTAGGCGCATTGCGCTGCCGCCGCGGCCGCCGCGGCGCTGGCGGCGCCATTGCTGCCGCCGCGGCTGCCCGCCGCCGGGAAGCGCGCGTCGATGCGGCGCAGGCGCTTGTCGTAGCGGATCTCGTCGATGCGCCCGCCCACCCAGAAATCGATCTTCGGCGGCAGCTGCGCCGCCGAGTAGTAGGTCTTGACCTTGCGCCGGGTGCGGCCGTTGTGGGTTTCCGTCTCGACCCACGTCAGCGGGTAGCGGATCGCGCTTTCATAGGCGCGCAGCGGCACCCGGTGCCAGCCCAGGTCGCGCTGGCCGGACAGGTCGCACGAGAACGAGCGCACCAGCTGCGTCCACTGGTCGAGCGCGTTCAGCGATGGCCGCCACTGGCGCGCCATCGCCAGCTGCAGCGCCTGCGCGTCGGCCTCGCACACGTTGCTCAGTTCGGCCGGCAGCATCAGCACCTGCGCGCTGGGAGCGGCCTGCGCGCGTGCGCCCGCGGCATTGCCAGCCGCGGCCAGCGTGGCGAGGGCCAGGGCGCAGCCCAGCGCGCTGCGCGCCGGCAGCCTCATGCCCGCGCTCCGTCGCGCTGGCCGCACATCGGGAAGCCGAGGGCCTCGCGCGAGTCGTAGTAGGCCTGCGCCACCTGGCGCGACAGGTTGCGGATACGGCCGATATAAGCCGCGCGCTCGGTGACCGAGATCGCGCCGCGCGCATCGAGCAGGTTGAAGGTGTGCGCGGCCTTGAGCACCTGTTCGTAGGCCGGCAGTGCCAGGCGCGTGCCGCCGTCCTGGCCAGGCTCGGCACCGTCGCCGTTGCCCATCAGCCGCTTGGCCTCGCCCTCGTGCTCGGCGAAATGGCGGAACAGGATTTCGGTGTTGCTGTGCTCGAAGTTGTAGGTGGATTGCTCCACCTCGTTCTGGTGGTACACGTCGCCGTAGGTCAGGCGGCGGGTCTCGCCGTTCTCGACCCACTCGGTCCAGACCAGGTCGTAGACGTTCTCGACCTTCTGCAGGTACATCGCCAGGCGTTCGATGCCGTAGGTGATTTCACCGGTGATGGGCTTGCAGTCGATGCCGCCCACCTGCTGGAAGTAGGTGAACTGGGTCACCTCCATGCCGTTGAGCCAGACTTCCCAGCCCAGGCCCCAGGCGCCCAGCGTGGGGTTTTCCCAGTCGTCCTCGACGAAGCGGATGTCGTTCTGCTTCAGGTCCAGGCCGAGCGCCTCGAGCGAGCCCAGGTACAGCTCCAGGATGTTCTCCGGCGCGGGCTTGAGCACCACCTGGTATTGGTAGTAGTGCTGCAGCCGGTTCGGGTTCTCGCCGTAGCGGCCGTCCTTGGGCCGCCGCGACGGCTGCACGTAGGCGGCACGCCAGGGCTCGGGGCCGATCGCGCGCAGGAAGGTATGTACGTGGGAAGTGCCGGCGCCGACCTCCAGATCGATGGGTTGCAACAGCGCGCAGCCCTGCCGGTCCCAGTAGGCCTGCAGGGTCAGAATCATTTGTTGGAAGGTCAGCATAGGAAGACTAGGTAGAGGCAAGCGGAGGCAAGCCGAGGCCGCGCAGCGCGTGCCGGAGCCGCCGCATACGGATTTTGCCAAACCCTGAATTCTATCGGCTTTTTGGCGCGGCGCCCCGATTGGCAGGGCCGCAAGGGGCACGCACCGGTGGCCGGTCCGGCGCGCCGATGTCGGCCCGGCGCAACGCATCGGGAAAATACTGACGCCGATTTCAGGTTGTGCCGCTGCTTGCCGATAACGTTTTTGTATACAGTATGAGTAAGCAACCCGTTTCAGAGCGTTGCGATTGACGGTCCGTGCCGATAGGCAGGCACGGCGGCTGCCGGGCCTTGCCGCGCAGCCGTATGTCAGGAATGGATTATTGATGGGGACATACGGATCATGGCACTTCTTTCTCGCAAACCTTATCTGGTCGCAATCGCGGTCATGATCGCCGCGGCCACCGTGTCCGTGGTGACCGGACTGCTGAACTGAACCTGCCCGCGCGCCGCTGACGCGCCTGCGGCACCGGGGCTGCGGCGGTGATCCGCCGCGCCCGGGGCCTGCCAGTCATGCACCTTCAGCCGCGGTTGCGCGCCTGGCGCGCGCGCCAGGCCGCCATCCCCAGCACCAGCGCAATCAGCGCCAGCACCGGCGCGTTACCCCAGCGGATATAGGGCGTCAGCCCCTGCATGCCCTGCACCTCGGCCGTCAGCGTGCCGACGGTGAAGGTCGGCAGGCGCTGCTGCACGGTGCCGTCCGGGCGCACCACCGCGGTCATGCCGGTATTGGTCGAGCGCAGCATCGGCCGGCGCGTTTCCAGCGCCCGCATGCGCGAGATCTGCAGGTGCTGGTCCAGTGCGATGGTGTCGCCGAACCACGCCAGGTTGGTCAGGTTGGCCAGCAGGTTGGCCGGCGCCGGCTGCTGGCGCAGCGTCTGCGCGATTTCTTCGCCGAACAAATCCTCGTAGCAGATGTTTGGCGCCACGCGCACGCCCCGCACCGGCAGCGAGGCCTGGTCCAGCCCGCCGCGGCGGAAGTCGCCCAGCGGCATCTTCATCATGTCGACGAACCAGCGGAAGCCCAGCGGGATGAATTCGCCGAACGGGACCAGGTGATGCTTGTTGTAGCGGTACAGCCGTTCGGTTTCCGGGCCCAGGCCGAACACGCTGTTGGTGAAGTCGACCGGGGAATCGGCGCCGGCGGCGCCGAACAGCACCGTGGTGCCGCTCGCCAGCGCGAAGTCGCGCACGGCGACGGCGACGTCGACCGGCAGTTCCTGCAGGATCACCGGGAACGCGGTTTCGGGCGTCACCACCAGGTCGGCCGGTGTCGCGGTGATCATGTCGCGGTACAGCTCGATCGAGCGCTGGATGCCGGCGGGCTCGAACTTGATGTCCTGCGCCACGTTGCCCTGCAGCAGCCGCACGGTCAGCGGCTTGCCCGCGGGCGTGGTCCAGGCCAGCGGCGCCAGCGCCGCGCCGGCGGCGGGCACCAGCAGCGCCAGCGCCAGCGCAGCCAGCGCGCGGCGCCGTTGGCCGCGGCCGAGCCCGCGCACCGCCGCCGCCAGCAGCGCCGCCACCGCGGCGGCCAGCGCGCCGATGCCGTACACGCCGAGCACCGGCGCGAAGCCCGCCAGCGGTCCGTCGGCATGGGCATAGCCGCCCGACAGCCACGGGAAGCCGGTGAACACCACGCCGCGCAGCCATTCGCTCAGGCCCCACGCCGCGCCGAACGCCAGCGGCGCGAGCAGCGTGCCCGCGCGCAGGCGCGCCGTGAGCCGGTGCCAGAGCGCGCCGGCCAGCGCGGGGTAGAGCGACAGGAAGCCCGAGAACAGCACCACCGCCAGCGCCGCCATCCACGACGGCATCTCGCCGTACACGTGCATGCTGATATAGAGCCACCAGATACCGGACAGGAACCAGCCCAGCCCGAAGGCATAGCCGATCGCGCCGGCCGCGCGCGCGCGCGGCGCGTCGGCGATCAGCGCGGCCAGACCGGCCAGCGACAGGATCTGCAGCCACCACCAGTCGTGCGGCGCGAAGGCCTGGGTATGGGCGATGCCGAGCACGCCGGCCAGCAGCAGGCGCGCCAGCGTCGCGGCGCGCGACCGCGCACGCGTGCCGGGCACGCCGGTGGCGCCGGCGTCGGCAGCGGCGCCGTCGGGGAGCGGGGCGGGGAGCTTCATGCGCTGGACGCGCTGGCGCTGTCGGCGCTGGCTTCGCGGTGCACCTGCAGCAGGTGCACCTGGCGCGCGTCGGCGCGCAACACCTCGAAGCGGATCGGCGGCAGCGTGATGACCTCGCCGCGATGGGGCACGTGGCCCACGTGGTTGGACAACAGCCCGCCGACGGTATCGACATCGTGGTCGGAGAAGGCCGTGCCAAAGGCTTCGTTGAACTGCGCGATCTCGGTCAGGCCGTGCACGCGCCAGCTGCCGTCGGGCATCGGCAGGATATTGTCCTGGTCTTCGTCGAGGTCGAACTCGTCCTCGATATCGCCCACGATCTGTTCCAGCACGTCCTCGATCGTCACCAGCCCGGCCACGCCGCCGTATTCGTCGACGACCATGGCGATATGGTTGCGGTTGATGCGGAACTCGCGCAGCAGGATGTTCAGGCGCTTGGATTCGGGGATGAACACCGCCGGGCGCAGGGTCTCGCGCAGGTCGAAGGCGGGATCGGTGTAGTAGCGCAGCAGGTCCTTGGCCAGCAGGATGCCGATGATGTTGTCGCGGCTGCCTTCGTAGACCGGGAAGCGCGAGTGCGCGGTCTGCTGCATGAAGGGGATAAAGGTCTCCGGCGCGTCGGCGATATTGACCATATCCATCTGCGCGCGCGGCACCATGATGTCCGCGGCGGTCAGTTCGGAAACCTGGAACACGCCCTCGATCATCGACAGGGAATCGGCATCGATCAGGCTGCGCTCATGCGCTTCCTGGAGCACTTCAAGCAATTCCGCGCGGGTGTCCGGCTCGGGGGAGATCAGGTCTGACAGGCGTTCGAGCAGCGATCGGGGCCGATCGGCCTGCTTCAGGTAAGCGGGCTTCGAACTGGGATAGGGGTCGTTCATTTCGCGGCGAGCGCGTGGTGGAGATCGTCTGAAGGATACACTAAAAGCCTGTCGGTCCCGTGACGGCCGGCCGCGGCCGGGCTTTGCATGTGCCGCAGGAGACGCTCGCCGGCGCCGCCTGCGGCAGCCGCATCACGCGGCCCGGTCGGCCTTTTCCGCCCGGTAAGGATCGGCATAGCCGAGCGCCTGCAGCGTCTCGGTCTCGATCGCTTCCATTTCCTCGGCCTCGGCATCGTCCTCGTGCTCGTAGCCCTGCGCGTGCAGCACGCCGTGCACGACCAGGTGGGCGTAATGGGCCTCGAGCGGCTTGCGCTGCTCGCGCGCCTCGGCTTCCACCACCGGGCAGCACAGTACGATGTCGCCGGTGACGGGATCTTCCTCGCGCTCGGCATAGGCGAAGGTCAGCACATTGGTGGCGTAGTCCTTGCCACGATAGGTGCGGTTCAGCGTGCGCCCCTCTTTCTCGCCGACGAAGCGGATGGTCAGCGCGGCGTCGGCGTACAGCGCCGACTTGACCCAGGTCTCCAGCTTGCGCCGCGCCGGCAGGCCGTTGCCCTTGCCGATGCCGTCGCCGTGCTGGACCTCCAGCTCCAGTGCCGGCGGCGTGGCCGGAGTGCCGGTGGTGGTGGTCAGCGGCGCGGCGGTCACCGCCACCGACAGCGCGTCATGGTTGTCCGGGCGCACCAGCAGGCCGGCCTGCTGGTTGGTATCGGTGTGCTCGGCCAGCAGCGCGACCACGCCGTCGGCGGCCTGCGTCAGGTCCAGCGTCAGGCTGCGGCCGTCGGGCAGCTGCACGCGCAGCGCATGCGCGGCGCTCTTGCGCGCGCGGCCTTCGCCGTCGAACAGGGTCAGGCTGACGCCGGAAGACTGGGATTTCTGCGATTTCAATTAAGCGTCCTTGTGCTGGGCGTGATATTCGTCATAGGCATCGACGATGCGCGCCACCAGCGGATGGCGCACCACGTCGATGCTGGTAAAGCGGGTGCAGGCGATGCCGCGCACGTCGCGCAGCACGTGCTGCGCTTCGACCAGGCCGCTCTTCTGGCCCTTGGGCAGGTCGATCTGCGTGGTGTCGCCGGTGATCACCGCCTTGGAGCCGAAGCCGATCCGGGTCAGGAACATCTTCATCTGCTCGGGCGTGGTGTTCTGCGCCTCGTCCAGGATGATGAAGGCATGGTTCAGCGTGCGTCCGCGCATGTACGCCAGCGGCGCGATCTCGATCATCTGGCGCTCGAACATCTTCTGCGTGCGGTCGAAGCCGAGCAGGTCGTACAGCGCGTCGTACAGCGGGCGCAGGTAGGGGTCGACCTTCTGCGCCAGGTCGCCGGGCAGGAAGCCCAGGCGCTCGCCGGCTTCCACCGCCGGGCGCGTCAGCACGATGCGCTTGACCGCGTCGCGCTCGAGCGCGTCGACCGCGCACGCCACCGCCAGGTAGGTCTTGCCGGTGCCGGCCGGGCCGATGCCCATGGTCAGGTCGTGCGACAGGATATTGCGCAGGTAGTCGCGCTGCGCCACGGTGCGGCCCTGCAGGCCGGTGCGGCGCGTATGCAGCACCGGCGATTCGTCGCCTTCCTCGCGCTCGGCCTCGTCGTCATCGCCGTTGCCGTTGCCGGGCAGGTAGCTGCCATGCGCGCTGAGCTGGCGCGTCTCGACCAGGCCCAGCTGCACGTCGTCGATCGACAGCGGCGTGCGCGCCTGGTTGTAGAAGCGCTCCAGCGCCAGCGCGGCATCCTGCGCGTGGCCGCCGCGGATGGTCATGCGATGGCCGCGGCGCTGGATGGTCACGTCCAGCGCCTGCTCGATCTGGCGCAGGTTTTCGTCGAGCGGGCCGCACAGGTTCTGCAGCCGGGTGTTGTCGTCCCGCGGGGCGACAAATTCTGCGGAAGGGATTTTCATCGTTGGGCGATGGCCTCGCTGGAAGCTGCTGGGTGGATGGTTCGGCGCGTTACTGGCGCACCACGATCTCGCCGCGCAGCGAGTGCGGGAACGCCTGCGTGATGCTGACATCGACCAGCTGGCCGACCAGCCGGTCGCGGCCCGCCTGCGGTACCCCCGGCAGGGCGAAGTTGACCACGCGGTTGTTCTCGGTGCGGCCATGCAGCTCGGTCGGGTCCTTGCGCGCCGGGCCTTCGACCAGGATGCGCTGCACCGTGCCGACCATGTTCCGGCTGATGCGCTGCACGTTTTCCTCGATCGTGGCCTGCAGCCGCTGCAGGCGCTGCAGCTTGACCTCGCGCGGGGTGTCGTCGTGCAGGTTGGCCGCGGGGGTGCCGGGGCGCGGGCTGAAGATGAACGAGAACGAGGTGTCGTAGCCGATCTCCTCGATCATCGCCATCAGCTTGTCGAAGTCGGCATCGGTCTCGCCGGGGAAGCCGACGATAAAGTCCGACGACATCGACATGTCGGGGCGCAGCGCGCGTAGCCTGCGGATGATGCTCTTGTATTCCAGCACGCTGTAGCCGCGCTTCATCGCCATCAGGATGCGGTCGGACGCATGCTGCACCGGCAGGTGCAGGTGGTTGACCAGCTTGTCGCAGCGGCCGTACAGCTCGACCAGGCGCGAGGTGAATTCCTTCGGGTGGCTGGTGGTGTAGCGGATGCGCTCGATGCCGGGGATCTCGGCCACGTACTCGATCAGCAGCGCGAAGTCGGCGATCTCCGCGGTGTCGCCCATCTTGCCGCGATAGGCATTGACGTTCTGGCCCAGCAGCGTGACTTCGCGCACGCCTTGCTCGGCCAGGCCAGCCACTTCGGCCAGCACGTCCTCGAACGGGCGCGACACTTCCTCGCCGCGCGTGTACGGCACCACGCAATAGCTGCAGTACTTGGAGCAGCCCTCCATGATCGACACGAACGCGCTCGGGCCCTCGACGCGCGCGGGCGGCAGGTGGTCGAACTTCTCGATCTCGGGGAAGGAGATGTCCACCTGCGACTGGCCGGTGCGCTGGCGGCGTGCGATCAGGTCAGGCAGCCGGTGCAGCGTCTGCGGGCCGAACACCACGTCGACATAGGGCGCGCGCGAGACGATGCTGGCGCCTTCCTGGCTGGCCACGCAGCCGCCCACGCCGATCACCAGGTCGGGCTTGGCGGCCTTGAGCGCCTTCATCCGGCCCAGCTCCGAGAACACCTTCTCCTGCGCCTTCTCGCGCACCGAGCAGGTGTTGAACAGGATCACGTCGGCGTCTTCGACGTTGTCGGTGGGTTCCAGCCCCTGGCTGGCGTTGAGGACGTCGACCATCTTGTCCGAGTCGTACTCGTTCATCTGGCAGCCGTACGTCTTGACGAAAACTTTCTTCATATGCCGATCTCAGTGGTTGACCTGGGGGCATCAGGGTGTTGCAACAACACGGCCGGCGCGTGGGGGCACGCCGGTCGCACTTCGGGGGTGGCTATTTTTTCAGCGCCTGCTGTTCGGCCTCGCTCAGTACCCATGCGGTCAGGAGCTGGCCGTACAGGTCCAGCTTGTACCGCACCGGCAGCTTCTGTCCCGCCACCGCGGCGCTGGCCAGCAACTGGTTGTCGGTGCCGAACAGGCGCAGGCCCGGCGCCACGCCGACGCGCTTGCCGTCGAGCGTGGCAGTCTGCGGCGCGCCGGCCGACGGCGCGGCGATGACCAGCCTGGCCGCCACGGCATCGTCCGGGATCACACGCACCGGCTGGGCCGCAGCGGCCGCCGCGCCCAGCAGCAGCGCCGCGCCGCACCCCAGTCCGGCCCAACGCTGGCGCAGGCGCCGAAATGGCACGGACTCCGGCGCCTCAAGGCGCGTATCACGACCTGCTGGCATGGCGAACTCCGACAATTAGGGATGCGGTGGGTGGATGGCCGGCGAGCGGGCAACCGCGCATTTTACCTCGCCGGCGCCGGTTCGGTACGGCCGGCGGTGTGGCACGCAAGCGGCCTTCAGAACAGGCAGGATGCCTCTTGCAGCACGCGCTGCTTGGAGACCGTGCCCATCAGTTCGCGGCCGGCCAGGTCGCGCACCAGCGGGATCCGGTTGATGCCGTGCCCGGCGAACACGGCCAGGGCGTCGCGCAGCCGCGAATCCGGCGTCAGCGCCGGGAAGTCGCGCTCGGCCAGCGCCAGCACGTCGTCAGGTGCGCCTTCGCGCTGGGCGCGCTGCAGCGCATGGATCGACAGCGCGCCCAGCAGGCGGCCGTCGGCCTGCACCAGGTAGAGGTAGCGCGTGCCGGTCTCGGCAAACTTGTCGGCGGCCGCGGCCAGCGTGGCGTTGGGATCCAGCACCGTGTCGGTCGGGTCGCACAGGCCCGCCAGCGTCAGCGCGCGGGCATGTTCGGCGGCGGCCGATGCCTGCGCGCGCTCGGCAATCACGCTGTACAGCGACAGCGTCTGGCAGCGCGACGCGGTGTAGTACGCCGCGACCGCGCCGATCATCGACGGCAGCAGCAGCGCCGGCGCCAGCGTCATCTCGAACACCATCAGCACCGACATCAGCGGCGCCTGGCTGGTGGCCGCGAGGAACGCGCTCATGCCCACCAGCGGCAGCAGCGGCGCCGCGCCCGCCGCCGCGCCCTGCATGCCCAGCGCCAGCAACTGGCCCAGCGCCGCACCGACGAACAGCGACGGCGTGAACACCCCGCCGACCGCGCCCGAGCCCATGCTGATCACCGTCGCCGCCAGCTTGGCCAGCAGCACGGCCGCCACCGGCACGCTCAGCGGCTGCTCCTGCAGCAGGGTCTGGATGGTGGAAAAGCCGTTGCCGACCACCTCCGGCACCGCCATCGCCAGCACGCCGACCAGCGCGCCGCCCAGCGCCAGCCGCGCCACCGGCCCGCCCGGCAGCGCCGCGAAGCGGCTGCGCGCGAAGCCGGCCGCGCGCAGGAACAGCGCGCCCGCGATGCCGGCGGCCACCCCCAGCGCCGCCGCGGCCAGCAGGATCTGCGGACGCAGGTCCGGGGCGATATCGAGGCCGGGGTAGAGCGGCTGCAGCCCGCCGTGCCACTGGCTGACCATGGCGCCGGCGACCGAGGCCAGGAACAGCGGCATCAGGCGCTGCACCGCGAGCGCGCCGAACACGACTTCGGCGACGAAGACCGCGGCGGAAAACGGGGTGTGGTAGACGGTGGCCAGGCCGGCCGCGGCGCCGCAGGCGGTCAGCATGCGGCGCATGTTGGAGCCGCCGCCGCGCTCGATCCGGGTCGAGGGGAACAGCGACCCGCACAGCGCCGCCAGCTGGATCATCGCGCCTTCCTTGCCGACCGAGCTGCCGCTGACGATCGAGAAGAACGAGGACAGCGCGCGCAGCAGGGTGATGCGCACCGGCAGCCGGCCGCTGCCGCTGGCGACCGCTTCCATATAGTCGGTGGCGCCCGGATGGGAACTGGCCAGGCGGTTGGCCAGCACCAGCAGGCCGCCCGCGAGCGCGCCGCCGATGGCCGGCACCGCCACGCGCCACGCCAGCGCCAGCGCCGCGAACACCGTGACCACATCGGCATGGCTGGCAAACAGCACGAAGCCCGCGCCGTCCAGCGCTTCCTTGAACAGCGTGGTGGCGATGGCGGCGACGATCCCGACCGGGATGGCCGCGAGCAGTGTGACTTCCTGGTCTTCGAGGAAATGCAAGCGCATGGCGGCTTTCCGGGCAGGCGGGACGACATGCCGGCGGTGGCGGCCGGGCGGCCCGAGAGCCGTCATGATAGCGCAGCGCCACCCGCGCCTATCACCATGTGCGCCGGCGCGCATGCGTTGCCGGATGCGTACCGGTGGGTGCATAACCCGCCCGCGCCGGACTGGTACACTACCGCTCTTTCCTTCGCGGGCGGGCCATGGCCTGCCAGGCCGGCTTCCCGGCGTTCGCGTTCCGATTCCGATCGATTACAAGGAGCCATCCGGCGTCTGGCGCTCTGCGCGCGCAGCGATGGCCCAAGCAGCAATTCATGTCTTTTTCTGAACTCGGCTTGTCCGAAAAGATTGTGCGTGCCGTAGCCGAACAGGGCTACACCACCCCGACTCCCATCCAGGCCCAGGCAATTCCCGCCATCCTCAAGGGCGGCGACCTGCTTGCCGGCGCCCAGACCGGCACCGGCAAGACCGCCGGCTTTACCCTGCCGATGCTGCAGTTGCTGTCCGAAACCGCGGCCCGCCATGCCGGCGGCGCCCCGCGCGGCGGCCGCGTGGCGGTGCGAGCGCTGGTGCTGACGCCCACGCGCGAACTGGCGGCGCAGGTCGAGGAGAGCGTGCGCAACTACGGCAAGTACCTGCGCCTGCGCTCGATGGTGATGTTCGGCGGGGTCGGCATCAACCCGCAGATCGAGCAGCTCAAGCGCGGCGTGGAGATCGTCGTGGCCACCCCGGGCCGCCTGCTGGACCATGTGTCTCAACGCACCATCGACCTGTCGCAGGTAGAACTGCTGGTGCTCGATGAAGCCGACCGCATGCTCGACATGGGCTTCATCCACGATATCCGCAAGATCCTCAACGTGCTGCCGGCCAAGCGCCAGAACCTGCTGTTCTCGGCGACGTTCTCGGACGATATCCGCGCGCTGGCCGACCGCCTGCTGAACAATCCCGCCTCGATCGAAGTCGCGCGGCGCAATACCACCGCCGAAACCGTGGACCAGCGCGTCTACCCAGTCGACCGCGAACGCAAGCGCGAACTGCTGGCCCACCTGGTGCGCCAGCACGACTGGCACCAGGTGCTGGTGTTCACGCGCACCAAGCATGGCGCCAACCGGCTGGCCGAGCAGCTGACCAAGGACGGCCTGTCGGCGCTGGCGATCCACGGCAACAAGAGCCAGTCGGCACGCACGCGCGCGCTGTCCGAATTCAAGGCCGGCACGCTGCGGCTGCTGGTGGCGACCGATATCGCCGCGCGCGGCATCGACATCGACCAGCTGCCGCACGTGGTCAACTTCGACCTGCCCAACGTGCCCGAGGACTACGTCCACCGCATCGGCCGCACCGGCCGCGCGGGCGCCGAGGGCGAGGCGATCTCGCTGGTGTGCGTGGACGAGCTGGGGCTGCTGCGCGATATCGAACGCCTGATCAAGCGCAAGCTCGAACAGACCGTGCTGCCGGGCTTCGAGGTCGACCCCAGCATCGCGCCCGAGCCGATCCAGAAGGGCCGCCAGCAGCGCGGCGGTGGCGGCCAGGGCCAGGGCCGCGGACGGGCCGAGGCGCGTCCGGCCGGCGACGGCGACGGCGCGCAGCGCCAGCGTCCCGCGCGCCAGGGGCAGGGCGCGCCGCGCCAGGGTCAAGGTCAAGGCCAAGGCCAAAGCCAGGGCCAGCGTGGCAACGGCGCCGCCAACGGCAACCGTGCCGCCCAGCCCGCCGGCGCGCGCAACCCGGCGCCACGACGCGACGGCCAGGAACCGGCGCGCCCGCAACGGGCCGCGGCCCAGCCCGCGCGCCAGCCGAATGACGCGGCGCCGGCACCGGCGCGCAACCGCCGTCCGGCGCCGCAGGCGGCGCTGCTGGGCGGCAACCGCAAGCCGGCGCGCTAACGCGGACCCGGCCGGCACCATGCATGCGTCCGACGCCCCCGCCGACTCCGGTTTGTCCTCCGGTATCCCATACGCCGGCCTGACGCCGGAGCTGATGCTGGACGCGCTCGAGAGCGCCGGCCTGCGCCCCGACGGGCGCCTGCTGGCGCTCAACAGCTACGAGAACCGCGTCTGGCAGGTGGGCATCGAGGACGCCGCGCCGGTCATCGCCAAGTTCTATCGCCCCGGCCGCTGGACCGACGCGGCCATCCTGGAAGAGCATGCGTTCGTGCAGCAGCTGGCCGACGCCGAGATCCCCGCCGTGCCGGCCATGGCGCTGGCGCCGGGCGAGGCCGGTACGCTGCTGCATCATGCGGGCTTCCGTTTTGCGGTCTTCCCCCGCTGCGGCGGCCGCGAGCCGGCGCTGGACCGCGCCGATACGCTGACCTGGCTGGGCCGGTTCATCGGCCGCATCCATGCCCTGGGCGCGGCCCAACCCTACCAGGCGCGCCCCGCGCTGGATGCCGACACCTTCGGCATTGCCCCGCGCGACTGGCTGCTCGCCAGCGGCTGCATTCCGGCCGATCTGCTGCCCGCGTGGCAGTCGGTGGCGCAACTGGCGCTGGACGGCGTCCAGCGCTGCTATGAGCGCGCCGGCGACGTACGGTTGCTGCGCGTCCATGGCGACTGCCATCGCGGCAATGTGCTGTGGATCGACGAGGACGACGCCCGCGGCGGCGCCCATGGCGAGCCGGGCCCGCACTTCGTCGACTTCGACGACAGCCGCATGGCCCCGGCGATCCAGGACATCTGGATGCTGCTCGAGGGCGACCGCGCGGCGATGCAAGGCCAGCTTGCCGACATCGTCGCCGGCTATGAGGATTTTGCGGAATTCCCCACGCGCGAACTGTGGCTGGTGGAAGCGCTGCGCACGCTGCGGCTGCTGCATTACAGCGCCTGGCTGGCCAGCCGCTGGACCGACCCGGCCTTTCCGGCCGCCTTCCCGTGGTTCGGCACGGCGCGTTACTGGCAGGACCGCATCCTGGAGCTGCGCGAGCAGGTCGCGCTGATGGACGAAGCGCCCCTGTGGGGCGCCTGAAGCTTGCCGCAAGGCGGCGCCGTTGCGGCACCGCCGTCAGTTGGGGGCTTAACCCTTCTTTTCCGGGGTCTTGACCAGCACCACCGGGCAGTCCGACTGGGCCAGCACCCGGCCCGCCACCGAACCGATCACGGCATCGAAGAACGAGCCGCGCCCGTGCGTGCCCATCACGATGGCCGCCGCATCCACTGACTTCGCGTAGGCGACGATGCGCTCGGGCGCGAAGCCGTGCAGCGGGTGCCGCTCGAACGGCACATTGGCCGCGGCGAGGATGTCGCAGACCGCCGCCATCGCCTTGTCGCTGGCTTCCCTGTGCCAGTCGTCGATGGTTTCCTTGCTGACAAAGGCGCGCACCTGGCCGCTGACTTCTGGCGCGACATGGACGACATGCACGGTGAAGCCGTTCTGCAGCAGCTTGCCTTCGGCGATAAAGCGCGCCGCGGCGTCGCTGAAGGCCGAGCCGTCGGTGGCGAGGACGATATTGGTCATGGCGGGATCTCCTGGATGGGGGCTGTCGGAAGCGCCGCGGCGATGTGGCCGCAACGCCATCTGGAACCATCATGCCCCCTAGTGTCCCGCCAGGATGCGATTCAGATCAAGTCGGATCGGAATTGTCCGATTTACTGGTGCGATAACCGGTTGGCCGGTCGATTGATGGATTCCGTCATTCCGGCTGAAGCATTTGGCCATTGCCCCGTCAACACGGCGCCGCGTAGCATGCTTGCGAGCCCCGCGGCAAGCATGGCCCGCCCGTGCGGCCAAGGGCAGACGATCCCGCTACCAATGCAAGCCGCCTCCCGCCACAGCGCGCGCAGGCGGCGAACCGGAGACAACCATCATGAGCGAGCGCGGCAACCTGCAGCCCCTGCGCGGTATCAAGGTCGTGGAATTCGAAGGCATCGGCCCCGGCCCGCTGTGCGGTGCCATGCTGGCCGGCCTGGGCGCCGAAGTCACGCTGGTGACCCGCCCGGTGGCCCCCGACGCGCGGCGCATCCTGCGCGGCCAGTCGGTGCCGGCCGAGATGGAACTGGAGCACGGCAAGCGCGTGGTGCAGCTGAACCTGAAAGCGCCCGCAGACGTGGCCGCCGCGCTCGACCTGGTGGCCGGCGCCGACGCGCTGATCGAGGGCCTGCGTCCCGGCGCGATGGAGCGCCTGGGGCTGGGCCCCAAGGCCTGCCATGCCCGCAATCCGCGCCTGGTCTACGGCCGCATGACCGGCTGGGGCCAGACCGGCCCGCTGTCGCAGAGCGCGGGCCATGACCTCAACTACATCGCGCTGACCGGCCTGCTGTCGATGGCCGCGCGCGAAGGCAGCCTGCCGATGGTGCCGCCGACCGTGATGGGCGATGCCACCGGCGCGCTCGGGCTGGCGTTCGGCATCACCAGCGCCATCCTCAGCGCGCGCGCCAGCGGCGAGGGCTGCGTGGTCGATGCCGCCATCACCGACATCGTCGCCATGCTCGGCTCGCTGGTGCAGGTGTCGCGCGCGGCCGGCACGCTGGGCGGCCCGCAACCGAGCCCGTTCCATGACTCGCCGTTCTATGACGTGTACCCGTGCGCGGACGGGCGCGCCATCACCCTCGGCGCGCTCGAGCCGCAGTTCTACCGTGAACTGCTCGAACGCCTGGCGCTGAGCGACATCGATCCGGCCGCGCAGTACGACCGCGAACAGTGGCCCGCGGTGAAGGCCCGCATCGCCGCCACCATTGCCAGCAAGCCCAGCACCCACTGGGAGTCGGTGCTGGGCGGCACCGACGTATGCTTCGCACGGGTGCTGACGCTGGACGAGGCCGCGCGCCATCCGCACAACCAGGCGCGCGGCACGTACCGCCTGTATCGGCAGGGCGAGCGCGAGGTGCCGCGCTCCGCGCCCGCGCCGCGCTTCCTGCCAGCCGGGACGGAATGACCGGCTTTGCAGCCACTTGACGCCATCCGCGTCATCGAAGGAAAAGCCTGACTCTCGTGCAGAATCTGCTGCGTTCGCGCAGTGAGAATTCGGCGCATCAAGGCCCCTCAGGGCCCTTAACCTTGGCATAGCCAGTCCCTGGCCAATTCCCCGCCAGTTCGCCAGTTGTTAAGGAGCCCTGAATTGCCCCCAACGCTGATCGTCGACGAACCCTCGAGGTTCCGCACCTTGTTATGCGCAGAACTCGCCGCCGAGTTTGACGCCGACGAGGTCCTGGAAACGGATGGTGTCAGGGAGGGATACCGCCTCGCCCGCGAGCACCGGCCCGGCCTGGTGCTGGTCGACGTCGAACGCTTCGGCAACCCCGGCATCGACTTCGTCCGCAGGGTGGTGGCCACGCTGCCAGGCGTGCCGCTGCTGGTCCTGTCCGGCAGCGACACCGCGCAGTCACCGGTGCGGGCACTGCGCGCCGGCGCGCACGGCTTCGTGGTCAAGCAGCGCGGCGTCGAAGAAGTCATGCAGGCCGTGCGCGGCGTGCTGAGCGGATATCTGGTGTTTCCGCTGCAGACGCTGGAGACCGTGCGCCAGCTCGGCGAGCAGCAGCAGGCCGGCCTGCCGCGGCTGAGCAACCGCGAGATCACTGTCCTCCAATACCTGGCGCGCGGGCATTCCAACAAGTCGATCGCCGCGCAGCTGCTGATCAGCAGCAAGACCGTCAGCACGCACAAGGCCAATATCATGGCCAAGCTGCACGTGGGCTCGCTGGTCGAGATGGTGGACTACGCGCGCCGGCACCAGCTGGTGTGGTGAACGTCACCCGGCGGGTTTGCCCCGCCACGCCGCGCCCATCGGCCATCGCGGGTAGACTGTGGGCATCTGTGACGAATCCGAGCTATCCGCCCGATGCCCCAGACCCTGAATGCTGCCGTGCGCCGCCTCGGCGCCGTCGCCATTGCCTGCGCCGCCTGGCTGGCCGTGCCCGCCTTCGCCAACGAGCCGATGTGGTTGGTGCAGGGCCGGCCGGTGCCGGAGGCGCGCCAGGCGGTGGACGCGCTGGCCGCGGTGGCCGCCGATGGCCTCGATCCGCGCGACTACGATGCCGAAGCCCTGCGCCAGGCGGTGACCCAGGCCGCCCACGGCCCCGCGCTGCCGCCCGATGCCGCGGCGCGGCTGGATGCGGCGCTGAGCGCCGCCATGGAGCGCATGCTGTCCGACCTGCACGGCGGCCGCATCAACCCGCGCGCGGTCCATGCCAATTTCGCGCCGCAGGCGGAACGGCCTTTCGATGCCGCCACCTGGCTGCGCGATGCCGTCACCCAGCATCGGCTGTCCGACGCCATCCGCCAGGCGGCGCCGACGTTCCCGCTGTACGGCACGCTGCGCCAGGCCCTGGCCCGCTACCGCGACATCGCGCGGCAACCGGTGTGGCAGCAGCCGCTGCCGCCGCTGCAGGCCAGCAAGCTGACGCCAGGCCAGCCGTGGGGCGGCGTCGCCGCACTGACCGCGCGCCTGGTGGCGCTGGGCGACTTGCCGGTCGGCACGGCGCCGCCGGCACGCTACGAGGGCGCGCTGGTCGATGGCGTCAAGGCCTTCCAGTCGCGCCATGGGCTGCAGCCCGACGGCGTGATCGGCGCGGCCACGCTCGCACAGCTGAACCTGCCCATCGCCGAGCGCGTGCGGCAGATCGAACTGACCATGGAGCGCCTGCGCTGGACCCCGCTGGACGGCCCGCGCATGATCGTGGTCAACGTGCCGGAGTTCATGCTGCGCGCCTATGAAATCCGCGACGGCAAGCTCGACATCAAGCTGGAGATGAAGGTGATCGTCGGCAAGGCGCTCGACACGCGCACGCCGCTGTTCGAGGAGGACATGCGCTATATCGAATTCAGCCCGTACTGGAATATCCCGCCGTCGATCGCGCGCCGCGAGACGGTGCCGCGCCTGCGCCGCGATCCGGGGTATTTCAACCGGCAGGGCCTGGAGTTCGTCGGCGGTGATGGCAAGCCCGTAACCACCTTGTCCGAGGAGAACCTGGAAGCGGTGCTGAACGGCGGTCTGCGCATCCGCCAGCGGCCCGGCCCGCTCAACGCCCTGGGCGACATCAAGTTCGTGTTCCCCAACAACGAGAACATCTACCTGCACCACACGCCGTCGCCGCAGTTGTTCAAGCGCGACCGGCGCGACTTCAGCCACGGCTGCATCCGCGTGGAAGCCCCAGTAGCGCTGGCCCAGTTCGTGTTGCACGATATGCCGGACTGGAACGAGACCCGGATCCGCGAGGCCATGGCACGGGGCAAGTCGAACACGGTGCGCCTGCAGCAGCCGTTGCCGGTGGTGCTGGCTTACGGCACGGTCATCGCGCGCGCCGATGGTCGTGTATCCTTCCTGCCTGACATCTACGGTCACGACAAATTGCTGGACAAGGCGCTGCGTCAACGCAACGGTCGCCCCCAGCCGCGCGCTGTGGCAAGCGCCTCCGGCGTCATCCATTGAGGCGCCGCACCCCGCACATTCAGAGGAAGTACCATGACTGACGCGACGCGCAAGGCACGCCGCCGCTTTCTTCATACCACCGGAACCCTGGCGCTGGCCGCCGGCCTGATGCCGCTGGCGCCGCGTCGCGCGCTGGCCAACCTGCCCGCCAACCAGGCGCTGGCCGGCCTGCCGGACGCCCGCACGCTGGCTTTCGATCACACCCACACCGGCGAGCGCGTGTCGCTGGTCTATGCCGTGGGCGACCGTTTCGTGCCCGAAGCGTTGACGACGCTCAACGGCTTCCTGCGCGACCACTATTCGGGCATGGTCGGCACCATCGATCCGCAGCTGTTCGACCTGCTGTTCCAGGTGCGTCGCGAGCTCGGCACCGACAAGCCGTTCCAGGTCATTTCCGGCTACCGCAGCCCGGCCACCAATTCGCGGCTGCGCAACTCGCGCGGCGGCGGGGTGGCCAGGCATAGCCTGCATATGGACGGCAAGGCCATCGATATCCGGCTCGCCGGCGTGTCGCTGGCCGATGTACGCGATGCCGCCAGGTCATTGCAGGGCGGCGGCGTCGGCTACTACGAGTCCGACCAGTTCGTGCATATCGACACCGGACGCGTGCGCTACTGGTAAGCGTTGCCCGCGGGGGTCGTCCGGCATGGACGGCCTCGTGCCGTTGCCCTGAACATCTGTCCGCGAGCACCAAAGCAAAAAGCCGCGAACCCTTGCGGGATCGCGGCTTTTCAAATAGATGGTGGCGAATCAGGGATACACCTGTGAGCCGCGGTGTATGTCTCTAAGTGTTTGATTTTCTTAGACATTGCTCCGCCAACAGGTAGCGAATACGCGCGGTGTGCTACACCTTGGTGCTAACTGTTAAGGTTGGTGTGAGCGTAGCACATGTCGACCGGGCGCCGCTGCCTCTAAGTGCTACGTATAAGGATTTCCGTTTTAAAAACCGGTCCCCACAACAAAAGCATGGGGTAGAGGTTTTCGTTTTATTTCTAAGGGGTCGCCCGGTGTCCATGACATTCACCGTGCTTTCTTCCTCGCAACCAGCTCCCGATAGAGCGTGCTCCCAGCGTCGGCGAGCTTCGACAGGGGGTTATTTCGGCAGTAATTATCCACCCACACGACGGCCTGATCTGAACTGATTCCGTGCAAGGGGTCGCCGTAAGAGGAGCCAATAGCAGCGTTGGCACCGCTCAAGAAGCCAAATAGCCATGCCTGATGTAACGATCCTGAAAGTGAGTCACCTCTAGTCTTTACCCACATCCCGCAATCAACTGCGCCGAGAACCGAGACGTTCTCCGCGTGTCCCGTGGTCGTCAGCATGGCAAACACAAGCGCCGAGCATCCAATGGTCTTCTTCATGCCACCTCTCCCCTATGTGGTGCTCCTGAGATTCTGCCAGCGGTATGTGACCGCAGACCAGTGTCATGTAGAACTCGCACGCCGACAGCGCTGAATGTGGGTAACTGAACCCCATTCGAATAGCTTTTTGATGGGAATCTAATGGGAATCCAATGCCGGAAGGGGTTGCAGATTGGTGGGGAAGTGCAACCCCTTCCTGAGCTTAGGGGCCGAAAATTGCTGCAACCCCTTCTTTCCTTATCTGGCGCGGGTTTCCGGGTAGTTTGGTATCAAGACCCCCATACAATGTATGGGGGTCTGAGGCACGTGATTTTGGGGTGCTATTTAGAGAATTCTCTTAGCACTTGTCCGGCTTAAGGTCGTCGGGCAGGCCGGTTAGCAATTTGACGTGGTGCAGGTGGCTCATGATCGCCTGCCGGGTCAGAGGCTTACCCTCGGGGCCGACCATGTCAACCCCGCCAACGAGTTCCGCGTAACGGGCCGTGCGGGTCCCGCTGCGCCCGGCCAGTATGTGGAGCCGTAGAAGGTTAAAACGCCGCCGCGCGACATCTTCTGGGGTGCATGCGCCTGACTTGTCCGGTGCTGCGTGGGCTGCCTTTAGAATGACCTCTTTCGCCGCCTGTCCCTTCTGCCGTAATGCCTTGCGCTCCTCCTCGGGAGATCCTGAGAGGATATAACCAAGCTCGCGCGTCTCGTCGTGGGAGAGGGCGAAATTCCAGGCCCACTTGCGGGGCTGTAGTCTGTGTGCTTTGCTCCAGAGGTCGCCAACCCTCGCATGCCATGCCAACCAGTTGCGAACTAGCCGGGCATGGGGCGTCATGGTCTCCGGCTTGCACGCTTCCAACGGTGGGCGCTCGTAGGGGCTGTCACTCTCCGCCTGTCTCAATCCCATGGTTGCCCCGCTGACGGTGAGTGGCGCAGGTAGCTTGATCGGGCTGATACCTTTGTAGAGGATCGGCCGGTCGCGGTTTGGGTGATGGCTGGCGATCCATAACAGGTCCGCCAGCCAAGACACATAGCGCATGTTATTGGCGAATGTGCCTAGCTCTTTGGACCTGTCTAGAAGCTCATCAGTGAGATCAGGGCGCAGGCATGGGGGGACGCCGCGCCGGGTCAGATTCACATGGAGTGCCCATGCGCTAACAATTGCGTCCGCGCCAAGCCCGGGGCTGTCCATGGCAGTCCGCAGGAGCATCAACAGGTCCTTGGTGGTGCGTGCCTCTATGCCCGAGACGATTGGCGGTTCTCCCTCATCGGCATATCGAAGCGCAGCGGCCATTAGCGGCCCATGCGCATGCACAGGGCGGAGGCTCCTGCTCACATCACAACCCGGTCAGGATGTAGCTGTCGCCGTCGCCGTAGCAGGTGCTGATAGCGACAGCCTGCTGACCTTGACCGCCATGTAACCTAATGCGGTGGACGACAGCAAACCCCGCATCCATAGTGCTCTCGATGGTGGAGGATTCGAGGATGTCCGCTAGTTGCGCCACGCTCACGGCTTGCATGTGCCGCATGTGCTCTTGAAATGCCTGCGCCGGTGCGGTTTGTGTTGCGAGGAACTGCCTGAAATCGAAAGTCTGCATACCTGGGAGGCGGGCCATGCCCGTAGTTTCAATCAATTAAACGCCTATGGAACCAGTGGAGGGTTGCTCAGGCGTGGTATTCCAGTCGACGGGGATCTCGTCCGTGGAGATGCCCGCGTGCACAACCTGCGAGCCAACGATCATTCGCCCGTAGCAGATGGGAACCGGGTTGCCGGGTTGGGTCGTGTTGACCGGGCCGTTGAATGCGTAGGAGGGGCGGTTGTCCGGGCGTTCCAGCGAGGTCATAGAGGGAGACTTAGTCAGCATCTGCGCCACGCCACCGAAGACTAGGCCAAGGCCCAACGACATGGTGACGGCGCTGGCCTTAACGCCAGCAATGGCGAGTGTGCCCGGGACATAAAACGAGGCGGCAATGAGCGCAGCGCCCAGCAGGATCTGCAGGCCGCCCTTGCCCCGGCCGGCGATCACCGGAACGATCTTGATCGTGCCGCGCGCCGTGGGAGTGGCGAGATCATTGGCGCCCAGGTTCGCCTCGTCTACGAAGACGTGGTAGCCGGGCTTGCTGTGCACGACCATATGCTCTTCAAAGGCGGGATAGTTGGCCTTGAGCGCAGCAATGGCCTCTGCCGGACTCTGCACGTTGAACCGGTGCGAGCGCCCGAACTTCTTGCGGAGCGCTCCGTAGAGTCGGACTTCGCGCAGCGCCGTGGATTGTGCTGTGATTGCGCTCATTCGTCTTCCAACCCTTCCGCAATGATTCCGTGAGGCTCTTGGCGGTTCTCGATGAACAGTGCGGCACCGCCGCCATAGGCTCCGGCTCGGTGTCCAAAGTGGCAAACGCTGGTGCCGAGTTCGATGGATGCGGCGATGGTGGCGGCATCTAGCTCTTGGCGGAACTCTGCTTCGGCCACAGCGCGGAAGTTGTCGATGTTGGGGTCGATAGAGCCCGCGTTGTCGGCCGCGTCTAGCTTTGGCTGAAACTCCTCTTCGGCTACCGCGAGGAATTTGTCGATGTTGAGGCCGAAGTCGATCATTCGGCGTCCCCCTTGGCATTGGACTTGTTGGGGCGGAGCTGCTCCTCCAGCGTCTTATAGGTCGGGTCGATACGCTTGATTGCGGTCACAAGGTCGTCCGGCCCGTAGTTTGAAATCAGGTGCGTGCCAAGCTCCCAATTCCGGCTCCCTGGTTCTTGCTTCTCCAGCCAAGTTCTGTATTCCCACAGCTCATGAAGGTGCGCGCCCAATAGCTTATTGATGATGACGCCCTCGGGCGTGTCGCAGGTCTTGGACAGCCATGCCAACAGGTTGCCTGTGGCGCCGTCGAGCGCAATCGTTAGTCGTCGGCGTTCAGCCATGTGTTTTCCCTTGTCAGTGGGGCGTCACCCGATGCGACGCCTACGGGAGCATTATAGTGCCCTTTGTGCTGATTGATGAAAAATGATGATACATAGTGAAAAAAAGTGACAACTGATCGCCGGGATCTTATGATGACCTCAAATTAAACGTTCGTTCGGGAGCGAGGTCGCATATGGCAAACGGCAAATTCATCGCCTACTACCGGGTCAGCACTGCGAAGCAAGGTCAGAGTGGTCTAGGGCTGGAAGCGCAAAGGGAAGGGGTGGCCCGCTATCTGAACGGCGGCCATTGGGAACTACTGGGCGAGTTCGAGGAGCATGAATCTGGCAAGGGCGCTGATGCTCTCGCCAAGCGCCCCCAGCTTCGTGCGGCAATGGACGCCTGCCGCAAGCACGGCGCGACGCTGCTCATTGCCAAGCTTGATCGGCTCGCCCGGAATGTCCACTTCGTGTCAGGCTTGATCGAGGCCGGTTGCGACTTCGTGGCTGCTGACATGCCCGAGGCCAACAAGGTAATGATTCAGATGCATGCCGTGATGTCCGAGTGGGAGCGGGATCAGATTAGCAAGCGCACGAAGGATGCCCTGGCGGCAGCGAAGGCACGGGGCGTCAGGCTGGGCAGGCCCGAGAACTTGCGCGGCAATGTCGTGGCCCGGATGGACGCTGCAGATGCGTTCGCGGCGAACCTTGCCACCACCCTGCGCGGGTATCAGGCGGCAGGGATGTCGCAACGGCGCATGGTCGAGGAATTGAACCGACTCGGGGTGAAGACTCCCAAGGGCGGAGAATGGCATCTTGGTCAATTGCAGCGGGTGCTGGCACGCCTCTCCCTCTAAAGTGGCATTTACAGCACCCTTCTAAGGGTGCCAGATTGCGGTTCTATTTCAATCATCAGACCCGGCGGTCACATATGAACTTTCGCCTCTTTGGACAGTTCCTTTGGTGGAGCGGTGTCGTTTGCAGTGTTATCGCAGGCGGATTCTGGTTATCCACACAGACGAAGGATTTCCAAGATGAGCTTGCGTATGCGCGCGGAATGCGAGCAAAGGGCAGCTATTCCATCAGCTCCGCCGACGTTAAAGAGGCGAACCGCACCCAGAACGCATACATATTCGGTGGAGTCGGGGCGGCGCTGCTCTTCATCGGCGCGGGTCTCATGATTGCTGCGAGGCCCGTGAATGATGATCGCGCGTGATCGCGGCGTGCGGACGTCAGGTGCAGGAGTGTCGCAACGCCAGACGGTCGAGGAACTGAACAGGCTCGGAGTGAAAACGCCCAAGGGTGGAGAATGTCACCTCGGGCAATTGCGGCGGGCGCTGGCACGCCTACCGGCCGAAGCGTAGGCCGCTTGATATAGACTGGTTCCAATAGAGCAATACGCTCCCTTCTCGAGGCACCTGAGAGGCGCCGCCCCAAAAGAGATGTTGTCCAATGCAAGTTGAAAGTGTATCTTCAACGACACCCCGGTGACCAAGACGTGTGATGCAGTGCCTGCGGAAGGCACCCCACCCGTCTGATGAAGGTTATCTTGTCGCCCCTCAGGAATTACTCAAATAATGAAATGAAACCCGACCAACTGTCGCCCCCGGAATCCATCACTCTGCATATGGAAGGTATGCAGTCTGACGATGGTGATCTCCGCCTGGGTATGCTCATTGACAAGCTTATTGCCTTCCGGGCGACCTTGAGTGAGGCCGACAAATATCTCTCTGGTATTGATAAACCGACTGTTGATCTACTCGTTTCTGACCTAACTCACAACAGTCCGGCAGCTATTACTATTCGGGCAACCCCCCACGCCAACGTCCTTAACCCTCAAACAGGACTATTTAGCTATCTGGCCGATTTAATCAATGACATAAACGATGGTCGATACGAAGCAGCAAGCGCTAGCCATCTTTTTCTTGAGCGTTTAGGCGATCTATGCCTTGGCGTGGGCGATAAGCTGACGCAAATGTGGCTCTCTCGCGGAAAAGAGCGAGTAGCCACTGTCACACCACAAACTCGGACTCAGTTGCAATCGCTCCTAAGCAGGACTTACTCTACCTACGGACATGTCAAAGGCAAAGTGGAGCGATATAACAGCCACGGCGACGTGAAGTATTTTTACGTCTACTCCCTTCTCGGAAGCCGCGTAAAGTGCGCGTTCCCGGATGATTTGCGGGAATTGGCTGCACAGGCTGTAGAGAAGAGCGTTGACGTATCGGGGTTGCTCAAATACAGAGAAGGCGAATATTTTCCACACGAAGTCCAAGTGCAGGCGATAGAAATTCTTCCTGCGGATAACCAGCTATCGACGCTAAGTAGCCTGTCCGGGGTCGCCCCGGATGCCACTGGTGAAAAAACGTCCATCGAATTCATAAGAGATCGCAGAAATGGCTGGCATTGAAATTGAATATTGGGATACTTGCATCTTCCTCGCATTTATTAAGGGTGAAGAGCACCGGCCAGGCGAGCTGGACTATATCAAGAGTCATGCGAGCCAGTTTGATCTCGGTCTCTGCGGCATCGTGACGTCGGCAATCACGATCACCGAAGTTCTTGAGGCCAAGCTCACTGCGGATCAAATAAATCGATTTTATAATCTTCAGCGGAAGTCAAATTTCACGTTTATCGATGCCTCACCCCAGGTCTGTAAGGTTGCGTCAGAGATTCGAAGTTACTACTTTGCAAACCCAATGAGATCCGATGGGAAGATAGTTTATCCGTCTACACCAGACGCAATTCATGTGGCTTCTGCTATTGCGGCAAAATCAGCATCAAAGCAAGGCGTTAGATTGATCACATTGGATGCCAAAGATAAGCCCAAGAAAGGGGAAATTGCATTGACAGCGATGAATGGACTGGTAGCCGACAAATATCCACTGACAATTTGTCGCCCTCCGGTAAAGGGACAGCAGGTGGAATTGACGCTTACAGCGCGTTAGGTGGGTCGTGCTAAATAGGGGTGGCTTGCAGCGCCACCCCCAAGAAAATCAAAGCTACTATAGGTCTACTTTAGAGCTTGGCAAAGCCGCACCTCGATCGGTTCCGCGCCACGCACCAGCGCGTCATAAGTCGCCGCGGGTCGGTCTTGAGTTTGGTGTAAACCTGTCCGTTCACGCCGCCGTGGCTCTGGCCCTCAATCGTGGCTCTAATCTCTTCGGTGACCCCGGCCCGTGCAAGGCAGGTTGTCAAGGTGTGCCTCATGCTGTGAAAGTAGGTGGTGTCAGAGGTGGATATGGCGCCGCTCTTGCGCAATTCCGTCTTCCGTCTGCCGCCCCACCGCGAAATGTAGTGACTCCACTTGATCAGGCTGCTGCCATCCTTGGCTTCATCTGGGGAGACGATCTCAGCGTGCGGCGTGAATCGTGCGTCAAAGGGCCGCCGAGTGGGCGACTTTGCGCGCCCCTGCAAGAACCTCACAAACCCAAGCTCAACCAGCACCGGATGCAGTGGCACTACACGCCAGCTTGCCATTCGTTTCATGGAGCGCCGGGTAATTCCGTCCGGGTCGGGGCGCCCATTGAGGTCGAGATACCAGATACCCGAGTCGTGCCGTTTCAGATCAGTCGCCGTGTCGATCTGCGCCAGCTCTTCCACCCGGCACCCCGTAAGGGCGCATCCGACCGTCACCCAGAATTCCTCTGGCGTCTTGTGCCTACTCGCGGCGACTGCCGCGAAAATTGCCGCCATGTCATCCAGCGAATGCTCGGAGCGGTCTTCGGAAGCTGGTGTCTGGCGCTTTGGCTTCAAGGTGGCCGCAGTCAGCTTAGCAACGTGCTCGCTGCGGCTGGCGTGCCAGTTCATGAACGTCCCGGCAATGGTGATGTCCGTCTGGCGCGTCTTAACCTCCCTCGACTCGTCCGCCGTGACAGCTGCGGCAAACTCAGCAAACTTGGTCTGGGTGATCTGCTCTAGAGGATGGTCATCCCCGAAGTGCTCCACGAACCGGCGTATGACGGGCTTGTAGCGTTTGAGTGTGGTGGGCTTCAGCTCGTGCTGCGTGAAATACTGCGCGGCGGCGTCTGCAAGCCGCGTAGCGGGCTTTGGTGCTGCTAGTGCAGGGTGGCCGAGGGTTGGGGCGGGCAGGCTCCCAAGCGCTGTCTGAATGGCAGTATTAACCGCCTCCTGCTCGTGCGGCTCTGCCTGGACGTTTAGCTTGCGTGGGCGCTGGAACTCGTCGAAGTCAATGGACATTGTCCAGTCGATCGTAAGTCCTTCGTCCGGCTTGGCTTTCGTCATCTCGCGTGCTGTTGCAAACAGTCGATCAGTCTCGACTGCCAGCGCCCGCGCCAGAACTCTGGCCTCACGTCTGCTTGTGGTCCCCAAGCTCTTGTAGAGCTGAGTGTGCCCGAGCACCCGGATGAGGTCGGCGGGCACTCGCCGTCTAAACAGGTAAGTGGTGTCGTGCCTAGACCGCTGTAGGTAGTTTGACATGGGTCTGTGCTGCACCCCTGTGCTACACCTCGCGCGGCAATCCTAAGCAAAAAGCCGCGAACCCTTTCGGGAACGCGGCTCTCGCTTGAAACTGGTGGCGAATCAGGGACTCGAACCCCGGACCTGCGGATTATGATTCCGTCGCTCTAACCGACTGAGCTAATTCGCCAACGAAGACTGAGATTATACCTGGGCTTTCTCGGCTGTCAACACCTTCTGGTGAAGATTTTGCGCGACGCTCCCTTGCATAAAAAAACGGCAGGCCCGCGGGCCTGCCGTTCTTCCTGGTGCCGTACGACCGCTCAGTCGTTGGCGTAGATGTTCACGTCCTTGGTCTCGCGGATAAACAGTGCGCCGACCACGAAGGTGAGCGCGGCGATGATGATCGGGTACCAGAGGCCGTAGTAGATGTTGCCGTTCTGGGCCACCAGCGCGAACGAGATGGTGGGCAGCAGGCCGCCGAACCAGCCGTTGCCGATATGGTAGGGCAGCGACATCGAGGTGTAGCGGATGCGGGTCGGGAACAGTTCCACCAGCATGGCGGCGATCGGGCCGTACACCATGGTGACGTAGATCACCAGGATGACCAGGATCACCAGCACCATGATCGTGTTCATCTGCGCCGGGTCAGCCTTGGTCGGGTAACCGGCCGCGGCCATCGAGCTGCCCACCTCCTTCTTGAACGCCGCGATCTGCTGCTTGCTGGCGTCGTCGAAGCTGTGGCCGTTCACCAGCTTGGCATCGAAGGCCTTGATCTCCTTGTCGCCGATCTTGACGCTGGCCACGGTGCCGGCCGGCGCCTCGACCACTTCATAGCTGGCCGAAGCCTGCGCCAGGGTACGCTTGACGATGTCGCACGAGCTGCGGAAATCGATCTCGCGGGCGATCGGGCTGCCCTGGAACGAGCACTGCTTCGGATCCGCGGTCACCACGATCTGGGCGCTTTGCTGGGCGCGCTCCAGCGCCGGGTTGGCGTAGTGGGTCAGGGCCTTGAACAGCGGGAAGTAGGTCAGCACGGCCAGCGCGCAGCCCGCCATGATGATCCACTTGCGGCCGATCTTGTCCGACAGCGCGCCGAAGAAGATGAAGAACGGCGTGCCGATCACCAGGGCGCCGGCAATCAGCAGGTTGGCCGTCTTGGCATCGACCTTGAGCACCTGGGTCAGGAAGAACAGCGCGTAGAACTGGCCGGTGTACCAGACCACGGCCTGGCCGGCGGTCAGGCCCAGCAGCGCCAGGATCACGATCTTCAGGTTGCGCCATTGGCCGAACGACTCGGTCAGCGGTGCCTTGGAGGTCTTGCCCTCGGCCTTCATGCGCTGGAACGCCGGCGATTCGTTCATCGACAACCGGATATACACCGACACGCCCAGCAGCAGGATCGACAGCAGGAACGGGATGCGCCAGCCCCAGGCCTCGAAGTTGGGACCTGTCGCCTCGCGGCACAGCAGGATCACGATCAGCGACAGGAACAGGCCGAGCGTGGCGGTGGTCTGGATCCACGAGGTGTAGGCACCGCGCTTGCCGTGCGGGGCATGTTCGGCCACGTAGGTCGCGGCGCCGCCGTACTCGCCGCCGAGGGCCAGGCCCTGCAGCATGCGCAGCGCGATCAGGATGATCGGCGCGGCCCAGCCGATGGTGGCATAGCCGGGCAGCAGGCCGACGACGAAGGTCGACACGCCCATGATCAGGATGGTCACCAGGAAGGTGTACTTGCGCCCGATCATGTCGCCCAGGCGGCCGAACACCAGCGCGCCGAACGGCCGCACGATAAAGCCGGCGGCGAATGCGAGCAGCGCGAAGATGAAGGCCGAGGTCGGGTCCAGCCCGGCAAAGAACTGCTTGGCGATGATCGCCGCCAGCGAGCCATACAGGTAAAAGTCGTACCACTCGAACACCGTGCCCAGCGACGAGGCAAAGATCACCTTGCGCTCTTCGGCAGTCATCGGTGCGTTCTGCGCGCCCCCTCCGGGCACCGCAACGTTTTGCACGTTTGCCATTTGTCTCCTCCGTCTGGAATGGATCCCGGGGCGGGCGTGGCGCGCGGAAAACGCCGCGCGGCTGGCCGCTATGCCCAGAGTTGCAGAGGATTGTGGGTGGCGAAACTTACTGCGTTCTGACAGATTCCGGCGCGGCGGCGGCAAAAAACGTCGGGGTATACGCTAGGCGCCGACAGGGTTTTCGATGCTGCGCTGCAGGCCCTCGACGCATGCACGCCGCACCGTTAAGCGCGTTGCGGGCGTGCGGCTATGCAGCATCCGCGCCGGCCCCGCGCGAGGCGCCTTGCGAGGGCACTGCCACCGGCGGCGCCCCGGCACGGCTGGCTTCGGCTTCGGCATCGTCATGGTTCATGCGCCAGGCGTAGAGCGCGGCCATCAGCACATAGACCACCAGCGCGCCCTGCGCGCCGACCCAGAACGAAAACGGCCAGCCGAAGAAGTTGAAGCGCAGGTCGCGCGCAAACCACGCCACCACGAAGGTGACCGTGAACCAGACCGCGAGCAGGCCGCAGATCCAGCGCAGGTTGCGGTGCCAGGCGAGGCGATCGCGTGCTTCAGCGCCGCCGGGGGTGGGGGTGTGTTTCATGCGGGCGGAAAGTTTTCGGGGCGGCGCAGCGTCACGCGGAAATGCGCGCCGGCGAGCCGGGGCGACTGCTGGTAGACGTGGTCCGAGATCTGGACGTCGCCGCCGTGCTGCTGCACGATCTCGCGCACGATCGCCAGGCCCAGGCCGCTGCCTTCGGTGTTGGTGCCGAGCACGCGGTAGAAGCGCTCCATCACGCGCTCGCGCTCGGACGGCGCAATGCCCGGGCCGGTGTCTTCCACGTCGAGGTAGGCAAACGGTTCGAACGCGTCGGCGCTGACCCGCACCGTGGCGTGGCCGCCGCGCGGCGTGTAGCGGATGGCGTTGTCGAGCAGGTTGTTCAGCATCTCGGTCAGCATCAGGCGGTTGCCCTGCACCATCACCGGATGGTCGTCGGCATCGAGGCCCAGGTCGATGTCGCGCGCCCAGGCCTGCGGCAGCCAGTCCTTGACCACTTCGCGCGCCAGCGCCGCCAGGTCGAGCGCGGCCATGCCGCCGGTGCCGGCCAGGTTTTCCATGCGCGCCAGCGACAGCAGCTGCTTGACCAGGTGCGCGGTGCGTTCCGAGCTGCCCGCGATCTGCGCCAGCGAGCGCCGCAGTTCCTCGGGCGACTGCTCGCGCTGCGCCAGCTCGGCCTGCATGCGCAGGCCCGCCAGCGGCGTCTTCATCTGGTGCGCGGCATCGGCGATAAAACGCTTCTGGGTCTGCACCGACTGGTCCAGCCGCGCCAGCAGTTCGTTGAACGAGCCCACCAGCGGCGTGATCTCCTGCGGCGCGGCGCGCTCGTCGATGGGGCTGGTATCGCCCGGGTTGCGCGCGCGGATGCGCTGCTGGATCGCGGTCAGCGGCGCCAGCCCGCGCGACAGCCCGAACCACACCAGCACCACCGCCAGCGGCAGGATCACGAACTGCGGCAGGATCACGCCCTTGATGATCTCGTTGGCCAGCCGCGCGCGCTTGTCCAGGGTTTCGGCCACCTGCACCAGTACCGGCTGGGTGCCGCTGACCTGCTTCAGCTCGATATAGGTATAGGCGACGCGCACGTCGTTGCCGGCCACGCGGTCATCGCGCAGCGACACCAGCCCGGCGTGGCCCCGGTCGTCCTCGGAGGGCAAGGGCAGGTCCTGGTCGCCGGCGATGTACTCGCCGCGCTTGCCGACCACCTGGTAGTAGATGTTGTCGGTCTCGTCGGCGCGCAGGATCTCGCGCGCCGACAGCGGCAGCTGCAGCGTGACGCGGCCGTTGACCTCGCGCACCTGCTGCGACAGCACGATGGCGCTGGCTTCGAGCGCGCGGTCAAACGGACCGTTGGCGATCGACTTGGCCACCAGGTAGGTCACCGCGATGCTCATCGGCCAGAGCAGCAGCAGCGGTGCCAGCATCCAGTCCAGGATCTCGCCGAACAGCGAGCGCGGCGCGGGATGGGCGGTGCTTTCCTCCAGGTGCGGCAGCGCGTCGGCCAGGTCCTGGTCGGTGGCGTCCGGCGTGGAGGATGGAGGTGGCGCGGCACGGGGCACGCGCCGCCAGGGCAGTCGCAGCAGGCGCATGTCGGCGAGATGGCGCTCAGGTCGGTCGCGTGGCCTGTGCTGATGGGATCAATGCGGCGCGGCCACCGCCGGCTGGAATTTTTCCAGGCAGTACCCCAGCCCGCGCACGGTGGCGATGCGGATGCCGCCGACCTCGATCTTCTTGCGCAGGCGGTGCACATAGACCTCGATGGCGTTGTTGCTGACTTCCTCGCCCCATTCGCACAGGTGGTCCACCAGCTGTTCCTTCGACACCAGGCGGCCGCTGCGCGTGAGCAGGATCTCCAGCAGGCCGATTTCGCGCGCGGACAGGTCCAGCATCTGGTCATTGAGATACGCGATGCGCCCGACCTGGTCGTAGGCCAGCGGCCCGTGCCGCATCAGCGTGGCACCGCCGCCGGCGCCGCGCCGCACCAGCGCGCGCACGCGCGCTTCCAGCTCGGACAGGGCGAAGGGCTTGGCCATGTAGTCGTCGGCGCCGAGGTCCAGGCCCTTGACGCGCTCGTCGACGCTGTCGGCGGCGGTCAGGATCAGCACCGGCAGCATCGCGCCGCGCGCGCGCAGGCGCTTGAGCACCTCCAGCCCCGACATGCGCGGCAGGCCCAGGTCGAGGATCAGCAGGTCGAAGGTCTGGGTCGACAGGGCCGAATCGGCTTCGAGGCCGTTGGCGACATGGTCGACGGCGTAGCCCGAGTGGCGTAGCGAACGGGTCAGGCCGTCGGCCAGCACGTCGTCATCTTCGGCGATCAGAATGCGCATGGTTGTCTCCACCCTGGCCGGCATAGCCGGCTCCGGTGCGCAACGGGCACGGGGGCGCGAAGGGGCTTGCCAAGCATACTGTTTTTTTATACAGTACCCGCACGTTCCGCTAGGGCCGCCCGGGGAGACCCCCTGGAGTGCGGCCGCGCAGACAGCCGGGCCGGCGCCGATGCCGGCAAATGCCGGTGCCGCGCCACATGCGGCCTATTTATACACCATTGACTCAAGGACGACCATGGACGACAAGAAGGCAGGTGCCGGCGTGAGCGCCGAGAAGCAGAAGGCGCTTGCCGCCGCGCTCTCCCAGATCGAGAAGCAGTTCGGCAAGGGCTCGATCATGCGCCTGGGCGACGGTGAGGTCGAAAAGGACATCCAGGTGGTTTCCACCGGTTCGCTCGGCCTGGACATCGCGCTTGGCGTCGGTGGCCTGCCGCGCGGCCGCGTGGTCGAGATCTACGGGCCGGAATCGTCGGGCAA
Source organism: Cupriavidus neocaledonicus (assembly GCF_000372525.1). Lineage (GTDB taxonomy): Bacteria > Pseudomonadota > Gammaproteobacteria > Burkholderiales > Burkholderiaceae > Cupriavidus > Cupriavidus neocaledonicus. The sequence goes on from NZ_AQUR01000107.1 coordinate 267,867, forward strand.
GACCACGCTGACGCTGCAGGTGGTGGCCGAGATGCAGAAGCTGGGCGGCACCTGCGCCTTTATCGACGCCGAGCACGCGCTGGACGTCAACTACGCCTCCAAGCTCGGCGTCAATGTCGGCGACCTGCTGATCTCGCAGCCCGACACCGGCGAGCAGGCCCTGGAAATCACCGATGCGCTGGTGCGCTCGGGCTCGATCGACCTGATCATCATCGACTCGGTCGCGGCGCTGGTGCCCAAGGCCGAAATCGAAGGCGAAATGGGCGATTCGCTGCCCGGCCTGCAGGCCCGCCTGATGAGCCAGGCGCTGCGCAAGCTGACCGGCACCATCAAGCGCACCAACTGCCTGGTGATCTTCATCAACCAGATCCGCATGAAGATCGGCGTGATGTTCGGCTCGCCCGAAACCACCACCGGCGGCAATGCGCTGAAGTTCTACGCCTCGGTGCGCCTGGACATCCGCCGCATCGGCTCGATCAAGAAGGGCGACGACGTGATCGGCAACGAGACCAAGGTCAAGGTGGTCAAGAACAAGGTATCGCCGCCGTTCCGCGAGGCCTTCTTCGACATCCTCTACGGCCAGGGCATCTCGCGCCAGGGCGAGATCATCGACCTGGGCGTCGATGCCAAGATCGTCGAGAAGTCGGGCGCCTGGTACAGCTACAACGGCGAGAAGATCGGCCAGGGCAAGGACAACGCCCGCGAATACCTGCGCGAGAACCCCGACATTGCCGCCGAGATCGAGAACAAGGTGCGCGCGGCGCTGGGCGTGGTGGCCATGAACCCCACGGCCGCAGCCGCGGCGGCAACGGTCGAAGACTGACCGCGCCGGCGGCCGCTGCGCCATCCCGGAAGGCCGGGGCATCGCCGATGCCCCGGCCTTTTTGCTTGGCGCGCGGCGCCAGTTCTCTCAATCGCTGATCCCGGTCATCCATGGCAACCCGTCCCCCGCTGTCGCTGAAGGCCCGCGCCGTCGGCTACCTGTCGCGCCGCGAGCACAGCCGCGCCGAGCTGGCGCGCAAGCTGGCGCCGCATGCCGAGTCGCCCGAGCAACTGGAACAGCTGCTGGACGCGCTGGAACGCGAGAACTGGCTGTCGAACCAGCGCTTTGCCGACAGCCTGGTGCATCGACGCGGCGCCCGCTACGGCACCGCGCGCGTGATGCAGGAGGCCAAGACCCACAAGCTCGACAGCGAGCAGCTGGGCGAACTGCAGGAGCGCCTGCGCGCCACCGAGGTCGAGCGCGCACGCGAGGTCTGGCGCAAGCGCTTCGGCACGCCGCCCGACACGCCCGAGGCGCGCGCCAGGCAGATCCGCTTCATGGTGGCACGCGGTTTTTCGCGCGCGGTGGTCGGCAAGATCATCCAGGGCGCGGAAGAGGACTACGGCGACGCGGACTGAGCCGGGTGGCGAGGCAGCATCGGCAAGTACCTGTGCTGCCGTCATGTGTATTGCGCTGTGTTGCGTCATCGCGCCATGCCGGCCCGCGGTTCTTGTCGGGGCGGAAGCCGGTGCCTGCTGGTGCATTGCGGCAAGGCGGCCCGGCCTGCCGCGGCGCCATGGTCGGCCGACAATCCGGGCGCGACAGTCGCGGCACAAGGATGTTCCCGGCCAACGCGGCATGGCATGTTAAACTCCCCGGGTTATTCGGTGCCGCGGCACCACGGTGCCTCAGCCCCCCGGATTCTCCGTAGCTCCCGTATCTTCCGTATCCCCAGCCTGGCCATGCCTCTGTCCCAGCCCGTCAACCGCTCCCTGCGCCACCGCCGTGCCATTGCGGCCGAGGCGTACCAGAGGGAGGACGGCCTGTGGGACATCGAGGTGCGCCTGACCGACACCAAGCCCCGCGATATCGAACTGGCCGGCGACCGCATCCGCCCGCAAGGCCAGCCGCTGCATGACCTGTGGCTGCGCATCACGATCGACGAGGAGATGACGGTGCTGGATGCCGAGGCCTGCTCGGACTGGGTGCCTTACCCGGCTCATTGCGACACCATCGGCCCCGCTTACCGCAAGCTGATCGGGCTGAACCTGCGCAAGGGCTTTCGCAAGGCGGTGCGCGAGCGCCTGGGCGGGATGCACGGCTGCTCGCACCTGACCGAAGCCGCCGGCGTGCTGCCCAGCACCGCGATCCAGGCGTTTGCCGGCGAGGTCATCAGTATCCGCGACAACGGCGAGGACGATCCGAATCCGGAGCCGCCCTATCAGTTGAACGGCTGCCACGCCCTGCGTTTCGACGGCGAGGTGGTTCGTCAGTTTTACCCGCGCTGGTATGGTCACCAGCCGACGCCCAAGGCAAGGGCCGAGGCCGCGCCTGCCGTCGCATCCGCGCCTCAGGCGCACCAGCCCGCGGCCAATGGCGACCGCGGTGGTCACGCAATCGACGGCAACGACGCTGTCCCGGCCGACCGGCCGACCGGCACCTCCGGCTGATTCTCAGGATCGGCCAGCCCGACGAGAGAATTCGTCTTCTTTCAGATTCTTCCCTTCTACCTTTTACGCCTACCCGAAAGGAAACACGCATGAATATCCATGAGTATCAAGGCAAGGAAATCCTGCGCAAATACAATGTGCCGGTTCCGCGCGGCATCCCCGCGTTCTCGGTTGACGAGGCCCTGAAGGCCGCAGAACAACTCGGCGGCCCGGTGTGGGTTGTCAAGGCGCAGATCCACGCGGGTGGCCGCGGCAAGGGCGGCGGCGTCAAGGTTGCCAAGAGCATGGACGAGGTCAAGACCTACGCGTCCAACATCCTGGGCATGCAGCTGGTCACGCACCAGACCGGTCCGGAAGGCAAGAAGGTCAACCGCCTGCTGATCGAAGAAGGCGCCGACATCAAGAAGGAACTGTACGTTTCGCTGGTGGTGGACCGCGTGTCGCAGAAGATCGCCCTGATGGCATCGAGCGAAGGCGGCATGGACATCGAGGAAGTCGCTGCCCATACCCCGGAAAAGATCCACACCCTGATCGTCGAGCCGTCGACCGGCCTGACCGACGCTGACGCCGACGACATCGCCCGCAAGATCGGCGTGCCCGACGCGAGCGTGGCGCAAGCCCGCCAGGCCCTGCAAGGCCTGTACAAGGCGTTCTATGAAACCGACGCTTCGCTGGCCGAAATCAACCCGCTGATCCTGACCGGCGACGGCAAGGTGATCGCGCTCGACGCCAAGTTCAACTTCGACTCGAACGCGCTGTTCCGTCATCCGGAAATCGTCGCCTACCGCGACCTGGATGAAGAAGACGCCAACGAAATCGAAGCCTCGAAGTTCGACCTGGCCTACATCTCGCTGGACGGCAACATCGGCTGCCTGGTGAACGGCGCCGGCCTGGCCATGGCCACCATGGACACCATCAAGCTGTTCGGCGGCGAGCCGGCCAACTTCCTCGACGTGGGCGGCGGCGCCACCACCGAGAAGGTGACCGAAGCCTTCAAGCTGATGCTGAAGAACCCGAACGTGCAGGCCATCCTGGTCAACATCTTCGGCGGCATCATGCGTTGCGACGTGATCGCCGAAGGCGTGATCTCGGCCTCGAAGGCCGTGTCGCTGAACGTGCCGCTGGTCGTGCGCATGAAGGGCACCAACGAAGAACTGGGCCGCAAGATGCTGGCTGACTCGGGCCTGCCGATCATCTCGGCCGACACGATGGAAGAAGCCGCCCAGAAGGTCGTGGCTGCCGCCGCCGGCAAGTAAGCCGAGGCGCCGTTACCCAATACAAGCGAACTTCGGCAGCGCGCGTGGCCTTTGCCCGCGCTGCCCGAGTCAAGCAAAGGACGAAAGCATGTCGATTCTGATCAACAAAGACACCAAAGTCATCACCCAGGGCATCACCGGCAAGACCGGCCAGTTCCACACCCGTGGCTGCCGCGACTACGCCAACGGCAAGAACGCGTTCGTCGCCGGCGTGAACCCGAAGAAGGCCGGCGAAGACTTCGAAGGCATTCCCATCTACGCCAGCGTCAAGGACGCCAAGGCCCAGACCGGCGCCACCGTGTCGGTCATCTACGTGCCGCCCGCAGGCGCCGCCGCCGCGATCTGGGAAGCCGTTGACGCCGACCTGGACCTGGTGGTCTGCATCACCGAAGGCATCCCCGTGCGCGACATGATGGAAGTCAAGGACCGCATGCGCCGCGAGAACAAGAAGACCCTGCTGCTGGGACCGAACTGCCCGGGCCTGATCACGCCGGACGAAATCAAGATCGGCATCATGCCGGGCCACATCCACAAGAAGGGCCGCATCGGCGTGGTGTCGCGCTCGGGCACGCTGACGTACGAAGCCGTGGGCCAGCTGTCCGCGCTGGGCCTGGGCCAGTCGTCGGCTGTCGGCATCGGTGGCGACCCCATCAACGGCCTGAAGCACATCGACGTGATGAAGATGTTCAACGACGATCCGGAAACGGACGCCGTGGTCATGATCGGTGAGATCGGCGGTCCGGACGAAGCCAATGCGGCCAACTGGATCAAGGACAACATGAAGAAGCCGGTGGTTGGCTTCATCGCTGGCGTGACCGCGCCTCCGGGCAAGCGCATGGGCCACGCCGGCGCGCTGATCTCGGGCGGCGCCGATACCGCCCAGGCCAAGCTGGAGATCATGGAAGCCTGCGGTATCAAGGTGACCAAGAACCCGTCGGAAATGGGCCGCCTGCTGAAGGCCATGCTGTAAGCCCCTGGCTGCCATTCCCGCGCCAGCGGGAGCGACGGTTCCTGCAATGCCCCCGCCCCGGCGGGGGCATTGTCTTGTGCGGCGAGTGATTCAGGCGCCATGAAGGCCCTGAACATTACAAGATTGAAATCTAATCGAAAGGTTCATCGGTTAAACAGTCATGTCTGCGCCTTCAGACATCCGAAATCCCGTCACATGACGGGGCGCACCACCACATAGAACTCGAGGAGCCTCCCCGTGGAACTGCTGTCTTCCACCACTTTCTGGATTGCGTTGGGATCGATCATCCTGACCAATATCGTCCTGTCCGGCGACAACGCGGTGGTGATCGCGCTCGCCTCGCGCAACCTGCCGCCGGCCCAGCAGAAGAAAGCCATCTTCTGGGGCAGCGCCGCCGCCATCATCATGCGCGTGGTGCTGACCGTGGCCGCGGTCAAGCTGCTGAGCCTGCCGTACCTGAAGATCATCGGCGCCGTGCTGCTGGTCTACATCGGCGTGCAACTGCTGACCGGCGATGACGACGAAGACGGCCATGACGCCAAGGACAATATCTGGGCCGCGATCCGCACCATCCTGATCGCCGACCTGGTGATGTCGCTGGACAACGTGGTCGCGGTGGCCGCCGCCGCGCAGAAGGGCCCGGAAGGCAGCCAGCTGCTGCTGCTGATCGTTGGCCTGGGCCTGTCGATCCCGCTGATCGTGTTCGGCAGCACCATCCTGCTCAAGGTGATGGAGCGCTTCCCGGTCATCATCGTGCTGGGCGCCGCGCTGCTGGGCTACCTCGCCGGCGAGATGCTGGTCAGCGACCCGGTCGACGCCGCCTGGTTCGAAATCCACGTGCCGCACGCCCACCTGGTCTTCGGCGCCGCCGGCGCGATCCTGGTGGTGATCATCGGCAAGCTGCTGAGCCGCCGGTCGGCACAGGCCGCCTGACGGCAGTCAGCCTGTACAGGAAGGGCGGCCAGATGGCCGCCTTTTTCATTGGGCGCGTGTCGGTGTCCGTGCCCACTAACTCATGTGAGTGATCGCACTTTTTGTCGCGCTTGCCTGGGATAGCGGTCCCGGGTGACAATTTTTGGCGCAACCGGCAAGTCCCACCCCGACGGGTGACGAAATTTGTCGCTTTTCACCCCCTACCGATGGGGGGATGCGCCTGGCACACTTGCTGCTCAATCGTCCCCGCGTCACGAAACCGAAGACGTGCAACGCTTAACCAAAATCTCTTCGAGGGGTCAATCATGCAACGGGTACAACAACTGAAGAAGCTGGGCCGCCGCGTCCAGAAGGGCTTTACGCTGATCGAACTGATGATCGTGGTGGCGATCATTGGTATCCTGGCGGCGATTGCGATTCCGCAGTATCAGGATTATGTGACGAAGTCGAAGTGGCGGGACAACATCGCCGGGCTGGCCGCATTGAAAACCGCCGTGGGACTTTGTCTTCAAAACAATGCCGGTGCTGGCACGCAGTGCGTAACGCCCGCTCAACTCCAAATTACCGCCCTGCCGGCTCCGAAATACGGCGCAGGCACTCCGCCTGCAGCAGTCGTGCTGGTCGGTACCGACGCAGCTCCCGCCGCTGGTAACAACCCCGCCACGCTCGGTAAGGTCAATGTCAAGTTCACCGGCGACGCGGCGGTTGGCGGCTACATTTATGAGGCTGACTGGACCGTGGATGCGAGTGGTACGAAGATCGAATACAAGAAGGTTGGCACAGATTCCATTCCCGCGAACATTCTTGCTGCTGATCAACGCTAAACCCGCCGGGTCTCTGATGAAAAAGCGCCTTTGGGCGCTTTTTCTTTATTCGGCACCCAAGCTATCATGCGCCTTTTCCCAACCCAGGCGCCGCAATGCCGCCTTCCCGGCCAAACTTCTCGTCGGCTGTTCTCGTCGCAGCAATCGTCATTCCGCTGCTGGTCTCCCGGCACACACTGCCACTAGCGACGTTCTATGGCGAATGGGCCGCCGGGCTGTGCGGCATTGCCGCGGTGGCGGCCGTCGCTTTTCAAGCGGTCCGCAGGCCGGTGACATCGGTTGACGCCCCTTCTGCATCCCTACCGCTGATCTCACTGCTGTTCCTCTGGCTTGTCCTCGTCAGCCTGATCTTCGCCAGCCTGGGACACGCCGACTTTTCCGGCAGCCGCCTGATGACGATCCTGACGCTGTCACTCGGCGTCGCCGTGGTATCCGCTGCATGGTGGTACCGCAGCACGCAGTCTGGCAGCGAAGCGGAAACTGGCGACGCCCTTGCCGTTGCGCTCCTGATCGCGGGCCTGCTGGGTACCGTGTCGCAATGGGTGCAGTTGTTCCACCTAGAACCCCGCTCCTTCGGCCTGGTCTCCACCTACTTCTACGACACCAACCGCCGCCTCTGGGGCAACCTGAACCAGCCCAACCACCAGGCCACCGTACATGGCCTGGCACTGGTCGCGTCAGTGTGGCTGGCCTCGCGCGGCCGTTTGCGCTTTCCGATGTGGCTGGCGGCAGTAGCCCTGCTTGAAAGCGGCATCGTGCTGTCCGGCTCGCGTACCGGTGTGCTGCATGTTGGCCTTGCCGCGTGCTACGCGTTGATTGCAGCGTGGCTGGCGCGTGGCGAGCGCCGCGGAGCGGATCCGATGCAGCGTCCGGTTGGGCTCGTCGTCGCTGCCATTGCCATGGTGGCGATGCTTTTGATACTGCAACCCACGATCAAGGCGGCGGGGGAGGCATTCGACTGGCGCCTGTTCGACACCATTGCCCAGCTCGAAGCCGAAGACCAGATCTCCGCGCGGGGCGCGCTGTGGGGGCACGCCATCGCCATGTTCCGCGCCCATCCGTGGTTCGGTGTCGGCTGGGGAGAGTTCGGCTGGGCGCAATTCCAGCAGTTGGATCAGGTCGGCGTGAAGGTCGAGATGTCCCTGCACGCCCACAACGCGATCCTCGATCTGCTGGCGAAGACCGGGATCGTCGGCACCGCCGGCGTCGGCGTGATCCTGCTGGCGTGGCTGTGGCGGGTGGTGCGGGTGCGTTTGTGGCATGGCGACGGCGAGGAGCGCAGGCAGACGGTGTTGGTGCTGGCCTGGCTGGCGATGCTGTGCGCGCATTCGATGCTGGAATACCCGCTGCATTACCTGTATTTCTTCCTGCCGTTCTGCTTCATGCTGGGGTGGCTGGAGCCGTCGGGTGTCGGACGCTGGCGGGTGTCGCTGCCGGTGGCGCGGGGGCTGGCGCTGGCGTTTGTCGCGGTGGCCGCGGTGGTGCTGGCCACCATGTGGCAGGACTATCGCCGCGCGGAAGCGCGCGAGTACGCCAGTAATGAAAGCCGTGAGGCGTTGCCGATGCCGCGCTTCTGGTTCCGGCAGCACGCGCAGGCCGATGCGGCAGGGCAGACCACCATCACGCCGGAGAACGCCGCGGCGCTGTTGCCCGCGCATGTCGCGGCGGTGCACCTTCTGCCCACCCCGACCATGATCGCGCGTACGGCATGGCTGCTGGCGCTGACGGGCGATGCCGCGCAAGGCCGGCAGTGGATGGAGCGCTTGCGCTGGTATTACCTTGGCGACGAGGCTGCGCAGTACGCGACGATCGCGCAGGCGTGCCGCGGCGTGAAGGCGGACCAGCGCCCGCAGGCGTTCTGCGGCTGGGTCGCCGACCGCTCGCGGCGGCTTGCGGAACTGGGCCGGGACTGACCTAGTAGTACGGATACGGGCTGTAGTAGACCGGCGGCGGGGGCGGCGGATAGTAATACCGCGGCGCCGGCGCCGGGACTGCGGCCACGCGCCCCGGCACGGGCACGCGATTGCCGCTGGCGTACATGCACTGCACGTAGGCGGCATCATATTGCTGCTGCGTGCCATAGCCGGCGTATTGCGCATTGCCGGCACCGACCGCGGCACCGGTGAGCAGGCCGACGCCCGCGCCCACCGCCGCACCCGAGCCCCCGTTGAAGGCCGCGCCCGCGGCAGCGCCCAGCGCGGTACCGACCACCGCGCTGCCGAGCGCGGCATTGTTGGCTGCCTGGGCTGAAGACACGCCGCCGACGCGCCCGAAGGCGAATTGCCGGCAGTTGTAGTCGTCGGCGCGGAACTGGTCGAAGTTCTTGCCGGTGCCCGGCAGCGCCATCACGCTGGGCCCGGAGGGCAGCACCGCGCAGGCGCCGAGGGCGAAAGTGGCCACGGCCAGCGTGGCGCGGGTCAGGGCATGCATGGTGTCACCCCGTGTCAGGAATTGGCCGGCGGCTGTGCCGGTACGCGTTGCCAGCCGCCGGGGCAGGACGCCACGTAGGGGTAGTAGCCTTCAGGCTGGCTGCAGTGGTACCACCAGCCCTGCTGCGGCATGACGCCGTCCGGGCCGGGAGCGGACACCGGGCCGTTCGGGCCTTGCTCGATGTATTCTGGCGGCGCCGCGGGCACCGCGACCACGGCGGGCGGGTAGTAGTACGGCGCCGGGTAGCCGTAGGGATAGCCGCCGTAGAACGCGCCGGGCCCGAGATAGATGCCGACGCCTACGCTGGTGCGCGTCTTCACCATGCCGGCGCGCAGATCGCCGCCCCGCCAGGCGGCATCGTGGAGTTCGGCCCGCCCGGCCAGGGCGGCGCCGCTTGCGGCCGTGGCCGCGAGTGCCAGGGCGATCTGGCAGAGCATGCGCCCGTTCATGGTATTCACCTCATCCCCGCGCGCGCCGCGGACAGGGTCAGCCGGCCGCGATCCCCTGCCGGCCCGCAATCATATTGAATACCAAATTGTCGCGCGCGGATGGCGGTGACAGCGCGCGTGGAAATGCGGCGTTACCTTTATTACCTGGGAAGGAATATGGCGTAAGACGAGGCAACGTCCGTACTGCACCGGCGTACTTCAAGCGTCACGTACGCCGTGTTGCGAGGGTAGCGATCAACCCGCCGCCACCCAGTCCCCGGACTTGCCGCCGTGCTTCTCGAGCAGCTTCACATTGCCGATCACCATGCCCCGGTCCACCGCCTTGCACATGTCGTAGATCGTCAGCAGCGCGACCTGCACGCCGGTCAGTGCCTCCATCTCCACGCCGGTCTGGCCGCGGGTCTCGGTGCGCACGGTGCAGGCGACGGTGGCGCTGGCCTCGTCCAGCGCGAACTCGACCGCTACCTTGGTCAGGCCGATCGGATGGCACAGCGGGATCAGGTCGGCGGTGCGCTTGGTGGCCATGATCGCCGCCACGCGGGCGATGCCGATGACGTCCCCCTTCTTGGCGCTGCCGTCGCGAACCAGCGCGAAGGTGGCGGGCTGCATGGTGATGGTGCCGGTGGCCACCGCGACGCGATGGGTGCTGGCCTTGTCGCCGACGTCGACCATGTGGGCTTGTCCGGCGGTGTCGAAATGGGTGAGCTGGGTCATGATCGAGGGCCTGGGGCGAACTGCATGCATGGGGCCGCTGGTGCCGCCGGTGCCGTCGGGAAAAAGTCCGGCCGACGCGCCCGATGGGAACGGCCACGGGAGGCCGCTATCATAGCAACATGCCAAAACACCCATCGCTTCGCAGGTCAGCCGCCTATGGCCGTGGCGCCGAGGCGGACGCCGTTCCTGCCGGTTCCGCGTCACATCGCGAAGCCGGCAGCCACCGCCGTGCCGGCGGCGCCCCGGCGCCATGGCGGCGGCCGCTGGCGGCGCTGCTGGCGCTGACGTTCGCGGCACCGGCCTGGCCACAGGGTACGCCGCGCCCGGCAGCGGCGCCAGCGACGCCGGTGGCTGCGCCCCGCGCGCCGGCGTCGCCGGCCGCCTCGGCCGAGGCCGCCGACCAGGTCTACGACAACCTGAACCGCAGCGTTAAAGCGGGCCAGAAGTCCGAGTTCGGCCTGCGCACCAACAACGCGGTGGTGGAGGCCGGCGGCGTGCAGCTGCCAGACCTCGGCGACCCGTCGACCGCGTCGCTGTCGCCCGACATGGAAAAACGCCTGGGCGACCGCATCATGCGCGATATCCGGCGCGATCCGCTGTACGTGGCCGATCCGCTGCTGTCCGACTACCTGAACGCGCTCGGCTACCGGCTGGTGCAGGCGGCGCGGCGCCAGAACATTTCCGGCTCGACCGGCGCGGGGACCTTTGCCACCGGCTTCGACCTGTTCGCGGTGCGCGACCGCAGCATCAACGCCTTTGCGCTGCCGGGCGGCTATATCGGCGTGCACACCGGGCTGCTGGTGCAATCCGATACCGAATCCGAACTGGCCTCGGTGCTGGGACATGAAATCGGCCACGTGATGCAGCGGCATATCGCGCGCGGCATCACCCAGCAGGACCAGTCGATGTGGATTGCGCTGGCGTCGATGGTGCTGGCGGGGCTGGCCGCGACGCGCAGCCCGGATGCGGCGGCGGCGCTGGCCATGGGCGGGCAGGGCGCCGCCATCGCCAACCAGCTCTCGTTCTCGCGCGGCGCCGAGCGCGAGGCCGACCGGGTCGGCTTCCAGATCCTGACCGCGGCGGGCTTCGATCCGCAGGGCATGCCCGATTTCTTCATGCGGCTGCAGCGCGCCGCGGGCACCGCCGAGAATTCCGTGCCGTCCTATGTGCGCACCCACCCGCTCACCTCCGAGCGCATCGCCGACATGCAGGACCGCGTCAGCCATGCCAGCCAGCGCAAGGTGCCCAACACGCCCGAGTACGAGTTCGCGCGCATGCGCGCCCGCGTGATCCAGGAAGCGTCGCCGAGCGAGCTGCAGAACCTGCGCGCGGCGCTGCGCACGCAACTGGCGGGGGCGTCCGCGCTGCGCGCGCCGGCGGTGCACTACGCGCTGGCGTTCGTCGAGCAGCGCCTGCGCCGCTATCCGGCCGCCGAACAGGAACTGGCCGAAGCCCGCCGCCTGTACGGCAATATCCCCGGCGCCAGCTCGGGCAGCCCGATGCTCGACGTGATGGCGGTGGAACTGGCGCGTGCGCAGGGCCGCGTGCCCGAGGCGCTGTCGCAGGCCAGCGCTTCGATGAAGGCGTTTCCGCTGTCGCACGCGGTGGCGGTGGCCTACGCCGAGACCCTGATCGGCTCCGGCCGCCATGACGAAGCGGTGCGCTTCCTGCGCGAGCGCACGCGCCAGGAGACCGGCCGCAGTGAATGGTGGGAGATGCTGGCGCGCGCCTATGCCGGGCAGGGCAAGCGGCTGCAGCAGCACCAGGCGCTGGCCGAGAAGTATGCGATGGATGGCGCCTACCAGGCCGCCATCGAACAGCTGCAGATCGCGCGCAAGGCCGGCGACGGCGATTTCTACACGCTCTCCGAGGTCGATGCGCGCCTGCACCAGCTCGAGCGGCAGTACCGCGAGGACAAGCAGGACAACAAGGGCATGCCCAACTGAGGTTCGAGGTTCGTGCGGCTCAGCCGGCCGGCGCCGCCGGCTGGCGCACGAAGCCAAAGCGCTTGGGCACCTCGCTCTCGGCGATCGGCTCGATCGGCACGTCGCGGCCGTCGTGGTGGAACACGCCCAGGTCGGCGCCGCAGGCCTCGCCATGCCAGGTGCTGGCGCCGCTGAACTGCTCCAGGTCGTGGTCGTGCAGCAACGCCGCCTGCAGCGCCGGCGCGGTGCCCGGCGCCATGCCGGCGACGCTGCCTGCCAGCACCACGTTGCCGTGCTCGTCGGCAAGGCAGGCCTGCAGCGTGAAGGCCTGCCCCGAGGTGGTCTGGAATGCGCCCTGGTGCAGCCGCACGATCCACGGCGCATAGCCCAGCGTCACGAAGACCCGCTGCGGCCCGTTCTGGAAATACCAGCAGCCGCGCTCGTCGCACTGGTAGTTGCGCTCGATGAAGCCGATCAGCGCCTCATGGCGGATGGGGTCGCCCGAGAGCCCGTGCTGCTGCGCGTACTCGTTGCGCAGCCGCCATTGCCCGCGGCGGTCCAGCGTGAGCCAGCCATAGGCATTGGGCACGTTGGGCCAGCGTGCCATGGCCTGCCTGACGATGTCGTCCATCTCTGTCTCCCCGGCGGGCGGTCAAAACGGTGCCCGCCTTACATCATGCTGTCGAAAAATCTCAGGATCCGTGCCGGCAGCCATTCGATATGGCCGCTGAAGCGTCCGTCGGCCTGCAGCGGCAGGTAGCGGCGCCAGTCCGCGGGCGGGGTCATGAAGCCGACATGGCCGCCGTGCTCGGGCTGCTCCAGCCAGACCTGCGGGCTGGCGTCGGCCGGGCCGGGCAGGTGCCGCGCCGGCAGGAAAGGGTCGTTGCGCGCGTTGAGCACCAGCGTGGGCACGGCGATGTCGCGCAGCACGGGTTTGCTGGCGGCGCGGCGCCAGTAGTCGTCGGTATCGGCAAAGCCGTGCAGCGGCGCGGTGACGACGTTGTCGAAGGCGTACAGGTCGCGGCTGGCCAGCATGGTGTCGCGGTCGAACAGGCCCGGGAACTGTTCCAGCTTGGCCAGCGACTTGCGCTTGAGCGTCTGCAGGAACATGCGCGTGTAGACCAGGTTGAAGCCGGCCGACAGCGCCGCACCGCCGGCGGCGAGATCCAGCGGCGCGGAAATCGCCGCGGCCGCATGCACGTGGCCGGCAGTGCTGCCGTCTTCGCCCAGCATGCGCAGCAAGGCGTTGCCGCCCAGCGAGATCCCCACCACCAGCAACTGGCGCCCGCCGGCGCAGTGGTGCTGGCGCATGCGCTCGAGCACCCAGCGGATCTCGGCCGAATCGCCCGAGTGGTAGAAGCGCGGGGCCAGGTTGAGTTCGCCGGAACAGCCGCGGAAATGCGGGATCACGCCCTGCCAGCCGCGCAGCGACAGCGCATGCATCAGCGCCTGCGCGTAGTGGCTGCCGGAGTCACCCTCCAGGCCGTGGAACATCACCACCAGCGGCGTATTGCCGTGCACCGCATGGGTGGTCCAGTCGAGGTCGATGAAGTCCTGGTCGGGCGTGGTCCAGCGTTCGCGGCGAAAGCCGACGCGCGGCGGGCGGCGCGTGAAGCGCGCGGGGATGATGGTCTGCGCATGGCCGCCGCGCAGCCACCAGGGCATCGGCGTGCCCTCGCCATAGCCGTGCGCACTGGCGGGATTTGCCTGGACCGCGTAGGGCAGTCGGTGGTGCGGAAGCTGCGTCATGCCGGCTTGGTGGTGCGGCGGCCGCTGCGCGGCCGCGGGTTCAGTGCAGCGCCTGGCCCGGCGTGGCGGCCACGGCGGCAACCTGCACCGCGTTGGCCGGGCTGCAGTGGATATGGGCCAGGCGCCAGCCTTCGTGGTTCTGCATCAGCACGTAGGTGGTGTGCACGTACAGGTCGGCCTCGACGCGGTCGCTGCCGAAGCGCAGCGCCTCGGTCACGTCGAAGATCGACACGGCCATCGACGCATGGCTGCTGGTATCGATGGCATCGACCAGCACCGGCTGCTCTTCCAGCAGCTGCGAGAAGGCCTGGCGCAGCTGTTCGTGGCCGATCAGGCGCTGCCCGTCGGGCAGCACGCAGGTGATCGAGTCTTCGTCCAGCCACAGGCGCAGCGCGCCTTCGGCGTCGCGCAGCTTCAGCGCTTCACGGAAAGCGTCGACGATGTCTTCGGCGGAATCGAACAGGCGGGCAAAGCGAGGCATGGTGGCAATGGACGTGGCTAGGGCGGGGAGGTCAGGGCCGGTGCAGCAGCTTGCGCAGCTCGACGAACACCATCTCCGGTTCGATTTCTTTCAGGCAGCGCAGGTGGCCCAGCGGGCACTCACGCTTGAAGCACGGACTGCACTCCAGCTGCAGCCACATGATACTCGCTGCCTGTGACAGCGGCGGCGTGTGGCGGGGATCGCTGGAGCCGTACACCGCCACCTGGGGCCGGCCCAGCGCCGCGGTCACGTGCATCAGGCCCGAATCGTTGCAGACCGCGGCTTCGGACAGCGCCAGCAGGTCGACCGCGTCGTCGAGCGAGGTCTGTCCGCACAGGTTGCGCACGAACGGCGCCTCGCTGACGATCTCGGCGGCGATCTCGGCGTCCTTGGCCGAGCCCAGCGTGATCATCTGCGCGTACGGATACGAGCGCCGCAGCATCTGCGCCAGTCTGGCGAAATGCGCCGCGGGCCAGCGCTTGGCCGGGCCGAACTCGGCCCCCGGGCAGAACGCGATCACGCGCGTGTGCGGGGCCAGGCCGAAGCGCTCGGCGGTGGCCGCCACGCGCGCAGGGTCCACGCGCAGGCGCGGCTCGCTCAGGTTCTCGGGCAGGCGCGCGCCGGGCTTGAGCGCCAGGCGGGCGTAGTGCTCCACCATCGGCGGGCGGTGGTCGCGCGGCGGATTGGCGTGGCGCACGTTGAGCATGCCGAAGCGCGCTTCGCCGCGATAGCCGATGCGCAGCGGAATGCCGGCCAGCCACGGGATCAGCGCCGACTTGAGCGAGTTCGGCAGCACGTAGGCCAGGTCATAGCCTTCGTTCTTCAGCTGTTGCGCGAACATCAGCCGCGCCGACAGCTGCAGCTTGCCGTGCGCAAGGTCCGACGGGAACACGCGGCCGATTTCCGGCATGCGCGCGAGCACCGGCGCGACCCACTTGGGCGCGAGGGCGTCGATGACCAGGCGCGGATGACGCGCCTTGAGCAGCGCGAACAGCGGCTGCGCCATCAGGGCGTCGCCGATCCAGTTGGGGGCGATGACGAGGGCTTTCTTCATGGAAGGGGCGCAAGGAGCCGGCACGGGCGCAGCGGCGCGGGCGCCGGCAACGCCAACGCTCCGGGGCGCCTGTGGGCGGCCCGGAGCGTCAGGGGGGTGCGACGGCAGGCGGCTCGGGTCAGTGGTGGCCCTTCAGCACGGTGCCCGGCTTGAGCTTGTACACGGTGCCGCAGTAGGGGCACTTGGCTTCGCCGGTGTCGGCCACGTCGAGAAACACGCGCGGGTGGTAGTTCCAGGCCGGGGTGTTGGCGGTCGGGCAGTGCAGCGGAATGTCTTCGGCGCCGATTTCGATGATGGTCGCGGTTTGCGTCATGGTGTTGCAGGGAATAAGACTTATCGTTCGTCAAAACAAGGGGCGTGCCGCGCCCGCACGGGCGGGCGACCGGCACGCGGGCTGGCGGCCGGTGCTCAGACCAGCGTCAGCCACTGCTTGTACTTTTCCTCGGTGCCGCCGACGGCGGCAAAGAAGGCGTCCTGGATCTGCTTGGTCACCGGGCCGCGGCGACCTTCGCCGATGATGCGGTCGTCCAGCTCGCGGATCGGCGTGACTTCGGCGGCGGTGCCGGTGAAGAAGGCTTCGTCGGCGCAGTACATCTCGTCGCGCGTGATGCGCTTCTCGCGCACTTCGATGCCCAGGTCGCGCGCGATGGTCAGGGTGGCGTCGCGGGTGATGCCGTCCAGGCACGAGGCCAGGTCCGGGGTGTAGATCACGCCGTTGCGCACGATGAAGACGTTTTCGCCCGAGCCTTCGCTGACGTAGCCCTCGGTGTCGAGCAGCAGCGCTTCGTCGTAGCCCAGGCCGGTGGCCTCCTGGTTGGCCAGGATCGAGTTGATGTAGTAGCCGCTGGCCTTGGCGCGCACCAGCGACACGTTGACGTGGTGGCGGGTGAACGACGAGGTCTTCACGCGGATGCCGCGCTCCATGCCTTCCTCGCCCAGGTAGGCGCCCCACGGCCAGGCGGCGATGGCGACGTGGATGGTGTTGCCCTTGGCCGAGACGCCCAGCTTTTCCGAGCCGATCCACACGATCGGGCGGATGTAGCAGGATTCCAGGTTGTTGGCGCGCACCACTTCGCGCGTGGCGTCTTCCAGCGTGGCCTCGTCGAACGGCATCGCGATCTGGAAGATCTTGGCGGAATTGAACAGGCGGCGGGTGTGCTCTTTCAGGCGGAAGATGGCGGTGCCCGCGGGGGTCTTGTAGGCGCGCACGCCCTCGAACACGCCCATGCCGTAGTGCAGCGTATGCGTCAGCACGTGGATCTTGGCGTCGCGCCATTCGATCAGCTTGCCATCCATCCAAATCTTGCCGTCGCGATCCGCCATCGACATGTCTGTTCTCCCTGCGCCGTGAAATAGCAAAAACGATATTGTAAGCCCGGGGGGCATGGGTCACAACGCGGCGCGGGCGCCGCCGCGGTCTAGAATGCGCTTTTCCGGGCATTGTCGCCGCGTTGGCGGCGGCGGGCCGCCAACGCGGCCGTGCACCCCCTCCACCGACCTTTCCCGCAAGCCGTGCCTCCGAGCCCACATTCCAGCCCCGACCGCCAGCCTGACGCACTGCCGGACGCCCCTGGCGCGCCGGCGCCGGAAGCCGGCTGGCAGCAGGCGCTGGACGCGCTGCGCGCGCTCGCCGGCACCGTTCCGGAAGGCGCGGCTGGCGCGGCCCAGCGCACGCGGCGCGTGCTGTGGGCGCTGACGCTGGACGCCGACGGCGCCCCCGGCACGATCGAGCCGCTGGAGCAGGTGCGCGGCCCGAAGGGCTGGGGCAAGCCCCGGCCAGTGCCGCTGGCGCGCGTCGCCGAGGACGACCGGCTGGAGCCGTGGGATGCGCGCGTGGCGCGCGCCATTCGCCGCGACGCCTCGCACCACCGGCGCTACGTGCTCGACCGCGCCATGGCGTTGATGGCGCTGGCCGGGCACCCGGGCGTGGTGCTGGCCCACGCGCCCACGCAGACGCTGGAGGTGGTTGAAGACCCGCCGGCGCTGGAGGCGGTGCGCAGCGCCGGCCGCTACGTGCTGCGCCTGTTCCCGCCGCTGCGCGAGGCGCCGGCGCTGGAGGCGCTGCTGCCCGCCGCCGCGCGGCAGGAGGCCGAGGCGCTGCGCCAGCTCACGCTGGTGCGCGACGGCCCGCACCGGCTGCGGCTGATCCGCTATACCCCGGCGCAGTTCGAGGCCGCGCGGCTGATCGGCCATGGCCTGGCGATTCCCGAGGAGGGCCACGCCGTGCTCGACCAGACCCTGCGCGCACTGGCCGGCCAGTTCCAGATCCAGGCCGATGCCGCGGCCGGCACGCGCGCGGTCGAGGCCGAGGCACGCTTGCGCGCCGAAGTGGCGCCGGTGGGGCGCGGCATCTCGCTGCGGCTGGTGGTGACGCCGCTGGGCCCGCTGGGGCCGCGGCTGGCGCCGGGCGCCGGGCGCGAACGGCTGATGGCCACGGTGCGCGGCGAGACCCTGTCGACCTGGCGCGATCTCGACGCCGAACTCGCCGGCGTGGCCGAGGTCTTCGCCGCGCTGCCGCAACTGGTGGCGCTGTCGCCGCCGGGCGGCGAGTACAGCTGGTCGCTGGACGATCCCGAGGAGGCGCTTGCAGTGGTCGAGGCGCTGCCCGCGCTGGCCGCGGTGCAGGCGGTCGAATGGCCGCGCGGCAAGGCACTGCGCGTGCTGCCCGCCGACCTGCCGCAGCTGGGCGTGCAGATCGAGAGCCGCGGCGCGTGGTACAAGCTGGCGGGCGAGCTGCGCGTGGCCGAGGGGCTGGTGCTGGAACTGGGCAAGCTGATCGACTGGACCGGCAGCCATGCCGGGCGCTTCGTGCCGATGGGGCAGGGGGTCTATGTGGCGCTGACGCAGGTGCTGCGCGGCCGGCTGCGCGATCTTGCCGGCGTGGGCGAGCGCTTTGCGGATGGCACCCGTGACGGTATCCGCGTGCCGCAGATGGCCACGCCGTGGCTGGATGACGTGCTGGCCGGCGCGGGTGTCGATCCCGATGCGCATTTCCGCGCGCGCATCGCCCGGCTGCGCGCCGCGCGCGAGGCAGAGATCGCGCTGCCGGCCACGCTCGCGGCCGAGCTGCGCCCCTACCAGGAAGCGGGCTACCGCTGGGCCATGACGCTGGCCTCCGCCGGCCTGGGCGCCTGCCTGGCCGACGACATGGGCCTGGGCAAGACCCTGCAGGCGCTGGCGGTGCTGGTTGCACGCGCCGGCGGCGGCGCGGCGCTGGTGATCGCGCCGACCTCGGTGTGCGGCAACTGGGCCGCCGAGGCGCGGCGCTTCGCGCCCACTCTTGACGTTCATGTCTATGCCGAGGGCGACCGCGAGGCGCTGCTGGCGCAGGCCGGGCCGCATGACCTGGTGATCGTCTCGTACACACTGCTGCAGCAGGCCAGCGGGGACTTCTGCGCGCGCGCCTGGCATACCGTGGTGGCCGACGAGGCGCAGGCCTTCAAGAACGCGGTCACGCGGCGGGCGCAGGCGCTGTTCGCGCTACCGTCGGACTTCCGCATGGCGCTGACCGGCACCCCGGTGGAGAACCGGCTGGCCGAGCTGTGGTCGGTGATGCGGTTCTGCAATCCGGGGCTGCTGGGCTCGCTGGCCCGCTTCAACGAGCATTTTGCCAACCCGATCGAACGCGCCGGCAGCCGCGAGGCGCGCCTGCGGCTGCGCCGCATGATCGCGCCGTTCGTGCTGCGCCGGACCAAGGCGCAGGTGCTGGACGAGCTGCCGCCGCGGACCGAGCTGGTGATCCGGGTCGAGCCCGGGCCGGTCGAGGCGGCGCACTACGAGGCGCTGCGCCGCCAGGCCCAGAGCGACGCCGAGGCCGCGCTGGCACGCGTCGAGGCCGCGCGCAAGGCCACCCGCGATGCCCCCGCCGGCGCCAGGGCACGGGCGCTGGCGCAGGCCCAGCACCAGGCGCAGGCGCGCCTGCACGTGCTGGCGCAGCTGATGCGGCTGCGCCGCGCTGCCTGCGATCCGCGCCTGGTCACGCCCGAAGTGAGCGGGCAGCTGAGCGAGGGCGCCAAGGTGCGCGCCTTCGTCGAGCTGGCCAGCGGGCTGGCCGCCAGCGGCCACAAGACCCTGGTGTTCAGCCAGTTCGTCGATTTCCTGCAGTTGCTGCGCCAGGGGCTCGAGCGCGCCGGGCTGGCGCTGCAGTACCTGGACGGCGCCACCCCCGCGGCCGAGCGCACGCGCCGCGTGGCCGCATTCCAGGCGGGAGAGGGCGATGTCTTCCTGATCAGCCTGAAGGCCGGCGGCTTCGGCCTGAACCTGACCGCGGCCGACTACGTCATCATCGCCGACCCGTGGTGGAACCCCGCCGCCGAGGACCAGGCCATGGGCCGCGCGCACCGCATCGGACAGCAGCGCCCGGTCACGGTGTACCGGCTGATCCATGCGGGCACCATCGAGGAGCGCATCGTCGAGCTGCACCGCGACAAGCGCGCGCTCGCCGACGGCCTGCTGGAGGCCGACGACGAGGGCGCCGCGGGCACCGGCGCGCCGCTGCCGGATGTCGACGAACTGGTGGGACTGCTGCGGCGCTGAGGCGCGGGCCGCGCCGAGGTGGGCTGGTGTTGGCATATGCCCGCTCGGCATACCTTCAGGCAAACTCAGTCGTTTGGTTTTGGCAGGAACCTTGCTATCTTGTTGCGCTGGCCCGGGGCTCAGACCCCGGCCATCGCGCCGACCCGCCGCGCCGGGCCGCATTTTTCCTGCTGACGCTTTTTGCTGATACTCACCGACGGTGCCCCCATGCCCAATTCGTCCCGCCTGCTTCCGCGCCTGACCTTCCGTTCCGCCGTCCGTGTGGCCGCGCTGTGCGCCGCCGCCGCGGTAAGCACGGCCAGCCTGTCCGCCCACGCGCAGGGCGAATGGCCGACCCAGCCGGTGACGATCCTGATGGGCTTCACCGCGGGCTCGGGCGTCGACATCGTCGGCCGCACGCTGCAGGAATCGCTGCAGAAGTCGCTGAAGACCACCATCGTCTATGACTACCGGCCGGGCGCCGGCGGCAACGTTGCCTCCGAGGTGGTGGCCCATGCCAAGCCGGACGGCTATACGCTGCTGCTCGGCACCGCCGCCACGCACGGCATCAACCCGGCGCTCTACAAGAACCTGCCGTTCGATGCCGACGCCGATTTCACCCCGATCGCGCCGCTGGTCGAGGTCTCCAACGTGCTGACCGTCAACCCGGCGGTGCTCGACGTCAAGTCGGTCAGGGAGTTCATCGAGAAGGTCAAGGCCAATCCCGGCAAGTACAACTTTGCCTCCACCGGCAACGGTACCGGCACCCACCTGGCGTTTGCCGAGTTCAATGCGCGCGCCGGGCTGGACATGGTGCACGTGCCCTACAAGGGCGGCCCCGACGCGCTGCAGGCGGTGGTGAAGGGCGAGGTGTGCTGCATCTTCAACCAGGTGCAGAGCGTGCTGCCGCAGTTCCGCGCCGGCAAGGTGCGCCTGCTGGGCGTGACCACCAAACAGCGCGTGCCGGTGATTGCCGATGTGCCGACCATTGCCGAGAGCGGCCTGCCCGGCTTCAACAGCACCATCTGGTTCGGCCTGTTCGGGCCCAGGGGGCTGGACCCGAAGATCGCGCGCAAGGTCAATGACGCGGTCAAGGTGGCGCTGGAAACGCCGGCGATCCGCCAGAAGCTGATCGATGCCGGCAACACGCCGCGGGTCGAGACCGTCGAGCAGTTCAAGGCCACGGTGAAGGCCGACCGCCAGAAGTGGGCGGGCGTGGTCAAGACCGTGGGCGCTTCGATCGACTGAACGGTCGGCGGATCCGTCGCCAGCGCGGCCGGAGCCAGCCTGCGCCGCTAGGCGCGCACGCCCAGCCGCGTCAGCAGGTGCGCCAGCTGCGCCTGCGTGCCGGTGCCGGTCTTGGTGAAGATCGCCTTGAGCTGGGTGCGCCCAGTCTCGCGCCGGATGCCGATCAGCTCGCAGGCCTCGGGCAGGCCGATGCCCGAGGACAATTGCAGCGCCAGCCGGATCTCCGCCGGCGTCAGGCCGTAGAGGTCGCGCAATACCGTCGGCAGCGTCATCGGCCCGGCGCCTGGTTCGTGGATCGCCACCAGCACGCTGGGACGCTGCCAGTCCATCGCCAGGTGATGCGCCGGGGGCAGCGGCAGCAGGATCACCTGCGCCTGCCGGCCGGCGCCGTCGACGGCGCGCAGCGCCTGCGCCGGCTGCGCGCTGGCCGGGTTGCTCACCGCGCGCAGCGCCTCCGCGAACGGGCGCGACAGGGTCCAGCCGCCATCCTCGCGCGCGGCCGGCGGCGCCGCGGCGCTGCTCTCGATCGATACCGCCGGCAGCAGCCGGCGCACCCAGGTTTCGCCGATGCTGTTGGCCATGAGCGGCTTGCCGTCGTCGCGGAACACGATCACGCCGAACGGCAGCCGCTCCATCAGCTGCGACGACGCATGCGCCAGCGCCGACACCTGGTGGGTGCGTTCGCGCAGCGCCATGGCCTGGCGCACGTGCGGGATGGCCCAGTCGAGCGCGCGCGCATCCTCGGGCGAAAAGTGGTCATGGCCCTTCGGGCGCTGCAGCGACAGGAACACGTCGTAGTGCGGCTGGCGCTCGATCAGGCAGGCCATCACCGACGACTGTTCGATCGGCCGCAGGAACTCGCCGTAGAAGGGCGACTGCCGCATGACCTGCGGCCCCAGCTCGCGCGAATCGATATACCAGCTGCCCACCGCCATGCGCCGCGCGAACGGCAGCGCCGGGTCGATCGCGGCGAACTGTTCGCGGTAGGCGGCCACGGCCTCGGGCATCGGGTTGACCTCCTGGTGCACTAGCACGCGCTCGTGCACGGTGTCGAGCACGAGCAGGTGCGCGTGGCTGCTGCCGCTGGCCTGGCACAGCGCGCTCAGGCTGCGCTGCCAGGCATCGGCGTCGAAAATTCCCTCGTACAGCGCGCGAATGGTGTCGTGCATCTGTGTGTCGCTCATGGCTTCCCTTCTTTTTACTTCTTGTATTTTTAGCACTTTACTCGCGTGGCAGCGCGCGTGCCGCCGCAGCGGCGCCGGCGCGTTGCAGGGCTTGCGTGTTCAGCCCTGTTCCAGCGCCGCGCCAAGGCGCGAGAGCAGATGCGTAAGCTGGGCCTGGCTGTTGCAGCCGGTCTTGTGGAATACCGCCTTGAGTTGCGTGCGCGCGGTTTCGTGGCGGATGCCGAGCTGCTGGCTGGCTTCCGGCAGGCCCTGGCCGTGGGCCAGCTGCACGCTCAGCCGGGTCTCGGCCGGCGTCAGGCCGTAGAGGTCGCGCAGCACCGGGCCAAGCAACAGCGGCGCGCGGTCCTGCTCATGCACGATCACCAGCGCGGCCGGTTCCTGCCACTGCGCGGCAAAGGCGTGCGAGGGCGGCAGCGGCAGCACGATGACCTGCGCGCCGGCGTCGCCGCTGGTGGCGCTCGCCGCCTGCGCGGCCACCGCGTGGCGCGGGTCGCAGGCGGCCTGGACCATGTCGGCGAACGAGCGCGACAGGGTCCACTCCGAGACCTTGCCGGCCGGATCCAGCCGCCGCGCCCAGCGTTCGCCGGCGCGGTTGCACAACAGCACCTGGCGCTGCGGCGAAAACACCAGCAGGGCGAAATTGAGCCGCTCCACCAGCTGCGTCGACAGCCGCGCCAGCACCGTCAGACCCAGGGTGCGGTCGCGCATCGCCATGGCGCTGCGCATATGCGGGACGATCCAGTCCAGGCCGCCGGTGTCGACGCTGGAGAACAGCGGCTGCCGGCGTGCGCGCTGCATCGAGAAATAGACTTCGTAATGGGGCTGGCGCTCCACCAGGCAGGCGACGTAGGAGCGCAGGCCATAGCGGTGGAAAAAGTCGCGGTAGAACGGATGGCGCGCCATGGTGCCTTCGCCCAGTTCGCGCGCGTCGATATACCAGTCGCCCGGGCGCAGCCCCGGCGCGAACTGCTTGGCCGGGTCGATCGCCTGGTAATCCGATTCGTATTCGGTGAACAGCTCGACCACCGGGTTGACGATCTCGTTGACGCTGATTTGGTCGCGCACCGTATCCCAGACCATCATCGAGGCATGTGCCGCCCCCGCCAGCCCGGTCAGGGTGCGCAGGCTGTCCTGCCAGGCCACGGGATCCAGAATGCCCTCGTACAAGCCGCGGATGGCTCCGTGCATGTCGGCTTCATTCATCTGACTTACCCCTTGCATTCGCGACAAATAATGCGCGGCGCCGGTGGTGCGTCCGCTCGCACCCCGGCATGCTTTGTTGTTCTGGCTGCTTGCAGTGGGCCCTATCGTTAGCCTCTTGTCGGCCGCCGCTGGTCTTGGCCGTTTGTGACCGGCTCTGGCGTGATTGCGTGTCTGTTGTAGCAGACGTTGCGTACATTACCGCACTTGGGGGTCTCGCGGAAAACGCCAGCGCCCCTTCTTTGGTGGGGAGTCGGGCACGGCGGGCGCCGGTCCCCACTGGCTCGCGGGCCGGTTTGTGCCTTGCGGGGCGCATCATGGTCTGCCATGGTCCGGATTCGGCAAAGCCCCGATCGCGTTCAGGTAAAATGCCGGTTTCCCCGAGTCCGCAGCGAAATCTCGCGCCATCCACCGTCATGACCTCTGTCCTGCGTCTTTCCGATCTGATCTCCCAAGGCCAACTCTCCGGCAAGCGTGTGTTCATCCGTGCCGACCTGAACGTGCCGCAGGATGACGCCGGCCACATCACCGAAGACACCCGCATCCGCGCCTCCGTGCCCGCCATCGAAGCCTGCCTGGGCGCTGGCGCCGCGGTGATGGTCACGTCCCACCTGGGCCGCCCGACCGAGGGCGAGTTCAAGCCCGAAGACTCGCTGGCGCCGATCGCCGCGCGCCTGTCCGAACTGCTTGGCAAGCCGGTCCGGCTGGTGCAGAACTGGGTCGACGGCGTCGAAGTGGCGCCCGGCCAGGTGGTGCTGCTGGAAAACTGCCGCGTCAACAAGGGCGAGAAGAAGAACAGCGACGAGCTGGCGCAGAAGATGGCCCGCCTGTGCGATGTCTACGTCAACGACGCCTTCGGCACCGCGCACCGCGCCGAGGCCACCACGCACGGCATCGCAAAATACGCGCCGATCGCCTGCGCCGGCCCGCTGCTGGCCGCCGAGATCGACGCGCTGGGCAAGGCGCTGGGCCAGCCCGCGCGCCCGCTGGTGGCGATCGTGGCCGGCTCCAAGGTCTCGACCAAGCTGACCATCCTGAAGTCGCTGGCCGACAAGGTCGACAACCTGGTCGTCGGCGGCGGCATCGCCAACACCTTCATGCTGGCCGCCGGCCTGAAGATCGGCAAGTCGCTGGCCGAGGCCGACCTGGTCGGCGACGCCAAGGCGATCATCGACATCATGGCCCGGCGCGGCGCCTCGGTGCCCATCCCCGTCGACGTGGTCTGCGCCAAGGAATTCAGCGCGACCGCCGCGGCCACCGTCAAGGACGTCAAGGACGTCGCCGACGATGACATGATCCTCGACATCGGTCCCAAGACCGCCGCGCTGCTGGCCGAGCAGCTCAAGGCTGCCGGCACCATCGTCTGGAACGGCCCGGTGGGCGTGTTCGAATTCGACCAGTTCGGCAACGGCACGCGGGTGCTGGCCGAGGCCATCGCCGCATCGAAGGCGTTTTCGATCGCCGGCGGTGGCGACACGCTCGCCGCCATCGCCAAGTACGGCATCGCCGACCGCGTGGGCTATATCTCCACCGGCGGCGGCGCGTTCCTGGAATTCCTGGAAGGCAAGACGCTGCCCGCCTTCGAAGTGCTGGAGCAGCGCGCCGCAGGCTGACGCACCCGCCCGCGCCTGGCGGAGCCGTGGGCCCGCCGGTCGCGCCAACCGGCCGTCGGGCCATCGAGCGCTGAAACCAGGAAACCCCGCATGACCCGTTCCACCAAGATCGTCGCCACCATCGGCCCCGCCTCCAGTTCGCTGGAAATCCTGACGCGCATGATCGCGGCGGGGGTCGACGTGGTGCGGCTGAACTTTTCGCACGGCACCGCCCAGGACCATCTCGACCGCGCCCGGCTGGTGCGCGAGGCGGCGCAGGCGTGCGGGCGTGAGGTCGCCATCATGGCCGACCTGCAAGGCCCCAAGATCCGCGTGGGCAAGTTCGAGCACGGCAAGGTGCTGCTCAAGGCGGGCGCGCCCTTTATCCTCGATTCCAACTGCAAGCTCGGCAACGAGGAGCGCGCCGGCCTGGACTACCAGGACCTGCCGCGCGACGTCGGCCCGGGTGACCTGCTGCTGCTCAACGACGGCCTGATCGTGCTGGTGGTCGAGCGTGTGCTGGGCAACGAGATCTTCACCACCGTGCGCGTCGGCGGCGAGCTGTCCAACAACAAGGGCATCAACCGCCAGGGCGGCGGGCTGTCGGCGCCGGCGCTGACCGCCAAGGACATGGACGACATCAAGACCGCCATGGCCCTGGGCGCGGACTACCTCGCGGTGAGCTTCCCCAAGAACGCCACCGACATGGAAATGGCGCGCCAGCTGGCCGCCGTGGCCGGCCAGCCGCACGGCCACCGGGCCCGCATGATCGCCAAGATCGAGCGCGCCGAGGCTATCCATCCGGGCGTGCTGGAAGAAATCCTGCAGGCCTCCGACGGCATCATGGTGGCGCGCGGCGACCTCGCCGTGGAAGTCGGCAACGCCGCCGTGCCCGCGTTGCAGAAACGCATGATCAGGCTGGCGCGCGAGGCCAACAAGCTGACCATCACCGCGACGCAGATGATGGAAAGCATGATCGTCAACCCGGTGCCGACCCGCGCCGAGGTCTCGGACGTGGCCAACGCCGTGCTGGACGGCACCGACGCCGTGATGCTGTCGGCCGAGACCGCAGCGGGCCGCTATCCGGTGGAAACCGTCGAGGCCATGGCCGCGGTCTGCATCGAGGCCGAGAAGTCCGAGGTGGTCCAGCTCGACACCGATTTCCTCAACCAGACCTTCTCGCGCATCGACCAGTCGGTGGCGATGGGGGCGCTGTTCACCGCCTATCATTTGCAGGTGAAGGCGATCGCGGCGCTGACCGATTCCGGCGCGACCGCGCTGTGGATGAGCCGGCACCGCATCCATGTACCGATTTACGCGATGACGCCCAACCTGGCGTCGCAGCGCAAGATGCAGCTGTACCGCAACGTGGTGCCGCTGCCGCTGCAGTCGAGCACCGACCGCGATACCGCGCTGGAGCAGGCCGAGGAACTGCTGCTGGCGCAGGGCGTGGTGCAGCGGGGCGATTTCATCGTGCTGACCATCGGCGAGCCGATGGGGCAGCCGGGCGGTACCAACACCCTGAAGATCGTCAGGGTGGGGCATTGAGCGCCGACAGAAGAATACCGAGACATCCCATTTTCATTTAGGAGTTAGACATGCCACTCGTTTCGATGCGCCAGCTGCTGGACCACGCAGCCGAGAACAGCTACGGCCTGCCGGCCTTCAACGTGAACAACCTCGAGCAAGTGCAGGCCATCATGCAGGCGGCCGACGAGGTCAACGCTCCGGTGATCATGCAAGCCTCGGCCGGCGCCCGCAAATACGCCGGCGAGCACTTCCTGCGCCACCTGATCGAGGCCGCGGTCGAAGCCTATCCGCACATCCCGGTGGTGATGCACCAGGACCACGGCCAGTCGCCGGCGATCTGCCAGGCCGCGATCGACCTGGGCTTCTCGTCGGTGATGATGGACGGCTCGCTGCGCGAAGACGGCAAGACCCCGGCCGACTACGAATACAACGTCGACGTGACGCGCAAGGTGGTGCAGCTGTCGCATGCCATCGGCGTGACCGTCGAGGGCGAGCTGGGCTGCCTGGGCTCGCTCGAAACCGGTGAAGCCGGCGAGGAAGACGGCATCGGCGCCGAAGGCAAGCTGGACCACTCCATGCTGCTGACCGACCCCGAGCAGGCCGCCGACTTCGTCAAGGCCACCCAGCTCGACGCGCTGGCCATCGCCATCGGCACCTCGCACGGCGCCTACAAGTTCACCCGCAAGCCCACCGGCGACATCCTGGCGATCAACCGCATCAAGGAAATCCACGCCCGTATCCCCAACACCCACCTGGTGATGCACGGCTCGTCGTCGGTGCCGCAGGAACTGCTGGAAGAGATCCGCAAGTTCGGCGGCGACATGAAGGAAACCTACGGCGTGCCGGTCGAGGAAATCCAGGAAGCGATCAAGTACGGTGTGCGCAAGATCAACATCGACACCGACATCCGCCTGGCCATGACCGGCGCGATCCGCCGCTTCTTCGTCGAGAACCCGAGCAAGTTCGACCCGCGCGAATACCTGAAGCCGGCCCGCGAAGCCGCCAAGCAAGTGTGCAAGGCGCGCTACCTGGCGTTCGGCTGCGAAGGCCAGGCCGGCAAGATCAAGCCGGTGGCGCTGAGCGAGATCGCGCAGCAGTACAAGTCGGGCAAGCTGGCGCAGGTCGTGCAGTAATGTCCCGTGTCCGCCTTCCGCGCAAGGGGAAGGCGGCTTGCAGTTCCGGCCGCCGCGGCACGCTTCCAGCGCCCGGCGGCTTCGCCGTTTTATCGGAACCATCATGACCAACGCTCTCTACCAGTCCTCCATCAACTCGCTGCCGCTGCTGGGCCACGGCAAGGTGCGCGACAACTACGCCGTCGGCAACGACAAGCTGCTGATCGTCACCACCGACCGCCTGTCGGCGTTCGACGTCATCATGGGCGAGCCGATCCCCGACAAGGGCCGCGTGCTGAACCAGATGGCCAGCTTCTGGTTCCGCAAGCTCGCGCACATCGTGCCGAACCACGAGACCGGCATCGCGCCCGAGACCGTGGTGGCGGCGGATGAAGTGGAGCAGGTCAGGGGCCGCGCGGTCGTGGTTAAGCGCCTGAAGCCGATCCTGGTCGAGGCCGTGGTGCGTGGCTACCTCGCCGGCAGCGGCTGGAAGGACTACCAGGCCACCGGCAAGGTGTGCGGCATCGAGCTGCCGCCGGGCCTGCAGAACGCGCAGAAGCTGCCCGAGCCGATCTTCACGCCGGCGGCCAAGGCCGAGATGGGCGAGCACGACGAGAACATCTCGTTCGCCGAGGTCGAGGCCCGCATCGGCATCGCGCTGGCGCGCCAGATGCGCGAGATCTCGATCCGCCTGTACAAGGAAGCGGCCGAGTTCGCCGCCACGCGCGGCATCATCATCGCCGACACCAAGTTCGAGTTCGGCCTCGACGACAACGGCGTGCTGACGCTGATGGACGAAGTGCTGACCGCCGACTCGTCGCGCTTCTGGCCGGCCGATTCGTACCAGGTGGGCACCAACCCGCCGTCGTTCGACAAGCAGTTCGTGCGCGACTGGCTGGAGGCCGTGCGCATCGACGGCAAGCCGTGGCCCAAGACCGCACCGGCGCCCAGGCTGCCGGACGACGTGATCGAGAAGACCGCGGCAAAGTATCGTGAGGCGCTGACGCGCCTGACGGGCGAAGAGTTGAAGTAATTTCGTAGCCACCGGCTTTCAAGAGCCAACGGTGTTCCCCTCTCCCCTCATGGGAAGAGGGCAGGGTGAGGGGTGGTTTGGCAAGGCACCACGCGTCTAGAAGCGCCCGGTTCTCACCCCGCCCCTCTCCCGCCAGCGGGAGCGGGGAGCAAACCAGCAAGGATCAAACGTGAGCAAGCAAGAAAAGCCATTGGTCGGCGTCGTCATGGGCAGCAGCTCCGACTGGGACGTGATGCAGCACGCCGTGGCGATGCTGAAGGATTTCGGCGTGCCGTTCGAAGCCCAGGTGGTGTCCGCGCACCGCATGGCCGACGACATGTTCCGCTATGCCGAGAGCGCGCGCAGCCGCGGCATCCGCGCCATCATCGCCGGTGCCGGCGGGGCCGCGCACCTGCCGGGCATGATCGCCGCCAAGACCATCGTGCCGGTGTTCGGCGTGCCGGTGCCGTCGAAATACCTGCGCGGCGAGGACTCGCTGCTGTCGATCGTGCAGATGCCCAAGGGCGTGCCGGTGGCCACCTTTGCCATCGGCGAGGCGGGCGCCGCCAACGCCGCGCTGCATGCCATCGCCACGCTGGCGACCACCGACGACGCGCTGGCCTCGGCGCTGGAAGCCTTCCGCGCGAAGCAGACCGAAGCCGCGCGTGCCATGACGTTGCCGCTGTAATGCTGCCGCTGTAACCCTCCGGACCCTGACGGAACCGAGCAATGCCTACCGATATCCATCCCTACCTCTCCGAAGCCCACACGCCGGAATCGCGCGCCGAGTTCGGCGTCGACCGTCCCGACGCGCCCATCCTGCCCGGCGCGTGGCTGGGCATGCTGGGCGGCGGCCAGCTCGGCCGCATGTTCACGCATGCGGCGCAGGCGATGGGCTATCGCGTGTGCGTGCTCGACCCGGACCAGGACAGCCCGGCCGGCGTGGTCGCCGACAGGCACATCTGCGCGGCATACACCGACGAGGCCGCGCTGGCCGAGATGGGCAAGCTGTGCCAGGCGGTCAGCACCGAGTTCGAGAACGTGCCGTCGCTGTCGCTGGACCGGCTCGAGCAGCTGGGTGCGTTCGTCGCGCCGCGCGGCTACTGCGTGTCGATCGCGCAGAACCGCATCGGCGAGAAGAAGTTCTTCGCCGCCTGCGCCGAGCGCACCGGCGTGCCGACCGCGCCGCACTGGGTGATCCAGCACGACGCCGACGTCGACCAGCTGCCCGACCACGTGCTGCCCGGCATCCTCAAGACCGCGCGCATGGGCTATGACGGCAAGGGCCAGGCGCGCGTGAAGACGCGCGACGACGTGCGTGCCGCGTGGAAGGCGATGCAGCACGTGCCGTGCGTGCTGGAGCAGATGCTGCCGCTGGCGTACGAGGTGTCGGTGCTGGCCGCGCGCGGCGCGGACGGCGCCACCGCGACCTGGCCGCTGGCCGAGAACGTGCATCGCGACGGCATCCTGTTCTCGACCGAGATGCCGTCGACCAGCGTCTCGCCCGAGATCGCCGATCGCGCCCGCGCAGCGGCCGCCGCCATCGCCACGGAAATGGGCTATGTCGGCGTGCTGTGCATCGAGTTCTTCGTGCTCACCGACGGTTCGCTGGTCGCCAACGAAATGGCGCCGCGCCCGCACAATTCCGGCCATATCACCATGGACGCCTGCGAGACCAGCCAGTTCGAGCAGCAGGTGCGCGCCATGGCACGGCTGCCGCTGGGCAGCACGCGCCAGCATTCGGCCGGCAAGATGCTGAACCTGCTGGGCGATGTGTGGTTCGAGTTCGGGCTGGAGCGCACCCCGGCCTGGGACGAAGTAGTGGCGCAACCCGGCGCCAAGCTGCACCTGTACGGCAAGAGCGATGCGCGCCCGTCGCGCAAGATGGGACATGTCAACTGCATCGGCGAGCATGCCGAAGCCGCCGACGCCGCGTTCCGGGCGGCCGCGCAGGCGCTGCACATCCCGCTCTGAATTTCCGTCCGACCGCCACGCCACCTTTGAAGGAATACGATGTCGCCGCGCACGCCCACGGCCGCCGAACTGGATGAAGCCGTCCGCCTGCTCGAGGCGGGGCAACTGGTTGCCTTCCCGACCGAGACGGTCTACGGGCTGGGCGCCGACGCCGAGAATCCCGAGGCGGTCGGCCGCATCTTCGCGCTCAAGGGACGGCCGTCCAACCACCCGGTGATCGTGCACGTGGTCGATGGCGCGGACATCAGCTACTGGACCGACGAGGTACCCGAGGCTGCGCGGATGCTGATCGATGCGTTCTGGCCGGGACCGCTGACGCTGATCCTGAAGCGTGCTTCGCATATCGATGCCGCGGTCGCCGGCGGGCAGGACAGCATCGGCCTGCGCTGTCCGTCGCATCCGGTGGCGCAGGCGCTGCTGGCGCGCTTCAAGCGCGGCCGCGGCGGCATTGCCGCGCCTTCCGCCAACAAGTTCGGCCAGGTCAGCCCGACCACCGCGCAGCATGTGCGCGAGGAATTCGGCGACGCGGTCTATGTGCTGGAGGGCGATGGCGTCGAGGTCGGCATCGAATCGACCATCGTCGACCTGTCGCGGCTGGACCAGGGCATCGGCCCGGTGCTGCTGCGCCCGGGCGCGGTCACGGTGGGGATGCTGGCGCAGGTGCTGGGCGAAGCCCCGCTGCCGCCGGATGCCGCCGCGCCGCGCGCGTCCGGCACGCTGAAGGCACACTACGCGCCGCACACGCCGCTGCTGCTGGCCGATGCGCAGTCCGCCGCCGCGCGCCTGGAAGCGCTGCCGGCGGATGCCCGCGTGGCATGGGTCGGGCGCGCGCCGCTGGCGGACCAGCGCTGCACCTGGGTGCAGGCGCCCGCCGATGCCGCCGCCTATGCGCAGGAGCTGTACCGGCTGCTGCGCAAGCTGGACCGGCAGGGGTATACGCAGCTGGTGTTCGAGGTATTGCCCGAAGGGCAGGACTGGGCCGGGGTAAGGGACCGGCTTGAGCGGGCGGCGGCGGCGTTCGGGGGGTAGGGCGGTGGCTTGCCTGCTGCACGCCTGACTTCGTCGATACGCCAGCCCTCACCCCCGCCCCTCTCCCGCCAGCGGGAGAGGAGAGCAAACCGCTGGCATTCCAATGCAGTCAGCCAGTTCGGTTCCTTCTGATTACCGCCGGTGTGCTCCCTCTCCCGCTGGCGGGAGAGGGTCGGGGTGAGGGCCGGCGTCTGCTAGCACGCTGCCGTCAACATTACCCCCCCAACAACCGCAACGCCGTATACACCGCCATCCCCACTGCAATCATCCCCACCATCTTCCGGGTCAGCAGGTAGAACACCGTCGCCGCCACCCCGGCCATCAGCTTGTAGTTGGAAAACGCCACGGTGAAATGCCCCTGCCAGGTCATCAGGTCCGGCAGGATGATGGCGGCCAGCGCGGCTGCCGGCGCATAGCGCAGCGCGCGCTGGATGCGGTCCGGCACGGTGATGTGCTCGCCGGCCATCAGGAACAGCGCGCGCGTGATCACGGTGACGACCGCCATGCCGACCAGCGCGATCCAGACTTCGGTATGGCTCATGCGCGGTCTCCCGGGAGGTCGGCAGGCTCGGACCCCGGCTTGGCGAGCGGTGCCTGCCTGCGCCGCCGGATGCCGCGCAGCGCGGCCCGCGCCGCCAGTTCATCGCTGGCCATGCCCGCCGCGATCGCGCCGACCACCGCCACCACCAGCCCGAGCCGGTACGGCAGGTCGAAGCACAGCAGCGCCAGCACCGCCGAAATCACCACCGCCATCAGCGTCGAGCGCGAATTGATGGTGGCGATCATCACCGGGATCAGCGCCATGGTGCCGGCCAGCCCCAGCCCCCAGCTGTCCGGGAACAGGCTGGCCAGCACGATGCCGATGATCGACGACAGCTGCCACATGCAGAAGTTGGTCAGCGCCATGCCCCAGAAGTAGCCTTCCTTGCCGGGCTCATAGCCGGGCGTGCTGTACTTCTGCAGGAAGTAGACGAAATGCAGGTCGCCGTTGAAGAAGCCCAGCACCGTGCGCCGCGCCAGCGTCAGGTAGCTGAAATGCGGCTGCATGCCGGCGCTGAAGATGACGAAGCGCAGGTTGACCATGGCCGCGGTCAGCCAGATGGTCCACAGCGGCAGCCCCGCGGCGAACAGCGGCAGCACCGCCAGCTGCGCCGAGCCGGCGTAGACCAGCAGCGACATGCCGATGGCCTCGGGCACGGTCAGCACGGATTTGCTCATGGCCACGCCGGTGACCAGGCCCCAGGAAAATACCGCGGGCAGGGACGGGGCAAAGCGGCGCGCGCCGTCGATAAAGCCGGCGCGTTCGGCCGGTGCGAAGCGATGCCAGAGGCGCAACCACACCGGGGGTTGTCGGGAAGTCATGTCAGAGGAAGCGGGGGCGATGCGACCCGGGGCCGAAGGCCGGCCCGGAAGGCTGCCGCCGCAGGACGCGGCCGGCACCCTGGCATTATAGGGTGGGATGGCGGGCTGGTAAGCGAGCGCTTAAAAAAATGCCGCCCCGGCGTTGGCGGCGGGCCACGGCGCCGCGCCGCGGCCCGGCCGCGGCGGCGTCAGTGCGC
Source organism: Cupriavidus neocaledonicus (assembly GCF_000372525.1). Lineage (GTDB taxonomy): Bacteria > Pseudomonadota > Gammaproteobacteria > Burkholderiales > Burkholderiaceae > Cupriavidus > Cupriavidus neocaledonicus. The sequence continues at coordinate 301,040 of NZ_AQUR01000107.1, forward strand.
CCCGCGGTACACCCACTGCAGCAGCGCGTCGTGCGCCTCCTGCGCCTGCGCGGCGTTGGCGTGGTTGATCATGCTGACCACCACGTAGCGGCCGCCCTCGGCGGCATCGACATAGCCCGCCAGCGCGCGCACATCGGCCAGCGTGCCGGTTTTCAGGTAGCCGCTGCCGGCCGCGCTGGCGCGGGTCAGGCGGTTGCGCAGCGTGCCGTCGACGCCCAGCACCGGCAGCGAATCGATCAGCACCGGCCCGACCGGGCTGGCCGCGGCCTGCTGCAGCAGGCGCGCCATGTCATAGGCGCTGATGCGTTCCGCGCGCGACAGGCCCGAGCCGTTGTCGAGCACCAGCCCCGGCATGTCCAGCCCCTGGCGTGCCAGCCAGCGCTGCACCACGCGGATCGAGCGCCCGGTGCTGGCGGGCCCGCCGCGGTCCATCTCGGCGCCGAGGGTCAGGAACAGCTGCCGCGCCATCACGTTGTTCGAGAACTTGTTGATGTCGCGCACGATGTCGGCCAGCGGCAGGCCGTAGTGGCGCGCCAGCAGCACCGCGCCGCGCGGCACCTTGCCGCTGCGCAGCGCGGGCAGGCGGGCAAAGCGCCCGCCGGCGCGCTGCCACTCGGCGACAAAGCCGCCCCAGGTGAATTCCGCGTGCGACAGCGTGGCGATATTGAGTACGTGCTCGCCGCAGTCGCTGGCATAGTCGCCGTAGAAAGAGGCCAGCACGGTGCCATCGGCTTGCGGCAGCACGGTCGGGCTGGCGCTGCTCTGCCAGTCGCCGCAGCGGCCGTTGGTGAGCGTCAGGCGGTTGTCCAGCTTGAGCTGCGCCAGCTCCGGCGTGACGCTGACCGCCACGGTCTGCGTGGCCGGGTCCGGCGTGAGCGTGAACGACAGCGTCTTGAAGGCGTACAGCAGCGCATCGGGGCCGACGTTGTAGGCGCGCTGCACCTCGCCGTCGATGGTGCCGTTGCTGTCCAGGCCATCGGCGAAGTAGCTGCGATCCAGCACCAGGTCGCCGTCGATGGTGCTGGCGCCGGCGGCACGCGCCCGCGCCACCAGCTTGGCCATTTCCTCTGGCACCAGCTTGGGATCGCCGTGGCCGCGCAGGTAGACGTTGCCGTTGACGGTGCCGTCGGCGCCGGGTTGCGCGTCGGCGTAGAGCGAGGTCTGCCAGCGGTAGTCGGGCCCCAGCAGCTGCAGGCCGGCGAAGGTGGTGACCAGCTTCATGGTCGAGGCCGGGTTCATCGGCAGCTGCGCGTTCCAGCTGGCGCGCGCGCTGCTGTCGCCCAGTCGCACCACGTAGAAGCTGGCCGCCGCGGCCGGCACGCCGGCGCGGCGCAGGGCCGCGGCCACCGGGGCGGGCACGCCGGCACTGAGCAGCGCCGGATCGGCGGCGGCCTTGGTTGCGGCTTTGGCGGCTTTGGCCGATTCCGGCGCTTTGGCGGGCCTGGTGGCCTTGGTCGCCTTGACGGCCTTGGTGGGCGGCTTGGCGTAGGCCGGTGCCAGTGCCGGGCCGCCGGCCAGCAGCACGGCGGCAACGAGGGGCGAGAGCAGCGGCGACAGGCGGCGCAGCAGCGCGCCGGGTCGCGCTGCGGTGGGCGCGGCGAGGGTTCTTGGCATGGCGGCCATGTTAACGCATGGCCGCCCGCAAGCGGATGACAGTGACGATGGCGCGGCGGTTCAGCCGGCGCGCGGCGGCGCCAGCCGTGCCAGCAGCGCTTTCAGCGTGGCCTGCTCGGTTTCGCCGAGCGCCGAGCTGACGTGGGCGTCGTGCGCTACCACTGCCTGCGTGGCGGCTTCGAGCGTGCGGCGCCCGGCCGGGGTCAGCACCAGGCTGTAGGCGCGCCGGTCGCCCGCGGCCGGGCGCCGCGCCACCAGCTTCATGGCCTCGAGCGCATCCACCAGCAGCACCGCGCCCGAGCGCGCGATGCCCAGGATCTGCGCCAGCTCGGTCAGCTTCAGGTGCGGGTTACGCGAGATGATGACCAGCGCCGAGAAGCGCGGCGGGGTGATCTGCCACTGCGCCAGCGACTGCACGAAGTCTTCGTAGATGCGGATCTGCGCGCGGCGGATGGCGTAGCCGACCAGGTTGTCGAGCACGCCGTAGTCGATGTTCGGCACATGCGGGTCGAAGCCGCCACCGCCACCGTCGCCGGCGGCCGGGTCGGGCGCCAGCGCATCGCGCGTCCTGCGCCGCGCGGGCGCTGCGCCGGTGCGGGCCCGCCGCGCGGGGGTGGCGGGCGGTGTGGCGGATGCGTCGGGAATCATTTGATCAGTTTCCAGTTGCCGTTCTCTATTGTCACCATAACCCGACCGCGCTGGTCAAAGCCATAGTGGTCTTGCGCACTGAAGTTCAGCACCCCGTGCGAGACCACGATGTCGCGCTCGGTCTCGAGCGCGTGGCGCAGCGCCTGGCGGAAGGCCGGCGTGCCGGGGCGCGCCTGCTTCAGCGCCACCGGCACGATGCGCTCCAGCACCAGCCCGGCATCGTAGGCATGGGCGCCGAACTGCGTGCGGCTCTCGGCCCCGTACTGCTTTTCATAGCGGGTGACGTAGTCCAGCCCGGGCTTGCGCACCGGGTCGCCGGCGGGCAGCTGCTCCGGCACGATCACCGGGCCGGCGGGCAGGATCGCGCCGTTGACCAGGCGCCCGCCGATGCGGATCAGGTCCTTGGTGGCCGCGCCGTGGGTCTGGTAGAGGGTGCCGCCGTAGCCGCGCTCGCGCAGCGTGGTGTGCGGCAGCGCCGCGCCGGTGCCGGCGCCGGCGATCAGGATGGCATCGGGTTTGGCGGCGATCAGCTTGAGCACCTGCGCGGTCACGCTGGTGTCGGCGCGGCCGTAGCGCTCGGTGGCGATCAGGCGGATGCCGTTGGCGGTGGCGGCGGCGGTGAAGTCCTTCAGCCAGGTCTCGCCGTAGGCATCGGCAAAGCCGATAAAGCCGATGGTCCTGACGCCCTGGTTTTTGGCGGTGGCGGCCACGGCATTGGCCATCAGCCGCACCGGCTGCGCCAGCCGGAAGGTCCAGGCGCCGCGCCCGGGCTTGAGCTCGATCGGCGAGAATGCCAGCTGCACGGTCTGGGCCTCGTCGGCCACCTCTGCAATCGCGATCGACGGTGCCACCGCGGACGAGCCCAGGATGATGTCGACCTTGTCCTCGGCGACGAAGCGGCGCGCCGCCTTGGCGCCCTGGGTCGGATCGGAGGCATCGTCCAGCACGATGTAGCGCACCGGCTCGCCGCCGATCCGCTGCGGCAGGTAGGCCAGCGTGTTTTTCTGCGGGATGCCGAGCGATGCGGACGGGCCGGTGGTGGACAGGCTGACGCCGACGGTGATGTCGGCGAGCGCGGTGGTGGCGGCGAAGGCTAGGGCGATGCCGAGTGCGAGGCGGGTGCGCCTGGCAGGGGTGTGGGACGCCATGGTTGTTCTCCTCGATGCTGAATGATCTTATGTGTTTTCCATCCCGCTGGATTGCTCCCCCTCTCCCGCTTGCGGGAGCGGGGCAGGGGGTGAGGGCAGGCGCGTCGACAGCTTGCGCCTCAGGACAAAACCGTCGGAACGGTTTGTTGTGGTCGCTTGCTAAACCGCCCCTCACCCCGGCCCTCTCCCCGTGAGGGGAGAGGAGTACCCACTCGGCCAGAAGCAAGGTTTCGCTAGCCCTTGCCCTGCATCGACTGCCGGTCGAACCCCGCCAGCTGCTTGTATCGCAGCGAAATCGCTTCCAGCTCCGCGCGCGGAATCACCTGTTCGATATCGCCGAACCCTTGCGGCGCGCGCTCCTCCGCCAGCTGCATCACCTGCTCCGGCCCGTTCATGCGGTTGCGCAGCACGATGCCGGCGGTGCGCGGCAGGCGCTCGGCCTCGTATTCGCGCAGCGCGTAGCCGGTGTCGCGGGTGCCGAGCAGGCTGTCGACCAGGTAGCGCGCGTCAAGGATGGCCTGGGCGCTGCCGTTCGAGCCGATCGGGTACATCGGGTGCGCGGCGTCGCCCAGCAGCGTGACGCGGTCGAAGGTCCAGCGCGGCAGCGGGTCCTTGTCGACCATCGGGAATTCGTAGATGGCGCCGGCGCCGTCGATCAGCGCGGGGATGTCGATCCAGTCCCAGCGCCAGTCGGCAAACGCGGCGCGGAACACGGATTTGTCGACCTGCTTGTTCCAGTCGCTGCGCGGCGGGGTGTCGGGCACGCTGTCGGGCACGCGCAGCTCGGCGATCCAGTTGACCAGCGCGCGGCCCTGGCGGCGCAGCGGTTCGGAGATGGGATAGGCGACGAATTTCTGGTCCTGGTGCCCGGCCATGAACATCGAGCGGCCGTCCAGGTAGGGCGGCGCCTCGGTGACCGCGCGCCACAGCAGCCGGCGCGAGAAGCGCGGCAGGTCGCCGTGGGGATAGAAATGGCGGCGCACCGCCGAATGGATGCCGTCGGCGCCGACCAGCACGTCGGCGCCGGACTCGACCGCGGCATTGTCGGCGCGGCGGCGCAGCACGAAGCGCGCGGGGCCCTGCGCGCCGGTATCCAGCACGGACTCGAAGCTGTGGCCGGTATGGACCGCGCCGGCCCCCAGGCGCTCGACCACGGTGCGGTGCAGCAGCATCTGGAATTCGCCGCGATGGATCGAGAACTGCGGCCAGTCATAGCCCGCGGCCAGCCCGCGCGGCTCATGCCAGATGCGCTGGCCCAGCTTGTTGTAGTACGACAGCGACGAGGTCTCGACGGCAATGGCGGCGAGCGCATCGCGCAGGCCCAGCTCGGACAGCACGCGCACGGCGTGCGGCAGCAGGTTGATGCCAACGCCGAGCGGGCGCAGCGTTTCGCTGGCTTCCCAGACCTCGGCCTCGATGCCATGGCGGTGGCACAGCAGCGCCAGTGTCAGCCCGCCGATGCCGCCCCCGGCGATTGCGATTTTCATGATGTCTCCCCGCGTACAGGTCGCGCCGGGGCCGCGCCCGCGGCGCCGCTCCCGGGCGAACCGAATTTGTTATGGAGTATAACGATTCGGCCGGTGGCGGCAAGACGGGAAAGACCCCGGCGCACGGCGTCCGGGGTCGGGAAAAACCCGCGCTCAGCCCAGCGCGGCGCCTTCCGGCTTGGCTTGGGAGGTGGCCTGGGCCTTGAGCGCCGGCACCGGGAACACGATGTCGTAGAGCCAGTTGTAGACCAGCGCGTAGACCATGTAGAAGCCGGCCACGGCGATGTCCATGATGAGCGCGTCGACCAGGCTGATATCGAGGTACCACGCCACCGACGGCAGGAACACCACCAGCAGGCCCAGCTCGAACAGCAGCGCGTGCAGCACGCGCACCGGCACCGACTTGCGCAGCTGGCCGGTGAAACGCAGCATGCCCTTGTCGAACAGCACGTTGTAGAGGTAGTTCCAGCCGGTAGCGATCAGCGAGGCGACCGCGCCGATCAGCCCCATCTGGTGAAGTTCATAGCCGAAGGCCCAGCTCGCCAGCGGGGCGAAGATCAGCAGGCCGACCACCTCGAAGCCAACGGCATGGCGGATCCGGTCCCAGGTTTTGCGCATGGTTTCTCCTTGCGGGCAAAGACGATGGGGCCTAGTCTATCTGCTGGGCAGGGATTGCCAAGTTGGATACTATCGCTTTGACAGATAGATGAGTGAGTGGGGTTACGGGTGAGTCTCTCGTTGGAGCAGTTGCAGGCCTTCGTCGCCGCGGCCGACACCGGCTCTTTCTCGGCCGCGGCGCGCCGGCTCGGCAAGGCCCAGTCGGTGGTCAGCGCGGCGGTGTCCAACCTCGAGATCGACGCCGGCAACGCGCTGTTCGACCGCAGCGGCCGCTACCCGGTGCTGACCCCGGCCGGCGAACGGCTGCTGGCCGAGGCACGCGTGATCCTGGAGCGCTGCGAGCATTTCCGTGGCGTGGCCAAGAGCCTGGGCGAGGGCGTCGAGACCCGGCTGGTGCTGGCGGTCGACGAGCTCTATCCGGAAGAGACGCTGGGGGCGCTGCTGGTGGAATTTTCCGGGCGCTTCCCGGCGGTGGAGCTGGAACTGCTGTTCCCGCTGATGGAGGACGTCAGCCGGCTGGTGCTGGAGGGCGGCGCCGACCTCGGCATCATGTGGCGCCAGGAGGTGCTGCCGCCGGAACTGGGCTTCCATGCGCTCGGCTGGATGCCGATGCAGATCCTGTGCGCGCCCGACCATCCGCTGGCGTCGCAGCGGGTGGATTGGGAAGAGCTCAAGCGCTACCGCCAGCTGATGGTCGCGACCCGCACCGACAGCGAGGAAAAAATGCGCCTGCGCGTGGCCGCCGACGTGTGGTGGGTGGAAAGCCAGTGGGTGATCGTCGAACTGGTCAAGCGCGGCCTGGGCTGGGCCTTCGTGCCGTGGCACGTGGTCGCCAATTCGCCCGCGGCGGCGCAGCTGGTGTCGCCGCCGCTGGCGTTCCAGCAGCAGGACTGGCCGGTGGCGATGGAGCTGGTGTGGCACAAGCAGCGGCCGCTGGGCAAGGCCGCCACCTGGCTGCGCGAGCGCATCTGCGCGCAGCCGCTGCCGAGCGCGCCGCAGCGCGGCGCCTAGCGCTGCCCCACGGTGGCCGGCGCGGCGCCTTGCCCGCTGTCGCTGCCACCAGCGCTCGCCGGCTGCGCGTGCCAGCCGCCGCCCAGTGCCTTGATCAGCACCACCGCCGCGGTGTACTGGCGCCCGGCAATCGACAGCGCGGTGCGCTCGGCGGTGTAGGCGCTGGTCTGCGCCGTGAGCACGTCCAGCAGGCCGGCGGTGCCGGCGCGGTAGCGGTTGTTCACCAGCGCCAGCGCCTCGCGCGCCGAGCGCAGCGCGTCGTTCTGCACCACCGCTTCCTGTTCCAGCAGCCGCTGCGCGGCGAGGTTGTCCTCGACTTCCTGGAACGCGCCCAGCACGGTCTGGCGGTAGCTGGCCACGGTCTGGTCGTAGGCTGCCACCGCCTGCGCCTTGGCCGCGCGGCGCGCGCCGCCATCGAACAGCGTGCCGGCGAGGCCGCCGCCGATCGACCAGATCCGGTCCGGCAGCGACATCCAGCGCGCCAGCGTGCTGGCGGTCAGCCCGCCGCTGGCCGACAGCGACAGGGTCGGATAGTAGGCCGCCTGCGCCACGCCGATCTGTGCATTGGCCGACGCCATGCGCCGCTCGGCCGCGCCAATGTCGGGGCGGCGCTCCAGCAGTTGCGACGGCACCGCGGCCGGCACGCGCGGCGGCGCGGCGCGGAACTCGCCGGCGGCCAGCGACAGCGCCGCCGGCGGCTTGCCCACCAGCACGGCGATGGCATGTTCCACCTGCGCGCGCGTGATCTGGATGTCGATCTGCTGCGCCTGCGCGCTCTTGAGCTGGGTCTCGGACTGCAGCACGTCGGAGCGCTGCGCGGTGCCCGCCGCGTACTGGTTCTGCACCAGCTGCAGCGACTTCTGGTAGTCGGCCACGGTGCGGTCCAGCAGCGCCTTCTGCGCATCGGCCACGCGCAGCAGGAAGTAGCTCTGCGCCAGCGTGGCCTGCGTCGACAGCAGCGTCGAGGCCAGGTCGGCCTCGCTCGCCTGCGCGCTGGCCTCGCTGCTTTCGACCTGGCGCCGCACCCGGCCCCAGACGTCGAGCTCCCAGGTCGCGCCCAGCGTGGCGCTCTGCCCGTTGAGGGTGTTGCCGCCGGCATTGCGCGCGCGCGAGGCGCCGGCCTGCGCATCGACCAGCGGGAAGAAGCCGGCGCGGGCCGCCTGCAGCGACGCCACCGCCTGGCGGTACTGGGCCTCGGCGGCCTTGATGTTCTGGTTCGAGACCTGCACTTCGGCCATCAGCGCGTCGAGCTGCGCATCGCCGAACACGGTCCACCAGTCGGGGCGCGCCAGCGCATCCTGCGGTTCGGCGGGTTTCCAGTCGCCGGTCCAGGCGGGTGTGGCGGCGTCGGCCGCGGCCTCCTTGAACGATGCCGACAGCGGCGCGTCGGGGCGCTGGTAGTCGGGGCCGACAGCGCAGCCGGCCAGCAGCAGCGCGCACGCCAGCGGCAGGGGCAGGGCAGGGGTCAGCAAGCGGGAAAAAGCGGTCATGGCGAATCTCTGCATTACTAGACGGCGGCCGGCAGGTCGGGCGTGCCGCCGCGCCGGCGCTGGCGCCAGGCCTTCACCTTGAGGCGCCAGCGGTCCAGCGTCAGGTAGACCACCGGCGTGGTGTACAGCGTCAGCAGCTGGCTTACCACCAGCCCGCCGACAATGGAAATGCCCAGCGGCGCGCGCAGCTCGGCGCCGTCGCCGCGGCCCAGCGCCAGCGGCACCGCGCCCAGCAGCGCGGCCATGGTGGTCATCAGGATCGGGCGGAAGCGCAGCAGGCAGGCGCGGTAGATGGCGTCGCGCGGCGACAGCCCCTCGCGCCGCTCGGCGTCGATGGCGAAGTCGATCATCATGATCGCGTTCTTCTTGACGATACCGATCAGCAGGATCACGCCGATCAGCGCGATGATGCTGAAGTCGGTTTTCGAGGCCAGCAGCGCCAGCAGCGCGCCCACCCCGGCCGACGGCAGCGTCGACAGGATGGTGAGCGGGTGGACATAGCTTTCATACAGCACGCCCAGCACGATGTAGATGGTGATCAGCGCTGCCAGGATCAAGATGGGCTGGCTCTTGAGCGAGTCCTGGAACGCCTTGGCGCCGCCCTGGAAGTTGGCGCGCAGGGTCTCGGGCGCGCCGATGCGCGCCATCTCGCGGTTGATGGCGTCGGTGGCCTGCGACAGCGACGTCCCTTCGGCCAGGTTGAACGAGATGGTCGAGGCCGCGAACTGGCCCTGGTGGTTGACGCCCAGCGGCGTGCTGCTCGGCGTCACGCGCGCGAACGCTGCCAGCGGCACGCGGTTGCCGTTGCCGGTGACGACGTAGATGTCCTTGAGCGCCTCGGGTCCCTGCAGGTATTCCTGGCTCAGCTCCATCACCACGCGATACTGGTTGAGCGGATGGTAGATGGTCGACACCAGCCGCTGGCCGAAGGCATCGTTGAGCACCGCATCGACCTGCTGCGCGGTCACGCCCAGGCGCGAGGCCGCGTCGCGGTCGATGATCACCGAGGTCTGCAGGCCCTTGTCGTTGGTGTCGGTGTCGATATCCTCGAGCCCCTTCAGGTTGGACAGCGCCGCGCGCACCTTGGGCTCCCACGCGCGCAGCACCTCGAGGTCGTCGGACTGCAGCGTGAACTGGTACTGCGAACTGCTCTGGCGCCCGCCCACGCGGATGTCCTGCACCGACTGCAGGAACAGGCTGGCGCCGGGCTCCTTGGCGAGCTTGCCGCGCAGCCGGGCGATGATGGTGTCGGCCGATTCCTTGCGCTCCGACAGCGGCTTGAGCGTAACGAACATCTGCCCGGTATTGCGCTGCGAGCCGCCGGTAAAGCCGGTCACGTTGACCACCGCCGGGTCGGACTGGACGATCCTGATGAAGTTGTCGAGCTTGCCGCGCATGGCCTGGAACGAGGTAGCCTGGTCGGCGCGGATAAAGCCGATCAGCCGCCCGGTGTCCTGCTGCGGGAAAAAGCCCTTGGGCACGATCACGTACAGGTACACGTTGAGCGCGATGGTGGCGATCAGCACCAGCCACACCAGCGGGCTGAAGCGCAGCGCGGTGGACAGCGAGCGCGCGTAGCCGTCGTGCAGCCACTGGAACATGCGCTCGGTGGCGCGGAAGAAGCGTCCCTGCTGCTCACGTTCCACCGGCCGCAGCATGCGCGCGCACATCATCGGCGTGGTGGTCAGCGAGACCACCAGCGACACCAGGATCGCCACCGACAGCGTGATCGCGAATTCCTGGAACAGCCGGCCGACGATGCCGCCCATCATCAGCAGCGGAATGAACACCGCGATCAGCGACAGGCTCATCGACAGTACCGTGAAGCCCACTTCGCGCGCGCCGCGCAGCGCCGCCGCGAGCGGCTTCATGCCGTCCTCGATATGGCGCGAGATATTCTCCAGCACCACGATGGCATCGTCGACGACGAAGCCGGTGGCGATGGTCAGCGCCATCAGCGACAGGTTGTTCAGCGAGAACCCGGCCAGGTACATCACCGAGAACGTGCCGATCAGCGACACCGGCACCGCCACGCTGGGGATCAGGGTGGCGCGCACGTTGCGCAGGAACACGAACACCACCATGATCACCAGCGCCACCGAGATCATCAGGGTGTGCTCGACCTCGCGCAGCGAGGCGCGGATGGTGGGGGTGCGGTCCATCATCACGTCCATCGAGATCGCCGCCGGGATCATCTTCTGCAGCTGCGGCAGCATCTCGTTGACGCGGTCGACGGTCTCGATGATGTTGGCGCCGGGCGAGCGGTTCAGCACCAGCAGCACCGACGGCTTGCCGTTGGCCGAGCCGGCGTTGCGGATGTCCTGCACCGAATCGACGACGTTGGCGACATCGCGCAGCCGCACCGGCACCGCGAACGCATTCGGGCCGCTGGTGGCGCTGGTGCCGCCGGTGGCGCCGCTGGTGATGGTGGTGGTGCCGCTGCTGGTGGTCAGCGTGGTCACGGTGACGCCGTTGACCACCTTGGTGCTGACGCCGCCGCTGGCGGTGGCGTTGGCGGTGCTGGCGATCAGCGCCCCCGCCGACGCCGACGAGTACGTGCCCGGCGTGGCGTAGCGGATGATCAGCGGCATGTAGTCTTCCGCCTTCATCGCCTGGTCGTTGGCATAGACCTGCCAGTTGTTGCTGGCGTTCTCCAGCGTGCCCAGCGGCCGGTTGGCGTTGGTCGCGCTGATGGTGTTGCGCACGTCCTCGAGCGAGATGCCGTAGTTGTTGAGCGCGGTCGGGTTCAGCTCGACCCGCACCGCCGGCAGCGAGGCGCCGCCGATGGTGACCTGGCCCACGCCTTCGACCTGCGACAGCTTCTGCGCCAGGATGGTCGAGGCCGCGTCGTACAACTGCCCGCGCGTCATGGTCGGCGAGGTCAGCGCGATGATCATGATCGGCGCGTCGGCCGGGTTGACCTTGCGGTAGGTCGGGTTGTTGGGCAGGCTGGTCGGCAGCGTCGCGCGCGAGGCGTTGATGGCGGCCTGCACGTCGCGCGCGGCGCCGTCGATATTGCGCGACAGGTCGAACTGCAGCGTCACGCGGGTCGAGCCCAGCGAGCTGCTGGAGGTGATCTCGGTCACGCCGGCGATGGCGCCGAGCGCGCGCTCCAGCGGCGTGGCCACGGTGGCGGCCATGGTTTCCGGGCTGGCGCCGGGCAGCGACGCCGATACCGAAATGGTCGGGAAGTCCACCTGCGGCAGCGGCGATACCGGCAGCAGCCGCAGCGCCGCGAGGCCCGCCAGCAGGATGCCGAGCGTCAGCAGCGCGGTCGCGACCGGGCGGTGGATGAAGGCGGCCGAAAGATTCATGCTCAGACCGGCTCCTCGCCCGTGCCGCCTTCCTCCGGATCGCCGAAGCGGCGCTTGCGCCAGCCCTTCACGCGCGTCGCCACGCGGTCGAAGGCCAGGTAGATCACCGGCGTGGTGAACAGCGTCAGCACCTGGCTCACCAGCAGGCCGCCCACCATGGTCACGCCCAGCGGCTGGCGCAGCTCGCTGCCGATGCCGGAGCCCAGCATCAGCGGGAGCGCCGCCAGCAATGCCGCCATGGTGGTCATCAGGATCGGGCGGAAGCGCAGCAGGCAGGCCTGGAAGATCGCGTCGCGCGGGGTCATGCCCTGCTCGCGCTCGGCCTCGAGCGCGAAGTCGATCATCATGATCGCGTTCTTCTTGACGATGCCGATCAGCAGGATGATGCCGATGATGGCGATGATGCCCAGGTCCTGCCCCGCCACCAGCAGCGCCAGCAGCGCGCCGACGCCGGCCGACGGCAGCGTCGACAGGATCGTGACCGGGTGGATGGTGCTTTCATACAGCACGCCCAGCACGATATACATGGTCACCACCGCGGCCAGGATCAGCCACAGCGTGTTCGACAGCGACGCGCGGAACGCCAGCGCCGCGCCCTGGAAGCTGGTCTGCATCGAGATCGGCAGGCCCAGCTCCTGCTCGACCCGGGTGATCTTGTCGACTGCCGCGCCCAGCGATTCGCCCGGCGCCAGGTTGAACGAGATCGTCGCCGCGGGAAACTGGCCCTGGTGGTTGATCACCAGCGGCCCGGTGCGCTCGGTGATGCGCGCGAACGCGCCCAGCGGCACCTGTCCGCCGGACGAGGACGGCAGGCGCAGCTCGGCCAGCGCTTGCGGGCTGGTGCGGAATTCCGGCATGGTCTCGAGCACCACGCGGTACTGGCTCGACTGCGTGAAGATGGTCGACACCAGCCGCTGGCCGAAGGCGCTGTACAGCGCGCTGTCGATCACCGCGGTGGTGATGCCGAAACGCGCCGCGGCGTCGCGGTCGATATCGACATAGGCGCGCAGGCCGTTGTTCTGCTGGTCGCTGGTGACATCGCGCAGTTCGGGCTCCTGGCGCAGGCGCTCGACCAGCTTCGGCACCCAAGTCGCCAGCGTCGCGGGATCGGGATCTTCCACCGTGAACTGGTACTGCGTGCGCGCGACCTTGTCCTCGATGGTCAGGTCCTGCACCGGCTGCGTGAACAGCGACACGCCGCCAAGGCTCTGCACCGACTGCTGCAGGCGCTGCGTGACCACGTCGATGGGATCGCGCTCGCCCTTGGGCTTGAGGTTGATCAGCATGCGCCCGGCGTTGAGCGTGGTGTTGCTGCCATCGACGCCGATGAACGACGACAGGCTGGCCACCGCCGGGTCCTGCATCACCACCTTGGCCACTGCCTCCTGCTTGCGCGCCATGGCGCTGAACGAGGTGGTCTGCGCGGCCTCGGTGATGCCCTGGATCACGCCGGTGTCCTGCACCGGGAAGAAGCCCTTGGGCACCAGCAGGTAGAGCAGCACGGTCAGCGCCAGCGTGGCCACCGCCACCACCAGTGTTGCCTTCTGGCGGTCGAGCACCCACTCCAGGCCACGGCCGTAGCGCTCGATCACGTTGTCGAAGAAGCGGCCGGTGGCGCGGTGGAAGCGTGACAGCTTTTCCTCCGGCACGTGGTGCAGCAACCGTGCGCACATCATCGGCGTAAGCGTCAGCGACACCACCGCCGAGATCAGGATCGACACCGCCAGCGTGATCGCGAACTCTCGGAACAGCCGGCCGACCACGTCGCCCATGAACAGCAGCGGGATCAGCACCGCCACCAGCGAGAAGGTCAGCGAGATGATGGTGAAGCCAATCTGCTTCGAGCCCTTGAGCGCCGCCTGCATCGGCGAGTCGCCTTTCTCGATGTAGCGCATGATGTTCTCGATCATCACGATCGCATCGTCGACGACGAAGCCGGTGGCAATGGTCAGCGCCATCAGCGTCAGGTTGTTGATCGAGAACCCGGACAGGTACATCACGCCGAAGGTGCCGACCAGCGACAGCGGTACCGCCACCCCGGGGATGATGGTGGCGGGGATATTGCGCAGGAACAGGAAGATCACCAGCACCACCAGCGCGATCGCCAGCAGCAGCTCGAACTGCACGTCTTCCACTGAAGCGCGGATGGTGGTGGTGCGGTCGGTCAGCAGCTGCACGTGCACCGACGCCGGCAGCGCGTTCTGCAGCTGCGGCAGCAGCGCCTTGATGCGGTCGACCACCTCGATCACGTTGGCGCCGGGCTGGCGCTGGATGTTCAGCACGATCGCGGGCTTGTCGTTGGCCCACGCGGCCAGCCGGCTGTTCTCGGGGCCGTCGACGATCTCGGCGACGTCGGTGATGCGGATCGGCGCGCCGTTCTTGTAGCCCAGGATGATCTGGCGGTACTCGTCGGCCGAGCGCAGCTGGTCGTTGGCGTCGATGGTCGAGGCGCGTTGCGGGCCGTCGAAGCTGCCCTTGGCACCGTTGACGTTGGATGCGCCGATGGCGGTGCGCAGGTCGTCGATCGACATGCCCAGCGACGCCAGCGCGGCCGGATTGGCCTGGATGCGCACCGCGGGACGCTGGCCGCCGCTGATGGTGACCAGGCCCACGCCCTGGATCTGCGAGATCTTCTGCGCCACGCGCGTATCGACCATGTCCTGCAGCTTGGGCAGCGGCATGGTGTCGGAGGTCATGGCGATGGTCATGATCGGCGCATCCGCCGGGTTGACCTTGCTGTAGACCGGCGGCATCGGCAGGTCGGACGGCAGCAGGTTGCTGCCGGCGTTGATGGCGGCCTGCACCTCCTGCTCGGCCACGTCCAGCGGCAGCGTCAGCTCGAACTGCAGTGTGATCACCGACGCGCCGCCGGACGAGGACGACGACATCTGCTTCAGGCCCGGCATCTGGCCGAACTGGCGCTCCAGCGGCGCGGTGACCGACGAGGTCATCACGTCCGGGCTGGCGCCGGGGTAGAGCGTGGTGACCTGGATGGTGGGATAGTCGACCTCGGGCAGCGCCGACAGCGGCAGCAGCCGGTAGGCCACCAGCCCGGACAGCAGGATGGCCAGCATCAGCAGCGCCGTCGCGACCGGGCGCTCGATGAAGAGGCGGGACGGGTTCATGCGGCGTCCTTACTGCTGCGGCGCGCGCGCGGCCGGTGCGCTGGCGCCGGCGTCGCGGCGGCGGCGTTCGCCTTGCGGTGCCGAAGCGCCTGCCGCGCCGGCATCGGCCTGCGCATTGCTGGCACCGCCTGTACCGTCGCGATGGCGCCGCCCGCGCGCGCGCGGCTGGCTGGCCGGCACCACCGCGGCGGCGCGCGCGGCCGGATCGACGGTCTCGACCGTCATGCCTTCCTTGAGCCGGTCGGCGCCGTCGACCACCACGCGCTGGCCCGGCGCCAGGCCACCGAGCACCGCGGTGCGGCTGCCGTCGCCGGGGCCCAGCGTGACCACCTGCACCTTGACCTGGCTGGCCTCGTCCACGGTATAGACGAAGGTGCCCTGCTGGCCGCGCTGGATCGCCGCCACCGGGATCACGGTGGCGTCCCGGAGCGTGTCGACGCGGGTGCGCACGTTGACGAACTGGTTGGGGAACAGCATGCCGTCGGCGTTGGGAAAGACCGCCTTGAGCTTGACCGTGCCGGTGGTGGTGTCGATCTGGTTGTCGGTGGTCAGCAGCTCGCCTTCGCCGAGCTGGTTGCGCACCTGGCGGTCCCAGGCCTGCACCGGCAGCTTCTCGCCGGCGTTGAGCTTCTTCAGCACCGATGGCAGGTTGTCCTCGGGGATGGTGTACATCACCGCGATCGGCTGGATCTGCGTGATCAGCGCGATGCCGTTGGTGTCGCTGGTGTTGACGATATTGCCGGGGTCGACCTGGCGCAGGCCGATGCGGCCCGACACCGGCGCCACGATCTTTGTATAGCCCAGCTGCAGGCGCGCGTTGGCAACGTTGCCCTGGTCGGTCTTGACCACGCCTTCATACTGGCGCACCAGCGCGTCCTGGGTATCGACCTGCTGCTTGGAGATCGAGTCCTGGCCCAGCAGGGTGCGGTAGCGCTGCTGGTCCAGCCGCGCGTTCTGCAGCAGCGCCTGGTCGCGCGCCAGCTGCCCCACGGCCTGGTCGAGCGCGGCCTGGAACGGGCGCGGGTCGATCTCGGCCAGCACGTCGCCGGCCTTGACCATCTGGCCTTCCCTGAACAGCACCTTGAGCAGCGGGCCGGACACCTGCGCGCGCACGGTCACGTTGGAGACCGGCGTTACGTTGCCGAGCCCGTTCAGGACCACGTCCATGTCGCGCTGGACCGCGGTGGCGACCACCACCGGCGAGCGCGGCATGCCGGCACGACCGCCCGGACCTCCCGCCGCGGGTCCGCTGGCGCCGCCGGGACCCGCCGCGGCGCCTTTGGTGGCGTCGCCGCGGTGCGCATACCAGTACCAGCCGCCCCCGGCCAGCAGCAGCACCAGCAGCCCGGCATAGAGCCGGCGCCGGTGCCTGCGCGGCGGGCGCGAAGACGGGGAGGGGGAGGGGTTAGGTTGGCCTTGTTCGGGGTTGGACATGTCCGCAATCCTGGGAACGGTGCGCGCGGCGCACCGTCGTGTTCT
This sequence comes from Cupriavidus neocaledonicus, assembly GCF_000372525.1. Taxonomy (GTDB): domain Bacteria; phylum Pseudomonadota; class Gammaproteobacteria; order Burkholderiales; family Burkholderiaceae; genus Cupriavidus; species Cupriavidus neocaledonicus. The sequence goes on from NZ_AQUR01000107.1 coordinate 316,974, forward strand.
GCTGGCAAGTGACGATGCCGCAGTATGCCGCATCGCCATGGGCGCCGGCCGGCCTGGCGGGCAGCCGCGCAAGGGCCGCCGGCGTGCCGGCGCGTGCCGGGCGGCGCGCATGGGGCGGCGCTGACGGCAAGTCATGCGGCAAGGATAATGTGCGGGCGCGGACGCCCGTATTTCGGCGCCCGGCCGATTTATTACAGAGGATTACCAGGACCCCGCGTGTAACCTGCGGAAACAAAACCGTCCGGCCCCGCCGGCGCATGTGGCGCCGGCGCTGACTATCATGTGCCTATGCGAACCAACCAGCCTACCCAGATCCTCGTCGTCGACGATGATCCCGAACTGCGCGACCTGTTGCGCGAGTACCTGACCCAGCAGGGCTTCGCGGTCTCGGTGATGCATGACGGCGATGGCCTGCAGGCGCGCCTGGAGCGCGAGCGGCCGGCGCTGATCGTGCTGGACCTGATGATGCCCAAGGTCGACGGCCTGACCGCGCTGCGCAACCTGCGCGCCCGCAACGACGATATCCCGGTGATCCTGCTCACCGCCCGCAGCGACGAGATCGACCGCATCGTCGGCCTCGAGATCGGCGCCGACGACTACCTCGGCAAGCCGTTCTCGCCGCGCGAGCTGCTGGCGCGCATCAACGCCGTGCTGCGCCGCAAGCTGGCGCGCCCGGCGGCGGCGCCCGAGGACCGCGAGTCGGTCGCGTTCGGCCCGTTCCGCGTCAACTTCCGCCAGCGCACGCTGACGCGTACCGGCCAGGCGCTGTCGATCAGCGATACCGAGTTCGCGCTGCTCAAGCTGCTGCTGATGCATCCGCTCGAAGTGCTGTCGCGCGAGCGCATCGTCGAGCTGATGTACGGCAGCGCCAGCGGCATCAGCGACCGCGGCATCGACGTGCAGATCTGGCGCCTGCGCCGGCTGCTGGACGAGGACGCGCAGCGCCCGCGCTATATCCAGACCGTGCGCGGGCGCGGCTACACCTTCGTGCCCGACGAAGCGGAAGAGATTCCCGCGGGCCTCCCCGAATAACCCGGCGCCGGCGCCCCGAATGACCTGGCGCCACCAGGACCTGCTTGCCGATGAAGTTGCGACGTATCGATACCCTGTTCGGCCGCATTGCGCTGCTGATCGCCGCGGTGCTGGTGATCAGCCATTTCTCGTGGCTGGCGATCCTGCGCATGGACCGGCGCCAGCAGCAGGTCGACTATTCGGTGGAGCAGATGCTGTTCCAGCTCGACAGCATCGAGCGCGCGCTCGATGCGCGGCCGCCCGCCAGGCTGCCCAGCCTGGTGGAAACCGCCAACACCGCCGATGCCGACGAGCACGCCACCGCGCCCAAGGGCGGGCGCTCGCGCCGGCTGGTGGAGCAGTTCATCAGCCGGCTGCCGCAAGGCACCGAGATCCGGCTGGAAGACGAGACCACGCCGCGCATCTGGATCAAGCTGCCGAGCCGCGCCGACTGGATCGCGATGCCGATTCTTTGGGTCCACAATCCGCCGCCGGACAACCGGCTGGTGCCGGGGGTGATGCTGGTGGTGGGCGTGGCGATCGTGTTTGCCGTGCTGATCGCCTGGCAGATCCAGCGCCCGGTGCGCGACATGGCCAACGCGGCCGCGCTGCTGTCGCGCCAGCACGCCGTGCCACCGCTGCGCGAGCGCGGCCCGCACGAGCTGCGCCAGCTGATCGAGCGCTTCAACCGCATGGTGGCCGACCTCGCGCGCATCGACCAGGAGCGCAACACCATGCTGGCCGGCATCGCCCATGACCTGAAGACGCCGCTGGCGCGGCTGCGCCTGCGTGCCGAGATGCTGGCCGATCCCAAGGCCGCCGCGGGAGTCACGCGCGACGTCGATTCGATGGCGGCTATCGTCGAGCAGTTCCTGAGCTTCGCGCAGACCAGCGAGTCGACCGCGCGGCCGGTGCCGGTGGACCGGCGCGTCAACGAGCTGGCCGCGTCGCTGGCCGAGCAGGAGCGCCAGGTGGTGCTGTCGCTGGGCGCGGGCGAGGGCTTCCGCATGATCGCCACGCAGCTGGACCGCATCGTCGGCAACCTGGTCGACAACGCCTACGCCTATGGCAAGCCGCCGGTCTGCATCGCGACCTCGCGCACGCCGGACGGCTACATGCTGGTGGTCGAAGACCAGGGCGACGGCATTGCCGACGACGACAAGGAACGCGCCACGCTGCCGTTCGTGCGGCTGGATCCGGCGCGCGGCGGCAATGCGCATTCCGGTCTGGGGCTGGCGATCGTCGACCGGCTGGTGCGGCAGGCGGGGGGCAAGCTCAACCTGGTGAATGCCGAGGGGGGCGGGCTGCGGGTGGAGATGGTGTTTGGAGCGGCCACGGTCTGACGACCCCGCTGGTTTGCTTCCCTCTCCCGCTTGCGGGAGACGGGCGGGTGGCGAGGGCCTGCGTGTGGCAAGCATGAGGCTCTCGAGCTTCGTGGACGCTCCCGCCCTCACCCCAACCCGCTCCCGCAATGAACTGACCCCCAGAAGTCGGAGACAACTTTATGGGGTCGGTTCACAAGCGGGGGAGGGAGTACGCCGCTGGCGTGCTGATGTGGCCAGCCGCGCGTTATTCAGCGGACTGCATGCTCAAACCTTCTTCTTCTCCCCGATCCGGCTTTCCTTCCCCGCCAGCAGCTTGGCGATGTTCTGCCGGTGCCGCGCGATCAGCAGCACGCTGATGACGAAGATCGCGCCGGCCATCACGTCGACGCCGTTCATCAGCACATGGAAGAACGGCGCGAAGATCGCCGCCACCAGCGCCGCCAGCGACGAGTAGCGGAAGAAGAAGGCGATGATCAGCCAGGTGGCCAGCGTGCCCAGGCCCAGGACCGGGTCGATCGCCAGCAGGATGCCGGCCGCGGTGGCCACGCCCTTGCCGCCGGCGAAGCGGTGGAACACCGGAAACAGGTGGCCCAGGAACACCGCCAGCGCCACCATGGCCAGGCCGGTGTCGGTAAGGCCGTGCGCCGGGCCGAAACGCGCCGCCAGCCACACCGCCAGCCAGCCCTTCAGGGCATCGCCGATCAGCGTCAGGATCGCCGCCTTCTTGTTGCCGGTGCGCAGCACGTTGGTGGCGCCGGGGTTGCCCGAGCCATAGGAGTGCGGATCCGGCAGCCCCATCAGCTTGCTGACGACGACAGCGAAGGAAACGGAGCCGATCAGGTAGGCGGCAAGGGCAAAAAGCAGATTGGCCATGTGGAGTGCGATGTTTTCGGGCTGGCGCGATTGTAGCGCGCCAGGGGCCCCGCCACGACCGTGACTTCCCGGATTGGCGTGGAGCCTTCCTTCGACCTGAAGTGGGGCCAGGCGGGCGGCGTCAGTCCGGCAGCGCGCACTGCACCGGCTGGGCGTCGAGCAGCGCGGGCAGCAGCTTCGGGTCCAGGCTGACCAGGTAGCCGCGGCGCCCGCCGTTGATATAGATGCGCGCCAGCTCCAGCACGGTCGCTTCCACATACACCGGCATGCGCTTCTTCGTGCCGAACGGCGAGGTGCCGCCGACCAGGTAGCCGCTGTGCCGCTGCGCCACCTCGGGCTTGCACGGCTGCACGCTCTTGCGCCCGGTCTGGCGCGCCAGGTTCTTGGTCGAGACCGAGCAGTCGCCGTGCATCAGCACCACCAGCGGCTGCGCGCGCTCGTCTTCCATGACCAGGGTCTTGATCACCTCATGCTCTGGCACGCCCAGCTGGCGCGCCGATTCGCCGGTGCCGCCGTGCTCGACATAGTCATAGGGGTGCTCGCCGAAGGCCACGCCGTGCTTGCGCAGCGCTTGCGTGGCCGGGGTTTCCGAAACGTGCCTGGTTTTGCTCATGACAGTGGCCGCCGCCTTGGCCTTCAGCCGCGCGGATGGTGCTGCTGGTGCAGCTCGCGCAGGCGTTCGCGGGCGACGTGGGTATAGATCTGGGTGGTGGAGATGTCGGCGTGCCCCAGCAGCAGCTGCACCACGCGCAGGTCGGCGCCGTGGTTGAGCAGGTGCGTGGCAAAGGCATGGCGCAGCGTGTGCGGCGACAGCGGGGCATGCACGCCGGCGTCGCGCGCATGGCGCTTGATCAGGTGCCAGAACGCCTGCCGCGTCATGCCTTCGCCGCGCTGCGTGACGAACAGCGCGTCGCAGGCACGCCCGGCCAGCAGCAGCGGACGCGCGCCGGCCAGGTAGCGCCGCAGCCAGTCGCCGGCCTGCTGGCCGAACGGCACCAGCCGCTCCTTGTCGCCCTTGCCGCCGACCACGCGCGCCACGCCCTCGTTCAGGCCGATCTCGACGGTCTTCATCTGGGTCAGCTCCGATACGCGCAAGCCGCTCGCGTACATCAGCTCGAGCATGGTGCGGTCGCGCAGGCCCAGCGGCGTGTCGGTGTCGGGCGCCTCCAGCAGCGCCTCGACCTGGGCCTCGGTCAGGGTCTTCGGGTAGCGCGGCGGCTGCTTGGCGGGGCGCAGCAGCAGGCAGGGATCGGCCTGCACCAGGTGCTCGCGCAGCGCCCACTGGTAGAAGCGGCGGAACACCGCCAGGCGCCGGTTGGCCGACGACGCGCGCGTCTGCGTATGGCGCGCGTTGAAGTATGCCGACAGCGCGCCGTCGTCTGCGCCGAGCAGCTCGCCGCGCTGCTCCTGCTGCAGCCAGCGCGCCAGCAGCGTCAGGTCGCGCCGGTAGGCATCGATGGTGTTGCGCGAGAGCCCGTCCTCCAGCCACAGCGCATCGCAGAAGCGGCTGACCAGCGCCACGTCGGCAGCGCTGGCGACAGCGGTGGGCTCGGCTGCCGCCGGCTTGCCGCTCATATCAGCATGGCGCGCTCATGGCGCAGCAGCCAGCGTTTGACGTCGAGATAAAAGCCGTCCTCGGCATGGTGCGAGAAGCCGCCGATGCCGCGCGCCGAGACCACGCGATGGCAGGGCACCAGGATCGGGAACGGGTTCTGCCCGCACGCCTGGCCGACCGCGCGCGGCATCGCGCCGATGGCTTCGGCGATGGTGCCGTAGGTGGTGGTGGCCCCGGGCGGCACGGCGCAGATAGCCTGCCACACGCGCTGCTGGAAGGCGCTGCCGGCAGGTGCCAGCGGCACGTCGAAGGCGGTGTCGGGATCGTCGTAATAGGCCGCCAGCTGCGCCGCGAGCCGCTGCGTCAGCGCATCGGCCGGGGCGAGGCCCTCGACGTGCCCGGGAAGGTACACGATGGCCCGGATGCGAGCGCCGTCCGTGCGCACGCCGATCTTGCCGAACGGGGCGGTAAGGATGGCGTCGTAGGGTGCGGGCATGGCGGTCAGGCTGGGGCGAATGCTGGATTTTAGTGCTTTTTGGACGCGATGCTGTCGTCCCGAAGCTTGCAGCGGGCTCCCTCTCCCGCCTGCGGGAGAGGGGTGGGGGTGAGGGCGGGCGCTGGCCGGAGCCGCCGTGCGGGATAAAACCATGGGCTTCGCTTGGGGTGGCTCCCAGCTGAGCCACCCCTCACCCCGATCCCTCTCCCCGTGAGGGGAGAGGGAGAACACCTTGCTTGAGCGAGCTCGGGCGGCTTGGGAGCACCCAGAACCGCCCTTTCTGCCGAGGGCTCTTACTGCTCCAGCTTGATGTTCTGCACCTTGACCAGGTTCTTCATCTTGTCGAATTCCTTCTTGATCTCGGCCGCGTGCTGCGCCGGCGTGTTGCCCGACGGCTCGGCGCCGGCGGTGCGCAGGCGCTGCTGGAAGTCCTTGTCCTGCAGGGCCTTGACCGCGGCTTCGTTGAGCTTCTTGATGACTTCGTCAGGCGTGCCGGCCGGCGCCACCAGGCCGTACCAGGCCGGATCGTTCGGCTCCTTCAGGCCCATTTCGCCGAAGGTCGGCACATTGGGCAGCGACTCCAGGCGCTTGTTCCACGCCACTACGATCGGGCGCAGCTTGTTGGCCTTGATGTAGGGCATCGACGACGGCAGGTTGTCGACCATGATCGGCACCTGGCCGGCCAGCACGTCGTTCAGCGCCGGGCCCGCGCCGCGGTACGGGATATGGACCATGAAGGTCTTGGTCGAGACCTTGAACTGCTCGCCCAGCATGTGGCCGAAGCCGCAGGTGCCCGACGACGCGTACGAATACTTGCCGGGGTTGGCCTTCAGCACGGCCAGGAACTCCTTGTAGTCCTTGGCCGGGAAGCTCGGGTTCACCGCGATCACGTTGGCCACGTTGGCCAGGTTGGTGATGGGCTTGAAGTCCTTGATCGGGTCGTACGACAGCTTGGGGTTGCAGGCCGGGTTCACGGCCATGGTCGAGACCGTCGAGATGCCGATGGTGTAGCCGTCCGGCGCGGCCTTGGCGATGGCGTCGGCGCCGATCGAACCGCCCCCGCCGGCGCGGTTTTCCACCACCACCGGCTGGCCCAGGATGCGGCTCATCTGGTCCGCCGCGCCCCGGCCGACGATGTCGGTGGTGCCGCCGGGTGCGAACGGAATGATCAGGCGGATCGGCTTGGTGGGGTAGCTCTGGGCCTGCGCCGCGGTGGCGGCGGCCGCCAGGGCCAGGGTCAGTGCGAGTTTGCCAGCTTGCATGAGATCATGTCTCCCGTCAGAAATCCGGGCAGGGTGCCGCCCGGAAGCAAAAAAACCGTCGCAGTGCCACAGGTCGGGCGGTGCGCCGGCAGCGTAATCTGGGTCAGCCGCCCAGCAGGCCGCGCTTGACCCCGGCGTCGACCGGGCGTTCGCCCAGGAACACCCGCAGCAGGGCCTGGTAGAAGTCTTCGCCGGGGATCGGCCGGCCGCGCGGCGTGCCGTTGATGGCCACGACCGTCCCGGTTTGCGGGGAAAAATCCACGTTGATGACGTCGCCCTTGTGCGCGGTGCCGATCTCGCCCAGGACGCGCCCGAACTGTTCCAGCCGTGTCGCCAGCGCCTGCATCTGCGCCTCGCTGTGGTTGTCGCGCATGCCCTGGCGGATCGCGCGCACCACCGCCGGCGGCTCGGTCTCGCGCAGGATGCGTAACTGTAGCCGCTTGGCGCCGGGCGTGCCCAGTACCACGGCGGCGTTGCGGGCCTTTTCCTCCAGGTACAGCGCCGCCACGTAGCCCTTGGTCAGGAAGCCCGCGCGCAGTGCCGCGCCATTGAGTTGCAGTTCCTTGCCGCCCACGCGCGCCGCGTCGTCGAAGCGCACCCCGGCGATCTCGACCGCGCGCGCCGGCCCCGGCACCGCATGCACCGCGGCCACGGCGCCGAGCGCGGCCAGCATGACGGCCAGGCGCAGGCGGCGGCCCGGCCGGAGGCCAGGGCAGAAACGGGAGCGGAGGAGGGTGTCCACGCGCAGGCGCGCGGAACGGATGCGGGACAACATGGCGGCAGGCGTACAACTTGGCATGCCATGCTGCCCGAAATCTGGAAAAATACCTATCCGTATCTGCCCTAGTCTGCACATTCCGGGCTGTTTTGCCGTTATCTCTCCCCGCCGCGGTTTCCGTGCGCTGGCTGGCGGGCCAGTTGCAGCGCCATGCCACTGCCAACAACAACAACCCTAGATGCCTTCCGCCCTCCTGCTGGTCCCGGACTTCAGCCTGATCCTGATCGGCTGGCTGCTGGTGCGCTATTCCCCCTTCGACCGCGCCTTCTGGGGCGGGGTGGAGCGGCTGGTCTACTTTGTCCTGTTCCCGGCGCTGCTGCTGCAGTCGACCAATACCGCGGTGCTGGACTTCTCCTCGACCTCGGCCATGCTGGGACTGGCGCTGCTGGTGCTGGCCACCGGCGTGGCCGGCGGCTACGCCGTCAAATGGGTGCTGCGCCCCGATGCGGCCAGCTTTGCCTCGGGGCTGCAGACCGCGTTCCGCTTCAATTCCTATATCGGTCTGGCGCTGGCGGCGCGCCTGGGTGGCTCGGAAGGGCTGGCGCTGATGGCGGTGATCGTCGGCTGCACCGTGCCGCTGTGCAACGTGCTGGCGGTGTGGGCGCTGGCCCGGCATGGGCAGGCCGCGCTGTGGAAGGAACTGGCGCGCAACCCGCTGATCCTGGCCACCGCCGGCGGCCTGGCGACCAACCTGATGGGGCTGCATGCGCCCGAGGTGCTGGGCATGACGCTGAACCGGCTGGGCTCGGCGTCGACCGCGCTGGGCCTGATGACGGTGGGCGCCGGGCTGCAGATGAGCGGCGCCACCGGCACCGCCGGGCCGGTGGCGTGGTGGACCGGGGTCAAGCTGCTGGCGATGCCGTGCGTGGCCTGGCTGGTGGGGCGGCACCTGCCGCTGACCGCGCTACAGTACCAGATCGTGGTGCTGTACGCCTCGCTGCCGACCGCCTCCAGTGCCTACATCCTGGCCGTGCGCATGGGTGGCAACGGGCCGATGGTGGCGGCGACGATCTCGCTGATGACGGTGGCGGCGATCGTCACCACGCCGCTGTGGCTGGCGCTGGTGAGCTGACCGCTGAGCTCTGAGGTCAGCCGGCCCGTTGCGCCGGCGGGCCGCCCTGGGCCAGGGCCCAGTCGATATGTTCCTGCACCATGGGGGTGGCGGTCTCGCGCCGCGCCAGCAATGCGGCGCGGATGCGCGCGGCCAGCGCCGCGTCCTCCGCGCGCGTGCCGGACAGCGCCGCGCGCAGGCTGTTGCCCAGCCCGACCGCGAGGTTGCGCAGCCAGCGCTCATGGCCGATGCGACGGATCGGACTGCCTTCGAGGCGCTGGTTGAATTCCGCTTCGGTCCAGGCGAACAGCCTGACCATGTCGGGCGCGTCCAGGCCATTGCGCACGTCGAAGTCAGGTACCGTGGCCACGTGCGCGAACTTGTTCCACGGACACGCCAGCTGGCAGTCGTCGCAGCCGTAGACGCGGTTGCCCATCGGTGCGCGGAATTCCACCGGGATCGCGCCCTTGTGCTCGATGGTGAGGTAGGAAATGCAGCGGCGCGCATCGAGCCGGTAGGGTGCGACGATGGCGCGCGTGGGGCAGATGTCCAGGCAGCGGTGGCAGCTGCCGCAATGGCCGGATTCGGGCGGATCGGCCGGCAGCGGGATGTCGACCAGGATCTCGCCGAGGAAGAACATCGAGCCGCCGTCGCGGTCCAGCAGCAGCGTATGCTTGCCGCGCCAGCCGAGTCCGCCCTGGCTGGCCAGCGCCACCTCCATCACCGGGGCCGAATCGGTAAAGACGCGGTAGCCGAACTTGCCGATCTCGGCCTCGATGCGGCTGGCCAGCTGCTGCAGCCGGCTGCGCAATACCTTGTGGTAGTCGCGCCCGCGTGCGTACAGCGACACCACCGCGGTGGCCGGGTCGTCCAGCCGCGCCAGCTCGTGTCGGCGCCAGTCGGGGGCCTGCGCGTGCGCGCCGGCGGCGGCAAGGTACGGCATGCGCGCCACGATCGCGCGCACCGTGCCGGGCACCAGTTCGGCCGGACGGGCGCGCCGCAGGCCGTGGTTGGCCATATAATCCATGTCGCCGTGGTAGCCCTGCGCCAGCCAGGCCAGCAGTCCGGGCTCGGCGTGGGCGAGATCGACATCGGCGATGCGCACCGAGGCAAAGCCCAGCGCCACACCCCATGCGCGGATCGACGCGGCCAGCGCCGCAAGCTGCCCCGGGCCCGCGGCCGCATGGCCGCTGGTGTCTGGTACTGGTGTGGGCGGCGTATCCGCCTGCCCGGGGGCGAATCGGTCGATCATTCCTGAATTGTACGCAATGCCCTTGCTCGAAGAACGCACCCTGACGCTGCCCGACGAAGCCGCCACCGCGCGCTTGGGCGCCGCGCTGGCCGCCGCCGTGCAGGCCATGCCGCCGCGCACGGTGCATGTGCAGCTGTCCGGCGACCTGGGCGCCGGCAAGACCACGCTGTCGCGTGCGGTGTTGCGCGCGCTCGGCCATGCGGGCAAGGTCCGCAGCCCTACCTATACGCTGTGCGAGCCCTATGATGTCGCCCGCGCCGACGGCTCGCCGCTGACGGTCTACCACTTCGACCTGTACCGCTTTGCCGATCCCGAAGAGTGGCTCGACGCGGGTTTTCGCGACTGCTTTGCCGAACCGGCCTTCAACCTGGTCGAGTGGCCGGAAAAGGCCGGGCGCCTGCTGGGGGAACCGGACCTGCACGTGTTGCTCCAATCGGACATGGCCGGCGCCGATGACGCCGGCGAGCGGCGGATCGCGACCTTGCGCGCCTATACTCCCACTGGACTTACCTTGCTGAACGCATGCTGATCAAGCGACTTGCCACCGACCGCCCCGATGGACCCGACGGCCTGCTGCAGGCGCGCCGCAAATGGATGGCGCAGGCGCTCAAGCTGGGCGCCGGCACCGCCGTGCTGACGCTGGCCGGTCCGCAGATCGCGTTCGGCGCCGGCATCGTCGCGGTGCGCGTGTGGCCGGCCGAGGACTACACCCGCGTCACCATCGAATCCGATGCGCCGCTGGCCGCGGTGCACCAGATGATCCGCGACCCCGACCGGCTGGTGGTGGACATCGACGGCCTCGACCTGTCGCCCACGCTGCGCGAGCTGGTGGCCAAGATCACCCCGAATGACCCGTATATCCAGACCGTGCGCGTCGGCCAGAACCGCCCGCGCGTGGTCCGCATGGTGTTCGACCTGAAGGAGAACGTGGCGCCGCAGGTGTTCACGCTGGCGCCCATCGGCAGCTACCGCAACCGGCTGGTGTTCGACCTGTACCCGGTCAACCCGCCCGACCCGCTGTGGAAGCTGGTGCGCGACACCGAGGAAAAGCAGCGCCGCTTTGCCACCTCCGACCCGGCGCCGGGCGCGGAAGGCATCGCCGGCGCCCCGGCCGGCGCCGAGGAAGACGCCATCGGCGCGCTGGTGCGCCGCTTCGACGAGAAGGGCGAGGTGCCGCCCACCACCGCGCCGCCGCCGGTGGCCGTGGCACGGCCGCGGCCCCCGACGCCGTCCACGGCACCGGTGCCTCCCGTGCCGGCCCCGAACGCACCGGTGGTGCCGCCGGTCGCGCGCGACAATCCCACCGCCGAGCGTCCGTTCAAGATGCGCCGCCTGCTGACCGTGGCGATCGATCCCGGCCATGGCGGCGAAGACCCGGGCGCGATCGGCGCGGCCGGCTCGCGGGAAAAAGACGTGGTGCTGCAGATCGCGCACCGGCTGCGCGCCAAGATCGATGCCCAGCCCAATATGCGCGCGATGATGACGCGCGACGCCGATTTCTTCGTGCCGCTGAACGTGCGCGTGCAGAAGGCGCGCCGGGTGCAGGCCGACCTGTTCGTGTCGATCCATGCCGATGCCTTCCTGTCGCCCGAGGCGCGCGGCGCGTCGGTGTTCGCGCTGTCCGAGCGCGGCGCGTCCAGCACCGCGGCGCGCTGGCTGGCCAACAAGGAAAACGCCTCCGACCTGATCGGTGGCGCCAACATGGGCAACAAGGATGCGCAGGTGGCGCGCGTGCTGCTGGACCTGTCGACCACCGCGCAGATCAACGACAGCCTGCTGGTGGGCAAGGCGGTGCTGGGCGAGATCGGCGGCATCAACAAGCTGCACAAGGCCCACGTCGAGCAGGCCGGGTTTGCGGTGCTGAAGGCGCCGGACATCCCGTCGATCCTGATCGAAACCGCCTTCATCAGCAACCCGGAAGAAGAGCGCAAGCTCAACGACAACGCGCACCAGGAACAGCTCGCCAATGCCATCCTGAAGGGCATCCGCTCGTACTTCGCGCGCAATCCGCCGCTGTCGAAGAATCCCTCGGTCTGAGCCGTCGCGCCGGCGGCAGGCACAAAAAAACCGGGGCATGCCCCGGTTTTTTCATGGCCGCGCGCTTCAGGCGCGCGCCGTGGCCTGGTCTTCCAGCAGCGCGTCGCGGTTGGCATAGCGCGACGCGATCACCGAGCAGACGATCAGCTGCAGCTGGTGGTAGACCATCAGCGGCAGCACCAGCAAGCCCAGCGCCGGATGGCCGGCAAACAGGATCTTGGCCATCGGGATGCCGTTGGCCAGGCTCTTCTTCGAGCCGCAGAACACCGCGGTGATCTCGTCCTCGACCGAAAAGCCAAGGCGGCGCGCGGTCAGCGTGGTGAAGCCCAGCACCACGAACAGCAGCACCGCGGCGATGCCCATCACCGCGCCGATGGTCTGCCACTGGTACTGGTGCCACAGGCCTTCGGCGGTGGCGTCGCAGAACGACGAGTAGACGATCAGCACGATCACGCCACGGTCGATCTTGTTGGTGATGTGCTTCTTCCTGGCCAGCCAGCTGCCGATCAGCGGGCGCAGCAGCTGCCCCAGCGCGAACGGCAGCAAGAGCTGCAGCGCCACGCCGGTCAGCGCCTTGCCCAGCGGCATCGACGCGCCGCTGGCGCTGATTACCAGCCCCATCAGCAGCGGCGTCACCAGCATGCCGATCAGGCCCGAGATGGTGGCGTTGAAGATCGCGCCCGAGACATTGCCGCGCGCCATCGAGGTCATGGCCACCGACGACGACACCGTGGACGGCAACGCGCACAGGAAGAACACGCCCAGCAGCAGGTCGGCCGGCAGCGTATTGCGCAGCGACAGCATCAGCAGCGCGCCCACCACCGGGAACACCACGTAGGTGAAGACCTGCACGAACACATGCAGGCGCCAGTGCTTGGCCCCCGCCACCAGTTTGTCCCGCGACAGCGCCGCGCCGTGCAGGAAGAACACCAGCGCCACGCCCAGGCTGGTCACCACGCCGAGATGCAACGGGCCGTCGCCGGTGCCGAGTTCGGGCGCGGCCAGCGCGATCGCGATGGCGCTCAGCATGACGAGCACAAAGCCGTCGATCAGGTCATAGAGCTTCTTGAGATTGCGGACAATACGGGACATGACTGCGGGTGAAATCCTGCGATGTTAGGGTTTTGCCTAGTATTGGACGCCACCCGGGTCTAGAATGCAAATTCATTTATAGAATCTATTTATCTGCTTGTTGCATGAATTACACATTGCGCCAGTTGCGCGTGTTCCTGGCGGTGGCCAGCAGCGGCGGCTTCAGCCGGGCCGCGGATGCGGTCGGACTGACCCAGCCGGCGGTCAGCCGCGGCGTCGCCGAGCTGGAAGATGCGCTTGGCGTGCGCCTGCTGGACCGCACCACGCGTGAAGTGGTGCTGACCGAGGCAGGCCATGCGCTGGCGCCGGCGCTGGAACGACTGCTCGGCCAACTGGACGACACCCTCGAAGAAACGCGGCAGCTCGGTGAGCGCTATCGTGGCCGCGTAGTGATAGCCGGCGCCCCGACCATCTCCGCCCGGCTGATGCCGCTCTACGTGGCCGCCTGCGCCGCGCAATATCCGGAGATCCGCCTGATCGTGCGCGACAACGTCCAGGCCGACGGGCTGGAGCAGGTCCGTGCCGGCGCGGTGGATTTCGGCGTGCTGATCGATCCGCTGGTGCGCGACGGGCTGCTGGTGGAGCCGGTGGCGACCGACCCGTTCTGCTTCGTTTGCCGGCGCGACCATCCGCTGGCGCAGGCGGAATCGGTGCCGTGGTCGGCGCTGCATGGCATGCGGCTGGTGCTGCTGGACTTTGCGTCCGGCAGCCGGCCGCTGATCGACCGCGTGTTCGGCCGCCATGGCGTGGTGCCGCAGGTGGTGCAGGAACTGGGCCATTCGGCCAGCGTGTTCGGCATGGTCGAGGCCGGCATCGGCGCGTCGGTGCTGCCGTCGTTCTCGCTGCCGCTGCCGGCGGCGTCGCCGCTGGTGTGGCGCCCGCTGGTGCCGCGCGAGGAACGCAGCATCGTCATGGTGCGGCGCGAAGACCGCTCCTTGTCGCCGGCCGCCGCGGCGGTGTGGGAGCTGGTGCGGCGCCTGACCGTGCGGGCCGAGGCGCCAACGATCAGCGCCGCGGCCTGAAGCGCTGTCCTGGATCGCCTGCCTTGGATCGCCCGCGCCCAGCCAGTCCAGCCAGTCCTGTCAGCGCGCGGTGACCATCACCGCTTCCAGCTCGAAGCTGCCGTCTGCCTGCACGCGATAGTGCTCGCGCACTTCGGCGGGCGCCACCTGCCACAGGTGCCGGATCGCATCCACTGCAAGCGCCGGCGTGCGCATGCGCCGCACCCAGCTGTCGAACTCGATGCCGATACGCCAGGTTTCTGATACGGCAATCGCGTCCGCGGCAAAGCCCGCGGCTTCGAACATCGCGCGCCAGCCCGCCGGGGTGTAGTCGCGCACGTGCGAGGGGTCGCGCAGCAGCTCGACCGATTGCAGCCAGGTATCGCGCAGCGGGTCCGGCGCGCCGGCGATATCGATCAGTACCACCTTGCCGCCGGGCTTGAGCACACGGCGGATTTCCGCCAGCGCGGCCGGCACGTCGCGCCAGTGGTGCGCGCTCATGCGCGACACCACGGCGCAGAAGCTGGCATCGGCGAACGGCAGTTGCTCGGCCGCGCCCTGGCGGGTGCGCACGTTGGCGAGCCCGCGCTCGCGCGCCGCGGCCTCGACCACCGCCAGCATGTCGGCCGACAGGTCGCAGGCGGTCACCTCGCCCGCCACCGCCGCGGCGGCAAAGCTGGCGTGACCGGCGCCGCTGCCCAGGTCCAGCACGCGGCTGCGCGGGCGGTTGGCCGCGGGAATCAGCGCGGCAAGTTCGTCCTTCAGTTGCTGCAGGTCCGCCCCGCTGGCGTGGACCGCGCTGGTGAGATAGGCGCTGGCGGTGGCGCCGAACTGGGCGGCGACAAGTTCCTGTTGCTGCATGGTGCTGGGCTCCTTGCGCCGCGGCCGAGCCAGGTCGGGCGGCGTTGTTGTTGTCGGGAAGGGGCTTGCCCGCGAGGCGGGTCCGGCATACTGTAGGCGGGCCAATTTCCCGGTACAAGTCACCGCTTTATCCTGGTATAAGCGCCACCAGCCTGTCATGCCGCCACTCGTCCCCCCTGCCCATCCTTCTTCCTCGCCAGCATCGCGCGAAGCCGTGCTCGGCGCCTTCCTGCGCGCGCACCGCGAACGCCTGGCGCCCGCGGACGTGGGGCTGGCGCCCGGCCAGCGCCGCCGCACGCCCGGCTTGCGCCGCGAAGAGGTGGCACAGCTGGCAGGACTGAGCACGACCTGGGTGACATGGCTGGAGCAGGGCCGGCCGGTGGCGCTGTCGGCGCGCGCGCTGGCCAGCCTGGCCGCGGCGCTGCGGCTGTCGCGCGCCGAGCGCGCCTACCTGTTCGAGCTGGCCGGGCGACGCGACCCGCAACACGCCGCCGGCGAGCCGGTGCCGCCCGCGGTGCTGGCCAGCGTGCATGCCATCGGCGGGCCGGCGTACCTGCTCGACCGCCAGTGGACCGCCCTGGCCTGGAACGCCGCTGCCGCCGAACTGTTCACCGGCTGGCTCGACCCCGCCGGCACCGAGCGCAACCTGCTGCGCGCGATGTTCCTGTCGCCGGCGCTGCAGGCCCTGGTGCAGGACTGGCCGCATCGCGCCGCGCGCCTGGTGGCCGAATTCCGCGCGCACAGCATCCGCCACGCCGACGAGGCGCCGACGCGGGCATTGATCGAAGGATTGATGGCAGAGAGCGCGGACTTCCGCGCCGCCTGGCTGTCGCAGGACGTGGAAGACCGCGAGGGCGGGCGCCGCGGCTTTCGCCATCCGCGTCAGGGGGCGCTGCAGTTCGAGCAGCTGACGCTGGTGCCCGCGGCGGCGCCGGGGCTGATGCTGGTGATGCTGCTGCCCGGCTGAGCGGGCAGCGCGCGGCGCTTACTTGGGCTGCATCCGGATCGCCCCGTCCAGGCGGATCACCTCGCCGTTGAGCATGGGATTCTCGATGATCGAGCGCGCCAGCTTCGCGTATTCGGCGGGCCGGCCCAGCCGCGACGGGAACGGCACCATCTTGCCGAGCGCGTCCTGCACCTCCTGCGGCATGCCCAGCAGCATCGGGGTCTCGAACAGCCCCGGGGCGATGGTCATGCAGCGCACGCCGTCGCGCGCCAGGTCGCGCGCGATCGCCAGCGTCATGCCGACTACGCCGCCCTTGGACGCGGCATAGGCGGCCTGCCCGATCTGCCCGTCGAAGGCCGCCACCGAGGCGGTGTTGATGATCACGCCGCGCTCGCCCTCGCTGTCCGGGGCGTTCTGCACCATCGCCGCGGCGGCCAGGCGGATCATGTTGAAGGTGCCGATCAGGTTGATGCGGATGGTCTTGTCGAAGGCATCGAGCGGATGCGGGCCGTTCTTGCCGACCGTCTTGTTGGCGGTGGCAATGCCGGCGCAGTTGACCAGGCCGGCAAGGCGGCCGAGCGACTGCGCCGCCGCGACCACGGCCTGGCCATCGGCTTCCGAAGTGACGTCGCAGCGCACGAAGCGGCCGCCGGTCTCGGCCGCCAGCGCCTGCCCGGCGGCTTCGTTCAGGTCGGCAATGACGACCCTCGCGCCGGCTTCGGCTAGCAGCCGGGCGGTGCCGGCGCCAAGCCCGGAGGCGCCGCCGGTGATGATGAAGACGTTGTCCTTGATTTCCACGATGGTGTCTCCTCGGTTTGGTTTCCGTTTACGTAAACGTTAAGCATTGTACGGAGGCGGGGCCGATGTGCAAGGGGATGAGGTGCGGTTTCGGGTCGGCACGGCCCGCGGGCGGGGGTGACACACAAAGCGCGCGCCCTCGAATATTTTCGCCAGGTCGAAACCACCGGAGAACCGGTGATTGTGACCGACCACGGTCGACCAACGCTCGAGGTGCGGCCATATCGGTGGACTGGACCGGGACCCGCTCGAGGTGTTGCGGGGCGCCGTGGTCCGTTACGACGGGCCCTGCGACCCCGTGGACGGGGGCTGGGAGGCGCTGGAGTGATCGTCCTGGACACCCACGCGCTGCTATGGTGGACGGCCGGGAGTGCTGAATTGAGCGGTGCGGCGCGCACAGCCATCGCACGCGAGTTGGCCGAGGGGGACATTGTCGTGTCGGCCATCTCCGCCTGGGAGGTTGCCATGCTCGTCGAGCGCGGACGCCTGGTCCTGACCATGGACGTGGACGCATGGTTGGCCACGGTCGCCAAGATCGACGTCGTGCGGTTCCTCCCTGTAGACGCAGGCATCGCTGTCAAGTCGGTCAACCTGCCAGGCGATTTTCACAAAGACCCGGCGGATCGCATGATCGTGACGACCGCCCGCATGCTTGCCGCACCGTTAGTAACCCGTGACGAGAAGATCCGCGCCTACCCGCACGTCAGGACGATCTGGTAGGCGCGCCAGGTCGTAACGCTGGCATCCTGCGCAAAAAAAAGCGGCCGGGCGGCCGCTTTTTTCAGGGTTGTCTGCACCAGCGAGACAATTACTTCAGCGCCTCGAACACCCGTGCCGTGATCTCGTCGACGTTGCCGACGCCCAGGATCTTGCGGTACTTCGGCGGCGCCACCTTGGCCGCGGCGTCGCCGTTGGCAGCCCATGCCGAGTAGTAGTCGACCAGCGGACGGGTCTGCTGCGAGTAGACGTCGAGGCGCTTCTTGACGGTCTCTTCCTTGTCGTCGTCGCGCTGGATCAGCGGCTCGCCGGTCTCGTCGTCGACACCCTCGGCCTTCGGCGGGTTGTACTTGAGGTGGTAGGTGCGGCCCGATGCCACGTGCACGCGGCGCCCGCTCATGCGTTCGATGATGGCGTCGAACGGCACGTCGATCTCGAGCACGTAGTCGATCGCCACGCCTGCGTCCTTCATCGCCTCGGCTTGCGGAATCGTGCGCGGAAAGCCGTCGAACAGGTAGCCGCTCTTGCAGTCGTCCTGCTTCAGGCGGTCCTTCACCAGGCCGATGATGATGTCGTCCGACACCAGTCCGCCCGCGTCCATCACTTTCTTGGCTTCCACCCCCAGCGGCGTGCCGGCCTTTACCGCGGCGCGCAGCATGTCGCCCGTGGAGATTTGCGGAATGCCGAACTTCTCGCAGATGAACTTGGCTTGCGTGCCTTTGCCGGCGCCGGGCGCGCCCAACAGGATCAAACGCATTTACGGGTCCTCAGAGTTTTTAATCTGGTATGGCGGGAGATCAGAAGGAGGGTAACGCCGTAACTTGACGCGAGACTGACTGCGGTCCCTGTGCGCGCTGACTGCGTTCAGCGCGGGCACGGCTCAGCGTACCCACGCGTACGGCCGGCGGCGGCTGCCAGGGGGATGGCGGCGCGGCACACCGGACGGGCTCTATCTTTATCTCCCCACCGAGCCTTGGCCGGCGGCGCGATCGCTCGCGCCGGCGGGGCGGCTCTGTATCGGCAAGCATTATGCCATGAGGCAGCGGGGATTCGGCCCGAAATCGGCCCCCCGGTTCGGTTGCAGCAGAATCGACCTGAGCGGGCAGGCACCCGCGCCGGGGTTATGCCAGGGGGATGCGGGTCAGGGCCCTTCCTGCGCCATCGACTGCGCCCACAGCGCGCGCACCCGCTCGAGGTCGGCCTGGGTGTCGACGCCGGGCGCGGGCGCGGCGGCGGTCTGCATCACCGCGATGCGCTCGCCGTGCCACATGGCGCGCAGCTGCTCGAGCGCCTCGGCCTGCTCCAGCGGCGCCGCCGCCAGCGTCGGGAAGCGACGCAGGAAGCCGGCGCGGTAGGCGTACAGGCCGATATGGCGCAGCACCGGCATGTCCGGCAGCGGCACCCGGGCCGACGCGGCGGGCATGGCCGGCACGCCGGACCACGCGTCGCGCGCCCACGGAATCGGCGCGCGCGAGAAATACAGCGCGCGGCCGGCGGCGTCGCACACCACCTTGACCACGTTGGGATTGAACACCTCGGCGCTGTCGTGCAGCGGGTGGGCCGCGGTGGCGATGGCGCAGTCGGCGTGGTGCGCCAGGTGCAGCGCGACTTCGTCGATCAGCGCCGGCTCGATCAGCGGCTCGTCGCCCTGCACGTTGACGACGATGGCGTCATCGGCCAGGCCGAGTTGCGCGGCGACCTCGGACAGGCGGTCGGTGCCGGAGGGGTGGTCGGCGCGGGTCAGCACGGCTTCGATGCCGTGCGCGGCGCAGGCCTGCGCCACCGCGGGCGCGTCGGTGGCGACCACGGTGCGCTGCGCCGACGATGCATGCGCGCGCTCGGCCACGCGCACCACCATCGGACGCCCGCCGATATCGGCCAGGGGCTTGTCGGGCAGGCGGGTCGAGGCCAGCCGTGCCGGAATCACCACGGTAAAGGCGGGGAGGGTCATGGCGCGCGGCTCAGTTGCCCGCCGGCGCGTCCGGCTCGATCACGCGGCCCGGCACCGACTGGCGGGCCTCGTCGGCCAGCATCACGGGGATGCCGTCGCGGATCGGGTAGGCCAGCTTGTCGGCGTGGCAGATCAGCTCCTGCGCGGCGCGGTCGTATTCCAGCTTGCCCTTGCACAGCGGGCAGACCAGGATTTCAAGCAGCCGGTTGTCCATCTCGGTGTTCCTCGTTGCGCCCGGCGGTGCCGCTCGCGGCGGCCGGCGCGGTCGGCGCGGGTTGGATTTGCGCCTGCACGGCGCGGCGGATTTTATCGATCAGGCCCGCATCGATCACGGGCCTGGTGGGCACGACCCAGATGCGCGGGTCGTCGAAGCGCTCGCATTTTACGGCATCCTTCTCGGTGATCAGGATCACGTCGGCGTCGAGGGCATCGGGATGGTCGACGAACGGGTCGACCACGAAGTCATAGTGGTCGGGCAGCGGCAGGGTCTTCGGCGCCAGCCCGGCGCCGCGCAGGCTGGCGAAGAAGCGCTCGGGGTTGCCGATGCCGGCGGCGGCCAGCACGCGCCGTCCCGCAAAGGCGCTCAGCGGCCGCGCCATGGTGGGATCGGCAAGCTGCCAGGCGTCATCCAGCTCCAGCCGCATGCCGTATACGCCGGGGCGGTCGGGCGTGGCGCGGAAGTTGGGGTCGTTGATCAGGGTGGCGTCGCGCGGGCGCGAGAGCGGCTCGCGCAGCGGCCCGGCCGGCAGCATCAGGCCATTGCCGCCCATGCGCGCGTCGAACATCACGATCTCGAAGTCGCGCTGCAGCTTGTAGTGCTGCAGGCCGTCGTCGAGCAGCAGCACGTTGATGCCGGGGTGCGACACCAGCATGGCCTGCGCGCACAGCGCGCGGTCGGGGTAGACCCAGACCGGCACGTCGGTGGCGCGCGCGATCAGCAACGGTTCGTCGCCGACGTCGGCTGCCTGCGAGGTGGGCTTGACGCGGCGCGGGTGCTTCAGTTGCACGCCGTAGCCGCGCGAGACCACGCCGGGCCGCAGCCCGGCCTCGGTCAGCGCATGCGCCAGCGCGATCACCGCCGGGGTCTTGCCGGTGCCACCCACGGTGACGTTGCCGACCACTACCACCGGCATCGGCAGCCGCGTCGACCTGAACCAGCCGCGCTGGTAGCCATGGCGACGCACCCGCGCGACCAGGCCGAACAACAGCGAGAACGGCAGCATCAGCCACGCGAACCAGCCGCGGCGTTGCCACTGGGCGGTCACGAAGTCGGCAAGGGCATGGCGGGGAACGGGCATGGACGCGGCGGGCGAGAGTCGATGGTCGGGATGCGATTGTAGTGCGCTCGCGGCTTCGCCCCTCGGGGCGGCCCAACCATTATGGGCATTGCCGTGCGCATGGGGCAAGCCCGCCGGCGCCGGCGCACGCCGGCGCGCGGGCCGGCCCGGGTGTCAGCGCGGCTGCGCGCTCTGCGTGGCGAAGGTCAGGCGCGACAGCCCGGCCAGCCGCGCTGCCTCCATCACGTTGACCACGGCCTGGTGCGTCGCCTGCGCGTCGGCATTGACGATCACCACCGGCGCCTGGCCGCCGGCGCCCGCGACGGTGCGCAGCTGGTCGGCCAGGCTGGTGACGTCCTTCTGTTCCATCACGTGCTTGTTGACCGAATAGACCCCGCGCGCGGACACCGACACTACGATTTCCTGCGGCTGCTGGCGCGCGCGCTCGGCGTCGGCGGTGGGCAGCTGGATCTGCAGCTCGGTAAAGCGCGAGTACGTGGTCGTGATCATCAGGAAGATCAGGATCACGAGCAGCACGTCGATCAGCGGGATCAGGTTGATCTCCGGCTCTTCGCGCCGCTGGCGGGAACGGAAGTGCATGGCGTTCGGGTGGGCGTGCCGCGCTCAGGCGCGGCGCTGCGGCAGGATGGCGTCGAGGAAGGAGGTGGCGCGGAATTCCAGCTCGGCCACGTAGTCGTCGACGCGGCGGCGGAAGTAGCGCCAGAAGATCAGCGCCGGGATCGCCACGATCAGGCCGAAGGCGGTGTTGTACAGCGCCACCGAGATGCCGTGCGCCAGTTGCTCGGGGCTGGTGCCGGTGCCGCCCTGGCTGCCGAAGATTTCGATCATGCCGATCACAGTGCCCAGCAGCCCCATCAGCGGCGCCACCGAGGCGATCGTGCCGAGCGCGTTCAGGTAGCGCTCGAGCTCATGCGCGACCACGCGGCCGGCTTCCTCGACCACGTCCTTGGCGGCGTCGCGCGAGGTATGCGGCTGCAGCACCACGTGGCGCAGCCCTGCGGCCAGCACGCGCCCCAGCGGTGAATTCTGTTCCAGCGTGTTGACCACTTCCGGCGTGGCGCGACGCTGCTGCGCGGCCGCCAGCGCCTCTTCATAGAGCTTCGCCGGCAGCACCTTGCTGCGCTTGAGTGACAGGAAGCGTTCGACGATCAGCGCCAGCGCGATGACCGAGGCGAGCAACAGCGGCCAGATCGGCCAGCCGGCCGCTTGAATGATGGAAAACAATTGGACCCCCGGGATCGACAACCGAATTACGAAACCCCAAACCACCAACCGGCATGCCTTGAGGCGCGTGGGCATGATGCCTTGCTGCGCGCTCCGGCATTGCTCTGAAAAAACAGGCGCCACTCTAACCCGCGCCCTGGCGCGCGGCAAGGGACGATGCGCGCCTGTCTCCGGCACGCATCGTCCCGCGCCACCAGTGGCTGCCGCTTTCCACAGCCCGCAGGGACAGTGTTGTGGATCGATTGTGGAAAGCCGCCGGACAAGATGGCTAACGCATTGATCGCAAAGGGGAAAGCAGGTGCTGCCTAAATTTTGTGCAACAGTGCTCCGCGCCGGCTGCGGCGCATCGGGCACGTGCCGTGGCGATGGCTGCCATGCTTTCAAGGCCCGTTTCCGTGCGCAAGCGCACCTTCCGCCACGACTTTCCACAAAGCAGCGGGACAGTACTGTGGAGGGCTTGTGGAAAGGTGCCTGAGAGTTTTCATAAGCCATTGATTCCAAAGGCAGTCCACCCCCTTGCTTAAAAAACAGGCAGAGCCCTCTGTTCCCGGCGCGCCGGTACTGTGACCGGCTGGCAACGCCAGAAACCGGGTTTGTCCACAGCAACGAGGGAGAGCGCTGTGGATGGCCTGTGGACAAATCCGGGAGAAGCTAGCCAAGTCTTTGAAAATTCATTGGTTTTTTGGTCCTGCCGAGAAAATGTGCAAATGCAGCAGAAGCCTGGCGCGATGGCGCTGCATCCGGCGGTGCGTTGGCCGGGCGCAGGGCGAGGCGCTTGGGCACATCGGATAAGCCTGCTACCCGCCACCTCGCGATATAAAGTGCTTCTTGTGACGCATTTTATCCAGAGAAGCTGTGGATAACTTTGTGAACAAGCGCTTGGCCCGCCATGTAAGTGGTTGATGCAAAAGAGAAATGGTTATATTGCCTAATTTTTGTTGTGCTCATAAACCGCATAAGAATCAAAGGCTTGCACGAATCCATGCGGCTTTCGGGGAAGCGTCCGGGCATCAGTGCTACCCCCTTGACAATGCAGTTATGCTGTGGACATGTCCGAGCCCCGCCGCCCGCAGGCGGCTTCCCCATGTCTGACTTGCCGAATTTTTCGCGTGACCCTTCTGCCACCACGCCGCGCAGCGGCCGCGAGGTGATTCCCGTCGGCGAACTCAACCACGCCATCGCGCGCGTGTTGGAACGCAGTTTTCCGCTCGCCTGGGTACGGGGTGAAATCTCAAACTTCACGCGCGCCGCCAGCGGCCACTGGTATTTCTCGCTGAAGGACGCGCGCGCGCAGATCCGCTGCGTGATGTTCCGCGGGCGCAACCAGCATGTCGAGTTCCAGCCGCGCGAGGGCGAGGCGGTCGAGGTGCGCGCCGTGGTCTCGATGTACGAGGCGCGCGGCGAGCTGCAGCTGGGGGTCCAGGCCATGCGCCGCGCCGGCCTCGGTAACCTCTATGAAGCCTTCCTGCGGCTCAAGGAAAAGCTGTCGCAGGCGGGGCTGTTCGCGCCCGAGCGCAAGCGCCCGGTGCCGGCGCAGCCGCGCGCCATTGGCGTGGTCACGTCGCTGCAGGCCGCGGCGCTGCGCGATGTGCTGAGCACGCTGCGGCGGCGCGCGCCGCATGTGCCGGTGGTGGTCTATCCGGTGCCGGTGCAGGGCGCGGGCGCGGCGCAGAAGATCGCCGACATGCTCGACGCCGCCGCCGCGCGCGCCGAATGCGACGTGCTGATCCTGTGCCGCGGCGGCGGCAGCATCGAAGACCTGTGGTCGTTCAATGAAGAGGTGGTGGCGCACGCGATCGCGCGCTGCACGCTGCCCGTGGTCGCCGGCGTCGGCCACGAGACCGATTTCACCATTGCCGATTTCGTCGCCGACGTGCGCGCGCCCACCCCCACCGGCGCGGCCGAGCTGGTCAGCCCGGATCGCGCGCACCTGCTCGCGCAGACACTGCGCGCGCGCGATGCGCTCAGGCAATGCCTGCGCCGCGGGCTGGACCTGCGCGCGCAGCACCTGGACTGGCTGGCCCGGCGCGTGCGCAGCCCGCAGGCGCAGCTGCAGGAGCGCCGCGCGCAGGTCGACAATCTGGCGCGACACTTGCGATCGGCATTGCGTGACACCGTGATGTCGCAACGCCATCGCCACCAGTTGGTGGCGCTGCGCTGGCGCGCTTGCCGCCCCGACGCCGCCGCGGCCCATGCCGACGTGGCACGCCTGTGGCAACGGCTGCAGGCCGGCGCGTTGCGCCAGCACGAACGCGCCGGCCAGCGCCTGGCACGCAGCGCCGGCGCGCTCGAGCTGCTGGCGCCGCAGCGCACGCTGGAACGCGGCTATGCGGTGCTGCTCGACCAGCGCGGACGCGCGCTGCGCGCGCCCGCCGAGATCCGCCCCGGCAGCGTGGTCGAAGCGCACCTGGCCGAAGGCGTGGCCGACCTGTCGATCGCCGGCGTGCAGGCCAAGCTGCCGGAATTCTGAGCCGCCGCGCGGCGCCGGGAACGCCTCGCATGCGCGTGCGGCACAGCGCCGAAAGGCCGCGCAGAAATCTCCCGGAAAGCCGCGCGCGGACAAACTAACATCGGAGCAGGGGGCTTTGTGCCGCGGTTTGCGTGGGTCTTGCAAGTCCCCTACAATCGGCAATTCCGGACCCAACAACCCCAACCCACAGAGACAGAACAATGGAACACAAGCTCCCCCCGCTCCCGTACGCGCATGATGCCCTGGCTCCGCACATCTCCAAGGAGACGCTGGAGTTCCATCATGACAAGCACCACCAGACCTACGTCACCAACCTGAACAACCTCATCAAGGGCACCGAGTTCGAGAACGCGACCCTGGAAGAGATCGTCAAGAAATCGTCGGGCGGCATCTTCAACAACGCCGCGCAGGTGTGGAACCACACCTTCTACTGGGATTCGCTGAAGCCCAACGGCGGCGGTCAGCCGACCGGCGCGCTGGCCGATGCCATCAACGCCAAGTGGGGCTCGTTCGACAAGTTCAAGGAAGAGTTCACCAAGGTTGCCGTCGGCACCTTCGGTTCGGGCTGGGCCTGGCTGGTCAAGAAGGCCGACGGCTCGCTGGACCTGGTGTCCACCTCCAACGCCGCCACGCCGCTGACCACCGACGCCAAGCCGCTGCTGACCTGCGACGTTTGGGAGCACGCCTACTACATCGACTACCGCAATGCCCGCCCGAAGTACGTCGAGGCATTCTGGAACGTCGTGAACTGGGACTTCGCCGGCAAGAACTTCGCTGGCTGATCCACGGATCGTCCGCACCGCATAAAGCAAAAAAGGGCCGCCAGGCCCTTTTTTGTTGTGCCGCGATTCCGCAAGGCGCGCACGCTCCGCAGCAGGCCTTCGCCATCTGCGAACGCCTGTACTACCGCACCTCACCGGCGGCCTGAAGCGCGATGCGTGCTACGCCTCGCCGCCGCCCACGCGCGCCGCAACGCGATGACATGCCCGCCTGCGCGGGCCGGTTCAGCGTCCCTTGGCGTCGGGCACACGGGTCTGGTCGATCGAGGCCCCGCCGGTGCCCTTGCGCGGCTTGCCGTGCAGGCCGTCGCGGTCGGCCTTGCCGGCGCTTTCCGAGGCCGGCTTGGGCTTGTCGCGGCCGGGCAGTCCGCCCGCGGTGTGCGGCTCCTTGGGCACGTCGCCGAGATCCCTGGCCAGCCCACCCGGGTTGGTGGGCGTGGCGCCCGGCGAGCTGCCGGGTGCCACGCTGGCCCCGGGCGGCGGTATGGTCTGGCTGCCCTTGGGACCCTTGTCGGTACGCACGCCGGTTTCGGGCGGCTGCGCCAGGGTGCCGCCGGCGAGCGCGCAAAGCAGCGCGAGGGCTGCGGCGCGGGGGATCGTGGATCGCATCGGGGTGCTCCGGTTGAAAGCGGGCGTTCTCCGGTTGAACGCGGGCATGCTGGTACGGCAAAAGCATTTGCCGGGCCACCTCGCCCGCTGCCGTGCTGGCCGTGGCGGGGCACCGGCGCAACGCACTTTCTACAAGCGCCGGTGGTTGTTACAAGGACGCGGTGGTCACCGGCGATGCGGTGCCAGCAGGCGCGGGCCGCGGCCGGGGGCAGGGCCGCGGGAACGGAAGTTGCGCGCACTGCAGCGATAGCCGGCAATTGCGGCCCATCCAATTGCGGCCCTACCCGATTGCGGCCTACCCGATCGCGGCCCACCTCTAGCGGAGACGTCATGAAGCACAGCAAGCACGATACTTCGAACGACCCGGCGCTGGACCGGCGCCAGGGCCTGGATGACCGTGAGCTGAAGGAAAACGCCGCGGACAACCAGCGCGCGCGCGAGCGCGCCCGTGCCGATTGGGAGCATGCGGCATCACACCGCAAGGACGATCAGCCGGCGCGCAAGCAAGACAAGCCCGGCAAGGGCGAGATGCCGCCGGGAGTCGGCGCACGTGACCTGCACGATCCCGGCAGCCGCGACCCGGACGCGCCGCCGACCGTGAACCGCTCCTGAGCGGTCAGGGCCTGGCGCCGCGTGCCAGCCGCGCGGCCGCCTGCAGGCTGCGCACGATGCGGTCGAAGGCTGCGGCACGGGCCTCGTCGCTGCGCTGGCGCAGGGCAAAGGAGGGGTGGTAGGTAGCGATGACCAGCCGCCCCTCATGTTCGACCGGCGTGTCCATCAAGCCCGCCAGCGTCACGCTCTTGCGGCCCAGCACCGCGCGCGCCGCGGTCGCGCCGAGCGCCACCACCACCCTGGGGTGCACTTTCTCCAGCTCGCGCTCCAGCCACAGGTTGCAGGCCTCGATCTCCTGCTGCGCCGGCGATTTGTGCAGCCGGCGCTTGCCGCGCCACTCGAACTTGAAATGCTTGACCGCGTTGGTCATGAAGAGCTTGTCGCGGTCCAGGCCCGCCGCCTGCAGCGCTTCATCCAGCAAGTGCCCGGCCGGCCCGACAAAGGGCGAGCCTTGCAGGTCTTCCTGCGAGCCTGGCTGTTCGCCCACCAGCATGATGCGCGCATGGGCCGCGCCGGCGCCGGGCACGCCCTGCGTGGCGTTGCGCCACAACGGGCAGCGCCGGCATTCGTTGAGTTCGCCGCGGCTGACAGGCGGCTTGTTGCGCTCGGGCATGGCGGATGGCGGTGGCGCAGCGCGCGCTGGCGCTGCCGCCGATCCGCTGCAGGTTTCGCGCCATGGCGCCGTGTTGCGATCGGTATGGAACTTGCCTTCTCCCAAGACCGCGCGCCGGCCACGCCACCGCGCGCCATGCCTGCCGCACCGAACGCCTGACGCCTGAACCGCGCGCATGCCCCAGACCATCCGCCCCGCTTCCCGCCGCCGCATCGCCGCGGAACTGTTCCGCGCGATCTGGCGCTTCCGCGCCCGCGTGCTGATCGCGGTGTCGCTGCTGCTGCTGGCCAAGGCCTGTGCCGTGGCGGTGCCGCTGATGCTCAAGCTGGTGGTCGACGAGGTCACGCCCGCCGCGGCCGGCACCGACGCCGCGCGCCTCGGGCTGGTGGCGATGCCGGTGTTCCTGGTGCTGGCCTATGCCATCCTGCGGCTGCTCGGCAATGCCTTCAGCGAGCTGCGCGACGTGGTCTTTGCCTACGTGACGCAGAGCACGGTGGCGGGCTTCATGGAACGCGCCTTCGCGCACCTGCATGCGCTGGGCGCGCGCTTCCACGCGCAGCGCGCCACCGGCAGCGTGATCCGCGACCTGGAGAAGGGCACCGCGGCGATCGGCTTCCTGCTGGGCGTGGCGGTCTTCACCATCGTGCCGACGCTGATGGAGATCGTGTCGGTGCTGGCGATCATGATCGGTGCCTATGGCGCGGCCTTCGCCGCCATCATCCTGGGCGTGTTCGTGCTGTACGCGGGCTTTACCTATGTCTTCACGCAGCGGCGCATGCGCGTGCAGCGCCAGGTCAATGCGGTCGAGGCCACCACCAACAGCAAGGTGGTGGACAGCCTGCTCAACTACGACACCGTCAAGTTCTTCGCGCGCGAGTCCTTCGAGACCCGGCGCCTGTCCGAGATGCTGCAGCGCTGGATCGGCATCAGCGTGGAAAACCAGTATGCGCTGTCGGCCCTGCATATCGGGCAGAGCCTGTGCATCGCGGTGGGGGTCGGCGCGGTGATGCTGCTGGCCACGCAGCGGGTGATCCAGGGCTCGCTGTCGGTGGGCGACCTGGTGCTGATCAACGCCTATATCATCCAGGTGGTGCTGCCGCTCAATACGCTGGGCTTTATCTTCCGCGAGTCGAACGACGCCATGACCAACGTCGAGCGGCTGTTCGCGCTGCTCGACGCCCACGGCAAGCCCGGCGAGGACAGCGACGCGCCGGCCGCGCGCCCGCTGCGCGTGAGCCGCGGCGAGATCGTGTTCGACCGCGTCAACTTCAGCTACGACCCCAGCCACCAGACCCTGTGGGACGTCAGCTTCCGCGCCGGCGCCGGCCAGACCGTTGCCGTGGTCGGCGGCAGCGGCTCGGGCAAGTCGACGCTGGCGCGGCTGCTGTTCCGGCTGTACCAGCCCGACAGCGGCAGCATCAGCATCGACGGCCAGGACCTGCGCCTGGTGACGCAGCGCAGCCTGCGCGAACTGATCGGCATCGTGCCGCAGGACACCATCCTGTTCAACGACACCATTGCCTACAACATCGGCTACGGCCGCGAAGGCGCCACCCGCGCCGACATCGTCGCCGCGGCGCGCGCGGCGCAGCTCGACGCCTTTATCGACCGCCTGCCCGATGGCTACGAAACCCAGGTGGGCGAGCGCGGCGTGCGCCTGTCCGGCGGCGAGCGCCAGCGCGTGGCGATTGCGCGCGCGATGCTCAAGCGCCCGCCCATCGTGGTCTTCGACGAGGCCACCTCGGCGCTGGACACGCGCTCGGAGCGCGCGATCCAGCAGGAGCTGTCCGCAGTCGCGCGCGGACGCACCGCACTGATCATCGCGCACCGGCTCTCCACCATCGTCGATGCCGATCGCATCCTGGTGATGGAGCACGGCCGCATCGTCGAAGACGGCAACCATGCCACGCTGCTCGAGCGCGGCGGCATCTACACCCAGATGTGGCAACTGCAGCAGCAGCAGCGCGAGCTGGAACGCGCCGAACGGCGCCTGGCGCTGCAGCCGGTGCGACTCGAGATCCTGCTGGCCAGCGTGGTCGACGGGCTGCGCGAGCTGATCGCCGAGCGCCATGTCAACCTGTTCACGGTGCAGAGCGAGTCGGAGCTGCGCGTCACCGGCGATCCGGGCGTGCTGCAGAAGGCGATCTGGGAGCTGTGCCAGCACATGATCGCCACCATCGAGCCGGGCGGGCGGCTGGAGCTGCGGCTCGAGCGGCTGGACGGCCAGGCTGGCCTGCGGCTGTCCGCCACGCCCGGCGAATTGCCGTTGCCGGATGTGCAGGGCCTGCATGAATGGCTGGCCGAGCACGGCGTCACGCTGACTGCCGACGGGCCCGCGCATGCCTACCAGCTGCTGATGCCGATGCGCGCCGTGCAGGAGCCCGAGCCGCGCCGCGCGCCGGCCGCCACGCCGGCCGCCGAGCCCGCGCCCGAGGCGCCGGATGCGCAGGCGCTCAAGGGCCTGCGCGTGCTGCTGCTGGACGACGACGAGCCCACGCGCGAGGTGCTCAGCGCCGCGCTGGAAGACTACGGCGCCCATGCCATCGCGCAGCAGCGCGGCGACGACGTGATCACGCTGCTGGCCGGCACGCATCCGGGGCAATGGCCGCAGGTGCTGCTGTGCGACCTCGCGCTCGGCGAGGAAGACGGCTACACCGTGCTGCGCCGGGTGCGGCGGCTCGAGGCACAGATGCAGGTGCCGCTGGGCAAGCGCATGACCGCGATCGCGCTGTCCGGGCACGCCGAGCCGCAGGACCGCATGCGCGCGCTGATGGCCGGGTTCCAGCTGCACCTGTCCAAGCCGGTGCGGGTGGCCGAGCTGGTGGCGGCGATCCGTTCGCTCGCGGTGCGCGCCGCGCAGGACGCGCAGGAAGCGTAGCGCGGCACCCTGGCCGCACGTCAGGCGCGCGGCTCGCGCAGCCGGCGGCGCAGCTTCAGCACCTCGGGCGGGATCACGCGCCGCTCCTGCCACACCCACGGCATGCCGCCCAGCATCTCGGCCACGCCGCGCCATCCCTGGCAGCGCCACAGCTGCGGCAATGCCGCAGCGGTCTCGCCCAGCGCCACATGCCAGGGCAGCCGCAGCCAGGCGGACCAGATCGCATTGCGCGCCAGCAGTGACCGGCGCTGCGCGGGATTGCGCAGCGGACTGGGATGGTGGTGCACCACCAGTTGCGGCGCGTACACCAGCTGCCAGCCATGCGCGGCCAGATCCAGCGCCAGCAGCGTTTCCTCGCCGCCGAGGAAGAAGCGCGGATGGTAGCCGCCGGCCTGGCGGAAGGCAGCGGTGCGGAACGCGGTGGCGCCCGCCATCAGGCCCAGGATGGCGCGGCCCGGCAGCATCGCCGAGGGCAGCGGGCTGGCCGCCATGCGCGCGCAGGTCGGGTCTTCGCCGCGGTGTTCGCCCACCAGGATGCGCGCCGTCAGCGCGGCCACGCGCGGATGGCGCTCGAACATGGCGCAGGCCGCCGACAGCGATCCCGGCGCCCACCAGCAGTCGTCATCGCAGAAGGCGACATAGCGGGTGCGGGCCCAGTCCGCGCCCAGGTTGCGGCCGGCCGCGCCGAGGTTGCGCGCGCTGCGCAGCAGCGCCGCGTGCGGGAATTCGCTGCGCACCATGGCCGCGGTGCCGTCGTCCGAGGCGTTGTCGACCACGGCGATGGGCGGGCGTTCGGGCAGCGCGCTCAGGCGCGCCAGCGCGGTGCGCACCGAATCGCGCCGGTTGTGGGTCAGCACCACCACGCTGATGTCGCAAGGGCGGGCGCGCGGGGACGGGCAGGCAGGGGAAGCGCTGGTTGGTATCGGCATGGGGATTGGCATGGCTCAGTCGGGGCCGGCGCCGGCCGGCTGCAGCACCCAGTAGCGCTCGGGTGCGCACAGGTCGCACAGCCGGTCTTCGCTGAACAGCTGGAGCTGGCTCTGGTAGGCGTTGAGCGCGTAGCTCTTCTGCGTCAGGTACTGCGCCACCGGCAGGTTGACGGGCGTGGCGCGCAGGCCGCTGTCCCGGCATTGCACCAGCCGCTGCTGCAGCAGGCCGGGCATGCGGCGGTAGATCGCGTCCTCGTAATACAGCCACTGCACGCCTTGCGGCGGCGCGGCTGATGCGGTTGCGGCGGCGCGCGGTGGGCTCCAGGCCGCGCCGCGTGCGTGCGCGGCCAGCATCAGCAGCCGGCAGGCGTCATGCACCAGCGCATGGTCGGAATGGAACAGCCCGAGCGGGGCCACCACTACGCCCTCGGTCTGCGTCAGCAGCACGGTGTGCAGGGCGTCGGCAAGCTGTCGGGCGGTATAGCGGCGCCCATACTGGCTGTCCCAGAAGTCCAGCCATACCGCGTGCGCGCCCAGCATGGTGAGCGCGTGGTTGTCCTCGCGGCGGCGCGACAACACCGCCTGCTCGGCGCTGGCGAAGCCGGCGGCCTGGTCCCAGTCGGGGGCCGGCATGTCCGCCGGCGGCACGCCCGCGAACACCGTCACCACCCGCGCCGCGCGCGCGGCTGCGATCAGCCCGCCGCAGCTGAACACGGCATCGTCCAGGTGCGGCGAAACCACGGTCACCGCGGCGGCGAGATCGACCACCATCGCCGTGCCCATACCGCCCCCCTCGCGCGCGCTCCGGCACGCCGTCAACTGAGCGCGGCTCGCGCTTCGCGCGCGGTGGCCGACACCGGCACCACGTTGCCGGGCGCGCCTTCGGCATGCGCCTGCGCGGCGAGCCGCGCGGCAAAGTAGTCGACCGTGCGGCGCAGGCCGTCTTCCAGCGCGGTGTGCGGCTCCCAGCCCAGCAGCTGGCGCGCCAGCGTGATGTCGGGGCAGCGCTGGTGCGGGTCGTCGGCCGGCAGCGGCCGCATCTCGATGCGCGACTGCGAGCCGGTGGCGCGCAGCACCGCCTGCGCAATCTCCAGCATGGTGGATTCGCGCGGGTTGCCCAGGTTGACCGGCGTGCCGCTGGCGGGGGCTTCCATCAGTCGTATCAGCGCGTCGATCATGTCGTCGACATAGCAGAAGGCACGCGTCTGCGCGCCGTCGCCGTACACCGTCAGCGGCTGCCCGGCCAGTGCCTGGGTGATGAAGTTCGAGACCACGCGGCCGTCGGCGGGGTGCATGCGCGGCCCGTAGGTGTTGAAGATGCGCGCGATGCGCACGTCCAGCCCGTGCTGACGGTGGTAGTCCATGAACAGGGTCTCGGCGCAGCGCTTGCCTTCGTCGTAGCAGGAGCGGATGCCCACCGGATTGACGTGGCCCCAGTACCCCTCCTGCTGCGGATGGTGCTCGGGGTCGCCATAGACTTCGCTGGTGGAGGCCTGCAGGATGCGCGCGCGGAGCCGCTTGGCCAGTCCCAGCATGTTGATGGCGCCGTTGACGCTGGTCTTGGTAGTCTGCACCGGGTCGTGCTGGTAGTGCACCGGCGAGGCGGGGCACGCGAGGTTGTAGATCTCGTCGACTTCCACATACAGCGGGAAGGTGACGTCGTGCCGCAGCAGCTCGAAATTGGTCCGGCCCAGCAGGTGCGCGATGTTCTCCTTGGTGCCGGTGTAGAAGTTGTCCACGCACAGCACGTCCTGACCGGCGCGCACCAGCCGCTCGCACAGGTGCGAGCCGAGGAATCCCGCGCCGCCGGTGACCAGGATGCGCTTGCGATCGCTTTCCTTCATTTCCACTCTCCTTGCATTGCATGCTTGTGCGGGGCTGACGCCCTGGCGGCATCGGGCCATCCGGCCATCAGGCCGCGGCGCGGCGGGCCCCGGCCTGCAGCGCCGGCGCGCCGGCGCAGACGCGCGCATAGACCGCCTCCATCTGCCGCGCGACCCCGGCCCAGGTGAAATGCGCCTGGGCGCGGCGCCGGCCCGCTTCGCCCAGTTCGCGCGCCAGCGCAGGGTTGGCGGCCAGCTGCGCCAGGCGCGCCGCCAGCGCCGCCGGCGCCCTGGGCGGCACCAGGAAGCCGGTCTGCCCGTCGACCACCGTGGAGCGGATGCCGCCGACATCGGCGCCGATCACCGGCGCGCCGCACGCCATCGCCTCCACCGGCGTGATGCCGAAGGGCTCGTACCACGGCGTGGTCACGAAGACGTCGGCGGCGCTGTAGAACAGGCGCAGGGTGTCGCGTCCGCGCCGGCCGGTAAACACCACGCGCTCGGCCACACCCTCGGCGCTGGCCACGTCCTGCAGCCGGCCGATTTCCGGCGTGGCCTGCACGCTCGGCTGCTCGGCGTTGCCGCCCACCACGTACAGGGTGGCGTCGAGGCCGGTGTCGCGGCGCAGGCAGCCCAGCGCACGGATCACGTTGTCGATGCCCTTGCGCGGCACCAGCCGGCCCAGCTGCAGCACGCGGAACCCATGCTGCGGCCATCCCAGTGCGCGGCGCGCCGCGTCGCGCGGCACCGGCGTGAACTCGGCCGCGTCGAAGCCGCACGGCACGGTCTGCACGCGCGCCGGATCGGCGCTGTACAGGTTGACCAGGTCGTCCAGGTCCTGCGGGCACTCCGCCACCACGCAGTCGGCCTCGCGCACCAGCGTGTCCTCGATGGCGAAGCGGTCGTCGGGGAAGCCGTCGGTGCTGCCCTGGTGCAGGCGGCGCACCTTGCCCAGCGCATGGAAGGTCATGACCAGCGGGATGCCGAGGGCGTGGCGCGCGCGCAGCGCGGCCAGCCCGGACATGAAGAAGTTGGCATGGAGCACGTCGTAGCCGGTGGCATCGCGGCGCACGAAGTCGGCCAGGAACGCGCCGAAGTCCTCCATATAGGGCAGCAGCTGTTCCTTCGGGATCTGCACCGGCGGCCCCGCGGTGACGTGGATCACGCGCACGTTGGGCGCGAACGCCACCACCTCGGGCAACAGCGCCTTGTCGCGCCGCGTGAATACGTCGACCTGGTAGCCACGGCTGCCAAGCTGCCTTGCAAGATGCGCCACATAGATGTTCTGGCCGCCGCAGTCGGTGCTGCCGACACTGGCGAGTGGCGAGGCATGTTCGCTGATCAGCGCGATCTTGCGCATGGTGGGCTCCGGTATTTTGCGGCCGTGCCCGCAACGCGGGCAGGGGCCGGGAGGTGGTGGCCCCTGCAGCTAGCGTGCCAATGCCACAGCGCTCACCACGCGCATCGCGCCCGTGAAATGGCGAGCCGATGGGGAACCGATGGAGAAGCGATATAACGGTTCTCGCCCGGCACGCGGCACCGCATAGCGCAGAAGACGCATCGCGGGGCGCCGGCCGCGGTTTGGTCATTCTTACGCCGCCCCTTTGTAATTTGCGCTTACCGATTTTTCACTTGCGGACCCTTGTAGTGCAGCGTTGCAACCGGCCCGATGTTTGCTGTGTCGATGGCGCTCATGCAGGTCTTGCTGCACGCGCTGCCGCTGGCCTGTCATTCCACCCTCGATGGAGTTGCCCATGCCAATGACCCCCGATGCGGGCCAGCCGCCCCGCGCTTCCCAGGCCGGCGCCAGCCGCTTCTGCGATCCCGCCGCGGCGCGGCGCGCGGTCGAGCTGGCGTTGCCGATGCTGCAGGCGTCGCTGCGCGACAAGGCCGTCGGCGAAAGCGGCTGCATGCACGTGGTCGTGATGGATCCGACGCTGCAGCCGGGCGATTGCGCCTTCGAGGAAGCGATCCTCTATGAGCATTCGCTGCCGTCGCGCGAGGCCTGGGATGCCGACTACAGCCGCTATGCGCGCGCCAAGGCCAGCCTGAGCTGGCGCACCGGCATGGCCAGCGCG
This sequence comes from Cupriavidus neocaledonicus, assembly GCF_000372525.1. Classification (GTDB taxonomy): domain Bacteria; phylum Pseudomonadota; class Gammaproteobacteria; order Burkholderiales; family Burkholderiaceae; genus Cupriavidus; species Cupriavidus neocaledonicus. The sequence continues at coordinate 351,293 of NZ_AQUR01000107.1, forward strand.
CAGGTGGTCCACTGCAGCCCGCACCGGCTGCGCAGCGACGACACCCTGCTCGGCGGCGCGGCGGTGGTGGATGGCATCGTGGTCGCCGTCAGCGGGGCCAACGCGTGGTACGACGAAGCCTTCGCCGGCTGCGTGGCGATGCTGCTGCGGGCGGTGGCGCAAGGGTCTTGTGCGCGCGCGCAGCCGGCCGGCTGAGGGCGGCGCATGCATGTGCGCCTGACCGTTGGCACACATTTCGCACCGGCAGCAAGCCTGCGCACCCGGAGATTCCTGTCCTCGACGCGGCATGCCAATGCCGAAAGGGTGCCAGCACCGATGTCCGATTCGTTGTCCGGATCACCGTCCACCACACACCGAACGCCAGGAACCGCCACCATGCCGACTTCGCATTCGCCACGAGCCGCCGCGCAAACCGGAACCGCCATGCCGCTGCAGGACCGCACCTATCTCGTCACCGGTGCGGGCCGGGGCCTGGGCGCCGCCATCTGCCGCACGCTGAGCGCGGCCGGCGCCGCCGTGATCGTCGCCGATATCGACGACAAGCTTGCGCACGACAGCGCCGGCGGCCTGGCCGAGGCCGGCGCGCAGGCGTGGCCGCTGCACCTGGACGTGTCCGAGCCCGCTTCCGTGCGCGCGGCCTTCGAGTCGCTGCGCGCGCGCGGCGGGCGCCTCGACGGCATCGTCAACAACGCCGCCATCGACATCACGCTGCCGGTGGACGAGGTCGATGCCGAGACCTGGCGCAAGGTGCTGATGGTCAACCTGTACGGTCCCTACCTCATGGCGCATGCCGCCGTGCCGGTGCTGAAGGCGCAGGGCGGGGGGCATATCGTCAACATCGCCTCGACCGCGTCCAAGCGCGCGTGGCCCAATGCCTCGGCCTACCACGCCACCAAGTGGGGGCTGCTGGGCTTCTCGCACGCGCTGCACGCGGAACTGCGGCCGCACGGGATCAAGGTCTCGGCAATCGTCGCGGGCGGCATGCGCACGCCGTTCCTGCTCGACCGCTTTCCCGACATCGACCAGGGCAACCTGCAGGATCCGGCCAATGTCGCCAACGCGGTGCGCTTCGTGCTGACGCAGCCGGAAGAAACCGTAATCCCCGAGGTGATGGTGCTGCCCATGAAGGAGACCTCGTGGCCATGAGCTCCGCCTCCGCGCTACGGGCGGCCGTGCTGCTGGACAAGGATGGCACGGTGTTGCACGACGTCCCCTACAACGTCGATCCGGCGTGCATGCGGCTTGCGCCAGGCGCCGCCGCCGCGCTGCGGCTCCTGGGCGGCCTGGGCCTGCCGCTGGTGGTGGTGACCAACCAGCCCGGGGTGGCCCATGGCCTGCATACCGAGGCCGAACTGGTGCCCGTGCGCGATCGGCTGGCCGCCATGTTTGCCGAGCATGGCGCGGCGCTGAGCGGCTTCCTGTACTGCCCCCATCATCCGCAAGGCCAGGTGGCCCCCTACGCGCGCGCGTGCCTGTGCCGCAAGCCCATGCCCGGGCTGCTGCTGCAGGCGGCCGCCACTATGCGGCTCGACCTGGCGCGGTCCTGGATGATCGGCGACATCCTCAATGATGTCGAAGCCGGCAACCGCGCGGGCTGCACCACCGTGCTGGTCGACTGCGGCAACGAGACCGAATGGCAGCTGTCACCCGCGCGCCAGCCCGACTACGTGGTGCCCACGCTGGACGCGGCAGCGCGCCTGGTGGTCGCGCGCACGCGGGCCGCGGGCGATGTCGGCGCGCCTGCATCGACGGCCGCGCCACCCTGCCATGCGGAGGCGCCATGAGCTGGCAATCCGCGCGCAGCGTGCTGTGCGTGCGCCTCGACAACATGGGCGACGTGCTGATGAGCACGCCGGCGATGCAGGCCCTGGCCGATGCGCTGCCGGGCCGCCGGCTGACCCTGCTGACTTCGCACAGCGCGGCGGCACTGGCGCCGCACCTGCCGATGGTCAGCCGCGTGCTGGCCTGGGACGCGCCCTGGGCCAGGCATGCCGAGGCCCGGGCGGCGCCGGCGCCGGGGCCGGAGATTGCCGCCTGCGCGCGCTGGCTGGCCCGCCTGCGTTTCGACGCGGCGGTGATCTTCACCGTCTACAGCCAGAGCCCCTTGCCCGCCGCGGTGCTGTGCGCGCTGGCGGGCATTCCGCTGCGGCTGGCCTGCTGCCGCGAGAACCCCTACACCTTGCTGAGCGACTGGGTCCCCGACACCGAGCCCGGCACGCAAGCGGGCCAGCGACCGCGCCACGAGGCGCAGCGCCAGCTCGACCTGGTGGCGCAGGTCGGCGCCATCCCGCGCGATACGCATTTGCGTTTTCGCGTGCTGGCGTCAGACCGCACCGCGGTGGCGGGGCGCCTGGCCGCGATCCGCGGCGGATGCAGCGGGCCGGTGGTGGTGGTGCATCCCGGCGCCAGCGCACCCTCGCGGCGCTGGCCGCCGGCGCGCTTTGCCCAGGTGGCGCACGCGCTGGCGGTGAAGGCCGGCGCGCACGTGCTGGTGACCGGCGATGCCGCCGAGCACGACATCGTGCGCGCGGTCTGCGCCGCGGCCGGCCACGCGCGCGTGGTGCCGCTGGCCGGCGCCTTGCGCCTGGGCGAAATGGGCGCGTTGCTGGAAGCCGCCGACCTGCTGGTGTCGAACAACACCGGGCCGGTCCACCTGGCCGCCGCGCTGGGCACGCCGGTGGTGGACCTGTACGCTTTGACCAACCCGCAGCACACGCCCTGGCAGGTGCCGCACCGCACCCTCTTTGCCGATGTGCCGTGCCGCTATTGCTACAAGAGCCTGTGCCCGCAGGGACACCATCGCTGCCTGGAAGACGTGCCGGCGGCGCACGCGGTACAGGCCGCGCTGGCACTGCTGGGCGGCAATGTGGACAGCATGCCCGCGGTCGAGCTGCCGTGGCCCGGCGCCGCCGCTGCGCCGGCGCCCGCCGAGCGCGACGCCTTGCCGCCCATGCCGGACGACAGTGCCACCCGCCACATCCCCCATGACGAGGCCGACCATGTACACCCTTGGCATTAACGCCGCCTACCACGACTCCGCCGCCTGCCTGGTGCGCGACGGCGAGGTCATCGCCGCGGCGGAGGACGAGCGCTTCACCCATATCAAGCACGGCAAGCGCCCGGTGCCGTTCACGGCGTGGGAGCTGCCGTTCCACGCCATCGACTATTGCCTGGGCGAGGCCGGCATCGCGCTGCGCGAGGTCGACCATGTCGCCTACGCCTTCGATCCCGCGCTGATGCTGGGCGCGCGCCGGCATGACGCCACCGTGACGCTGCCGCTGGAGCCATCGGCGCAAGGCGCGCCCGGCGGGCACGAGTCGCCGTGGGACCCGCTGTTCCTGTCGTACGTGGTCAATGCGCCGCGGCAACTTGCCAGCGGCGCGCCGCACCACCTGGCCGCGCGCTTTCGCGGGGTGCGCCACGACGGGCCGTTCCGCTGGCATTTCGTCGAGCACCACATGGGGCATGAGGCCAGCGCTTTCCTGGCGGCGCCGTTCGCGCGCTGCGCGGTGCTGACCATGGATGGCCGCGGCGAGCGCGCCACCACCAGCTACGGCGTGTTCGACGGCAAGGAGTACCGGCGCATCAAGCAGATCGACCTGCCGGACTCGCTCGGCCTGCTGTACGAACGCGTCACGCGCCACCTGGGCTTCCTGCATTCGTCGGACGAGTACAAGGTGATGGCGCTGGCCTCCTACGGCAAGCCCGCGCATCTGGGCGTGTTCCGCGACATGGTCCGGCGCGATGCCGAAGGCGGTTACCGCGTGGCGCAGCCCGACCTGGAAGCCTTGCTGGGGCCGCCGCGCCAGCGCGGCGACGCCTTCGACGCCGCGCATTTCGATATCGCGCGCTCGCTGCAGGAGGTGCTGGAGGAAACCGTGGTCGGCATGACCACCTGGCTGGCCGAGGCCACCGGCGAACGGCAGCTGGCCATGGCCGGCGGGGTGGCGCTGAACTGCGTGATGAACGCGCGCGTGCGCGACCAGAGCCCGTTCGACGAGGTCTGGGTGCAGCCGGCCGCCGGCGATGCCGGCACCGCGCTGGGTGCGGCGCTGTGGATCGACTTCCTGCAGCGCGGACGTCCGGCGCGGCAATGGTCGATGGAACACGCCTACCTGGGGCCGGCGTATGGCGAGGACGAGATCGCCGCCTTCCTCGACTGGGCCAGGCTGCCTTACCGCCGGCTAGACGACCTGGCCGGGCAGGCCGCCGAGCTGCTGGCGCAGAACAAGATCATCGGCTGGTTCCAGGGCCGCATGGAGTTCGGCCCGCGCGCGCTGGGCGCGCGCTCGATCCTGGCCTCGCCGATCGATCCCGGCATGCAGCAGCGGCTGAACCAGATCAAGGACCGCGAAGACTTCCGCCCGGTGGCGCCGGTGGTGATGCAGGAGCGCGCGCCGGAGTGGTTCAGCGCGGCCAAGCCCGGCCGCGGCGAAGCGCCGTTCATGCTGTTCATCTACGACGTGCGCCCCGAGCAGGCGGCGCGCATTCCCGCGGTGTGCCACGTCGACGGCACCGCGCGCGTGCAGACCGTGCGCCGCGAGCAGAACCCGGCCTACTACGACCTGCTGGCCGCGTTCGAGCGCCGCACCGGCGTGCCGATCCTGGTCAACACCTCGTTCAACACACGCGGCGAACCCATCGTATGCACGCCGCGCGATGCGGTGGAGTGCTTCTGGACCTCGCCGCTGGACGCGCTGGTGATCGGCCCGTTCCTGCTGGAAAAACCCGGCGCCGGAGGCGCCCAGGGCCAGACGGGAGGTACCCATGGACAGGCCTGAGCCAAGGGTCGCGGTGGTGGTGCCCACCTGGCGCCGTCCGGCGCTGCTGGCGCGCTGCCTGCAGGCGCTGTGCGCGCAGCGCCTGCCCCCGCAGGCGTACGAGATCATCGTTGCCGACGACGGCTGCGAGGCCCGCATCGAACGGCTGGTGGCGCTGATGGCCGCGCAGCATCCGCACCATGCGCTGCGCTATGTGCCGGTGCCGGGCACGCAGGGGCCGTCGGGCGCGCGCAATGCGGGCTGGCGCCGCGCGCGCGCGTCGGTGATTGCGTTTACCGACGACGACACCGTGCCGGATCCGGGCTGGCTCGAAGCCGGCTGCGCCGCGCTCGCGGAACAGCCGGAATGCTGCGCCGTGGCTGGCACCGTGCACGTACCGCTGCCGGCGCGCCCGACCGACCACGAGCGCGATACCGGCGGCCTCGCGCACGCCGAGTTCGTCACCGCCAACTGCTTCGTCCGGCGCGACGCGCTGCTGCGCATCGGCGGCTTCGACGAGCGCTTCACGCGCGCTTGGCGCGAGGATTCGGACCTGCAGTTCCGGCTGATCGAGCAGGTCTGTCCGGTGGGGCGCGCGCCCGCGGCGGTGGTGGCGCATCCGGTGCGGCCCGCCGCATGGGGCAGCAGTGTCGCGGCGCAGGCCAAGGTGTACTTCGACGCGCTGCTGTACAAGAAGCATCCGCGCCTGTACCGGCAGCGCATCCGCCGCGTGCCGCCCTGGCATTACTACGTGACGGTGCTGGCGCTGCTGGCCGCGCCGCTCGCGTGGCTGGCGGGCGCGCCGGCCGTGGCCACGGCGGCGGGCCTGCTGTGGCTGGCGTTTACCGCGGCATTCTGCGCGCGGCGCCTGCGCGGCGCGGCGCTGACGCCGGCCCATGTCGCCGAGATGGCGTTCACCTCCATGCTGATACCGCCGCTGTCGCTGTACTGGCGGCTGCGCGGCGCGCTGGCCTTCCGCGTGGTGTTCCTATGAGCGCATGCGTCGAGCCGCTCACGGCCTTGCCCCCCGCCCGGGATCCGCGGCATCCGGCGCGGGTGCGGCGCATCGCCGTGTTCCGCGCGCTGCAGCTCGGCGACATGCTGTGCGCGGTGCCGGCGCTGCGTGCACTGCGCGCGGGCGAGCCCGATGCCCGCATCACGCTGATCGGCCTGCCGTGGGCGCAGGAGTTCGTGTCCCGCTTCAGTGCGCTGGTGGATGACCTGATGGTGTTTCCCGGCGCTCCCGGGATGCCGGAACAACCTTGTGCCGAGGCCGCGGCGGGCCCGTTCTACGCAGCCGCGCAGGCGGCGCGTTTCGACCTCGCGATCCAGCTGCACGGCAGCGGCGCGCTGAGCAATGCCGTGGTGCAGCGGCTGGGCGCCCGGCGCATGGCCGGCTTCTGTCCGGACCCTGCGGCGGCGCGCTGCAGCCGCGCCGGCGTGCTGGTGCCGTGGCCGCAGGGCAACGAGGTGGAGCGGCTGCTGGCGCTGATGCGGGCGCTGGGCTATCCGTGCGCGGACCGCAGCCTGGCGTTTCCGCTGCGCCCGCTCGACCATGCCAGCTGGCGGCTGCTGGCCGCCGAGCACGGGCTGGTCGCCGGCGAATACGTGTGCCTGCACGCGGGTGCGCGCATGCTGTCGCGGCGCTGGCCGGTGGAGCGCTTTGCCGAGGCCGGGCGCGCGCTGCGGCGCCACTGGAAGGTGGTGCTGACCGGCAGCCGCGACGAGTCCGCGCTGGTGGCGCAGCTGGCGCGGCGCCTGGGCAAGCCGGTGGTCAACCTGTGCGGGCAGACCGCGCTGGGCACGCTTGCCGCGCTGATCCGCGACGCGCGCCTGCTGCTGTGCAATGACACCGGCGCCTCGCATATCGCCGCCGCGGTGGGCACGCCCAGCGTGGTGGTGTCGTGCGGCAGCGACAGCGCGCGCTGGGCCCCGCTCGACACCACGCTGCACCGCGTGCTGGCCGACCAGCCGCCATGCCGCCCGTGCATGCACCAGCGCTGCCCGCTCGCCGGGCACCCGTGCGCGTCGCATATCAGCGTGGCCAGCGTGGTGGAAGCCGCGCTGGCGCTGGCGGCCCAGGAGCGCGGCCATGGCTAGGCGGCTGCGCATCCTGACCTGGCACGTGCACGGGAACTACCTGTTTTACCTGTCCCAGATCCCGCATGAGCTGTACCTGGTCACGCGCGATGACGGCACGCCCGGCTATGCCGGTGCCGGCGGGGCGCTGCCGTGGGGCGCCAACGTGCACGAGGTGCCCTACGACGCGGTCCCGGCCGGCCGCTTCGACTGCGTGCTGTACCAGCACCGCCACCATTACGAGCACGACCGCGTCGCGCTGCTCAGTGCCGCGCAGCGCGCGCTGCCGGCAATCTACCTGGAACACGATCCGCCGCAGGAACACCCGACCAACACGCGCCACCCGGTGCAGGACCCGTCGATGCTGCTGGTGCACGTGACGCCGTTCAACGCGCTGATGTGGGACAGCGGCGTCACACCGTGCCGCGTGATCGAGCACGGCGTGCTGGTCGACGAGGCGGTGCGCTACAGCGGCGAACTGGCGCGCGGCATCAGCGTGGTCAACCACCTGTCGCGGCGCGGCCGCCGGCTCGGCGCGGACCTGTTCGCGCGCGTGCGCGAGCAGGTGCCGCTGGACCTGGTCGGCATGGCGGCGCAGGAGGCGGGCGGACTGGGCGAGATACCCAACCCGCAACTGGCGGCCTTTGTCGCGCGCTACCGCTTCTTCTTCAACCCGATCCGCTACACCAGCCTGGGGCTGGCGGTGGTGGAGGCGATGATGCTGGGCGTGCCGGTGGTGGGCCTGGCCACCACCGAACTGGCCACGGTGATCCAGAGCGGCAACAACGGCTATGTCGATACGCGCGTCGAGGTGCTGGTCAGCGTGATGCGCGAACTGCTGGACGATCCGGAGCTGGCGCGGGTCTGGGGCGAGCGCGGCTGCCGCGTGGCGCGCGAACGCTTCGGCATCGGCCGCTTCGTGGCGGAGTGGGACGAGACGCTGCGCGCGGCCTGCGCATGACCGCTGCAGACGGCGCTAGCCCGGCCCGCCGCTGCCGGGCAGCCGCGCGCGGCTGCCCGACGATGCCGTGCAGCACACCAGGTAATACGCGCGCTTGAACTGCAGCGCCGCTTCCAGCCTGCGCCCGCCAGCTGCTTCGGCAAACGCCGCCTGCAGGCAGCGTTCGATGCTGTCGGCGGTGCCACCTTGCTCGAACAGCCCCGGCGTGCGCTGCTCCCATAGCCGCATCAGCACGGCGCGCCGCTGCGCCAGCGTATGCGGCGGCCAGGCGTGGTCGCGGCTGAGCAATTCCAGCCGCGTTGCCAGCAGCGTTTCGAGCAGCAGGGTGGGGCGGGCGAAGCGCGCGGGCAGGGGCGCGGCCGCGGCCGAGCCGGGGGCATCGATCAGTGCCGCGGGCAGGTCCGGCGCGTTGGGCGGGTGGTCGGTCATGGCAGCCAGCCAGATGCGGCCGCGCGCGGCACAGCCGTGCCGCGCGTCGCTGCGGGGTGGTTCATTCCGTCGCCGTTTCGGTCACGGATTCTTCGGCATTGGCCAGGGCGATGGCCGCCGCACGCTGCGCCAGCGGCTCGGCGGCGCGGATGCGCAGCACGGTCTGGCGCGAAGTGCTGAAGCGCCGCGCGGTCTCGCTGACCGAATAGCCCGCGGCCAGCGCGCTCAGGATGGCATGGCGCTGCTCGGGCGTGTGCTTGGGCGGACGGCCCACCTGTCGCCCCATGGCCTTGGCCGCGGCCAGGCTCTCGCGCACGCGCACGCTGCGCGTGGCGCCTTCGAGCGCGGCCACCGCGCGCAATACCTCGACCGCTTCGGGCGGCGTCGCGCTGGCCAGGTCATCGCGCGACAGCTGCACGCAGTGCAGCGCCACGCCCAGCAGGCGGAAGCGCCTGACCGTGGCCAGCACTTCGGGCACGCTCCAGCCCAGGCTGCACAGGCGCAGCGCAACCACCGCGTCGCCCGGCTGCACCTGGTGCTGCAACGCGCGCAGGCGCGGGCGCTGCAACGCCGGCACCGAGGCGGGCGCGGCCTCCCAGAACACGTGTTGCGGGTCGATGCCATAGCCGGCGGCGCTGGCGGCCTGCAGTTCATCGTGGACCGCCGACGCTGCATCGGCGCAATTGGAGTAGAGGAAGGTGGTCGGCATGATGGTGTCGGACGGCGCGCGCGCCGCACGCAGGTGAGAGCGGTCCGGACAGAGGATTCTGTTCCGGCTGGTTGCGGGATAACGCAACGGTTGCCGTAGCTGCCGCAACTTTCATGCCGCGCGTGCCGCCCTCCAATCAAAGCGGCGCAACGATATACCGGTGAACAAAGGCGATGCGAGGACGCCATGCGCGGCCCCACGCGCCGCCGCGGGCACAATTACAAGGCTTCGCGCAGGAATTGCAATGACATGCAGGCCCGCCCGCCATGCGCGCGCCACGGCGCCCGATGCGGCGCGGGCACGGAACCTGCCTGCCTTGCGGGGCGAAGCCGGAGTGCCGGCTCCCCACCAGGAGAGAACCGTGGACAAGTCGAAGATCCCCGCAGACCAGGCCGAGGCACTCGGTGCCTTGATGGACGACCACCGCGCGGTCAAGAAGCAGTTCAAGGCGTTCAAGGACACCGAGGACCGCGACGAGAAGGAATCGATCGCGCTCGACGTGTGCCACCAGCTCACGGTGCATGCCACCATCGAGGAAGAGCTCTTCTATCCGGCATTGCGGGGCGTCAGCGACGAGATCGACGACATGCTGGACGAGGCCAAGGTCGAGCACCAGGTCGCCAAGGACCTGATCGCCGCGATCGATGAAGATCCCGCCGGCGACATGCTCGAGGCCAGCTTCACGGTGCTGTCGGAATACGTCTCCCACCACATCGAGGAAGAGGAAGGCGAGCTGTTCAAGAACGTGATCAAGGAAAAGATCAACCTGCGCGATGTGGCGCAGGCCATGGCCGCGCGCAAGGAAGAGCTGATGCGCGAGACCGCCTGAGGCGTGGTGCCCGGCGCGCGGCGCCCCGTCGCTTCAGCGGATTTGAAGGACTCGCACAAGCCGGCGCGCCCTACGCGCGCCGGCCGGCCGTTACGATTGCCCCTTACTTCCTGCCTTGCCGTAACTGCCCATGACGTTTGTCGTGACGGATGCCTGCATCCAGTGCTGCCGCCACACCGATTGCGTCGAAGTCTGCCCGATGTCGTGTTTCCACGAAGGGCCGAACTTCCTCGCCATCGATCCCGACCAATGCATCGACTGCTCGATGTGCGTGCCGTTGTGCCCGGTCGGCGCGATCTATTCCGAACATGACCTGCCCGAGGACCAGCGCCATTTCCTGGCGCTCAACGCCGAGCTGTCGCGGCGGCCGGACTGGCTGCCGCTGACGCAGGCGAAGGGACCGCTGCCGGACCACGCGCAGTGGGCCGGCCATCCTGACCGGCTGTCGTTGCTGCGGCGCTAGCGCTGCGGCGTGTCGCGGTAGTCCGGGAAAGCTTCGGCCAGGGTCAGCACGGTGCCGGTCAGGGTGCCGTCATACCCGGGCAGCGCGTTGACGCGCTGGCGGAAGGCCTCGCTGGTCAGCGCCCCGACCGCGCCGGCCAGCGCCGCGCTGCGCAGCTTGGCGCGCTCGATCGCAAAGAAGTAGCGCTCCTTGATCACCGGCACGAAGGCCAGCCCGAAGCGCCGCGCCGCGGTCTCGACGCCGAAGCCCACGTCGGCCATGCCACTGCCGATGTAGGCCGCCACCGCGGCGTGGGTGAATTCGCCATTGCTGTAGCCCTCGATGCGCGCGCCGTCGATGCCGCGCGCCGCCAGCATCAGGTCCAGCAGCAGCCGCGTGCCGGAGCCGACCTGCCGGTTGACGAAGCGCACTTCGCGCCGGGTCAGGTCCTCGAGCGTATGGATGCCGAGCGGGTTGCCCGGCCGCACGAACAGCCCCTGGCTGCGTACCGCAAGGTGCACCAGACAGTGGGTTTCGGGCTTGAGCCAGGTGGTGAAGTGGCGCCACATGCCGTGCTCGAACTCGCCCACCGGCACATGGAAGCCGGCGATGTCGCAGGCACCTTCGGCCAGCGCCGCCACGGCCTCGACGCTGCCGCAGTACTTCAGGTCGTGCCGCACCTGCTGCTCGTCGAGGAAGTCGCGCAGCGCCGCCACCGCGAAGCCGTGGCTGGCATGCAGCCGCGCCGTCGCCTCCGGCTGCGCCATCAGCTTCTTCAGCTCGATCTCCAGTTCTGACGCCAGGCTGTCCAGCGTCGGCGACAGCCGCGCCCCGATCCGCTTGCTGGCCCACACCAGCTGCTGCGCCAGCGGCGTGAGCGCGCTGCCGCGCCCGCGGGTCTTGTCGATCAGCGGGCCGCCGAACAGCGCCTCGGCATCGCGCAGGATGCCCCAGGCATAGCGGTACGACAACGACACCGCCTGGGCCGACTGGCTGATGCTGCCGGATTCGCCGATGTGGCCGAGCAGGGCCACCAGGCGCGACACGTCCAGCGGCTCGGCGCCCGGCCGGGTGTCATCCCGGATCTGCAGGTGAGGTTGGATCGAGATGCGGATCATATGTAGAAAATAGCTTATTGAAGGGCCGCTGTCACTCTCATATAGTCCGCCTAACGGGCGAAACGGTGATCCGGTAGCCCGGAAATAGGAAAAAAATAGCATATAAGCGGGATCCGGCAGGCACTTCGGCCGGTCCTGGCGAGCCCTCACAGGAGACGCCATGCCAGACATCGCCCCCCACGCACCCCGTGCCCCCGGTGCCCCGGCATCCGCCGATGCCGCGCGCATCGCGGCCATCGTCGCGGCACGCCAGCACATGCCGGGCGCCTTGCTGCCGATCCTGCACGAGATCCAGGACACCCAGGGCTTTATCCCCGACACCGCCGTGCCCGTGATCGCGCGCGCGCTGAACCTGTCGCGCGCCGAGGTGCACGGCGTGATCACCTTCTACCATCACTTCCGCCAGCAGCCCGCCGGCCGGCACGTGGTGCAGGTGTGTCGCGCCGAGGCGTGCCAGGCCGTGGGCGCCGAAGCGCTGGCCGCGCACGCGCAGCGCGCGCTCGGCTGCGGCTTCCATGAAACCAGCGCGGACGGCGAGGTGGCGCTGGAGCCGGTCTATTGCCTGGGCCAGTGCGCGTGCGGCCCGGCGGTGATGGTCGGCGAGCAACTGCACGGGTATGTCGATGCCGCGCGCTTCGACGCGCTGGTGCGCACGCTGCGCGCGCCGGCGACCGCGGCGCAAGCGGAGGCCCAGGCATGAGCACCGTCACCACTCTCTTTGTGCCGCGCGACTCGACCGCGCTGGCGCTGGGCGCCGACGAGGTCGCGCGCGCCATCGCCAGCGAAGCCGCCGCGCGCGGCGAGGCCGTGCGCATCGTGCGCAACGGTTCGCGCGGCATGTTCTGGCTCGAGCCGCTGGTCGAGGTGCAGACCGATGCCGGCCGCGTGGCCTACGGCCCGGTCAGCGCGGCCGACGTGCCGGGGCTGTTCGATGCCGGCCTGCTGCAGGGCGGCGCGCACCCGCTGGCACACGGTCCGACCGGCGAGATCCCGTTCCTGCAGCGGCAGGAGCGCCTGACCTTCGCCCGCGTCGGCATCACCGATCCGCTGTCGCTGGACGACTACCGCGCGCACGAGGGCTATGCCGGCCTGGAGCGCGCGCTCGCCATGCAGCCCGCCGAGATCGTGCAGGAGGTCACCGACTCCGGCCTGCGCGGCCGCGGCGGCGCGGCGTTCCCGACCGGCATCAAGTGGAAGACCGTGCTCGGCGCCCGCTCCGCGACCAAGTACATCGTCTGCAATGCCGACGAAGGCGATTCGGGCACGTTCTCCGACCGCATGGTGATGGAAGACGACCCCTTCATGCTGATCGAAGGCATGACCATCGCCGGCCTGGCGGTGGGCGCGGAGCAGGGCTACATCTACTGCCGCTCCGAATACCCGCACGCGATCGCCGTGCTGGAAAGCGCGATCGGCATCGCCCGCGCCGCGGGCTGGCTCGGCGACGACATCCGCGGCAGCGGCCGGCGCTTCCATCTCGAAGTGCGCAAGGGCGCCGGCGCCTATGTCTGCGGCGAGGAAACCGCGCTGCTGGAAAGCCTGGAAGGCCGGCGCGGCGTGGTGCGCGCCAAGCCGCCGCTGCCCGCGCTCAAGGGCTTGTTCGGCCAGCCCACGGTGATCAACAACGTGATCTCGCTGGCCACGGTGCCGGTGATCCTGGCGCGCGGGGCACAGTTCTACCGCGACTTCGGCATGGGCCGCTCGCGCGGCACGCTGCCGTTCCAGCTGGCCGGCAACATCCGCCATGGCGGACTGGTGGAGAAGGCGTTCGGCGTCACGCTGCGCGAGCTGCTGATCGACTACGGCGGCGGCACCCGCAGCGGCCGCGCGATCCGCGCGGTGCAGGTCGGCGGACCGCTGGGCGCCTACCTGCCCGAGTCGCGCTTCGACGTGCCGCTGGACTATGAAGCCTATGCCGCGTTCGGCGGCGTGGTCGGCCACGGCGGCATCGTGGTGTTCGACGAGACCGTCGACATGGCGAAGCAGGCGCGCTACGCGATGGCGTTCTGCGCGATCGAATCGTGCGGCAAATGCACGCCGTGCCGGATCGGCTCGACCCGCGGCGTCGAAGTGATGGACCGCATCATCGCCGGCGAGCAGCCTGTCAGGCACGTCCAGCTGGTACGCGACCTGTGCGACACCATGCTCAACGGCTCGCTGTGCGCAATGGGCGGCATGACGCCGTACCCGGTGCTGTCCGCGCTGAACGAATTCCCCGAGGACTTCGGCCTCGCATCCAATCCGGCCAGGGCCGCCTGAGCCAGGTCCGCCAGAGACACGGGAGACAAACCGCCATGAACGCCCGCAACGAGATTGATTTCGGCACGCCCGCCAGCCCCTCGACCGAGATGGTCACGCTGGAGGTCGACGGCGTCAGCGTCACCGTGCCGGCCGGCACCTCGGTGATGCGCGCCGCGATGGAGGCGCAGATCGCCGTGCCCAAGCTGTGCGCCACCGACAGCCTGGAAGCATTCGGCTCGTGCCGGCTGTGCCTGGTCGAGATCGAGGGGCGGCGCGGCTATCCGGCCTCGTGCACCACCCCGGTGGAAGCCGGCATGAAGGTGAAGACCCAGAGCGACAAGCTTGCCGACCTGCGCCGCGGCGTGATGGAGCTGTATATCTCCGACCACCCGCTCGATTGCCTGACCTGTCCCACCAACGGCAACTGCGAGCTGCAGGACATGGCCGGCGTGGTCGGCCTGCGCGAAGTGCGCTACAACGACGGCGGTCCGCAAGCCACGTCCAGCGTGCCGACCGCGACGCACACGCGCATGGAGAAGGACGAGTCCAATCCCTACTTCACCTACGACCCCTCCAAGTGCATCGTCTGCAACCGCTGCGTGCGCGCCTGCGAGGAAACTCAGGGCACTTTCGCGCTGACCATCAGCGGCCGCGGCTTCGAGTCGCGCGTCTCGCCCGGCACCAGCCAGCCGTTCATGGCGTCGGACTGCGTCTCGTGCGGCGCCTGCGTGCAGGCCTGCCCGACCGCGACGCTGACCGAGACCTCGATCATCAAGCTGGGCCAGCCCTCGCACAGCACCGTGACCACCTGCGCCTATTGCGGCGTGGGCTGTTCGTTCAAGGCCGAGATGAAGGGCAACGAAGTGGTGCGCATGGTGCCGTACAAGGATGGCAAGGCCAACGAGGGCCATGCCTGCGTCAAGGGCCGCTTTGCCTGGGGCTATGCCACGCACAAGGACCGCATCCTCAAGCCGATGATCCGGGCGAAGATCACCGACCCGTGGCGCGAGGTGTCGTGGGAAGAGGCGATCGACTATGCCGCGTCCGAGTTCAAGCGCATCCAGGCCAAGCATGGCAAGGACTCGATCGGGGGCATCGTGTCGTCGCGCTGCACCAACGAAGAGGGCTACCTGGTGCAGAAGCTGGTGCGCGCCGCGTTCGGCAACAACAACGTCGACACCTGCGCGCGCGTGTGCCATTCGCCGACCGGCTACGGCCTGAAGCAGACCCTGGGCGAATCGGCCGGCACGCAGACCTTCAAGTCGGTGGAGAAGGCCGACGTGATCATGGTGATCGGCGCCAATCCGACCGATGGCCACCCCGTGTTCGCCTCGCGCATGAAGAAGCGCCTGCGCGCCGGCGCGAAGCTGATCGTGGTCGATCCGCGCCGCATCGACCTGGTCGATTCGCCGCATATCCGCGCGGATTTCCACCTGCAGCTGCGCCCCGGCACCAACGTCGCGCTGGTGACCTCGCTGGCGCACGTGATCGTCACCGAAGGCCTGCTCAATGAGGCCTTTATCGCCGAGCGTTGCGAGGACCGCGCGTTCCAGCAGTGGCGCGACTTTGTCGCGCGGCCGGAGAATTCGCCCGAGGCGATGGAGAGCGTGACCGGCATCCCCGCCGACCAGCTGCGCGGCGCGGCGCGCCTGTACGCGACCGGCGGCAACGCCGCGATCTACTATGGCCTGGGCGTGACCGAGCACGCGCAGGGCTCCACCACCGTGATGGGCATCGCCAACCTCGCCATGGCCACCGGCAATATCGGCCGCGAGGGCGTGGGCGTGAACCCGCTGCGCGGGCAGAACAACGTGCAGGGCTCGTGCGATATCGGCTCGTTCCCGCATGAACTGCCGGGCTATCGCCATGTGTCGGACTCGACCGTGCGCGGCCTGTTCGAAGACGCCTGGAAGGTCGAGATCAGCCCCGAGCCGGGCCTGCGCATCCCCAACATGTTCGAGGCAGCGCTGGCGGGAAGCTTCAAGGGCCTGTACTGCCAGGGCGAGGACATCGTGCAGTCGGACCCTAACACGCAGCACGTGTCCGAGGCGCTGTCGTCGATGGAATGCATCGTGGTGCAGGACATCTTCCTGAACGAAACGGCCAAGTACGCGCACGTGTTCCTGCCGGGCTCGTCGTTCCTGGAAAAGGACGGCACCTTCACCAACGCCGAGCGCCGCATTTCGCGCGTGCGCAAGGTGATGCCGCCCAAGGCGCGCTATGCCGACTGGGAGGCCACCATGCTGCTGGCCAATGCGCTCGGCTACCCGATGGACTACCGGCATCCGTCCGAGATCATGGACGAGATCGCGCGCCTGACGCCGACCTTCGCCGGTGTCAGCTACCAGCGCCTGGAAGAACTCGGCAGCATCCAGTGGCCGTGCAATGCCGACGCGCCGGAAGGCACGCCGACCATGCATATCGATGCCTTCGTGCGCGGCAAGGGCAAGTTCATCATTACCAAGTACGTGCCCACCAACGAGAAGGTCACGCGCGCCTTCCCGCTGATCCTGACCACCGGGCGCATCCTGTCGCAGTACAACGTCGGCGCGCAGACGCGGCGCACCGACAACGTCCACTGGCATGCCGAAGACCGGCTCGAGATCCATCCGCACGATGCCGAAGAGCGCGGCATCAAGGACGGCGACTGGGTCGGGGTGCAGAGCCGGGCCGGCGACACCGTGCTGCGCGCCATCGTCAGCGAGCGCATGCAGCCGGGCGTGGTCTACACCACCTTCCACTTCCCCGAGTCGGGCGCCAACGTGATCACCACCGACAACTCCGACTGGGCCACCAACTGTCCCGAGTACAAGGTCACCGCGGTGCAGGTGCTGCCGGTGGCGCAGCCGTCGGCATGGCAGCGCCAGTACCAGGACTTCAACGCCACGCAGCTGCGGCTGCTGGAGGCGGCCAGCGCCGACCCGGCGCAGGCCGCGGGCTGAGCGGAGGGCCACGCGATGATGCGCTGCATGCAGTCGCCGGCACGCGATCCGGCCGCGGCGGAGGACGCCGCAACCGCGACCCACAGCACCTTCGCCGTCAACCGCTGGCGCGGCGGAGAGCTGATGCTGGGACCCGACGAGGTCGCCGAGGAGGTGCCGGTGGCGCTGGAGTACAACGGCATCTCGCATGCGGTGATGCTGGCGACGCCGGCCGACCTGGAAGACTTCGCGCTCGGCTTCAGCCTGAGCGAAGGCATCGTCGGCAGCGCGCGCGAGGTCTACGGCATCGACATCGACACGCGCGCGCACGGCATCGCCGTGCAACTGGAGATCGCCTCCGAGGCCTTCATGCGGCTCAAGCACCGGCGCCGCACGCTGGCCGGACGCACCGGCTGCGGGCTATGCGGCACCGAATCGCTGGAACAGGTGATGCGGGCCCCGGCGCCGGTGCAAAGCACGGCAAGCTTCCATACCGACGTAATCCAGGCCGCCTTCGTGCAGCTGCAGCTGCGCCAGGCCTTGCAGCGCCATACCGGCGCGACCCACGCCGCCGCGTGGCTGCGCGCCGACGGCCATGTCGCGCTGGTGCGCGAGGACGTGGGCCGCCACAACGCGCTCGACAAGCTGGCCGGCGCGCTCGCCCGCGGCGGCGAGGATATCGCCGGCGGCGCGGTGCTGGTGACCAGCCGCGCCAGCTACGAAATGGTGCTGAAGGCTGCCGCGATCGGCGCCGGCGTGCTGGCGGCGGTGTCCGCCCCCACCGCGCTGGCGGTGCGCCTGGCCGAACAGACGGGCATCACCCTGGCCGGCTTCGTGCGCGCCGGCGCGCACGTGGTCTATGCCCATCCCCAACGCCTGCAGCACGGCAGCAGCCACGAGAGCCTGGCATGAAGATCGATAACCTTGTCACCATGGCCAACCAGATCGGCAGCTTCTTCGAAGCCATGCCCGATCGCGAGGAGGCGGTCGCGGATATCGCCGGGCATATCAAGCGCTTCTGGGAGCCGCGCATGCGCCGGGCCTTGCTGGGGCATGTCGATGCCGACGCCGGCAGCGGGCTGCTTGAGATCGTGCGGGAGGCGCTGGGCCGGCACCGCGCCATGCTCGAGTAGCGCGCAGCGCCGGTCACGCGGCTCAGCGCAGCCGCAACGGTTCCAGCAGGGCGCCGTCGTAGTCGCCGCGTGAAATCCGCCCCAGCTCCAGCATGCGTTGCAGGATATACACCTGCCGCTGGCGCGCGCGCCGGGGATTGGCCACCGGGTTGTTCGCCGAGGGCGCCTTGGGCAGTCCCGCCAGCATCGCGCATTCGGCCAGCGTCAGCTGGTCCAGCCGCTTGCCGAAGTAGGTCTGCGCGGCCTCGGCAAAGCCATAGGCACCCTGTCCCAGGTAGATCTTGTTCAGGTACAGCTCGAGGATCTCGTCCTTGCTCAGGGCCTTTTCGATCCGGTAGGACAGCAGCACCTCGTACAGCTTGCGCGTGTAGGTCTTTTCCCGCGACAGGTAGAAGTTGCGCGCCACCTGCATGGTGATGGTCGACGCCCCCTGCGACAGCTCGTCGGACAGGTTGGCCACGCCCGCGCGGATCACGCCGACATAGTCGATGCCGTCATGCAGGTAGAAGCGCTCATCCTCGATCGCCACCACTGCCTCGGTCAGCGCACGCGGCATCTTGCCGATGGGCACGTAGTCCGGCGTATCGCGAAAGGCGGTGAGCGCGTCGAGCGACGGCAGTTGCCGGTCGGCGGCGAGGATGGCGATGGCGGCCAGCAGCGCGCCGCCGGTCGCGGCGAGCAGCAGCAGCTTGAGCAGGGCGGAGCAGAGGCTTTTCATGGCGCGTATTGTGCCAGCCCCCGCGCGCCCAGCGCGAGTTGCCGCTAGACCCAGCCCAGCCAGCGCCAGTAGGTCGCGGCGAACAGCAGCATCATGGCGTAGCCGATGACGGTGACCGGGATGCCGATGCGCGCGAACTGCCGCCCGTTGAAGGTCTCGGTGCCCAGGCACACCATGTTCTGCGGCGCGTTGATCGGCAGGATAAAGCCGAAGCTGACGGTAAAGCCGAGCAGCATGGTGATGCCGACGCGGTTGATGTCGCCGGGCAGGGTCTGCAGCACCGAGATCAGGATCGGCAGCAGCGCCGCCGTCAGCGCGGTGGCACTGGCGAAGCCCAGGTGGATCAGGATCAGGAACGCCGACAGGATCGCAAACACCAGCAGCGCCCCGTGCGCCGCCAGCCCCGAATGCGTGACCACGAACTGGCCCAGCCACTGCCCCGCCTGGGTGGATAGCAGCGCGGTGCCCAGGCTGATGCCGACCCCGAACACGATCAGCGTGCCCCACGGCGTGCGCTGCTGCATGGTCTTCCAGTCCATCACGCCGATGCGCGGCAGCATCAGGATCACCAGCCCGACAAAGGTCACGGTGGCGGTGTCGAAGCTGTGCAGCTTGCCTTCGGTGGCCCAGCACAGCAGCAGGCCGAGCGACACCGCGGCCAGCCGCTTCTGCGGCGCGCTCATCGGACCCAGCGCGGACAGTTCGCGCTGCACCGCTTCCTTGCCGCCCGGAATGGCCTCGGTCTCGGCAGGCAGCAGCCAGCGCACCAGGACATAGAGCACCACCGACATCGCGACCGCCCAGGGCGCGCCGGCAATCAGCCATTGCAGCCAGGTGATGCGCTCGCCCAGCAGCTTGTCCATGAAGCCCACCGTCAGCAGGTTCTGCGCGGCCGCGGTCTGGATGCCGACGTTCCAGATGCTGGTGGCCTGCGCCACCGTGATCATGATGCCGGCCGCGATATTGGACTTCCTGTCGACCCCGAACGCGGCGATCACGCCCATCATGATCGGCACCACGCAGGCGCTGCGCGCGGTCGCGCTTGGCACCACCAGGCTCAGCGCGATGGTGACCGCGATGGTGCCAATCAGTATGCGGCGCGTGCTGGTGCCGATCGCCGACAGCGTCACCAGCGCGATGCGCCGGTCCAGCCCGGTTACCGTCATCGCCGCGGAAATGAACAGCGCCGCCGCGACCAGTGCCAGTGCGGTATTGGAGAACCCGGCCAGCGCCATGCCCAGCGCCTTCGAGGTGCCGTATTGGACCGAGGGGTCGGTCACGGTCGGCGCAAAGCCGATCAGCCCGGCCATCAGCGAGGTGATCATGATGGCGCTGGCTTCGTACGACACCGCCTCGGTGATCCATACCACGATGGCGAACGCCAGGATTGCCAGCATGCGCTGGCCGGCAATGGTGAGCCCGTCGGGCTGCGGCATCGCCAGCACCGCGACCAGCGCCGCGGCGGCGGCGAACAGGCCCCAGTGCAGGGTGAGCTTCGGTGCGGGCGTGGCCGCTGCCGGAGCGGCGGGGGCAGGGGCGGGATGGGAGGCGGGAAGTTCTGGCATCGCCGACGTTCCGGTCGTTTCGACTATCTGAAATTTTCCGGCCGATGGCGGGCCATGTCGAGGTCCGGGCTGAGTTAGTTACGCCCGTCATGCGCAAGATCAAGGCGATGGCAGATCGCCGGATTCTCCGGCCGCTGTGGGCGTCATACCAGTAAAAGGCTCGCCATGGCAGGCCTTGGCGGCAGTCCGCCTGCATTGGCGGCGCTGCTGCGCCGGGCCGCCAGGTGCACGAGCCGGAGTGATCTGAAATAATTGGAGCCGACCATGAAGGTTTTGGTACGCGGACTCAAGGCCGGACTGGACCCGGCGGCGCTGCGCGAGGCACTGGCGCGGTATGCGAGGATCCGTTCGGTGGAACTGGTGCAGGAAGGCGACCCCAGGCATCCCTGGGCGTGGGTCGATATCGACGCCGGCGCGCTGACGGTATGGAAGCTGGTGGCGCGGCTGGACCGGCGCTATATCGCCGGCTGCCACCTGCGCTGGCATGTGCCGGCGTACCGCGCGCGCTGACACGCGCACCGGTAGCGGCACGGCTGGCACGACAATCTGGAACGAACAATGCTCAAGTGGCTTCAACGCGCGGCCTGTCCGCATGCCCTCGCGGCCATGCCGCCAACACCGGCGGCGACCGGCACCGTGCCGGACGTGCCAGACCTGGTGTTCGAGCGCATCAGCAATGCACGCGACCTGGGCGGACTGGTGGGCGCGCAAGGGCGCCGCGTGCGCCACGGCCGGCTATTCCGCAGCGGCAACCCGGCGCTGGCGAGCGACGCCGACCTGCAGCGGCTGCAGGCGCTCGGGCTCGACATGGTGGTGGATTTCCGCTCGCCCGGCGAGAAGTCGCCGGGCGAAGCGGCCTTCGGCCAGCGCTTCCGCTGGCAGGCGGTGCCGGTGCTGGAAGGCAGCATGGCGATGGACGTGCTGATGCCGCGCCTGCGCGCCAGCACGCCGGCGCAGATGGATGCCTTCATGCTCGAGGTGTACCGCGATTTCCCGGTGCGCTACCGCGCCGCCTTCGGCGGCTTCATGCAGACCGTGCAGGGCGGCCAGACGCTGCTGTTCCACTGCACCGCGGGCAAGGACCGCACCGGCTTTGCCGCGCTGCTGTTGCTGGCCGCGCTGGGCGTCGGCCAGGACGACATCCTGGCCAACTACCTGGAATCGAACCAGCGCAACGCGCAGTTCAACGCGGCCGCGCTGGCGCAGATGGGCGGGCTCGGCATCGATGCCGCGGTGATGATGCCGCTGCTGGAAGTCCGGGCCAGCTACCTCGACGCGTCGATGCAGGCCATCGACGCGGGCTGGGGCAGCGTCGGCAACTACCTGAGCGACGCGCTGCAGGTCGACGTGGCGCAGCTGCGCGCGCACTACCTGGACGGCTGAGTGGCTGAGTCAGGGTCTTACCGCCAGACTCGTAGCCGTCTGCGCGGGGCCTGCCGCCGAATGGGATTACCATAAGCGCGTTTCGGACTTCATTGCGGTGCCGGCCAGCGGCGCCCGACCCCCAATGCTTGAACTCCACGGCGCCATCTGGTTCCGCTCCGGCTCGCAGGACTGGGGCGGCAAGGACCGCATCGCGCTGCTTGCCGCGATCGGCGCGCATGGCTCGATCACGGCCGCCGCGCGCGCCGTCGGCATCAGCTACAAGGCGGCGTGGGACGCCATCGACGCGATGAACAACAGCGCCGGCGAGCCGCTGGTGGTGCGCGCCGCGGGCGGCAAGGGCGGCGGCGGCACGCGCCTGACGGCGCGCGGCGAACAGCTGATCCGCACCTATCGCGCGCTCGAGGACGAGCACCGGCGCTTTGTCGCGCAGCTGTCGCGTCTGGGCGAGGGCGTGGCCGACGATATCCACCTGATGAGGCGAATGATGATCAAGACCAGTGCGCGCAACAAGCTGTTCGGACGCGTGGCCAGCGTCAAGGGCGGCGCGGTCAACGACGAGGTCGAGCTGGAGCTGGCCGGCGGGCAGCGCATTGTCGCCACCATCACGCATGAGAGCGTCGAGACCCTGGAACTTGCCGAAGGCGTCGAGGCGTTTGCGCTGATCAAGGCGTCGTCGGTGCTGGTGGGGCTGCCCGAACCGGGGCTGCGGCTGTCGGCGCGCAACCAGCTGCCGGGCGTGGTGGCGCGCGTGATGCCCGGCGCGGTGAACGCCGAGGTGGTGATCGAACTCGACGGCGGCGGCACGGTGGCCGCGATCGTCACCAACGGCAGCGTCGAGGCGCTGGGGCTGCAGGCCGGCGTGGCCGCGGTGGCGATATTCAAGGCCTCGAGCGTGATCCTGGGCGTGGTGGGGTGACGGCTGCGGCGTGCAATAATAGCCGCCCCCAAAGCATGTCGTTCCCCTCGCGATGCACGCCGCGCTGGCTGGCTTTTCCCTCGGTCTTTCCCTGATTCTTGCCATCGGTTCCCAGAATGCCTTCGTGCTGCGGCAAGGCCTGCGGCGCGAGCACGTGTTCTGGGTCTGCCTGGTGTGCGCGCTGTCGGATGCGCTGCTGATCCTGCTGGGCGTGTCGGGTTTTGCCGTGATGATCCGCGCGCTGCCGTGGCTGGGCGAGGCCATGCGCTATGGCGGCGCGGCCTTCCTGCTCTGGTATGGCGCGCGCAGCTTCGTCGCGGCGTGGCGCTCGAACGCGGTGCTGGACCCGAGCGATGCCGCGCCGCGGCCGCTGGCGCCGACGCTGGCCGTGTGCCTGGCGTTCACCTGGCTCAATCCGCATGTGTATCTCGACACGGTGATGCTGATCGGTTCGGTGTCGACCCAGTTCGCGGGCCACGCGCGTGAATTCGCCGCGGGCGCCATGACGGCTTCGTTCCTGTTCTTCTTCGCGCTGGGCTATGGCGCGGCGCTGCTGCGGCCGGTGTTTGCGCGGCCACGGGCGTGGCAGGTGCTGGAGGCGGCGATCGGCGTCACCATGTGGGTGATTGCCGCGCGCTTGCTGATGGGTTGAGGCGAAGGAGTACCGATGCCAAGGAACGTCGAGATCAAGGCCCGCATCGACAGCGTCGAGGCGCTGTTGCCGCGCGCCGCAGCGCTGGCCGACCACGGGCCCGAATACATCCGCCAGGACGATACCTTCTTCCGCTGCGCCAACGGGCGGCTCAAGCTGCGCGAGTTCGCGCCGGACCGCGGCGAACTGATTTTCTACGCGCGCGCCGACCAGGCCGGCCCGAAAGAGAGCTTCTACATCCTGTCTCCGACGCCGTCGCCCGGCACGCTGCGCGCCGCGCTCGCCGCCGCGCACGGCGAGGGCGGGCGCGTGCGCAAGCTGCGCACGCTGTACCTGGCCGGACGCACGCGCGTGCACCTGGACCGGGTCGAGGCGCTCGGCGATTTCCTGGAGCTGGAAGTGGTGCTGGCTGACGAGGAAAGCGTGGCGGACGGCGTGGCCGAGGCCCACGCCCTGATGGCCCGCCTGGGCGTTCCCGCGTCGGCCCTGGTCGAAGGCGCGTACGTCGACCTGCTGCGCGCGGCTCAGGCCACGCGCGCCGACACCGGCGCGTAGACCGGCGCATGGCGGCGGCTGGTGCCGCTGCCGAAGATGCGGCCTTCGCGGATTTCGAGCACGTGGTCGCCCAGCGCCTCGACGTCGGCAGGGTCGTGCGAGATCACCAGCATCGGCACGTCGAGGCTGGCCTGCAGCGTGCGCAGCTCCGCCCGCATGCGCGCGCGCAGCGCGGGGTCCAGCGCCGAGAACGGTTCATCGAGCAGCACGATGTCGGGCTGCGCCACCAGGGCGCGCGCCAGCGCCACGCGCTGCTTCTGGCCGCCGGAGATCTCCGCCGGATAGTTGCCGGTGATATCGGCCAGGCCGAAGGCATCGATCCAGCGTTGCGCCTGCGGATGCACCGCGCCGCGGCGCGGGTTGCGCCAGCCGCGCGCCAGGCCGAAGGCGATGTTCTGGCCCACGGTCAGGTGCGGGAACAGCGCATATTCCTGGAACAGGTAGGCCACGCGGCGCTCCTGCGGCCGCACGTCGATGCCGGCGTCGGCGTCGAACAGGGTGCGGCCGTTCAGCACGATGCGGCCGCTGTCCGGCGCCAGCAGGCCGGCGATGGCGCGCAGCGTCAGGCTCTTGCCGGCGCCCGAGGGGCCGAACAGCGCAATGCGCCGGCTGGCCGAGTCGAAGTCGATGTCGAGCGCGAAGTGGCGGTCGGCCGAGACCATCTGTTTGCGGATGCTGACGTGCATGCTCATGGCGATATGCGTGGCCCTGGCGTTAGCGGACGCGCGGGCGCAGGCGCCGGCGTTCATAGAGTTCGGCGGGATGGCGCGCGGCCGCCGGCACCAGGCGTCCGGCAATCACCAGCAGCAGCACGCAGGTGACGGATGTCACCAGCACCAGCAGGTTGGCGGTGTTGTCGTCGCCGGCCTGGACTGCCTCGTAGATGGCCACCGACAGCGTCTGCGTGCGCCCGGGCAGGTTGCCGGCGATCATCAGCGTGGCGCCGAATTCGCCCAGCGCGCGTGCAAACGCCAGCAGCACGCCGGCGATGATGCCGCGCGCCGCCAGCGGCAGCGTGACGCGAAAGAAGATGCCGCCCTCGGGCACGCCCAGCACGCGCGCGGCGTTCTCCAGCTGGTGGTCCACGCCTTCGAAGGCGGCGCGCGCGGACTTCAGCACCAGCGGGAAGGCGACGATGGTCGAAGCCAGTACCGCGCCCTGCCAGGTGAAGACCAGCTCGATGCCGAGCCGCGCCAGCCACTCGCCGAACACGCCACGGCGTCCCACCAGCACCAGCAGGTAATAGCCCAGCACCGTCGGCGGCAGCACCAGCGGCAGCGTCAGCACCGCGTCGACCACGTCGCGCAGCGGCGAGCGCCAGCGCGCGAGCGCCCAGGCCGCGCCGACGCCGAGCACGGCGTTCAGTGCGGTGGCCCAGCCCGCCACCTTCAGCGACAGCAGCAGCGGTACCCAGACGGCGTCCATGGCGTGCGCGGCGCGGCGTCAGGGCTTTTGGAAGCCGAAGCGCGACAGGATCGCCTGGCCTTCCGGCGAGGCGACATAGTCGACGAACTGCGCCGCTTGCTGCGGCTGGCGCGCCTGGCTGGTGACGGCGATCGGGTAGGTCACTGGCGTGCGGCTGGGCACGCGCAGCGCTACTTTGACCTTGTCAGGCATCACGGTGGCGTCGGTGGCGAAGACGAAGCCGGCTTCGACCTCGCCGCGCGCGACGTAGTCCAGGCTCTGGCGCACGTTCTGCGCCGGCACGCCCTTGGCGGCGACCGCGTCCCACAGCCCGGCCGCTTCCAGCGCGCCGCGGGTGTAGCGGCCCACCGGCACCGAGGCCGGGTTGCCGTAGGCGATGCGCCGGACTTCCGGGCGCGTCAGGTCCTGCAGCGAGGCGATCGCCAGCTTGCTGTCGGCCGGCACGATCAGCACCACCTGGTTGGCGGCGAAGTTGCGGCGCGAGGCCGGCACGATCACCTTCTCTACCTCGGCCTTGTTCATCGCTTCCTGGTCGGCCGAGGCGAACACATCGGCCGGCGCGCCCTTGACGATCTGCTGCATCAGCACGTCGGAGGCGCCGAAGTTCAGCACCACGTGCGTGCCGGGGTGGGCGCGCTCGTAGGACTCGGCCAGTGATTTGAAGGCGTTGGTCAGGCTGGCCGCGGCGGACACCACCAGGTCGGCGGCGAAGGCAGGCGGGGCGGCCAGCGCCAGCATCGCGGCGGCGGCCAGCAGCAGGCCGCGGCGGCGGGAACGGAAGGCAGGCATCGGAATCCTCGGGAAGCGGCCGCCGGCATGCATGGGCAGGCGTGGCAAGGCCGGAGCGGGTAGACTGTCAGGCGCAATATACGTCTGTATATAGCGAGGCGTCAATGATGCGCCATGACGGGCGTCAGTGGCATTCCAACCGGCATAAGTGCTGTATCAGGGGCTGCGAATGAACCCCGGGGCGGGAACGGCTGGCGCCTGCGCGGCGCCAGCCCTGCCGGCTTCAGGCCGGCGGCGTGCCTTCCTTGAACATGGATTTCAACTGGCTGCGCAGCTCAGGCGTGTCCTGATGCTGGTGCACCGCCACCGCATGCTGGACCGCGGCTTCGAGCAGTTCGTCCTCGCTGTCGGCGCTCAGCGCGACCGTGCAGTGGGTGTCGCTCGGAACCTCGCGGCAATCGATAAACTTGCGTGCCATGATGCCTCCTGACGCCGGCCCGCAGTATCGGCTGGAGCCGGTGCTTCCAGTATAGGCACGCCGTCCCTGCCGGTTGGTGGCCTATGGCACTGGCGTCAGCACCTTGCCGCCGGCGAGGAAGGCGTCGAGGTTCTGCAGCGTCAGCGCGGTCATGGCGGCGCGCGTCTCGTGCGTGCCGCTGGCCATGTGCGGTGCCAGCACGACATGGTCCATCGCCAGCAGCGCCGGTGGCACGTTGGGCTCGTCCTGGAACACATCGAGCCCCGCGCCGCCCAGGCGGCCTTGCGCCAGCGCCGCGACCAGCGCCGCCTCGTCGACCACGCTGCCGCGCGCGACGTTGACCAGGATGCCGCGCGGGCCGAGCGCATCGAGGATCTCGCGCGAGACCAGCCCCGCGGTCGAAGGCCCGCCGACGGTGGCCACCACCAGGAAGTCAGCCCAGGTTGCCAGCGCCTTCAGGTTCGCTTCGAAGCGCCACGGCGCGCCGGCGCGCGGGCCGCGGTTGTGGTAGGCGATCTCCATGTCGAAGCCCTGCGCGCGCCGCGCGACGATCTCGCCGATGCGGCCCAGGCCGAGGATGCCCAGCTTCTTGCCGGAGACGCGAGTGGTCAGCGGGAAGCCGCCTTGCGGCCAGCGCCCGGCGCGCACGAAGCGGTCGCCGTGGGCGATGCCGCGCGCCGCGTCGAGCAGCAGCCCGAAGGCGAGGTCGGCGACGCAGTCGTTGAGCACGTCGGGCGTGTTGCTGACCTGGATCCCGCGCGCACGCGCCGCGTCCAGCGCGATCGCGTCGTAGCCGACGCCGAAGCTGACGATGGCTTCCAGGCGCGGCAGCGCATCGATCAGCGCGGCACTGCAGCCGTGGCGCGCCGAGGTCACCACCACGCGCACCTGCTGCCCCGCGCTGCGCGCCCAGGCCAGCGCATCGGCCTGCTGCCACAGCGCCGCGGCGCCGTACTGTTGCTGCAGGGTGGCATTGGTCTGCGGCGCGAGCGGGCCGACCTGGAGGATCTGGGGAGCGGGCATGGGGACGGGAGGTCGAGGCGGGACCGGCAATGTTAGCGCAAGGGCGCGGCCCGCGTCGGCGCCCGGCCGGACGTGGGCGTGCAAGCAGTGCGATGTTCGGGCGGCGGCGCGCACCACCGGCGCGGGCCGCGGGTTATGCTGCAAGCCTCGCGGCCCGACGCCGCGCCACGCTTCTGCCACCTGCCATGACCACCATCTACCTCGCCGGCTTTGACGTGTTCCGCAAGGACGCGCGCGCCTGGGGCGAGCATCTCAAGGCGCTGTGCGCGGCGCATGGCTTCACCGGCCTGTATCCGCTCGACCAGTCCGCCCCGGCAGGCCGCTCCGGTCCCGACACCGCGCGCTGGATCTATGACGCCAATATCGCGCTGCTGCGGCGCGCGGACCTGGTGATGGCCAACCTGGATGACTTTCGCGGCCCCGGCGAGCCGGATTCCGGCACGGCCTTCGAGGTCGGCTTTGCCGTCGCGCTGGGCAAGCCCGTGTGGGGCTACAGCGCCGACGCCGGCACGCTGCGCGAGCGCGTCGCGGTGGCCACCGATGCCGACGGCACGCCGCTGGATGCGCGCGGCTTTACCGTCGAGGACTTCGGGCTGGCCAGGAACCTGATGCTGGCGTGCCCGGTGCGGCTGGTGCAGGGTGGCGCGGCCGAATGCCTGGCGGCCATGGCCGCCGCCCGGCAAGACCTCGACGCGGCCGTCCGCGGCGGCGGCTAGCGCCGCAGCGCCTGCACGCCGGCCGCGATATCGTTGGCGGTGCTCGCGACGATCTCGCGATACGCCGCCACTACGCCTTCGACCGCGCCGGGCGCCGGCAGCTCGGCCTGGGTCCTGCCGCTGACCACCTTGCCGTCGGGCAGCCGGCGCACGGTCCAGTTGATGGTGGCGCCGGCACGCTGGCCCACGTCGGCGTCCAGGCGCAGCACTTCGGTGGTGATGCGGTACAGCGGCTGCACGTCGGACAACCCCTGCTGGTAGGTATCGACCGCGCCCAGCGTGGCCTGCAGGCGCTGCGACAGCGCATCGCGCAGCTCGTCGGGCAGCGGCGCGGACCAGCGCGACAGGTCCAGCAGGCGCACGCCGGCTTCGCCGCCGCTGCCGTTCTGGCCATCGCGCACTACCAGTTGCGGCCGGTTGAGGCGCTCCGGCACACGCACCGGCGCTACCTCCAGCCACAGCGTGTCGGTCGACGGCGCGGCTGCCGGCGCCGGCGCGGCAACCGCCGCCGGCCCTTGCGCCAGCGTGTAGTATCGCGGCTCGGGCGAGGCGCAACCCGCGAGCAACGCCGCGGCGAAGCTGGCGCAGGCCAGCGTGAGCAGAAGGCGCTTCATCATTCTTTCTCCGGCTTGCCGCGCAGCAGCGCTTCAGGGTGGCGTTCCAGGTAATCGGTCAGCGTGCGCAGCGACGTGGCGGTGCGCGTCAGCTCCTGCAGCATGCGGCGCGTATCCTGCTGCAGCGGCGCGTCCGACGCCAGCGTGCCGTTGGCCGCGGTCAGGGTCTTGCGCGCGTCCTGCAGCGCGGCCAGCACCTGCGGCGCGACATCGCCGTTGAGCTGCTGCACCAGCTTGTCGGCGGTGGCCAGGGTCTTGTTCAGGCTCGTCACCGTGGTGCGCAGGTCCTGGCCGATCTGGTCGAACGGCACCTTGTCGATGCGGTTGACGATGTCGCCCACCTGCGCCTGCAGCTGGTCGAACGCACCCGGCGTGGTGGCGAATTCGGGAATCGGCGCGTCCAGGTCGACCTTGACCGGCGCCGCCTTGGGGAAGAAGTCGAGCGCCACGTAGAGCTGGCCGGTGAGCAGGTTGCCGGTGCGCAGCTGGGCGCGCATGCCCCGCTGCAGCAGGCCCTCGATGATCTTGCGCGCGCGTTCGCGGTCCTGGATGTCGCGTTCGCGGAAGCCCATGCGCGACGGGTACAGCTCGACCACCACCGGCATGCGGAAGGCGCGCTTCTCGCGCTGGAACTCGATGCCGATCGAACGCACCTGGCCCACCACCACGCCGCGGAAGTCCACCGGCGCGCCCGGCGACAGCCCGCGCACGGACTGGTCGAAATTGAGCACCGCCAGCGTCGGCGCCAGCTCTTCCGGCTCCTTCATCGCCTCGGCCTGGTCGCCGGCGAGCAGGAACTGAGTGTTCTCGGCGGCGGCGTCGGTGGCGGTGGTGTGGTCGGGCGCCTGGAAGGCGACGCCGCCCAGCAGCACCGTCACCAGCGACTGCGTCGACAGCTTGAGCCCGCCGGCATCGAGCTTGAGGTCGACCCCGCTGGCATGCCAGAAGCGCGTGTCGGCGGTGACCAGCTTGTCGTAGGGCTTGTTGACGAACACGCGCAGCGTGATGTCGCGCCCGTTGGGGTCGAGCTGGTAGGCCACCACCTGGCCGACCAGCACGCGCCGGTAATAGACCGGCGAGCCGATATCGAGCGAGCCCAGCTCGGATGCGCGCAGCACGAACTGCTTGCCGGACGCGTCGGTGGTCACCACCGGCGGCACTTCCAGACCCTTGAAGTCGCGCGCGGATTCCGTCGACTTGCCCGCGTCGACGCCGATGTAGGCGCCGGACAGCAGCGTCTCCAGCCCCGACACGCCGCTCGCGGCGAAGCGCGGGCGCACCACCCAGAAGCGGGTATCGGCGACGGCGAAGTTCTCGGCGTCCTTGGTCAGGTCGATCGACGCGACCACGTGCGAGCGGTCGCGCGCCAGGCGCACCGACTTGACCAGGCCGATGTCGACGTCCTTGTAGCGCACCGCGGTCTTGCCCGGGATGAGGCCTTCGGCGGTGCGGAAGCTGACCGTGATCTCGGGCCCGCGCGAGGCCAGCGTGTGCACCAGCAGCGAGATGCCGACCACCGCGGCGACGATCGGGATCAGCCATACCAGCGAGGGCAGCCAGCGCGCGCGGCGGCGGCGTTCGGGCCGTGGCAGGCCGGACGGGAGTGGCGCGGTCGGCGGGGAGGGCGGCATGGCACCCGCCGGGGCTTGGTTGTCAGTGTCGGGCATTGTCAGGTTCCAGCGAATCCCACAGCAGGCGCGGATCGAAGCTGAGCGAGGCCAGCATGGTCAGCACCACGACCGCGCCGAAGGCGAGCGCGCCGCCGCCGGGGATGATGGTGGCCAGCGCCCCGGCCCGCACCAGCGAGGCCAGCAGCGCCACCACGAAAATATCGAGCATCGACCAGCGGCCGATCACCTCCACCAGGCCGTACAGCCGGGTCTGCTGCCGGATCCGCCAGCTCGAGCGGAAATGCACCGACAGCAGCAGGAAGGTCAGGATCACCATCTTCAGCAGCGGCACCACGATGCTGGCGATCAGCACCAGCACGGCCAGCATGTGCGAGCCGGACAGCCACAGGTAGATCACGCCCGACAGGATGGTGTCCTGCTGCGTGCCGAGGATGGACTGCGTCACCATCACCGGCAGCAGGTTGGCAGGAATATAGAGCATGTACGCGGCCAGCAGGAAGGCCCAGGTACGCGCCACGCTGTCGGGCTTGCGATGGTGCAGGGTGGCGCCGCAGCGCGGGCAGGGCGCGCCTTCCAGCGTGCGCGGGCTGACCAGGTCGCAGGCGTGGCAAGACACCAGGCCCAGCCGGCTGGCGGTGGGCACCTGCGGCAGCGGGGTGTTCTCGTCGTCGTCGGTCAGTTCCGCCACCACCTCGCGCGCGAGCTGGCGCGGACGCGCCAGGCGGCCGGCGGGGCGCGGCTGCCGCTGCGGTTGCTGCGGCTGTGTCATCGGCCCTCCCCGTGCGCCGCCGCGGCCTTGTCATCGGGCGTCTCCAGGTGGCGCCACAGGTCGCGCGGATCGAACGACAGCATCGCCGCCAGCACGATCACCAGCGCGGCGAACGACCACAGCGCAATGCCGGGCAGCACGCGCGCCATGGTCGAGAGCTTCACCAGCGTCACCAGCACGCCGATCATGAAGACCTCGATCATGCCCCACGGCCGGGTCTGGCGGATGCCGCGCACGATGCGGTCGAAGCCGGCCGGCATGCGGTGCTGCGCCATCGGCACCAGCAGGTAAGTCATCATCAGCAGTTCGGACAGCGGAAACAGGATGGTGGTGGCGAACACCAGCGCCGCCACCAGCGCCATCTGGTCCGCATATAGCGCCTGCACCGCGCCCAGCAGCGTGGTCTGGGTGCGCACCCCTTTCAGGTCCATCTCGACGATGGGGTAGGCGTTGGAGATCAGGAACAGGATCAGCGCAGTGATTACCAGCGGCAGCAGGCGATGGTAATGGCGCCGGCTCTCGCGGTAGAGCTGGCCGCCGCAGCGCAGGCACAGCGCGCGCTCGCCGGGCGCGATCGGCGTGCGCTCGTAGACGGCGTCGCAGTATTCGCAGGCCACCAGCCGGTGCAGCGCGGCCGGCGAGGTGTCGGGCAGTGCGGTCTCCGGCGGGGCCGGGGGTACGTCGTGTGCCGCCATCAGCCGGATCGCTTGCCGCTGGCTGCGGGCGGCACGTCGGGGTTGTCGACCACGGCCGGGGCTGTCGTTGGCGCCGACGCCGCGGCCGGTGCCGGCGCGGCCGCCAGCGCCGCACCTTTCTGCAGGTCGCGCTGCAGCTCGCCCTGCGAGCCGATGGTCCAGTCGCGCAGCAGGGCATAGGCCACCGCCAGCAAGGTCGGGCCGATGAAGACGCCCAGGAAGCCGAACGCCAGCGCGCCGCCGAGCACGCCCAGCATGATCCAGATCAGCGGCATGCCGGTGCCCTTGCTGATCAGCAGCGGCTTGACGATGTTGTCGGCCATGCTGACCACGCCCACGCCCCACACCACCAGGAAGATGGCCCAGCCGGTGGCGCCGGTGTGATACAGCCACAGCGCGGCCGGCAGCCACACCAGCGGCGGCCCGACCGGCACCACCGACAGGAAGAAGGTCACGAAGCCGAGGATGGCGGCGCCCGGCACGCCCGCGATCCACAGGCCGATGCCGGCCAGCACGGCCTGGATGAAGGCGGTGCCGAGCACGCCGTAAACCACGCCCTTGACGGTGCTGCCCGCCAGTTCCAGCAGGTGGTCGGCGCGCTCGCCGGCAATGCGGCGCATGCCGGCGCGCAGCCAGGCAATGGCGAACTCGCCGCCGGTATAGAAAAAGAACGCCAGGATGATCGACAGCGCCAGCTGCCCCAGCCCGGCCCCGATCGACAGCCCCGCGCCGAGCAGCACGTGCCCGACCGGCGCGATCAGCTTGCGCAGGTTCGCGACCATCTCGGAATCGGCATTGATCAGGCTGTCCCAGGAGTTTTGCAGGTAGCCGCCGACATAGGGCAGGCTGCTCAGCCACAGCGGCAGCTGCGGCAGGCCGTGCTCCATATAGCGGTCGACCAGCGCTGCGAGGTCATCCAGGTGCGCGGAGAAGCTGGCGCCGGCATAGACGAACGGACCCAGCACGATCACCGTGGCAAGCAAAACGCAGATCAGCGCGGCCAGGCCGCGGCGGTTGCCGAGCCAGCGCGACAGCACGGTGTAGGGGTGCCAGGAACTGAACGCCAGGATCGCACCCCACAGCAAGGCCGTGGTAAACGGCGCCAAAACCAGCAGCGAGCCGCCGATCAGCACGATCAGCGCGAAGACGGCGGCGATTTTTTCGATCAACTGACCGGAACTCATGGTTGGGGTCTCCGTTTTGTCCCCTGGGGGGTGGGTGTGACGGGGACGGCGTAAATATAGCTTATGGAGGGTGGGGGGTCGTTTGGGGGGCGCTATTTGGTGACATGCTGTCGGCTGTTGGACCGCATGGTTCCGCCCTGCTGGGCGGGTCACTTTTTGGCCGAGCGCCAAAAAGTAACCAAAAAGCGCGTTGACTGCCCTGCGGGCGGCATGTCTTATCGTAGTGTGTGCTGGGTTTTCGTACGGGGCTGGGCTTCCTCACATGGCTGGACTGCCTGCCGCAGGAGTGCACCACCGTGGGTGGGGCGTTGGCATGGTGTTTGAACGAGCCCAGAGCGCGGAGTGGCCCCTGCTGCTGGCGGTGTCGTAGGAACGCCTTCGGCTGCTGCGCCGGCCCTATCGCGGGGTGTGGGCTCTGGCGCGGTACGCATCGCTGCGCTCGCTTGGCGCTGTCGGCTTTTTACTCGAGTTGAATCGCACGATGCCTTTGGCTCGCTAAGCGCAAAACGCCCCACGCGCGAGAGCGCAATCGAGCCTGCGCAGCAGCCGCAGGCGTCCCCGCGATATGGCCGGCAGNAGACAGCGGCGTCCGCTACCCAGCGCCCACACTTATCGGTTGTTTGTTTGTTAAAGAACTTCGCTTCCCGGCTTTGCCGTTCAGCGCGCTGCGTTGTCTGCAGCAGAGAAACGAGATTATGCAGAGCTTTCTTCGTTTCGTCAACCGTTTGCAGCAATCTTTTTTGCTGCCGTCAGCGCTGCAAACCTTGCTGCGCCAACCTCCCGGCCGACCCCGCAACCCTTGCCACGCCTGACTTGCAGCGCCGCGTTGTGTTGCGAGGGGGCGAATCTTAAGGGACGGGATCGGGGTTGGCAAGGGGTTTTTGAAAACTTCTTCGTGCCGCCATCAGCGGCCCCTTAAAATCGGCAAATGCCTGACCTGCCTACCTATCAACCGTCGCGCCTGCCGGCAGACGGTACCCGCCTGCTCGATGCCCAGTTCCTGGCCGCGGCGCTGTCGCGCCCTATTGTCTTTGTCGACCTGGAGACCACCGGCGCGGACGCCCAGCGTGACCGCATCACCGAGATCGGCGTGGTTGAAGTGGGCCCCGACGGTATCGTCGAATGGGAGACCCTGCTCGACCCCGGCATGTCGATCCCGCCGTTCATCCAGCGCATGACCGGTATCAGCGATGACATGGTGCGCGGTCAGCCGACCTTCGAATCCCTGGCCGAGTCGCTCGCGGAGCGCCTGCAGGGCCGCCTGTTCGTGGCCCATAACGCACGCTTCGACTACGGCTTCCTGAAGAACGCGTTCCGGCGCGCCGGCATGACCTTCCGGGCCGACGTGCTGTGTACGGTCAGGCTCTCGCGCTCGCTGTTCCCGTCGGTCGAGCGCCATGGCCTGGACGCGCTGATTGCCCGCTTCGGCCTGACACCCAAGGGCCGGCACCGCGCGCTGGCCGATGCCGAGCTGCTGTGGCAATTCTGGCAGAAGATCCATGCGACGTATTCGGTCGACCTGGTGGAAGCGGCAGTGCGCACGCTGGTGCGGCGCGCCAGCCTGCCGGCCGGCCTGGAAGAGACCGCGCTCGAAGACGTGCCCGCTACCCCTGGTGTCTATATCTTCTATGGCGACCAGGACGTGCCGCTCTATGTCGGCAAGAGCGTGCACCTGCGCCAGCGCATCGGCGCGCATTTTTCCGGCGACTACCGCTACGGCAAGGATATGCGGCTGGCGCGGCTGGTGCGCCGGGTCGAATGGCGGGAAACCGGCGGCGAAATCGGCGCGCTGTTGCTGGAAGCCCGGTTGGTCAAGGCGATGCAACCGGTGCACAACCAGATGCTGCGCCGGAATACGCGCCTGTACGCCTGGGAGCTGCCGCAGCAGTTGCCGGTGCCGCGCCTGCGCTCGGATCGCAACACGGACTTCTGCCGGCATCGCGACCTGTTCGGTGTCTTCGGCAGCCGGGGCGCGGCCGAGGCACGGCTGCGCGCGCTGGCCGAGGAGCATGGCCTGTGCATGGCCACGCTATCGCTGGAAAAGACCACGCGCCGTGGCAGCCCCTGCTTTGCGCGCCAAGTCCACCGCTGCGCCGGCGCCTGCGTCGGCGTGGAATCGTCGCGCGAACACCGTGCCCGTCTGGCCGCCGCGCTGGGGCCGATCGCGCTGGTGCCATGGCCGTTCGACGGCCCGGTGGCCTGGCGCGAGCAACACGGCGCGCGCGCGTGGTGGCATGTGGTTGACGAGTGGTGCTACCTGGGCTGCGCGGACACGCTGGAAGAAGCCGGCGCACTTGCCGCCGCGCCCGCGCATTTTGACCTCGACACCTACCAGATCCTGGCGCCGCGCCGGGAGCAATGGATGCCGGACGCGGTGCCCTTGTCCGTACGGCGGGATTTCACGCTGACCGCGCCGGGGACCGTCGCTGAAGCACCGCGTCCCGTGCGCCCGGTGTCGACCCCAGCTGCGCGCAAGTCCTCTGCTACAGCAGGGCAGCAAACCCTGGGCTTGTTTGCCGAGTTTGCCGAGTAAGCCTGCCGGGGGCCCTGGCAATCTGTGCGCCAGCCCCCACAACGCGCTTGCAAACGATGTGACGGCTCCGCTAGTCTCCACAGACCGGCCCGTGCCGCCGGCCGCGCCGATGTGGAGCCTCCATGCCCGCCGATCCAGCCCCAGTTGCATATGCCGCCCCAACCGTGGTGCGCAAGCATGTGCGCGTCGCGGTCCTGTGCGCGGCGACTTTGGCGGCGGCTTTGGCGGCGGCCTGCGCCGGGATCGGGACGGGTGCGATGCAAGACGTCATCGATTCCTGGAAGAGCATTCCGGTCGATGAAGCGAAGCGCCAGTGGGGTCCGCCGCAGGCGGTGCAGGCCCTTCCCGCCGGCACCGCCTACGTCTGGACCGACTTGGTGCCGGCCGCGCGGCCGCCGGGCAGCGGCCCGCGCGATGCCGGCATGGAGCGCACCCCAGTGCCGGGACAGTGCCAGCGCAAGCTGGTGGCGGATCCCAATGGCATCGTGACCGGCGGCGAGTGGCGCGGCGATGCCTGCTGCATCACCGCGCTGGCCGGGCGCTGCGCCGCGCTCAAATACCGGGCGCGCGGCTGAACGCGGCCATCGCCCCAGACTCTTTCCGCCGCGCTCAGCGTTCCGGCCACGCGCCGGTATCGGCCAGCACTGGCGAGAACTCCCGGAAGGCGAAGCGCAATGGCAGCACGCGCTCGCGCCGCACCACGCGCTCGACATGCAGCCGCACCAGCCGCTCGGCGCCGGCGTAGGCGGTCAGTTCCTCGCCCTCCCAGATCACTTCGGCGCGCCCGCCCACATGCAGCAGCGAACCGTCGGCAAAGTCCGGCACGACGATGCCCGCACGCGGGTCGGCCATCAGGTTGCCGACCGTGTTGAAGAAGTTGTTGCCGTTGAAATCCGGGAACGTCAGGGTATGGGCGTCGTCCACCCGGATAAAGCCCGGCTTGCCGCCGCGGTGCGAGACGTCGACCCCGCCGGTGTGCTCGCCCTCGTTTTGCGGCGACGCGATATGGCTGGACGCGATGAACAGCGTATCGGCGCCGCGCAGCCAGGCGCTGGCATGCGCGTCGAGCGTGTCGCCGTGCCACGTCGCGGGCGCGGCCGCAGACTCGGCGGCGGCGACATCGCGCAACTGGATGTAGCGCGGGCAGTTGCCAAAGCTCTGCTCGACCTCCACCGTCAGCCCCGCCCGATCCCGCGCCACGATGATCCCGTTCATGCGGTTGCGCCGGCGCGTCGGCAGCTCGATGCCGAGCAGTCCGATGCGGGCGCCCTGCTCCAGCGCCGCGGCGAGCGGATCGCCGGGCAACGGCACGGCGTCGATGCGCAGGTGCGTGGCGTCCGGCGTCCGCGCAAACCCCGGCGGCCCGGCCAGCACCGTGGCCCACGGCATGCCGTCGGCATCGACGGCACCGGCCAGCAGGAACGGTAATTGCGCGAAGAACGTGCGGTGCTGTTCCGGCATCTCGCCACGGATCACGCGCGGACCCGCCGCGGCCATGCGCTCGCGCTTGCCGGCGCGCTGCTGTGCGGCGAGTTCGCCGGCGTGGAATGGCAGGCCGGCATGCGGCCAGGTGGGCAGGTCCATGGTTTGCTCCTTCGCAACGGGAATGGCTTGGCGCTCGCCGCACGCAATGGCTAGGCGGCCAGGCTGGCCTTCGATACCACCATCGGCACGAAGCCGGGCAATGCCTCCACGCGGCGCAGCCAGGCGTTGAGCGCCGGGTACGGCGCCAGCGACACGTTGCCTTCCTCGGCGCGGGCGATATAGCTGTAGGCGGCCACGTCAGCAATGGTGGCGTGATCGGCGGCCAGGAACGGCTGCGCGGCCAGCAGCGGCTCCATCAACGTGAACAGCCGCTGCGCGCGGGCGACGGCATCTTCCATCGGCACCGGCCGCCCGAACAGCACGCCCAGGCGCGCGGCGGCCGGGCCGAACGCAATTTCGCCGGCCGCCACCGACAGCCAGCGCTGCACGCGCGCGGCACCGACCGGATCGCGCGGCAGCCAGCGGCCATCGTCATACCGCGTGGCCAGGTAGACCAGGATCGCGTTGGAATCGCCCAGCACCGCGCCGTCGTCGTCCAGCACCGGCACCTGGCCGAACGGGTTCAGGCGCAGGAAGGCCTCGCTGCGCTGCTCGCCGCCGCGCAGGTCGACGTCCACCAGCCGGTAAGGCAGGCCCAGCAGCCCCAGCATCAGCTCGACGCGATGCGCGTGCCCCGACAACGGCGAACGGTACAGCACCAGCGGCCTGGCGGGCACTGGGGGGGAATTGGTCTGTTGCATGGCACTCTCCTGAGCGGTTGGTATGGACGGATTCTCGGTGCCGGCGCCACTGGAATAAATGGGGCCATTGATATTTGACTACTCCGGAAAATGGAGTAATGTTTGGCGCCATGGACAAGCTACGTGCGATGCAGACCTTTGTGCGGATCGTCGACGAAGGCAGCCTGACGGCCGCCGCGGCGTCGCTGCATACCTCGTTGCCGGCGGTGGTGCGCACGCTGGCGGCGCTCGAATCCGCGCTGCAGGTGCGGCTGCTCAACCGCACCACGCGGCGGCTGTCGCTGACCGCCGAGGGCCGCAGCTACCTGGACGGCTGCCGGCGCATCCTGGCCAATATCGACGAAGTCGAAGCGGGCCTGACCGAGAGCCATGTCGAGCCCAGCGGCCAGCTCACGCTGACCGCCTCGGTGCTGTTCGGCCAGATGTACGTGGCGCCCGCGGTGACGCGCTTCGTGCAGCGCTATCCGCGCGTGCGCTGTCGCATGGAATTCACCGACCGCGTGGTGAACCTGCTCGAGGAAGACCTCGACGTGGGCGTGCGCATCGGCCCGCTGGCCGACTCCACGCTGGTGGCGCAATCCGTCGGCCGCATCCGCCGCGTGGTGGTCGCCACGCCGGCCTACCTGCGCAAGCACGGCGTGCCGCGCCACCCCGACGCGCTGGCGAACGCCAACTGCGTGCGCTTCACCGGCAACCATGCGCACTGGTGGTCGTTCCGCGATGGCAGGCGCGAGTTCCATGTGCCGGTGTCGGGCAACCTGGAGTTCAACCAGACCGCGCCCGCCGTGGCCGCCTGCGCGGCGGGCGCCGGCTTCGGCCATTTCCTGTCGTACCAGGTCGCGCAACTGGTGGAGGAGCGCAAGCTGCGCATCGTGCTAGAGGACTTCGAGCTGCCGGCGTGGCCGCTGTCGCTGATCTATCCCCACGCGCGCCTGCTGCCGGCGCGCACCCGCGCCTTTATCGACTGGATGCGCGACGAGCTGAGCCCGCGGTTCAGCTGAAGCCTCGTCTCCCCGCGCTCGCCTTCAGAAGGTTCTGACGGATTGGCCCGGCAAGCGCAGGGCATGCGCCCCGCACCGCCGTGCGCCGCACGGCATCCGGGCGGGACATTTGCAGGGCCAAGCGACAAAACCCCTTGACGCGTTGCGGTGCGCACCGGTATTTTCAAATCCGAATCCGAATTCGAATACGGAAATATGACCATGTCAGCGACGCCTTCCAGCTTCCCCGCCAACGCTTCCTTCCCCCGTATCGACACCCCCTCTATCTTGCAGCCGCCCCGCCAGCGCCGCGCGCGCGAAACCGAACAGGCCCTGCTCGGCGCAGGCCGCGAACTGCTTGCCACGCGCGACTTTGCCGCGGTCTCGGTGGCGCAGATCGCCGCGGCGTGCCAGGTATCGGTGGGCGCCTTCTACGGGCGCTTCCGCGACAAGATGGCTTATTTCGAGGCGCTGCGCACGCTGGTGATGGAAGAGACCTCGGCCTCGATCGACCGCTACCTGGCCCAGGAACGCTGGGAAGATGTCGCCACGCCGGTGCTGCTGGAAAAGACCGCCCGCTTCATGGTGCTCGGCACGCTGGCCAACCGTGGCGTGATGCGCGCGTCGCTGCGCCATGCCTCCACGCGTCCCGAGGAGTGGCTGCCCCACCGCCAGAACGGTGAAGCCATCGTGGAACGCATGGTGCAGCTGCTGGTGCCGCGCCTGCCGCTGCCCGCCGACACCGCCGAACTGCGCGTGCGCTTTGCCATGCAGGCCGTCTTCAGCGTGCTGGTCAATGCCGTGCTCAACGAGTCGGGCCCGCTGCACCTCGACGACGAACGGCTGATCACCGAGCTGAGCCGCCTGATGGCTGGCTATCTCGACGTCAAGCCGACCGGGACCGCCTGAGCCTGTGCGGGTAATGCAGCCGGGCCATGGCTGCTATGAATTGCGCGGCGCTTGCTTGGCGGTGGCGCCGGCGCTCCCTAGAATGTGCCCACGCCCGGCGCCGCGCCGAGGCAGCCCTATCCGCCTCACTGCTCATCGGGACCGCTCATGGCCACGCTTTTCCTCGTCCGCCACGGACAAGCCTCGTTTGGCGCCGCCAACTACGACTGCCTGTCGGCCACCGGCCGGCAGCAGGCGCGCTGGCTTGGCGAATACTTCGCTGAGCGCGGCGTCGGCTTCAGCCGGGTCGTGGCCGGCACGCTGGTGCGCCAGCAAGACACCGCCACCGAAATCCTGGCCGGCATGGGGCAGCCGCAGGCCGCGGTGATCTCGCATCCCGGCCTGAACGAATACGACGGCGAGGCGCTGTACCGCTGCCACACCGGCGGCGCCGACCACCGCGCCCACCAGAACTCGGACTACAACGACTACTGGCGCACCTTCCGCGCGGCCTACGCGGCCTGGACGCAGGACGGGCTGGCCGACATGCCCGAGAGCTGGGCCGACTTCGGCGCGCGCATTGCCGGCGCGCTGGCGCAGGCCAGCGAGGGCACCACGCGCGAGGACGCGATCCTGGTAGTCAGCTCGGGCGGCGCCATCGGCCGCGCCACCGCTGACCTGCTCGGCGCGCCGGCACAGGCCGCGATCGAGATGAACCTGCAGTTCCGCAATACCGCGTTCTGCGAGATCATCGTTGGCCGCGGCGTGCAGCGTCTGCTGAGCTTCAACAACGTGCCCCACCTCGAGCGTGCCGACCGGCGCAGCGCCGTGACCTTCGCCTGACGCGGATCGCGCGTTCAGCGCCGTCCGCTCTGCCAATAACAACGGCCGCGAATTCGCGGCCGTTCCTTTTCTGCTCCGGCTGCTGGCGCGGGCACTTTGACATGCCCGCGCCGCCGGTCCTTCTCCCTTTACTGCCCTGTGCCGCCGCGTCTCTGTTTTACAGGCGCTCGACAATGGTCACGTTGGCCAGCCCGCCGCCTTCGCACATGGTCTGCAGGCCGTAGCGCTTGCCATGCGTATGCAACGCATGCACCAGCGTGGTCATCAGCTTGGCGCCGGAGCCGCCGAGCGGATGGCCCAGCGCGATCGCACCGCCATGCACGTTCAGGCGTTCCGGATCGGCGCCGGTGGCCTTGAGCCAGGCCAGCGGCACCGGCGCGAAGGCTTCGTTGACTTCGAACAGGTCGATATCGCCGATGCGCAGGCCGGCGCGCTTGAGCGCCACCTCGGTGGCCGGCAGCGGCGCTTCCAGCATCACCACCGGGTCATGGCCGATCACGGTCATGCTGTGCACGCGCGCCAGCGGCTTGACGCCCAGCTTCTTCAGGCCGGCCTCGTTGACCACCATCAGGCCCGCGGCGCCATCGCAGATCTGGCTGGCGCTGGCGGCGGTGACGCGGCCGCCTTCGGCGATCAGCTTGACGCTGCCGATGCTTTCCAGCGTGGCGTCGTAGCGGATGCCTTCGTCGGTGGTGTGCATCTCGCCATTGGCGCCGTCGGCGGTGCGCACTTCCACCGGCAGGATCTCGGCGCTGAAGCGGCCCGCCTTGGTGGCGGCGATGGCGCGCTGGTGGCTTTGCAGCGCGTAGGCGTCGAGCTGTTCGCGCGACAGCTCGTACTTGCGCGCGATCATCTCGGCGCCGGTGAACTGGCTGAACTGCACGCCGGGGTAGCGCGCTTCGACGCCCGGGCTCTTGGGCACGCCAAACCCGTTCTTGGCCGGCAGCTGCGACGACAGGCCCATCGGCACGCGCGTCATGCTTTCGACGCCGGCGGCGATGACGACGTCCATCGCGCCCGACATCACCGCCTGCGCGGCAAAGTGCAGGGCCTGCTGGGATGAGCCGCACTGGCGGTCGACCGAGGTGCCCGGCACGCTCTCCGGCAGGCGCGATGCCAGGATGGCATTGCGCGCGACGTTGCCGGCCTGCTCGCCGACCTGGCTCACGCAGCCCATGATGACGTCTTCGACCAGCGCCGGGTCGGCGCCGGTGCGTTCCACCAGTGCGTCGAGCACCTGCGCGGCCAGGTCGGCCGGATGCCAGCCCGACAGCTTGCCGCCCTTGCGACCGCCGGCGGTACGGACCGCCGCGACGATGTATGCCTCTGCCATG
Source organism: Cupriavidus neocaledonicus (assembly GCF_000372525.1). Taxonomy (GTDB): domain Bacteria; phylum Pseudomonadota; class Gammaproteobacteria; order Burkholderiales; family Burkholderiaceae; genus Cupriavidus; species Cupriavidus neocaledonicus. The sequence goes on from NZ_AQUR01000107.1 coordinate 392,834, forward strand.
TGATCTCCTTGGTTCGGTGCAGGCCGCCGGGGCAGCCCTTGTGTTGTGCGGCATGCCGGCGCGGGTGCCGGCAGCGTCGGTGGCTATTGTTGCGCCGCGTGTGGTGGCGAGCGTCGTCGGAAGCGACGAAGTTGCCGCACCGCTCAGGCGCGCGGCGCCAGCACCGCGAAGATCGCCGTGGCGCGCAGCAGGCAACGCTCGCCGCTGACCAGCCGGCAGGTGCCGTAGCGCAGTCGCGAGCCGAGCTTGTCGAACTCCACGCGGGCTTCGACCCAGTCGCCCGGGCGCGCCGAATCGAGATAGTCGAGGCTCAGGTTCACCGTCACCGCGCTTTTGGCGCGGCCGGTCTCCAGCGACATCATCATGCCGATGGCGGTATCGGCCAGCGTCGCCAGCATGCCGCCGTGCGGGATGCCCAGGTTGTTCAGGTGACTTTCGTCGATGCGCACCGCCAGCGTGCGGCGGGCCGCGTGCAGATAGAGCTGGCCGAAGCCGGCCATGTAGCCGCTCATCCGGCGCAGCGGGATAAAGCCCTCCGGCACGTCGGCGCCGGCTTCGGCCGGCGCGGCGATGGCGCGGGTCAGCGCCGCCTCGATTTCCGCCTCGGCCATGGCGTCAGGCAAAGTAGCGCGAGGCCACGCTGAGGTGTTCGCGGCAATCGGCCACCATGCGCGCGATCAGTTCTTCGCAGCTGGGCACGTCGTCGATCAGGCCCACGCACTGGCCGGCGCTGATGATGCCGCCGTCGGTCTCGCCCGCCTTGAGCGCGGCCTTGCCGCGCACGCCGGCGACCAGGTGCTTGACGTCCTCGAACTGCGCGCCGCCGGGACGGCGTTCGATGCTGACCACTTCATCCGACACGGCGTTCTTGAGCACGCGCGCGGTGTTGTGCAGGGTGCGGAAGATCAGGTTGGTGTCGCGCTCGCTTGCCTGCACCAGCGCCTGCTTGACGTTGTCGTGAATCGGCGCCTCGCGCGTGGCGCAGAAGCGCGTGCCCATGTTGACGCCCTCGGCACCCAGCACCAGCGCCGCCGCCATGCCGCGCCCGTCGGCGATGCCGCCCGAGGCGATCACCGGGACCGACAGCTTGCGCACCGCCTGCGGGATCAGCACCATGCCGGGCACATCGTCCTCGCCCGGATGGCCGGCGCACTCGAAGCCGTCGATCGAGACCGCGTCCACGCCCAGCCGCTCGGCGGACAGCGCGTGGCGCACCGCCACGCACTTGTGGATCACCTTGATGCCCGCGGCCTTGGCCCGCGCGATATGTTCCCTGGGATTGTTGCCGGCGGTCTCCAGCACCTTGACGCCGCTCTCGATGATGACGTCGAGGTAGCGCGCGTACGGCGGCGGGTTGATCGACGGCAGCAGGGTCAGGTTCACGCCGAACGGCTTGTCGGTCATCTGGCGGCAGCGGCGGATTTCGGCGGCCAGGTCCTCGGGCGTGGGCTGGGTCAGCGCCGTCAGGATGCCCAGGCCGCCCGCATTGGAAACGGCGGAGGCCATTTCGGCGTAGCCAACCCATTGCATGCCGCCCTGGATGATCGGGTAGCGGATGCCAAGTAGTTCGGTGATGCGTGTCTTCATGGTGGTCCTTTTGCTGTCTGCGCAGGCAGGGCAACGGGCGCAATGTCACAATGTGCCGGCCCTGCCGCCTGATCGGCATCAGTCTACGGTGCCGCGCGCCGTCACAGCCTCGTCGGAAGCGACGATTGCGGGCGGCGCAATCTGCACTAGTGTTGGGCGAGCCCCCGCCCCCGCTGCCGGCGCTTGTTTCGCTTGCCCCGGCACCTCCGGCATCCCTTCCTACCCCCCAGCAGGAGCCCGCATGACGCCAGCCACGCCCTCGTTCGAAACCCTGCGCTATGCCGTTGAAGACGGCGTCGCCACCATCACCCTGCACCGTCCGGACCAGCTCAACGCCTTCACCGCGCAGATGATGCACGAGCTGATCGCCGCGTTCGACGCCACCGATGCCGACGACAACGTGCGCGCGGTGATCGTCACCGGCTCCGGCCGCGCGTTCTGCGCCGGCGCCGACCTGTCCGGCGGCAGTTCCACCTTCGATTTCGAGAAACGCTATGGCGCCAGCCCGGACACCGCGCATCGCGACGGCGGCGGGCGCGTGTCACTGCGCATCTTCCGCAGCCTCAAGCCGGTGATTGCGGCGGTCAACGGCGCGGCCGTCGGCGTCGGCGTGACCATGCAATTGCCGATGGACATCCGCCTGGCCTCGACCGACGCCAAATTCGGCTTTGTCTTTGCACGCCGCGGCATCACGCCGGAAGCGGCGTCGTCGTGGTTCCTGTCGCGCGTGGTCGGGATCTCGACCGCGCTGGAGTGGTGCTATACCGGCCGCGTGTTCTCGGCGCAGGAAGCGCACGAGCGCGGCCTGGTGCGCTCGCTGCACGCCCCCGCAGACCTGTTGCCGGCGGCGCAGGCGATTGCGCGCGAGATCGCCGCCAATGCCGCGCCGGTGTCGGTGGCGATCTCGCGCCAGCTGATCTGGCGCATGGCCGGCGCCAGCCACCCGATGGAAGCGCACAAGCTCGACAGCCGCGCGATCCAGTCGCGCGGACGTTCCGCCGACGTGAAGGAAGGCGTCAGCGCATTCCTGGAAAAGCGCTCCGCCGCGTTCCCGGAAACCGTGTCGCACGACATGCCGGACTTTTTTGACTGGACCAGCGAGCCACCCTTCGTCTGATGCGCACGCGTCGATCCCTGTTGCCGGAGTCCCGATGAAAGTCAGCCAAGCCGTCGCGAGCCGCAAGTCCGTCCGCGGCTTCCTGCCCCGGGCGGTTGCGCCCGACACCATCCGCCGCGTGCTCGGCGCCGCGGCGCGCGCGCCGTCCGGCGGCAACCTGCAGCCCTGGCATATCCATGTGGTCGGCGGCGAGGCGCTGCAGCGCCTGCTCGGCATCATGCGCACCCGCATCGCCGAGGCCCCGGCCGGCGAAGCGCGCGAGTACGACATCTATCCGCGCGAACTGGTCTCGCCCTACCGCGAGCGCCGCTTCCAGGTGGGGGAAGCGCTCTACCACCACCTCGGCATCCCGCGCGAGGACAAGGCCCGCCGGCTGGCGCAGTTCGCCAGCAACTTCACCTTCTTCGGCGCGCCGCTGGCGCTGTTCTGCACCGTGGACCGGCGCATGGGCCCGCCGCAATGGTCGGACCTGGGCATGTACCTGCAGACGGTGATGCTGCTGCTGCGCGAAGAAGGCCTGGACAGTTGCGCGCAGGAGTGCTGGGCGATGTATCCGCGGACCATCGCCGGATTCCTGTCGCTGCCGGCCGAACGGATGCTGTTCAGCGGCATGGCGATCGGCTACGAGGATCCCGGGGCGCCCGCGAACCAGCTGCGGGCCGAACGTGCGCCGCTGGCGGAATTCACCGAATTCATCGGTATCTGAGCCGCAGGTTCAGAGCAGGCCGAGCTGGCGCGCGATCGCCACCGCCTGGGTGCGGTTGCTGGCGTGCAGCTTGGCGCTGATATTGCGCAGGTGCGTGCGCACTGTGGTCTCGGACACGAACAGGCGCTCGGCCATGGCGACGTTCGAGTAGCCCTCGGCGAGCAGGTGCAGCACCTTCTGCTCCTTGGGCGTCAGCGGCTCGACCAGCGCGGGCGGTGCGGGACGGCCGGCACCGTGCGGCTCGGCGGCGGCCTGGCCGCAAGCCTGCAGCAGCTTTTCGACGTAAGGGGCCGGCAGGCTGGCGGCCTGGCGCGCGCAGGCGTCGGCCACCAGCCGGCGCACATCGTCGCCCTCGTCGGCAAAGATGCGCACGAAGCCTTCGGCGGCGCCGAAGCGCAAGGCCTCGCCCATCACCACCAATGCATGCGCGCCGTCGCCGCAGCGCTGCCACGCCTGCGCCAGCAGGATGCGCAGCTTGAGGGCGCGGCGCATCAGCTGGTTGCCGGCGGCGGCCGCGAGCTCGCGCTCGATGGCCTCGCGCACCGGCGTGCCGGGGCGCGCGTACAGGTCCAGCCGCAGCCGGCCCAGCGTAATGTCCTCGACATCGCTGGCAAACGAGCTGACGCCGGGGCGCGTGCGCCACAGCGCCGGATCGGCGGCGCGCTCGATCGCCTCCTGCGCGGCGTGCACGTTGCCCTGGCGCAGCGCCAGGCGGGCGCGCTCCAGCATCGCCGCCATCACCAGCCGCGTCAGGCCGCGGTGATGCCCAAGCGCTTCGAGCTGCGCCAGCCATTCGTGGGCCTGGTCGATCTCGCGGCGCTCGAAGGCGATGCGGGCCAGCACCGCGTGGCCGGTGATGATCTGGTCGGGCAGGCCAAGGTCGCGCGACAGCGGCAGGTAGACGTTGAGCAGGCGGCTGGCGCGCTCGGAATCGCCGCTCTCATAGAGGCCCTCGGCCAGCAGGATGCCGGCCATGGCGTTGCCGTTGGTGGGGCCGAAGCGGTTCGGCAGCATCGTGCTGGCGGCGATGCGGAAGCGCGCCAGGGCCTGCTGCAGCCGGCCCTGGCGCAGATCGATCAGCCCTTCGACCGACTCGGAGAATATCTTGTTGAAGTTGCTGTCGGACCCGCGCACCGCGTGCCGCGCCACCTGCAGCAGCCGGCGCGCCTCGGGATAATCGCCGGCCACCGCGGCCAGCCGCGCCATCGACGTGGCCAGGATCGCATCGGGGAAGGCATAGCCCATCGGCAACGGCGGCAGCTCGTTGCGGGCAAAGGCGCGCGCATCGTCGAAACGGTCCATCATGTTCAGCAGCATGTGGCGCAACGCGCGGATATGCGCCAGCAGGTCGCCGGCCGCGCCCTCGGTGGGGATCTGCTGCAGCAGCGCGATGGCTTCGGCCGGCCCGCGCGTGAACGACACCGCCCACACGCGCGCGATCTGCAGCTTGGGCAGCCGGGCCAGGTCTTCGGCGGGCACCGACTCCAGCCAGCGCGTCAGCAGCCGCATGCGGCCCTGCGCCAGCAGGTCGTCGGCGGCGCCGTCGAGCAACTGCAGCGCATGCGCCAGCGCACCGGCGGCGAAGGCGTGCTCGATGGCGGGCACCAGCCGCCCCTGCGATTCATACCAGCGCGACGCCGACAGGTGCAGCTGCGGCACCGAGCCGGGCATGGCCTGCGCCAGCTGCGCGCGCAGGAAACCGGAAAACAGGCTGTGATAGCGATACCACTGCACGGGCGCGGCGCCGGAGCCGCGCTCGCCATAGCGTTCGCTCTCCAGCGGTAGCAGGAACAGGTTGGCGCGTTCCAGCCAGGCCAGGATTTCCTCGCTGCTGCCGCGCGCGGGCTGGCATACCGCATCGCACAGGGGGCCGCACAGCTGGTCCAGGATCGAAGTGCGCAACAGGAAGTCGCGCACCGGTTCGGGCAGGTGCAGGAAGACGTCTTCGACCAGGTAATCGGCAATGGCCGCGTTCGAGCCCGAGAAGCCGGCGATAAAGCCCTCCGGCTGGGTGCGCCGCTCCAGCGCCACCGACGCCAGCCACAGCGCCGTGGCCCAGCCCTCGGTGCGCCGGTGCAGCGCGCTGATGGCAGACTGTTCCAGCTTCAGCCCGCGCGCCTGGCGCAGGAACGAGGCAGTCTCGTCGGCGGAAAAACGCAGCTGCGCGGGTTCGATCTCGAGCAGCTCGCCGCGCGCGCGCAAGCGGGCCAGGCCGGTTTCAGGCACCCAGCGCGTGCCGATCACCACGCGGCAGCCCGGTGGCAGGCTTTCCACCAGTTGCCAGACCAGCCCCGCCACGGTGGCGTTCTGCACCGCTTCGAAATCGTCGAGGAACAGCGTGAAGTCGCCGTGATGGCTGGCGAGGCGGTCGATCAGCGCCAGTGCCTGCTCGCCCGGGTCCTGCGCCAGCGCCTGGCGCGCGGAGCGGTCGGGCCCGCCGCTGCCCAGGCCCTGTGCGATGGCGGCCTCGATCGAACCGAGGAAGCGCGAGGCGTCATTGTCGGAGCGGTCCAGCGTCAGCCATGCGGTGCGCCCGCCCGCAGCCTCGAGCCGCGCGCGGCACTGGAGCATGGCGGTGGTCTTGCCGAAGCCGGCGGGCGCGCGCACCAGCACCAGCTTGACGAAGCCCGCCGCGCACACGGCATCGCAGATCGCCGCGCGCTGGACCTGGAACGGGGTCAGCAGCGGCGGGCGCAGCTTGGCGGCCAGCGACGCCGCGCCGGCGGGTGGCGGCGTGCGCCGCCCGGTCTCCTCGATACTTGCCATTGGCTGTCAGTGGTCTCCCGCACATCGCGGCCCTGGCCGGGCGCGCCATGCGCCCCCGGCGCTGCAGGATGCAGGCGGGTGGCCGTGGCTGTGGTGTAGCGAGGCATTATGACGTAAACCGCTGCGCTGGCGAAAACGCGGGCAGCGGCCAGGCACCGCTTGCCGGTGCCTCACACCAGCTTGCTGGCGTGCCCGGCCCAGTAGCGGTCGCGCAGCAGCCGCTTGAGCAGCTTGCCGGTGGGCAGGCGCGGCAGCTCGGGCTCGAAGTCGACCGAACGCGGGCACTTGATCGCCGACAAATTGGCGCGGCAGAACGCGATCAGCTCGGCCGCCAGTTCGGGCCCCGCGTGGCCCATGTCGGCGGGCTGGACCACGGCCTTGACCTCTTCGCCGAAGTCCTCGTTGGGCACGCCGATCACGGCGACATCCATCACCTTCGGATGCGTCATCAGCAGGTTCTCGGCCTCTTGCGGGTAGATGTTGACGCCGCCGGAGATGATCATGTTGGCCTTGCGGTCGGTCAGGTACAGATAGCCGTCCGCGTCCACGTAGCCGACATCGCCGATGGTGCTCCAGTCCGGATGCTGCGGATGGCGCGTCTCCGCGGTCTTGGCCTCGTCGTTGTGGTACGTGAACGGGCGCCCCTCGGCAAAGTAGATCGTGCCCGGCTCGCCCGGCGGCAGCAGCGCGCCGTCCGGCCCGCAGATGCGCAGCTTGCCGACCATGGCGCGCCCGACCGTGCCCTTGCGTTCCAGCCATTGCGGCGTGTCGACCACGGTCACGCCGTTGCCTTCGGTGCCGGCGTAATACTCCCAGATCACCGGCCCCCACCACGCGATCATGGCTTCCTTCACCTGCACCGGGCACGGCGCGGCCGCGTGGATCGCCACGCGCAGCGACGACACGTCACAGGCCTGCCGCTGTGCCTCTGGCAGCTTGAGCATGCGCGAAAACATGGTCGGCACCAGTTGCGTATGCGTGATGCGGTGTTGCTGCACCAGCTGCAGGAACTGCTCGGCATCGAAATGCTCCATCACCACCGCGGTGCCGCCCAGCGCCTGCACCGACATGTTGTAGCGCAGCGGCGCCGCGTGGTACAGCGGCGCGGGCGACAGGTAGCGCGTGTCGGCATCGAAGCCGTAGAGCCGCTGGCACAGCGCGGTCAGCGTCGTCGGTGCGTCGATGTCCGGGCTCGACGGCGGCGCGTACACGCCCTTGGGCCGGCCGGTGGTGCCCGATGAATACAGCATGTCGCCGCCGGTCACCTCGTCGGCGATGCGCGTGGCCGCGCAGGCGGCCAGCGCGGTCTCGCAGGCGTCATAGCCCGGCACCGTGCCATCCAGCATCAGCCGCGCCTGCAGCGCCGGCGTCTGCCCGCTCAGCGCCGCGGCGATCTCCGCCTGCGCGTGCGTGGTCACCAGCACGCGCGCGCCGCTGTCATTGACGATATACGCCGCGTCGGCCGCGTTCAGGCGCGTGCTCAGGCAGATATAGACGATGCCGCTGCGCTGCGCGCCCCAGCACAGCTCGAACAGCCGCGGATGGTTCTCCACCAGGAAGGCCACGCGGTCGCCGGGCCGCAGGCCGAGCTTGCGGAACAGGTGCGCCACCTGGTTCGAGCGCTGGTCCAGCTCGCGGTAGGTGACGACGGCGCCGCTGCCGCCCATGATGACGGCGGGCTTGTCGGGCGTGCGCTGCGCGTGGATGTGCGGATGCATGGCGTGGAGCTCCTCGACTGGGATGGTGGGTGGGCGGATGCCGATCCCGCATTCTCGGAACCCTGGCCGGTTCGACCATCGTCGGAAGCGACGAAGCGGCACGGCCACGTTTTGCCGCAGCGCCGCAAAGGAAGCCGCGTCTGGCCTGCGCCTCAGCTTCGTCCGATGCGACGATGCGCCGCCGGCCGGCTTGGCCGGAAGATGCCCGCCAGACTACCGCCCTCACGCCTTACGCCTCACCCTAATCCGAAGGAGCCAAGGTGGATTTCCAGTTCAGCGAAGAACAGTCGATGCTGCGCGACACGCTCGCGCGTTACCTCGCCGATCACTACGATTTCGAAGCCCGCCGCGCGGCGTTGCAGTCCGCCACGGGTTGGCGCCCCGACTGCTGGCGCGCCTTTGCGCGTGACCTGGGCATCCTGGGCGCCGCGTTTCCCGAGCACCTCGGCGGCCTGGGCGGCGGCGCGGTCGAGCACATGGTGGTGATGGAACAGCTGGGCAGGCATTTGGTGCTGGAGCCGTACCTGGGCACCGTGGTGCTGGGCGGCGGCGCGCTGCTGCACGGCAGCCCCGAGCTGGCCGCGCAGTGGCTTCCGGCCATCATCGGCGGCGAGGCCACCGTGGCGTGGGCCCATGCCGAGCCCGCCAGCCGCTACTGCCGGCACGACGTGCAGGCCAGCGCCACGCGCCAGGGCGACGGCTACCGGCTCAGCGGCCACAAGCACGCCGTGGCCGGCGCGCCGTTCGCCTCGCATCTGCTGGTCAGCGCGCGCAGCGGCGGCACGCGCCGGGACCAGCGCGGCATCAGCCTGTTCTGGATCGCGCGCGACACGCCGGGGGTGACGCTGCGCGAATATCCCACCTTCGACGGGCAACGCGCGGCCGAGGTGCTGCTCGACAATGTGCCGGTGCCCGCCAGCCAGCGCATCGGCGACGAAGGCGCAGCGCTGCCGCTGATCGAGCAGTTGTGCGACCACGCCATGGCCGCGCTGGCCGCCGAAGCCAATGGCGCGATGGCGCGCATGCTGGCCGACACCCTCGACTACGCGCGCCAGCGCAAGCAGTTCGGCGTGCCGATCGGCACCTTCCAGGTGCTGCAGCATCGCATGGCCGATATGTACATGCAGCTGGAGCAATCGGTGGCACTGACACAGGTGGCCGCCATGCAGGCCGCCGCCGCGCCACAGGTGCGTGCGCAAGCCGCGTGCGCGGCGAAGATCCAGGCCGGCCAGGCGGGCACCTTCGTCGGCCAGGGCGCGGTGCAGATCCACGGCGGCATGGGCGTGACCGAGGAGCTGGCCGTGGGCCACTACTTCAAGCGGGTCACGGCGATCGACCTGCAGTTCGGCTCGGCCGAGCACCACCTGCGCCGCTATGCCGACCTGCTCTATCCCGCCAGCGCTGCGGCCTGAAGCCGCCCCTATCCACGATCGAATTCCAGAGAGGCCCGCCGATGCATCTCGATTTCTCTCCCCAAGACCAGCAGTTCCGCGAAGAAGTACGCGCCTGGATTGCCCAGGCCTATGATGCCGACTTGCGCGCGATGATGGCGCAGTCCAAGAACGGCTACCTCGACAAGGCCGGACAGGTGCGCTGGCAGAAGGCGCTGCACGCGCGCGGCTGGGCCGCGCCGAACTGGCCAAGGGAATATGGCGGCCCGGGCTGGAGCGCGACCCAGCGCTTTATCTTCCAGTCCGAACTGGCCGCGGCGGGATGTCCGCCGGTGTCGCCGATGGGCCTGAAGATGGTGGCGCCGGTAATCATGAAATACGGCACGCCCGAGCAGAAGCAGCGCTTCCTGCCGCCTATCCTCAGCTCCGACGTCTGGTGGTGCCAGGGCTATTCCGAGCCCAATTCCGGCTCCGACCTGGCGTCGCTGCAGCTGCGCGCCGACCACGGCAGCGACGGCGACGGCGAGCACTACCTCCTGAACGGCTCCAAGATCTGGACCACGCATGCGCAATGGGCCGACTGGATGTTCTGCCTGGTGCGCACCAGCCGCGAATCGAAGCGCCAGGAAGGGATTTCGTTCCTGCTGCTCGACATGCGCACGCCCGGCATCACGGTGGCGCCGCTGCCGACGCTGGATGGCCCCATGCCCGGCCAGCAAGAGGTGAACCAGGTCTTCTTCGAGAACGTGCGGGTGCCGGTGGCCAACCGCATCGGCGAGGAAGGCAAGGGCTGGACCTGCGCCAAGTACCTGCTGGAATTCGAGCGCGGCGGCACGTATAGCCCGATGCTGCGCAAGCAGTTGTCCAAGATCGCGGAAATTGCCGCGGAGCAGCCTGGCGATGACGGTGGGCGGTTGCTGGACGACCCGGTGTTCCGGCGCAAGCTGGCCGCGCTGCACCTGCGGGCGGCGGCGCTGGAAGCGGTTGAGTTGCGGGTGTTCTCGGGTGTGGAATCGGGGACCTCGATCGGCGCCGCGTCGAGCATGCTCAAGCTCACGGGCACCGAGACTTTGCAGGCGGCAAGCGAACTTGCGGTGGAGGCGGCGGGGCCTGCGGCGCTGCCGTTCGTGCAGGATACCTGGGCGGAACTGCAGGGACGCGACGCGCCGACGCGGGTCGGGCCGGACTATGCGGCGGTGCTGGCGCCGCGTTATTTCAACTATCGGAAAGCGTCGATCTATGGGGGATCTAATGAGATCCAGCGGAACATTATTGCGAAGGTTGTTTTGGGGCTTTGAGGTGGGGGGCGACGTTCAGAAAAGGCGGCTTTTTGGGGGAGCGGTCTAGGTGACATGCTGTCGGCTTTTGAACCGCATGGTTCCGCCCTGCTGGGCGGGTCACTTTTTGGCCGAGCGCCAAAAAGTAACCAAAAAGCGCGTTTACTGCCCTGCGGGCGGCATGTCTTATCGTAGTGTGCCCGGGCGCTTTCGTACGGGGCTGGGCTTCCTCACATAGCTGGACTGCCTGCCGCAGGGGTGCACCACGGTGGGTGGGGCGTTGGAATGATGGTTGAACGAGCCCAGAGCGCGGAGTGGCCCCTGCTGCTGGCGGTGTCGTTGGAACGCCTTCGGCTGCGCTGCGCGCCGGCCCTATCGCGCAGTTTGGGCTTTGGCGCGGTACGCATCGCTGCGCTCGCTTGGCGCTGTCGGCTTTTTACTCGGGTGGAATCGCACAATGCCTTTGGCTCGCTAAGCGCAAAACGCCCCACGCGCGAGAGCGCAATCGAGCCTGCGCAGCAGCCGCAGGCGTCCCCGCGATATGGCCGGCAGCAGGCGGCCTACACCCTCATTGGGATTGTTCAATAGTGGGTGATCGCAGGCACTATCCCGGACTCACATGGCGTAGCAGGGTCGAACGGGCAACCACGCCCAAACGGAAAGCACCGCCGCCGAGCCACCAACACCGTGGAATGGATTGCCAGCCGCATAGGCGACGCGCTTTTTGGTTACTTTTTGGCGCTCGGCCAAAAAGTGACTCGCCGGCTACGCCGGCGAAACAGCCGCGCCTGCCAAGAACGATAAATCGTCGGCAACCCACCCCCTAGGGTTCCCCCTTAATTGACGCTCGCCGCTCTCACCCATATATTTTTATGAACACCTAGTTCATTTTTGAACACAACAACCAACACTCAGCTGGGAAAACATGCCCCTCAAAATCGGAATCAACGGCGCCGGCATCGGCGGCCTCGCCGCGGCCATCGCGCTGCGCAAGCTCGGCATGGAAGCCGTGGCCTACGAGCAGGCGCCCCGCTTTGCCCGCGTCGGCGCCGACATCAACCTGACGCCCAATGCGGTACGCGCCCTGGACGGGCTGGGCGTGGGCGAGGCCCTGCGTGAAACCGCCGCCCGTCCCACCCACCGCATCAGCCGCATGTGGGACACCGGCGCCGAAACCTCGCGCCTGCCGATGCAGGAAGAAGCCGAGCGGCGCTACGGCGCACCGCAGCTGACCATGCACCGCGCCGACCTGATGACGGCACTGGAAGCCGCCGTGCCGGCTGCCTGTGTGCGGCTCGACCACAAGGCCGTGGCGATCGAGACCCGTGCCGATGGCGCGACGCTGCGCTTCGCCAACGGCGCGCAGGAAGATGTCGACGTGCTGGTGGGTGCCGACGGCATCCACTCCACCGTGCGCACCGCGCTGTTCGGCCAGGAAAGCCCGATCTTCACCGGCGTGGTCGCGTATCGCGCCGTGGTGCCGGCCGCGCGCCTGGCCGGCGTGCCCAACCTGGGCGCCTTCACCAAATGGTGGGGCCCGGACGCGGCCACGCAGATCGTCACCTTTCCGCTCAACCGCGGCCGCGACATCTTTGTCTTCGCCACCGTCGCGCAGGACGCCTGGCGCCATGAGTCGTGGACCACGCCGGGCCGCGTGGAAGATTTGCGCAGTGCCTACGCAGGCTTCCACCCCGAGGCCCGCGCGCTGCTCGACGCCTGCGACGACGTGTTGATCTCCGCGCTGTACGTGCGCGATCCGCTGCCGGCCTGGTCGGCGGGCCCGGTCACGCTGATGGGCGACGCCTGCCATCCGATGATGCCGTTCATGGCGCAGGGCGCGGGCATGGCGATCGAGGACGGCGTGGTGCTGGCGCGCTGCCTGGCCGATGCCGCAACTGACGGCGCCGCCGGCGTGCCGGCCGCGCTGGCGCGCTACCAGGCCGCGCGCCACGCGCGCACGAGCCGCATCCAGATCGGCTCGCGCAGCAATGCCTGGCTCAAGGAAGGCGGCAATGCCGACTGGGTGTACGATTACGACGCCTGGAACGTCGCGCTCGGCTGAAAACCGCCGGCCCCGCGTTCTGCGTCAGCACGGCCGCCTGCGCGGCCGTTTTCCATGGATAGCCCACGCCAACATGCCCAAGTCCCGCCTGCCGACCGAACCTGACCTCGACGACGGCGCCGCACCGGATGATGCCCGCGAGGCGCAGCTGGTGTCCCCGGTCATCCGCGGCCTGCGCCTGCTGCGCTTTATCGCCGAAGGCGGCGCCACCGCCAACCTGAGCGAGGTCGGCCGCCGCATCGACGTGAACCGGGTCACGGTAATGCGCCTGCTCGATACGCTCGAGCATGAAGGCATGGTCGAGCGGCTGCCCCAGGGCGGCCACCAGGTCGGATTCAATTTCCTGAAGCTGGCGTCGCGCGTGCTGGCCTCCAACGACCTGACCAGCTTTGCCGGGCGCGTACTGGCGCGGCTCAGTGCGTCGCTGCAGCTGTCGGCGTACCTGGCGGTGCGCGATGGCGGCGATGCGCTCTACCTGCTGCGGCAGATGCCGGCGGCCGCGCTGGTCAGCAATATCCAGGTGGGCAGCCGCGTTGCCGCGCACCTGACCACGCCGGGCCGGATGCTGATTGCCGAACTGCCGCCCGAGACGCTGCGCGAATTGCTGGGGCCCGATCCGCTGCCGGCGGTGACCGGCCAGAGCCCGGCCACCCACGCGCGCCTGGCCGAGATCCTGGCCGCCGACCGCGAGCGCGGCTGCGCCTGGAGCTTCTCTGCCTACGAACCCGGCATCGATGCCTGCGCGGCACCGGTGCGCGGTGCCGATGGCGCGGTAATCGCCGCCATCAGCGTGGCCGGGCCGCAGCAGCGCTTCGAAGCCGACGGCACGCTGCGCGAGCGCGTGCAGAAGGAAGTCCGGCAGGCGGCGCGCGACCTGTCCGGGCTGATGGGCTACCGGGGCGACGCTACTCCGCGGTAATGCCGTATTGCCGGATCACCTTTGCCCACGTCGCGGTGTCCTCGCGGATGCGCTGAGCGAGCGCCTGCGGCGTGCTGCCCACCGGCTCCATGCCCTGGCGCTGCAGCTCGGCCCGCACCGCGGGCGTGGCCAGCAGCGCGCGCACGTCGGCGCCGAGCGCATCGGCCGCGGGCTGCGGCGTGGCTTTCGGCACCAGTAGCGCGTACCACGAACTGACGTCGATGCCGGACACGCCCTGTTCGGCCAGCGACGGTACGTCGGGCGCGGCCGGTGAACGTTTCGGCTGCGTCACCGCCAGCGCGCGCAGCGCGCCGGACCGGATGAACGGCGCCAGCGTCGGCCAGGTGCCGAACAGCAGCGGCACCTGCCCGGCCACCACATCATTGAGCGCCTGCGTGGTGCCTTTGTACGGCACGTGCAGCAGCGCAACGCCGGCCTGGTGGCGGAACAGTTCGCCGGCCAGGTGCAGGCCGCTGCCGACGCCCGGGCTGGCATAGCCCAGCGGCTTGCCGGACTGGTCGGCCTGCCGTGCCAGCCGGATCAGGTCCTGCACCGAACTGGCCTGCACCGACGGGTGCACCGCCAGCACGTTGGGCGAGCCCGCCAGCAGCGACACCGGCCGGAAATCGCGCTCGACGTTGTAGGCCAGCGCGGGCATCAGCGTCGGGTTGATGGTCAGGTTGCCGGCCGGCGCCACCAGCAGGGTGCAGCCATCGCCCGGCGCGCGCCGCACCGCGTCGATGCCGATATTGCCGTTGGCACCGGGCTTGTTGTCGACCACGAAGGGCGTGCCGCGCCGCTGCTGCAGCCCGTGGGCCAGCGTGCGCGCGAGCTGGTCCGCGGGCCCGCCCGCCGGAAACGGCACCACGATGCGCACACTGGCGCAGGCCGCCGCTTGCACCGCCTGCCAGGGCAGGCATGCCGCCAGCGCCGCGGCCACCGCCGTGCCCGTCAGCCATTGCCGGCGCCGTGGCGCCGCCTTTCGTTGCTTGCATTGCTGCATCTTGCTTTCTCCTGGTGGCGGGCGGCACCGTGCCGTCAGGCAAACGGCCTGGGCACCTCCGGCCGGTAGTCGAGCAGCCGCGACAGCTCCGCCGCGGCGCGCCGCACCTGCTCCACCATGTTGTCGAGCTGGTCCGGGTCGATGCGCGCGGCCGGGATGGTGGCGCCGAGCGCCGCCGTGACCTTGCCGCTGCGGTCGCGCACCGGCGCCGCGATGGTGGAGATGCTGGCCTCGAAGAATCCTTCGTGCAGCACGTAGCCGCGCTGGCGGTCGCGCTGGACCATCTCGTACAGCTCTTCGACCGTGCGCGGCGTGCTTTCGGAATAGACTTCCAGCCGCTCCTCCGGATAGAGCGCGCGCAGCTCGGCCAGCGACAGGTCTTCCAGCAGCACGCGTCCCAGCACCGTGGCGTGCGCCGGCAGCCGGGTGCCGACATTGACGGTGCTGGCAAACGGGCGCGACGCCACCGACTTGGCCACGTAGACGATGGAGCGGCCGTCGCGCACCACCAGGTTGCACGGATAGTGGATCTCGTCGCGCAGCCGGTCGAGCAGCGGGCGGCCGAGCTCGGTCAGCTCCAGCGAGGCCAGGTAATCGAAGCCGAGGCGCAGCACCGCCATGCCCAGCCGGAACTCGCGCCCGCCGTCGGTGCGCTCGACGAAGCCCATCATTTCCAGCGTCGCCAGCAGGCGGAACACGGTCGAGCGCGGCACCTTGAGGCGGCGCGCCAGCTCGGCGGCCGACAGGGTGCGCTCGCGGCTGCTGAATTCGCCCAGCAGGCGCAGGCCGCGCTCGAGCCCGGGCACGATGTACTTGTCCTGCGCGCTTTCCGGAGTACCCTCAGGCGCCCCCTCAGGCGCACCCTCCGGGCCGCTTTCCTGCGTGTCGTCCTGCGGCGAATCGGTCGTCATGATCTGTCTCTGCAATATTCGGTCTTGGCGCAACGCTCTCATATATCACGCCTGCACCCGATAGGGTACCCGTATTGCGAACAGCGCCCGCCGGCAAGGCCGCCGACGCCGCTACGTGCCGGGGCGCAGGTAGTCGCGCAGCCACGCAGCGCACTGCTCGCCATGCGCCGCGGGCCAGCGCACCACGATGGTCTCGTCGGCACGGCGCAGCTCGATGCAGATGTCGGCAAGCGGCCCGCGCGCGGCGTCGCCGCGCCCAAACAGCCGCGCCAGCAGTCCGGCCGGCGCTGGCGGCGGCACCGACCGCGCCGGCAGCACCGCATGGCCGTTGCTTGCCGGGGGCGGAGCGGCGGCCGGCTGCGGCACCGCGGCCGCTGGCCGCTGCTCGGGCGCAGCCTGCCCGTCCTGCGGCGACAGCCGCGCCAGCAGGTTGGCGCCGAACTCGTCCCACATGCGGTCGGCCTTGGTCTTCATCACGCTCAGGCCAAAGGTGCCGAGCCGTCCCAGCACATCGACCTGCACCTTGATGCGCAGCTGGGTGCCGCCATGGTCCAGCGGCGTCAGGAACAACTCGCTCGACTGCCGCAGCGAGCTGGCCACCGAAGCGTCCTCGCCGGTGCCCTCGGTGCGCAGGTAATGGGGCGCGCGGGTCTCGACGATCTTTGTATGCAGCCGGAAGCGCGCGTTGATGAAGGCGATCTTTACCGCCATGTGCGCGATGTACTCGACCTCGCTGAGCACTTCGATCGATGCCATGCCGGGCACGCACGCGCCCATCACGTTGGGGTCGAGCAGCAGTTCCCACACGCGCGCCGGCGGCGCCGCGGTGACCAGGGTCTTTTCAATTTCCACGCATTGCCTCCGCGGCGGACAGTACCGATTCGACGATGCCGACATAGCCGGTGCAACGGCACAGGTTGCCGTTCAGGCCATGGCGGACTTCTTCTTCGGTCGGATTGAGATTGTTGGCGAGCAGCGCGCACGCGGCCATCAGGAAACCCGGCGTGCAATAGCCGCACTGCAGGCCGCCGTGCTCCATGAAGCTTTGCTGCAGCGGATGCAGCTGGCCGTCGGCGGCCAGGCCCTCCACCGTCATCACATGGCGGCCGCGCGCCTGCACCGCGAGCATCAGGCAGGACTTGACCACCTCGCCGTCGACCAGCACGGAGCAGGCGCCGCAGATGCCGGTCTCGCAGCCGCGCTTGGTGCCGGTCAGGTTCAGGTCGTCGCGCAGCAGGTCGGCAAGCAGGCGCCGCGCCGGCACCTGCACCTGGTGTTCTTCACCGTTGACGGTGACTTCGATGCTGATTGGGTTCATGGGTAGGCTCCTTACTCCGATGCCACGCCGAACAATGCGGCAATGGTGCGGCGCGCGACCACGCGCACCATCTCGCGGCGGTAGGCTGCGGACCCGCGCGCGTCCGACACGGCGTTGATGTCCGCGGCGACGATGGCAGCGGCCTGCGCGGCCAGTTCTGTCGTCACCGCCTGGCCCGCCAGCAGCGCCTCGGCACGCCGCAGCCGGCACGGCACCGGCGTGGAGGCGCCCACCGCCAGGCGGGCCTCGATGCAGAACGCGCCATCGCGCCGAACCGCCAGCGCCACGCTGGCCAGGGGGCGGTGCTCGGCGGCCGTGCACAGGAAACGCGCATAGTGGCCGTCGGCGCCGGCACTTGGCGCGGGTACGCGGATCTGCGTGACGATCTCGTCCGGCGCCAGCGCCGTGACGTAGTAGTCGACCAGGAAGTCTTCGATGTCGATCACGCGCTCGCCGCCGCGCCCGCTGACCACGATCTGCGCGCCCAGCGCCATCAGGCAGCCGGGCGGATCGGTGGCCGGGTCGGCATAGCAGAGGTTGCCGCCCAGCGTGCCCTGGTTGCGCACCTGCGGATTGGCGACGCGCGCGGCCATGCTGGCCAGCATCGGATAGTGCGACTGCACCAGCGGCGAGCGCGCGAGCTCGGCATGCAGGGTCAGGGCGCCGATGCGCAGGCCGTCGCGCGCATCGAAGCTGATGCCGCGCAGCGCATCGAGCCGGCCCAGCGAAACCAGGTGGCTGGGCGCCAGCATGCGCTGGCGCATGCCCAGCATCAGCGCGGTGCCGCCGGCGAAGAGCCGGCAGCGCTCGCCCAGGTCGGCCAGCATATGGCTGGCCTCGGCCACCGTGGCCGGCTCCAGGTAAGCAAAATCACGCACGGGCAGCCTCCTCTTCGTTCAGCGCGCGCAGGGCCGCCAGCACCTTCTCCGGCGTGATCGGCAGCGACTGGATGCGCACGCCGACTGCGTCGAACACGGCATTGGCGATCGCCGCCGCGCCCGGCAGGATCGCGGTCTCGCTGGCGCCCTTGGCGCCGTAGGGGCCGTTGGGGTCGTTCGATTCGACCACGTCGGTGCGCAACATCGGCACCGCGTCGGCGGTGGGCATGGTGTAGTCGGCGAAGTTGCCGTTCATCAGGCGGCCGTCCTCGTATTGCAGGTGCTCGTACAGGGTCCAGCCGATTGCCTGCACGGTGGCGCCGTGGGTCTGGCCATGCACGGCGAGCGGGTTGATGGCCTTGCCGCAGTCGTCGGCGACAAAGCTGTCGATCACGGTAACCTGGCCGGTGCAGGTGTCGACCTCCACTTCCACCGCTTGCGCCGCGAACGAATGCGCCGGGGCGACGTTGCCGTAGTAGTCGGCGTCGTGCATCACCGTGGGCGCGTCGTAGCTGGCGCGCACGTGAATGCCCTCGCCGCCGTGGCGGAAGATATGCAGGCGCGCGATCTCGGCCAGCGTGGCGGACTTGTCCGGCTGCTCCGGCACGGCGATGCGGCCGTCGGCAATCACCAGTTGCCGCGCCTGCACGCCGAGCTTTTCCGCCGCCAGCGCCAGCAGCTTCTGCCGCGCCTCGCGCGCCGCGCGCAGCACCGCATTGCCCGAGATGATGGTCACGCGCGACGCCAGCGAGCCCAGGCAGAACGGCGCGGTATCGGTATCCGGCGCCATCACGGTGACGTGCGACAGCGGGATGCCCAACTCCTGCGCGCAGATCTGGCTGAGCATGGTGTTGGCGCCCTGCCCCATGTCGCACTCGCTGGTCTGCAGCATCACGCGCCCGTCCTCGTTGACCTTGAGCAGGATGGTCGAGCCGTCCCAGTTGCCCAGCGTGCGGTTGCCGCTGACGTGCATCGCCGCGGCGATGCCGACGCCGCGCCGGCGCGCGCTGGTGCCACGCGGCGCCGCGCGCTTTTGGTCCCAGCCGATGGCGCGCCGCGTCATGTCCAGGCATTCGGCCATGCCGGTGCTGCTGATCTTCCAGCCATGCACGCTGGTCTCGCCGGCGCCGATGGCATTGCGCTTGTGCACTTCGATCGGGTCGATGCCGAGCATGCCGGCCAGCACCGTCAGGTGGCAGTTCAGCGGAAACTGCATCTGCTGCCCCCCGAAGCCGCGGAAGGCGCCGCGCGGCGGGTTGTTGGTATAGGCCAGCACCGCGTGCGAGCGCACGTTGTGCAAGCGGTGCATGTTGTCGCTGCGCATGGCAGTGACGTGCATCACATCGCCGGCCAGGCCGGAATAGGCGCCGCACTCGGCCGTGATGCGCACGTCCTTGGCCAGGATCACGCCGTCGGCGTCAACGCCCAGGCGCAGCCAGACCTGCATCGGCACGCTGGCGCGCGCGCCCTGGAAGTCTTCCAGCCGGTTGTTGACCAGCCGCACCGGGCGCTCCAGCCGGCTGGCCAGGAAGGCGCAGATCAGGCTGTTGTTCTCTTCGACGATCTTGGCGCCGAAGCCGCCGCCGGTGGTGGCCTGCACCACGCGGATGGTCGAGACCGGCCGGTCCAGCGCCTCGGCCAGCCGCGCGCGCG
Source organism: Cupriavidus neocaledonicus (assembly GCF_000372525.1). Lineage (GTDB taxonomy): Bacteria > Pseudomonadota > Gammaproteobacteria > Burkholderiales > Burkholderiaceae > Cupriavidus > Cupriavidus neocaledonicus. The sequence continues at coordinate 412,140 of NZ_AQUR01000107.1, forward strand.
CCAGGAACACCGACTGCGTCGACGCCCACACCGTAAGCCGTCCGTTGCCGTCCTGCGCCGCGACCGAGGCCATCGGCTCGAGGTAGCCGGGATACTGCGAATGCATCTCGTAGGTGGCTTCATACACCGCAGCGCACGCCGCGAACGCGGCCTCGACGTTGCCGCGCTCGATGCGCATTTCATGGCCGATATTGCGCGTGCCGGCGTGGATCTCCGGCGCGCCCTCGGCCAGCGCCGCGGCCGGCGTCAGCAGCGCGGGCAGCGGCTCGTACTCGACCCGGATCAGGTCCAGCGCATCGCGCGCGATCTCCTCGCTGAGCGCCACCACCGCGGCCACTTCCTCGCCAACGTGTCGCACCACGCCGCAGGCCAGGATGCGCTGCTCCTTGCGGTGCGGGCCCCAGTGGCGGGCGGGCACGTCGTACCCCGTTGCCACCAGCTTCACGCCGGGCAGCGCCCTGGCGGCGGCGGTGTCGATGCGCACGATGCGCGCGTGCGGGTGGGGGCTGCGCAGCACCTTGGCGTGGAGCATGCCAGGCAGCTTGATGTCGCCGGCATACTGGGCGCGGCCCATGACCTTTTCCCGCGCGGTCACCTGCGGCGTGGAGGTTCCCACGATGGCCCTGCTCATGCCGGCCTCCTGTCTGTCGTTGTTGTTTCCGTTGCCGATGGCGTGGTGCTGGAAGGCGATGCGCTGGCGCGGCTCATTCCGCGGTGATCGCCAGTTCGCGGATGACCTTGCCCAGGCGCTCGTAGTCGGCCGCGTTGACCTTTTCCAGCGCGGCCGGCGCGCCGCCGACGGGGGTGGCGCCGAAGGTAGCCATCTTGTCGGCCACCTCGGGCAGGCGCAGCACCTCGTTGAGCTGCTGGTTCAGCGTTCTGATCACCTCGGGCGGCGTGCCCTTGGGCGCCATCACGCCATGCCAGGCACCGACCACCACGTCCTTGTAGCCCAGCTCGGCCAGCGTCGGCACGTTGGGCAGCACCGGCGAGCGGCGGGCATCGGTGATCGCCAGCGGGATCAGCCGGCCCGTGTTGATGTATTGCGCGACCGGACCCAGCGTGACGTAGGCAAACGGCACGTGCCCCGCCACCACATCGTTGACCGCGGGCGCCACGCCCTTGTAGGGCACGTGCTGGATCTTCACGCCGGCGGCGCGGTTCAGCATCTCGCCGGCGATATGCATGGGCGAGCCGGCGCCCGGGCTGCCATAGGTCAGCGTCTTGCCGGCCCTGGCCGCGGCCACCATCTCGCCCACGCTCTTCACCCCCGCCTGCGGGTTGGCCACCAGCAGCACCGCCTGCACCGCGGTCTGGATCACCGGCGTGAAGCCGTGCAGCGGGTCATAGCTGGCCGAAGGCGCCAGCTTCAGCACCATCGGCGCCAGCGTGAACGGGTTCGGCGTGTACAGCAGCGTGTAGCCATCCGCCGGCGCGCGGCTGACGAATGCGGCCCCGACCACGCCGCCGGCGCCGGGACGGTTTTCGACGATGACCGGCTGCTTCAGGCGGGCCGACAGCTTGTCGGCGTAGAGCCGGGCCATGGCGTCGCTATCGCCGCCTGGCGGGTAGGCCACCACCATGGTCACGGTCTTGGCCGGATACGTGGCGGCGGCCTGCGCGCAGGCGGCGCTCAGCGCGAGCACGGCCATGGCGGCGGTGGCAAGGCCGGTAGCAGCGGCAGCAGCGCGTCGGGAACGTTGTTGTCTCATCTACAGCTCCTGTGGGGGCGGATTCGCGACGCGGGAGTCAGCGGTTGTGCACATCGCGAAAGCAGGGGTGGCGTGGGTACAACTTTCTTCTTTTGTTTTATTGATGAAACGCAAGTTCAAACAAGGAACACATCCATCCTAGGATGCGAATGTTGACAACTCAACTTACGTTAACCACTAATTGACTGTTGGCATTTTTTTCATGCTTATTTGCGCTTATCGGGATCGAGACATGGTGGCGGCAATGGCAAGCGCCTGTGAGACAATCTGCCCCGCCCACCGGCCACGCATCCTGGCCGGCAGACCAGACCAAGAGGAACGCATGTCCCGTGATGCCGCGCCCGCCCATGGCAAGCCCGCGCCCGTCCCTGCCCCCGCCGCCGACGCCAGCCCGTGGACCGACCTCGACGAGGCCGGCAGCGGCCTGACCGTCGACAACTTCCTGACCACGATGCTGAGCCAGCTGGTGACCGCGCTGCGCAGCACGGTCACCAAGCCCTATGCGGAGCAGTTCGGCCTGACCGTGCCGGAATGGCGCATCCTGGCGCTGCTGGCCCATGCGCGCGTGTTGCCATTTGCCGAACTGGTGACCCAGTCCACCTCGGACAAGGCGCTGGTCAGCCGCACCCTGCGGCTGCTGGAAGACCGCGGGCTGGTGCAACTGACCTCCGCCGGCAATACCCCGCGCAAGAAGCTGCTGTGCGCCATCACCGAAGCCGGCATCGCGCTGCACGACCAGGTGATGCCGCTGGCGCGGCGCGGCCAGGCCGAGGTGATCCGGCAGCTGTCGCCGCAGGAGCGCGAGGCGGTGTACCAGGGACTGCGCAAGCTGTTGCGCGCGCAGGCATAAGCAGCAAGGGCCGCGGCGAGCGCGGCCTGTTTCCCTCCCGCAAGACTTCTCCACGCCCGGGCATGACGGCAGCGGCCGGATCGCCTATAACGACTGCTACCGGTTTCCTGCAAGGAAGACCGGACCCGGGCGACCAACGGCGCGACCAGACCTGGCGGTGACGCCGATCGCCACGGCCTGACCGGAATGAGAAATCACTACACAGGGAAGGAGACACCATGACGCTTCGCCATTCGATCCGGCGCCGGGCCGCCGGCGTGCTCGCGCTTGCCACGGCGCTGGCCTGCGGCACCGCCCAAGCCCAGCCCAGGGCTGCGATTTCCGACGACGTGGTCAAGCTCGGCATGCTGCTCGACATGAGCGGCCTGTACGCCGACGTCACCGGCCGCGGCAGCGCCACCGCGGCGCAGATGGCCATCGACGATTTCGGCGGCAAGGTGCTCGGCAAGAAGATCGAACTGGTGGTGGTCGATCACCAGAACAAGGCCGATATCGCCGCCAACAAGGCGCGCGAGTGGTACGACACCGGCAACGTCGACGCCATCCTCGACGTGGCCGCCTCGGCGCCCGCGCTGGCGGTGCTGGAAGTGGCGAAGCAGAAGAACCGCATCGTGGTGTTCTCGGGGCCCGGCACCGAGCGCATTACCAACGACCTGTGCACGCCGGTATCGGTGCACTACGCCTACGACACCTACGCGCTCGCCAACACCACCGCGCGCGCGACGGTGCAGCGCGGCGGCAAGAGCTGGTTCTTCCTGACCGCCGACTACGCCTTCGGGCACACGCTGCAGGACTCCGCCACCGCGGTCATCCACGAGACCGGCGGCAAGGTGGTGGGCGCCGCGCGCCACCCGATCGGCGCCAGCGACTTCGCCTCGTACCTGCTGCAGGCGCAGGCCAGCAAGGCGCAGATCGTCGGTCTGGCCAACGCGGGCGGCGACGCTATCAACGCGATCAAGGCGGCATCGGAATTCGGCCTCACGCGCAACCACGCCCAGCGCATGGCGGGGCTGCTGCTGTACGTCAACGACATCCACGCCCTCGGGCTGAAGACCACGGCCGGCCTGCTGCTGACCGAAGGCTTCTACTGGGACATGAACGACGGCACCCGCGCCTGGTCGCGCCGCTATTTCGAGAAGCTGAAGAAGATGCCCAACATGAGCCAGGCCGGCGCCTATTCGTCGGTGATGCACTACCTGAAGGCGGTGCAGGCGGCGGGCACCGACGAGACCGCCGCGGTGATGAAGCAGATGAAGTCGATGCCGATCAACGACTTCTTCGCGAAAAACGGCCGCATCCGCGAGGACGGCCGCATGATCCACGACATGTACCTGTTCGAGGTGAAGACGCCGGCCGAATCGAAATACCCGTGGGACTACTACAAGGTGGTGGCGACGGTGCCCGGCGAGCAGGCCTTCATGCCGGCAGCGAAGTCGAAATGCCCGCTGCTGCGGCACTGACAGCGTTGATCGGGGTGCCAGAAACCTGGCTGCCCATGCGCTCCTGACGGAAGCAGCATGGGCACGTGCCCTCAGACCTCCAGTTCCTCCAGCACCCGCCCCTTGGTCTCGATGCCGAGGCAATGCACGGTGATGGCCGCCAGCGCCGGCACCACCGACAGCGCGAAGAAGGCGAAGCTCAGGTCGCCGCTGCCGATGGTGCTGGCAATCAGGCCCGGCGCGAAGATCGCCGCGAGCTTCAGCCAGGCTCCGCCGAGGCCGCAGCCCATCGCCCGCACGCTGGTCGGGTACAGCTCCGGCGTATAGACGTAGGCGGTGATGAAGCCGCTGGCAAGGAAGCCCATCGCCAGGGCGCAGAAGGTGGCAACCACGTACACGCTGGAGGCGTGGAACACGCCGGCCAGCACCAGCGACAGCGCGCACAGCAGGAACGACACGTTGATCACCGGCTTGCGCCCGACCTTGTCGACGATCATGGCGCAGACCAGCGAGCCCACCACGCCCAGCACCGACGCCGCCGCGGCCAGGTTCAGCGCCAGCTGCAGCGGCGCATGGTAGACGGTCTTGTAGACCGTGGGCAGCCAGGTCGACAGGCCGTATTGGATAAAGCCGCAGGTGGCCCACAGCATCCACACCGCCAGCGTGCGGCCGAGATAGGCCTTGCTGACCAGGTCGCGCACGCGCCGGCGCGGGTGGTGGACCATGTGTTCGTAGGCGCCGGCGTTCTGCGGCGTCGGCAGCTGCCCCCTGGCGCGCGCCTCGAACGCGCGCAGCGCGGCGTCGGCATCTTCCAGGCGGCCTTGCTCGGCCAGCCAGCGCGGCGATTCGGGAATCACGCGCTTCAGGATGAAGAACAGCACCAGCGGCACGCCGCCAATGAAGTACATCACCTCCCAGCCGTAGTGAGGCACCAGCCAGGCGCCGACGCCGTTCGATACCATCAGGCCGATCGGGAACACCACCTCGTACAGCAGCACGAAGCGCCCGCGGCCATGCGCGCGCGTGACTTCGTTGATATAGGTGGCGGCGACCGGCAGCTCGCCGCCGAGACCCAGGCCTTGCACGATGCGCAGCAGCAGGAAAATCTGGAACGACGGCGCGAAGCCGCAAGCAATGCTCATCAGGCCGATGATGCCCGCGCTCCAGCCGATCGAGCGCAGCCGGCCGAAGCGCTCGGCCAGCCCCGGGAACAGCAGCGCCCCAACCAGCTGGCCGACCGAAGGCGCCGCGATCAGGACCCCGACCTGCCCGGGCGTGAGCGACCACTGCGCGATCAGCAGCGGCAGCGTGGCGGCGATGGCGATCACGTCGAAGCCATCGAAGAAGGTGGCCAGGCCGATCAGCAGCCGGGCGCGCACATGCATGGCGTTGCCGGGCATGCGCTCGATGCGGGCGACGATATTGCCGCGCGTGAGCGGGCCGCTCCGGGCGCTGGCTGCGCTCTGGCCGGCCCTGTCGGCCGTGGTCACGATACCTGCGGTGGCGGCCACCGGTGCGCCGGGGGACGCTGCGTCTTGTCTCTGGGTTAGCACGGGAACTTCTCGGTAAATTCTGGGGCGGCCCGCTTGGGGAAGGTTTGCTCCCCTCTCCCGCCTGCGGGAGAGGGGCCGGGGGTGAGGGCCAGCGGCGCTAATGGCGGGGTGCCTTGCCAAACCGCCCCTCACCCTGCCCTCTCCCCATGCGGGGAGAGGGGAACACCGTCGGTGTTCTGGCGATGTGCGGGGGGCTTACAAATCCAGCACCAGCTTGCTGCCCTTGCACCCGGACACGCACACCATCATGGTCTTGTTGCTGGCGCGCTCGCTGTTGCTCAGCACGCTGTCGCGGTGGTCCGGGCAGCCTTCCAGCACGGCGGTCTCGCACGAGCCGCACACGCCTTCGCGGCAGCTGTATTCGACCTCGACGCCGGCATCCAGCAGCGCGTCCAGCAGCGACTTGCCCGACGGCACCTTGACCAGCGAGCCGGTGCGCGACAGCTGCACCACGTACTCGCCTTCCTGCACCGCTTCAGTCGACGGGTCGGCGGCGAAGCGCTCGATATGGACGTTGGGGTAGGCATGCGCCTCGCACGCGGCTTCGAACGCATTCAGCATCGGGCCGGGGCCGCAGCAGTAAAAGTGCGTCCGCGCCTCCTGTCCGGCCAGCATGGCTTTCAGGTCCGGCGGCGCGCCGGCTTCGTCGTCGAAGTGGAAGCGCACCGCGTCGCCGTACGCGGACAGCTGCTCGACAAAGGCAGCCTCGGCGCGCGAGCGAGCGCAGTAGATCAGCGTGAACGACCGGCCCAGTTCGGCCAGCCGGCGCGCCATGCAGACGATCGGCGTGACGCCGATGCCGCCGGCGACCAGCACGGTGTGCGCGGCGCTCTCGTCGAGCTCGAAGTTGTTGCGCGGCGCGCCCACGGTCAGCGTGGCGCCGACGCGCAGCTGCTCGTGCACGTAGCGCGAACCGCCGCGGCTGCCGCGATCCAGCAGCACGCCCACGGTGTAGCGGTTGCGCGTTTCGGGCGCGCCGCACAGCGAGTAGCTGCGCACCAGGCCGTTGCCCAGGTGCAGGTCGATATGGGCGCCCGGGCTGTACTCGGGCAGGGTCTTCCCTTCGGGATCTTGCAGTTCGATGCTGACCACGCCGCGCGCCTCGTAGCGCATGGCCTGGACCCGCAGGGTCAGGGACTGGTGGGCACTCATTGCTGCTTCCTTCTGTTGCGCTGCTGCTTACCGCTTCTCGGTCAGGAACTTGCCTGCCGGGCCGCCCGCGTTCTTCTGGCGGCGGGTGTTGCCGTCGATGCCGCCCTCGATCGCCCATTCGGCGAACATGGTCGGGCCCGGCTCGAAGGCGCGCGGCTCCCAGTGCTCGTCGAGCTGGTCTTCGTCGGCGTAGTACTCGATCAGGCCGCCGGCCGGGTTCTTGAAGTACCAGAAATAGGCCGATGAAATCGGATGCCGGCCCGGGCCGAGCTGCGTGTCCCAGCCCTTGCGCGAAACATGCATGCCACCGCCAAAGACCTCGTGGATGTCGCGCACGGTAAAGGCGACGTGGTTCAGGCCGCTCTTCGGTTCCGGCAGCTGCAGCAGGAACAGGTCGTGGTGCCCGCCGTCCGCGGTGCAGCGCAGGAACGCGCCGCGGTCCGGGTAGCGGTCGGACGGCACGAAGCCGAACTTCTCGACATAGAACCGCTCGGTGGCCTTGACGTCCTTGACGAAGAACACCACGTGGCCGACTTCGATCGGCGTGGCGTGGTCGTAGATCGGGCTGCGCTGGTTCATGCGCGGCTTGTCGTTCCACGTGTTCATCAGCGCGCATTCGACCTGCACGTCATGCTTGCGCGTGACCTGGAAACGCACCGCCAGCCCGTTCGGATCCGTGCAGCCGAGGCGCAGCGTGTCGCCTTCGCCCTGCCTGACGAAGCCCGGCGCATCGGCGATCGCTGCGGCGAGGTGGTCGAGCGATGCCTGCGATTCAACCCCCCACACCACTTCGCGCAGCGTCGGGCCGGCCTCGATCGCCGGCGGCAGCGACGGATCGTCGATACGGCGCACCAGTACGCGGCAACCGTTCAGCGTTTCGAAATCCAGGCCCTGCGCGTCGTCGCGCTTGATGGCCAGGCCCCAGTCGGTGAAGAAACCGCGGCACGCGTCGAAGTCATCCGCGCCGTACACGATCTCGTCGATTCCCAATACCTTGATCATGGCTTTCCTCCAGCGTGCCGGGTTCAGTGGCTGGCCCACGGCAGCGGTTGTTCGTTCAGGCCCCAGTACACGCTCTTCTGCTCCATGTACTGCAGGATGCCCAGCCGTCCCTTCTCGCGGCCCAGGCCGCTGTCGCGCCAGCCGCCGAACGGCGTCGAGATCGAGAACTGCTTGTAGGTGTTGATCCACACGTTGCCCGCCTGCACCGCACGGGCAACGCGCCAGGCGCGCTTGTAGTCGCGCGTCCAGATGCCGGCGGCGAGCGCGTAGACACTGTCGTTGGCCTGCGCGATCAGGTCGTCCTCGTCGTCGAACGGGATCGCCACCAGCACCGGGCCGAAGATTTCTTCCTGGCAGATGCGGGCGTGGTTATCCAGGCCTTCGATGATGGTGGGCGTGTAGAAATAGCCGTTGGGCAGCCCGGCTACCTCGGGGCGCACGCCGCCGGTGCGCAGTTGCCCGCCTTCGTTCACGCCGGCGGCGACATACGACTCGATCGAATCGCGATGGCGGTCGGTGATCAGCGGGCCCATCTGGGTGCGCTCGTCGGCGGGGTCGCCCACGCGCAGCTGCGCGGCGCCGTGCGCCAGCCGGTCGATGAAGGCCTCGTATTGCGAACGCGCCACGAACAGGCGCGAGCCGGCAATGCACGATTCGCCCGACGAGCTGAAGATGCCGTACAGCACGCCGTTGACCGCGTGGTCGAGGTCGGCGTCGTCGAACACCATGGTCGGCGACTTGCCACCCAGCTCCAGCGACACCGGCATCATCTTGTCGGCGGCGATATGCGCGATGTGCTTGCCAGTGGTGGTGCCGCCAGTGAACGACACGCGCCGTACCAGCGGATGCTTGGTGATGGCGTCACCGATCACCGAGCCCTTGCCCGGCAGCACGCTGATCAGCCCCCTGGGCACGCCCGCTTCTTCGCAGATGCGCGCCAGTTCCAGCGCCATCAGCGGCGTGACCTCGGCGGGCTTGACCACCACGGCATTGCCGGCGGCCAGCGCGGGCGCCATCTTCTGCGCCTCGCTGGCGATCGGCGAGTTCCACGGCGTGATCGCCGCGACCACGCCCATCGGCTCGTAGACGCTCATGGTCAGGCAGTCGCCGCGCTGCGGCGTGATGGTTTCTTCCAGCGTTTCGCAGGCGGCGGCAAAGAACTGGAAGGTGCCGGCGGCGCTGGCGACCAACGCGCGCGTTTCGCTGATGGGCTTGCCGTTGTCCAGGCGCTGGCGTTGTGCCAGTGCCTCGCCCTTGGCGCGGATCAGTTCGGCGACGCGGTACAGCACGGCGGCGCGCTCGTGCGGCTTGCGCCGGGCCCAGCCGCTGGTCTCGAACGCGCGCTGCGCGCCCTGCACGGCTTCTTCGACATCGGCGAGGCTGGCGGCATTGAGTTCCGCGACGACTTCGCCGGTGGCGGGATAGCGCGTGGCATAGCGGTCGCCGGTACCCGGGCGCCACTGGCCGGCGATGCAGATGGGGAGTACTTCTTTGGTGATCATGTCGTTGCCTGCTAAGTCTGTCGTTGCCTGCGGTGCCTTGCTGCCGGCCTTACTGCCTTATTTCACTGCGATGCCCTCGCCCATGCTGCGGCGGGACTCCCCTCTCCCGCTTGCGGGAGAGGGGGCAAAGCGTCGGTCCTTTAAATCGATACGGCGTGCGCGCGATTGCCCAGCGCGCGCACCACGCTGAACACCGTCAGCGCCGAGGTCTTCGGATTCGCCGCCAGCGGCTTGCCGCGCATGGTCAGCTCGAACCCGCCAAACGCCCCGCGCGCTTCCACGTGATGCACGTTTTCCACCGCATGCGGATCGGCCAGCAGCTTCACCGCGGTGCGGTCCAGCCCGAGGCCGGCCAGCGACACCGTGGCGGCGACGTTGGCGTTCTTCGGGTACAGGCGCGCCGCGTCGCGCGCGGTGCCTTCGAAGATCACCGTGGTCTCGGTCAGCGCTTGCAGGTCGAATAGTTGCTCGGCCGGCGTGCCGGTCCATGCCCGCGCGGGCTTGCGGCCGGTGTAGACGACTTCGTCCAGCCCGCCGACGCGCGCCGCGGCCAGTGCGTCGATGGCGCCGATCGCGCCGGACAGCAGCTGCACCTGCGTGCCGCCGCGGCGCGCCGCGGCTTCGAGGCGCTCCGCCATGCCGGGCTCGGACAGCGCGCCCACCGACACCACCATGCACGGGATGCCGCGCTCCAGCGCCGGCACGATGTGCTCTTCCAGCGCATGGTGGCCGGCGCACTCGACCAGCAGGTCGGGCCGCTGGTCGTCCAGGTGCGTGGCGACGCGGGCGCGCGGCGCCAGCGCGGAGACCGCGCCGCGGGCCTCGTCCATCGTGTGCTCCGGCACGATCACCACGTCGAACACCACGTCCGGATCGCTCCTGAGCAATTCCAGCACGCCGCGGCCGATCGCGCCGCAGCCAACCATGGACACATGCAGCATCGCGACTCTCCCTCAGGCGGTGACAGTGGTTTGTTCGCGCGCCGGCTCTTCGTCCTTGTTCACCGGGGGGCCGGCGAAGATGGTCTTGAAGGAGCCGATCGACAGCATGTCGATTTCCAGCAGGAACGGGCCGGACTCGGCCGTGGCCGCCGCGAGCGCGGCGCCGACCTCGGCCAGGTTGCTGACGCGCGCGTGGCGCAGCGACAGCGACTTCGCCAGCGTGGCGTAGTCCGGCGTATGCAGGTCCACATAGTGGCGGCGGCCGCCGTATTGCGCGTCCTGGATGTTCTTGATCACGCCGTAGCCCTTGTCGTTCATCAGCACGATCACCATGTCGGCGCGTTCCTGCACCGCGGTGGCCAGCTCGCCAAGGTTCAGGATGAAGCCGCCGTCGCCGGCCAGCGTGTAGGTCTTCTTGCCCGAGGCCGTGGCCGCGGCACCGATCGCAGCTCCGATGCCCATCGCCAGGCCCTGGCCGATGCCGCCGCCCAGCGCATGCACGCCGGCGCGGGAGTCGAAGATGCGCAGCTGGCGGTTGCCCCAGGTGCTGTTCGACACGGTCACGTCGCGCACCCAGTTGAAGTTGCGGCCGACCGCGTCCTGCAGCGCCTGCACCAGCGCCGAGTACGGTCCCAGGCCGTCGACGAGGCTGTTGACCGCGGTATCGTGCGCGCGGCGCAGGTCGGCGGCGAAGGCCGGGTCGATCTGCATGCGCTTTTCGAGTCGATCCGCCAGCGCATCCAGCGCCAGCGCGGCATCGCCGCTGACAAAGTAGTCGCTCATGTAGCAGCGGCCTTCGGCGGCGGGATCGGCGTCAATGCGCAGCAGCGGGCGCGGCAGCTTCAGCTCGTACTTCAGGGTTTCATTGCCGCGCAGGCGCGAGCCCACCACCAGCATCGCATCGCAGGTCTGGTAGAAGGCCTCGACCGGCTTGTGCAGGTTGAACGCGCCCAGCGAGCGCGGGTCGTCCTCCGGCACGATGCCGCGGCCCTGGGTGCTGGTGACCACGCCGAAGCCCAGGTCCAGCAGGCGCTGCACCTGCTTGCTGGCATGGCGCGCGCCGCCGCCCAGCCACAGCAGCGGGCGCCTGGCGCTGACCAGGCGCTCGGCCAGCGCGTCCAGCGCATGCGCCGACGGCACGTGCTGCGGCACCGGCAGCGGCTGCAGGTCGGCCGGCAGGTCGATCAGCGCGGCCTGGATGTCGATGGGGATCTCGACGCTGACCGGGCCGGTCGGCGCCGTCAGCGCGGTCTGCACCGCCAGCTTGATGGTGCTGAGCGCGGTGTCGGCGCTGCGGATGCGGAACGCGGCCTTCGACACCGCCTTCAGCATGGTGAGCTGGTCCGGCGCCTCGTGGATGTAGGCCAGGCTCTGGTCCAGGTACGGCGTCTCGATCTGGCCGGTGATATGCAGCATCGGCGTGCCGGCGGTCAGCGCTTCGACCATGGCGCCGGCGGCGTTGCCTGCGGCGGTGCCGGTGCTGGTCAGGCACACGCCCAGGCCGCCGGTGGTGCGGGCATAGGCGTCGGCCATGTTGGTGCCGCCCGCTTCGCCGCGCGCCGGCACGAAGCGGATCTTGCCGCGCTCGCCCATGGCGTCGAGGATCGGCATGTTGTGGATCGAGATCACGCCGAACGCGGCCTTGACCCCGCACTGCTCCAGAAACGCCGTGATGGCGCAGCCGACGGTGACCTGCTGCGGTTCGTACTGGTGTTGATTAGGCATGACGGGAGTGTCCTCCGGAGATATCGATATGGCTGCCCGTGGTGTACGAAGACAACGGCGAGGCAAGGAACAGGATGGCGCGGGCTGCCTCGACGGGCAGGCCCAGGCGGCCAAGGGGAATATGTTTCTGGCGGGCCAGGCGCGCGGTCCACGCGGCCCAGTCCAGGTGGCGGTCCTCGTCGGGACGCGCGTCGAAGCGGCGGCGCCACTGGCCCGACTCGACCAGCCCGATCAGGATGCCGTTGACGCGGACACCCCTGGGCGCGAACTCGGTGGCCATCGAGCGCACCAGGTTGAGCACGCCGGCGCGCGCGGCGGAGGTTGCCACCATGTGCGGCTCGGGCTGCTGCGCCAGCAGCGAGTTGACGCAGACGATGGCGCCCTGCCCCGACTGCTCCAGCTGCGGCAGGAACGCGCGCGTCGGGTGGATCACCGAGAAGAACTTGAGCTGCAGCTCTTCCATCCAGGCGGCGTCCTCGGTATTGGCGAAGGTAGACACACGGCCCTGGCCGGCGTTGTTGACCAGCATGTCGACGTTGCCGAGCTTGGCCTGCACGTCGGCGGCAAAGGCGGCGACCTGTTCCGGCCTGAGCACGTCGCAGGTGGCGGCGTGAAGCCGGCAGCCGGGGAATTGCTCGCGCAGCCGCGCTTCGGCGCCGCGCAGGCGGGCTTCGTCGCGGCCGCACAGGGCGACGGCGGCGCCCGCCTCGAGCAGTAGTTCGACGGTCGCCAGCCCGATGCCGGAGGACCCGCCGGTAACGACGGCAACCTTGCCGCCGAGATCAATCATGGACATAGTCCTCACTCCCGATACAGATTCACGACCTTGCCGGCGCTGTGCAGCGACGGCCGGTAGTCGAGCAGGCGCGACAGCTCGCCCGCGCTATCCCTGACTTTCTCGACCATCGCGTCCAGTTGGTCCGGATCGATATGCGCCGCAGGAATGGTCGCGCCCAGTGCCGCCACCACCTTGCCGGTGCGGTCGCGCACCGGCGCGGCGATGGTCGAGATGCTCGATTCGAAAAAGCCTTCCTGCAGCACGTAGCCGCGCTCGCGGTCGCGCTGGACGATGGCAAACAGTGCATCGGCCGTGCGCGGGGTGCTGTCGGAGAACACTTCAAGCTGCGCCTCCGGATACAGTGCGCGCAGCTCCACTAGCGACAGGTCTTCCAGCAGCACGCGTCCCAGCACGGTGGCATGCGCGGGCAGCCGCGTGCCGACGTTGACCGAGCTGGCGAAGGGCCGCGGCGACACCGCCTTGGCCACGTAGACGATCGACCGGCCGTCGCGCACCACCAGGTTGGTCGGGTAGCCGATCTCGTCGCGCAGCCGCTCCAGCAGCGGGCGGCCCAGTTCGGTCAGTTCCAGCGACGCCAGGTACTCGAAGCCGAGCCGCAGCACCGCCATGCCCAGCCGGAAATCACGGCCGCCATCGGCACGCTCGACAAAGCCCAGCATTTCCAGCGTGGCCAGCAGGCGGAACACGGTGGAACGCGGCACCTTGAGGCGGCGCGCCAGTTCCGCGGCTGACATGCTGCGGTCCTTGCTGCTGAACTCGCCGAGCAGGCGCAGGCCGCGTTCCAGCCCCGGGACGATGTACTTGTCCGGGGTCTCGCTGGCGGCGGGCGTGGTCGGGATGGCGTTGGTGCTCATGGTCGGTGCGTGCGGACGGGCCGATGGCGCCTCAGCGCTTGATCTTCGTCAGCGGGTGCTCGGGCGGGTAGGTCGGCGTGATCGGCTTCTTGGCGCCGAGCATCACGCACATCAGCGCGTCTTCCTCGCCGATATTGATTTCCTCGCGGTACACGCCCGGCGGCACCGAGACCAGGTCGCGGTCGGTCAGGATGGTCTCGAAGCGCTCGCCGTCCTTTTCCAGGATCAGCTTGATCTTGCCGCGCAGGATGAAGAACACCTCTTCCACGTCGGTGTGCAGGTGCGACGGGCCCTCATGGCCGGCCGGGATGATCATGGTGGAGAAGGTGAAGTGCTCCGACGGCACGGTGTTGGTGTCGGCGGCCACGCCGGTGCCGCCGGTGCCCAGGTAGCGCATCTGCGCACGGCGGTACTTGGGGTCGTAGTCGGCCTGGAACTTCAGCGCGTCCCAGTCGTACCTGCGCGTGGAGAAGCGCGCCACGCGGCTTTCCATCCACTGGTCGAACGAGGCGCCCTCCGGCTGGTCCCAGGAACGCTTGATGTTTTGCTGTTGGGAAAGATCGCTCATTTGGATTCCTTGTGCTTGGATGTGGCTATCGGTGGATCGGTGGATCGGTGGATCAATGCATGACAAAGCCGCCGTTGACCGCCAGGGTCTGGCCGGTCACGAAACGGGCAAGGTCGGACAGGGCGAACAGCACCGCGCCGCAGACGTCGTCGGGCAGCTGCTCGCGCGAGATCGCGCGCTGCTCGCGGTACAGGTCATGGCGATGCTGGGGCACATACTCGGTGGCTTCCACCAGGGTCAGGCCCGGCGCCACGGCGTTCACCGTGATCTGGTCCTTGCCCAGTTCACGCGCCAGCGAGCGGGTCATGCCGATGATGGCGCTCTTGCTGGCCACGTAGGCGAGCAGGTTGGGCGCGCCCCACAGCGGCGTGTCCGAGGCCAGGTTGACCACCGCGCCACGGCCGCTGGCGCGCAGCGCCGGCAGGCAGGCGGCAGTCATCAGCCAGGTGCCACGCACGTTGACATTCATCACGCGGTCCCAGGTGGCAATGTCGATGGCGCTGGCGTCGCGGCCGCCCGAGTCGGTCACGGCGGCGTTGTTGACCAGGCCGTCGAGGCCGCCCAGTGCCTTCACCGCGGCGTCGGCGCAAGCCTGCACCGAGGCGGGGTCCGACAGGTCCAGCGTCACGGGCACCACCTTCAGGCCGCGGGCGCGCAGCGCATCGGCTTCCTGCTGCAGGCGTTCGGCCAGGATGTCGGCCATCGCCACGCTGGCGCCGGCTTCGGCCAGCGAGGTGGCGAAGGCCAGGCCCAGGCCGCGCGCGGCGCCGGTGACCAGCACCTTGCGGCCGGCCAGCAGCTTGTGTTGGGTGATGGCCTCAGGCATGGCTGGCGGCTCCGGCAGGCTTGAGCATGGCCACCGGCTCGTCGGCGACTTCCTGCTCGGCGCGACGCTTGAGCAGGCGGCGCACGCGCGTGATGCCGGCATCGTGCTGGTACAGCATCTCGTGGTCGCGGGCGTTCGGGGCCATCATTTCCAGCACCACGCGGTCCTGCTCGAGCACGTCCCAGTGCAGCTGCTCCAGGCGGTTGCGATACAGGAAGCGCCATACGTCGCGCTCCCAGCCCTGTACATGGCGGGTGCGCCAGAAGAACACCATGCAATGGTCTTCATCCACCGGCGTGGCCATGCCGACGATGCCGAACGGGCCGCCGGGGCCGACCTTGGCGCGGTACGGGATCGCCAGGCGCAGCCACAGCGTGCCGGTCTCGCCGAATTCCACCCAGTCGAAGTTGACGCCGCGCTGGCCGGTCTTCTCGAACACCAGGCCGTGCTCGGTCTCGCGGATCTGCATCACCGCGGACTTCTCGCCCGAGGCCATCGAGTGCGATACCGCATGCAGGTAGGCGCCGTGCATCGGGTCCATGACGTTGTCGATGGCGTAGCGGTAGTTGCAGTCCCAGTGCGCCACGCACAGGAAGTTGCTGTGTTCCTCGCTGACCAGTTCTTCGGGCAGGCGCAGTTCGTCTGGGCTGCCTTCGCCCTGCGGGGCCTGCTCGCCGAACCACAGGAAGATCGCGCCGGCCTTTTCCTGCACCGGGTAGCTGCGCACGCAGGTGCGGCCTTCCAGCGGGCAGCTCTCGACGGCGGGCACGCTCTTGACCTGGCCATCGCCGCCGACTTCGACGCCGTGATACCAGCAGGCGACGCGGTCGCCCAGGTTCCAGCCCATCGACAGGCGCGCGCCGCGGTGCGGGCAGCGGTCTTCCAGCGCGTGAACCTGGCCGGCGCCGTCGCGCCACAGCACGATGTTCTGGCTCAGGCGGGTGATGCCGATCGGGGCATGGGTCACCGCCCACGAGGCGGCGACCGGGTACCAGTAGTTGCGCAGGCCGGTGTTGAGGCGGGCTTCGGCGCGGGCTTGCTTGTTCGATTCCATGTGGTTCTCGCTAAGACGCTGTGCTGGGGCGGCTGGGGCTCAGGCGCCCAGGCGGCGCATTTCCGACAGGAAGCGCTCTTCGGTCCAGGGCTGGCTGTCGACGGTGAGGAAGCCGGCGGCATTGAACGCGCGCACGATGTCCTGCGGGTTCTGCGCACCGCCTTCGAAGGCGGCTTCGAGGGCGTCGCCCAGCGCGTTCTCGTACGCGCTCGGTGCGGCGGCGCGGGTCTGCCAGACGATGTTGGCGACCTTGCCGGGTTGCTCGATATGGCCCTTGCCCGCCACGTTGTTCGGCGCCGGACGCTCCCAGGGCACCAGGTTCGGGTTGTACGAGAGGCTTTCCATTGCGCTTGGCTCCATGTCTTGCAGCAGGGGGACCGTGTTCCGCGTGCGCGTTTCGGCCGGTGGGCTGACCGCCGCGCTACGTTTTACTAATGAAACACTGGTTTAGATATTGAACACAGGTACGACTATAGACAACGACGGCCTAAAAATTGACTGGGGTTAACCCGCGACTGGGCAGATTGCCCGGCGGTTCGGCGCACGCGCGGCGGCGCCTGGGTTGGGACTCCGGCGGCAGGACGCCGCCGCGGGGTTCACTGGCCGTCCGGCAGCGCCGAACGGATCAGCCGCGCCGTGGCGGCGGCCTGGTCGATATAGCAGGCATGCCCCGCATCCGGGATCAGCGCGAACGGCAGGCCGAAGCGTTCGGCCAGCGCGGCGCAGGCGGGCGGCGTGGTGACGACATCGCGGCCGCCGCAGGCAATCTGCGTCGGCATGCGTTCCGGACGCCGCGCCAGGTAGGCGTCGATGTCGTCGCCGCACAGCATCGCCACCGCCTGGCGGTAGCCGTCAGGGTTGAGCCGCCGCATGTTCCAGCGCACCCAGGCCTGCGCGCCCGCATCGGCCGTTTCGCTGAGCAGCCGCGCCGGGCCGCGCTGGGCCAGCCCGTCGACGCCCAGCGACGCGAGCGCCTCCAGCCGCTGGCTTGCCACCGCGCTGGCCTGCGCTTCCTTGCCCGCCGCGCCATAGCCTTGCGCCACGCTCAGTAGCAGCAGGCGCGCCGGCAGCTGGCGTGCGGTGGCGGCATAGGCGGCCGCCATCAGCGCGCCCAGCGAATGCCCGACCACCAGCGCCGGCTGCACGCCGAGTGCCGCCAGCAGGCCCTCGAGCCGCCGCGCATAGTCCACCGCCAGCGGCCGCGCCTGCGCCAGCGGGGAAGAGTCGCCGTAGCCCGGCGCATCCCAGGCGATCACGCGCGCATGCGCGGCCAGCAGGCTGGCGCACGGCAGCCACGACGCCGCCCCCGAACTGATGCCGTGCAGCAGCACCACCACCGGCCCCGAGCCGCCGCCGCAGCGGTAGGCCACCTGCGCGCCATCGACGTGCGCCACGCGCTGGGCAAACCCGCTGTCCAGCGCCTCCAGCAAGCCACGGTCGGGGTCGGACGGTATCTGGCGCTGAATATGTTCCATATATAAAACTATAGTTGGCAAATAAAACACTTGAAGGATAGGCGCTGCGGCAGTGCCGACGGCATCAGGGTTAACGATAGGTATGCCGGCAAACGGCGTCGCTACGCCAACGCCGGGGATCCAGGCCATCGGCTTAAGGGATAACCCTCCTCACATTTTCCGGAAAGTCGCGGCTATATTTTGCTCAACGTTTCTTATGTTGTTTGACGTTTCATATATAAAACACAAAAGAGACGAAGACGACAGCCAGTACCGCCATCCGCAGTGGTACCGGAGCACCAGACCAAAACACCACAAGACGGAAAACGGAAGGAAACCGGTAGATGAAACTTGCACGAACCGCCGCGGCGCTGCTTGCGGCCTCCCCCCTGCTGGCCTCGGCGCAATCGTCGCAATCATCGGTCACGCTGTACGGCGTGATCGACAGCGGCGTCGAGTACGTGAGCAATGTCGGCGCCAACGGCGACGGCCTGGTGCGCATGCCCAACAACACCGCCACGGTGCCGTCGCGCTGGGGCATCCGCGGCACCGAAGACCTGGGCGGCGGGCTCAAGGGCCTGTTCGTGCTGGAATCGGGCTTCTCGCCCGACACCGGCAGCGCCAACCAGGGCGGCCGCCTGTTCGGGCGCCAGGCGCTGGTGGGCCTGAGCAACCCCTACGGGCAGCTGTCGTTCGGCCGCCAGTACACCATGCTGTTCTGGGCCATCCTCGACAGCGACATCCTCGGGCCCAACGTCTACGGCTCGGGCTCGCTCGACAGCTACCTGCCCAACACGCGCGCCGACAACGCGGTTGCGTACAAGGCCAACTTCAACGGCTTCGTGGTCGGCGCCACCTACAGCTTCGGGCGCGATGCCGTCAACGCCGGCCCCAGCCCCGCCGGCACCAACTGCGCCGGCGAAAACCCGGCCGACAAGAAGGCATGCCGCGAATGGTCGGCCATGATCGGCTACGACAACAAGAACTGGGGCGTGATCGCGGCCTACGACTCGCAACGCGGCGGCCCCGGCGCCTTCGGCGGCCTGACCAGCAGCAACCTGACCGACGACCGCCTGTCGCTGGGCGGCTACCTGCTGCTGAAGAACACCAAGCTCGGCGCCGGCTGGATCCGCCGCGACAACGAGGGCAGCCCGACGCCGGTCAGCGACCTGTACTACGCCGGCGTCTCGCACGACATCACGCCCGCGGTCAACCTGGCCGGGCAGGTGTACTTCCTGAACTACCACGGCAGCGACAACCAGGCCATGCTTTACGCGCTGCGCGCGACCTACAGTTTCAGCAAGCGCACCTCGGTTTATGCCACCGCGGGCTTTATCAACAACGGCGGCCAGTTGGCCATGTCGGTCAGCGGCGGCTCGCCCGGTTCGGCCCCGCGCGCGGGCGAGAACCAGTGGGGCTCGATGCTCGGCATCAAGCACATTTTCTGAGTCCGTCGATCCATCGTAGCCGCCGGCGCCGCGCGCCGGGTTCCACCCAACGCGGCACCGCCTCCGGGCCGGTGCCCGGTCTTACCGAGGTCTGAAGATCATGAAGTCCGCACGACGCCACCTCCTGGCCACGCTGGCCGCCGCCACGCTCGCTCCCGCCGCCCTGCTGGGCGCTGGCGGCGCGCTGGCCCAAGGTTCGTACCCCAGCAAACCCGTCACCATCGTCGTCGCCTACCCCGCCGGCGGCGACGTCGACGTGCTGGCACGCATGCTGGCCGAGAAACTGGCCCCGCGCCTGAAGCAGTCCGTGGTGGTGGAAAACCGCACCGGCGCGGCCGGCACCATCGGCAGCGCCTACGTGGCGCGCGCCAATCCGGACGGCCACACGCTGCTGCTCGCGCCCAATACCGTCGCCATCGCGCCGCTGGTGCTGCGCGCCGGCACCGGCGCCAGCTACGACGTGCAGCAGGACTTTACGCCGATCAGCCAGATCGGCACGCAGTCGCTGTTCGTGGTGGTCAACAAGGGCACCGGCATCACCAAGGTCAGCGACCTGGTGGCGCGCGCCAAGGCCGGCAAGGTCGAGACCTATGCCACCCCGGGCAATGGCTCGCCGATGCACATCATGGGCGAGCTGTTCAACAAGTCGGCCGGCATCAAGATCAGCCAGGTGCCGTACCGTGGCCTCGCACCCGCCATCGTCGACGTGATCGGCGGTCAGGTGCCGGTCACCTACATCACCTATGGCGCGATCTCGCAGTACGTCGGCAATGGCAGCCTGGTGCCGCTGGCGGTGGCCGACCCGAAGCGCTCGCCGTTCGCGCCCAACGTGCCGACGCTGGCCGAGCTGGGCTACAAGGATGTCGAGATCGGTGCCTGGCAGGCGCTGCTGGGGCCGAAGAACATGCCGGCCGAGGTGGTGCGCACGCTCAACGCGCACGTCAACGAGATCCTGAAGATGCCCGACGTGGTGGCGCGCATGGCCACCATCGCCGTCACCCCCTCCGGCGGCGAGCCGGCGGTGCTGTCCAAACTGATCGCCAGCGATACCTCGCGCTACACCAAGGTGGTGAAGGAGTTCGGCATCCAGGCCGACTGAGCGCGCCATGCAGGCACGGTCATGCCGCGCCGTGCCTGTAAGAATTACCATTCGATACCTGCGGTATAGCGGCGCCGGCGCCACGCTGTGGCCGCCGCCCCGTGCCTGCATGCTGGCAAGGAAGTTGCAGCGTTGCCGGCATGGACTTTTCGATCGACTGGCGCGAAGCGCTCTTCTTCACCATCTCGCCGCTCGAGATCATCGTGCGCGGCACGGTGATGTACTGGTCGCTGTTCCTGCTGTTCCGCTTCGTCGTGCGGCGCGACATCGGCTCGATGGGCATCGCCGACCTGCTGCTGATCGTGATCGTCGCCGACGCGGCGCAGAACGGCATGGCCGGCAAGGGCGAGGGCGTGGCCGACGCCGTGCTGCTGGTGGTCACGCTGATCGTCTGGAACCGGCTGATCGACTTCCTGGCCTACAAGTACCCGAGCTTTCAACGCTTCGCCGAAGCCAAGAAGGTGCTGCTGGTACGCGACGGCGTCAAGCTGCACGAGAACATGCGACGCGAGAACATCACCGACGAGGAACTCGAGGCGAAGTACCGCCAGCATGGCGTCGATTCGATCGAAGGCGTCAAGGCGCTCTACCTTGAAGCCGACGGCAAGGTCAGCGTGATCAAGAAGGAGTAGGCGTCCGGGCCTGGCGCGGCCGGCGGACTCCAGCCGCTGGCCCGTCGCAGGCAAAGGCCTGCCGGGTTGCGGCGGGCTTTTGTCTGGCTGCGGCAGGCCTCAGTTCACCTGCCGGTTCATGCCCTCCCAGAAGGGTTCGCGCAGCTTGCGGCGCAGCAGCTTGCCCGACGGGTTGCGCGGCAGCGCATCGACGAACTCGATGCTCTTCGGCACCTTGAACCCCGCCACGCGCTGGCGCGTCCAGGCGAGGATGGCATCGCGGTCGGCCGCCTGCCCCGGCTTGAGCACGATGATGGCCTTGACCGCCTCGCCCCACTTGTCGTCCGGCACGCCGATCACGGCCACGTCGGCCACCTGCGGATGGCCGTAGATGGCGCTTTCGACCTCGGCCGGATAGACGTTCTCGCCGCCGCTGATGATCATGTCCTTGACGCGGTCGTGGATGTACAGGTAGCCCTCGGCATCCATGTAGCCGGCGTCGCCGGTGCGCAGCCAGCCGCCGGCGTCGATGGTGCGCGCGGTCTCTTCGGGCTGCTTCCAGTAGCCGGCCATGTTGTGCTGCGAGCGCACCACCACCTCGCCGACCTCGTCCGGTGCCAGCCGGCGCCCTTCATAATCCACCACCTTCAGCTCGACCCCCGGCAGCGCCTTGCCCGCGGCGCGCATGCGCGGCACCTCGTCGGTGGTGTGGTCTTCGGGCGGCAGCGCGACGATGGTGCCGGTAGTCTCGGTCATGCCGTACTGCTGCACGAAGCCGCAGCCGAACACCTCGATGCCCTCGCGCAGCAGCGCCGCGGGAATCGGCGCGGCGCCGTACAGCAGGTACTTCAGGCGCGAATAGTCGACCTGGCGCGCGCGCGGGTCGCGCAGCACGATCTGCATCGCGGCCGGCACCAGGAACAGCTTGCTGACGCGCTCCTTCTCGATGAAGTCGAGCACCGCGCGCGGATCGAACTCGCGCGCGACCACGCCCTTGGCACCGGACAGCAGGTTGCGCAAACCCCAGCCGGAGCCGCCGATATGCGCCACCGGCATCGCCACCAGCGAAATATCGTCGGCGACCCAATGCGACCAGGCCAGGTGTTCGCGCTCGCTGACCTCGGTGCCGATGGTCAGGTTGCGGTGCGTCAGCATCGCGCCCTTGGGCCGCCCGGTGGTGCCCGACGTGTACAGCTGCAGCACCACGTCGTGCGCGGCCGGCTCATGCGCGGGCGGCGTGGCCGGATGCGCGTCGCGCCAGTCGGTGAAGCACGGCCAGTCGCCCTGCACGTCGCACGGCTCCATCACCACCACCTTGCGCACCAGCGGCAGCGCCGGCAGCAGGTTGCGCACCATCGCCGCGGACTCGGCACCGACGAACAGCACCACCGCATCGCAATGCCCGAGGATGAACTCGACCTCGGGCGGCGCCAGGCGCCAGCTGGCCGGCGCCATCACCGCGCCGGTCTTGGCCGCGCCCAGCAGCAGTTCGAAATAGTGGTCGCTGTTCTTGCCGATATAGCCGATGCGGTCGCCCGCGCGCACGCCTTCGGCCAGCAAGCCCTGCGCCACGCGGTCGGTGTTGCGCTCGAACCCGGCATACGTGGTCTGCCGGCCTTCGAACGAATACGCCACCGCCTCCGGCCGCAGGCGCGCGAAATGGCGCACCGCGTGCGGCAGCGTCGTCAGATAGCTGAAATCCATCCGCGTCTCCCAAAGATTTCATGCCAGGGACGGACTCGCGTGACGCGGGTCCGCCCCTGGCGACAGGCCCGTCGAGGCTTCAGCGCGGCGCCATGCGGATGGCGCCATCCAGGCGCACCGACTCGCCATTGAAATAGCCGTTGCGGCACATCTCGACCGCCAGCGAGGCAAACTCTTCCGGCTGCCCCAGGCGCTTCGGGAACGGCACCGACGCGGCCAGCGCGGCCTTGACGTTCTCGGCCGCGCCCTGCAGCAGCGGCGTATTGAAGATGCCCGGCAGGATGGTGTTGACGCGGATGCCCTCGCCCGCCAGGTCGCGCGCGATCGGCAGCGTCATGCCGACCACGCCGGCCTTCGACGCCGAGTACGCCGCCTGCCCCATCTGGCCGTCCTGCGCCGCCACCGAGGCGGTGTTGATGATCACGCCGCGCTCGCCGCCGGTGGTGTCCAGCGTCAGCATGCCGGCGGCCGAACGCGCGATGCAGCGGAAGGTGCCGATCAGGTTGATCTGGATGATGCGCTCGAAGGCATCGGACGGGAAATGCTTGATCTGGTCGGGCGCCTCCTTGGAGCGCGAGGCGGTCTTGATGGCGTTGCCGGTGCCGGCGCAGTTGACCAGGATGCGCTCCTGCCCGATGGCGGCGCGCGCCTTCGCAAAGCCGGCCTCGACCTCAGCCTCGGAGGTCACGTTGACCTGGCAGAACACGCCGCCGAGTTCACGCGCCAGCGCTTCGCCCTTGTCGGCGTTCAGGTCGAACAGCGCCACGCGCACGCCCTGTGCGGCCAGCGCCCGCGCGGTTGCCGCGCCCAGCCCCGATGCGCCACCCGTCACCACTGCCGATACCGATGCATTGAGTTCCATGCCGTCTTTCCTTTGTCCCTTGTTGCCGTGCGTCCGCGCTGCGCGGCCGCGTTCTGGTTGAAGCCGGCAGACGCGAGCAGCGCCTGTACCGGAGTGGGTTCGAGATTCGGGGATCGGCGTCGCCAATGCATCGTCTGAAGCGACGAATGCGACGAATGCGCCCGATGCGCGCCCCAGCACGCCGCCCGGCACACCACCCGACCGATGCGTTACAGTGGCGCGATCGATGGCCATTCCGGCGCCGGCGCCAGCCGGCGGACGATCACCCGCCATGCGCAAACCCGAACCTCACGCCTTCGCCCGGCGCCGCCGGCATGCCGCCCTCGCCACGGCCCTGGCCTGGCTGGCCGGCCTGCTGGCGCTGCTGTGCGCGATGCCCGCGGCCGCCGCCGGCCCGCTCGCCGCCTTGCTGGCGCCGGCGGAGAAACCCGCGGCGGCCGCCAGCGCCCCCGCCGCCAGCGTGCCGCTGGCGCAGTCGCTGGACCAGGTCATCGCCACGCTGCAGGACGACCGCGAGCGGCGCGCGCTGGTGGGCCAGCTGCAAACCCTGCGACAGGGCCTGGCGGCGTCGGCGGCGATGGCGCCGCCGGCCGCGCCGGACGCGGCCTCGGCACCCGGGCTGATCGGTGCCGTGGCGCAGGTGCTGGACGAAGTCGACTCGCACCTGCGCGAAGATCGGGGCCCGTGGCAATACTGGGGCTGGCGCACGCGCTTCGCGGCCGACGAATGGCGCGCCGCGCTGACGCAGGGCGGCACGCGCACCGGCCTGGACTCGCTGCGCGAATTCGCGCTGGTGCTGGCGGCATGGGCGGTGTGCGGCTGGCTGCTGTACGAGGCCGGCCACCGGCTGCGGCGGCGGCGCACGGCCGGCGCCGCCCCCGCGCCGCGCGGCAAGCTGCCCGAACTGCCGTCGTGGGTCGATGTCGGCCTCTACATGTTGCGCCATATCGGCCCATGGGTGGTGGCGTTCGGGCTGACGCTGCTGCTGGCGCGCCAGCTGTTCGCGCAATCGCCGGCCAGCGTCGCCGCCGTGCTGCTGGCCTACGCCATCGTCGCCGGCGCGGTCGCGGCGGCGGTGTGCCAGGTCATCTTCGCGCTGTTCCGCAGCGCGCACCGGCAACTGGCGGTGCGGCAACTGCTGGCGCGTTCCCCGTGGCTGCTGTTCTGCACCGGCGCGCTGGCGGCGCTGGGCAACGGCGCCGCCGACGGCCGCATGGTCGCGGTGCTGGGCGGCAACCTCTGCGCGCTGGTCTCGACCCTGGCCAATATCGCCGCGGCGCTGGGTATCGGCGTGTTTGCGCTGACATTCCGCCGCCAGGTCGGCCACCTGATCAGCCTGCGGCCACTGGCGTTCCGCCAGGCCCATCCTGCCGTGACCGATCTGCTGCGCCTGGCCGGCCACGCCTGGCACCTGCCGGTGCTGGCGGTGGTGGTGGCGTCGGTGATCGGCACGGTGCTGGCCACCGGCCATGCCGAAGTGTTCCTGCGCCGCACGGTAGCGTCGGTGGCGCTGTTCGTCGCCGCGCTGCTGCTGAACATGGTGCTGGGGCGCTCGCCCAAGGCCGGCGCGCGCGCGCCGCGCATCCGCGACCGCCGCCGCTCGGCCTACCTGCAGCGCTACGGGCGCTTTGCGCTGGCGCTGGCACGTGTGGTGGTGTGGGCAGGGTTCCTGGAAATGGTCATGCGCGTGTGGGGCTCTTCGCTGGTGCGGCTGGCCGAGTCGTCGGCCGCCGGGCGCCACCTGACCGAGGCCGCGCTGCGCGTCACCAGCACCGTGCTGCTGGCCTGGCTGGTCTGGCTGCTGATCGATACCGCCATCACGCAGTCCTTGTCGCCCGGGCACGCGCGCGCCGCCCAGCCGAGCCTGCGCGCCCGCACCATCCTGCCGCTGGTGCGCAATGCCTCGTTCATCGGCCTGCTGGTGCTCACCGTGATCGTGGTGCTGGCCAACCTGGGCGTCAATGTGACGCCGCTGCTGGCCGGCGCGGGCGTGGTCGGCCTGGCGATCGGCTTCGGCGCGCAAAGCCTGGTGCAGGACCTGATCACAGGCCTGTTCATCGTGGTCGAGGACTCGATCGCCATCGGCGACTCGATCGAGCTGCCCGACCACGCCGGCGTGGTCGAGGCCATGACCATCCGCACCGTCAAGCTGCGCGACGGCCGCGGCGCGCTGCACACGCTGCCGTACAGCCAGATCAAGGCGGTCAAGAACCTGTCGCGCGGCTACGGCTACGCCGTGCTCAGCATCGGCATCAGCTACCAGAGCGACCTGGACCGCGCGCTGGACCTGATCCGCACCACCGGCGCCGAGCTGGCCCGCGACCACCGCTACGGCCGCAAGCTGATATCCGGGCTCGAAATCCTGGGCCTGGACCGCTTCGATCCGAGCGGGCCCGTGGTGATGGCGCAGATCAAGACCCGGCCGCTGATGCAGGCCGAGATCACGCGCGCCTTCAATGCCCGGCTCAAGCGCAACTTCGATGCCAGCGGCATCCGCATGGCATCGCCAAGCCTGACCATCCAGGTCGACGGCGGCTCGGTGGAACTGCCCGCGGGGGAACTGGCGACAAAGGCCACGCCACAGTAAACGGGGGGGCGCCCGCCAGCGCTGGAAAAAGGCGCCGGAGGCGGGCCTGATGAGAATTTTGCGCCGCACAATCGGGGTTTCCCCCCCCAAACACGGGGTATAAAACATACAACATTGTTTGGCATGATTGCGGCACGGCAAGCGCGACCGACAAGGCGCTGCCGGCAGCAGCCGTATCGGCGCCACTACAGAACGCCAGAACGGAACCGATAACACCAAGGGATGTGGCCACTTGCCGTGGCGCAGGGCAAGAGGCGTTTGCCACCGGGGGGATCTGAACATGGGCGAACACCCGACAACGGACGAGGACTTCCATCGTCTGGTCGACTCCATCTATGAATCTGCGCTGGACGTCGCGGCCATGCCCGCCGCCCTCGACCTGTTTTCGCGGTACACCTGCACCGTCAGCCCGCGCTACCTGATCTGGGACAAGCTTGCCGGCCATGCCCGCCTCGGCGTGACCCCGCACGGCTGCTTCACCGGTGGTGCCAGCCTGCCCGAGCGCCTGCCCGGCATGCTCGACCGCGCTTGCCAAGGTGCCGGCACGGCCCTGCCTGACGCGGCGGCGCTGTGCTGCGGCGGCGCCGCGACCGCCGCGACCGATGCCGCGGCGCTGGCCTGCACCGAGCTGGAGCAAGGCATCCGGCTGGTCGAGAACGCCGAAGTCTGCGTGCTGATGAGCGGCACCAACGCCGGCAGCATCAGCGCCGGCCAGCGTGAACGGCGCCTGTCGCACGTCATGCCGCACTGGGTGCGCGCCGCGCGCATGCAGCAGCGCAACTTCGAACTGAGCGGGCTGGCCAGCCTGGGCCTGGCCGGCCTCGATACCCTGGACTTCGGCGTGATGGTGCTGCAGGCCGACCTGCGCGTGCGCTACGCCAACAGCTGGGCCGAAGCGCTGGTGCAGGCCGACAGCCACCTGTCGCTGCAGGACGGCGTGCTGCGCGCCCATAGCGACACGCTGCAGGCGGTGCTGCGCAAGCTGCTCGACGGCGCCATGCGCGGCCGCGGTGCCGACGCCGCGTCGGGCTCGTGGATGCATATCACCTCGGGCGGGCAGCCGGTGCCGATCATCGTCACGCCGCTGGTATCGCGCCAGCCGGTGGAGGGCCCGTGGCAGCTGCCCGCGGCGATGCTGCTGCTGGGCAATTCCGAATCGCGCTCGGTGCTGGATGCCGGCGTGCTGACCTCGCTGTTCGGGCTGTCGCGCAAGGAGAGCATCATCGCCATCCGGCTCGCCGCCGGTGAAACCCTCAACGAAATCGCCGAGCGCGAGTTCCTCTCGCCCCATACCGTGCGCGTGCATATCCGCGACACGCTGCGCAAGACCGGCACGCATCGGCAGTCCGAGCTGGTTCGGCTGCTGCACCTGCTGCCCGGCGTCAACCTGGAGCGCGCCGGCATGACCTCCGCGGTCCGGCCGCGCGCGCAGCGCCCGCGCGCCGCCTGACCGTCCAGCCGTTATCGCTGGCTACTGCACCGCGGCCTGCGCCGCCGCCAGGAAGCGCTGCACCTGGCGGTCGCCGTCATCGGGCCGCGCCGCCAGCGCAATGCCGATGCGGCCCGCCGGCCGCGGGCTCGACAACGGCAGGAAGCGCACGCGCCGGTTGGCGTAGCGCGCCGCCACGCTGGGCACCAGCGCCACCCCCAGCCCGCTTTCCACCAGGCTCACCTGGGTCTGCACCTGCACCGCCTCCTGCGTGACGCGCGGCACGAAGCCCGCCTGCTGGCACAGCAGCATCGCCACCGCATGCAGGTTGGGCACCTGCGCGGCCGGATACATGATGAAGGGCTGCTCGGCCAGCGCGCGCAGCGCGATCGCGTCCGCGCGCGCCAGCGGGCTGTCGGCCGGCACCGCGGCGACGAAGACATCGTTCTCCAGCGGCGTCAGCGCATAGCCGCCGCTGGAGAGGATCGGGAAGCGCACCAGCCCGGCATCGATCTGGTGCTGCTCCAGGCGGTCGAGGATCGCGGCGGTGGTCGATTCATGCAGGATCAGCTCGATGCCGGGATGCGCGGCGCGGAATGCCGGGATCAGCTTGGGCAGCAGCGCATAGGTGGCCGAGCCGATAAAGCCGATGCGCAACGCGCCGCGCTCGCCCTGCCCCGCCGCCATCGCCGCGGCGCGCGCCTGCTGCGCGTGGAACAGTGCCCGCCGCGCGTCATGCAGCGCGGCCTCGCCCGCCTGCGTCAGCCGTACCCCGCGCGAGGTGCGCACGAACAGCGCCGTGCCGAGTTGCTCCTCTAGCTTGCGGATCGAGATCGAAAGCGGCGGCTGCGCCATGTGCAGCCGTTCAGCGGCGCGGTGGAAGTTGCCGGTCTCGGCCAGGGCGACGAACTGCTGCAGTTGGCGCAGGTCCATGGTTGCCAATATCCACAGGATATCGATTGCTAAAAAACTAATATTAGACCAGCCGAAGGTCGCTGATCTACCCTGTGCCGACAGTACACAAGCACGGAGACACTATGCTGCCGCTTGCAGGCATCCGCGTAGTCGACCTGTCCACGGTGGTGATGGGGCCGTATGCCAGCCAGTGGCTGGCCGACCTCGGCGCCGAGGTGATCAAGGTCGAGCCGCCCGAAGGCGATTCCACGCGCCGCACCGGGCCCGCCGCCGAAACCGGCATGGCGGCGATCTTCCTGGGGGTCAACCGCGGCAAGCGCAGCGTGGTGCTGGACCTGAAGCAGCCCGCCGCGCAGGCCGCGCTGGAGCGCGTGCTGGACCGCGCCGACGTGCTGATGCACAGCATGCGCCCGCAGAAGCTGGCGGCGCTCGGACTGGACCCCGACGCCGTGCGGGCGCGCCATCCGGACCTGGTCTTCGTCAGCCTGCTGGGCTTTGCCGAGGACGGCCCCTATGGCGGCCGGCCGGCCTACGACGACATCATCCAGGGCCTGTCGGGCAATGCCGCGCTGATGGCGGCGCAGACCGGCGACAGCCGCTACTTCCCGACCATTGCCGCGGACAAGACCAGCGGGCTGGTGGCGGCGCTGTCGGTATGCGCGGCGCTGGCCGGCCGCGCGCGCCGCCAGGCCGATGGCAGCGCCGGCCATGGCACGCTGGTGGAAGTGCCGATGTTCGAATCGATGGTGGCGTTCAACCTGGTCGAGCACTTCTACGGCCACCACTTCGAGCCGCCGCGCGGCCCGAGCGGCTATCCGCGCGTGCTGGCGCCATTGCGCCGCCCGTACCGCAGCGCCGACGGCCATGTCTGCATGATGCCGTACACCGATGCGCACTGGCGCGACTTCTTCAACGCCGCCGGCCGCCCCGAGCTGGCTGCCGATGCGCGCTTTGCCGACATCGCCGCGCGCACCGAGCATATCGAGACCCTGTACGAACTGACCGGCGAGATCGTGCAGGCGCACGGCACCGCGCACTGGGTGGCGCTGTGCGAACGGCTGCAGATCCCGGTGGCGCGCATCAACACGCTCGACGACCTGCAGCACGATCCGCACCTGGCCGCCACCGGCTTCTTCGAGACCGCCAACGATCCGGCCATGGGCAAGCTGCGCTTTCCCGGCGCGCCGGTGCGTTTCGACGGCCAGCGCGCGCGGCTGGCGCTGCCGCCGCGGCTGGGCGAGCACACCCGCGCGGTGCTGGCCGACGCAGGCCTCGCTGATGAACAGATCGCACAACTGCAACAGAGCGGCGCCGCACGCTGAGCCGCCGGCACGGAGACACCATGACGCATGCCGAACTGCCCCGCCTGGGCCAGGGCTTCTACTGGCAAGACCTGCACCAGGGCCAGGCCTTCCGCACCTTCGCCCGCACCGTCACCGAGACCGACCTGGTCAACTTCATCTCGGTCACCGGCATGGTCGAGGCCATCTTCATCGAAGCCGGCTACGACGGCGGCGCGATCCAGGGCCGCCCGGTGCCGGCGGCGCTGACCTATGCGCTGATCGAGGGCTTCATCCTGCAGACCATGATCCAGGGCACCGGGCTGGCGATGCTGGAACTGACACAGCAGATCCACGGCCCGGTGCGGGTCGGCGACACCATCCACGCCACCGTGACCGTGACCGGCATCCGCCCGACCTCGCGCAGCGGCCGCGCCGTGGTGGACTCGCGCATCGAGGTGTTCAACCAGCGCGGCGAACAGGTGATGACCTATACCGCGCGCCGGCTGCTGGCGGGCCGGTAACGCTGCGCGGAATCCAAAGCACGCCTCTGCCATATCAAGCGACAGGACTCAAACGTGACCGCCTTGCTCTCCACCTTCACCCTCACTACCTTGCCGCCCTACGCCGCGGCATTCCGCGCCGAGGTGCGGGCCTTCCTGGACCAGCACCTGCCGGCGCTGCCGGCGGAAACACGGGCGCGCTCGTGGATGGGCTTCGATGCCGGCTTCAGCCGGGCGCTGGCCGCGCGCGGCTGGGTCGGCATCACGTTGCCGGCGCAGTACGGCGGCGCGGGGCTGGATCCGTTTTCGCGCTTCGTGCTGGTGGAGGAACTGCTGGCCTGCGGCGCGCCGGTGTCGGCGCACTGGATCGCCGACCGCCAGAGCGGTCCGCTGATCCTGCGCTACGGCAACGACGCGCAGAAGGCGCGCTACCTGCCCGCGATCAGCCGCGGCGAGGCCTTCTTCTGCATCGGCATGAGCGAGCCCGATTCCGGCTCGGACCTGGCCAGCGTGGCCACGCGCGGGGTGCGCCAGCCGGATGGCAGCTGGCGCCTGAACGGGCGCAAGATCTGGACTACCAACGCCGACCGCTGCCACTTCATGATCGCGCTGGTGCGCACCTCGGGCACGCCGCAGGACCGGCAGGCCGGGCTGTCGCAGTTCATCGTCGACCTGCATGCGCCCGGCGTCACGGTGCGGCCGATCCGCGACCTGGCCGGCGATGCGCACTTCTCGGAAGTGACCTTCGACGACGTGGCGCTGGAGCCGGAGGCGCTGGTCGGCAACGAAGGCAGCGGCTGGGAGCAGGTCAACGCCGAGCTGGCGTTCGAGCGCAGCGGCCCGGAGCGGCTGTATTCCAGCGTGGTGCTGCTCGACACCTGGCTCGACGCCCTGCGCCGGCTGCCGCCGGCGCGGCGCGACACCGTTACCGCCGGCCGCCTCGCCGGCCACCTGGCGGTGCTGCGCGCGATGTCGCTGGCAGTCACGGCGCGGCTGGCCGCGGGCGAAAGCCCGGTGGTCGAGGCCGCGCTGGTGAAGGACCTGGGCACCACCTTCGAGCAGTCGGTGCCGGCCCTGGTGGAAGCCGCGCTCGGCGACGAACCGGCACTCGCGGCCGATGGGGCGCTGTACCGCACCCTGGCCTATGTCACGCAGATCGCGCCGTCGTACTCGCTGCGCGGCGGCACCCGCGAAATCCTGCGCGGCATGATCGCGCGCGGGCTGGGCCTGCGCTGATCCGCTGCCCTCGACCGCCATCCTGAACGAGATTGCCCATGCATAACGCCTACTCCGATGCCCTCGACGCGCTGCTGCGCGACTGCTGCACGCCCGCCACGGTGCGCGCGCTGGAACAGCAGGCCGACCCGCAGCCGCTGTGGCAAGCGCTGCACGACAGCGGCTTCGCCGACTGCCTGTTGCCCGAATCCGCCGGCGGCGCCGCGCTGGCGCTGCGCGAACTGACGCCGGTGCTGTTCGTCACCGGCCGCCACGCCCTGCCGCTGCCACTGGCGCAGACCCTCTTTGCGCGCGCGCTGCTGCATGCCGGCGGCATCGCGCTGCCCGACGGCCCGATCGCGCTGGCGAGCTTCGACGATGGCGCCGCCGCCACGCTCGTGGCGGACGCCCGCCATGCGCAATGGTTCCTGCTGCAGGACGGCGAACGCTGTTTGCTGCTGCCGGCCGCGGCGGCGCACGCCGAGGCCACCGGCGCACACGGCGACCTGACGCTGCGCGTGGCGCGCCCCGACCCCGCCGCGCCCGCGGCATTCCAGTTGCCGGCCGGCACCGTGCGCACGCAGGGCGCCTGCCTGCACGCGGCACAACTGGCCGGCGCGCTGTCGCATGTGCTTGACATGACGCTGCAGTACGCCAACGACCGCCAGCAGTTCGGCCGCGCCATCGGCAAGTTCCAGGCGATCCAGCACCAGGTCAGCGAGATGGCCGAGCATGTCGCCGCGGCGCGCGTGGCGGCGCAACTGGCCTGCGACAGCGACGGCGCCACGCCCGACCCGTTGCGCGCGGCGATCGGCAAGCTGCGCGCCAGCGATGCGGTCACGCCGGTGGCCGCGATCGCCCACGCCGTGCACGGCGCGATCGGTATTACCGAGGAATATGACCTGCAGCTCTATACGCGCCGGCTGCATGCGTGGCGCGTGGCGGACGGGTCGGAACGGTGGTGGAGCCGCGTGCTGGGCGAAGCGGTCTGTGCCAGCGACGGCTGCAAGGCGGTGGAGCTGCTGCGCGACTGGTGCGAGCCGGCGCCCGCCGTCTGAAGCGGCGGGGCCGGTGGCGCCGCCTGCCGCTCAGGCGGCCAGGCTCAGCCCGCTGCCGTGCGGGCGGCGGTGGCGGCGCTCAGGCTTGCATTCGTACTTGAGCTCGGTGCGGCCGTCTTCATAGGCCACCTCCAGCCGCACGGTAAAGCCCCACAGCCGGGTCACGTGCCGCACCACCTCATCGAAGTTGTGCGCCAGCGGACGCCGGTCGTTCTGCAGGTGGCGCAGCGTCAGCGAGCGGTCGCCGCCGACATCGACGTTGGTGACCTGGATATTGGGCTCCATGCTGGACAGGTCATACTGCGCCGCCATCAGCTGGCGGATGGCGCGGTAGCCCTCGTCGTCATGGATCGCGGTGACGCGCAGCTTGCCCTCGCGGTCATCGTCCAGCACCGAGAACAGCTTGAGCTCGCGGATCACGCGCGGCGACAGGAACTGCAGCAGGAAGCTCTCGTCCTTGAAGTTGCGCATGGCGAAGTCGAGCGTCTTGCGCCAGTCGGTGCCGGCGATTTCAGGGGCCCAGCGATAGTCCTCGTCGGTCGGGTTCTCGCACATGCGGCGCAGGTCCTGGAACATCAGGAAGCCCACCGTGTAGGGGTTCATGCCGCTGTAGTAGGGGCTGTGGTACGGCGGCTGGTAGATGACGTTGGTGTGCGCCTGCAGCAGCTCCATCATGAAGGCGTCGTTGACCAGCTTTTCCTCGTACAGCTGGTTGATGATGGTGTAGTGCCAGAACGTGGCCCAGCCTTCGTTCATCACCTTGGTCTGGCGCTGCGGATAGAAGTACTGCGCGATCTTGCGCACGATGCGCACGATTTCGCGCTGCCATGGGGCCAGCTTGGGCGCGTTCTTCTCGATGAAGTACAGCAGGTTCTCCTGCGGCTCGGGCGGGAACGGCACATCGGGCTCGGGCGTGTCGTCTTCCGACGCCAGTGCGTGCGGCCGGTGCTTGGGCAGCGTGCGCCACAGGTCGTTGACCTGCATCTGCAGGTAGTTCTCGCGGTCGGCCTGGCGCGCCTTTTCCTCGGTGATCGACAGCTTCTTGGGCCGCTTGTAGCGGTCCACCCCGTAGTTCTGCAGCGCGTGGCAGGAATCGAGCAGCAGCTCCACCTCCTGCTCGCCGTAGCGCTGCTCGCACTCGGCTACATAGTTCTTGGCGAACAGCAGGTAGTCGACGATGGCGTCCGCGTTGGTCCAGGTGCGGAACAGGTAGTTGCCCTTGAAGAAGGAGTTGTGGCCGTAGCAGGCATGCGCGATCGTCAGCGCCTGCATCGGCATGGTGTTCTCCTCCATCAGGTAGGCGATGCAGGGATTGGAGTTGATGACGATCTCGTAGGCCAGCCCCATGTGCCCGCGCTGGTAGCTGCGCTCCGACGCCAGGAAGTGCTTGCCGTAGGACCAGTGGCTGTAGCCCACCGGCAGCCCCGCCGACGCGTAGGCGTCGAGCATCTGCTCCGCGGTAATGATCTCGATCTGATTGGGATAGGTATCCAGGCCGAACTCGCCGGCGATGCGGGAAATTTCGCGGTCATACCGGTTGATCAGCTCGAAGGTCCATTCCGAACCCGTGGACAGATAAGCCATCTTCGCCCCTTTCGTCCGCGCAAGACAGGCAGGCCGGTGCTTGCGGCGCGGGCGCGCCGCCGGATCCCTGTCTTGCCAATATTGCCTTCTTCACCGCGGCTTGCCGGCAATCCACCGGCCAGCACTGATTATGCCGCGCGTTTCTGGAACAGGTCGTGCAGCACCGGGTAGATCTCGTCCGCGCCGATGATGCGCTGCATCGCAAAGTGATCGAACTGGCTCTTCACCGTCAGATACTCTTCCCACAGGTTCTGCGGCTCTTCCGACGCTACCTCCACATAGGCGTAATACTGCACCAGCGGCAGGATCGACTCGCGCAGCAGCCGTCCGCACAGCTCGGAATCGCCGGCCCAGTTATCCCCGTCCGAGGCCTGCGCGCAATAGATGTTCCACTGGCTGGGCGGATAGCGGTCGTGGATGACCTCCACCATCAGCTTCAGCGCGCTCGACACGACGGTGCCGCCGGACTCGCGCGAGTGGAAGAAATCTTCCTCTTCGACTTCCTTCGCCACGGTGTGATGGCGGATAAACACCACGTCGATGCGCTCGTAGTTGCGCTTCAGGAACAGGTACAGCAGCATGAAGAAGCGCTTGGCCAGGTCCTTGCGGCTTTCGTCCATCGAGCCGGACACGTCCATCAGGCAGAACATCACCGCCTGGGCCTGCGGGCGCTTCTTGAGCACGCGGTTGTTGTAGCGCAGGTCGAGCTTCTCGATAAAGGGGACGCGGTCGATGCAGGCACGCAAGTGCCGCATCTTCTCCATCAGCTCGAGCGTGCGTTCGGCGTAGGGACCGTCCTGTTCCAGCGCCTCGGCATAGGCCAGCTCCAGCTGGCGCAGCCGCTTTTGGTAAGGGCTGGACAAGGCAATGCGCCGCCCCAGCGAGCTGCGCATGGTGCGCAGGATCGACAGGTTGGACGGCGTGCCGTCGATGGAATACCCGGCGCGCACCTTGCGCACCTCGGCAATCTTGGCGAGGTGGCGCTTGGCCAGGTCCGGCAGCGCCATGTCCTCGAAGAAGAAATTGAGGAAATCCTCGCGCGACAGCGTGAAGACGAAATCGTCCTCGCCCTCGCCGCTGTCGCTGGCCCGCGAACCAGTCCCGCCGCCGCCCTGCTGCTGGCGGTCGAAGGAATCGCCCTTGACGAACTTCTTGTTGCCAGGGTGAATCCACTCGCGCCGCCCGCCCGGGCCGTGGTGGAAGATCGGTTCGCTGATGTCCTTGACCGGAATGGACACCTGCCCGCTCTGCTCGATGTCCATGATCTTCCGGCCGGACACCGCCTTTGCCACCGCTTGCCGGATCTGCTCGCGGTAGCGCTTGATGAAGCGTTGCTGGTTGACGGCACTCTTGTTGCCGCCGTTTTCGCGCCGATCGATGACCGTAGCCATATGTTGCCCTCGTTGAGAGACCTGTTCCGCGGCGCCGTTACGATGACTTTCTTACGCGCAGATACCACTCCACCAACAGTCTCACTTGCTTGGGCGTGTACCCCTTCTCGACCATGCGGTTGACGAAGTTCTCGTGCTTGTCCTGGTCTTCGCGCGAAGACTTGGCATTGAACGAGATCACCGGCAGCAGGTCCTCCGTGGTGGAGAACATGCGCTTCTCGATCACCATCCGCAGCTTTTCATAGCTGGTCCAGACCGGGTTCTTGCCACCGTTGTTGGCCCGCGCCCGCAGCACGAAGTTGACGATCTCGTTGCGGAAATCCTTCGGGTTCGAGATCCCCGCGGGTTTTTCCACTTTCTCCAGCTCGTCGTTCAGCGCGTTGCGGTCGAGGATTTCGCCGGTGTTGGGATCGCGGTATTCCTGGTCCTGGATCCACAGGTCGGCGAACACTACATAGCGGTCGAAGATGTTCTGCCCGTACTCCGAATACGATTCAAGGTAGGCGGTCTGGATCTCCTTGCCGATGAACTCCACGAACGGCGTGGTCAGGTACTCCTTGATATACGACAGCAGCTTGGCTTCCTGCTCCGGCGGGAACTGCTCGCGCTCGATCTGCTGTTCGAGCACGTACAGCAGGTGCACCGGGTTGGCCGCCACTTCGGTGTTGTCGAAGTTGAAGACCTTGGACAGGACCTTGAACGCGAAGCGCGTCGACAGCCCGTTCATGCCCTCGTCGATGCCGGCGTAGTCGCGGTATTCCTGGTACGACTTCGCCTTCGGGTCGACGTCCTTCAGGCTCTCGCCGTCGTAGACGCGCATCTTCGAGAAGATGTTGGAGTTCTCGGGCTCCTTGATGCGGGTGAGCACCGCGAACTGCGCCATCATCTTCAGCGTGTTGGGCGCGCAAGGCGCGGCCGACAGCGAACTGCTGCGCAACAGCTTGTCATAGATCTTGACCTCGTCGGACACGCGCAGGCAGTACGGCACCTTGACGATATAGATCCGGTCGAGGAAGGCCTCGTTGTTCTTGTCCGCCTTGAAGGTCTGCCACTCGGCCTCGTTCGAGTGCGCCAGGATGACGCCGTCGAACGGGATCGCGCCGAAGCCTTCCGTGCCCTTGTAGTTGCCTTCCTGGGTCGCGGTCAGCAGCGGGTGCAGCACCTTGATCGGCGCCTTGAACATTTCGACGAACTCGAGCAGGCCGCGGTTGGCCAGGCACAGGCCGCCGGAATACGAGTACGCGTCCGGGTCGTCCTGCGGGAAGTCCTCGAGCTTGCGGATGTCGACCTTGCCCACCAGCGACGAGATGTCCTGGTTGTTCTCGTCGCCCGGCTCGGTCTTCGAGATCGCGATCTGCGACAGCACCGACGGACGCAGCTTCACCACCTTGAACTTGGTGATGTCGCCGTTGAACTCGTGCAGGCGCTTCACTGCCCATGGCGAGGCAATGGTATTGAGATAGCGCAGCGGGATGCCGTAGTCCTCTTCCAGGATCTTGCCGTCTTCTTCCGGCGAGAACAGGCCCAGGGGCGACTCGTGGATGGGCGACCCCTTCAGCGCGTAGATGGGGATCTGCTCCATCAACGCCTTCAGCTTCTCCGCGAGCGAGGACTTGCCGCCGCCGGGAGGCCCGAGCAGATACAGGATCTGCTTGCGCTCTTCCAGGCCCTGCGCCGCGTGCTTGAAGAACGAGACGATCTGCTCGATCGTGTCCTCCATGCCGTAGAAGTCGCGGAAGGCCGGATAGATGCGAATGACCTTGTTGAAGAACAGGCGGGACAGCCTGGGATCATGGTGGGTATCCACCAGCTCAGGCTGACCGATCGCGGCGAGCATGCGTTCGGCAGCGGTCGCGTAGGCAGTCGGATCCTTCTTGCAGATCTCCAGGTACTCCTGGATGCTGTATTCCTCTTCCTTGCGAGCTTCGAACCGCGTAGCGTAATGGCCAAAAATGTCCATACCTCACTCCCGTCAGAGTTCACGTCCGAGGCGTAGGTAGTGCTACCCCCAAGGCTTCGCGCAACGTTCGCGGTACACCACCCCGGCCTGGCGACCTGTCATGTTGCGAAGTCTTTACTTCATCATAGTCAAATAACGGCGATGGTGGAGTCCGAGTTGACGAATCTGCGACGATGCAACGGATGTTTCGGTACTGCCTTCCCGCTGCCATTGCCGCCGGATTCTGCTGTCAGCTTTTGGCTGATTTGTGCTCGGCTTCGCCCCCGCGCGCGACGGGCCATTGACCATGCTTGTGACACACCTTACACCTTTCCCGGGATCCGTGCACATCCGGTTTTGTAACCATAAGCACGAAAGCCGGCACAGGTGCCGGCTTTCATTTTTCGCATGGTCTCAGACGTTTTGCGTCATGCGCGCACTAGCACACGGACAGTGCTGATAGCGCTTTGCGCCCGCGCGGGCAGGGTCACAGCGTGCGCGCGACCAGCTCTTTCATGATCTCGTTGGAGCCGCCGAAGATCTTGCTCACGCGTGCGTTCGCGTACATGCGCGCGATCGGGTATTCCAGCATGTAGCCGTAGCCGCCGTGCAACTGCAGGCACTCATCGATGACCTGGCAGTTCTGTTGGGTGCACCACCATTTGGCCATCGCCGCGGTCGCCGCGTCGAGCTGGCCGTCCATCAGGCGCTGCATGCAGTCGTCGACGAAGGTCGCGGCGATAGTGGCCACGGTCTTGCATTCCGCCAGCTTGAAACGGGTGTTCTGCAGGTCGCCGAGCGGCTGGCCGAACACCTTGCGCTGGCGCACGTAGTCGGTGGTCAGCTCGATCGCGCGCTGCATGGTGGCGACCGCGCCCAGCGCAATGATCATGCGCTCCTGCGGCAGCTGCTGCATCAGCTGGTAAAAGCCCTGCCCCTCCTGCGTGCCGAGCAGGTTGTCGCACGGTACCAGCACGTCGTCGAAGAACAGCTCGGCGGTGTCCTGGCCCTTCTGCCCGATCTTTTCCAGGATGCGGCCGCGACGGAAGCCCGGCAGGTCCCGGGTTTCCACCATGACCAGCGACACGCCGCGCGAACCGGCTTCGGGATCGGTCTTGGCCACCACGCAGATCAGGTCGGCGTGGTAGCCGTTGGTGATGAAGGTCTTGGCGCCGTTGATGCGATAGCAGTCTCCGTCCGGGGTCTGTTCCCGCAGCGCGCGGGTGCGTATCGCTTTGAGGTCGGAACCGGCGCCGGGTTCCGACATCGCGATGGCCGCCACCAGTTCGCCGCTGGCCATCTGCGGCAGCCATTTCCGCTTCTGCGCCTCGGTGCCGTAGCGCAGCAGGTAGTGCGCCACGATGCCGCTGTGGACGTTGTTGCCCAGGCTGGTGCAGACCGCGCGCGACATCTCCTGGGTGATGATGGCCTCGTGGGCGAAGGTGCCGCCGCCGCCGCCGTATTCCTCGGGGATGCTGGCGCACAGCAGCCCGATCTGGCCGGCGCGGCGCCACATGTCGCGGTCGATGTAGCCCTGCTCGGCCCAGCGCGGCTCGTTGGGGGCGAGTTCGCGCTCGACGAAGCGGCGCACGGTGTCCTGGAACATTTCCAGCTCTTCGTTCATCCAGGGGGTCTGGCGTGCGGCGGGCGCCGCGTTCTGGTCTTGGGATCCCATAAGTCGTACCGGTATCAGGGTAAACGTGAACAATGAAGCGGCAGGCCCCGGTCGACGCCGGATTTCCTGCCTATATAAATAGGGGCGCAAGCCAGGGGGGTAACCGGCGCGGCGGGACATCAAGCCCGGCCTGCCCCCTTCAGTCCGGCCAGCGGTAGCGCAGCGGCTGCTTGGCCATGAAGCGGTCGGCGGCCTCGCGGCGGTAGCCGGTGGAGAAGGCGATGCCCTGCGCGTCCGCCTCCATCGCCAGCATGGTGTTCAGGTCCTGGCCCAGCGACGCATTGAGCGCCTGCTTGGTCAGGCTGACCGCCACCGGCGAGGCCTCGGTGAACGCCTGCGCGAGCTCACGGGCGCGCGCCTGCAGGCCGTCGGCCGGCACGATTTCCATGACGATGCCAAGGTCTTGCGCCGCCTGCGCATCGAGCTCGCGCATCGAGAACATCAGCGCCTTGGCGCGTTGCAGCCCGATCATGCGCGGCAGCGTGTAGAACGCGCCACAGTCCGGCACCAGCCCCATGCGCAGGAATGGCAGCCCGAAGCGCGCGCGCGGCGTCGCCAGGATGATGTCGGCCGTCAGCGCCAGGCTGAAGCCCGCGCCATAGGCGGCGCCGTCGACCGCGGCGATGACCGGCACGTCGAGCCGGATCAGGTCTTCCAGCCAGCCGTGCAGCTTGCGCAGGCGCCGGCGGCCCTGCTCGGCGCTGATCTCGACCTGCATCGAGCTGATGTCGCCGCCCGACGAGAAATCGGTGCCGGCCGCGGTCAGGATCAGCGCGCGCACGCTGTCGTCGTCCCGTATCCGGCGAATCACTTCGCCGATTTCCTCGCGCATCGGCAGCGACAGCGCGTTCTTGCGCGCCGGGGCGTCCAGCGTCAGCGTCGCAATGCCGTCCTCAAGGGTAAAACGGATGGTTTCCATGGCCTGGGCTCCCGCGGCGGTGTCAGTCGAGCTGGATGTTGGCGTCGCGCACGATCCTGGCCCACTTGGGCGTATCGCCGGCGACCACGGCAGCCAGTTCCTGCGGCGTCGAGCCGACCGGCTGCAAGCCCATGCCGGCCAGCTTTGCCGTCACTTCGGGCAACCGCACGATGCGCGCGGTTTCCGCGGCCAGCCTTGCCGTCACGTCCCTGGGCGCGTTGCCGGGCAGGAACAGCCCGAACCAGCCATTGGGCTCGAACCCGGCCAGGCCCAGCTCGGAGAAGGTCGGCACATTGGGCAGCGCCTTGTAGCGCTGGGTCCCGGTGATGCCCAGGATCCTGAACTTGTTGCTGGTGAGGTAGGGGTTGGCCGAGGTCACGTCGACGAAGGCGCTGTCCACCTGGCCGCCGAGCAGGTCGCTCATCAGCGGCGCCGCGCCCTTGTACGGGATATGCGCGATCTCGATGCCGGCCTGCTGGCGCAGCAGTTCGCCGTGCAGGTGCGACGAGGTGCCGTTGCCGTACGAGCCGTAACTGAGCTTGCCGGCCTTGGCCAGCGCCAGGAATTCGCGCATGGTGCTGGCCGGCACCCGGTTGGGCACCACGAACAGGTCGGACGACTTGGCGATCAGCGACACCGGGGTGAAGTCCCTGGCGACGTCGTACGGGGTGCGCTTGTACAGCGCGGGCGACTGGATCAGCGCGGTGATCGCCAGCAGCAGGGTGTAGCCGTCGGCCGGCGCCTTGGCGACCGTGTCGTTGCCCAGCATGCCGCTGGCGCCGGGCTTGTTTTCCACCACCACCGGCTGTCCCAGGCTGTCCGCCAGGCGCTGGCCGATCAGCCGCCCCACGGTATCGGCGCCGCCGCCGGCCGGGTATGGCACGATCAGGCGGATCGGCCTGGCGGGGTACGGCTGCTGGGCGAAAGCCCGGCCCGCGCCGCCAAGGATAGCCGCGCCGGCCAGGGTGCCGGCCTGCGCCAGCCAGTTGCGTCTGCTCTGCTGCATGGTGTCTCTCTCTTTGCTGCTTTGGTTGCTGCGCCGGGTAGGCATCACCGCTACCCTCGGGCGCCCGGTTGGTCCGCCTGCATCTCGCGCTCCTGCAACGCGCGCCACAGGATCTTGCCGGTGGCCGACTTGGGCAGCGCCTCGACCACATCGACGATGCGCGGCACCTTGTACGCCGCCATGTGCTCGCGGCACCAGGCCATGATGCGTTCGGGTTCGGCCTCGGCGGTGCCGCGCGCGTCGGGGCGCAGCGCCACCACCGCCTTGACGGTTTCGCCGCGGCGCTCGTCGCGCGCCGCGATCACGCAGGCCTCGTGGATGGCCGGGTGGCCGTACAGCATGTTCTCCACCTCGGCCGGCCAGACCTTGTAGCCGGACGCATTGATCATGCGCTTGAGGCGGTCGCGCATGAAGAAGTAGCCCTCCTCGTCCATGAAGCCCAGGTCGCCGGTGCGCAGGAAGCGCTTGCCGTCGAGTTCGATGAAGGTGGCGGCGTTGGCGTCTTCGTTGTGCCAGTAGCCCTGCATCACCTGGCCACCGTGGACCACGATCTCGCCGGTCTCGCCGTGCGGCAGTTCGCGCAGCGTCTCGGGGTCGACCACGCGCGCGTCGACGCCGAAGGTGGCGATGCCCAGGCATTCGCGTTTGGGCTGGTTGCGCGGATTCGACAGGATGAAAGCTGCGGTCTCGGTCATGCCGTAGGCCTCGACATAGGGCAGGCCGAAGCGCTGCTGCAGCATGTTGGCCACCGCTTCCGGCATGGCCGCACCGCCGCCGCCGACGTACGCCAGGCTGGACAGATCGCGCGCATCGATGCCGGGCTGGGAGAAGAAGTCCACCATCATCGCCGGCGGCGCGCCCCACACCGAGACGCGGTAGCGCTCGATCAGGTCCGCGGCCAGCGCCCGGTCCCAGCGCGGCATCAGCACCACCGTCGCGCCCAGGTAGAGCGGCGAGTTCATGCAGTTCTGCATGCCCAGCAGGTGGAACATCGGCGCCACCGCCAGCACCACCGATTCGGGCGAGCCCCCGCGCCAGATCACCGAGCCGGCGGCCGCCGTCATCAGCGTGCCGTGGGTATGCATGCACCCCTTGGGATTGCCGGTGGTGCCCGAGGTATAGGCCAGCATGCACAGCGTGTCGTGGCCGGCGCGGTGCGGCAGCGGCCGGTGTCCGGCGCGGCTGGCGCGGTCCCATGCCACCGGCATCGCGCCCGAGGGCGCAGGCAGCGACGCGGGCGGCGCTTCGCGC
This sequence comes from Cupriavidus neocaledonicus, assembly GCF_000372525.1. Taxonomy (GTDB): domain Bacteria; phylum Pseudomonadota; class Gammaproteobacteria; order Burkholderiales; family Burkholderiaceae; genus Cupriavidus; species Cupriavidus neocaledonicus. The sequence goes on from NZ_AQUR01000107.1 coordinate 454,047, forward strand.
AGCCAGGCCGGCACCGGCAGGCCACCGTGGTCGCGCAGCATGCCCGCGTAGTCGTGCAGGATCACGTGACGCAGCGCCGGACCATGCAGCGGCGCCATGCGCGGGTACAGCTCGCTGCCGGCGAAGGCGGCGACCGCGCCACTGTCCTGCACCACGTGGGCCAGCTCGGCTTCGAGCCACATCGGGTTGGCGGGCACCACCACGCCCTCGGCGCGCAGGATGGCGTAGTAGGCGATGATGAACTGCGGGCAGTTCTGGCTGAACAGCACCACCCGGTCCCCGGGCCGGATGCCGCAGGCCTGCTGCAGGTAGCCGGCCATCCGTTCGATCTCTTCACGCAGCTCGCCATACGAGATCGCGGTGCCGAAGTACTGGATCGCGGTCTTGTCCGGGTAGCGCTGCGCCGCGACCTCGACGTTGTAGAACAGGCTGGTGCGCGGCGTATGCAGCGTCGCCGGCAGGCCCGGCGGCCAGGCGGGAGAACGGAACGGCTGGGTGGTGCGTGTGGCAGGCTTCATTGCAGCGATGGTGGTCAGATGCAGGTCAGATGCGGGTCGGAAACGGCGCGAACGGAGCGGGCTCAGTCCAGGCGGATATTGCGCGTGCGGATCACCTTGCCCCAGCGCACGTAGTCGGCCTGGATGGTCTGGGCGAACGCGTCCGGCGTGCTGCCGGTCAGGATCACGCCAAGCTCGTTCATGCGCTTGCGCACGTCAGGCTGGGCCAGCACGCGGTTGACGTCGGCGGAGAACTTATCGACGATCGGCCGCGGCGTGGCGGCCGGCAGCAACAGGCCGAACCAGCCCATGGCGTCCATGCCGTCGATGCCGGCCTCGCGGAAAGTGGGCACATCCGGCAGTTGCGGCGCGCGCGCGGGCCCGGTCACCGCCAGCGCGCGCAGGCGGCCGGTGGCGACATGGGGCTTGGCCCCCATCACCGAGATCACCGCGGCCGGCACCTGCCCGCCGAGCAGGTCGTTCAGCTCCGGCGCCTCGCCCTTGTACGAGACATGGAGCATGTCGATCTTGGCGGCGTCGTTGAAGACTTCGCCGTACAGGTGGCCGCTGGAACCCGCGCCGAACGAGCCATAGGAGAACTGCCTGGGCCTGGCGCGCACCAGCGCGATGAAGTCCTTCAGGTTGGTGGCCGGCACGGCATTGGCATTGATCGCGAACACCAGGTTGGTGGTGCCGAGCTCGGACACCGCGGCGAAGTCCTTCACCGGGTCGTACGGCGCGCGCGCATACAGGCTTGGCGCCTGCACCAGCGGCGTGATCGTCAGCAGCGCGGTATGGCCGTCGGCCTCTGCGCGGGCGACCACTTCGGCGCCCAGCATGCCGCTGGCGCCGGGGCGGTTCTCGACCACCACCGGCCGCTTCCACTGCTTGCCCAGGCCCTCGGCCAGCGCGCGCGCCAGCACGTCGGTGGCGCCGCCGGCGGGGAACGGCACCACCATGCGCACGGTGCGCGCCGGGAATTCCTGGGCGTGGGCCATGCCCGCGCCCAGCGTGCCGGCGGCCATGCCGGAGCACGCCAGCAATGCCGCACCCAGGCGGCCGAGGGTACGGCGACGCCAACTGCGCTCCCCACTGCGACGATCTGCCTGCATGCGCTGTCTCCTTTGGTTTTTTGTAGGCGGGCACGGGCTTTTGCCGCGTTGCAGGATCCGCCGGGGCCGGTGTGCCGGCCTTGTAGAGGTACTTGCCGGAGAGTGCGCGATGCTGCGGTGCGTGGACAATGACCAGACGCGCCAAAATGATTGGCCGAATCGCTCAGGCGGAAGGCAGGCTTTGGCAAATCCCGATTGTGCGGCGCCGCGCGGGCTTGCTAAGGTGGCGCCATGTCGTGGCCAGAGGTCCGCGACAGCGGGAAGGCGCCCGGAAAAATCGCCGGCACCGGCGCGTCGCCGTGACGAGGAGACCCATGCAAACAGCCGTTCTGCCATCGCTGCGCCCGCCGCTGCCGGGCAAGCCGCACATTTCCGGCCACGCGCTGCCGGGGGCGCGCCTGCGCGACGCCGGCAGCCCGGCGGCACCGGGCGCGCCGGTGGAACCGCCCGCGCCGGCGCGCCACACCATCGCCATCCCGCATGTGACGCATATCCTGCAGGGGGCGCGGCGGCTCGGCTACGACGTCGATGCGCTGCTGCGCCGCGCGGATATCTCGCCGGCGCTGCTGGCCTCGCCCAGCGCGCGCGTGACGCAGGGCCAGTATGCGGCGCTGATCCGCACGCTGCGCCGGGTCATGCGCGATGAACTGTGGGGCCTGCTGGACCGGCCCGTCACGCCCGGCGTGTTCGCGCAGGTATGCCGCGGCCTGGTCCATTGCGCCACGCTCGAGGACGCCATCCGCACCGGGCTGCGGCTGTACCGGCAGCATATCGACGCCTTCGCGCCGCGCCTGCATGTGGGCGCCGATGGCACGACCGCGGCGGTGGTGCTGCATCCGCGCGCGCCCGCGTCGGCCTGCCGCAGCTTTGCCGAATCGACCTTCGTGTTCCACGCTTATGCGCTGGTCAGCTGGCTGGTCGCCGGGCAGATCCCGCTCGCGCGCGTCGACCTGAGCGCAGCCGCGTCGCAGGGCCGCACCGATACCGAGCGCGTGTTCAAGGCCAGGGTCAGCTACGGCCAGCCCGTCACCGCGCTGCACTTCGACGCCGCGTCGCTGCGCCTGCCGGTGATGCAGGACGCCGCCAGCCTGCGCGACTTCCTGCGCGAGACCCCGCGCAACCTGCTGATCCGCTACCGCGACAACAGCTGCCTGGCGGAACGCATCCGGCAGCACCTGCGCTCGCACCTGGACGACGAACTGCCGTCGCTGGAGCAGATGGCGCAGCTGCTGCGGCTCACGCCGCAGACCCTGCGCCGCCGCCTGCGCGACGAAGGCCGCGGCTACCAGAGCATCAAGGACAGCCTGCGGCGCGACGTGGCCATCGGCATGATGGAGCGCCCCGGCATGACGCTGCAGGACGTGGCGCTGCGGCTCGGCTTTTCCGAGCCCAGCACCTTCCACCGCGCCTTCAAGAAATGGACCGGCGTGGCGCCGGGCGAATACCGGATGCGCGGCATGCGCAAGCAAGGCGTGCCGGCGGCCTAGCCGGCGCGGCGCAGCCGCCGGCTTACTCGAGCCGGATCTCGCCGTCGAAGCGCGCCTGCAGCTTCACCGCCGCCAGCTCCAGCGTCACCGAAACCGGCAGGTGTTCGTTGCCCGTCAGCGTGCCGTCGGCCACGGCCCGGGCGATGGCCTGCTCGATCTCGCGCTGGGAATTCACGCCGACCACCTTCAGGAACTTGCGGATGCTGAGGTTGAAGGTCTCTTCGTTCATGGCTGTCTCCGGGAAGGATGCGGCATGCCGCCGCTATCCGGACAGCCTACGCCAGTGACGCCATCCCTGCAGCGCCGGGCGGGCCCGCGCGATTGAGGCGCGGCCGGCACGGGCTCAGACCACGCCCTGCTCGCGCAGCCGGGCGATGCGCTCGGCCGACAGGCCCAGCACCGTTTGCAGCACCTGCTCGGTATGCTGGCCCAGCCGCGGCGGCGGCGCGTCGTATTGCACCGGAGTGGCCGACAGCCGCAGCGGGCTCTTGACGGTCGGGCACAGGCTGCCGTCGTCACGCACCAGGTCGACCTGCAGCTCGCGATGCCGCACCTGCGGATCTTCCAGCACCTGGCCGTAATCGTTGATCGGCCCGCACGGGATACTCTGCGCTTCCAGCGCCTGCACCCAGTGCGCGGTCGGCCGCGTGCGCATGTGCGCTTCGAGCAGGGGCACCAGCGTGTCGCGATGGATGATGCGGCCGGGGCCGGTGGCAAAGCGCTCGTCGGCGGCCAGGTCGGGCCGCTCGACGCCGCGGCAATACGCCTGCCACTGCCCGTCGTTGCCCGCCGCGACGATCATGTAGCCGTCGGCGGTGGCGAACACATGGTAGGGCACCATGTTGGCGTGCGCGTTGCCGTAGCGCGGCATGGCCTGGCCGGTCACGCGCTGCGCGATGATGGGGGTGGCGCCGACCGCCACCACCGCATCGAGCAGCGCCATGTCGATATGCTGGCCCTCGCCGGTGCGTTCGGCATGGCGCAGCGCGGCCAGTACCGCAACCGTGGCGTACATGCCGGTGAGCATGTCGACCACCGCCACGCCTACCTTCTGCGGCCCGCCGCCGGGCAGGTCGTCGCGCTCGCCGGTGACACTCATCAGGCCGCCCAGGCCCTGGAAGATAAAGTCGTAGCCGGGCTTGTGCGCGCTCGGCCCGGTCTGGCCATAGCCCGTGATCGAACAGTAGACCAGCGCCGGGTTGACCGCCTTCAGGCTGTCGTAGTCCAGCCCGTAGCGCTTCAGGTCGCCGACCTTGTAGTTCTCCAGCACGATCTGCGACTTCGCGGCCAGCTCGCGCACGATCTGCTGCCCTTGCGGGCTGGCGATATCGAGCGTGACCGACTGCTTGCCGCGGTTGGCGCCGGCAAAGTAGGTGGCATCGCGCGACGGCTGTCCGTCCGCGCCGGGCAGCCACGGCGGCCCCCACGAACGGGTATCGTCGCCGGCGCCGGGGCGCTCCACCTTGATCACCTCGGCGCCGAGGTCCGCCAGGTTCTGCGCGCACCACGGGCCGGCCAGGATGCGCGACAGGTCCAGCACGCGCACGCCGGCAAGCGCGCCACGCACCGGGGCTTGGCCGCCCGTCATCAGATCGGGTCCCAGCTGATCACGTCGGGCGAGCGCTCCAGCTTGAAGAAGCTGCTGCGCATCGCCGGCATGGCGATCTCGCCCACCGATTCCGGCGTCCAACCCTCGCTCATATGGACCGAGCGCACCGGACGCGGCTGGCTCATCAGGATGATCTCGTTGGCGCGCACCGCGAAGATCTGGCCGTTGACCTCGCTCGCCGCCGGGCTGGCCAGGTAGACCGCGACCGGACCGATCTTGCCGGCTTCCATCTTCTGCAGCTTGGCCACGCGTGCCTTTTCTTCCGGCGTTTCCGCGGGGATCGAGCTGGTCATGCGGCTCCACGCGAACGGCGCGATGCAGTTCGAGCGCACGTTGAAACGCTGCATGTCCAGCGCGATCGACTTCGACAGCGCGGCGATGCCCAGCTTGGCCGCCGAATAGTTGGCCTGGCCCAGGTTGCCGATCAGGCCCGAGGTGGAGGTCATGTGCACGTAGGCGCCGCTCTCCTGGTCCTTGAAGTAGTTGGCCGCGGCGCGGCTGACGAAGAAGGTGCCGTTCAGGTGCACCTCGATCACCGAGCGCCATTCTTCCTCGTTCATCTTGAAGAACATGCGGTCGCGCAGGTTGCCGGCGTTGTTGACCACGGCATCGATGCGGCCGAAGTTGTCGAGCGCGCATTGCACGATGGCGTTGGCGCCGGCCCAGGTCGACACGCTGTCGGTGCTGGCCACGGCCTCGCCGCCGGCGGCGCGGATTTCCTCGACCACGCGCTGCGCGGGGCCGGCATCGCCGCCCTCGCCGGTCATCGACACGCCCAGGTCATTGACCACCACCCTGGCACCGGCGGCCGCCATGGCCAGCGCGATGCCGCGCCCGATCCCACCCCCGGCGCCCGTCACCAGCGCAACCTTGCCTGCCATCAAACCGCTCATTGCATGTCTCCTCTGAACTCGTACCCTGAATACTTTTTGTGCGGTCACCGACCGCAAACCCGGTGAAACAGCCTCGCGCAGCCGGCAGCGCCCGCCGCTGCGGTCAATCCGGATGTCCATGCCGCAGCGGATACGATAAATTGACGCCCGGCCCTTTGGAATTCACGAATCACAAAACTGGCCTTTGGCCTGACAGAAGCCCATGCATTACGACCTGACCGACCTCCGCCTCTTCCTGAATGTCGGCGAGACGGAGAACCTGACCCGTGCCGCCGAGCGCAGCTTTCTGTCGCTGCCCGCCGCCAGCACGCGCATCAAGCAGCTGGAAGAGGCGTTCCAGACACAATTGCTGATCCGTCAGGTCAAGGGCGTGCGGCTCACGCCGGCGGGCGACGCGCTGCTGCGGCACGCGCGCGAGGTCTTCCGCGAACTGGAATGCCTGCACGCCGACCTGCGGCCGTATGCCAAGGGCGTGAAGGGGCGCGTGCGGCTGCTGGCCAACACCACCGCGACCAACTCGTTCCTCGCCACCGGCGTGTCGCGCTTCCTCAGCGAGAACCCGGACGTCGACATCGAGCTGGAAGAGCACCTGTCGCAGGAGATCGTGTCGGCGATCAGCGCCGGCGCGGCGGACCTCGGCATCGTCGCCGGCGAGGTCGCCACGCAGGACCTGGATGCGATGCACCTGTGCAGCGACGCGCTGATCGTGATCGCACCGGTCAACCATCCGCTGCCAACCTTCAAGCGGCTGCATTTCGCCGACCTGCTCGATACCTGCCGCTTTGTCGGCCTGAACCAGTTCAGCGCGATCCAGTCGTTCCTCGACCGCATTGCCGCCGGCATGGGCAAGCGCATCAGCCTGCGGATCCAGGTGGGCAGCTTCGATGCGGTCTGCCGCATGGTCGAGGCCGGCGCCGGCATCGCCATCGTGCCCAACAGCTGCGCGCGCCGCTATGCCAGCCGCAAGGTACTGCGCTTTATCCCGCTGGAAGACGAATGGGCGCGGCGCGAGCTGCGCCTGGTGCGCCGCCCTGGCCGGGAGCTACCGCAGTTCGCCGAAACCCTGATCCAGTACCTGGTCGACGCCGCGCGCGAGCCCGTGTAGCGGGCCGCGCGGCTTCAGCCCGCGCCCGGCGCGCCGCCCTGCACCATCAGCGCCGCCAGCGGACGCAGCGACACCACCATCACCAGCAACAGCAGCCCCATGGCGAATACGCCCGGCCAGCTGGTGCGGCCGCGGCGCTCGAGCGAGTCGTTCACCAGTTCGGGCGAATAGTGGTACTCGCGCACATGGCGGATGGTGGCCTCGGCGTGCCAGCGGTACAGTTCATTGCCATACAGCCCCAGCAGCAGCGCCATCGCGTACAGCAGCGGCCGGCCCGCCATCGGCAGTTGCAGGCCGAACCATGCGTGCAGCAACGGCTCGGTGCCGACGATCAGCGCATAGACGCCCACCTGCCAGTACATGCGCCGGTACGCCATCCAGAACGGACCCAGCAGGCATGCCGCCCAGTTCCACGAGATGCCGCCGTGGGTCTCGGCCACCGACCAGCGCTCGCCGTAGTATGGAAATCGCGGCCCCACGAATGCGGCCAGCGCCGCGTCGTCACGAATCGATGCCTGCATGCCAACCTCCCCTCTGCTGCGTCGGCAGCGCCCGGGCTTCCGGGCGCTGCCTGTGCCACAGCATAGGGCGCGCGGGGTCCCGCATGTGTGCGCCGGCGCGCATTCCACGCGCATTGGTCGCGGCAAAACCAAGGGAAAAGCGAGGATCGGCGCGCAAGGGCACAGACCGGCGCACCGGTCCGTGGCCCGGCGATGCTACTTCCAGCGTTGCAGGATCTGCAGGATCACCAGCGTGAACACCGTGGCGATCACCGCCGTGGTGTCGCGCCCCAGCCCGGCCGCGACGCCGATGGCCGCCACCATCCAGATGCTGGCCGCGGTGGTCAGGCCCTTGATATGGGCCTCGTCGTTCTGCTTGAGGATGGCGCCCGCGCCGAGGAAGCCGATGCCGGCGATCAGCCCCTGCAGCACCCGGCTCATGTCGGCCAGCGGCACGCCCGCCTGCAGCGGCACCAGCACGAACAGCGCCGAGCCCAGCGCCACCAGCATGTGGGTGCGCAGCCCCGCCGCCTTGCCCGAGGATTCGCGCTCATAGCCGATCAGGCCGCCGAGCAGCACCGCCATGCACAGCCGCACCAGGATGCGGGTCGCCTCGGCCGCGTCCGGCACATCGGCAAATTCCGCGCGAAAGGTGCGGAAGATCTCGGTCCAGACAGACTCCATCGCCTACCTCCGGGGACTGGGTGCAGGCGTGAGCGTAGCACGGCACACCTGCCCCCCGGCAAGACTTGTGCGCCACATCCAGGGGCCCTTCAGCGTGTGCGGCGGCGTCCTACACGGCAAGCGGAAGCTTCCCGACAGTCCCGCCGGCGCGGCGTTCCTATATTGGAATCACCAACCACAGTCCTCCGATGGAGTTGCACCATGCCCTATATCCTCGCCTGGCTACTTGGTGTTCCGGCCTTTGTCCTGATCCTGATCTGGCTCTTCGTCCACTGATCGGCAGGCGGTGCCACGGCACCGGCCCCACCCCTCCACCGGCGCCCCGCGCGCCACGCCTGCACGCCCGGTTCGCCGGGCGTCCTGCATGGTGATGCGGCATGGTGGGCGGCCTTGCCGGCGCTGTCGCATCGCCCCGCTGCGGCGCCTGCTGCCCACCTAAGCCGCCCCTAAGCCGCTCTTTCGCAAATCCGAATTTCGGCGTGCAGGGGGCTCGGGAATAATGGCCTCCAGTTCCCATCGACCCGGCGACCATGCACGCAGACCAGGACCCCGACCAGCCGTACCCCGAGATCCGCGAGGCGGTGCGCAGCCTGTGCGCGGGCTTCGATTCGGCGTACTGGCAACGGGTGGAAGAACAGGAAGCCTTTCCCGAGAGCTTTGTGCAGGCGCTGACGCAGGCCGGCTGGCTGTCGGCGCTGATTCCGGAAGCCTATGGCGGCTCGGGGCTGTCGTTGACCGCGGCGTCGGTCATCATGGAAGAGATCAACCGCAGCGGCGGCAACTCCGGCGCCTGCCACGGGCAGATGTACGTGATGGGCTGCCTGCTGCGCCATGGTTCCGACGCGCAGAAGCAGCGCTGGCTGCCGGCCATCGCCTCGGGCGAGCTGCGCATGCAGTCGATGGCCGTGACCGAGCCCAGCACCGGCACCGACACCACCAAGCTCAAGACCACCGCGGTACGCCACGGCGACAAGTACCTCGTCAACGGCCAGAAGGTCTGGATCTCGCGCGTGCAGCACTCTGACCTGATGCTGCTGCTGGCGCGCACCACGCCGCTGGACCAGGTCAGGCGCAAGTCGGACGGCCTGTCGGTATTCGTGGTCGACCTGCGCGACGCCATCGGCAAGGGCCTGACGGTCAAGCCGATCCGCAACATGGTCAACCACGAGACCAACGAGCTGTTCTTCGACAACCTGGAAGTCCCCGCCGACAACCTGATCGGCGAGGAAGGCAAGGGCCTCAAGTACATCCTCGACGGCCTCAACGCCGAGCGCATCCTGATCGCCGCCGAATGCATCGGCGACGGCTACTGGTTCGTCGAGCGCGCCAGCAACTACGCGCGCGACCGCATCGTGTTCGACCGCCCGATCGGCCAGAACCAGGCCGTGCAGTTTCCGATCGCGCGCGCCTACGTCAACGTCGAGGCGGCCAGCCTGATGCGCTACAAGGCGGCGCGGCTGTTCGACGCCGGCCGGCCGTGCGGCAAGGAAGCCAATATCGCCAAGCTGCTGGCCGCCGATGCCTCGTGGGAAGCCGCCAACGTCTGCCTGCAGACGCACGGCGGCTTCGGCTTCGCCGCCGAATACGACATCGAGCGCAAGTTCCGCGAGACCCGCCTGTACCAGGTGGCGCCGATCTCCACCAACCTGATCCTGTCCTACGTGGCCGAGCACGTGCTCGAGTTGCCGCGTTCGTTCTGAGAACCCTACATGTCCCACTCTCCCCAAGGCATCCGCCCGCTCGACGGCATCCGCGTGGTCTCGCTCGAGCACGCCGTGGCCGCGCCCTTCGCCACGCGCCAGCTGGCCGACCTGGGCGCGCGCGTGATCAAGGTCGAGCGTCCCGGCGTGGGCGACTTCGCGCGCGGCTATGACCAGTCCGTGCACGGCCAGGCCTCTTACTTCGTCTGGCTCAACCGGGGCAAGGAAAGCCTGGCCCTGGATTTGAAGGACCATGAAGCGCAGGCCATCCTGCACCGCCTGCTGGCCGCTGCCGACGTGCTGGTGCAGAACCTCGCCCCGGGCGCCGCCGCCCGCATGGGCCTGGATTTCGACACCCTGCATGGCCAGTACGAGAAGCTGATCGTCTGCGACATCTCCGGCTACGGCGACTCGGGCCCCTATCGCGACAAGAAGGCCTATGACCTGCTGATCCAGGCCGCCGCCGGGCTTGTGGGCCTGACCGGCGGCCCGAACGAGCCGTCGCGCGCCGGGGTGTCGATCGCCGACATCGCGGCCGGCATGTACGCGTACAGCGGCATCCTGTCGGCGCTGCTGCAGCGCGGCCGCACCGGCAAGGGCCTGCGCGTGCAGGTGACCATGTTCGAGGCGATGGCCGAGTGGATGAACCAGGTGCTGTACTTCGGCCACTACGGCGGCACGCCGCCGGCACGCTTCGGCGCCTCGCATCCGACCATCGCCCCGTATGGCGTGCATCGCACCAGCAATGGCAGCGTGATCTTCAGCGTGCAGAACGAGCGCGAGTTCGCCAATTTCTGCGAGATCGTGCTGGGCGACCGCGCGCTGGCGCAGGACGAGCGCTATTCCAGCAATACCGCGCGCGTGCGCAACCGACCCGAACTGACCGCGCTGATCGAGGCACGCTTTGCCTCGCTGACGGTGGCGCAGGCCGAGGCGCTGCTGGACCAGGCGCAGATCGCCAATGCGCCGATGAACGACATCGAGGAGGTGTGGAACCATCCGCAGCTGCAGGCGCGCCAGCGCTGGCGCGAAGTCAACACGCCCAACGGCCCGATCGGCGCGCTGCTGCCGCCCGCCAACCTGTCGGGCGTCGAGCCCGTCATGGGTGACGTGCCGGCGCTGGGCGCGCACAGCCGCAGCATCCTGGCCGAGCTGGGCTACGGCGAGACCGATATCGACGCCCTGGCCGACAAGCGCACCATCTGAGCCAACACCGGCGCCCGGCCAGCCGGGCGTCCTTCTCTTTCCGCAAGCCCTGTTCAATCTCCGGAGCCGGCATGAGCCAAGCCGCAGACACCACTTACCCGACCCGCCAGCTTTGCGAATTCCTGGCCAACCTCAAGCTTGCCGACGTGCCCGCGCCCGTAGTCGAGCGCAACAAGGACCTGTTCCTGGACTGGATCGCCTCGGCCATCGCCGGCAAGGACGCCCCGGCCGTGCGCAAGCTGCAGGAATTCGCCGCGGCCATGGGCCCCTCCGACGGCGCCGCCGAAGTGCTGGTCGACCGCCGCCGCACCTCGCCCTACTTCGCCGCGCTGATCAACGGCGCCTCCTCGCACGTGGTCGAGCAGGACGACGTGCACAACGGCTCGGTGCTGCATCCGGCGGCGGTGGTGTTCCCCGCCGTGGTCGCCGCCGCGCAGGCCGAGGGCAAGACCGGTGCCGAGGTGCTGCTGGCGTCGATCGCCGGCTATGAAGCCGGCATCCGCATCGGCGAATTCATGGGCCGCTCGCACTACCGCGTGTTCCACACCACCGGCACCGTCGGCACGCTGGCCGCCGCCGCGGCGGTGGCCAGGCTGTTCGGCCTCGATGCCGAAGGCATCAACCAGGCGCTGGGCTCGGCCGGTACCCAGGCCGCCGGCCTGTGGGAATTCCTGCGCGACGCCGCCGACTCCAAGCAGCTGCACACCGCCAAGGCCGCGGCCGACGGCCTGCAGTCGGCGTGGCTGGCGCGCGCCGGCTTTACCGGCGCGAAGCAGATCCTCGAGGGCGCGCAGGGCATGGCCGCCGGCATGTCGAGCGATGCCAACCCCGCCTGCCTGACCGATGGCCTGGGCACGCGCTGGGCCACGGCGGAGACGTCGTTCAAGTTCTTCGCCTCGTGCCGCCACACCCACCCGGCCGCCGATGCGCTGAAGGCGCTGATGCAGCGCGAAGGCGTTGCCGCGGACCAGATCGCCAGCGTCACCACCCACGTGCACCAGGGTGCCATCGACGTGCTCGGCCCCGTGGTCAATCCCGCCACCATCCACCAGGCCAAGTTCTCGATGGGCACGGTGCTGGGACTGGTGGCGGTGCATGGCCACGCCGGCCTGGGCGAGTTCGAGCAGCATGCGCTGCAAGACCCAGCGGTGGCCGCGTTCCGCGGCAAGGTCGAGATGGAGCTGGACGCCGAGGTCAACGCCGCCTACCCGCGCCAGTGGATCGGCCGCGTGACGGCAAAGACCACCGACGGCCGCACCCTGGCCGCGCGCGTCGACGTGCCCCAGGGCGACCCGGACAACACGCTGTCGCGCCCGGAACTGGAAGCCAAGGCGCTGCAGCTGGGCGCGTTCCGCCAGGGCGCGAGCGAAGCCGAGATGCGCGCCATCATCCAGCGCGTGTGGACACTCGAGCAGGCCCCGGACGTCAACGACTGGCTCCCCGCCGCGCGCTGAGGATCGCCATGTCCACCGCCGTTACCTACCTGTTCGTGCCGGGCGACCGGCCCGAGCGCTTCGACAAGGCCGCCGCCGCCGGCCCCGATGTGATGATCCTCGACCTCGAGGACGCGGTCCATCCGGACGCCAAGCCCGCCGCGCGCGAAGCCATCGCCGCATGGCTGGCCGGCGGGCCCGGCGCCAGCGCCTTCGTGCGCATCAACGACAGCGCCTCGCCCGCCTTTGCCGCCGACCTGGCCTGGCTGCGCGCATTGCCCCCGGGCACCGCGCTGGCCGGGCTGCTGGTGCCCAAGGCCGAGGATGCCGCCGCGCTCGACACCATCGCCCAGGCCCTGCAAGCGATCAACCCGCGGGGCGAGCTGGTCGCCATCATCGAGACCGCGCTCGGCCTGCACCAGGTCGATGCCGTGGCGTCGGCCAGCGGCGTGGCGCGTTTGGCCTTCGGCTCGCTCGACTATGCCGTCGACCTGGGCTGCAGCCATACCCGCGACGCCCTCGCCTTCGCGCGCGCGCGCATCGTGCTGGCCTCGCGCGTGGCGGGGCTGCCGCCGCCGGTCGACGGCGTCACCACCGCGCTCAAGGACGAAGCCGTGCTCGCCAGCGACGTCGCCTACGCGCGCGAACTAGGCTTTGCCGGCAAGCTCTGTATCCATCCGGCACAGCTGGGCGCGGTCCGCGCCGGCTTTCTGCCCAGCCCCGAGCAGCTCGACTGGGCCCGGCGCGTGCTCGACGCCACCGCCAGCGGCAGCCACGCGGTGCAGGTCGATGGCAAGATGGTCGACCGCCCCGTGATCGAGCAAGCCCGCCGGCTGCTGGCACTGGCGCAATAGTGCGCCATCCGACTCCCCTCATGCATCTGAAGGCCACCTGCCATGACTGACGCCACTTCTGAACTCGAACGCCTGCGCGGCTGGATCGGCCGCAGCGAATCGCGCACCGAAACGCTGTCGCCGGAACCGGTCGCCGGCCTGGCCGCCACCTTCGACCTCGACCCCGAAGCCGTCGCCGCGGGCCCGCTGCCACCGCTGTGGCACTGGCTCTACTTCCTGCCGCGCGCGCCGCAACGCGAACTCGGCCGCGACGGCCACCCCACCCTCGGCGGCTTCATGCCCCCGGTGCCGCTGCCGCGCCGCATGTGGGCCGGCAGCGAAGTCAGCTTCGACCATCCGCTGCATATCGGCGACACCGTCACGCGCACCTCCACCATCCGCGACGTCCAGTACAAGACCGGCCGCACCGGCGAACTGTGGTTCGTCGCCGTCGACCACGAACTGACCGTCAACGGCAACACCGCCGTCAACGAGCGCCACGACATCGTCTACCGCGCCATGCCCGACCCGACCAGGCCGCAACCGCCACGCCCGCGGCTGGAACAGATCGCGCAATGGCAGCGCACGCTGCAGGCCGACCCGGTGATGCTGTTCCGCTATTCCGCGCTGACCTTCAACGGCCACCGCATCCACTATGATCGCCAGTACACGCGCGACGTCGAAGGCTATCCCGGCCTGGTGGTACACGGCCCGATGCAGGCGATGCTGATGCTGGACCTGGTCGCGCGCGAGCAACCCATGGCGCGCGTGCGCCGCTTCGGCTTCCGCGGGCTGGCGCCGTTGTTCGATCAGGACACCATCACTGTCGGTGGCGCGGCTGATCCGGCGCAGCCGGGGCGGCTGGTGCTGTGGACGGGGGATGATGCCGGCGGGCAGGCGATGCAGGGGTGGGCGGAGGTGGAGGGGTAAAGGCAGGGGCTGCGAGCGATCAGCGCCGCCGTCAGTACTGGTAGACGAACTGGAATCCGCCTGACACGCTGGCGGTGTGAAAGGCCGCCGGCTTATACACCGGCATGCCCGCGAACAGATCGTAGGACAGCCGGCCAAAGCCAGGGCCGAAGCCGCCGCGCACCCCGATCACCGCACCGGCCAGGCTCGTACCGGCAAGGCCTGCCGTCGACGGCCCAAAAACGCTGCCATAGTCGAGCCCGGCGTACAGCGCCTGGCCGGTTGCGCCAAGCGGTAGCTGCATTTCATTGCGCCAATAGAAGCCGCTGTCGCCGGCCAGCAGCCGCTCCCCGTCAAAACCACGCACGGTATAGCGGCTGCCGATGGTCATCGCGTCCAGGGAATAAAGCCGGTCATTGGTGTACTGCCCGTGGAAGGTCGTGACATAGCGAAGCGGAAACTCAGCCACCTTGAAAGGCACCGACAGGTTGGCATCCGCGACGACCATCCTGAATCGCCAGGTCGGCCCGCCGATCGCGGCAAGGGTGTCATCCTGCGACCCGAATCCACCAATGCCCTGGCGGTACGCGAGCGTGCCGTCGAACTGTGCCGCGCCGAAATAGTGGCGGTCGGTAAAACCAGCCTCCAGCACAGTGTTGTTGCGCCGCTGCCGGGTAATCTCCGTGTCCTCGATAAAGCTGCGGCCGAAGCGGCGCGACAGCCGTAATTGCAGTCCCAACACATCGTTCTGGCTGCGCCGGATCACGCGGTGAAGCCTGAGGTCGACCGTCCGCGAATCGCCGCTGGACACGAACGTCTGGTTGACGCCGGCGATCTGCTGGAAATAGGTGTTGGAATAGGCCGACAGCGTGCCGGTCCAGTAGCCCCACGGCACCGAATAGAAGCCGTTCCAGCCGTGCGTGCCACGGCTCTTGTCGCTGAACTCCAGGTCCTGGCTGTAGCCGACGTTGAACAGGTCATTGAGGCCCAGCGGGTTGCCGACGGCCAGGCTCAGGTTGCCCTGGGGCTTGCCGGTCGACCGCGTACCCGAGTTATCGACCGAGGCGACGAAGGTCCACGGCTTGGTGCGCTTGACGGTGATGACCACGTCGCTGACGCCGGGTGTTGGAGTCGGCACGATTTGCATGTCGGCATCCTGACTGGCCACGCGCTTCAGCTGCTCCAGCCCTTGCTCGAGGTCGCGCAGGTTGAGCAGATCTCCTGAACGCGCCGGGAACGCGGACTTCCAGGTGCCGCGCGTTTCGGGATCGGCAAAGCGAAGTTCGCCGATGACGCCGGGGATCAATGCCAGGCGCAGCGTGCCGGTGCTCAGATCCTGAGGGGGAACCAGCACGCGGGTGGTGACATAACCGCGGCTCAGAATAGCCTGCGAAATTCCCTTGGTCAGGAGGTCCACGCCTTGCTTGCCGACGCAGGCGCCCTGGTAGTGGTCGAGCCATGCGAGGGCGAACGCAAATGGGTCCTGCGGCAGGGCTGAGGCGCCTTGCACTCGGGCTGCCTCCGGGAGATCGGTCGGCACTTCCAGCGTGAAGCGGTCAATGCGGAAGCACGGCGTTTCCGGAGGCAGGGTTGGGTATTCCGTCGGCGCAGAATCTTCCGCGCGGATGCCAGGCGCTTGTACCGCTTGGGCGCGCTCGCGCGCTTCGTGTTGCTGGCGGGCGCGTTGCTCCTGCTCAGCGGCCGTTGTCGCAGCAGATTGACCTGGGCTATTGGGCACTACTTGAGCGAGTGCCATAGGGGCGGCAACAATTGACAAAACCCCAAGTGCCGGGAACACTGTTTAGGCAGATTCTTCTTGTTCATTCAATGTCAACCACATTGCGAGATAGCACTACTGCGCAGCAATCTATGCAGGTTGTGTTGTCAGCACGAAGACATCATGCTCTGATCGCTCCGTGCTTATGAACGCTGAGGCCTCTCGATTATTTTGTTCCAAGGCCTCTAGGGTTACTGGTGGATCAACGCCGTCCCAAATACAATCCACTCGCGCTTCGAACCCGGGGTGGTGCCAAACCCCGCCTTCAACCCTCGTGACGACGAGCCCATAATCTGCCGCAGTTGTGCAGACAGTAATTGCGGCATCCGCCGACAACTTCATGAGCACGCTGCCGCCGAGCATGAAGAACGCGTCGGCGGAATCGTAGCGTTGCAGAGGATCAATGTTTTTCATAAAGTCTCACTTCCACTTAATCCGGCTATCGGGAATCCAGCCTGGGTCATTCTTACCACTCACCTGAACAACCTCACCAGTCCTGTCATTAACCACAACATATCCGTTCTTTGAACCATAAACGGAAGCGGTGTCACTTCGTGGCACTCCGTCTGGCGCTTTTGCACCCGATCGATTATCGGTAGTGCTTCCTACGGGGCCCGCTGCAATCACATCCTTGATGTCGCTTACAGTCCATCCTCTGTCATTGATCTGACTGCCAATCTTACTGTCGATAGATATGTTTTGGTTCCTGTTGGAACTCTGATCCTTGCCGTTGTAGATGGCATTTAGACCTTGAACAATCTGCAGCGGAATAGAAATCGGATCTAGAACAGCATTGGCCATGCGGTCCACAATGCTGCTTTCTGGCTGTACCAATGGCATAGCCTTTTGACCTGACTGATCCGGGGTTCCGGTTAGGATCGCCTCGCCATTGGCTTGCGATTTGCCGGGTATCTGAAACGGCTTCTGCGCCTGCCCAGGTGACCAAATCGGCGGCGGGCTGGGCATCGGCCCGGCTCCAAGCTGGTTGTTCTCGATCTCGAAAGTCGCCCCGTTCATTGCCGTAGCCAGGTTTGCTCCGGCTGCACCGGCGGCCCCCGCCACCAGGCTCTGGATAGCGTTCTCTCGCACCTGCTTTTGCTGCGCCGTCATGCCCTCGGTCGACCCGAGCAGCGAGCCCAGCACTGAAGCGCTTGCCGCGCCCATGGCGCCTGCGCCACAGGACTGAGCGGCCGCTGCGGCACCAGCACATCCGACGATGGCGTGCAGTGCCGCGCGTGCGGTCTCGCTATCCAGACCGTCAGCGATCTGCTTGACCTGGTTGGCGGCCAAGCCTTGCACATACCCCACCGTTGCGCTCTGAACGAACTGCATGGTGGAACCAGTCACGTTGCCGCTTGCGGCGGCCGTCAGCGCCGTCATCACCTGCCGATAGGTGCCACCCTGCCCCCACTTCGCCTTGTCGTCGGCCTGCTGCTGCAGGGCGGCACGCTGCTCGGGCGTCGCGTTCGGATCCTTTGCCACGGCGTCGGCTGCCTGCTTGGCCGCATCCGCCTCGTTGGCGCGGTTGTTCAGAAAAACACCTGCTTCGCGCTGCAGCGCGCCCACGATCTCAAATCCGGCCTTGATCTTCTTCTCGTCGAAGATCGGACTCAGCGAATTTTCCGTGTTGGTCGTGTCGCGGTTCAGCCCGGCAACGGTATCCGCAGCGCTTTGGCCCGTCAGCTCCTGCTGCTTGGCATTGTTGCGGATCGTGATGGTGCCGGCGCTTATCCCGCTCTGCGTCGTGCTGCTGGCGCTGCCGGAGGCACCAGCTACCATAGGCGGGGCGACGGAGAAGCCCTGGCCGGCGCCACCGGTGGTCGGCAACTCGGTGCCCGGCACGGCGCCGGAACCGGCGGTCGAGGCCTCGCCGCCCTGGTTCACGCCAACGCCGGACTTGCCGCTGTTGTCACCTGCCGAGAAGCCTCCACCTATGCCGATGCTGCTGGCACTGTAATGGGCACGGTTTTGAATGTCGCTGACGGTCAGCGTATCGGTCGCAAAGCTGTTCCTGTCCGCCACGCCACCCGCGATCACGCCGCCCTTGAGGTCAGTGTTGCCGCTGACATCCACCTGGTAGCCGCCGCTGCCGGCGCGGATGGCGGATTGCTCTCCCACACTCGCGAAGTCGCTGTTGATCTTCTGCTGGCTGACGCTGGCGCTACCCGAGACACCGTATCCTACGGTCACACTGCCACTGGCTGACTGATCCTTGCTGTCGTACCTGCTGGTGTCCTGCAGGCTCTCGACGTTGAGGTTGCCGCCCACATTGGCAATGACCTGGTTGCCGGACGCGACCGCGCCGCGCAGGTTGGTATCGCCGCCGGAATCGATCACCAACGCATTGCCGGCCGTGGCGTGGCTGTTGGTCCAGGTCACGTCGTTGCCATCGGCCTTGCCGCGCGCTGCCGAAGCGTTGGCCGTCACACCAAAAGCGGCGCCATTGGACCCATAGCTCACGGCAATGCCGACGCCACCGGATGCGCTCTGGTTGCTGCTGTGCTGCTCGGCTGTGTTCGCGGCGGCCAGCAGGTTCACCTGGTTCTCGGCCTTGAGCACCAGGTTGTTGCCCGCCTGGATATCGCTGCCGACCACGTTGATGTTGCTGTGTTCGCCGGCTCCCTCGGCGCGGATGCGCACATTGCCGCCGGCGTTGATCTGGCTGCCGACCGCCGTGGTGCTGCTTTGCGTCTGCGTGCTGTCGCTCTTTGAGGCACCGACGGTGATGCTGATGTTCACGCCGCCAGCGGCCTGCGGATCCTTGCTCACCGCGTCGTAGGTATTCCTGGCCGCCAGACCCGTCGCGGCACCGGCCAGTGCCTTCATGCGCGGGTCATCGATCTGGCTCTGCGCACGCGCCATTTGCCCGGCGGTTTGCGCCGCGGCGAGCACGGGGTTGGAGACTGCGATGGTCAGGCCGCTTTGGCGGAAGTGCGTTTCCTGATCGAATCGCCCCGTATCCGTCGCCGCGTTGATATCCACGGTTTTGGCGCGGATTTCCACGTCGCCCTTTAGCGTAGTCACCGCGCTGCCCGTTTGCCTGTAGCTTTCGCCCGCACTCAGGCTCACATTACCCTGCAAGCTACCCACCACTGAGCCGGTGTGCGACGTCGTCCGCGCGGTCTGGCTTTCGTTGAACTGCTGCTTGCCGAAGGTGACGCCGGCGCCGCCGTTCGACAGCATCCCCGACTTGCGCGTTTCCTGCGAGGCGCTGCTTGTTGCCGTACTTTCCGCAGCGCCGATCACGAGGTTGCGGTTCGCACGCAGGGCCACGTCGTCAGTGGCGACCACATTGCTGCCGGCAACCGTCATATCCCGGCCGGCATGGCCTGCAACCGCGTTGGCCGACACGGTGGAGCCGACTGCGATGATCTGCTGTTCGCTGCTGGCCTTGGTGGTCTGCTCCTTCGACAGGAAACCGGACTTGTTCGTCTGGGACCAGCTCTGCGCCGCGTGTGTTTCGTTGACCGTGCCCACGGTTACGTCCTGTGCGGCAATGAGACTGGCTGTACCGCCGCCGCTGCCGCCATCGCCGGTCGTGACGGCCGAGCCCAGCACCGCGAGACTGCCCGTGCCCGATGGTGCGGCTACCGCATCCGGCGACATCCCGACGCCGTTCTCGATCAGCACGGCCGCCGCCAGTGGCGCCTGGCCCGCGGCCAGCGTCGCGTTGCTGCCGGCCCACGGTGCTGCCGCGCACCGCCTCGTCATAGGAGGACTTGGTGTATTGCGCATTCTTGCCGCCCAGCGAGCCCTCGCTGTGCGTGTTGGCATCCAGTGATGCCGTGACCGTCGCATTGCGGCCCGCGATCAGTGAGGCATTCTTGCCCGCGTCGAGGGTCGAGCCGGTCAGGGTCGCGTCGCGGCCAGCCACCGCCACCACATTGCCACCGGCGGCTACGGTGCTGCCTACACCCACGGTGGTCTGGTCGTGGTAATAACTCTGGCCGCCGCGCGAGCCGGAATCCATGGTGGTGCCTACGGCCGTTGTGCCAAGGTTCAGGTCACGGCCGGCAGCCAGCAGCGCACTGCCGCCGGCATCAACCACGCCACCGGACATGGCAATATCGCGCCCGGCCAGCACGCCGACGTTGTTCTCACCCGAGATCGATGCCACGGCACCGACGCCGGTGGCACTGGCGCTGTGCACACCCATCGTGACCTGACTGTTGATGGTCTGCGTCTCGTTGATCACGTCTCGGCCAGCGGACACCACCGTATCGGTGCCGCTGATGCGTCCGCCGAGGTTGCGCACATCCTGCGCAGCCTTCACAACCGTGGTGCCGGTCGCGCTGATCTGGCCCCGGTTGACGATATTGTTGCCCACCACCTGCGTGGCCAGGTCGCCCACGATCCGGCCGCTGTTGGCCACGTCTCCGCTGGCATCGAGGCTGACCTTGCTGCCCGTCACCAGGGCGCCGGTGTTGGTCAGATCCACCGCATGGCTATGGGCCACGTACAGCTTGGGCACCAGCACCGACTGGCGTGTGCCATCGGGCAGCGTCACTTCCTGGCTGACCAGCCACACCATGTCGGTGGTGAGCTGGGCCATCTGACTCTCGGACAGGCCGATGCCGGGGGCCAGGTTGAACGCCTTGGCGTAGGCCGCGCCGCTGGTCATCAGCGCCTGGTATTGCGACATCTGGTCGCTGTAGCCCGCCAGATAGGTACGCCCGGTCAGCTGCGTCACCTGGTCACGGATCAGCTTCTGCTCGTAGAAGCCGTCGCCCAGGCGCTTTTGCAACAGCATGGGGTCCAAGCCGAGCTGGCCCAGCATGTAGTCGCTGGAAATGAACTTGCTGTACTGCGTGAAGCGCGCGTCTGTGGCAATCAGGTACGTGGCGCCGGGCGCTGTCTGGTATTGATACAGGCCGTTCGTTGGCAGCGTCAGGTTGGGGATGCCGCCGCTGGCGGTACCTAACGTCTGCAGAGGCTTGCCAGGGCCTCCGGCCGTGCCGGTGACCTGCGCGCCTGTGGCACTGCCGCCCGTTACGCCACTGCCTGTAACGGTCTCACCCAGCCGGTTGACGGTCGTGACCTGGATGTCCTGGGCTGTCGTCTGCACCGTCTGATTGGCCGATGCGATGGCTGGCAGCGCCATCACCGTGGTCGATGCCTGCGGCGTGGTCGGATAGGGCACCACCTGCGTATCGCTGTTGCCGCCGGATTTCTGATGCCAGTAGAAGGTCGAGGTTTCCGTCGTGCTGACCGACTGCTGCAGGACAGTGCCCGCGTCCTGCACCGTGCCGCCCACCGCGGAGCGCACCAGGTCTGCGCCGGCCACCATGATCGACGACTGATTCAGGATTGTGCCGCCATTGCCATTGATGCGGATCGCGCCACCGGCCTGGATCTTGGCCGGATCGCTGGCGCTCACCAGCCGATCCGTCGTGGCACTGGTCGTGACCGTGCGCGAGATTTCGCTGTAATCGTGGCTGTCCGTGCCGAGATCGAAGCGAATCCGCACGTCGTCCGGGCGGATATGCCTCGCCGGGTCCCAGTCGGGCCAGAACGTGATCGTATAGGTGCTGCCGTTGTCCGTGATGGACTGGTAATACTGCGTGGGATTGCCGGTGAGGTTGCGCGTGAAGACCGTCGGAGGCGGGCAATCCGTACAGATCACCCGGGAAGTCGCATCGTAATATTCCTCGACCGGTGGCTGCGTGAAGGTAAAACTCTGCGCCGCGGCATCGAGATTGGTGACGTTCGACTTGTCCACCGTCAGGCTGACCGGCTGCATCAGGGCGTAGGTGCGACTGGCGCTGACCGAGGCGTTTTCGCCGCTCCACCGCCAGGTCGGGAACGTCACGCTTTCATGGAAGTTCAGGTCGCTGCCGCTCATGCCCGCGTTCCACATGACCAGTGTCTGCGCGGCGCTGGTGACGGGCGTGCCCGCCTCGGTCTCGATTCTGGCGCGCGTGTTGCTGACCTGTGTGGCGGCGATGTCGATATCGCCCTCGGCCTCGATGGTGGCCGAGCGGTTGACAAGCGTTCCGACCTGGTTGACCAGCAGCCCAGTGGCCGGGTCACGCGTGCCGTCCCGGGCAATCTGCAGGTTGCCCGCGCTGTAGAGCGTCGCACCGTCCAGGTTCTGCACCGAATGGCTGGCGTAGAGAGTGAGACTTTCTGCCGCCGCGATCAATGCCGCCGCACCGGTGTTGGCGATATCGCTGCCTTGCACGGTCACATGGTTGCCAATGATGGTGCCGGCGTTGTTGGTGGTCGCGGTGTTGATCTGTACTGCATCGCCTTCGATGCGGCCAGCGTTGTCCAGCCGATTGGTGGCGTTGACCGTGGTGGTGGTGCTGGCCATGTCGGCGCCCGCGGCGTTGACCACATCGGTGCCTTGGACCGTCAGATCGCCCACCGCAGCAAGCGTGCCGGTGTTGGTCAGGGTGCCGGTGGCGGCAACGCGCATGTTGCCATCGGCGTGCAGCCGGTTCGCGGCATCGTTGACATAGTCGCCGGCAACATCGAGCGCCAGGTCGTGCCCGGCAGTCATCTCGCCGCTGCCCGACACCGCGCCCTTGACGGCGATGTCCTGGTTGGCCTTGATCGTGCCCCCGGCATTGTTCAGGTTGGCGACATCGATGAAAGCGTCTGTCGCGCTCTCGATCTGGCCCCCCTCATTGACCAAAGTCGCATCGGCCTGTTCCAGCACCAGACCCTTGCCGCCGTAGAGCTGGCCACCGGAGTTGTCGACGATGCGCGTCGTGTTGAGCGCGAGCGCACCGCTGGCAATCACGCTGCCTTTGGCGATGTTGACCAGATCCTGCGCATTGACTGTCACGTCGCCATTGCCGCCCAGTGTACCGCCGGTATTGATCAGCGCATGGGTTGCCGACACCGCCGTGACGCCGTCGCCGGCGTTGGTCAGCTGACCGAGGGTGTTGTCCAGGCTCTCGGCGGAAATATCAAGCAGACCGTGCGCGCCGTTGGCGGCCAGTGTGCCGTTGGCATTGGCGAGCTTTCCGGCGGCGATGGCGGAGAGATTGCCATTGGTCTGAACCGAGCCGCCCGTGTTGTCGATTTGTCCGCCACTGCCAAGCGCCAGGCCGTCCTTGCCATAAAGCTTGCCGTAGCGGTTGAGCAGGTCGCCGGTGGTGGCAATGGTGGCCTTGTCCTGCGCCGAAATGCTGCCGCCGGCGTTGTCCAGCGTGGCCGCCGTAGCTTGCAGCGCTCCGTTGGTTTCGATCGTGCCAGTGGCGTTGGAGAATTCCCTTTCGCTCGTCGCCGTCAACAATCCGGCGCCGGCGTGCTGCATCTTGCCCGCCGAATTGACAATGGTCCGGCCGGATACGGCCAGGTCGCCGCCATTGGCGGCAATCGTGCCTTGTGTGTTGTCGAGCGTGCCGCCGGCGTGCACGGTAGCATCGGTCGCGCCATATTGCTTGATGATGCCGCCGCGGTTGAGCAGGTCGCCCCTTGTAGCAATGGCAAGGTTGTCGGCTTCGACATGGCCCCCGGCGTTGTCGAGGGCGGAGGCGTCCAGGTTCAGCGTGGCGGCCGACAGCGTGCCAAGGCGATTGGTCGCCGCCCCGGCGATCCTGGCTGACAGCGTGCCGCCCGCCGTCACCTTGCCGTTGTCGTTATCGAACGCCTGCGTGTCGAACGTCGCATCGTCCAGCGCGTTGATCTGGCCGTGGTTGGTCAGCGCGCCAGCATCGATCACCACGCTGCCGTTGCCACCGATCAGGCCACCTTCGGTACCGGTGGCAGTCGTGCCGGCGGCGTTGACGAGCGCCCCGGTGGTAGTCAGCGAAAGGCCGTCCCCGTTGAGTGACACGATGCGGCCCGCCGTGTTATCGAGCGCGCCGGCATGCGCCGAGAGCGCACCGTTGGACTGGATCGTTCCCTGCGTATTGTTGAACGCGCCGGCCACGTTCAGCGTGGCGGCCTGCTGCGCCACGATCTGGCCGCCCTGGTTCGACATACTGTCCGCTTGCAGGACCAGGCCTCCCTGGCTCGAAAGCTGGCCCCCGTCATTGACGAGCGCACCGTTCGCCGTGGCATTGAGCGCTCCGTCTGCCCGGATATTGGCACCGGTCAGGTCCAGCTTGCCGGCGCCCGCCTGGAGATTCAGGTTGCCGCCCGCCGAGGTTTGGCTGCCAGCCAGGTTGGCGCCCGTGCCCTGCAGCGTCGCATTGCCGCTGGCCAGATTGCGGCCGGTGGCGGTGAGTGCGCCGTTGGTGGCAACTACGGTAAGGTCGGCCGGCGCGGCCGTCGAGCCATCGGCGTTCACGCCCGCAGCCAGCGTCCCCGTCGAGGCCACGCTGCCAGCGTAGGCGTTGAGCCATTGCTGTCCGGCAAGCGTGCCCGTATTGGCCAGGACGCCATCGGTGTTGATCGACACGCCTTGCTTGCCGTAGGTGGTGCCGCTGTTGTCGATGCCGTCGCGCGCGTAGACCACCAGGTTGCCAGAGGCATTGGTTTGCCCGGCCAGCACCAGCTTGCCTTGGGCGGTCAGCGTCAGCTCGCCTGCCTGCGCGGCGGCAATGCCACGCAATGACACCCCCACGCCATTCTCGGTCGATGCCAGCATGATCTTGCTGGCATACATGCCGCCGAGCTGCGCCACATCGATGCCCAAGGCCGGTGCGGCTCCCGAGCCTACAATCGACGTGGCGCGCAGCGTCGCGCGATCCACCTGATTGGCACCGGCGATGACGTTCATCTGGTTGGCATAGAGGGCCGCGTTTGCCTGCACCGCACGCGCGATCAGATCCACCTGATCGACATTGGCGACGTTTATGCCTTCGCCCTGAATGGCGATCTGCCCGCTGGTTACGCGGAATGCATCGAGGCTGCCGCTGCCGCCGAACATCGGAATGCCAGTGGTCAGCGTGGCCCGGCTGGTATTGATGAAGCCCAGGCCATTGACCACCAGTCCATTCGGGTTGGCGATGACCACTTCCGACCTCGGGCCGGCCACCTCGACATGGCCCTGCAACTGGCTGGGAGATGTGCCGGTGACCTGATTGACGATGATGCGTGCCGATCCGCCTGGCAGCAGATTGGGATTGCCGTTGACGTATCCGGCCTGCTGGGTGGAGACCGGCGTCGGGGCGTTGTTCAGGATGACACCGGGGCGTGGCACATCGAACTGCGTATAGGCGTTCGTCGAAACGCCAGCCGCGGACGGCCGCGTAATGTTGACTTGCTGCAAGCCGTTGGCGGTTTGCACGACCGTCGGACGGTTGGCGCCCGAGTTTGGATCGGCGACGACCTGGGCCTGCGCACATGGCAGGCCTGCCGCGATCCAGGCAGCGAGCCCCAATGCCGCGACCGCAAAGCGCGCAACGCCGATGGCCTTCGCGCCCCCGGCAGCGGAGCACGCCCCAAACTGACGGCCCTTGCCACATCCCATGGCACATTCCCGCACGGCAACCAGCATGCCCCGCGCGGCGCTGAAGACAAGGCGATAGAGATTGCGATTCATACCGGGATGCGAAACGCTGACGGCCGATGCAAGACCACCAGGCTGCGTTCACGCGCGGCCTGGTACCTACCTGAAAACGGGGGAATCAGTGCGGCAGCCGAACGACGTACACGCCGGCGGCTGGAGCCGATGCAGTCACGTTCACATTGGTGCCATTGACGGTGCCATTGCTGCCTGGCGCAGCGGTATAGGTGACACCATTGGCAGTGCCCAGAGCCACTTCGATGGCCGGCGCGGCAGCGAGCACAGTCGGGGTGATGAAAGTCAGGCTGATCTGCGGATTGAGGAGGCTGGCATAGCCACCGTCCGCCTTGACCTCATAGACGTAGTCGGCAACGACGCCGGCGGGGACAAGGTCCGGCTTGCCGAGGCAGATCGTGACATTGGCGAGGCCCGTGGCAGGCGTCTTGACGGTCAGCTTGGCAATGCCGTCGTCCGTCACGATGGACATGTTGGCGTTCGGCACCGAGCTGTTGGACAGCGTGAGCTTCCTGTAGCCATCGGGGCAGGAGAATGCGGCCGGCGCGGGCGTGGGGGTTGGGCTGGAGGCCCCGCCATTTGCGCCAGACTGGTCCTGCGCGGAAGTGCCGCCATTGCCATCATCGCCCCCGCCGCCGCAAGCGGCAAGCAGTGCGACACTGGACACCAGACTTACGTACATCGCCAGCTTTTTCATTGCTCAAGTCCTCTCCGGATGGGTTAATCGTTCTCCTGACGGCATCCACACATGTGATTACCGGCGGTGAACCAGTTAACCGTTTTCCAGACTAATGCGTCTATCAGACTTGCCTTAAAAATTCCAAAACAATGAAAACGTTGGCTCCAGGCGATGGATCGGGATAATTGCCGCCCAGATCTGCGTGCGTTACTCAGAACACGCAGAATATTTTCGATTCGACAACGGCGAATTTCATCCGGAAATTTCTGATTCACAAAAACCAATTTCGAATGGGGAAAGGCCAGTGACTTGCGAAAGTGAGAACATCCGACCAACACAACGCCCCCTCGATTTCCGCCGTCCCAAAAAATAAAAAGGCCGGCTGAAAGCCGGCCTCTCCGCAGTATCCATTAACCCTCAATCCGCCTGGATATTCGCCTTCTTAACCACCCCACCCCACAACGCCAGCTCCCGCTGAATCCGGTCCCCCAGCGCCTTTGGCGTGCTGATGTTGACGTCATAACCACCGGCACTCATCCGCTGCCGGAAGGCGGAATCCTCTCCCACCGCCTTCTGCGCCTTGACCAGCTTGTCCACCACATCGGCCGGCAGCTTCTGCGGCCCGACCAGCGCATACCAGCCGGTCAGGTCATAGTCCTTCTGGCCCGACTCGATCATGGTCGGCACGTTAGGCAAGGCCGGGTTGCGGGCCTTCGACGTGACCGCCAGCGCGCGCACCTTGCCGCCGTTGATATGGCCGATGGCGGTGCCGGTGATGTCGAACATGAACGTGACCTTGCCGCTCATCACGTCGGCCATCGCCGGCGCGTTGCCCTTGTACGGCACGTGCAGCATCTTCACGTTGTTCATCTGCGCCAGCAGTTCCGCGGACAGATGATTGGATGCCCCCACGCCGGCGGAGCCGAACGAGACGCCTTCCGGGTGCTTGCGCGCGTAGTCGACCAGTTCGCTGACGTTCTTGGCCGGGAAGTCCTTGTTCACCAGCAGCACGTTGGTGTAGTCGGTGATCAGGCCGATGTAGGTGAAGTCCTTGACCGGATTGAAGTTGACCGAGTGCTGGATCAGCGGCGTCATGGTCATGGTGGGGCTGGCGACGAAATACAGCGTGTAGCCGTCCGGCGCGGCCTTGGCGGTCATGTCGGCGGCGATCGCGCCGCTGGCGCCGGCGCGGTTGTCGACCACCACCGGTTGCCTGAGCACGCGGCCAAGCTGCTCGGCGTAGATGCGCGCGGCGGTATCCACCGGGCCGCCGGGGGCGTAGCCGACCAGCAGCTTGACCGGGCGCGACGGGTAGGCGTCCACGGCCCACGCCGCGCCCTGCAGCAGCAGCGTGGCGGTCAGCGCCGCCAGCGTCTTCCATGTTTTCATTTGTGTTCTCCTCCAGGATGGCTTATTGCCCGGGGCTGCGTGCCCCGGGGGCTTAGTCGAGCATGGCGCGCAGCGGCTGCTTGAGCAGCTTGCCGCTCGCCGTGGTCGGAATCACGTCAACGGTGCGGACTTCGGCGGGGCGCTTGTACGGCGCCAGGCTGTCACGCAGGTAGGCGTCCAGCGCCTTGCGGTCGAGCTCGGCGCCTTCTTGCAGTTCGATGAAGGCCACGACCTCTTCGTTGCCGTCGCTCGTGCTACGCCCCACCACCGCGGACTGGCGCACGCCGGCAAAGGCGTTGATCACCGACTCCACTTCGATCGGATACACGTTGAAGCCGGAACGGATGATCAGGTCCTTGGAGCGGCCGGAAATGAACAGCGCGCCATCGGCGTCGAGATAGCCGAGGTCGCCGGTATTGAGCCAGCCCCCCGGCAGCAGCGCCTCGGCGGTCTGTTCGGGGTTGCGGTAGTAGCCGACCATCACGCCCGGGCCACGCACGCGGATCTGCCCGCGTTCGCCTGCGGGCAGCGGCTCGCCTTCGGCGTCGGTGATGGCAATCTCCACGCCTTCGACGATATAGCCGGCCGAGCAATCGGCGCGCGGCGCGTCCATGCGCGTGATGAAGAGCGAGCCAGCGTATTCGGTGATGCCGTAGCCGTGGTGCAGCGGCTGGCCGAACAGCGTTTCGACGTCGCGCTTGAGCGTGGGATCGAGCGGCGCGCCGCCGGTATAGAGGTAGCGCAGGCGCGGATAGGCGCCCGGCTTCGCGCCCAGCGCGGGCGCTACCGCCATGATGCGCGTGAACATGGTCGGCACGCCCTGCAGGATGGTGACGCCGGGCTCGGCCAGCGCCGCGAACACTTCATTGGCGTCGAAGCGCGGCCGCAGGAACAGGCTGGCGCCGGCGTACAGCGTGGCCATCAACACCGTGGCAATGCCGAAGATATGCGACATCGGCAGCGCGCCGTAGGCCACGTCGGCCGGGCCCATGTCGCGCGAGGTGGCGGAGATGCGCGCAAACTGGGTCAGCCCGGCGTGCGGCACCATCACGCCCTTGGGCGCGCCGGTGGTGCCGGAGGTATAGATCAGGGTGGCGACGCGCCGGGCCAGTTCGGCAGGCTCGCGCTGGGGTGCACTGTCCGCACGCGCCACGCGCATGCCTTCGTCATACACCGCGCAGCCGCTGGCCTGCGCGCCAAGCCGCTCACCGTGCGCCGCGGCCACGTCGGAAACATGGCCCGTGAACAGCACCAGCGCCGGCTGCGCGTGGTCGCGGATATTGTCGATCTCGCGCGCGGACAGGCGCGCATTGACGTTGATCGGCCAGGCGTGCAGCAGGCTGCAGGCGAACAGCGTCACCACCATCTCGTTGCAGTTCTCGCCCACGACCATTACGCGGTCGCCCTCGCCCACGTCCTGTTGCGCCAGCCAGTCGCGGGCAGCTTCGATGCGCCGCCACAGCTCGCCATAGCTGACGACAGTGCCGTTCTCGTACAGGCATGGTGCCTGCGGGGTCTGCGCGGCCCAGTGGGCGGGGATCTCGTGGATGAATCGGGGGCGGAAGGAAGACATGGTGCTGGGGGATCTCTCGAATGCGAGCTGAGTCGGATATGCGGCGGAATGCACCCGGCCACATCAAAACTGGCCGCATCAGTTTGCGGCAAGGCCCGCGCCGCAGCCATTTGGAATTCACTAAGGTCGTGTTCGTCCACGCGAGGGTCCTTACGCCGGCGCCCACGGCAAGCGTTGCCGGGTGCGGCTGGTTCCACCTGCGCGAAGGACGCCTTCCGGATTGATAAAGCAACGAATCGCGGCCCGCCAATACAATCGGCCGGCACAGCAAAGGCTTGCGCCATGGCGCGCTGCACAACCGGCAACCCCGGTTTGCGTGCCACAACGCGGAGCCCGCGTACCACAGGGGACATTCAGATGGATTTGCGTTTCACCGCCGAGGAACAGGCCTTCCGCGAGGAAGTCCGCGCTTTCGTGCAAGCCAAATTGCCGGAAGACATCCGCAACAAGGTGCTCAACCACCAGCGCGTGGAGAAGGACGACTACGTCCGCTGGCACCGCATCCTGCAGGCGCAGGGCTGGGGCGCCCCGACCTGGCCGAAGCAGTGGGGCGGCACCGGCTGGACCGCGCTGCAGCGCCTGATCTTCGAGATCGAAACCTTGCGCGCCGGCGCGCCGCGCCTGCTGCCGTTCGGCCTGACCATGATCGGCCCGGTGCTGATGAAGTACGCCAGCCCCGAGATGCAGCAGCGCTTCCTGCCGCGCATCCCGGGCGTGGAAGACTTCTGGTGCCAGGGCTACTCCGAGCCGGGCTCCGGCTCCGACCTGGCCTCGCTGAAGACCCGCGCGGTGCGCAAGGGCGACAAGTACATCGTCAACGGCCAGAAGACCTGGACCACGATGGCTCACTTCGCCGACTGGATCTTCTGCCTGGTGCGCACCGATCCCGACGCCAAGGCGCAGGAAGGCATCTCGATGCTGCTGATCGACATGAAGTCGCCCGGCGTGACGGTGCGCCCGATCACCACGCTCGACGGCGGCCATGACGTCAACGAGACCTGGTTCGAGGACGTCGAAGTGCCGGTCGAGAACCTGGTCGGCGAAGAGAACCGCGCCTGGACCTACGCCAAGTACCTGCTCGGCCATGAGCGCACCGGCATCGCCGGCATCGGCCATTGCCACCGCGAGCTGCGCCAGCTCAAGCACTACGCCGCGCAGGCCACCGACGGCGCCGGCCGCCCGCTGATCGAGGACGTGCGCATGCGCGACAAGATCGCGCGCGTCGAGATGGACATCATGGCGCTGGAGATGCTGCTGCTGCGCGTGGCCACGCAGGCCGCCGGCACACCCGGGCCGGAAGCGTCGATCGTCAAGATCCGCGGCTCGGAGGTGCAGCAGGACCTGGCCATGCTGATGATGGAAGTAGCCGGCCCCAATGCGTGGCCGTATTCGCCCGACTGGCTCGAGCCCGGCGCGACGCAACCGGTGTCCGGTCCGGAGTGGGCCGCGCCGGCCGCCTCCACCTACTACGACATGCGCAAGACCTCGATCTACGGCGGCGCGACCGAAGTGCAGAAGAACATCATCTCCAAGATGATCCTGGGTTTCTGAAGGGATAGCTGACATGGACTTTACCTACAGCGAAGAGCAGCAGATGCTGGCGGACAGCCTGCGCCGCTTCATCGATACCGAATACTCCTTCGAGGCCCGCCGCAAGCGCGCGCGCCAGGGTGAAAGCCTGGACCGCGGCGTGTGGAACAAGCTGGCCGAAATGGGCGTGCTGGGCCTGACCGTGCCGGCCGACTTCGGCGGCTTCGGCGAAGGCCCCGCCAGCCAGCTGGTGGTGCAGCGCGAGCTGGGCCGCGGCCTGGTGCTGGAGCCGGTCACGCCCAGCGGCGTGATGGCCGCCGCCGTGCTGTCCGCCCACGGCAGCGACGCGCAGAAGCAGGAGTGGCTGCCCGCGATCGCCTCGGGCGAGCGCATCGTCACGCTGGCCTACCTGGAGCCGACCACGCGCTACCGCCCGGAATCGGCCCGCGCCAGCGCCGAGCGCAGCGGTGACGGCTACGTGCTCAGCGGTACCAAGAGCGTGGTCTGGCACGGAGCCGCCGCCGACGCCTGCCTGCTGACCGCGCGCATTTCGGGCAGCAACGAGATCGCGCTGTTCCTGGTGCCGCGCGACAGCAAAGGCCTGGTGGTGACCGCCTACCCGACCATCGACGGCCTGCGCGCCGCCGACCTGTCGCTGCAGAACGTTTCCGTGCCCGCCAGCGCGCTGGTGGGCCAGCCCGCTGACGGCCTGGCGGCGCTCGGCGTCGGCCTGGAGCACGGCATCGCCGCGCTATGCGCCGAGGGCGCGGGCGCGATGGAAAGGCTGATCCAGATCACCGGCGAATACCTGGGCACGCGCCAGCAGTTCGGCAAGCCGCTGGCCAGCTTCCAGGCGCTGCAGCACCGCATGGCCGACATGCTGGTGCAGAAGGAACTGGCGCTGTCGATGGCCTACGTCGCCGCGCAGGCGCTGGACGAAACCGACCCGGCCGCGCGCCGGCGCATGCTCTCGGCCGCCAAGGTGACGGTGGCCCGCGCCGGCCGCTTCGTCGGCCAGCAGGCGGTGCAGCTGCACGGCGGCATGGGCATGACCGACGAGCTGTCGGTGGGCGACTACTTCAAGCGCCTGACCATGCTGGACCAGCTGCTGGGGGACAGCGACTACCACCTGCAGCGTTTTGGCGAAGTGATGGAGGCTTGATTCGTAGCCCTGCAAGCTGTCAGAAGGCCGGAGGCCGGGCATTTGCCCGGCCTTTTTGTTGCCGGCCCTCCGCCTAGGGGAAATCCACTAGTCCGTTCCAACGATTCCCGGCCGCGGCGCCGTCACTACCCTGTGTCCACAGGCACGGACGTCGCCGGCCATTCCCAAGGAGCGAGACTGCAATGACATCCACTACACATCGACTGCTGCGCGGCGGCCTGCTGGTGACCAGCATGGCACTGGCCGCGGCATCGTGGGCAAAGGTCACCCCGGAAGAACTCAAGCAGCTTGACGGCAACCTCACGCCGATGGGCGCCGAGCGCGCCGCCAGCAAGGACGGCGATGTGCCGGCCTGGAGCGGCAAGTGGCTGGGTACGCCGCCCCAGGTCAAATACCAACGTGGCGAGCGCTATGCGGACCCTTACGGCGACGAAAAGCCGCTGTTCGTCATCACCGCGCAGAACATGGCGCAGTATGCCGAGCGGCTGACTGAAGGCCAGAAGGCGATGTTCAAGAAGTACCCCGACACCTTCAAGATGCCGGTGTATCCCAGCCATCGCGATTTCCGCTACGAAGACGCGGTCTACAAGGACATCCGCACCTACGCCACCACCGTCAGCATGACCCCGGACGCGAACGGCCTGAAGGACGCGGGACCGCAGGTGCCCTATCCGATCCCGAAGACCGCGATGGAGCTGCTGTGGAACCAACGCTTCTCGTCGGCCATCGGCGCGGAGAAGGCGCAGTATGACCAGGCCGTGGTCTATCCCAACGGCTCGATCGCCTGGGGCCGGGTCTCGTACAACATCTTCTCGCCGCGCAACCACGGCAAGTTCGACCCTGAAAACAAGCTCAACGACCGCTCCTTCTTCCGCACCGCCACCGACCTGCCGTTGCGCGACCGCGGCCAGGTGATCGTGGGCTATGCGGTGTGGGACCAGGAAGGCTCGGACACCAACCGCACCTGGATCTACAACCCGGGCACGCGGCGCGTGCGCCAGGCGCCGGAATTCGGCTTCGACCAGCCGCAAGGCCCCGGCGGCTTCCGCACCGTGGATGACGACCGCCTCTTCAACGGCTCCGGCGAGCGCTACAACTGGAAAATCGTCGGCAAGAAGGAAATCTATGTCCCGTACCACAACTACAAGCTGCTGAGCGCTTCGGTCAAGTACAAGGACCTGCTGACCAACGGCCACGCCAACCCGGACGTGATGCGCTACGAGCTGCACCGCGTATGGATCCTGGAGGCCACGCTTAAGTCCGGCTTCCGCCACCAGTATGCGAAGCGCGTGCTGTTCCTGGACGAAGACACCTGGCAGGCCCTGGCCGCCGACAACTACGACGGCCGCGGCCAGCTGTGGCGCACCAACCTGCAGGCTTCCGTGTATGCCTACGATGCGCGCCGCTACTACCCGACCACCACGTTCTACCATGACCTGATCTCGGGCGCGTACCTGGCCGACCGC
The DNA here is from genome assembly GCF_000372525.1 of Cupriavidus neocaledonicus. Taxonomy (GTDB): domain Bacteria; phylum Pseudomonadota; class Gammaproteobacteria; order Burkholderiales; family Burkholderiaceae; genus Cupriavidus; species Cupriavidus neocaledonicus. The sequence goes on from NZ_AQUR01000107.1 coordinate 487,009, forward strand.
CTGACCAACGAAGGGCCGATGCCGAAGCTGAACAACAGCCCGGAGTTCAGCGAGGCCTTCTTCTCGCCGGACGCGGCGCGCGGATCGGGTACCTGACCGGATCGTGATGCCGGGCCGGGCGCGACTTCGCCCGGCCTGGCCTGCTTCCTGCGCTGTCCCCTCCGCAATCCAGTTCGCCACAGGCCGCGCTTCACCGTCACGGCTGGCGCCGGCGTGGCCAAGCGCCATGACCACCTCCCCTGCCCCCTCGCCTTCCACCTCGCCTCCCCACTCGAACCAGTCCGGGCCGTTCCATGCGATGGCCAAGCCCAGCGGATCCGACTGCAACCTGGACTGCGCCTATTGCTTCTATCTGGAAAAAGCCGCGCTGTATCAACTGGGCCCGCGCGAACGCAAGCGCCGCATGCCGGACGATGTGCTGGCCGCCTATGTGCGTAACTACATCGCATCGCATCCGCCGGGCGCCGAAGTCGTCTTCACCTGGCAGGGCGGCGAGCCCACGCTGCTGGGCCTGGACTTCTACCGTCGGGCGATCCACCTGCAGCAGCAGTGGCGCGCAGGCCGGTCCATCCGCAACAGCGTTCTCCGCGCGCCGGCCACGCCGTAGCGCAGGGCTCGCACAGGGGCCGCTAGTGTCCGCAGCCGCTAGCGCAGGTCGATCGAGACCTGTTCGATCCGCCCGCCGCTGAAGGCATAGCCCGGCAGCGCGTCAGCGGGATAATCGCCCGCGGCCGAGCCATGGTCGATGCCGACATCGAAGGTCTCGTCGATGGTGTAGAAGCCGGGCGGGCTCGCCGGCAAGCGGTCCGTGCCCGCGGACTTGCCGTCGACCAGCAGCTGCACGTCCGCGCCCCTGGCATAGCCGCCGCCGTCATAGCTGAAATCGAAGCGCAGCTGGTGGCGCCCTGCCGTCAGCGGCGCCGGCCCGCGCAGCGTCACGGTCTTGAGGTTGAACAGGCGGTAGCTGAACACCGGAACGCCGGCGTCATCCAGGTAGAGCGACCATCCCGCGCTGTGGCCGCCGAGCGTTGCGATCACGCCGCGCGCCCGCTCGCCGGCATCGATGGCGGCCGACACGCTCCAGGAGCGATTATAGGTCCTGGGCAAGGCCGACTCGGGCACGCCGACCACGCCTTGCCTGAACGTCATGCTGGTGCGGCCCGCTGACAACGACGGCAGCGCCCCGGCCTGGTTCAGCGACATGTTGCGCAGCGGCAGCACCTGGTTGCGCTGCGCCTCGCTCTGGAACAATGCCTGCATCCGCGCCAGCCGCGCCGGCTCGCGCTGGGCCAGGTCATGGGCCTGCGAGAAATCGGTGTTCAGGTCATAGAGTTCCCATCGGTCGTCCTCGAACTTCTTCTGGCCATAGTCGATCACGGTCCACGGTCGTCGGCTATGGAAGGCCGATGCCATCCAGCCATCCTGGTAGAGGGCGCGATGGCCAAATACCTCGAAGTACTGCGTGGTATGGCGCGTCGCCGCGCTGGCATCGGCGAAGCTGTAGAGCAGGCTCACGCCATCCATCGGCTTCTGCGCGATGCCGTTGACCACCGCGGGCGCCGGGAGTCTTGCTGCTTCCAGGATGGTGGGCACGATGTCGTTGACATGGCCGAACTGGCTGCGCAGCCCGCCGCGCGCGGCGGCATGCCTGGGCCAGGTCACCACCATCGGATTGCGGGTGCCGCCCAGGTGAGACGCCACCGCCTTGGTCCATTTGAACGGCGTATCCAGCGCCCAGGCCCAGCCGGCGGGATAGTGCGGATAGGTGCCGGGCCCGCCCAGCGCGTCGAGCTGCGCCAGCCGGGTGGCATCGCTTTCGGGCAGCCCCTGCACCGGCGCAAAGTAGCTGGCGCTGCCGAGCAGGCCGCCTTCGGCGCTGGCACCGTTGTCGCCGACGATGTAGAAGAACATCGTGTTGTCGAACTGCCCGTTCGCCTTCAGCGCCTCGACCAGCCTGCCCACCTGCGCGTCGGCATGCGCCAGGAAGCCGGCATAGACCTCCATCAGCCGCGACGCGACCCGCTTCTGGTCCGGTGTCAGCGTGTCCCACGCCGGCAGGTCCGGCATGCGCGCGGTCAGCTGCGTATTGGCCGGAATCACGCCGAGTGCCTTCTGCCGCGCGAAGATCTCTTCGCGCAGCCGGTCCCAGCCCTGGTCGAACTTGCCGCGGTATGCCTCGATCCATGCCTTCGGTGCCTGCAGCGGCGCGTGCGCGGCACCCGGGGCGAAGTACAGGAACACCGGCTTGTCCGGCGTGACCGCGTGCTGCACGCGCAGCCAGTCAATCGCCTTGTCGGCAAGGTCCGCGGTGAGGTGGTAGTCGCGCCCGGGCGGGCGCATCACCGGCGTGGTGCCGTCATAGAGCGAAGGCTCGTACTGGTCGGTTTCGCCGCCATGGAAGCCATAGAAGCGCTCGAACCCTTCGCCGGTCGGCCAGCGGTCGAACGGGCCGCTTGGCGACAGCTCCCAGTCCGGGGTCTGGTGCCATTTGCCGAACGCCGCGGTGTTGTAGCCGCTCTGGCGCAGCACCTCCGCGATGGTGGCAGTGTCCTTGGTGTGGAAGCTGCTGTACCCCGGGCGCTCGTCGGCAACGTTCGCCACCGCGCCAATGCCGGTCGCATGCGCATTGCGCCCGGTCAGCAGTGCCGAGCGGGTAGGCGAGCAGATCGCCGTGGTATGGAAGTTGTTGTAGCGCAGGCCTTCGCGCGCCAGCGATTCCAGCACCGGCGTCTGCACCGGGCCACCGAAAGTCGAGGCCGCACCGAAGCCGACGTCGTCGAGCAGCACGATCACCACGTTGGGCGCGCCCGCCGGCGCCTTGACCTGGTAGGCCGGCGGCGCTGCCGCGCCGGCGACAGCCGGGCCCTGCTGCGCCAGCGTGGGCGTGGCGCAGAGGGCCAGGCAGGAGGCAATGAACTGACGGGAAAGCGGCATAAGCACCTGAGATATCCGTTTGGCCGACGCGGCCGCGCATTCTTGGGGCACAGCGCACAGCATTGCTGCCGAGGCTGCGCGGCTGGCATCGTCTGCTGGGATGAAGCGGGAAAATGCCACGGCCCGGTCAGAACCTCAGCGGCCGCTGCGCGGCATCCAGCCCGCCGTCGATGAACAACACACTGCCGTGCAGGTAAGCCGCCTGCGGGCCGCACAGGAAGGCGATCAGCTCAGCCACTTCTTCCGGCCGGGCGCGGCGGCCCAGCGGCGCCACGAAATCGCGGATGGCATCGCCGTAGCGCGGGTCGGCCAGCCCCGCCTGCAGCAGCGGCGTTTCCACCGCGCCCGGCGCGACCACGTTGAGGCGCACTCCGGCCCGTCCCCACGCTGCCGCGCGTTGCCGCGCGGCGGCCGTCACCGCATGCTTGGAGCTGGCGTAGGCGATGTATCCGGCCTGGTCGCGCGTGGCTTCGGCCTGCGCGGCAGCGGCCAGCATGGCCAGCACGCCGGCCTCGTCACCGGCGAGGTAAGCATCGCGCAGCGGGCTGCCGTCCCATGACTGCAGCGTCGCCGAGTTGGAAGACACCACCACGGCGCACGGCTGCGTGCCCTCGCGCAGCGCGTCGAACCAGCCATCCAGCAACGCCACCACGCCGAAGTAGTTGACCGACGCCACCAGCGTGGCAGGATCGACATGCGGGCCCAGGCCGGCGCAGCAGACCAGCTGGTCGATGCGGCCGCCGGACTGCGACAGCACGGCATCGATCGCCGCGGCGCGGCCCTGCGTGGTGGACAGATCGGCCTGCACGTCGGCATCGCGCAGGTCGACGCCGATCACGCGGCAGCCGTCGGCCAGCATGCGCCGGCGCACCGCCGCGCCCATGCCGGAAGCGGCGCCGGTAATGACCACGGTTCTCATGGTCAGTCCTCGAACACGTGGCGCAGCACCGGCGGCTCGATGTTGCCCGGATTCATCTCGACCACCCGCCGTGCCACGCTGGACGGCCGCACCTGCTCCACGTCGGTATAGAACTGCTGGTACCAGTCGCGCATCTGGTACATCGGCCCGTCGCCTTCGCACAGCAGCGGGTTGTCGATGCGGATCTTGTTGTCCCAGATCGCCACGTCCTCGTAGAACGCGGCGCGGGCCTGGTCGACATAGGCTTGCGCCATGGCGCGGTTCTGTTCGTCGGACAGCCCGGGCACCTTCTTCACCAGCACGCCGTAGCGCAGCACGAAGCTGTTCAGATCGATCGGCACATGGCAGTTCAGCAGCACCGAGTGGATCTCCTGGTCGCCCATGCGGCCGCTCATGTCGGTGATGTGGTAGGCCGGGCCGAAGTACGTGGACAGCGCCGTCAGCCGCGAGTCGCCGGAGAGCCGGGCACTGCGGCCGATCATCAGCTGCGTGGCCTTGTGGTTCTCGAACAGGTTGGCGAAGTAGTCCACCGGCGCGCCATGGACCACGCCGAAATGCGCCATGTCGGAGATATTGTCGACCAGCTCGCGGCAGTTGGTCTGGATCACCATCTCGTCCATGGCCCAGTCGGACCACGCGTCCGAGAAGCAGGCGTCGATGCGCGGGATCGCGACTTCCGGCGGTGCCGGGCGGCCTTCGGGATCGTGCCAGATGAACAGCAGGCGGTTCTGCTCGCAGGTTTCCCAGGCGCCGATGCGCGCCTTGGGCGGGACCCGCTTGCAATAGGGGATGGACTTGCAGGCGCCGTCGCCGCCCCACTGCCAACCGTGGAACGGGCACACCAGGTTGTCGCCCTGCACGGTGCCGGTGCTGAGGTCGGCGCCCATGTGCGGACAGTGGCCGTCGATCACGCGAATCGCGCCGGACGAGTCGGCAAATGCCGCCAGGCGCCTGCCGAAGATGTCCAGCGTGTGCGGCTTGCCGTCGCGGTAGCTGTCGGCCAGGCCCAGGCAATGCCAGCCGCGCGCGTAGCGGGCCTCGGGCGGGCGCGATTCGATCTTGTAGCCTTGAACGCTCATGGCGTCTGTCTCCTTGAAATCCCGTGGGACCTTCAAGATAGGGGCGTCCGGCCGGGCCCTCATCGTCCCATCGGACTACTGCAGCGCAACCATGCGGGTCAGAGCCGGGTCGTTGCCGGGGCCGTGCACGCAGCTGACCCCGGCGGGATCGTAGATGCGCGCGACGCAACCGTTGCAGCTGTCGCAGGCCGAACGCCGCAACGCGCCGGTGCGCCAGCCGGAGACCAGCGCGGGGTCGTGGATGAGCGCGCGCGCCAGGGCGACGGCGTCGAAGCCTTCCCCCATCAGCTGCGCCACGTTATCGAGCGCCTTGACCCCGCCGATATAGGCCAGCGGCATCCGCACCGCCTGGCGCACCACGCGCGAGGCTTCGAGGAAATACAGTTCGCGGAAGGCCAGGTCGCGCGGCGTGCGCTTCTCGAGCATGGTGATGCCCAGGCGCGCCAGCGCGGTCGGTGCGGCGGACTTCATCTGCGCGGTCGGCATCGGGCTGCCGAACAGCGCCCACGGGCTTTCCACGTTGCGTCCGCCGCTGAGCGTCAGCAGGTCCGCGCCCTCGGCTTCCAGCAGGCGCGCGCTCAGCGCCGAGTCGGCGGGCTGGTTGCCGCCCGGCACGCCGTCGCTGACGCTGAGCTTGCAGCACACCGCGAGGTCGGCGCCGACCGCGTCCTTCACCCGGCGCAGCACCGCGGCCGGAAAGCGGGTCCGGTTTTCCACGCTGCCGCCGAAGGCATCGCGCCGCCGGTTGCTCAGCGGCGACAGGAACTGGTTGAGCAGGTAGCCGTGCCCCATGTGGATTTCCACGGCGTCGAAGCCGGCGTCGCGCGCCAGCCGCGCCGCCACGGCAAACTGCGCGGCCACGCGCTCCATGTCCGGCAAGCGCATGGCGCGCTGGAAATACACGCCGTGCATCATGCCGAAGGCATTGAGGCCCGACGAGGCACTGCCCGGCGCGCGGCTGCCGCCGTGACGCATGGTGGTGAACGAGCCCGCGTGGGTGATCTGCAGGCAGGCCGCCGCGCCTTCGCGATGGACCGCGTCGGTCAGCACGCGCAGGTGCGGCACCTGCTCCTCGCGCAGGCTGAGCTGGTGCGCGAAGGTCAGCCCGTCGTCGGCAACCGCCGCGTAGGCCACCGTGGTCATGCCCACCCCGCCCGCGGCCAGGGCGCGATGGTGCTCGACCAGCGCCCGGGTCGGCAGGCCTTGCGGCGTCATGCCTTCATTCGCGCCGGCCTTGATAAAGCGGTTGCGCAGCGTCAGCGGGCCGAGGCGCAGCGGGGTGAACGCCGGCGCGGCGGAGTCCTGGATCGCGGGCATGCAGTTTCTCCGGTAGCGATGTTCAAGCCGTATCGGACTTCAGGCCAGGCGTGACCGGCCCCGACTCGCCGCCGATGGCGGCCCCGGCCGGCCTGGTGGCATGTCCCCTGGCGCGGGCGCGCTCTTCCTGCTCGACGCCCAGCCACGCCGCCAGCGCCGGCAGCAGCGACACCGCGCCGAACAGGTTCACCAGGAACATGAACGCCAGCAGGATGCCCATGTCGGCCTGGAACTTGAGCGCGGCAAAGGCCCACGTGCCCACGCCGATGCACATCGTCAGCGCCGTGAACAGCGCCGCAGAGCCGCGCTGGCGCATGGCCTCGGCGAAGGCCTGCGGCAGCGCCTGCCCTTCCTCGCGGATCTGGTGCTGGATGCGCTCGTACAGGTAGATGCCGTAGTCCACGCCGACGCCCACGCCCAGCGTGATCACCGGCAGCGTCGACACCTTCAGGCCGATGCCCAGCCGCGCCATCAGCGCATTGCACAGCACCGACACCAGCGTCAGCGGCACGATGATGCACAGCACCGCGCGCCATGAGCGGAACGTCAGCAGGCACAGCAGCGTGATCGCGCCGAAGATCGCCAGCAGCATCGCCACCTCGGCCTCTTCCACTGCCTCGTTGGTCGCCGCCATCACGCCGATATTGCCGCCCGCCAGGCGGAAGGCCACGTTCGGGGTCTTGTCGCTGGCATTGAAGCGGCGGATCTCGCGGATGATGTGGGCGATGGTCGCGCCTTCGTGGTTGGCGGTGTAGATCAGCACCTGGATCGCCTGGCAGTTCGGCGTGTTCATGCCGTTGTCGGGGTCGAAGGCCTTGGCGCCCTGGCTCAGGCCGGCGCTGTTGCGCGGCAGCGCCTCCCAGCGCGGGTTGCCCTCGTTGTAGGCGCCGATCACCACCTTGGCCAGCGACGACACGCTGACCACCGACTGCACCCCGGACACGCCGCGCATATGCATCTCGAAGCGCTCCACCGCGCTCATCACCGGGTAGTGCAAGCAGCCGTCATCGAAACCGGTGGGCTCGACCACCACGGTCAGCGCGTCCGAGCCGATGTTGTATTGGCTGACGATACTGGCGCTGTCGCGGTTATAGCGCGAATCCGCGCGCAGCTCCGGCGCGCCGGTGCCGACATCGCCGATCTTCAGGTCGCGCGACTCGATCGCGCCACAGGCCAGCAGCGCCAGCGCCGCGACAAACACGCCCAGCGCCGGCGCCGGCCGCGCCAGCGCGCCGAACTTGTGCCACAGGCTGCCCTGTCCCGTTGCGTGCGCTGCGCGTGTTGCCCGCGCCAGCGCCGACGGCTCCAGCCGCGTGTACGACAGCAGGATCGGCAGGAACACCTTGTTGGTCACGATCATCAGCAGCACGCCCAGGCAGGCGGTGATGCCAAGCTCGCGCACGATATCGATCTCGATGCGCATGATCACCATGAAGCCCAGCGCATTGGTCAGCAGCGCCACGGTGCCGGGGATGAACAGCTTGCGGAAGGCCGCGCTCGCGCTGTCTAACGGGTTATGCCCCTGCGCCACTTCCTGCTTCCAGGCATTGGTCATCTGCACCGCATGCGAGACCCCGATCGAGAAGATCAGGAACGGCACCAGGATCGACATCGGGTCGATGCCGTAGCCCAGCAGCGGCAGCAGCCCCAGCAGCCAGGCCACCGGCAGCAGCGCCACCACCAGCGCCAGCGCGGTGATGCGCAGCGAGCGCGTGTACAGCCACAGCAGCAGCGCGGTGACGGCAAAGGCCAGCGCGAAGAAGCCCATCACGCCGGCGATGCCGTCCTCGACATCGCCCACCAGCTTGGCGAAGCCGACGATATTGACTTCGACATCGGTGCCGCCGAACTGCGCGCGGATCTTCTCGAGCTGGCGCGCCACCGAGCCGTAGTCGATGGTCTTGCCGGTGGCCGGGTCGGTCTCGCGCAGCTCCGCGCGGATCAGCGCCGACTTCAGGTCATTGCTGACCAGCCGGCCGATCTGGCCGGAACGGGCCACGTTGCGCCGCACCTTGTCGAGCTCGTCCGGTGCGCCGGAAAAGCGCCCCGGCACCACCACGTCGCCGCGGAAGCCGGCTTCGGTGACCTCGGTGTAGCGCACGTTGGGGGTGAACAGCGAGAACACGCGCGAGCGGTCCACGCCGGGGATGAAGAACACTTCATCGGTGGCGTGGCGCAGCTTGTCCATGAAGGCGGCGTTGTAGATGTCGCCATCGCCCTTCCAGCGCAGGCTCACCAGCACGGTGTTGGCACCGGAGAAAGTGCTCGCATACTTGGTAAACACCTGCATGTAGGGGTGCTGCAGCGGGATCATCTTGTTGAAGCCGGGATCGAGCCGCAGGCGCGTGGCGGAGAAGCCCAGCGCCACGGTCACGGCCAGGCACAGCAACAGCAGCAGGCGGCGCCGGCGCATCAGCACGCCGGCGCAGGCATCGACGAAGCGGCCCAGGCGGCCGGAGGATTGGGGGCGGGTCATGTCGGTTCTCGCGTCCGGTCGGTCGGGTTCAGGGATTGGCGGCGAGCGTGGCGCTGGCCAGGCCGCCGTTGCCGCCGAGCGCCAGCGTGTCCTTGCCGGTGGCGGCCAGCGCCGCCAGGGTCTGCGGGCTGCCCGCCGGCAGCGCGGCGAAGCGGCGCCCGCCGTCGGCGGACATCACCAGCACGCCGCCCTGCCCGGCCAGCACGATGCGGCCGTCGGCAAGCTCGGCGCCGCCGAAGAACGAGGTCCTGAGGCCGGTCTCCGCCGCGCGCCAGGTGGTGCCGAAGTCTTCGCTGCGCAGGGCATTGCCGCGCATGCCGAAGGCCAGCCAGGCGCCGTCGCGCAGCGGCAGCACACCATACAGCGAGCCTTCGTAAGGAGTCTTGACCGGCTCCCACTGGCTGCCGCCATCGGTGGAGCGCAGCACCAGCCCGGCCTCGCCGACCAGCATCAGCCGCCCCTGCCCGTCGCTGGCGATGGCGTTGAGGTGGCGGTCCTGCATGGCCTTGCCGCCAGCGTCTTGCCAGTGCCGGCCCTGGTCGCGCGACACCAGGAAACGGCCGAAGCTGCCCACCGCGAACCACGGCCCGCTGGCCTGCGCCAGCGCGCCGAGCAGCGGATCCGACGATTCCGGATCGAACCCGACCTGCTGCCAGTGCGCGCCGCCGTCTTCGGTGCGCAGGATCTGGCCGCTGTGGCCGACCGCGATGCCGCGCCGGCTGTCGGCAAAGGCAACCTGCGTCAGCGTGGCGCCTTGCGGTCTGTCCACCGCTGCCGGGCGCCAGCTGCGTCCCAGGTCATCGCTAAACAGGATCTTGCCGCGCTCGCCCACGGCCACCAGGCGCTCGCCGGCGCGGGCGATGCCGTTGACCTGCAGGCCATCGGGGCGCAGCGCGGTGGCCGGGAACGGCGGCAGCGGACGCGGCGCGAAGGCCCACACCGCGGTGGCCAGCACGGCCAGCGACATGGCGATGCCGATCAGTCGTTTCATGATGTCTCCTCCGTGTTGGAGTGATGTTGTTTGTTTGCTGCCCTCTCCCACTTGCGGGAGAGGGGTGGGGGTGGGGGCCGGCGCTCGCAATGCCGACACGCCCAACTTCGTGGAAGCTCTGGCCCTCACCCCCNCCCCCTCTCCCACTGGCGTGGGAGAGGGGAAAAAGCCGGCAGCTTCGTTTATGGCAATACGTCGAACAACGCCGCCGCCCCCATGCCGCCCCCAATACACATCGTCACCACGGCCTGCTGCACGCCGCGCCGCCGGCCTTCGATCAGCGCGTGCGCGGTCATGCGCGCGCCCGACATGCCGAACGGATGGCCGATCGAAATCGCGCCGCCGTTGACGTTCAGCCGCGCATCGGGAATGCCCAGCTTCTGCTGGCAGTACAGCACCTGGCATGCAAAGGCCTCGTTCAGCTCCCACAGGCCCACGTCGGCCACTGTCATGCCATGGCGCGCCAGCAGCTTCGGCACCGCGAACACGGGGCCGATGCCCATCTCGTCCGGGGCGCAGCCCGTCAGCGCCATGCCGCGGTAGCGCCCGAGCGGTCGCAGCCCGCGGCGGCGTGCCTCGTCGGCGCTCATCAGCAGCACCGCGGCGGCGCCGTCGGACAGCTGCGAGGCATTGCCGGCGGTGATGTGCTCGCCCACGGCCACGGCCTGGCCGCCGCTCCAGACGGGCTTGAGCGCCTCCAGGCTGGCAGCGGTGGTGTCGGGCCGGTTGCATTCGTCCTGCGCCAGCCGCACGGTCTCGTGACCGGTCGGCGTGCCGGCCTTGTCGAACAGCGCGCGTCGCGTTTCCAGCGGCACGATCTCCTCATCGAAGGCGCCGCGCCGTTGTGCTTCGGCAGTGCGCTGCTGGCTGCGCCAGGCGTAGGCGTCCTGCTCGGCGCGGCTGATGCCGTAGCGGCGTGCCACCACCTCGGCGGTCTCGATCATCGCCATGTAGGCCGCCGGCTGGCGCGCCAGCACCGCTTCGGACTGGGCGCGATAGCTGTTCTTGTGCTTGTTTTGCGTCAGCGAGATCGACTCGGCGCCGCCGGCGACGATGATGTCGGCCTCGCCGCACTGAATCGCGCGCGCACCGGCCGCAATCGTCATCAGGCCGGAGCCGCACATGCGGTCCATGGTCATGCCCGGCACGCTGTCGGGCAGGCCCGCCGCCACCGCGCTCAGGCGGCCCAGGTTGTAGCCCTGGGTGCCCTGCTGCGCGGCCGCGCCGATCAGCACATCGTCGACGTCGGCCGGGTCCACGCCGGCGCGCTCCACCACCGCACGCACCACGTGGCCGCCCAGCACCGGGGCTTCGGTATCGTTGAAGGCGCCGCGGAAGGCCTTGCCGATGGGGGTGCGCGCGACGGCGACGATGACTGCGTCTTTCATGCTGTGGATTCCTGTTCAGAAGTAGTAGCGGCTGATGGTCTCAGCCACGCAGGCGGGCTTGGGCTCGCCTTCGATCTCGACGGTCATGCGCACCACCGACTGCACGCCGCCCTCCAGGGTCTCGGCCCGCACCACCTCGCCCACGCCGCGCACGCGCGCGCCGACGCGCACCGGCGCCGGGAAGCGCACCTTGTCGCAGCCGTAGTTGACGCCGAATTTCATGCCCTCGACGGCGACCAGTTCCGGCAGGAACTGGTTGACCAGCGCCAGCGTCAGGTAGCCGTGGGCGATGCAGGCGCCGTAGGGGCCCTGCGCGGCGCGTTCGGGGTCGACGTGCAGCCACTGGTGGTCGCCGGTGGCACGGGCGAACTGGTCGACCTGTTGCTGGGTGATGCGGGTCCAGGCGCTGGCGCCCAGGTGTTGGCCGACGGCGGCGTGGATGTCTTCGGCGGAACGGAAGATTCTTGGCATGTTTGGTTCCAGCATTGATTCGAGTACCAACTGTGCTTCCCGGTCAGAAGGATGGCAGGCTCCGGCGACGATCGTAGCCAGCGCCCTTCGCGAAGGCTCCCCTCTCCCACAACGTGGGAGAGGGGTGGGGGTGAGGGCCGGAGCATCAACGAAGTGACGCGCGTCCCTATGGCCAACGCCCGCCCTCACCCCCCCTCTCCCGCAAGCGGGAGAGGGGAGCAAACCCTCAGCGGGTCGACCGCATCCCAGCCGTCCCTCAAGCCCGCTGACTGCTCACCGGCAACACCTCCCCGGTCATATACGACGCATAGTCACTAGCCAGAAACACCATCACATTGGCCACCTCCCACACCTCCGCCGCGCGCCCGAACGCCTCGCGCTCGCTCAGCTGCCGCAGCAGGTCCGCCGGTGCCGACTTCTTCAGGAAGTCGTGCAGCGCGATGCTCGGCGCCACCGCGTTGATGCGCACGCCATACTCGGCGGCCTCCATCGCGCTGCAGCGCGTCAGCGCCATCACCCCGGCCTTGGCCGCGGCGTAGTGCGACTGCTCCTTCTGCGCCCGCCAGCCCAGCACCGAGGCGTTGTTGACGATCGCGCCGCGGCGGCGCGCCTGCATGTGCGGCAGCATCGCGCGCGTCATGCGGAAGGTGCCGGTGAGAGAAATATCGATGACGCGCGACCACTCGGCATCGTCCATATCAACTAGGCGGCGCGAGCCGCCCAGGCCGGCGTTGTTGATCAGCACGTCGGTGCCGCCGAGTGCTTCTTCCGCGGCGGCCACGAGTGCGCGCACCTGCGTTTCGTCGGACACATCGCACAGATGGCCATGGATGGCCTGCAGCCCGGTCTCGGCGCGCAGGCGTTGGACCGCCTCGTCCAGGCGCATGGGATGGATGTCGGAGATCATCAGCGCGCGGCAGCCCTCTTCCGCGCAGCGGCGCGCGGCGGCGAAGCCGATGCCGGCGCCCGCGGCGGCGGTGATCAGCACGCTCCTGCCGGCGAGCAGTTGGTGACCCGGCACATAGGCCGGGGCGCTGGGGGTTTCTGCGTGAAGGGTCATGACTTTCCTCGGGCCTCGCGCGGCATGCCCAGCCCGCGTTCGGCGATGATGTTGAGCTGGATTTCGTTGGTGCCGGCGTAGATGGTGTCGGCGCGCGAAAACAGCGCCATCTGCTGCAGCCGGGTGCGGCGCACATCGCCCGTCTCGGCCCGGTCCAGCACGTTGGCCAGCGGGCCCAGCACGTCCAGCGCCAGTTGCCCCAGGTCGCGGTGCCAGTTGGACCAGTAGTACTTGTAGATCAGCGCCTCGCGCTGCAGCGCGGTGCCGCCGTCCTCGCTTGCCCTGGCCGCGCCGGCCAGCATGCGCAGCGCATTGGCGCGCATCACGCGCAGGCCGGCCCAGGCGCGCGCGATGCGCTGGCGCACCAGCGCATCGCGGCTGCTGCCGTTGTCGCGCGCGGCCTGCGCCACCCATTCCAGCTCATGCGTGAACTGCATCTGCTGGCCCAGGGTGGAGATGCCGCGCTCGAAGCCGAGCAGCGCCATGGCGATGCGCCAGCCGTCGCCGGGCTCGCCCAGCACGTCGGCGGCCGCGGCGCGCGCGCCGTCGAAGAACACCTCGTTGAACTCGGCGCCACCGCCCATCTGCCGGATCGGGCGGATCTCGATGCCGGGCTGGTCCAGCGGCAGCATCAGGAAGACCAGCCCCTTGCTGCCGCGCGAGCCGGGCTCGCAGCGCGCCAGCACGAAGATCCAGTCGGATTCATGCGCGAGCGAGGTCCAGACCTTCTGCCCGCTGACCAGCCAGTCGCCGCTGGCGGCATCGCGCACTGCGCGCGTGCGCACATTGGCCAGGTCCGAGCCCGCGCCGGGCTCCGAATAGCCCTGGCACCAGAACGCGGTGCCGTTGCGGATGCCGGGCAGCAGCCGCGCCTTCTGGTCCTCGGTGCCGAAGGCGATCAGCGTCGGGCCGATCAGGCCCTCGCCGATATGCCCCATGCGGCCCGGGCCGCCGGCGCGCGCGTATTCCTCATGGAAGATCACCTGCTGCATCACCGGCAGTTCGCGCCCGCCATGCGCGCGCGGCCAGCCCAGCCCGGTCCAGCCCCCCTCCGCCAGGCGCCGTTCCCACGCCTTGCGCAACTCGGGATAGGCCTCTTCGTCGCCAGGGCCGCCACGGTGTTTCAGGCATTCGAATTCGCCGGCCAGGTTTTCGGCCAGCCACCGCGCCACCTCGGCGCGGAATGCCGACTCGTCATTCGCTTTCATGCTGTCCTCCATGCCTGCGGGCCGTTGGCGGCGATGTAGGCAAGCGCGGCGCCGGCCCCGCCCAGCCAGTGGCTGGCGGCCTGCGCGCGCTTGAAATAGAGCTGGGGGTCGTATTCCCAGGTGAAGCCAACCCCGCCATGCAGCTGGATGGCTTCCTGCGCGCAGAAGCGCAGCGCGTCGTCGGCGGCAACGGCGGCGGCGCAAACCTCGAGCCGCGCGTCGGCGACGGCCGCTGTCTCCCACGCCTGCGCCGCGCCATACACCGCCGAGCGCGCCGCCTCGACCAGCACCATCATCTGCGCGCAGCGGTGCTTGACCGCCTGGAACGAGCTGATGGCGCGGCCGAACTGGATGCGCTCCGCGGCATAGGCAACGGTCAGGTCCAGGCATTGCTGCGCGGCGCCGAGCTGTTCGGCAGCCAGCATCAGCTTGCCGTGCCACCACGCCTGCGCCAGGCCCTGGACGGCGGCGTCGCCGCGCGCCAGGCAGGCGCTGGCGGCAACGGCCACGCCGTCGAACCGCAACGACGCCAGCGGCCGCGTGCGGTCGAGCGTGTCCAGCGGCGCAATGGCGAAGCGCGCGTCCTGCGCCAGCGCAACGGGCTCCAGCAGGAACAGCGCCGGCGCGCCATCTTCGAGCCGCGCCGGCACCAGCAGCCAGTCGGCCCCGGCGGCATCGGCCACCTGGGCGGCGCTGCCGCGCAGCGCGAAACCGTCCGCCCCTGCCTGCGCGGTGACCGGGACACCGTCGTAATGCCAGCCGCCATCGTCCGGCAGCACCGCCGCGGCGCGGCACTCGCCCGTGGCCAGCCGCTCCAGCCACGGTCCACTGTGGCCGACGCTGCCCTGCAGCCACGGCGCCACCACGCAAGCGGTCGACCAGAACGGCACGCACGCCAGGCGCTGGCCCAGTTGCTCCTGCAGCAGCACCAGCCCGGGCGCCCCCAGGCCAGCGCCGCCGACGGCTTCGGGCAGCGCGATGCCGCACCAGCCGAGTTCGCTCGCGATCGCGTGCCACAGCGCGTCGTCGTGAGCCGGCCCGGCCTCGGTCACGCGCCGCACCGCTGCCGAATCGCTGTGCGCGGCGAGGTAGTCGCGCGCGCTGTCGCGGACCATCTGGTGTTCGACCCCGAATTCGACGGAACTGGAGAAATCCATGGCCGTCGCGCTCAGCTGCCGTACACCGCCTGGGGCGGCTGCGCCTGCGCCAGCAGCCCCGCCACCGCCGCCCCCACTTCGGCCGGTTGCCAGCGTGCGCCCTTGTCGGCCTTCGGCCCGGTGCGCCAGCCGTCTGCCACCGACACCATGCCGCCGGCCGCCTCGAACATGCGACCGTTGACCTGCGCGGACTCCGCGCTGCCCAGCCACACCACCAGCGGCGCAACGTTGGCCGGGTCGTAGTAATCGAAGCCGCTTTCCGGCGCCTTCATCATGTCGGCGAACACGTCTTCGGTCATGCCGGTGCGAGCGGCCGGCGCCAGCGCGTTGGCGGTGATGCCGTAGCGGCCCAGCTCCGCGGCCTGCACCAGCGTGAGCGCGGCGATGCCGGCCTTGGCGGCGGCGTAGTTGGACTGCCCCACCGAGCCCTGCAGGCCCGCGCCGGAGCTGGTATTGATAATGCGCGCGTCGACCGTGCGGCCGGCCTTGGCGGCATCGCGCCAGCGCCGCGCCAGCAGGTTGGCCAAGCAGAAGTGGCCGCGCAGATGCACGCGCATGACGTCGTCCCAGTCCGCCTCGGTGAGGCTGACGAACATGCGGTCGCGGCAGATGCCGGCGTTGTTGACCAGCACGTGGACCTCGCCATAGGCCTCGACCGCGGCCTCGACGATGCGCTGCGCGGTGGCCAGCTGCGTGATGTCGTCATCGCAGGCGAGCGCACTGCCGCCGGCGGCGCGGATCTCCGCGCAGACCGCTTCGGCCGCGTCGCGCCGGATGTCGTTGACGACCACGTTGGCGCCCTCGGCGCCGAAGGCCAACGCATAGGCGCGGCCCAGCCCGCCACCGGCGCCGGTGATGATGACGGTGCGTCCGTCGCAGATACCCATGATGGCCTCCTTACAGTCGTTCGATGATGGTGACGTTGGCCAGCCCGCCGCCCTCGCACATGGTCTGCAGGCCATAGCGGCCGCCGGTGCGTTCGAGTTCGTGCAGCAGCGTGGTCATCAGGCGCGCGCCGGTGGCGCCGAGCGGGTGGCCCAGTGCGATCGCGCCGCCATTGGGGTTGGTGCGCTCGGGTGCGTAGCCGGTCTCGGCCAGCCACGCCATCGCCACCGAGGCGAAGGCTTCGTTGATCTCGACCACGTCGATATCGGCCAGGCGCAGCCCGCTGCGCTCCAGAGCGCGCTTCGTCGCCGGAATCGGCGCGGTCAGCATCCACAACGGGTCGTCGCCCAGCACGCTCATATGGGCGATGCGCGCGCGCGGCGTCAGGCCGTAGCGCCTGAGCGCGTCCTCCGAAACGATCAGCAGTGCGGCGGCGGCATCGGCGGTCTGGCTGGACACGGCAGCGGTCAGCGAGCTGCCCGGCATCAGCGGCTCCAGCGAAGCCATCTTGGCCAGCGTGGTATCGGGACGCGGGGTTTCATCCCGGGTCACGCCTTCGCACGGCACGATCTCACGCGCGAAGCGGCCGCCCTCGATCGCCGCGGCCGCGCGCTGGTGGCTTTCCAGCGCATAGGCTTCCATGGCCTCGCGCGACAGCTTCCAGTGCTCGGCAATGCGCTGCGCCGCGTGGAACTGCGACACCGGCGCAGCGCCGAAGCGCGCCTGCCAGCCCTTGCTGCCCGAGAACGGGTCGGTAAAGCCGAGCGCCTGCCCCGCCAGCATCGCCGACGAGATTGGGATCTGCGTCATGGTCTGCACGCCGCCGGCGATCACCACGTCCTGCGTGCCGCTCATCACCGCCTGCGCGGCAAAGTGCACGGCTTGCTGCGACGAGCCGCACTGGCGGTCCACCGTCACGCCCGGCACGGTCAGCGGCAGCCCGGCCGCCAGCCACGCGCTGCGCGCGATATTGCCGGCCAGCGGACCGATGGTGTCGACGCAGCCGAACACCACGTCGTCATAGTCCTCGGCCGGGATGCCGTTGCGGCGCACCAGCTCGGCAAGCACGAAGCCGCCCAGGTCGGCGCCGTGCAGGTGCGACAGTCCGCCCTTGCGGCGCCCGGTGGGGGTGCGCAGGGCATCAACGATATAGGCGTGTTTCATGGTCATTGGTCTCCTTGGGATCGGGCCATTCAGGCAAAGGTGGCGCCGGCGCCGAGCGCGTGCTCGCCGTCCAGGATGTGCGCGCCCAGGCGTGCCTTGTGGAAGGCGCGGTCGCCCCAGCTTCCGGCCAGGGCCCAGGCGCGCTTGGTGAAGATCTGCAGGTCCAGCTCCCAGGTGTAGCCCATCGCGCCATGCACCTGGATCGCCTGGCGTGCCGCGCTCCACGCGCAACGCGCGGCGGCGACGCGGGCGTGCGACACATGCAGGCCGGCATGCGGCAGGCCGTGCGCCAGCGCGGCGGCGGCGCGCAGCAGCACCGGCTTGGCGAACTCCAGCTGGATCGCCACGTCGGCCAGCAGGTGCTTGACTGCCTGGTATGCACCGATGGCCTTGCCGAACTGCTTGCGCTGCGCGCTGTAGTCGATCGCCAGGTCGAGCATGCGCTGGGTCAGGCCCAGCTGCTGCGCGGCCACGCCCAGCGCGCCGCGGTTCAGCGCCGCGTCCCACAGGCCGGCACCAGCTGCGGCCGGCAACAGTTCGGTTTCGGCGCTCGGCGTCCAAGCCAGCTCGAACAGCCGGCGCGACGGATCGAGGCCCGTGCGCGCGGTCAGCGTGGCCTGGTCCGGCCGCAGCAGGTGCACGGCACCTTCATGCGCGCACAGGATGGCGTCGGCGACATGGGCGTCCGCCACCAGACTGTCCTGCGGGTGCGCCACCGCCACGCGCGCCTCGCCGGCGGCGATGCGTTGCAGCAGCGCAGTGCAACGCGCGCGCGTTGCGTCGTCGGGCGCGGCGTCGAGTGCGTCGCGCAGCAGGCCAGCCGCCACCAGCGCGGTGTCGAGCAGCGGCTCAGGCAGCGCGAAATAGCCGCATGCCTGCGCCAGCGGCGCCCATTCGAGCTCGCCGAGCCCGAGCCCGCCCTGCTCCGCCGGCACCATCACGGCGGTCATGCCCTGGTCGGACAGCTGCCGCCACAACGCATCTGAGCGGCCCGTCTCGGTGAGCCACAGCTCGCGCGTCAGTTCCGGCGTCATCTCGGTCATCAGGAAGCGCCGGATCGCCTCGGCAAACTGCTCCTGCTCTTCGGTCAATGCGAAATCCATATGTTTCCCCCGGGTGCCGTCATGCGCGCGGCATGCCGAGCAGGCGCTCGGCGACGATGTTGCGCTGGATCTCGTTTGTGCCGGCGTAGATCGGCCCGGCCTGCGCGAACAGGAAACCATCCAGCCAGTGGCCGAGCGAACCCGGCGGCTGGCCGGCCGGCGCGACTTCGGCGGCCTGCCCCAGGATCGCCAGCGCGGTATCGTGCATATGGATGTCCAGCTCGGACCAGAACACCTTGTTGGTGCTCGACTCCGCGCCGATATGGCCGCCCTTTACCAGCCGGCTCGCGGTGGCGTAGGTCGACAGCGTGTAGGCCTCGGCATCCATCCACGCGCGCAGCACCGCTTCGCGCAGCGACGGGTCGCGGTCCGCGGCCTCGCGGTTGGCCTGGTAGAGACGCACCAGCGCGCGCGCGGTTTCCTGGAAGCGGGCGGGCGAGCGCAGCATCAGCCCGCGCTCGAAGCCCGCGGTGGCCATCGCCACCTGCCAGCCGGCGCCCTCGGCCGCCAGCCGGTTCTCCATCGGCACGCGCACGTCATCGAAGAAGATCTCGGCAAAACCGGTCTGGCCGTTGAGCTGGCGGATCGGCCGCACGGTGATGCCGGGCGTGTCGAGCGGCACCAGCACGAAGGTCAGCCCATGGTGGCGCGTCGACGCCGGATCGGTGCGGAACAGGCCGAACAGCCAGTCGGCCCAGACCGCGCGCGTCGACCAGATCTTCTGGCCGTTGATCACGTAGTCGTCGCCGTCGCGGATCGCACTGCAGCGGATCGCGGCCATGTCGGAGCCGGCGTTCGGCTCGGACCAGCCCTGCGCCCAGATATGCTCGCCCGCGGCCATGCGCGGCAGGAAGCGCGCCTTCTGCGCCTCGGTGCCGAATTCCATCAGCGTCGGCCCAAGCAGGAAGATGCCGTTCTGGTTGACGCGCATCGGCGCGCCGGCGCGCCAGTACTCTTCCTCGAAGATCAGCCATTCGATCAGGTCGCAGCCGCGCCCGCCCAGTTCGGACGGCCAGGTGACCATGCTCCAGCGGCCCTGGTTGAGCGTGGCTTCCCAGGCGCGGTGCTGGGCAAAGCCCTCTTCGGTGTCGAAGCTCGCCAGCGGCGTGCGCGGCACGTGCGCGGCCATCCAGTCGCGCACCTCGTCGCGGAAGGCGCGCTGGGCGTCGGTGTATTCAAGCTGCATCGCGGGCTCCCTGCTCCACTGCGGCGAAGGAAGCCTCGCGGCCTTCGACAAAGGCGGCGCGCGCCTCGCCGGAATCGGCGCTCATGTACGCCTGCAGCGTGAAGCCCTGCTCCCAGCGGTACTTGTCCTCGAGATTGCCGTCTTCCACGCCGTTGAGCGCTTCCTTGGCCAGCTGCAGCATGGCCGGGCTCTTGGCCGCGATCTGGCGCGCCAGCGCCATGGCGGCGTCGCGCAGTCCGGCGCGCGGCACCACGCGTTCCACCGCGCCCAGGCGATAGGCCTCGGCGGCGTCGATCATCTCGCCGGTAAAATACATCGCCCGCACCTTCTGCACGCCGAACATGCGCTGCAGGTGCGCGCCGCCACCCATGGCGCCGCGGTCGATCTCGGGCACGCCAAAGCGCGCGCACGCCGACGCGACGATGATGTCGGCCGCGCCGCAGATGCCGATGCCGCCGCCCAGCACAAAGCCGTGCACGGCGACGATGACCGGTTTGGGATTGCGGTGCACGGCGCGGAAGGTGGCGTAGTTGCCGGCATTGACGCCGACGATGCGTTCGGGATGCGCCGATAGCTCCTTGATGTCGACGCCGGCGCAGAAGCCGCGGCCTTCGCCGCGCAGCACGATCACGCGTACCGCGGGATCGGCGCCGAGGCGGTCGATGGCCGCGGCCAGCGCATGCCAGCCGGCGTTGTCGAGCGCGTTGACGGGCGGGTGGTCGATCACCAGCTCGGCGATGCCGTCGGCGGTGTCGATGCGGAAGGGTTGGTCGTTCGTGTTCATGGTGGCTTTGCCTGTCATGTAGGTTTGTGCGTTGGGCGGCTTTGATGGGTCCTCGCATTGGAAGCGCCTGCCCTCACCCACTGCCCCTCTCCCGCAGGCGGGAGAGGGGAGCACACCGGCGGCGCCTGCAACGCCTGCAGTCCTGACCGCTCGGGTCGGGTGCTCCCTCTCCCGCTTGCGGGAGAGGGCCGGGGTGAGGGCCGGGACCATCAACGAAGTACAGCTTGCCGTGATGCCAGCGCCTGAAGCTGAGCTCGCGCCTGCACCACCATCCCCGCCACGATCTGCTCGCACGACTCGATCGCGCCGATCGCCGCGGCCGCCTGCCCGCTGGGCAGCACGCCCTCATCCGGGCACCCCTCCACCATCGCGCGCTGGATCAGCACCGGCGCGTTGGCGGCCATCAGCGTCTGCGCGGCGCTGTAGTCCTGCTCCCGCATCGCGCGCCAGGCGGTCGCCAGCAGCTGCGTGCTGCGCATGCCGGTGCGCGCCTGCCATTTGCGCGCGGCGCACAACGCCAGCCAGGTGCGGCGCAGCGGGCCGGCCTTTTCCAGCCCGACCAGGAAATCGTTGTCGATCATCCGCTGCGGCAGCCCGTCGATTGCCAGCGATACGCGGATCTGGCCCGGGTCGCGTACCTTGACGTAGCGCTCCAGCGTCTGCGCCGGCACCGGCGACTCGGCCGACATCAGGAAGCGCGTGCC
This sequence comes from Cupriavidus neocaledonicus, assembly GCF_000372525.1. GTDB lineage: Bacteria > Pseudomonadota > Gammaproteobacteria > Burkholderiales > Burkholderiaceae > Cupriavidus > Cupriavidus neocaledonicus. The sequence continues at coordinate 507,835 of NZ_AQUR01000107.1, forward strand.
CATGGCCACGCCGGCGGCGCCGTAGGCCAGCGCCGCGGCCAGCCCGCGGCCGTCGAAGAAGCCGCCCGCCGCTACCACCGGCACGTTGACGCTGTCCAGCACCTGCGGCAGCAGCAGCGTGGTCGGCGTGCCGCCGGTATGGCCGCCGCCCTCGCCGCCCTGCACCGTGACCACGTCCGCGCCCATTTCAACGGCCTTGGCCGCGTGCCTGGCGGCGCCCACCGTCGGCATGCAGATGATGCCTGCCGCCTTGAGCCGGCCGACCATCTTCGCGTCCGGGCCGCGCCCGTAGCTGACCGCGCGCAGCCGGTGGCGGATCGCCATCTCGATGACCTCGTGCGCGTTGGGCTGGAACATGTGGAAGTTGATGCCGAAGGGCCGGTCGCTGAGCGCCTTGACGCGCAGGATCTCGCGCTCGACCTCGCCCGGCGGGATCGTGGCGCCGGCCAGGAAGCCGAAGGCACCGGCATTGCCGCTGGCGGCAACCAGCTTGGCGTCCGCCACCCAGCCCATTGCCGTCTGCACGATCGGATAGCGGCAGCCGAGCAGGTCGCACAGCACGGTGTGCAGGCTGGCGGCGTTCATGCCGGGGCTCATGCCTTCTCCTCGCCGCCGGTACGCTGTGACGCCGCCATCGCGCGCGCGTCGTAGCCGCCCAGCTTGTCGCCGCTGACCAGTTCGTTGTGCGCGTGGGCAAAGTGGTGCCAGGCAAAGACCGCATCCATCGCGGTGCGCTTGCCCTGCAGGTCTTCCACGTGGTTGACCGCCTGCTTGGTCAGGGTCAGGCCCAGGCGCGGCATCTGCGCCACCTTGGCGGCCATGCCGTAGACCGTGTCCGCGAGCGCGTCGCGCGGCACCACGCGGTTGACCATGCCCATGCGCTCGGCGCGCCCGGCGCCCATGCGTTCGCCCAGGAACAGGAATTCCTTGGCGATGCGCGGGTGCAGCTCATACGCATGCGCGAAGTACTCCACGCCCGGAATCCCCATGCGCACCACCGGATCGGCAAAAAAAGCATCGTCGGACGCCACGATCAGGTCGCACACCCAGGCCAGCATCAGCCCGCCGGCGATGCAGGCGCCGTGCACCATGGCGATGGTGGGCTTGGGCAGTTCGCGCCAGCGCCGGCACATGCCCAGGTAGACCTCCTGCTCGCGCGCATAGAGGAACTCGCCGCCGGGCTTGTTGACGTGGTCATACCAGAGCGAGGCGCGCTCGAAGGTCTCGTTGATGTCGCGCCCCGGCGTGCCGATGTCGTGCCCGGCGGAGAAGTGCTTGCCCGCGCCGCGCAGCACGATCACCTTGACCGCGTCGTCGGCGGCGGCGCGCCGGTAGGCTTCGTCCAGCGCATACGTCATCTTCGAGTTCTGCGCGTTGTGGAACTGCGGCCGGTTCATGGTCACCGTGGCGATGCCGTCGGCGACCTGGTAGAGCACCTCGGCGTTCGGACCGAGGCTGATGGGTTCGATGGCAGGCGATGTCATGGCAGCCTCAGGCGCGTCCGGAAGGATTGCCGCGCACGATCGCGGCACGCAGGTTGTGCGGGTCGAGCTGCGCGATCAGCCGCAGTTCTTCCGGCGTCGGTGCCGCCGTCTCCGGCAGCGCTTCGCCGGGCGGGTTGGCCAGCGCAAAGCCGGTGGCGGCCTGCACCTGCTCCAGGCTGACGCCGGGGTGCAGCGAGCGCACGCGGATGGCATGGTCAGCGCCGCCGAAATCCATCACGCACAGGTCGGTGACGATCACGCGCAGGTCGATGAAGCTGCGCATGCCTTCGATCTGGCGCGCCGGGTTGTAGCCGACGCTGCAGACCATGTCGACTTCGCCGGCAACAAAGGCGCGCGGGCTGTGGCCCGGCACGAAGAAGGAATTGGCGTGGTGGATGCTGTTGCCCGGGAAGCCGCGCGCGCCGAGCAACTGGGTCTTGGGCTGCGCATGGGTGCCGCCCAGGCAGGAGATATTGGCCTGGCCGAAGCGGTCGATCTGCGTCGGCATCACCAGCGCATGGCGGCGCCCGCCCCACAGGCAATCGAACACGCGCGCATAGCCCATCCAGCCGCTGGCGCGCACCTGGTAATCCGGTTCGCGCGGGCCCAGCGGCACCGGCGTTTCGACCAGGTAGGCCTCGCCGTCGGTCAGCAGCAGGCCGGGGTTGTGCGCAAGCCGCGCCAGGCCGGCGGCGATGCGCGGGCCGGTGCCGATGCCGGTGGCCAGCACCTCGCCGTCGTCGCGCCAGGCGCGGGCGGCGACGGCGATCATCAGCTCGGCGCGGGTAAATTCATAAGTGGCGCTCACGGTCGCTCCTTAGGATCAAAGTACGGGCAGCGGCAGGTCGTGCACGTGGCCAGGGCCGCCGATGCACGCCAGGTAGTGCGCCTCGCTGGGGCCCACCACCTCGTCGCGGTAGGCGCGGAAGCCGTCTTCGGCGTCGGCGCTGGCGCAATAGGACTTCAACGCCGGCAGGTCCCAGCCATAGGCCGGCGCGCACGAAGTGGGATGGGCCCCCGCCGGCGCGTGCACCACGCCGGTCACCAGCGCGCGCTCGAACGGGTTGTTGCGGGCACGCGCCAGCTCGGTGTCTTCGAGGCGCGGGTGCAGCGTTTCGCAGCTGACATAGCAGCGCTGCGCGGCGCGCGCGAACCACTCGTCGAAGAACGGATCGGGGCCGTCGATGCGGGTGTTGCCCAGCACATCGCTTTCGTTCACGTGCAGCAGCGCCGCATCCAGCGGGATCGCCGGCATTGCCAGCAGCACCTCGCCGTCGTCGTACGGCGAACGGACGGTCTTCAGGTGCGGGTTGCGGTCCAGCACGTCGGTGCCCAGCGCGGCCCGCGTCGGCAGGAACGGCAGGCGCGCCGCGGCGGCGCGCAGCCCCAGCTGCAGCATGCCTTCGTCCAGCTCGGTCACCGCCAGCAGGCCGCGCTCGCGCGCCTGGCGGAAGTACGGCTCGAGCGGGATCACGTCGAGCGAGACAAAGCCGAACACCAGCCGGCGCACCTTGCCGGCGGCGCACAGCATGCCCACCTCGGGGCCGCCATAGGCCACCACGGTCAGGTCCTTCAGCGGCGAGCGCAGGATCTCGCGCACCAGTGCCATGGGCTTGCGGCGCGGGCCCCAGCCGCCGATGCCGATGGTCATGCCGTCGGCGAGCTGGCCGACCACGTCGGCCGCGCTCATGGTCTTGTCGATGGTCTTGGTCATAGGTCTGTGCCGCGCTTAGCGGTATCCGATGCTGAAGTCATGGCCCCACAGGCTGACCCGCGTGGCCTCGTAGGCGGCGTGGCGGCTCCAGTCCACCTCCAGCCCGCCGTGCCCGTACTCGAGGTCGAAGCCGCCGGGGGTCTTCATGTAGAAGGAAGTCATGCGGTCATTGCAGTGCTGTCCCAGCGTGGCCGACAGCTTCACGCCGTGCTGGTGCACCCGGTCCAGCGCGCGGCCCACCTCGGCCATGTCGGGCACCTCAGCCATCACGTGGATGCAGCCGGCTTCGGACGGCATCTCGAAGATCGCCAGGCTGTGGTGGCGCGCATTGGCGCAATGCAGGAAGTGGATGCGCTTTTCCGGCTCGTTGGGGTCGCTGGTGAAGCGCACGCGGTAGATGTCGGACAGGCCGAAGCCCATCACGTCGCGCAGGAAGGCATAGGTCCGGTCGAAGACCGGCGCCGGCAGCACGGTATGGCCCGCGCCCATCGGGTCGGTGATGAAGCGCGGCACACCGACCGGCGAGACGAAGCGCAGGAAGTCGGAGCGCATGCCCCACGAGACCTCGTGGCGGTTGCCGGACGGATCGGTGAACCAGGCCATCGCCTGCATCCGGCGCTGCGCCAGTTCGGCGGGGCTGGCGTGCACGACTTCGACCTCGGCCTGGCGCAGCGTCTCGAGCGCATGGCGATAGGCCGGCTCGTCGGCCAGCTCCCAGCCCGATGCCAGGTAGCGATCGCGCGCACCCGTCACCACCAGGTAGCGGTAGTCGCGCTCGTCCATCTTCACGTACAGCGCACCGCCGGGGGCGCCGGCGCAGGTCATGCCGAGCACCTGCTCCGCATACTGCCGCCATTGCCCCAGGTCGGTGGACTCGACCACGATGTAGCCGAGCGCACGGATATCCAACATGCGGGTCTCCTCAGGTTCGTTGCCACTGCTGGCTGATGAGACCTATTCTTCCGCGCGCGGCTACCCGGCACATCGTCCAGTGGGACTAGCCGATCCGGGTCCGGATTCAGGCGCTGGCGGGGCGGACGATGTACTGGCTGGTGGGGACCACGTCGATCTTGTCGAAGTCGATGAAACGCTGGCAGCTCGCCATCATGGCCTGGAGGTTGCGCTGGAACTTCTCTTCGTTGCCGACCGCGTCGAAGAACGCTTGCGGGTCGGTCATTGCCGCGTCGGGAAAGCACTCCTCGACGATGGCGTCGCAAGGTGGCGCAGCGTAGGTCAGCGGCCGCACCACCACATTCTGCACATAGAGGAAGTTGTCCTGGGTCTCGACCGCCACCTGCGTGTGGTGGTTGTGCCAGATGTCCAGCCACGCCTTCGGCGTGAGCCGGGGCGGCCGCGTCAGGAACGCCAGCTGCGCAAAGCCGGGCGTGCGCTCGCCCGCCGCGGCCGGGAAGCGCGTATTGCGGATCGGCTGGGACTCGGTCACGAGGTAGCCGGCCATGCGGCCGGCCGCTGCCTCGAGCGCCTGGTCGAACGGCTGGCGCAGGCGGTCGACCGCGCTGTCCATCCAGACCGAGACCAGCCCTTCCATCTGCGGGCGGGTGTTGGCCTGGCGCAGGCCCGCGGCAGGCAGTACGGCGTCATCGGCCACGTTGACCTGCAGTCCGCGTGCGCCCAGTGCCAGCAGCTTGTCCGCGAGTGCCGTGCGCAGCCGGCGCGCGAATTCCGCCGGCTCGGTGCGCGGATCGCGCCAGACGATATAAATGACTTTCTCCATGCTCCACGCTCCCTGGTACAGGTGCCGGCCGTGGCCGGACGGGTTGAAGCGTGCGCGGAACAGAAACGGGCGCGGAGCGCGTGCATTGCCGTATCCGCCTGACGTGCCATCTGTTTGCCGCGCCCGCTGGTCCTGTGCATGCTAGGCGAGACGATGGCGGCGCTCATCCTCCGATCGGACTAGAGCGATGTTGTGCGGCGTTGGCGCTCAGCCGAGCGTCACCACGCTGCTCAGCAGCATGCGCACCAGCGTCGCCTGCCGCGTCACGCCGGTCTTGGAGAAAATCGCGCGCAGGTGGGCGCGCGCCGTGTTCTTGCTGGTGCCGAGGGCCTCGGCGGCTTCGTCGAGCGTCATGCCGTCGGCAAGCACCAGCGCCAGCGCAGTTTCGGCGGGAGTGAGGTCGAACAGCTTGCGCACCACCTCGTACGAGGCGCGCGACTTGCGCTCGGGATCGCGGATAAAGACCGCGCAGGCGGGCCGATGGCGGTTTTCTTCCGACCACTCGCTGAGCGGAATGGTGCGGATCAGCACCCCGAGCTTGCCGCGCCCCGACGGGCGCGTGATCGACATGGCCTCCGCCAGCGCCGGCTCGCTGCCGTGGTGTCCCAGTTGCGCGCGCCGCAGCAGGTACTGGAACTTGCGGCTTTCGTGGGCGTAGGCGATCTCGAAGCTATTCCCGTTGAGGCGGATGCCGTCGTTCTCCGCAAGGATCTCCTCGGCCTCGGCATTCCTCTTGAGAACCGCGCCAGCGGCGTCGAGGATCACCATGCCCACCAGCATGCGGTCGATCGCGCCCGCGTAGAGCGAGCGCTCCGATTCCACCACATCGAGGCGGGAATGCAGCCGGATCGCGCGCTTCAGGTGAGGCAGGATGGCGGCGCAAGTGGTCTTGTCCGCTTCGGAGAAGTCCTGCGTGTCGTGCTGGCGGCAAATGCGCAGGCGGCACTCGACACCATCCTCGGTACGGATGTCCGCGCCCAGCAGGTAGCGGATGCCGAGCGGCTGCAGGAACTGGCGGAAGATCTCGCTGCGGCACCAGTTGCCGGCGCCCAGCGCCTCGTCGACCGTCACCGCCCGCTCGGTGGGCAGGTTGATGAAGGGATCGATCGCGTAGTAGTAGCTGTTGTAAGAAGCCTCGGCCTCCAGCGAGGTGCCGTGCGCCGAAGCATGCACCGCCAGGCCGCGGCGGTCGCTGGCAGGCGAACGCAGGATGAAGCTCACATAGCTGGCACCGAGTTGCGCGCGCAGCATCTCGAGGGCGTGGCCCCATGGCACGGGCTCCATCGGCCCTTCATAGACCGCGGCCAGCAGCGCGCTGAATTCCGTGACGCTGAGGCCTGTTGGCACAGGCAAGGGCGACGCCACGTCCCCCGCCTCAACGGTCGCCATCAACATTCTCTGTCTCCTGGTTGCACACCACCGTGCATGCCTGCCGGCGCTCTGCGGCACCTGGGGCAGCGCAATTATAGGGACGCTGTCCGCCGTTGCACGGCCCTCGGTGTTTTCCCTGACCTGCAATCGGACGATGTCGGTACCGCGCCTGGCCTTTCCAATGCCTGCATTCCCGCAGTGCAACCCAAGGAGAACAAGCGAGATGGATTTCACCGACAAGTGCATGCTGATCACCGGCGGCGGCGCCGGGATCGGGCTCGCCACCGCGCAGGCCTTTCTGGAACAGGGTGCACGCGTGGCGGTCATGGAGATCGATGCGCAACGCGCCGACCATGCCCGCGCGCTGCTGACAAAGCCCGGTGCCGAGGTGCTGGTGTTGCAGGGTGACGCTGCCGACGCCGCCGCTGTGCGCGAACTCGGCGCGCAGATCGGACAGCGCTTCGGACGGCTCGACATCCTGGTCAACAACGTCGGCGATTTCCTTCGCATCGCCAAGCCGTTCGAGGACTACACCGACGGCGAGATCGCCAGCCTCTACGCAGCCAATCTGGGCCACGTCTTCACCGTCACGCGCGCCATGCTGCCGCTGCTACGGCGCAGCGACGCCGGCAACATCGTCAGCGTCTCGTCGATCGAGGCCTTCCGCGGCATTCCGTACTGCAGCGTCTACGGCGCCTTCAAGGCTGCCATCACCGGTTTCACGCAAAGCCTGGCGCTGGAACTTGCGCCGGCAGGCATCCGCGTCAACCTGATCGCACCCGAGACTACCGAAACCCCGCAGGTTCCCGTGTCGCAGATGGTCGCGGCCGAACACCGGCACCATATCCCGAGCTGGATCCCGCTGGGCCGCTTCGGCACGCCTCAGGACATTGCCGACGGCATCCTGTTCCTGGCCAGCCCACGCGCTGCCTGGATCACCGGCACGGCCCTGCATGTCAACGGCGGCGCCCTGGCCGCCGCCGGCTGGTACCGCGACCCCAGCGGGGCGTGGACCAACATGCCAGTCATCGCCGGCAACGGCATGAACCTCTGATGGCCGCACTCCGCGGCCACCCCACCAACCAAGGAGACAAGGATGAAGATACTGATCGTCGGCGGCACCGGCATGATCGGGGGCCATGCGGCCCTGCACCTGCGCCGCCGCGGCAACGATGTCACCATCGCGGGACGCAACCGCCCCGCCGCCGGCACGCCGCTGGGCGAGCTGGACTTCCTGCGCTGCGATTACATCGCCAATGACCTGCCCGCGGCGCGGCTGGGTGCCTTCGACGCGCTGGTGTTCGCCGCCGGCAACGATGTGCGCCACGTCCCGCCTGGCGGCGACGAAGCGGCGCACTGGGAGCGCGCCAACGTCGAAGGCGTGCCGCGCTTCTTCCGCACGGCGCGCGATGCCGGCATCCGGACCGCGGTGCATGTCGGCAGCTTCTACCCGCAGGCGGCGCCGCGCCTGGCCGACGACAACGCCTATATCCGCTCGCGCAAGCTGGCCGACGAAGGCGTGCGGGCCCTGGCCACCGATGCCTTCCGCGTCAACAGCGTCAATGCCCCGTTCGTCGTCGGCACGGTGCCCGGCCTGACCGTGCCCATGTTCAAGGCCTATACCGACTATGCCAGGGGCGGCTTTGCGCCGATGCCTGACTTCGCCCCGCCGGGCGGTGTCAATTTCATCTCGGCCAGGTCGCTGTCGGAAGCGATCGAAGGGGCCCTGTTGCGGGGCGAGAACGGCAACGCCTATCTCGTCGGCGACGAGAACCTGAGTTTCCAGGACTACTTCGGCGCATTCTTCCGCGATGCCGGCCGCCCCGTGCCACCGGTCATCGACCAGGAGCATCCGCTGCTGCCGGACTCGGCGATCTGCTTCGGCCGGGGCAACACGCTCTACTACGAGCCGGACGCGGCCGAAACGGCCCTGCTCGGCTATCGCCGCGGCGACATCCTGCGCACGGTCAGCGAGATCGTTGCGCAGTACCGCTAAAGGGCGGCACGGCGGCCCGCGCGGGCAGGCCGCCGTGCCCGCATTTACAGCCCCGAGATCAGCTGTGCGTTATCGATGCGCAGTTCCGCGCCATTGATGAAGCGCGATGCGTCCGAAGCCAGGAAAAGCACCAGGTTGGCCACATCCTCCGGCTGGCACATGCGTGCCATCGGATCCGTGCCGATATCCAGCGCCGCCGCATCCAGGTCAGGCACCAGCGCCTGCGTCATCGGCGTCCAGATGCCGTCGGGATGGATCGAATTGCAGCGGATGCCGTAGCCGTTGCGCTTGCAGTGCACGGCCACGCTGCGCGTCAGCGCGGTCACGGCCCCTTTCGCGCCACTGTACGCGCACATCATCGGCAGCCCGCCCAGCGCCGCCACCGACGACATCACCACGATCGAGCCGCCGGCCGGGTTGTCCTTCATGGCCTGCACGCCGAACCTGCAACCGAGGAAGTAGCCATCGGCATTGACCCGCATGACCCGGCGCCAGGTGTCGAGCGAGGTGTCCTCGATCGAACCCAGGGGACAAATGGCCGCATTGTTGACCAGCACGTCGAGCCGGCCGAAGCGGTCCTGCGCGGCGGCCATGGCCTTGCGCCAGTCGTCTTCACTGGCGATATCGTGACGTACGAACCGTGCCGCATCGCCGATCTCGCGGGCCAGTGCCTGCCCGGCCTCTTCGTTCACATCGCTGAGCACCACGCGTGCGCCCTCGGACACCAGCAGCAGCGCGTCGGCGCGACCTACCCCGCTGGCCGCGCCGGTGACCAGCGCGACCTTGCCTTTGACTTGATTCATCGCCTCTCTCCCTCGGATGGCTGGTTTCAGGTGGCGTCGGGAATGCTGCCGGCCAGCACCGCGCGCAGCGCCGCTTCGCCATACACGGCCGCCACGGCTTCATCGAGCAGGGGATTGCCGCGCAGCTCGCTGCCGCCATCGACGGCAAGGCTCTGGCCGGTGACCCAGCCCGATTCCGGCCCGGCCAGGTAGCGCACCGCGCCGGCGATGTCGTCCGGCTCGCCGGCGCGGCCCAACGGCATCTGCGCGACGAACTTGCCGAGCACGGCCGGGTTGTCGAACAGCGGCCCGCTCGCCCCGGAGCGGGTCAGGCCCGGCCGCACCGCATTGACGCGGATGCCGCATCCGGCCAGTTCCTCCGCGGCCGCGCGCACCAGTGCATCCAGGCCCGCCTTGGCCGCGCAGTAGGCCGACAGCCAGCGGCAGGTCATGCGCGCCGCGTTCGACGAGATGCAAACGATCGCGCCACCGTGCGGCGCCATCAACGGCGAGGCGTGGCGGATCGCCAGGAAGGCGCTGGCGATGTTCAGCTCCAGTTCCGCCATCAGCGACGCGGCATCGTGCATCAGCAGCGGACGAAAGCCGCCGCCGCCAACTGTCGCCACCACCATGTCGAGACGGCGCCCCAGCGCCCAGGCCTGCTGCAGCGCGGCCTGCACGTCATCCTCGCGGCATGCGTCACCGACGCTGATTTCAACCGTGGCGCCGGCCACTTGCTCGCGCAAGCTGCGCCGTGCCGCTTCCAGCGCTTCGCGCCGCCGCCCCATCAGGACTACCGCCGCGCCATCGCGCAACAGCGCCAGCGCGCTGGCCGCGCCGATACCGCCCGCCCCGCCGGTGACAAGTGCGGTCCTGCCTTCGAGTACGCGAGTCATGGTCACGCCCCCCGCAGCGGCAGGTCCTGCGTCCAGTCGACCACCAGCTCGCGCGCTGCGAAGCGCCACCGGCCTTGAGAGCGCTCGAAGCGGTCCTGGTAACGGATGCCCCAGTCCAGCTTGCGCCGCACCCCGTCCTGTTCATACAGGTGGTTGGCCACGCAATAGGTCTCCGCGGTCGCGGTATCGCCAGCGAGCGCCACCGTTTGCTGGTGTACATGGTGCTGCGTCGCGCTGTACTGGCCGAGCGCTGCCATGCCGTCAACGATGGCTTGCGCGCCGTCCATGCGGAAGCCCGGCCCGCTCAGCAGGGCATCCGGGCTGAACAGTTCCGCCAGGCTTGGGAAATCGCGCCGGTCCACCGCCTGCGCGTAGCGGCAGGTCAGCGCGTGAATGGCTTGCTTGTGCTCCAGTTCGGACATGGCCAGGCTCACTCCTTGGTTGTGACCGGCGGCGCCGGTGCGGCACCCTGCCGGTGGTTGGGATGGCGAATATCGTCGGCCTTGCCGCAGCGGTGGCCATCGTCCGCCTGAGGTAGCCGGCCGTGGCGCCGCTTAGTCCGAACGAAGGATGTTGCGGGGCCATGCCCGCCCCAAGCTTCCGTAGCGCGGGCAGCCACTGCGGCGTCCGCATATCACCCAGACAGGAGACAGACATGAAGCAGGCGGAACAGGCCATCGTCGCGGTCGTCACGGGCGGCTCGCGCGGGGCCGGCAAGGGCATCGCGCTGGCGCTCGGCGCGGCCGGCGCCACGGTTTACGTGACCGGCCGCACCGAACAGGAAGGCAGCGCGCCGCTGCCTGGCACCATCCATGCCACCGCGCGCGAGATCGATGCCCTCGGCGGGCGCGGCATCGCGGTCGCCTGCGACCATGGCGACGACGCCCAGGTTGCGGCGCTGTTCCGCCGTGTGCGCGAAGAGGCCGGGCGGCTGGACATCCTGGTCAACAACGCCACCTTCCTGCATGACCAGCTGATCCAGCCGGGGCCGTTCTGGCACAAGCCGCTGGAGATGGCCGGCATTCTCGAGGTGGGGCTGCGTTCCGGCTACGTCGCCAGCTGGCATGCCGCGCCGGTGATGGCGGCGCAGGGGCGCGGGCTGATCGTTTTCACGTCGTCGTTCGGCGCCAATTGCTATATGCATGGGCCGGCCTACGGCGCGCAAAAGGCGGGCATCGACAAGTTCGCGCACGACATGGCGGTGGACCTGCGTCCGTACGGCGTGGCCGCGGTATCGCTGTGGATGGGACCGCTGCGCACGGCGCGCACGCTGCGGGTATGGGAGGAGCATCCGGACAAGTACGCGGCGTTCGCGCCGGTGGCAGAGACGCCGGAATTCACGGGACGCATCATCGACGCGCTGTATCGGGATCCGGCGTTGATGGACAAGTCCGGGCAGGTGCTGATCGGGGCGGAGGCGGCGCTGGCCTACGGCATCGTCGACGCGGAAGGCGTGCAGCCGCCGTCGTACCGGGAGGCTCTGGGCGGCCCGCCGGCGGTGCATCCGGCGATCGTGGAATAGGGGTCGGACGCGCCGGCGGCCTCGCACACGCCGGCCCTCTCCCCCGGCCCCGCTCCCGCTTGCGGCAGGGGCTGGGGTGAGGGCCGGAGCATCAACAAAGTGAAGGCCATCGATATTGCACGCGCCCGCCCTCACCCCCGGCCCTCTCCCGCAAGTAGGAGAGGGGAGCAAAACCCGCAGCGGGATCAGTGCCTCAGGCGTTCCAACTCGCCCTTGGGTGCTCCCTCGTCCGCTTGCGGGAGAGGGCTGGGGTGAGGGCCGGAGCATTGGCATCATCCAGCGCCAGGTAAGCCAGGTCCCAGCTCCCCGCCGCCGTGCCATCCTTCCCCACGCGGATATCCCCCTGCCCCGCGAAATGCATCTCTCGCAGCGTAGGCCGGCAGGCCAGTTCTGAAAAACACTGCACCAGCGCATCGCGTCCCGCAAAGGTCCCGATCCGGTCATAGTGGATATGCGCTCCCTCGGCGACAAAGCAGGCCCGCATGGCCTCGGGGTCCTTGTCGTCGCAGGCGCGCAAGTAACGCAGCTTGAGCGCACGGATCGCCTCCGCGGCCTCGAGCCGGTCCAGCCGTTCGGCAAGCGAATTCATGTCCGTCATCACGTATCCCCCGTCACGATGCCCGCAACTGGTACTTCAGCACCTTGCCCGCCGCACTCACCGGCAGCGAGGTCACGAACAGCACCTCGCGCGGCACCTTGTAATTGGCCATGTGCCGGCGCGCCCAGGCAATCAGCGTATCGGCGTCGACACGTGCGCCGTGGCGCAGCACCACGTAGGCGCGCCCGACCTCGCCGAGGCGCTCATGCGGCATGCCCACCACCGCCACCTGGGCCACCGCCGGATGCGCCACCAGCAGCTTTTCCACTTCGGCGGGGTAGCAGTTGAAGCCGCCGACGATAAACATGTCCTTGATGCGGTCGGTGATGCGCAGGTAGCCGCGCGCATCGAGCGTGCCGACGTCGCCGGTATGCAGCCAGCCGTCACTGTCGATGGCTTCGGCAGTCGCTTCCGGCAGGCCGAAATAGCCTTGCATCACGTTGTAGCCGCGCACCAGCACTTCGCCCGGCTCGCCGGCGGCAACCGGCTCGCCGTGCGCATCGATGCAGCGGATCTCGATGCCCGGCATCGCGCGGCCGGAGGTGCCGGCGACGGTTTCGGCATCGTCGCCGGCGCGCGTCAGCGTGGCGAAGCCGCACGATTCGGTCAGGCCATAGCCGGTGATGATGGTGTCGAAGCCCAGTTCGTCACGCATGCGCTGGATCAGCGCCGGCGCGATCGCCGAGGCGCCGGTCACCGCCACGCGCAGCGATGACAGGTCGAATTCGCGCAGACGCGGTGCGTTGAGCAGCGTCTGGTACAGCGTCGGCGGGCCGGGCAGCACCGTAATGCCTTCGTTCTCCACGCGGGTCATCACGGCCTCGGCGTCGAACACCAGGTGGGGCAGCACGGTGGCGCCGCGCGACAGCGCCGCCAGCCATCCGGCCTTGTAGCCGAAGGTATGGAAGAACGGATTGACGATCAGGTAGCGGTCCCCGGCCCGCACGCCGGTGATGGCGGCCCAGCCGTCGATGGCGCGCAGGTTCTGCGCATGCGCGGTCATCACGCCCTTGGGCCGCCCGGTGGTGCCGGAGGTGAACATGATGTCCATCGGCGTGTCGCCGCGCACGCCGGCTTCGCGCGCGGCAAATGCCGCCAGCTCGGTGCGCGGCGCCAGCGCGAGGAAGTCGTCCCATGCCAGTTCGTCGGCGCCGGTGGCCCGGCCCTGCCCCGGGCGCAGGATCACCAGCCGCTCCAGCGTGGCGGGGCGGTGCGGCGCCAGCATCTGCGGATAGCTTTCGCCGAGGAAGCCGTCGACACAGAACAGCAGGCGCGCGCCGCTGTCGGCCAGCACCGCGCCGGCTTCGGCCCCTTTCATGCGCGTATTGAGCGGCACCAGCGCCGCGCCCACGCTGTGCGTAGCCAGCGCCGCGATGATCCACTCGGAGAAGTTCGGCGCCCACAGGGCCACGCGGTCGCCGGGCTGCACGCCGAGCGCCATCAGCGCGCGCGCCGCCTGGATACGGATGTCGTCGAGCGCGGCGTAGCTCAGGCGCAGCCCGTCTTCCTGGATGGCGATGCGCTCGCCGTGGCGGCTGGCCGCGCGCCGCAGCAGCGCGGGAATGGTCTCGGCGATGCTGTCGTTTGCCGCGGCTTCGATGCCGGCCGGTGCCACAATGGCGTCGAGGGTGTCAGAGGGAGTCATGTCAATCCGGGAACTTCAAATGGATCTCGCTGCTGGCCGGGCGCGCCTGGCAGGCCAGGGTCCAGCCCGCCTCCAGGTCGGCGCGGTCGAGCACATGGTTTTCGCCGAGCGTGACGTCGCCCTGCGTCACCTGGCACATGCAGGCGCCGCACAAGCCGGCGCGGCAGGAGTTGGGCGCGGCCACGCCGGCGCGCTGCAGCGCGTCGAGCACGGTTTCGTCGGGCGCCACGCCTACCTGATGGGTCGCGCCGTCCAGCTGCACGGTCAGGGCGGCGCCGTGCATCGCGGGCGCGGCGACGACAGGTTCGGCCACGGCCACGCTGGCCGGCGCCGTGGCCGCCGTCGCATCGGGCAACGATACGAAGCGCTCCACGTGCAACTGGCCGCGTGGCACGCCCAGTGCCTGCAGCGCGGCCTGGGCGCCGTCCATGAACGGACCGGGCCCGCAGACAAAGCATTGCGCCATACTCCACGGCCGCACCAGTTCCTCGAGCTGGCGCTGCGTGGGCGGGCCCTGCACGCTGTCGAGCCAGTGGATCACGCGCAGGCGGCCGGGATGGCTGCGCGCCAGTTCCGCCAGCGCCTCGCGAAAGATGATGGAACGCTCGTCGCGGTTGGCATACACCAGCGTGACCGCGCCGCGCCCGTGCCGCAGCGCCGCCTTGGCGATCGACAGCACCGGCGTGATGCCGCTGCCGCCCGCCAGCAGCAGGAAATCGCCCTGCAGCGCGGGCGGCGTGAACACGCCCGCCGGCGGCGTCGCCTCGACCGTGTCGCCGGCGCCGAGATGGTCGCAGATCCAGTTGGACACGCGCCCGCTCTGCACGCGCTTGACGGTCACGCGCAGCGCGCCGTCCACGCCCGGTGAGCTGGACAGCGAATAGCAGCGCTGCAGCGGCACGCCGTCGACCGGCACGCGCAGGGTCAGGAACTGGCCCGGGCGATAGGAAAAGGTCTCGCGCAGCGCCTCCGGCAGCGCGAATACCAGTGAATGCGCCTGGTCCGTCTCCGCGACCACTTCGGCGATCTGCAGCCGATGGAATTGCACTGGCGCCATGATGTCCTTGTTTCGTCGTTGCTTCCCGGCGCGCGCTCAGGCCACGCCCATGATGGTCTGCGCGTTGTCGATGCGCAGTTCCGCGCCGTTGATGAAGCGCGATTCGTCCGATGCCAGAAACAGCACCAGGTTGGCCACGTCGCGCGGATGGCACATGCGCTGCATCGGCTCGGCGCCGCCGACTTCCTCCGGCAGCGCGGTCGCGCCGCCCGGCAGGAAGGCCGCGGTCATCGGCGTCAGGATGCCGTCCGGGTGGATCGAGTTGCAGCGGATGCGGTAGCCGCTCTGCTTGCAGTGGCCGGCGACGGCGCGGGTCAGCGCCGCGACCGCGCCCTTGCTGGCGCTATAGGCGCAGAACGCGCCCATGCCGCCCAGCGCCGCCACCGACGACATATTGACGATGCTGCCACCGCCCGCCTTCATCGCGGCGACGCCGTACTTGCAGCCCAGGAAGTAGCCGTCGGCGTTGATGCGCATCACGCGCTGCCACTGCTCCAGCGTGGCCTCCTCGACCGTGCCCAGCATCAGGATGGCGGCGTTGTTGACCAGCACGCTGGGGGCGCCGAAGCGCTGCTCGGTGCGCGCCATCACCTGCTGCCAGCCGGCTTCGCTGGCGATGTCGTGCGGCACGAACAGCGCGGTCTCGCCGATCTCGCGCGCCAGCGCGTGGCCCGCTTCCTCGTTGACGTCGGTCAGCACCACGCGTGCGCCTTCGCGCGCCAGCAGCAAGGCGTCTTCCTTGCCGACGCCGCTGGCGGCCCCGGTGACGATGGCGATCTTTCCTTCAGTACGTCGGCTCATGGGTAGTCTCCTGGTGGGTATGCGCCTGCCGTCCACCGGCAGGCTGTTGTGCGAGATGGCGGCCCGCATTGCGTCCCGACCAGATGCAGTCGGCAAGCGACAGGCCGCTCACGTAGTGATTGGATGCGATGCCGACCGCAGTGCGGCCCACGGCGTAAAGCCCGGGTATCGGGGCTCCATCCGCGGCTGCCAGTACGCGGCCGCTGGATTCCTCCACCGCCAGTCCGCCCAACGTGATCGCCGGGCATGGAAAGATCCGGCTGTCGGCCGAGATGTCGATGGCCAGCCACGGCCCGGTCTCGAGCGACGCGCACATGGCCGCCGACTTGCCGGCCGGATCGGGCCTCTCGCCGCGCGCCGCGGCGTTATACGCGTCAAGGGTCGCGCGCAGCGCGGCGCCTGGCATGCCCAGCTTGCCGGCCAGCGCCTCGACGCTGGCGGCGCGGCGCGCACCGGCCAACAGCAGCAGCGCCGCGGGCACCGCCTGGAATGCCCACAGCCGGCCGCCCAGGCATTCGCGCAGGGCCTCGCGCGCCAGCGCGCGGTTCAGCACCAGCCAGGCACGCCCGCCGTGCCGCTCGCAGATAGCGTGGCCCAGGGTGGCGCCATAGGTTTCTTCGTTGCCGATGCGCGCGCCGTGCGCGTCGACCACGCAGCCGCGCGCCCAGGCGAACGGCGGATTGATGAAGCGCCACGCCGAGACGCGCTCCAGGTGCCGCGTGGCGCCGCCGGCCGATTCGCCGAGGCGGATGCCGCTGCCGTCGCAGCCGGTCGCGCCCAGGCGCCAGGCCTGCCGGTACTTGCCGGCATGGCGCGCCACCATGGCGCGGTTGAAGATAAAGCCGCCGCTGGCCAGCACCACCGCGCCGGTCCGTATTGCGACCGGCTGTGCATGGCGCAGCTCCAGTTGCAGCAGCTGGGCGCGCAGCCGGTCGGCCAGCGCCGGCACGGCGTTGTGCAGCCGCTCGGCCAGCCGCGCCAGGCGCGCATGCCGCTTCTGGTGACGGCCCGGCGGCAGCTGCCACAGTTCGACGCCGACCACCGCGCCGTCGCGGTCCAGAATCAGCCGCCGCGCCGCGCACTGGCGCCTCACCGTGATCTGCCGGTTGTCCTCCACCGCGCGGCGCAGCACGCCATACAGCGTGTGGCCGGACATGCCGGGGCCCTTGACGCGGTGCCCGCGCGGAGCGGGCGCGGCATGCTGCGCGTAGGCAGGCACCGCCTCATTGCCGGAGTAGTACAGGTAATAGGGCTGCGCCGGATACGAAGTCTTGCGCGGCGGCACGGTCGCGGCAAAGCGCACCCCCAGCGCCTCCAGCCATCCGATCATCGCGCGGCTGTTTTCGCAGAAGCCCTGCAGCATCGCGTCGCTGACCACGCCACCGGTTTCCTGGCGCAGGTAGGCGGCCATGGCCTGCGGCGTATCGTCATGGCCCGCCGCGCGCTGGTAAGGCGTGCCGCCGCCGGCATAGACCACGCCGCCGCTTTTGGTGCTGGCGCCGCCGCCTTCGAAGCGTTCCGCGACGATCACGCGCGCGCCGCCATGCGCGGCTTCCAGCGCGGCGCAGGCCCCGGCGGCGCCGAAACCGACCACCACGGCATCGCAGGCGGCCTGCCAGGGATGTGCGTCGGGGTCATCGAGACGCAACGGGGCGTGGATGGGCGTGACGGCGTCGTAGGCCATGCTGGCGCTCCGCGTTATGCCGAACACAGCGCGCCCGGCGGCGCGGAGGTGGTGTAGGCGCCGTCGACGTAGACCAGCGGCGAGACCTCGCCGGCCAGCCTGACCTCGCGCAGCCGGCCGATAAAGACCGCATGGGTGCCATAGTCGAAGCGGCCGTCCTGCCGGCAGAACAGGTTGGCCTGGGCGTTGCGCAGCGAGGGCACGCCGAGCAGGTCGTCTTCCCACTTGCCGCTGGTGAAACGCGCTTCGCCCTTGAGCCGGCCGCTGCAATCGACCGCGATATCGCGATGGTCGGCGGCGAGCAGGTTGATGCAGAAGTCCGCGCCGGCATCGAGCGGCGGGTAGATCGATGCATTGCGGTTGATGCAGATCAGCAGCGAGGGCGGATCGGCCGACAGCGAATCGACCGCGGTCACCGACATCGAATAGCGGCGCTCGCCGTGGCGGCAGCTGATCACGGCGACGGACCGGGCCATGCGGCGCATCGCCTTGAGCATGTCATCGCGCAGCGCGCCACCGGCTTCCGCGCTGGAATCTGCGCCGGAATCCGGACTGGGTTGGGGTCTGGCGCTCATAGAGCCTCCTGTACAGGTTGAGCGGGGTGCGTGGCGGCGGGTTGCCGCGCATGCTGCGAGATCACGTCCGCGGCGATCATGCCGAAGGTCATCGCCGGGCCCAGCGTGGAGCCGGCGCCGGGATAGCTGGTGCCCATCATCGAAGCGCTGGTATTGCCGATGGCGAACAGGCCGGCGATGGCGCTGCCGTCATCGCGCAGCACGCGCGCGCTGGCGTCGGTCACCAGCCCGCCCTTGGTGCCGATATCGCCGGCGTCGAGCCGCACCGCGTAGAACGGGGCCTTGCCGATCGGCGCCAGGCAGGGGTTGGGCCGTACCGCCGGGTCGCTGTAGTAGGTGTCGAACAGGTTGTCGCCCTTGCCGAACTCCGCGTCCACGCCGGTGGCGGCGTAGTCGTTCATGCGCGCGACGCTGGCGGCCAGGCCATCGGCATCCACGCCGGTCTTCTGCGCCAGCTGCGCCAGCGTATCGGCGCGCACCAGGATGCCCGACAGGCTGGCCGGGATGCTGCGGTCCGGCATCACCGAGCCGGGCAGGATCGGCCCGCACGGGTACTTGTGGCGGAAGGTGGCGTCGAACACCATCCATGCCGGCACGCTGCACCCGGTCTGCTCGTGGTCGCGGTACATCGCGGGCACGAACTCGGAGTACGGCGCGGCCTCGTTGACGAAGCGCCGGCCCTGCCCGTTCACCACCAGGCAGCCCGGCATGGCGCGCTCGATAAACAGCGCGCGCTGTTTTTCCTCGCCCTGCACCTGCACCGTGGGCGCGCCCCACACGTGCGACATCAGCGCCACGCCGGCGCCGGCCGCCTGCGCGGCGCGGATGGCGTCGCCGGTATTGTTGGGCGGCGTCGCGCTCCAGGCGGCCCGGGTCGGCTGCGGCAGGTATTGCTCGCGCATGGCCTGGTTGCGCTCGAAGCCGCCGGCGGCCAGGATCACGCCGCGCAGCGCGCGGATCTCCACCACGCGGCCGTCCTGCACGGCGCGCACGCCGCGCACGGCGCCGTCCTCGACGATCAGGTCCTGCAGCGCGGTATCGAGCCACAGCGGAACCGCGCGATCCATCATCGCGCGCCGCAGGCCGCCGGCCAGGCTGTTGCCGAGCGTGAGGCGGCGGTCGCGCCGGGTCTTGCGGCGCCAGCCCAGGTCGAGCCAGTAGCGCGCGAACTGGCGCAGCGCCAGCCCGAACCAGCCCGGCGAGCGGCACAGCAGCGCGTGCGCCTCGGCCGAGGTCACGGCCACGCGCCCGCCCACCAGCGTGCCCGGCGACGGCGGCCGCAGCCGGTCGAACTCTTCGCGCAGCCGGGCGCCGTCGAACGGCATCGGGTCGAGCGCGCGGTAGCCCGGCATCGCCCCGGGCAACTTCTGGAAGTAGTCGGCGTAGCGCGGCAGCGTGTAATAGCGCACGCCGGCCTGCTGCTCCAGGTATTGCAGCATGCGCGGCGCCTGCTCCAGGTAAGCGCGGATGCGCTGCGGGTCGCCGTGCTCGCCGGTGCAGGCCAGCACGTATTCCAGCGCGCTGGCGTAGTCGTCCTGCCCGCCCGCCGGCGCGATATGGTGGTTCAGCGGAATCCAGATGCCGCCGCCGGACACCGCCGAGGTGCCGCCATACTGGCTGCTCTTCTCCAGCACCACCACCGACAGGCCGCGGTCGGCGGCGCGGCAGGCGGCGAGCATGCCGCCGGCGCCGGAGCCGACCACTACGACGTCAAACTCGCCGGGCTGCATGCGTGCTCTGCTCTGGCTCATGATGGATCCTCGTGCCGGTGCGGCTCAGATGAAGAAATCCGTATTGGCGCGGCCCATCATCACGCCGCCCAGGTTCTGGCCGAAGCGGTCCATGTTGTTGGCGTAGTGGGCACGCGCTGCGTGCAGGTCGAGGAAGCGGCGCACCATCGGGTTGCTGCGGTAGATGCCGTTGCCGCCGGCATAGCGCAGCAGGCCGTTGGCCAGCTGCGCGCAGCGCTCCGCTACCTGCGCGGACTGGTAGCGGAAATGCAGGCGGCGCGGGGTCTCGAGCTGGCCGCCGTCGCGGGCCACCGCCAGCAGTTCGTCGAAGTTGCGCTCCAGGATGGTCCGCATCTCGTCGATGGCCACCTGCGCGCTGGCGCACGCCATCTGCGCACCGCCGTCTTCCGCGGTCTTGCCGCCGCCGTTGCTGCTGACGCGGCCGTCGGCGTAGGCGACGAAGTCGTCCAGCGCGCCTTCGAGCGCGCCGATACAGGCGGTGCAGACCGCGCGCACGAAGATCTGCGCGAACGGCAGCCGGTACAGCGGCACGTCGTTGACGGCCAGCCCCGGGCTGGTGCCCATGGCACCGTCTACGGCGCGGTGGGTGCGGTAGTCGGGCACGAACACGTCGTCGACCACGATGTCGTGGCTGCCGGTGGCGCGCAGGCCCAGCACATCCCAGTTGCGCACGATCTTGTAGTCCGAGCGCGGCAGCAGGAAGGTGCGGTAGTCATAGGCTCCGCCCGGCTCGGCGGGTGGCACCAGGCCGCCCAGGAAGATCCAGTCGCACAGCTCGCTGCCGCTGGAGAACTTCCAGTGGCCGGAGAAGCGGTAGCCGCCCTCCACCGGCGTGACCTTGCCGACCGGCATGTAGGTCGAGGCAATCAGCGTGGCGGGATCGTTGCCCCACACCTCCTGTTGCGCGCGTTCGTCGAACAGCGCCAGCTGCCAGTTGTGCACGCCGACCACGCCGTAGACCCAGGCGGTGGACATGCAACCCTTGGCCAGCGCCATCTGGATGCGGAAGAACGTTTGCGGGTCCAGCTCGTAGCCGCCGTGGCGGCGCGGCTGCAGCACCTTGAAGAAGCCCGCGTCCTGCATCTCGGCAATGGTCTCGGCGGGAATGCGCCCGTCGGCTTCCGCCTGCGCGGCGCGCCCAGCCAGCGCCGGGATCATCTGCTCGGCGCGCGCGATCAGGCGCTCGGCCAGTTCCTTGGGATGGTTCTCGTGATGCACCGCGGTCTCCTTGTTTGCCTGGTTTTGTGGCTGGCATCGATGTTTGCACCGGCGCGGCGGCGTGCCATCGTCTGTTGGGACTAGCTGTTATCGCGAATGCGCGCGTGCGACTTCGTGGAGGCGCCGGCCCTCACCCCCGCCCCTCTCCCGCAAGCGGGAGAGGGAAGCAAACCACCGGCAAGCCAGACGCCTCCGCAAATCAGGCCAGCGCCCGCAGCTTCCTCCCCTGCTTGCGGAAATGCGGAATCACGTGCTCGCCGATATTGCGGATGGTCTCCAGCTGCGCCCACTGCGGCACCGTGCCCATCTGGCAGATAAACAGGATTTCATCGGCGCCCGCATCGATCAGCCGCTGCACATAACCGATGCAGTCCTCCACCGTGCCGTAGGCATGGTTCGGGTTCAGCATCATCATCGACGGATCGCTGAAATCCACCGACACCTTCTCGGAAGCGAACTTCGTATTGATCACCGCCTTGCCCTGCGCATCGGTGGCCGTGACATGCTCGTCGTCCCACGCCGCCGGATCGGGACGCTCGCCGCCGGCATACCAGTACGACAGCGACTCCATGAAATAGCGCTGCCCCTTGATGCCGATCTTGCGCGCGGCCAGGCCGTCTTCCAGCACGATGGTCGGGCACAGCGCCGCCAGGTGCTGGTGCGGGCGGAAGCCCACCTGGTCTTCGGGCTTGCGCGTTTCCCATGCGGCGCGGTAGATCTCGTTCTTCTTGGCGACATCCTCCGGCCCGCCGAAGCCCAGCACCAGCGCGCCCATGCCGCGTGCGCCGGCGCGCTGCAGCGTGTCGGCATTGGTGCAGGCCAGGTACATCAGCGGATGCGGGTCCTGGCGCGGCTTGGGATGGATCGGGCGGCGCGGGATCTTGATGAACTCGCCGTCGTGCTCGATCTCGTCCTGCGTCAGGATCTTCGGGATCAGGTACATCGATTCGTCGATCATGGGGTGCAGGGTGTTCAGGTCGTAGCCGAAGGTGCCGGCCTCCTGCTGGGTGCCGCCCTTGCCGACGCCGAAGTGCACACGGCCGCCGGACAGGATGTCGAGCGTGGCGATGCGTTCGGCCACCTTCACCGGATGGTTCATCGCCGGCGGCAGGCACACCACGCCGTGGCCGATGCCGATGCGCTGGGTGCGCCCGGCGACGAAGGCCAGGAAGGTTTCCGGCGCGCTCATGTGCGCGTAGTTGGTCAGCGCGGTGTGTTCCACCGCCCAGACCACGTCGAAGCCCATGTCCTCGGCCAGCACCACCTGTTCCATGATGTCATCGAACACCTTGTGGTCGCCGGCGCGCGAGGCATCGACGGTCTGGGCTTCATAGATCAACGAAAAACGCATTGCAGTCCCCTCTCGCTTGGTCGGTACAAGACCGCATCCGGGGCACTGCGAGGCGCTGCGCCTTGGGCCGGAAGCGGCCTGCGTGATCGCAGTGTGGTCGGCGCAAGACGTCGCAACATCGTCTGATTGGATTATGAGCCGCGCCGGGCGCGTCCCTATCATGGGCACCGGGCAAACCGCCCGCGCCTATCGAAAGGAACCGACACCATGCAAGCCAGGCTGCTGCTTTACCCCGTTGCGGACATCGACGCCGCGCTGCCGTTCTTCACCGAAGCACTCGGACTGCCGGTGAAGTTCCGCGACGCCGACCGCTATTGCGCGCTCGATGCGGGCGCGCTGACGCTGGCACTGGTGGCCGGCGAGGAACGGCTGGTGGAGCAGCCGGCGCCGGCCTTCAAGATAGATGAGGGGGAGGACATTGCCGCGGCGATGGCGCGGCTGGTGGCGGCTGGCGCCACGGTGGCGCAGCCCGCGGCGCAGGGACCGCACGAGACGCGCGCGGTACTGCGCACGCCCGAGGGCTTTGCGCTGGTGCTCAGCGCAAAGCCCTGAAGCGGCTCAGCCCAGCGAAATCACGCTGCTCAGCAGCATCCGCACCAGCGTGGCCTGGCGGGTCACGCCGGTCTTGGAGAAGATCGCGCGCAGGTGCGCGCGTGCCGTGTTCTTGCTGATGCCGAGCTCGTCAGCAGCTTCATCCAGCGTCAGGCCGTTGGCCAGCTGCAGCGCGAGCTGGGTCTCGGCCGGGGTGAAGTCGAACAGCTGGCGCACCACGTCGTGCGAGGCCTGCGAGCGGCGCTCGGGGTCGCGGATGAAGACCACGCAGGCGGGGCGCTTGCGGTTGTCCTCGGACCACTCGCTCAGCGGGATGGTGCGGATCAGCACGCCCAGCCTGGCGCTGCCGGACGGGCGCGTGATCGACATCGCTTCCATCAGCGCCGGCGCGGTGCCGAGGTGGCCCATCATGGCCTGGCGCAACAGGCGCTGGAACTTGCGGTTTTCCTGGCCGTACTCGACATCGAGCCCGCCCTTGGCGACGCGGATGCCATCCTTGGCGCCGAGGATCTCGTCGGCGGCGGCATTGGTCTTGATGATGGTGCCTGACTCGTCCAGGATTACCATGCCAACCAGCATGCGGTCGATGGCGCTGGCGTATACGGTACGTTCGGACTCGACCACGTCCAGGCGCGAATGCAGGTCCACCGCGCGCTTCAGGTGCGGCAGCAGCGAGGTGCACAGCGCCTTGTCCGCAGTGGAGAAATCGGGGCCGTCATGGTCGCGGCACACGCGGAAGCGGCATTCCACGCCATCGTCGGTGCGCAGGTCGGCGCCGAGGATATAGCGGATGCCGACGTCCTTGAGAAACTGCAGGTACAGCTCGCTCTTGCACCACACGCCGTGCCCGAGGTGTTCGTCGATCGTCACCACGCGGTCCGACGGCAGCCCGATAAAGGGATCCAGCGCGTAGTAGTAGTTGTTGTAGGAGGTCTCGCCCGGCAGCGTCGAGCCATGCTCGGACGCGTTGATCATCAGCCCGGGACGGTCGGTGGCCGGCGAGCGCAGGATCAGCGTGGCGTAATTGGCATTGAGCTGGCGCCGGATCTGCTCCAGCGCCTTGCCCCATGGCACCTGCTCCATCGGGCCCTGGTAGATATTGCCCAGCAATGCACTGAACTCCGACAGCGACACCGTCGCCTGCGCGAACAGGTGTGCGGCCGCCTGGCTCTGGCTAACCTCCATCAGCATTTCCTCTGTCTCCATTGTGGCGTGCGCAGCGCTCCGGGCGAGCCGGGCCGCTGGCTTGTGCGGGCTCTGTGGCCCTTTTTTGTGCCCCGATTATAGGGACGGCGAAGGGGTCGCGGCTTGCGCCCCGCCTTCATGGTTTGCCCTAGGCAGCCTGGCCGCGCACGCTCTTCGCACATGCCGGCCGGACTAGTCCCGGGGGACAGGCCCATCGTCACGCGCCGGCGGCGCAAACACATACTCCAAACAGACTAAGGACAGACCCATGCCCGCCCGCCAAGGGCAAACCCCTATGCAACCCGTAGCGCAGCGGCATCCCACCCAAACAGACGATGCCCGCTAGCGGCGCCGCCGCTACAAGGAGCCATGCGCGGCGATCGACGCCGCCGTTTTCAGGAGACCTTCACCATGGCGGCAAATCCGCGGCAGCAGGCCGCAGTCATCACCGGCGCAGCCGGCGGCATCGGGCTGGGGCTGGCCAGGGCCCTGGCGGCGCAGGACTATGCGCTGGCGCTGGCCGATATCGATGCCGATGCGCTCGAAGCCGCACGCGCGGCGCTGGAACGCGACGGCGCCACCGTCGTCGCCGTGCCGACCGATGTCGCCGACGCGCGGCAGATCGCGCACCTTTGCGACGAAAGCTTCCGGCAGCTGGGCCGTGTCGACCTGCTGTTCAACAACGCCGGCGTGCTCGCCACCGGCCGCTGCTGGGAACTGCCGCCCGAAGTGTTCGACAAGGTGATGCGCGTCAACCTGTGGAGCGTGCTGCATGCGCTGCGCTGCTTCGTGCCGCGCATGGCGGCGCAGGGCTCGGGGCATATCGTCAATGTCGCGTCGATGGCAGGGCTTGCCGTGGGGCCATGGCTGGCGCCTTACACGCTGTCCAAGCAGGGCGTGGTGGCACTGAGCGAAGGGCTGGCGCTGGAGCTGCAGGCGGCGGGGCTGCCGATCAAGGTGTCGGTGGTCTGCCCCGGCCCGGTTGCCACCGGCATCGCGGCGGACCTGGAAGGCGCCGCGCCGCAGGAGGTGCACCAGATGAACGGCGCGCTGCGCAACGGCATCGCCGCCGGCCTGACGCCGGACCAGGCAGCGCGCGTGATTCTCGACGGCGTGTCGGCCGGCCAGTTCTGGATCCTGCCGCACGAACAGGCCGCGCACGCGGCGCTGGCGCGCGCGCAGGGCATTGCCGCGGGCAACGCGCCGTCGTTTGCGATGCAGGTTTGATTTTCCGCCGGATTCACTACTCGATTCGTCGCCATCCAGGAGACACCATGCCGCTCGATCCCCAGGCCCGTGCCATGCTTGATGCCATGGCCGCCATGCCCAGCCCCGACTTCTCCACGCTGCGCGCCGCCGACTACCGCGCCGCGCTGGCGGCCATGCCCGGCTTCGCGCCCGGCGATGCCATCGCCGCGCAGCAAGACCTCACCCTGGAAGGCCCGGCCGGTGCGCTGCGGGCGCGCCTGTACCGGCCCCATGCTGCCGATGCGGCCCCAGGCAACGCGGCGCTGCCGCTTGTGATTTATTTCCACGGCGGCGGCTTCGTGCTGTGCGGCCTCGATTCGCACGACAACATCTGCCGCAGCCTGGCCCGCCGCAGCGGCGCGCTGGTGCTGTCGGTCGACTACCGCCTCGCGCCCGAGGCGCGCTTCCCGGCCGCGGCCGACGATGCCGTCGCCGCGGTGCGCTGGGCCGCCGCGCACGCGGCGCAACTGGGTGCCGACCCGACCCGGCTGGCTGTCGCCGGCGACAGCGCCGGCGGCAACCTGGCCGCCGTGGCCTGCCAGCAGCTGCGCGGCAGCGGCATCGCGCTGCGGCACCAGCTGCTGCTCTATCCCTGGCTGGACTGCAGCGCTGCCGCCGCGGCCAGCGCCAGCTATCGCGCCTGCGCGCAGGGCTACTTCCTCAGCGCCGCGGAACTGGACTGGTATCGCGCCCAGTACCTGGCCACGCCCGCCGACGCCCGCGATGTCCGCGCCAGTCCGCTGCAGCAGCGCGACCTGCACGGCCTGCCGCCGGCCACCATCATCACCGCCGAATTCGATCCGCTGCGCGACCAGGGCGAGGCCTACGGCGAGGCGCTGCAGCGCGCCGGCGGCAGCGCCACCGTGCGCCGCTGGCCCGGGCAGATCCATGGCTTCGCCAGCATGCAAGGCGTGATGGATGCCGCCAGCCATGGGCTGGACGCGGCCGCGGCGGCGCTGCGCCAGGCCTTCGGCGCAAGCAGCCGGCAGGAGGCAGCATGAGCGCGGCCGACCGCCTGGCGCCGATGGCCGAGGTGCTGGCCGCGCTCGCCGCCGGACAGTGCGTGGTGGTGCTCGAGGACGACAGCGCGGAAGCCACCGGCTGCGTGCTGGTGGCGGCCGAGCGCGCCACCGAGGCCGACGTCAACTTCATGGCCGCCGAGGCGCGCGGCCTGGTGTGCATGGCCATCACCGAGGCGCGCCGCGCGCTGCTGCAGCTGCCGCCGATGGCCGCCGGCCAGCGCCAGCGCGAGCGCGAGCGCTACACCGTGTCGATCGAGGCGGCCAGCGGCGTCAGCACCGGCATCTCCGCCGCCGACCGCGCGCTGACGCTGCGCGTGGCGGCGGCGCCGCGCGCCCGGCCGCATGACCTGGTCCAGCCCGGCCATGTCTTCCCGGTGGTGGCACAGCCGGACGGCGTGCTGCGCCGCGCGGGCTTTGCCGAAGCCTGCTCCGACCTGCCCCGGCTGGCCGGGCGCGTCGCGGCCGGGGCTTATGCGCTGGTGCTCGACGACGACGGCGAGCTGATGCGCGGACCGGCGCTGCTGGACTTCGCCCAACGCCACGGGCTGCCGGCGGTCTCAGTGAGCGCGCTGATCCACCACCGGCTGCTGACCGAGGGCGCGCTGCGCCGCACCCGCACGACCGAACTGGCCACGCCGTTCGGGCGCTTTACCGTGCACGCCTACCACGACGCGCCGGTGGATGCGCTGCACCTGGCGCTGGTGCTGGGCCACCCCGACCCGCACACGCCGGTGCTGACGCGGGTGCAGGCTGTGGAGATGCAGCGCGACGTGCTGGCCTTCGGCATGCCCGCGCCGCCGGCGTGGAACCTGGAACGCTCGTTGGAACGGATCGGCGCCGAGGGCTGCGGCGTGCTGGTGCTGCTGGATGAGCGCGAATCGCCGCAGCAGCGCCTGGACCGGCTGGCCGCACCAGCCGCGGCCGCGCCCGCGCCGGCCTTCGCGCAGCGCGCGCTCGGCGTCGGCGCGCAGATCCTGCGCGACGTGGGCGCGCACAAGCTGCGCCTGCTGAGCCATCCGGTGCCCTACCGCGCCGTCACCGGCTTCGACCTGGAGGTGACGGAGTTTGTCCCGCCGGGCTGAGCGGCGCGCCGAAGCAGTCGGCAAAGCTGCGCGTGAAGCGCTCGACGTCGGCGTCGGGCAGGTGGTTGATGCCGCCGGCCAGGCGCCGCCCGCCGCCGGTCTCGAAGCCGCGGCAGAAGTCGGCCGCGCCGGTAGCGCTGTGCGCCGGCACGCGCACGCTGACCGCAAAGCCGCCGCCGGACCGGGGCGACAGCAGGCCGATGGCATCGCCGGGACGTCCGCGCACCAGCTCGTTGGCAAGCACCCCGATCGCGCGCCGTGCCCACGGCGCATCGGGCAGCACCAGCAGCGCGGCGCCGGGCACCTCATGCATGGGCGACAGCCGGCGCGCGCGCGCCATGTCGTCCTCGTAGCCCTCGCACAGCAGCGCGTAAGTGGCGCACTGTGCGGCGAAGTCGAGCGGGTCGGCGAAGGCCAGCATGTGCTGCGCCAGATCGGCGGGATCGCAGTGCAGGTCGGCCACGCACTCGCCGTAGGCGTTGTAGTTCAGGCAGGTGCCGAGCCGTTCCAGCACCGCCGTCTGCGCTGCATCCAGGCCGAGCGGCGCCGCCATCGTGCGCGCCACGTCGCCAAGGTTGTCGCCAAAGGCGGCGGTGACCGCCCAGCGCCGGTGGCGCCCGTCCAGGTGGCGGTCGACCAGGATGCTGGTGCAGACCTGCGCCGCCTCGTCGATATGCGCGCGCAGGCCGGCATGCGAGGGCACGTCGCCGGCGTGGTGGTGGTCGAAGTAGTCCACCGCCACCCCGGCGTCGAGCAGCCGCAGCAGCCCGGCGCGATTCTGGTCGAGCGAGATGTCGAGCGCCGTCACGGTATCGCCGGCGCGCGCGTCAATGCGCTCCAGCAGCCGGATATCGCGCTTGACGCCGGTAACCAGCGTGGCGTCGCTGGCGTGCGAAGCGCCGGCCAGGCGCAGTTGCTGCAGCGCGCACAGGCCGTCGGCGTCGCCGTTGAAGGCAAAGTAGCTTGTCATGGCATGCGGTGCCGTGGGCTCAGGGCATGAAATCGCCACCATTGGCGTCCAGCGAGGCGCCGGTGATGGCCCTGGCGTAGTCTGACACGAGAAACAGCGCGGCGCGCGCGCAGTCGTCGTCGGTCGGCATGCGGCCCAGCGCGATCTGCGCGGTCACCGGCGCGATCACCGCGTCTTCGCTCACACCCTGCTCGGCGGCAGCGTGGCGCACATAGCCCTGCACCGGCGCGCCCCACATCCAGCCCATGAAGATGCTGTTGGCACGGATGCCATGCGGCCCCAGCTCGCGCGCCAGGTACTTGACCGCCACCGCCAGCGCGCCCTTGGACGCCGCGTAGCCGGATTCGCCCGGCATCGGCTTGCGCGTGGCCTGGGTGTTGATCATCACGATGGCGCCGCCGCCCTGCGGCTTCATCAGCGCCGCCACCTCCTGCGTCAGCGTCATGGTGCCGAAGACATTGGTGTCGAACACCTGGCGCCACACGTCCAGGTCGGCGGCTTCCACCGGCTCGGGGAAATTGCCGTGCTGGAAGGCGCTGTTGACGAGCGCGTCGATGCGGCCAAAGCGGCGCAGGGTCTCGTGGGCAAGGTGGCGCGACTGGGCGCGGTCGGTGATGTCGGTCACCACCTTCAGCACCTCGCAGTCGGCGCCCAGGGCATCGATGCGGGCCTGCGCTTCATCCAGCCTGGCCGCGGTGCGCGCGGCGATGGCCACGGCGCGGGCACCTTCGCGCGCCGCTTCCAGCGCCAGCTTGATGCCGAGGCCGGGGCCGATGCCGGATACGATGACGATCTTGTCTTTCAGCAGCATGTTGTTGTCTCCTGTTTTGGTGATCTTGCGTGCCTGTCGGAAGGGCCTGGTGGTTGCTCCCCTCCCCCGCTTGCGGGAGAGGGGCCGGGGGAGAGGGCAGGCACTGGCATACCGCAGGCGCGACTTCGTCTGACGCCCCGCCCTCACCCTCTCCCGCAAGCGGGAGAGGGTGTATGCAATCGGGATTGAAAAAGTCCGCGGCATTTCGCTGTGCCACGTGTTCTCTCCCCTCTCCCGCAAGCGGGCGAGGGAGTACGCAAGCGGGAGTTGGAAGGCCAGAGGCGAGTGCTGGCGTTGCCGGTCATTCGTTTGCGCTGCGCTTCAGGATGTGCCGCGCACGGTAACCGGCGAAGTCGCGCTCAAGTTGCGCCTCACTCAGCCCGAACCGTTCCGGCGTATACGCATGCGCCGCGCGCTGGTTGCGCGGGTTGCTTTCCATCCAGGCCCACATGCCCGCGCGCGCGGCCTCGGTGAGCGGCATGCCGGCGAAGCGGTAGACCGCCTGTGCCACGCCGAAGGGATCGCGCACCGTGTCCTCGAAGCGCAC
Organism: Cupriavidus neocaledonicus; assembly: GCF_000372525.1. Classification (GTDB taxonomy): domain Bacteria; phylum Pseudomonadota; class Gammaproteobacteria; order Burkholderiales; family Burkholderiaceae; genus Cupriavidus; species Cupriavidus neocaledonicus. The sequence goes on from NZ_AQUR01000107.1 coordinate 537,432, forward strand.
GTCGAGGAAGCGGTCGGCCGGCATGGCGTCGCGCACGGCCATGGCGTGGTCGGTGCCGCGCCGCATCTGCTCGCTCCACTGGCGGGCCGCCGTGGCGGGGTCTGGATCGTCGGCGTACAGCTGCCACAGCGTATGCGCCATGCTCGCCATCGACGGAATGGTCTGCAGCGGATCGCGATGGGTCAGCACCACCTGCGCGCCCGGGAACACCCGCAACAGCACCTCCAGCGTATGCAGGTGCTGCGGAGTCTTCAGCACCCAGCGCTGCGCGGGCTTCGCGCCACGCTGGCGCTTCTGCCACTGCAGGAACTGCAGCATGGTCTTCAGGCAGGCATAGACCTCGGTGTGGTCCTGCCGCGCCAGCCAGTCGGTGTAGGCCGGCACGTTGGCGTAGGAATTCATCGCGCACAGGAACGAATGCTCCATCAGCATGAATTCCTCGTCGGCAGCCATCGCGTCGAGCGGGTGGATGGCGACGATGTCCGGGATGAACCGGATCATCTGCGCCACTTCCTCGCGCGCCGCGGCGATACGCCGGCTGGGATCGCGCACATCCTCGCCCGGCAACGGGGCCGGATAGCGGGTCTCCCACCATGCCGCCGCGCAAAAGCGCGCGTCCGTGGCCAGCATGCGCTGCAGCAGCGTGGTACCTGTGCGCGGCAGGCCGACGATGACCAGCGGGTCTTCCACGCGCTCCTGCATGATTTCCGGATGGCGTCGACAGTAATCCTGGATCACCAGCCGGTTGACCAGCTGGCCCCGCAGCTTTCCCTCCAGCATCTGCGCGCCTTGCGCCGACAGGTTGGCCTCGCTTGCCAGCGAATCCGACAGCACCCGCAGCGCCTCGCGATAGTTGCCCGGGCCGAAGTCGTCCAGGCCGCCGGCCTGCTCGCTCGCCTGTGCCAGCAGGCGTTCCACGTTGATGGCATTCATGCGTTGTTCTCCCTGAGCGATGCAAGCTTGACCACACGCGTGCGCGGATGCGCGGGCTGCGCCGCGCCCACCCAGCGCCAGCACATGGTGCCGTTGCGATGGCCGGCGGTCTCCAGCCAGTTGGGCAGGCCCGGATCGCCCGCACTTAGGATCACGGTGACGCCGCCGTTGGCGTTTAGCCGCGCACCGTGCTTGTTGAGGCAGATGTCGTGGTAGCGGTAGTCGAGTGATTCCATCCAGTAGTTGTTGATCTGGAAGTTCCAGAACTCGCATTCCGGCACCCGGTCGACCTCGACCACCAGCGCCTCGTCATCGGCCAGCCGCCAGCACGAGTGGTAGTAGAAGATATTGGGATCGCCGCCCGCCGCCTGGCACACCGCCTGGTCCGCGGGCGGCAGCGCGTTGACGTGGCCGCCGTAGCCCCCGGCCCAGTCGGCAAAGATGCGCGCGGTGCCCTCGACAAATCCGGCGGCGCGCAGCAGGCCAGCGTGCAAACGCTCCGCGCTCAGCGCCGGCGGCTTGCCGCTGGCGTCGACACGCTCGATCTGCAATTCCGCCGGCGTCTCCGCCTTGCGGTCAAGGAAGGTCTGGCGCACCACCAGCGCATTGGTGGCCGGCTCCATGCGCACCCAGTTGCCCGGTTGCTGCAGCTGGGGCCCGGCGCTGAGCGTGATCTCGAAACTGCCGTCCGGCGCCACGGCAAGCTGGTTGCTGTCGATAAAGCCGGTCTGGACCATGCGTCCGTCGGTTTCATAGCCGCCCTTCTGCGTGCCGAAGCTCAGATACGCCACCGTGCCGCGCCGGCCACGGATGCGGTACTTCGCGTTGCCGTCCAGGCGCGCGTAGCGGTACAGGTTGTCCGGATTGTCGGCGCCGATCTTGGCGGTCTCGTGCGACGGCGAGAAGAAGCCGGGGAACGCCGGATCGGCAAACTCCACGTGCATTTCCAGCGCGATGCGCAGCAGGCGGCTCAGGTAGCGGAAACCCTCGGCGCGCGTGAGCGCATCCGCCGGCGCCTCCGGGCGCAGGATCTGCTGCCCGCTGCGTTTGAGCACGTCGCAAAACTCGGCCCAGGTCTGGCCGCTCAGCAATTGGTTTTCGGCGGAGGTCGCCATCTGCCTGCTCCCGTGGTTGGTCGGCGCAGCAACGATACCCAGCACGGGGCGGCGCCTTCCTCGTCCGGGTGGACTAGGAAATGCGCGCCGCGGCCCGCGATTCTTAGTCCGCCCGGACGAAGTGGCGCAGGCCTCCGGCTCGCTACCTTTTGGCCATGCCAGACGGCCGCGACAACCGTGCGCGGCACCGGCAAACCCAGAGGACCAAGAGGAAAAAATGGAGACCCCGATGTTGACCCACCTGGAGCAACTGGAGGCCGAGAGCATCCACATCATGCGGGAGGTGGTCGCGGAATGCGAAAACCCCGTCATGCTCTATTCGATCGGCAAGGACAGCGCGGTAATGCTGCACCTGGCGATGAAGGCCTTCCATCCCGCGCGGCCGCCGTTCCCGCTGCTGCATGTCGATACCACTTGGAAGTTCCGCGAGATGATCGCGTTCCGCGACCAGACCGCGGCCCGGCTCGGCCTGGACCTGCGCGTGCACATCAACCCCGAAGGGCTGGCGCGCAATATCAGCCCGCACGAGCACGGCTCGGCCGTCCACACGGATGTATGGAAGACGCAAGGCCTGAAGCAGGCGCTGGACCACTACGGCTTCGACGCGGCCTTCGGCGGCGCGCGGCGCGACGAGGAGAAATCCCGCGCCAAGGAGCGCGTGTTCTCGGTGCGCACCGCGCAGCACCGCTGGGACCCCAAGATGCAGCGCCCCGAACTCTGGCGCCAGTACAACACGCGCAAGCGCAAGGGCGAGAGCCTGCGCGTGTTCCCGCTGTCGAACTGGACCGAGCTCGATATCTGGCAATACATCTACCTGAACCAGATTCCGATCGTGCCGCTGTACTTCGCCAGGGAACGGCCAGTGGTCGAACGCGACGGCACCCTGATCATGGTCGACGACGAGCGCCTACCGCTGCGGCCCGGCGAAACCCCGCAACTGCGCAAGGTGCGCTTCCGCACGCTGGGCTGCTACCCGCTTACCGGCGCGATCGAGAGCGAGGCCGACACGCTCGGCGGCATCATCCAGGAAATGCTGCGGGCGACCACGTCGGAGCGCCAGGGACGGCTGATCGACAGCGATTCGGCCGGTTCGATGGAGAAGAAGAAACAGGAGGGATACTTCTGATGCAAAGCCCGATCGACAACGCGCCGATGGCGCAACCCGCCGGCACGCAGAGCGAGATCGCTCAGTATCTTCGTGCCCAGCAGAACAAGAGCCTGCTGCGCTTCATCACCTGCGGCAGCGTCGACGACGGCAAGAGCACGCTGATCGGCCGGCTGCTGTATGAATCGAAGATGCTGTTCGAGGACCAGCTGGCGCAGCTCGAGGCCGACTCGAAGAAGATGGGCACGCAAGGCGAGAACCTCGACTTCGCGCTGCTCGTGGACGGCCTCGCCGCCGAGCGCGAACAGGGCATCACCATCGACGTGGCCTACCGCTTCTTTGCCACCGACAAGCGCAAGTTCATCGTTGCCGACACCCCCGGGCACGAGCAATACACGCGCAACATGGTGACCGGCGCCTCCACCGCCGACCTCGCCATCCTGCTGGTCGATGCGCGCCGCGGCGTGCAGACGCAGACGCGGCGCCACAGCTACCTGGTGGCCACGCTGGGCATCCGGCGCGTGGTGCTGGCCGTCAACAAGCTGGACATGGTGGATTACTCGCGCGACGTCCATACGCGCATCGAGAAGGAGTACCGCGAGTTCGCGCGGCAGATCGGCCTGACCGATATCGTCTGCATTCCCATGTCCGCGCTGCGCGGCGACAACATCACCGAGCCCAGCGCCAATACGCCGTGGTACCAGGGCCCGACGCTGATGGACCACCTGGAGAGCGTGCCGATCGACCACGTGCCGGCGCTGGACGAGTCGTTCCGGCTGCCGGTGCAGTGGGTCAACCGCCCCAACCTGGACTTCCGCGGCTTTGCCGGCACCGTCAGCGCCGGCGTGATCCGGCGTGGCGACCGCGTGCGCGCGCTGCCCTCCGGCCGCGAAAGCCACGTCACTGGCATCGTCGGCGCGGCCGGCGCATGCGAGCAAGCCATGCGCGGCCAGGCGGTGACGCTGACCCTGGCCGACGAGATCGACGTCAGCCGCGGCGACGTGCTGGCCTGCGCCGACGACCCGCCCGCGGTGGCCGACCAGTTCGAGGCCACGCTGGTATGGATGAACGAGGACGCCATGCTGCCCGGGCGGCCCTACCTGCTCAAGCTCGGCACGCGCACCGTGGGCGTGACCGTGGCGCAGCCCAAGTACAAGGTCAACGTCAACACGCTCGAGCACCTGGCCGCGCGCACGCTGGAGCTGAACGAGATCGGCGTGTGCAACCTGCACCTGGACCAGCCGGTGGCGTTCGACCCGTACACGCGCAACCGCGAGCTGGGCGGCTTCATCCTGATCGACCGCCTCACCAACAACACGGTCGGCGCCGGCATGCTGCACTTTGCGCTGCGCCGGGCGCAGAACGTCCACTGGCAGGCCATCGACGTCGACCGCCGCGCGCATGCCGCGCTCAAGCACCAGTCGCCGCGCATCGTCTGGTTCACCGGGCTGTCCGGCGCGGGCAAGTCCACCATCGCCAACCTGGTGGAAAAGCGCCTGCACGCGCTCGGCCACCACACCTACCTGCTCGATGGCGACAACGTGCGCCACGGCCTGAACAAGGACCTGGGCTTCTCCGAAGCGGACCGCATCGAGAACATCCGGCGCGTGGCCGAGGTCGCCAGGCTGATGCTGGACGCGGGGCTGATCGTGCTGGTGTCGTTCATTTCCCCCTTCCGCTGCGAACGCGAGATGGCGCGCGCACTGGCCGGTGACGGCGAATTCATCGAGGTCTTCATCGACACGCCGCTGGCGGTGGCCGAGCAGCGCGACCCCAAGGGCCTGTACCGCAAGGCGCGCCGCGGCGAACTGAAGAACTTCACCGGCATCGATTCGCCCTACGAGCCGCCCGAGCACCCGGAAATCCGCATCGACACCACCGGCGACAGCGCCGAGCAGGCGGCGGAGCGGATCGTGGCGTGGCTCAGGGACAGGGCTTAGGGACAGGGGCTTAGGGACAGGGCTTAGGGACAGGCCCTAGGCGGAACGGACGATGAGGCGGTGGTGCGGGTGGGTACGATGGGCGAAACCGGTTTATCCCGGGAAAACCGACCGCGCCCGCCTGAACCCCTGCGCTTGCATCGCCGGCTGGGTGCTCCCTCTCCCGCTTGCGGGAGAGGGTTGGGGGTGAGGGCGGGCGCCTCGACGAAGTGCAGGCCGTCGGCCTTGCCAGCGCCTGCCCTCACCCCCTTCCCCTCTCCCGCAAGCGGGAGAGGGGAGCAAACCGCCGCCCTGCCACATGCCGCCAGACCCGTTGCCCGCCGCCGAACTCAGCGCCCTGCTCGCCCAGCTCTACCAGGGCCCCACCGAGCCGGTCCCCTGGGCCACCTTCCTCGAAAGCCTCCGCCAGCGCCTGGCCGCCGCCTTCGTCACGCTGGTGCTGCGCCACCCCGCCACCGACCGCCCCGGCCTGATCGTCAACGCCTCCGACTACGGCCCTCATCTTCCCGGCGAGCCCTCATACAGCGAGCAATACTATGCGCTGTGCCCCTTCCTGGACCTGCACCCCGACCGCCTCTTCTGCGCCGACGAACTGTTCGGCGAAGCCGGCTGGCTGGCCCATCCGTTCTACGCGCAATACCTGCAGCCGCTCGGCCTGCGCTACATCCTGGCAGCCAACCTGGTCACGCCGGATGGCGTCGAATGCGCGCTGTTCATCAGCCGCACCGCGGCGGGACAGGACTTCACCAGCGCCGACAAGGCGCTGCTGCAGGACCTGCTGCCGCACCTGAAGCGCGCAGTCGACCTGCACGCCGCGCTCGACGTGCTCGCCTCCGAACGGTCGCTCTACGCCGACGCGGTCGACCGCATGCAGGTGGGCACCGTCATCCTCGACGAACACGGCCGCTGCATCCGCAGCAACGACGTCGCCGGCCGCCTGCTGCGCGCCCGCGACGGCCTCTACCTGGCAGACGGCGCGCTGCAAGCGCACTGCCCGATGGAAAACCGCAGGTTCCGCAAGATCCTGGAAAGCGCCGCGCAAGCCCATGCGCTGGCCACGCCGCGCAGCGAAGTCACCACGCTCAGCCGGCCCGCCGCGCCCACGCCGCTGAGCGTGCTGGTGCGGCCCATCCCGCTTAGCTACCGCAGCGAGGACAAGGCCCGCCGCCCCGCGGTAGCGGTCTTCATCCGCGATCCTGCGGGTTCACCCCGCAACACCCACGCCAGCCTGCGCAAGCTGTTCCACCTGACCCCCACCGAGATCGAGCTGGCGCTGCTGATGGTCGACGGTCTGACCCTCGATGAGGCCGCCGCGCGGCTGGGCGTGAAGAAGAACACGGCGCGGGCGCATTTGCGGGGGATCTTTGCGAAGACGGGGGCGACGCGGCAGGCGGTGTTGGTGAAGATGTTGCTGTCCAGCGTGGTGGGGATGGGGTAAGGGGGTCGCGTGGCGGGGATGGCCCCGCCGGCCTCGGCTCGCCTGGCAATTCAATGACCGACCGGTCGGGCTGACAACCAGGGGGGCTTCCCACTCTGCCGGTTTGCCCCGGGCACCGGATCAGAACCATGGGGACCAGGCAGGAAATACCCCAGACCGTCAACGATGACATTGAAGCCCCGGTGTTGGGCACCTAAGATGGAGTTTCTGGCGCGAGCGGCAAGCTTGCCATCGCCAGAATGTGGTCTGCGATGACTGGACCCTCCGATCCAGGCGGACCTGCGGTGTAGTGTAGTCCCGTAGCAAGAATAGACCTATAGCTTGGGAGACAACTGTGCTGAGTCATCATGAAATCGCCACGCTGGTCCTGGTAAACGACCGCTCCGACGCCACCGGGCTGGACCACGCCGATATGCAGGCGCTGCTCGAGAAGCAGCTCATCACGCTCGAGCGTCTGGGGCCAACCCTTGCACATCCGCAAGTCACGATTCAAGGCTACGCCTTTCTCAAAGCGGTCGGTCGTGTTCGCGCAAGCGACGCTGCGGCACGACAGCAGGCCGCCTGCAGACCCTCGCTTTAACCGTTCGGAAGCTGTCGGCTGCCCCGGCCGGCTTGCGCGACGGGGGCAGCCGGCATGCCAATGCGGGCATGGCAATCGTCGTGCCTTGGGCCTCCGCTCCGCGCAGGACGGGTCTCGCCATCGTTGCGGGGGGCGGCAATTATCTGGAGACGCAACATGACAAAGTGGTCCCCTGAGCAAATCAGCAAGCTTCAGATTACCGGCATCGACGCCTGGGCGGGGCTGGCCAGCAAGTCGCTGGATTGCATCGCGAGGTTGGTGGACCTGAATCTGCAGACCATGAAAACGACCCTGGAAGACGGGCAGGAGTGCGCCAGGAAGGCCTTGTCGACCAAAGACTCGCAAACACTGGTGGAACTGCAGGCGGAATTGTTCCAACCCACGGCCGAAGCGATGCTGGCGTATCGACGCCGGGTGCAGGAGATTCTTGCCGATGCACAGGCAAACGTCGAGAAGGTGCTGGAGGTGCAGTACGCCGCCGGCAAGCGCGAGGTGCAGGGATTGATGGAAACCGCCCTGGGCAACGCACCGGCAACCCCGATGACGCCTTTTGCGGCCTGGCAGGAGGCGCTTAACGCCACCACGGCGCTCTTCGATTCCATGCAAGCCACGGCAACGCAGGCGATGCAGATGGCCGGGAACGGCTTCGATTCTGCCGCCGAGGCGACGTCCAAGGGCGTACGACGCCGCACGGCACCCGCCCCGCACACGGCGGGGTAATGCTGCAGCGCAAAGCCGGCGTACCGAAGCCGACGCATTTCCCCGCGAAGTCAGACTCAGGAGATCGGAGACATGACGAAACGAATCGCCATCGTGACAGGAGGCATGGGCGGGCTTGGCGAAGCGATCAGCGTCCGGCTACAGGACTCGGGTTGCACCGTCGCGGTCACGCATTCGCATGGCAACAGCGGCGTCGATGCCTGGCTGGCGAGAATGGAAGAAGGCGGCAGAAAATTCCACGCCTATCCCGTGGACGTTGCCGACTACGAATCGTGCCAACTATGTGTTGCGGCCATTCACAAGGAACTGGGCCCCACCGACATCCTGGTCAACAACGCCGGCATCACGCGCGATGCCAGCTTCAGGAAGATGGACAAGGTCAATTGGGACGCGGTCATCCGCACCAACCTCGACTCGGTGTTCAACATGACCAAGCCGGTGTGTGAAGGCATGGTCAGCCGCGGCTGGGGCCGCATCATCAACATCTCTTCGATCATCGGCTCCAAGGGCGGCTTCGGTCAGGCCAATTACGCCGCGGCCAAGGCCGGCATGCATGGTTTCACCAAATCGCTGGCGCTAGAAGTTGCCAGGAGCGGCGTGACGGTCAACACGGTGTCGCCGGGCTTTATCGCCACCAAAATGGTGACGGCGATCCCGCAAGACATCCTCGACACCAAGATCATTCCGCAAATCCCCGTCGGCCGCCTGGGAAAGCCGGAGGAAGTGGCGGCGTTGGTCGCCTATCTTTGCTCGCACGAGGCCGGCTTCGTGACCGGAGCGAACATAGCGATCAACGGAGGACAGCATTTGCAGTGAGGTTGAGGACCGGCGTGCGGGGCCGGGCGGGCGTGCTAGCATGAATGCCTTCGCCCTCCTCCGCCCTGCTTCCCATGACAACGCTCTACGCGACGCTTGGCGTTCAGTCCGACGCCACCGTGGACGAGATCAGGCTTGCCTATCGCCGTGCGGCAATGAAATGGCATCCGGACCGCAATCCCGGCCGCGAAGCCGAAAGCCATGCCGCCTTCCAGCAGATTCGCGATGCCTATGCGATTCTGTCCGACGCCGAGCAACGCCAGGTCTACGACGATGTCTTCGAACGCGAAATGCGCCGGTGGGAAGCCGAGCACGCAGCCCAGGAGGCCGAGGAGCGCCAGGCACAGGAGCAGGCGAGACGCGTCGCGCAGGAACATTACGAGAAGATGGTTGCCATCGCGATGCGCTTTGCCGAGGCGGGGCATTCGCGCGACGTCCTGTTCGGCGTCCTGCTGGGCAAGGACTGCGAGACGGATCTCGCCGCACAAATTGCCGACAGCGTTCATGCACTGCAGGCGTCGCGCCAGGCATGCGCCGGGCAGGCGTGCGACGAGGCCGCAGCGCCGGCGGATGCCGGCACCGCGCGCACCGGGATACCCACCAGCGCGTTCGAGGCCTTCTGGCAAGGGCTGTTCAGGTTTCGCTAGCAGCCGCTTGCGGACGCGCGCGTGGGCGCTTGCCACGCCATAGACGCTGCGTTGATGTGTCTCCACGCAAGCAACTCACCCCCCGCTTTGGTGGGGTGTTGGCGTTGCAAAATTGAATCTCTGTTAACCGCCGTTTGATATAGATTGTAAAGACATTTAGAGCCACGGTTCGCTTGGCAGAACCTGGCCGTCGTTATCTTTTGGTATCAGCCGTCGGCGAGGACCGCGATCACCGGTCACCGCCCGGATCCGGGGGAGACAATGTTGCGTCAGGTGCTTGCGCGCATGCCGAGCCCGCTTGGACGCCTTGGGTCGCGTTCCATCACGGCGGGCACGGTGCTTCTTGGGGCGCTGACGACGGCTGTCGTCTATGCGTTCTGCACCGACCTGCTGGAAAGGGATGTCCGGCTGCGCTTCGAGAACGATACCGGCGACGTGGTCCAGCAGATCGATACGCGGATCCGGCTCTATACCGACGTGCTGGTCACGATGCAGGCGCTGTTCGGTGCCAGCGACCATGTCTCGCGCAGCGAGTTTCGCGACTTCGTCGTCGGCCTGAACCTGCCGCAGCGCTACCCCGGTTTCCAGACCCTGAACTACGCGCCCTATGTGCCGGCGCCAGAGATCGATGCGTTTGTCGACAGGCAACGCAATGATCCGATCCTGCGCGAAGCCGGCGTGACGTTCACCCTCCGGCCGCCGGGCCAGCGGCCGGGCTACTTCGTCCTGACCTATGTCGAGCCGCTCGACACCAACCTGCCGTCGCTCGGTGTGGACATGGGTGCCGAACCACGCCGCCTGGCCGCGCTGGAGCGCGCCCGCGATACCGGGCAATCGGTGAGCAGCGGCCGGCTGATCTTCAGCGATGCCAGGAATCCTCATGTGGGCATCGCGCTGCGGCTGCCGGTGTATCGCAGGGCGCTGAACCTGGATTCCGTGGAGGCGCGCCGGGCCGCTTACGTCGGCTCGGTCGGCGCCGGCATCCGGGTGGCGGATCTGCTCAAGGACCTGGTCAGCAACCAGAACCTGCGCCCGATCCGGTTTCGCGTCCATGACGCCGGCGACGTCGCGGCGCCGGCCGATGCCCTGTCCGCCGGCAACCTCCTTTACGACAGCCGCACCGGGCTGGCGACGCCGCGGCCGGGGCGTGCCACGGAAGGCCGCGCAGCGCCGCGCGCGGGCACGCCGGCGGACGCAGCGGCGGACACACCGGCGGCTTCGGCGGCCAGCCGGGACGACCTGACCAAGAGCGTGGAGCGCGACTTCGGCGGACGGCGCTGGATCATTGCCTTCGCCGCCGACTCGCGCGCGATCGGCGGTCCGCAACGCTATCTGCCGACGCTGGTGATCATTTCCGGGATGATCATCACCGTGCTGCTGGGCTGGCTGGCCTATGCCTTGTCCAGCTCGCGGGCACGCGCCGTTGCCGTCGCCGACCAGATGACGCACAGCCTGCGCGAGAGCCAGGCGGCGCTGGCCGAGGCGCAGCAGATTGCCCAGCTGGGCGACTGGCGCATCGACCTGGGCAAGGATGTCGCTCACTTTTCACGGGAAATGGGTCGCCTGCTGGGCTGGCGCGGCCACCGGCCGAGCCCGGACACGCTGTTCCAGGCGATCGAGAGCAGCCATCGCGCCGTGCTGCGGGAACGGATGGAAAAAGCGGTGCGGGATCGCCAGCCGTTCGAGCTCGAGTGCCCTTACCGTTCGCAGCGCGGACGGCGCGGCTGGTTGCATCTGATTTGCCACGCGCAGGGACCGGCGGGCAACAGTACCGCCTTGCGCGGCACCGCGCAGGATATCAGCCAGCGCAAGTCGGCCGAACAGGCCCGCGCGCAGGAGCACCAGATCGCCCTGCACCTGGCCACGGCCGACAGTGAAGCCGAAGTGCTGGAGGATATCGTCCACACCCTGCTGGAAGGCATGGAGTGGGAGGCCGGGGCATTCTGGCCGTCCGACGACGGCCATGGCAACAAGCTGCCGCAGGTACGCCTGAGCCGCGCCAAGGCACTCGAGTCCTGGCTCGCTGCGCGCCCTGCCCGGGCCGCGGGGGCCCCGGCCATCGCGGCGCCACAATGGTATGCGGGACTCCATGACGTAGCCAGGCATGCGCAGGCCGGCTGGCTCGCCAGTGGCGGCATCCGCACGGTATTCGCCTTTCCGCTGAGCCGGGGTCACGTGACCCTTGGCGTGGTCGAACTTTATTCCCGCACCCGGCGCGCCGCCGATGTCCATGCCCTGGCGATGGCCGGCGGCATTGCCAGCCAGACCGGGCATTTCCTGCTGCGGCGGCAGGCCGAGGAAAACCTGCGTTTCATCGCCAACCACGATTCCCTGACCGGTCTGCCCAACCGGCTGATGTTCAAGGCCGAGTTCGAAAAGGCCCTGGCGCGCGCGCGCGCCGGCGGGCAGGCACTGCATGTGATCTTCGTCGACCTGGACGAATTCAAGGTCGTCAATGACACCATCGGCCACAACGCCGGCGATGCCGTGCTGCGCGAAATGGCCGAGCGGCTTCGCCAGGGCCTGCCCGAGGTGGAGCTGATCACGCGCTTCGGTGGTGACGAGTTTGTCGTGCTGCTCGACCCGAAGGGCGATCCGACCCTTCTTGGCCGGACCATCTCGCAACTGCAGGCCGTGCTCACGCCCGCCTTTGTCATCAACGAATCCGAGATGCGGATGACCGCCAGCATCGGCATCAGCTCGTTCCCCGAAGACGGCGACGACTGGCAAACCCTGCTCAAGCATGCCGACCTGGCCATGTACGGCGCCAAGCAGCTGGGCAAGAACGGCTACCAGTTCTATTGCCGCGGCATGAGCACCACACTGCAGCGGCGCATCGACATGGAGTCGCACCTGCACCGCGCGCTCGAGAACGACGAGTTCGTGCTCTATTACCAGCCGCGTATCGCGCTGGCATCGGGAACCTGCACCGCCGTCGAGGCACTGATCCGCTGGCACCACCCCGAGCTGGGGCTGGTCATGCCCGCCGACTTCATTCCCTTCGCCGAGCAAAGCGGCGCCATCGTCGAGATCGGCGCCTGGGCGCTGCGCGAGGCGTGCCGCCAGAATGCCAAATGGCTGGCCCAGGGCCTGCCGCCGGTGCGGGTCTCGGTCAATCTCTCCGCCCGGCAGTTCGCCGACAAAGCGCTCAGGCTGACCATCATCGATGCGCTGCGCCAGGCCCCCCTGCCCGGCAACCTGCTTGAGCTGGAACTGACCGAAAGCATGGTCATGCGCGATGCCGAGCAGGCTTCGAACTGGTTGTCGCGCCTGAAGCGAACCGGCGTGCGCCTGGCCATCGACGACTTCGGTACCGGCTATTCATCGCTCGCCTACCTGAGCCGCTTCCCGATCGATACGGTCAAGATCGACCGCAGCTTTGTCCGCTATGTCCCCGAAAGCCGCAGCGACACGCAGATCACCAGCGCGGTGATCGGCCTGGGCCACCGGCTCGGCCTCGAGGTCGTCGCCGAGGGCGTGGAGAACGAGGCCCAGCTTGAATTCCTGCGCCGCGAAGGCTGCGACGAGGTGCAGGGCTACTACTTCAGCCATCCGTTGCCGCCGGCGAAGATCACTGCCTTCCTCGCCAGCCGCATGGAGCATGGCCCCGATTTCGCACGGGGCCAGGAACCGATGCGCGCCTGACCGAAGCCAGGCGCGCCGTCGTGTGGTCGCATTGCAGGCAGTCCAACAAAAAGAGAGGAAACTGAATCATGCATGAACGTACTGTGCAAGCCATGTGGCAAGACATCGATGCACTCGATTTCTCGAGGATGAAGGCCAAGCTGTTGCACCAGCAGCATCAGGACTGGACCCCGGCGTCCCTGGAGCAGGCCGAGGACGGCTACCGCCAGTTCCTGAAGCTGGCCGCGAAGTATCCGGAAACGCCCGCAGTGCCCAGCGAGCGGGTCGATGCCTTCTGGCACGCCCATATCCTGGACACCCGGCGCTATGCCGACGACTGCGTGCGCATCTTCGGCCGTGTCCTGCATCACGATCCCTACGTTGGCATCGACGGCCCGGAAGACGAGGCGCGCCTGCTGGCAATGGCCGCCTCGAGCGATGCGCTCAACCTTCGCGAGTTCGGCAGCCCGCTTACCTCGGCGGCCTACTGCGCGCGCGCGGCAACGGACAACGCCGCGTATTGCGCGCGCATGAGCGAAAAGAAGGACGCCGCTTATTGCGCCCGGCTGGCTGAAAGTACGGCTGCCGCCTACTGTGCCCGCGTGGCGACGGACGCGGCCGCCTATTGCGCACGGGAAGCGGAAAGCGGGCTGGGACAAGTGCACCCGGTCACGACGAGGCCCGCCTATTGCGCGGTGACTTCGCCGCGGAGTGTTGCATGACTTCGGATCAAGAAGGCACCCATCGCGTTTAGCCCGGGTGCTGGCGACACTGGGTACAAACCTGCGGATCGCTCCCCGTTATCTGTCAGGTGCTTGTGAATGCGCGGCTCTGCCGCGCATTTTTTTATCAAAGACACTGAATTTTCTCAGACCCATTGGTCGTTCTGGACAGTGCGCTCGCTGGCCGCTCCGTCGCCCGTGTTGACGACGCCGCGCGGCTCGATCAGCAGAAGCTTGACTTCTGCGTTGGTACTGGGCTTATGCTCGACGCCCTTCGGCACTACCGCCATCTGCCCGGCTCTCAGCACGATCGTGCCGTCCCCGCAGGGGCCCGCGCGAACATCGATTCGCAACTCCCCCTCCAGGACGATGAATGTCTCGTCGGTGTCGGCATGCCGGTGCCATTCGAAATCGCCCTGCAACTTCACTACTTTGAACTGGTAGTCGTTCATCTCCGCGACGACGCGTGGTTGCCAGTAACCGTCGATCTGCGCGATCTTGCCGAGCAGGTCGATGGTCCGACACTGGCCGCGGTGGGACGCGGCGATGGAAGAATTAGGTAATTGGGACATGGTTCTCTCCGTGCAAGGGTGACGGCTCGAGAATACCTACGCCTTTCGCGGTCGTATTGAACGATCGTGGGTGCTTTCAGTCTCGCCGGACGGCACGAGCGACCCGCAGCCAGCGCCCGGGAGTCAATCCGAAAGTCCTGGAGAAATGCCGGGTCATGTGGCTCTGGTCGGCGAAGCCCGCCGCCGCAGCCGCGTCAGCCAGGGACCTCCCTGCGAGCAGCATGTGACGTACCGCATCGAGGCGGCGCATCGTCAGGTAGCGATATGGGCTGGTGCCATAGAACATGCGGAAATCGTTGGACAGGCTCCAGCGATCGCGGCCGGTCGCCGCTTCGAGCTCGTCGAGCGTGACCACACGCGTGCAATTCGCATGCAGAAACTCGCGTGCGCGCCGCGCCGCAAGGAAGTCACCCCTGGAATGTCGCGCGGGCGAACCGGCGACGGCGGCAAGCGCCCTGGCCAGATCGGTCAGCGCATCGCTCTGTTCGAGCGGCTCGAGCGGCAAGCTGACATGCTGCAGCAAGGTCGCGGTTGCCGCCGCAAGGCGCGGATCGGTCGTCACGCCGCCCTCGAGGAACGGCAGCGCGCGTCCGCCGAGTACATTCTGGATGAGCACGGGCTCGACGTAGATCATCCGGTACCGGAATCCTTCGTCGGTGCCCGCCTGACCATCGTGCGGCTCATCCGGATGAAGCACGATGGTGTTGCCTGGCAGGCTGTTTCGCAGGTTGCGCCGGTAGCTAAAACTCTGAACGCCGGCGAGTGTGCGGCCAATGGCATAGGTGTCGTGGCGGTGCATGGCATACGCCTTGCCATGGAACCACGCTTCAATACGCTCGAGGCCTGCGGTCGGCCTTGCGTGCCGCACCCAGTCGGGGCATGTGATGGGGGCTTGTTGCTTCATGTGTATCTGCCCGTAGCGTTGAATCTCTGTCGCAAGAATTCTCAGTTGGCGTACGCAGCATATGTCTGCCCAGGATTTTCGCACGGAACGGCATATTCCAACGGGCTCGTAGAAATCAGGAGTCTGTTGAGTAAGCCGGTCCAGGAAGAACCTGCAACTGTGCTTGGCGTTGGGCCGCACCCGGACATGAAGCGTCGTTCGCCTTCAACGACGCATGGACGTTCGTGCGTCCGCTTCGCTCAAGCAACAGACCCTTGATCGCAATCGCTTCTGTGGTCTCTGTCGCCTCTGTGGCACTTCGACACGCCTTCGTGCCGCGCCTCCGACATATATACAAAAAAAGTGTCAATGACTAACCAATAATATATTGGACGTGATCTAACTGCGGCCATATTCTCCAGCAGACCCAACCACGGGCGTGGAATTGACCATGGCAAGCAATCTCATTCTTGAAACCGTCGGACTGAGGAAGGAGTTCAAGGGATTCGTCGCCGTAAACGACGTCAGTCTCAAGGTCAGGCGCGGGCACATCCACGCGCTGATTGGTCCGAACGGTGCAGGCAAGACCACCTGCTTCAACCTCCTTACCAAGTTCCTGGATCCCACGCGCGGCACCATACGGTTCAACGGTGCCGAGATCACCGGCGAGAAGCCGGCGCAGGTCGCACGCAGGGGCGTGGTGCGCTCCTTCCAGATCTCGGCGGTGTTTCCGCACCTGACCGTGCTCGAGAACGTACGTATCCCGCTGCAGCGCAGGCTCGGGATTTCCTTCCAGTTCTGGCGCTCGCCGAAAGTCCTCGCATCGCTCGATGACCGGGCCATGGCATTGCTCGCCGACGTCGGACTGGAGGACTTCGCCGACATGACGACCGCCGAGATGCCGTACGGCCGCAAGCGCGCGCTGGAAATCGCCACCACGCTGGCCCTCGACCCCGAGCTGATGCTGCTCGACGAGCCCACGCAGGGCATGGGCCACGAAGACGTTGACCGCGTCATGCAGCTCATCAAGAAGGTCTCGGCCAACCGCAGCATCCTGATGGTGGAGCACAACATGAAAGTGGTGTCCGGCATCTGCGACGCCATCACGGTGCTGGCGCGCGGCAGCGTGCTGGCCGAGGGCACATACGCGGAAGTCTCCGCCAACCCGCAGGTCATCGAGGCCTATATGGGCAGCGCTGATGCCGCGCTCGCTGCGCCGGGAGGGCATTGATCATGGCGACGGAATACCTGCGGGTCACCGACCTCCATGCCTTCTACGGCGAATCGCACATCCTGCACGGCATCGACTTGCTGGTGAACGAGGGAGAGTGCGTGACCCTGCTCGGCCGCAACGGTGCAGGCCGTACCACCACCCTGCGCGCCATCATGGGCCTGACGGGGCGTCGCGCCGGCTCGGTCATGATCGACGGCCGCGAGGCAATCGGCATGCCGGCCCATCGCATCGCGCGTCTCGGCGTCGGCTTTTGCCCGGAGGAGCGGGCGATTTATTCCAGCCTCTCGTGCGAGGAGAACCTCCTGCTGCCGCCGCAGGTGGGTGGCGGCGGGATGAGCCTCGACGAGATCTACGCGATGTTCCCCAACCTCCACGAGCGGCGGCATAGCCAGGGCACACGGCTCTCGGGCGGCGAGCAACAGATGCTGGCGATGGCGCGCATCCTGCGCACTGGGGCGCGGTTGCTGCTGCTGGACGAAATCTCCGAGGGACTGGCGCCGGTGATCGTGCAGAAGCTCGCCGAGGTCATCCGCGACCTCAAGGCGAAGGGCTACACGATCGTGCTGGTGGAGCAGAACTTCCGGTTCGCCGCGCCGCTGGCCGACCGCATGTACGTGGTGGAGCACGGCCAAATCGCCGCGCAGATCCACCAGCACGAGATTCACGAGAAGCAGCACCTGCTCCAGGAACTCCTGGGTGTCTGAGACCGCTGCGGAGGAGACAACATGACAACGATTCTGGGAGTCCCGCTACAGGCGCTGTTGGGGCAACTCGTACTCGGGCTGGTAAACGGCTCGTTCTACGCGATTCTCAGCCTCGGACTTGCCGTGATCTTCGGCATGCTCAACATCATCAACTTTGCCCACGGCGCGATGTTCATGGTGGGCGCATTCGTCGCCTGGGCGGGCCTGGAGTATCTCGGCGTCAGCTACTGGTGGTCGCTGCTGGCGGCGCCGGTGCTGGTAGGGCTGATGGGTATCGCCATCGAGCGCGGCCTGCTGCGCTGGCTGTACAAGCTCGACCACCTGTACGGGCTGCTGCTGACCTTCGGGCTGGCGCTCATTATCGAAGGCCTGTTCCGCTTCCAGTTCGGCGTCTCGGGGCAGCCCTATTCGATTCCCGACGAGGTCGCCGGCGCCTTCAACCTCGGCTTCATGATCCTGCCGAAATACCGCGCGTGGGTCATCGGCGGCTCGCTCGCAGTGTGCCTGCTGACCTGGTTCACGATCGAGAAGACCCGCCTCGGCGCCTACCTGCGCGCCGCCACCGAGAACCCAAGCATTACCCAAGCCTTCGGCATCAACGTGCCGGTGATGGTGATGATGACCTATGCCTTCGGCGTGGGCCTGGCCGGGCTGGCCGGCGTGCTGGCAGCACCGACGGGGCAATTAAGTCCGCTGATGGGGTCGAACCTGATCATCGTGGTGTTCGCGGTGGTGGTGATCGGCGGCATGGGTTCCATCCTTGGCGCGATCGTCGCCGGCCTGGGACTGGGCGTGATCGAAGGACTGACCAAGGTGTTTTATCCGGAGGCGTCGGCCACGGTGGTTTTCGTGATCATGGTCATCGTACTGATGGTTCGGCCGGCAGGCCTGTTTGGCAAGGAAACGTGAGGTCGAATATGAAAATGAGGAATCTTGGCTACGGCGTCCTGCTGCTGGGTGCGCTGGCGGCCCCGGCCGCGCTCTATCCGGTGATGCTGATGAAGGTGCTGTGCTTCGCCTTGTTCGCCTGTGCCTTCAACCTGCTGCTCGGCTATACCGGCCTGCTCTCGTTCGGCCATGCGGCGTTCCTGGGCACGGCGGCCTATATATCGGGCTATGGCATGAAGACCTGGGGGCTCACCCCGGAACTCGGCCTGCTGCTCGGCACGGCCGTCTCGGCTGCCGCGGGCTTTGTCGTCGGGGCGCTCGCTATTCGCCGACAGGGCATCTACTTCGCGATGATCACGCTTGCCTTGGCACAGATGTTGTATTTCCTGTTCCTGCAGGCGCCGTTCACCGGCGGCGAGGATGGCATGCAGGCCATTCCGCGAGGCAGGCTGTTCGGCCTGATCGACCTGGCGTCGGACCTGCGCATGTACTACTTCGTGCTGGCGATCTTCCTGTTCACCTTCTGGCTGATCCACCGCATCATCCATTCGCCTTTCGGCCAGATCCTGAAGGCGATCCGCGAGAACGAGGCGCGCACCACATCGCTGGGCTATGACGTCGCGCGCTACAAGCTGCTGGCCTTCGTCCTCTCGGCGGGCCTGGCCGGCCTTGCCGGGGCCACCAAGACCCTGGTCTTTCAGTTTGCCACGCTGACCGACGCGCACTGGCACACCTCCGGCGAAGTCGTGCTGATGACGCTGTTGGGCGGCCTTGGCACTGCCTTCGGCCCGGTGGTGGGCGCTGGCATCGTGGTTGCCATCCAGAGCGCCTTGGCGGACAAGGTCGGTTCCATGATCACCGTGATCATGGGGAGCATCTTCGTCGTGTGCGTGCTGGCGTTCCGCCGCGGCATCGTCGGCGAGTTGAACGCGTTGTGCCAGAACATCGTGGGCAAGCGCCGCGGCCGGCCCGCACCGCGCCACGCTGCCGTGCCGGCACCAAGTCATGACGAAGCCCCCGCCGGAGCAGGCATACATGCCCGGCGCGTGGAAGGAAAGGCATGAAATCGAGCCCTGAACGGAACACCCCATAAATATCCCCACAGTAGAGGAGACACAGGATGAACAATCGCATCAAGCTACTTTCGCTCGCCGCGCTGCTGGCGGCCTCGACGGCGCAGGCCGAGATCACGGACGGCGTGGTCCGGATCGGCGTGCTCAACGATCAGAGCGGCGTTTATGCCGGGCTGGCCGGTCCCGGTTCGGTCTGGGCCGCGAAGAAGGCGGTCCAGGACTTTGCACCTGAAA
Source organism: Cupriavidus neocaledonicus (assembly GCF_000372525.1). Classification (GTDB taxonomy): domain Bacteria; phylum Pseudomonadota; class Gammaproteobacteria; order Burkholderiales; family Burkholderiaceae; genus Cupriavidus; species Cupriavidus neocaledonicus. The sequence continues at coordinate 556,660 of NZ_AQUR01000107.1, forward strand.
CGCATGGTCTGAAGGTGGAGATCGTGGCCGCCGACCACCAGAATAAGCCGGACGTCGGGGCAAGCATCGCCCGCCGCTGGTTCGACGTGGACAAGGTGGACGCTATCGTCGACGTGCCGACCTCGTCGGTCGTCCTTGCGGTCAACCAGGTGGCCAAGGAGAAAAACAAGGTGATGATTGTCACCGGCGGCGGCACCTCCGACCTCACCGGCAAGGCCTGCACGCCCAATGCCATCCACTGGGCCTACGACACGTGGGCACTGGCGAACGGGACTGGCAAGGCGGTTGTCAAGTCGGGGGGCAAGAGTTGGTTCTTCGTGACTGCTGACTACGCCTTCGGCCACTCGCTCGAACGCGACACCGAGGCCGTTGTCGTCAAGAACGGCGGCAAGGTCCTCGGCAAGGTCCGGCATCCTTTCCCAGGCAACGATTTCTCCTCCTACCTGCTTCAGGCTCAGGCCTCGAAGGCGCAGGTCGTGGGCCTGGCCAACGCCGGGGGCGACACCATCGGCGCGGTCAAGCAGGCCGCCGAGTTCGGCGTGAACGCCGGCGGTCAGAAGCTGGCAGGCCTGCTCGTCTTCAGCAGCGACGTCCAGGCGCTCGGCCTCAAGGCTGCACAGGGCCTGTTGCTGAGCGAGACCTGGTATTGGGATATGACCGACGAGAACCGCAAGTTTGGCAAGGAATTCGCCGCTGCCAACAACGGCAAGTTCCCGACCATGGCGCAGGCCGGTACGTACTCGGCTGTGATCCACTACCTGAAGGCAGTGGCGGCGATGAAGGCGGATGGCGACGGCGGCACCGTGGTAGCGAAGATGAAGGCGATGCCCACCGACGACAAGCTGTTCGGCAAGGGCAGCATTCGTGAAGACGGCCGGAAGATCCACCCGCTCTATCTGTTCGAGGTGAAGAAGCCGTCGGAATCGAAGTATGCGGGCGACTTCTACAAGCTCATCGCCTCCATTCCCGCCAACGAGGCGTTCCGGCCGATGGAAGAAGGTAGCTGCCCGCTGGTCGGGAAGAAGACGTCATGAAGATCACCTGTCGCGAGATGACGCCCGAGGCGAGCGGCAGCTTCCTGGAGGCCATCGACCTCGGCATCGAAGGGCTGGGCGACACCCTCACCGAGCGCCATGGCCGAGACCGCCCTGTTATCAGAACTTCCCCGCACGCCTGTTGCGGGCCGCCCTGGCCGACGGCAACTCGCTGGCGTTTGACCGCCACCTACGGCGGCCGCCTATCGCCGGCATCCCGGCGCGACTGAACGTCCGCGCGCCATGCTTCGGGTCTCGCCAACATTACAGCCGGCGAGGCCCGGGGGAACCTTCACAGGATGCTTTTCGCCGTCTCGATGAAAGCCGTCATCAGCGGCGTCGGGGTGCGCTGGCTATAGCCGAGCATGATCTCGACTGTTGGTTGCCGGCCTTTGATCGGCTTGTAGGCGACGTGGGCGAACTTCATCTGCCGGACCGATGCCGGCACAAAGCCAATGCCCGCACCGGAACTGACCAACCCGACCAGCGTGTAGACCTGCCCCACTTCAGACACGACCTTCGGCACGAAACCCGCCGACGCGCACATGCGCATGTTCATGGCGTGGAAGTCCGGCGCCGCCTCGGGCATGTACATGATGAAGGGCTCCTGCGCGCAATCCTTCAGCGAGATTGACTCCGCGTTCGCGAATGGGTGCCTTGCCGGCACAGCCAGCACGAACGGCTCTTCAAGGATGGTCTCCCACGTCACGCCCTCGAGGTCGGGCACGGGCCGCATGAAGGAGATATCCGCGTCACCCCGGCGCAGCGCTTCTGCCTGTTCGACGACCGGAAACCAGCGCAGCAGGATTTCCACGGAGGGAAAACGCTCCCGGTAGGCGCGCAGGATGGGCGGCAGCAGCGTATAGGACGCGTGCTCGAAGAAGCCCACCGTCAGCCGGCCCGTCTCACCGCGATGCGCGCGCTGCGCCTGGACGACCGCACTCTCGGTAGCGCGCAGTATCTGCCGCGCCTGCTCCAGGAAAATGCGACCCGCGTCGGTCAGCTCCACGTGCCGACGCGAGCGGTTCAGCAGTGACACATCCATCTCCTCCTCGAGTTGGCGGATCTGCAGGCTCAGCGGCGGCTGGGCGATGTGCAGGCGCTCGGCCGCCCTAGTGAAGTTGAGTTCCTCGGCGACGGCGATGAAATACCGCAGATGGCGAAGGTCCATCGCTATATCCTGAAAGTATAAAAGAGCGATAAATTATATATTGGACACTAGTTTGCGCAATCCCTACGATTCCATGCATACCCCGCTCCGCGCGCCATCCCTGCCGGTCCGCAGCTGGCACCGGAGACCGGGCAAGCCAATGTACGCATGGAGACAAAGATATGGATTCCAGACTGATCGATGATGCGCTGGATCGCATCCTGCAACGCATCGATGCAACGATCGCGCAGGACGAGGCGGGCTTTCCGCATTATGGCGATCCGGCCGACGGCACCTGGACACGCTCCCCGGCCGGCGACTGGACCGGCGGCTTCTGGGTCGGGATGCTGTGGCTGGCTGCCTTGCGCACTGGCGAGCAGAAGTACCGCGACAGCGCCCGCATGTGGTCCGCACGGCTGGCGCCGCGGGTGGCGTCGAAGTCGGTGTTCAAAGGATTCCTCTTCTGGTACGGCGCGCAACTCGGCGGCTCGCTGCTGGCCGATCCGCAGGCCGCGGGGCTCGCCCTCGACGGCACGCGTGGCCTCGCGGAAATGTACAGCGAAGCGGCCCGCCTGATCCCGCTCGGCACCGAGGCCGAGGAGGCCTCCAGCGTGGGGACGAGCGAAGTCAACATCGATGCGATTCCGGGCACCGTGGCGCTGCTGCTGCGGCACGACGACGCACTCGGTACGGGCGAGATCGGCCGCCAGCACCTGCGCCAACACATTGCCCTGTGCGTGCGGGAGGATGGCTCGGTTTGCCAGTCCGCCACATTCAACGCCGCCGATGGCTCGCTCGTGAAGCGCTACACGCACAAGGGCTTCCATGACAGCAGCACGTGGGCCCGCGCCCAGGCATGGGGCATGCTCGGCCTCGCGCAGGCGCTGTCGTGCGGCGAGCAGGCGTTCAAATCCGACGCGATCCGCGTGGCCGATTGGTGGGTCGCGCACCTGCCCGCCGACCGCGTGGCCTTCTGGGATTTCGACGATCCCGCCATCCCGCACACTAACCGCGACACCTCGGCCACCGCCATCGCCGCCGCCAGCCTGCTCAAACTTGCCGCGCTTGTGCCGGAGCGCGCGGCGGTCTACCGCCAGGCTGCCGTCGACAGCATCGAGCAAGTCGTGACCCGCTTCCTGACCCCAATCGGTCCAGGCGATGAACGGCAGCCTGGCATCCTCACCGGCGGCTGCTTCAACAAGCGCAATAACGTCGCCATAGACAACGAACTGGTTTGGGGCGACTACTTTCTCCTCGAATCCCTGCTCATCCTCGCGATCAGGATCGACGCCACCCAGGTCTGAACCCCAACCCACTTCCGGAGAACCCACATGTCCGACATCAAGATCCCGCACGAAGGCAACGTATCCACCCTTATTGGCACGCACACCAGCTACACCCGCACCCTCGGCGAGTACGACATCTATGCCTTCGCCGGCATCAGCGGTGACAACCACCCCAACCACATGGATGACGAATACTGCAAGCGCATGGGCTTCGGCGGCCGCATCGCGCAGGGCGCCATGATGGTCGGTTTCATCGCCGGCGCCGTGACCAAGTATCTCGACATGATCAAGCGCCCGGCGGTCTCCTACGGCTACGACAACGTGCGCTTCACCAAGCCCGTTCGCATCGGAGACACCCTCACCGTGAACTACCGCATTGCCCGCGCCGACGACGAGAAGAAGCGCCTGTGGGCTGAGGCAACGCTAATCAATCAGCGGGGAGAGACGGTCTGCGTCGGTACCCACATCATCCATTTCCAGGCCTGAGCCCGGGCTGCGAGCGGCGAGAAAGGTGAGAGATCGCATGAGCAAGATCTGTACTGCGGCGCAGGCCGTTTCAGATATCCGGGCCGGCCAGAGCGTGGGCAGCGTGGGCGTGATCGGCTGGCTGACGCCGGACGCGTTGTTCCAGGCGCTGGCGCAACGCTTCCATGAGACTGGGTCGCCTCGTAACCTGACCTTCTTTTTCCCGGTCAGTGTCGGCGACGGCATGGACATCCGCGGCATGGATCACGTGGCCGTCGAAGGGCTGATGAAGCGGATCGTATCGGGCAACTTTACCAATGCGGTGAATCCGGCCACCGGCAAGCGCCCGGAGTTCATGCGCCTGATCCGCGAGAATCGGGTGGAAGCCTACTGCTGGCCGATCGGCGCCACCATGCACTGGCTGCGCGAAGTCGCCCGGCGCAGCCCAGGCTACCTGACCCGCATCGGCCTCGGCTCCTACATCGACCCGCGCCAGCAGGGCGGCAAGTACACGGCGCGCGCCACCGACGACCTGGTGCGGGTGCAGGAGCTGGACGGCAAGGAATACCTGTTCTATCCGAGCTGGCCGCTCGACGTGGGGTTCCTGCGTGCCACCAGTGCCGACGAGGACGGCAACCTGAGCTTCGAGGACGAGCCGATCACGTCGTGCGCGCTGGCCATGGCGCTGGCGGTAAAGGCGTCAGGCGGCACCGTGATCGCACAGGTGCGCAAGCTGGTGCCGCGCCATGCCCGGCCGGCGCACGCGGTGCGGATTCCCGGCGTGCTGGTGGATCGCGTCGTGGTGGAACCCGACGCCATGATGACCACCGACATCCGGTACGACGATGCCTATCTGGGCGGCCAGCTGTTCGACGGCCGCGCCTCGGACCGCCTGCCGCCCGGCGCCGACAAGGTGATCGCCCGGCGGGCGGCCCAGGAGGTCAGCCCCGGCGAGGTCAGCATCTTTGGCTTCGGTGCTTCGTCCGACGTGCCCACGGTGATGATGGAAGACGGCCTGTTCGCCGACGGCGGCCTGCGTCGCTACAGCTTTACCACCGAGCACGGCCCCTTCGGCGGCGTCGTGATGAGCGGCTGGCAATTCTCCGCCAACAAGTATCCCGACGCCTTGATCGATGGCCCCTCGCAGTTCGACTTCATCGACGGCGGCAACTGCCCGATGGCGGCGCTGGCCTTTGCCCAGTTCGACCGGGACGGGAACATCAACGTCAGCCGCTTCGGTGCGGCCAATCCAGGGCCGGGCGGCTTCATCGACATCGCCTACAACGCGCGCAAGCTGCTGTTCACCGGCACCTTTACCACCGGTGGCCTCGTCGCCGACACCACCGACGGCTTCCTGTCGATCGGGCGTGAGGGGAGCGTGCGCAAGTTCGTCGAGCGCGTGGACGAGATCACCTATCCACTGGGGCGCAACGTGGCCGAGCGCGGCCAGGAGGCCAGGGTCATCACCGAGCGCGCAGTCTTCTCGGTGGCGCCAGACGGACTAGTGCTGGAGGAGGTTGCGCCCGGCATCGACGTCAGGTCCCAGGTACTGGACCTGATGGCCTTCCCGCCGGTGCGCGTGGCGGAGCCGCTTCCGCGCATGGACCCGACGCTATTCCGCGCCTGACGCATCGACCTATCTACGAGGAAACCATGGCTGTCATCAACTACCTGACTACCGTCCACATCGACTTCGGCGCCATCCGGATGCTAGGGGCCGAGCTGCAGCGCCTGGGCATCCAGCGACCGCTGATCGTCACCGATCGCGGCATCCGCGCCGCCGGTATCGCCGACAAGGTGCTCGACGCCCTGGGCCCGGATTGCACCCCTACCGTCTTCGAGGACACCCCATCCAACCCGACGGAAGCCGCCGTGTCCGCCGCGACCGGCCTTTACCTCGGCAACGGCTGCGACGGCATCGTGGCCGTGGGCGGCGGATCGCCCATCGACCTGGGCAAGGCCACCGCGCTGCTGGCGACCCACCCGGCACCGCTGCAGACCTACGCGGCGGTGGAGGGCGGCGCGAGCCGGATCACTAGCCGGGTCGCCCCGCTGGTGGCCATCCCGACAACTGCGGGTACCGGCAGCGAAGTGGGCCGGGGCGCGGTCATCGTCATGGAGTCCGGCCGCAAGCTCGGCCTGCTTAGTCCGTTCCTGCTGCCGAAGCTCGCCATCTGCGACCCCGAACTGACGCTGGGACTGCCCCCGGCCCTGACCGCCGCAACCGGCATGGACGCCATCGCCCACTGCATCGAGACCTTCCTGGCGCCGGCCATCAACCCGCCCGCCGAAGCGATCGCCCTGGACGGCCTGCGCCGCGGCATAGCCAATATCGGCAAGGCGACCGCCGACGGCTGCGACCGCGACGCGCGCTGGAACATGATGATGGCCGCCATGGAAGGTGCGCTGGCCTTCCAGAAGGGGCTGGGCGCGGTGCATGCCCTGTCGCACCCGCTGGGCGCGGTGCCCGGCGTCTCGTTGCACCACGGCACGCTGAATGCCGTGCTGCTGCCGGCCGTGCTGCGCTTCAACAAGCCGGCGACCCAAGCCAAGCAGGCCGCACTTGCCCAGGCCATGGGCCTGCCCACCGGCGGGGACCCGGCTCATGCCATCAGCGAACTCAACGCCAGTCTCGGCTTGCCGGCTGGTCTCGGCGCCATGGGCGTGCCGCGTGACGTGTTGGAGGACATCGCGGTCGCCGCCACGAAGGACCACTGCCACGCCACCAATCCCCGCACTGCCACGGTCGACGACTACCTGGCGATGCTGCACGAATCGTATTGAGGAGAAAGACGATGTCATACATCGCAGAACACCACGAGATCATCCGGCAGGCGGTGCGCCGCTTCGCCGAGGAAGAGATCGCACCGGTCGCCCACCGGTTGTGGGAGGAGGAGAGTTTTCCCTACGAGATCTGGCGCCGGGCCGGCGAACTGGGCTATATCGGGCTGCCGTACCCCGAAGCCTGGGGAGGTAGCGGCGGCGACTGGCTTGGCTTTGCCATTGCGCTGGAAGAGATCGCCCGCGTCGATTGCGCCGTGGCGGTGGCCATCATGGCCAACTCCACGGCGGCCAGCCTGCTCAACAACTACGGCACCGATGGCCAGAAGGCGCGCTTCCTGCGGCCGATCCTGGCGGGCACGCAGGTCGGCTGCATCGGCCTGACAGAGCCGAACGCCGGCTCCGACGCCGCCAATATCCAGACCCGCGCCGTGCTGAAGGATGGCCGCTGGGTCATCAATGGCGCCAAGACCTTCATCAGCAACTCGGGTTCCGAGATCACAGGCCCGATCGTCATTGCGGCGGTGACGGGAATCCGGCCCGACGGCCGCAAGGACATTTCGAACTTCATCGTACCGAACGGTACGCCCGGCTTCAGCCATGGCAAGAAGCTGCACAAGATCGGCTGGCGCGGATCGACCACATTCGAGCTGTTCTTCGAGGACTGCGCCATTTCTGCCGAGCACCTGCTCGGCGAGCTCGGGGCCGGCCTCCGGCAGACCCTGTCACAGGTGAGCACCGGCCGCATCCTGATCGGAACGCTGGGCCTGGGCATCCTGCAGGGCTCGCTGGAACGCTCCGGGCGCTACATGAGCGAGCGTACAGCGTTCGGCAAGACGCTCGACCAGTTCCAGTCGCTGCAGTTCAAGCTGGCCGACATGGCGACCCACGCGCACGCTGCCCGCCTGATGCTCTACGACGCCGCGGCGGCCAAGGACGAGGGCCGGCCCTACGATCGGCAGGCCTCGATGGCAAAGCTCTTCGCAACCGAGAAGGCCATGGAGGCTGCCCACCAGGCCGTGCAGATCCACGGCGGCAACGGGATCATGACGGAGTACGCGGTATCGCGCGCCTTCGGGGATGCCAAAGTGCTCGAGATCGTTGAGGGAACCTCGGAAATCCAGCGGATGATCATCTCCCGCGACGTCATGCACTGACGCGCGGCTGCAGCCAGTGAGGCAATCCATGGAACAGGTCGAACACAACGCCGGCGGGCTGGAGCGCGGCCCGGTCAACTTCGTGCCCCTGACGCCGATTTCCTTCCTTCGCAGGACGGCCGAGGTCTACCCTGAGCGTACAGCCATCGTCTACGGCGAGCGCCGCACGAGCTGGCGGGCCATGCTGGAACGCAGCACCCGCCTCGCGTCGGCGCTGGTGGCCGCCGGCGTCAGGACTGGCGATACGGTAGCCGTGATGGCCGCCAACACGCCGGAGATGCTGGAGATGCATTTCGGCGTGCCCATGAGTGGCGCCATGCTGAACACGTTGAACGTGCGCCTGGACGCGGCCGCCATCGCCTTCATGCTCAGGCACGCGGAGGCAAAGGTGCTGGTCACCGACACGGAGTACGCTGACGTAGTCGAAGCCGCACTGACGCTGCTCGACGACAAGCCGCTGGTGATTGACATCATCGATCCCTCCGTCGAAGGGGGCCGCAGGCTGGCGGAGATCGAATATGAGGGTTTCCTGGCCGGGGGCGATCCGCACTGGGAGGGCGGCGAGCCTGCCGACGAATGGCAGGCCATCGCCCTCAACTATACCTCCGGCACCACAGGCAACCCAAAGGGCGTGGTCTACCACCATCGCGGCGCCTATCTGGCTGCGCTGTCGAACATGCTCGACTGGGGCATGCCCCGGCACGCCGTTTTCCTGTGGACGCTGCCGCTGTTCCACTGCAATGGCTGGTGCTTCGCCTGGACGCTGGCTGCCAACGCCGGTACCAGCGTCTGCCTGCGGCGGGTGGAGGCTGCCGCCGTGCTCGATGCGATTCGCGAGCACCAGGTCACGCATTACTGCGGGGCGCCGATCGTGCATGCGATGCTTGCCCACGCACCCGAAGCGTGGAAGGCGGGCATCGACCATCCGGTCCACGGACTCATCGGCGGCGCCCCTCCGCCGATCCCGGTGATCGAAGGCCTGATGCGCATGGGGATCAGGATCACCCAGATCTACGGATTGACCGAGGTCTACGGCCCCGCGGCGGTTTGCGTGGAGCAGCCCGAATGGGAGGAACTCGGCATCGGTGCGCTGGCGGAACGAAAGGGACGGCAAGGCGTCCGCTACACCGCACAGGAAGGCATGGCCGTGCTGCATCCCGAAACCCTTGTGCCGGTGCCGTGGGACGGGAAGACCATCGGCGAAGTCATGTTCCGCGGCAACATGACCATGAAGGGCTACCTGAAGAACCCCGAGGCCACGGCGGAAGCTTTTGCCGGCGGCTGGTTCCACTCCGGTGACCTCGCAGTCGTCTGCCCGGATGGCTATGTACAGATCCGGGACCGTTCCAAGGACGTCATCATTTCGGGCGGAGAGAATATCAACTCACTGGAGGTTGAAGAGGTGCTCTACCGGCACCCTGCGGTGCGCGTGGCAGCCGTCGTCGCCCAGCCGGACGAGCGTTGGGGGGAGACGCCATGCGCCTTTGTCGAAGTCGTCGATGGCGCCAGGGTCGGCGAGCGCGAACTGATCGAACATTGCCGCGCCCATTTGGCGCACTTCAAGGCGCCGAAGAAGATAGTCATCGGCCACCTTCCCAGGACGTCGACCGGCAAGATCCAGAAGTTCCTCCTCAGGCAACGAGCAAGCTCCGCCGCTCCCTGGCCCGGCCACGTACAGGCGTGAGTTCCCCGTGAATGTGTTTCGGTGGCCGGCCGAGCTTGCTCTCCACATTCCGGATAGCCGAGAGCGCCCAGTCGTGGCGGAGCAGAAGACTCGTGTCCGGCATCGCATTGGGAGCGAAGACCGGTTGATCGACCGCCTTGGCGACATCTTGCGCGAGATGCATGACTGGCGCGGTGCCACAGCACGGCAGGCACGGCACCTGTCCAGGCGTCACGGTATCGGCTACCAGGCCGCGCTGCTCTTCCTCTATCGCGCGGAGATGCGTTCAGCGTGCCCGAGGCGCATGGTGATCTGTCTAGCTGCGGCGGTGGAACTTGGCATTGACTTGAGCGGCTTCCCACCTGGATGCAGGATCGAAGAGGCGGAGTTGTCCTCGGAACTTCGGGTCATGTATTGGGCGGCCTTACGGAGGGGCGCAGGGCAGAAATGGAGCCAGTGGCCGGGTGATGGCGCCGGACAAGTATGAGAAAGATAATTTCGGATGGTGGTCGGCTGAATCCGCGGTGGTAAGCGGCCGTAGGCATGGCAACCTATGACAGTTGCGCCGATCCTTTTCTGCCGTTCGCGCGCTGATTACCGAATGGCTGAAATGGCGAACATCTGCTCAAGCAGCAATAGGGCGGATGACCGTTGGAGTCGGATAGCCGTCATCGTGTTGAGGAAGACTCGAACGGCGCAAAAGGGTCGGTAAGCGACGGTACCCGTCATAGACCCGTAGGCGCCGCTTTGCGAAATTGTCTCCTCAGCTTGGTAGACACGCCTCTCGCTATGGCGCTTCAGCCAAGCGCAACTCATGGACCAGGCTAACAAGGGCGCGCAACCGCGCGGGCACGAAGCGATGACCTGAATAGTAAAGCCTCAGTCCGCCAAACGAGGGACACCACGGAACCAGCACGGGCACAAGAGCGCCGGTCTTCAACTCTTCCGCGATGAACCATTCGGAGATAAAGCCGATGCCCAGCCCGAGCAGTACCGCCTGCTTGATGGCCAGCAACTCATTGAGCGCGATGCGCACGGGCAGATCCATCTGCAGCTTCTGGCCCTTGTGCTCCAGCTCCCAGTGATAGATGCCACCGTGGGACATTCGCATGCCGATGCTCTGGTGCTGGAGCAGATCACGTGGGTGTCGGGGCGTGCCGTGGCGCTCCAGGTATTCAGGCGTCGCCACCACAAGCATGCGGACGTCGCGCGAAAGCGGCACGGCAATCATGTCCTGCGGGACGAATTCGGCCAGGCGGATACCGGCGTCGAATCCTTCGGCCACGACGTCGATCATGCGCGACTCGCTCATGATGTCGATCCGTACCTCGGGATAGCGCTGCGCGTACAGGTTGAAAAGCGGCTCCAGCAGCAGGTTTGCCGCGCCCTGCGGCGCATTGATGCGCAGGGTGCCACTCGGCACATCTGGGCCGGTGCCGGCTTCTTCGCCTGCGCTCTTGATTTCCGCCAATGCGGGGCCGATGCGCTCCACATAGCGTAGCCCCGCGTCCGTGAGGGCAACGCTGCGTGTCGAGCGATTGAAGAGACGCACCTTCAGGCGTGCCTCCAGTCCGGCCACGGCGCTGCTCACGGCTGAAGTGGACATGCCCAACTCCTGCGCCGCGCCACGAAAGCTGTTCCTGCGCGCGACGGCCAGAACCACTTCCAGCTCGGTCATTCCCGTTCTGTGCATGAATTGTCCTGAAAATCAGCATACGTCATCCGCCACAAGACGGCTTATCAGAACAATAAACCAATCCTAGACTTCGTTGCATCCCACTCGCAACAAGCCACCATGCACCGTATTAAGCACAGCTACATCAACGGCGAATTCGTCACGCCGCACGGCCAGGAATGGTTCGACCTCCACAACCCGAGCACCGAGGAAGTCATTGGTCAGGTGCGGCTAGGCGATGCGGAGGATGCGCGGCGCGCCATCGCGGCAGCCCAGGCTGCATTCCCCGCCTGGTCACGCAGCACGCGCGAGGAGCGCATTGCTGCCCTCCAGCGCATGCATCGGGCTGTGGCGGCGCGTGAAGATGCGTTGATGGAAGCCATCCTGACGGAATACGGCGCACCGTTAGTCCGTGGGCGCTGGATGGCGACGTATCCGGCCGATGTCATTGCCCAAGCCATCGATACCCTCGAGTCCTTCGCGTTCGAGGAGCAAGTCGGCTCAGCCAGGGTGATCCAGTCGCCTGTCGGCGTTGCCGGTCTGATCACCCCATGGAACAGCAATGCAGGTTTCATCTGCAACAAGCTGGCCACCGCGCTAGCGGCGGGTTGCACTGCCGTCATCAAGCCCAGTGAGATGAGCGCGATGCAGACGCAGATCGTGGCCAGTGCGTTGCATGAAGCCGGCCTCCCCCCAGGGATATTCAACATCGTCAATGGTCGGGGGGAGGTCGTCGGAGAAGAGATCGCGCGCAACCCCGGCGTCGCCAAGATTTCGTTCACGGGCTCGTCCGCAGTTGGCCAGCATCTGGTAGCCACCGGAGCGGCGACAATGAAGCGCGTGACCCTGGAACTGGGCGGCAAGTCGCCCACGGTTGTCCTGGCAGACGCGGACTTTCCGGCCATTATGCCGCTGGTGCTGCAGGCGGGCTTCGTCAACAGCGGCCAGGCTTGCATTGCCGGGACGCGTATCCTCGTGCCTCGCAGTCGTCTGACAGAGTTCGAGCAGATCGCGAAGGAGGCAGTCTCTCATTTCCGATCCGGGGATCCGCGCAGTGCCGACACCGACATCGGCCCGATGGTGAGCCGCAAGCAATGGGAACGGGTGCAGGACTACATCCGTATCGGACAGCAGGAAGGCGCGACGCTGCTGGCAGGTGGTGAAGGCCTGCCGGATGGAATGCGCGCCGGATGGTTCGTGAAGCCCACCATCTTTACGCATGCCAATAACCAAGTGCGTATCGCGCGCGAGGAAATCTTCGGTCCCGTGCTGACGATCATCCCATACGAGGATGAGGCCGACGCGATCGCCATTGCCAACGACACGCGCTATGGCCTGAGTGCCCTGGTGCTGGGCAAGAATCCGGAGAGCTGCGAGCGTGTGGCGCTGCAGATCGATTCGGGCCGTGTGCTCGTCAACACCCTGGCCCACGAGCCGCGCGCACCATTCGGAGGCTTCAAGCATTCAGGGCTCGGGCGAGAGATGGGCAGATGGGGTATGTGCGCCTACTTGGAACCCAAGACTTTGCTTACAAGTAGAAACTGAGCCGCATAAATGAGGCTCTCCCGGAATCAGGGCCGCCCCAAATGCGTACCGCTGATCGATCCGTGATGGGCTTTGGCAATTTCGCTCGCGATATACAGCCCGAGCCCGCGCGGGTTGTTGTCTTCCTGATCTGGGCCACTTCTCAACGAGTCGAATATCCGGTCCCGCGTCCGCGGGTCAATGGCAGGACCGCTGTGGATAACCTCGAGACTGACTTCCGCATCGAGACCGGCTACTACAGCGCGAACCGGCTTGTCCGGCGCGCCGTACGCTATCGCATTGATGGTGGGGAAAAAGGCTGCCAGCGGCGACGCCGACTGCGGTCGTTAACAATTTCTCGGCCGAAGTCAATTGGACTGTGACCCGACAGCGGCTGCGCAAACGCATTACCGCTCGAAGAATACGTGGGACGACTGACTTTCGTTATGGTCACCGTCGGAACCACAGCAATGACAGGCTACAAGCTGCGATCAGCAGCACAACTGAGGTCCCGGCCAGCAAAGCACTGATTTCGGTCTGCCTGCGTTCGAGCGCGAAACGGGCGCTAAGCTGCCGATATACCCGTGTCAGATCCGCGGCCGAGCCGGCTAGGAAGTACTCGCCAGCAGTCAGCGTCGCGACCGCGCGCAAAGTCGGCTCATCCAGTTGTGTGAAGGAGGACTGGCTCGGCTCTGCTTGCGGGGTACCGTAGCCTACGGTATAGACGCGAACCCCACGCTGGGCAGCCATGCGCGCGGCGTCTAGCGGATCTGGCCCAGTGGTCCGGCGACCATCGCTGAGCAGGATTACCACCCCGTGCCGATAAGAGCCTGGCATCGTCGGTGGCTGTTCCAGTTCGCGCTTGCGAACGGCGTCCGCGGCAGCAGCTTCGGACTGCGTTCTTCCACCAGGTCCCGGAGCTAAGGTCTCGCCGCGGAAAAGGATAGCTTCGAGGTCGATGCCATCATCGTCGGGGAACAATACCGCCAGAGCCTGGATCAGTCCGCTGCCTGTGGCCGTGCCGTGTTGGAGTTGGAAGCGATCGATCGCATCGAGCATATCCTGACGGTTGTCGGTTGGAGGCTGCACTACAGTGGCCGTGGCAGCAAACGAGACAATGCCCAGGCGCACGCTTCCAGGCAGTCCGATGACAAGATCTCGTGCGGCCTGCTGCGCGGCACTGATCCGAGTGGGAGCCACGTCGGTTGAATTCATGCTGAGGGAGGTATCGACAGCCAGTACCACTGTGATGATGTCTGACGGCAGGGTGATGGTCGCGGCAGGACGGGCGCATGCCAGCAAGGCCGCGCCCAACGCCAAGAGAAAAAGCACCGGCGGGATGTGACGCCGAAGACGTAGGCTGTGCCCCAACGCGGCGCGCGGCAGAGCAAGACTGCCGTACAACAGAGCAGCTTTCTTGCGTCGTGCCATCAGGTAGAGGTAAGCACCTGCTAGCAAAGGGAGAAAGCACAACAGCCAGAGCAATTGCGGCCAGAGAAACTGCATGCCGTACTCCATGGCGCGTTGATAAAGCGATGATACTGCAGGCTTATGCGCCAGGTACAAGGAGCATGTTTTGCCGATCGGCAACGGTAAAATGCGCACGTAAATAAACTTACCGCACACGGAGTCCCGGCCTCTTCCCTACGGCCGTCATCACTCCTGCCGCGATCGGCCTAGCTTGCAGCAATATCGATACTCAGTCGATGGTGCTGGGACGTTCGTCATCGCAGGGAGAGCCATGGCGAGTCGCTCATCTGAGCACAGTCGTTACGGCCGTCGATTGGTAGAGCACATCGCCCTTCTTCACTTCCTGGCCTTCGGTGGATTTAGCGCGGTCGATGTAGCCGGACCCGCGCGGGCGTAGACGGACGCGCTCGATTGCCTCGACGCGGCAGAGGACCGACGTCGATTGCGAAATGTTAGGGGCGTGGATTTGCGTGACCCTGGGCAGATCCTGTGAGTGGGCGTGTCGCCGCGACGCTCGCCGTCAGACAGCCCGCGCCAGTGCAACGGCGTCGGCACCCGCCGGGAAATGCAGCCGGTCAGAGCTGTCGTTGGCGGCATCCCAGACGCCTTCGGCGACATCCGTCGCAGCCGTTACCGCGGAGAGCTGGCTGAATCCCTCAAATACTTCATGGGCGAGGGGCTCGTAAGGCTTCGTGATCAGGCCCTGCATGCGCTGCTGGCCGTTGGCGGTGAAGCTCGTGGAAGGTCCGTAGCCGGGCTCGACCAGCTTGACCCGCACGCCGAGCGCCTGGAGTTCATGCTCCAGCGATGCCGTGAAGCCTTGGATGGCGGTCTTGCTGGCCGTGTAGACGGCCACCAACGGGAACGGGGCCAGCGTCGCGCTGGACGTGACATTGACGATCGTGCCGGCTCGGCGTTCGCGGAACTGTGGGATCACCGCCTGGCACATCGCCATGACGCCGAACGTGTTGGTCTCGAAAATCTCCCGCACCGTGGACATGGGGGTGGCTTCAAACGCACCGAACAGGCCGATGCCGGCATTGTTCACCAGTACATCGATGGGGCCAGCGGCCTCCAAGGCCCGGTCGATGCTCTCGGGCTGCGTGACATCCAGCCGCAAGACGTGCAGGTTGTCCGAGGCTGGAAGCAGGTCCGACCGGGGGGTCCGCATGGTAGCGATGACCTTCCAGCCGTTTGCGAGGAAGTGACGGGCGGTTTCCAGGCCATAGCCGGACGATGAGCCAGTGATCAGTACAGTCTTCAATTCGTGCTCCGAGGGGGTGATTGACACGGAGGGAACGATAGTGAACGCTAGCCGGATCGTCGATATCAAATAATCCGCTTTCTTTTTGCAAACGTCCAAATGAGTGACCCTCTCTCCGAAATTGTCCGACTGCTGCATCCGCAGGCCGTGTTCGCCAACCTGATCAGCGGCAAGGGCAATTGGGCGGTGCGCTACTCCGAGTTCGGCAAGCCCAGCTTCTGCATCATGCTGGAAGGCAGTTGTCGGCTGGCCGTGGATGGACACGAGCCGACGACGCTCCGCGCCGGAGTTTCGTGCTGCTCCCCACCACGCCGGGCTTTACGATATCCAGCTTCGCCCCAGTGCCCCCGGCCTACATGGACCCCAACCAAGTGCGGGAGGCGCGGGGCGAATTGCGGTATGGCGAGCAGACAGGCCAACCCGATATGCGCTCATTGGGTGGTTCGTTCTTGTTCGACTGCGCCGATCCGGGTCTGCTGGTGTCGCTGCTGCCCGAAGTGGTGCACTTGCAAGGTTCGACGCGGCTGTCGCAGCTGGTGCAGATGGTGGGCGAGGAGTCCGCGGATGAGAAACCAGGCAACGAGTTCATGTGCTCCCGGCTGGTCGAAATGCTGCTGGTCGAGGCCATGCGTTCAACCACGTCGGGAAGCGCCCCACCAGGCCTGCTCCGTGGTTTGGGTGACGAGCGATTGGCGGCCGCGTTGAAGCAGATGCATGCGCATATTGACCGGAGCTGGTCGGTTGCCCAACTTGCCAAGATCGCTGCGTTATCGCGATCCAGCTTCTTTGAGCGATTCACGCGAACAGTGGGGGTCGCGCCGATGGAGTATCTGCTCTCGTGGCGTATGGAAATCGCGAAGGAACTCCTGCGTCGTGATGGATTGTCCGTTTCGGAGATAGCCGAACGGATCGGCTACGGCTCGACCAGTGCGTTCAGCGTGGCATTCACCAGGCATGTCGGGCAGCCACCCAGCCACTACGCGCGCGCAGTGTAAGAACGCCTGCCGATCCAAGGAATGGAAAGGCCGTGCATTCGTCCAATCTCCCATGTCGCCCGCCACCACGATACGTGGAATTTCCGTTGCGTGGCCGGCTATCATGAAACAGGTAGCGTCCAGGCCAATGTTGCAGGCTACGAGCCCATCACGACGGCCGCCGGCACGTTCAACGCGCTGCGCGTCAACGACGTGATCACGTACACGAACTCGAACGACACTCAATTGCCGAACGGCAACCTCGGTACCGCCACGTACTCGGAAACGATCACCGCCTGGTGGTCTCCGGAAATCGGCCGCCTGGTGAAGTGGGTTTCCCACTCTGGCCATGCCGCTGGCTTCTCAAACGCAACATACATGAAGGTGTACGCGCAGTAGCTGCAGAGCCTGCAGTGATGGGGTGGCATGGATAAGAAAGATGGCCAGCGATAGCTGGCCATCTTTCCTGGTCCGTGAAGGACCTCATACAGTGCCCAAATGCCGCAACGATTCCTTCGGCCCCGCGACCTCACTCCAGTGGTAGCTGTATCCCAGTCTCTGCGAACACCTCGCGTACGACGGACAATCCGTTCAACGCCGCCGGGAATCCCGCATAGACCGCCATCTGCATCACAACTTCCACCACCTCCCCTGGTTTGCAGCCGACGTGCAATGCGGCGTGTACATGCACACGAAGTTGGGGCAATGCATTCCCAAGTGCGCATAGTGCCGCCACTGTTGCCAGTTCCCGTTCGCGCAGGCCAAGCCCTTCCCGCGTGTAGATGTCGCCGAACGGGAACTCAACCACGTAGCGCGCAAAGTCCGGAAACGATTTTGCCAGCGCTTCGACCACCTCGAGACCGGCCACGCCATCCACGGCAGCCAGCATCTGTGCGCCGCGCTCGTAACGTTCAGCGCTCATTGTCCACCTCCTTCGCGATGTCGCCGAACAATACGGCCTGGGGCAGCAGGGTGAGCAAGCTTCATGAAGTTCTCCAGAAGTGTTTGTTCGTCAACTGTAGAACCAGTCTCGGACATGCGGAATGACCGAATTCGTGATACCTTTTTGATATGTCCAATCGCCTCGACTCCCGCTCCCTCTTGCTCTTCCTTGCCGTTGCGGATGCGCTGAGCTTCCGCCAGGCGGCAGAGACGCTGCATCTTTCTCAACCGCCACTGAGTCGGGCGATTCGAGAACTCGAGGAGCGGTTGGGAACCCGGCTGTTTGACCGTAACACGAAGGGCGTGACGCTCACCACGGCTGGAGAGAAGCTGCTCCCTTATGCACGCAAAATTGCCAAATTGCTTCGCGATGCCGAAGCGGCGCTCGTGACCCCAGGCTTGCCGGTCAGCCTTCGCCTCGGGCTGACCAGCGCCGTGGAGCCGGTCTGGTTCAGCGGGCTGGCACACCGGGTGCAAGCCGCTCATCCCGGAACGGTCGTGTCGACTTTCTCCGATACATCGCCGCGGCTCATACGTCAGCTTCGCGCTGGCAAGCTGGACGCAGCCTTCATAGCGCTGCCGACAAACGCGGACGGGCTGGATGTCCAAGAATTCGACCGACTGCCGATGATCGTCGCGATACCTTCGACGCATCATCTGGCAAAGCGCAGAACAGTTGGTCTCGCGGACCTGGCACGTGAAAAGGTCCTCTGGTTCGAGCGTGCGCGACAACCCGCGTTCTACGACCACTGCCAAAGGGTTTTCTCCCGTCATGGGTTCGCTCCGTCAAAACTGAGGGAGCCAGCGGATCATCATGTTCTACTGGGTGATGTGGCGAATGGGCGGGGTATAGCCCTGCTGCCAGAATCGTTCAGCGCTTTGAAGCGCGCTGGCGTCGCCTACAGGTCGCTGGTCGAGGGCGAGGAACTATCGGTTGGCATTGGACTAGCTTCGCCCGCGGACCGGCCAGGCGTACGCGAAATGCTGGCAGCAGCGACAGTAGTGAACCGGCACCCTTAGCCGCAGGGTGCTAATGGCCTGTCTTGTTGCTTGACCTCTTTCGGGCATGAACGGTCATTCGTCGGCACAAATCTCCGGACGCTCAGGCGACGGCTGCGCAACAGCAAGCGGCCACTCGATTCGCGACAACGCGCCTTGCTTCACCGGTCTCCCCACTGGCTTGATATACATCAACGGTTCGATCGCGCCGAGTCCTAGAATCGCCAGTAGCTATCACTGGCGAAAGGAGGGGTCATGGGCGCGCTCACCCTTCATCCGCCGCACGGCTGGCCTGCGTCGGGACCACTTCGTACGTCCACGCGGTCTTTAGCCGTGGTGGGCCCGGACGTCGCATTTCGGATGGCGCCAAGGAGTGCAACTTCATCTGGCAAAGATTCGATTGAGGTGAACCTCGTCCATGCGACTCGATGCCGCTTTGGCGATTCACTACAAGGCGGCGAGATTAAGGAACTCGAGGCCGTTGTCCGAGCGCAGGAACAGCGGCGCTACATTTCGGATCCCATGGGTCACGAAGCCGCGGCCACATTTTCATGAACAGGCGGAATTTCATCGTCGGCGCTAGCGGCGGCGCCTTAATGGCGGCGGGCGGCGCCACGGCCTGGATGTCGACCGTGGGTTCAATGGTCGACTACGAAGCCTATGCATACGGCCTGCGCGCCGGTCTGACACTGCCGGCGGACATCCGCGGCCTCCTGCGCTATGCGACACTCGCCGCCAACAGCCACAATACGCAGCCCTGGCGGTTTCGCGTCGGCGACGGGCTCATCGACATTCTTCCGGACTTCTCGCGGCGCACACCGGCTGTCGATCCTGAAGATCACCATCTCTTCGTGAGCCTGGGATGCGCTGCGGAAAACCTCGCCATCGCGGCTGCGGCGACGGGGCGGCCTGGTGAGATCCAGATGGATCCGGACGGAGACAGCGCACGTTATGCATTCGCAAGCGGATCAATGAGGACGAGTCCGCTTTATGCTGCGATTACCAAGCGGCAATCGACCCGCACCGAATATGACCGACGTCCAATTCCCGTCGCCGACCTTTCGTTACTCGAACACGCGGCCGCCATGCCCGGCGTCCGCTTGATACTCATCACCGACCGGACGCGGGTCAACAAGGTCAAAGATCTGGTCGTAGCGGCAAACGGCGTTCAAATGGCGGATCTTGCCTTCATGATCGAACTGGAGCAGTGGATCCGCTTCAATCCGCGCAGCGCCATGGCGACGGGGGACGGGCTGTTCTCCGCTGCGAGCGGAAATCCCGTGCTGCCGAGCGCTCTCGGCCGCTTCGCGTTCAAACGCTTTTTCAACGCCCAGACCGAGCAGGACAAATACGCCCGCCAGATCGATTCGTCAGCCGGTATCGCCGTGTTTGTCGGCGATCGGGAAGATACAGCGCATTGGTTCAAGGTCGGTCAGGCCTGTCAGCGCTTCGCGCTCACGGCGACGACCCTTGGGATCAAGGTCGCCTTCATCAATCAACCTGTCGAGGTCACGCGCTTTCGCCAAGAACTGGCAGGCCTCGTTGGCGAGGCCTGCCGGCGGCCGGATATCGTCCTGCGCTTCGGCTACGGGTCGACACTACCATTTTCGCCCCGCCGTCCCGTGGAGGCGGTGCTGGCGTGATGCCATCGAGAGCGATTGACGTCGGGCAAGCCCGCCTCAAGGGATTTATGGATGACTGCTTAAGCCTCGAAATCCGTCATCGAGACGACGCGGCACCGAAGGGCCGAGGCGGGTCGGCAGTTGCCTTTGACGCGGCAAGGCCGCGTCCCGATAGACGGAGGGCCGAGACCAGCCCGCCCTCATCCGCCGTGGCGGCCCCATCAGCGAGCCTCAACGGTTCCACCGCGGCACATTACTTCTTGCGCAATCCCTCTACCGGATCCGTTTCAAATGCTTGCCACAGCGCATCGCGGCGTTGCAGGGCTTCGATAACGGCCGGCTGGCGCAGTTGCGCGACTGCCGACACCAGCGCATTGCACAGGAAAAACGACGCCGTGTAGGAATCGAACGGCGACGCATTGGCGGTGCGCACCAGCAGATGGTGGTTTGCCAGCGGCACGAGCGGCGCGGCAGGGCTGTCGCAAATGGCCACGACACGGGCGCCAGCCTCGCGAAATGTCCGGGCGATGGTGACCGGCGCACTGGAATAGCGGCGAATGCTGAACGTCAGCAACACGTCTTCTGGCTCGACCCATAGCATGGCGTCGGTGGCAGTCACGGCGCCCGCGCCCAGTTCCTGCACGTTCGGCCGGCACATGTTCAGATGCAGGGCCAACCAGGCACTGACCGGAGCGCTGTTCTTTTGGGCGAGGATAAACACCCGCCCTTTTCCGCCGGCCAACAGCCGCGCGATCGCCTCAAAGGCGGCGAAGTCCAGAGATTCGTGCGTCGCCGTCAGGTTGTGCTGGTCGTGCATGAAGGCGTCGTCGAGGCAGGCGCGCAGGCTGCGCTTGCCGCCAATCAGCGCTGGCGCGCGCTGGCCCGCAGTCGGCAACGTGGCCGTTACGTTGGCCCGTGCCTCACGCTGCGCCTCTGCATAGCTTGCATAGCCGAGCTTGGCAAACAACCTCACCACCGTCGACGCACTGGTGCCGTGCTGCGCGGCCAGTGAGGTTGCCGATTCCAGCAGCACATGCGGATAGCCTCGGGTCAGGGCATCGGCCAGTTCGCGCTCGCGTGCCGTCAGCGTGGCGGCTTCACGCGCCAGCCGGTCGAGCAGCGTGTCGCCATGCGCGTGAGATTCGTTGCGAGTAGTTGTCATGTTGACACCGTGCAATACGCATTGCATGATTGTATCACCATTGCAATTCTCATTTCATAGACGTTCCACCACAATCCATCGTCGCTCGTGGCCGGAAAAAGGAAACTCATGCAAGTTGAAGACGTCGCGCACGGCACCGATGCGCTGCTCGACTGGCTGCAAAGCCAGAATCAGGCGATGCAGGATTTGCTGCACCAAATCGTCGATATCGACAGCAGCAGCCGCCATGAAGCCGGCGTGCAAGCCGTGGCCGAGACGCTTGGCGCCCATCTGGCAGCGGCCGGCATTGCTGTGCGCTTCCATACCGTCCCCGGATACGGCGTTTGCCTGGACGCAAAGGTGCCGGGTTCTGGTGACGGCCTTCCGGTCCTGTTGATGGGGCATATGGATACGGTGTTTCCCGTGGGTACGGCCGCCAGGCGCCCGTTCCGCGTTGAAGACGGGCGTGCCTATGGCCCTGGCGTGGCCGACATGAAGTCCGGCCTGGTGCTCAATGTGTTCGTTGCCGAAGCGCTCGCGCGGCTGGGCCGGAACGCGCCTCCGGTACGGCTGTTCTTCTCGTGCGACGAGGAGATCGGATCGCCCGCCACGCGCGACCGCATCATGACGGTCGCACGGGAAGTGCGCGCGGTCTTCAATGCCGAGCCGGGCCGCGTCAGCGGAAATCTCGTGACGGGCCGCAAAGGCTCGATGGTGGTCGAATTCGAGGTCGAGGGCGTGGCCGCGCATTCGGGCATCAATCACGCCCATGGTGCCAGCGCCATCGACGCGTTGGCGCGCAAGGTCCTGGCCCTGCACGCGCTGACCGATGCCGCATCAGGCGTCACGACCAATGTCGGTTGCGTGCAGGGCGGGATCGTGCCGAATATGGTGGCGCCGCACGCGAAGGCGCAGCTCGACGTGCGCTTCACCGCCGAGACCGATATGGAGGCGCTGTATGGCCGCATCCGCGAGATCATCGAAGCGGAATCGGTTCCTCGTACGCGCGGCAGCATCACCGATATGCGCCGGACCATGCCGATGGCGACGACGCCGGACGCGCTGCTGGCGCTCTACCAGCGCAGCGCCGAGCGAGTTGGCTTTGCGGTCGACGGCGAGTTCACGGGCGGCGCCGCCGACAGCGGCCTCACCAGCTCCGTCGGCACCCCTACGCTGTGCGGCACCGGCCCGGTGGGCGGCCACCCCCATACCGAGCGCGAGTATTGCGAGCTTTCCACCTTCGTGCCGCGGGCGCAGGCCCTGGCGCTCGCCATCCTGGGCCTGCAATGAGCGGCATGTGCAACCATCGCCGGAATCCCTGACCCATACCATCCTTTGCCATCATGCAGAACCTGCCCATCTCCCGCCGTCGCATCGTTGCTTTTGTCCTGAGTGCCGCCGCCATTGCCGCCGCGGCGCCAATTGGCGCCATGGCGCAGGACAGCTGGCCCGCCCGGCCCATCACGCTGGTGGTTCCATTCCCGCCTGGCGGTTCGGTGGACATCATGGCGCGGCAGTACTCGGAGCCGCTGTCGCGCATTCTCGGCGTGCCGGTCGTTGTCGACAACCGTCCCGGCGCCGGCGGCTCTGTCGCGACGCAAGCCGTCGCCCGCAGCAAGCCAGACGGCTATACGCTGGTGGTCTCGTCGCAAAGCAGCCACCTTGCCAATCCGCTGACGCAGCCGCGAATCGGCTACGATCCGATCAAGGACTTCGAGAACATCGCCATTCTCGGTCGCCAGCCTAACGCGCTGGTCGTGCATGCCAGCCTCCCGGTCCGCACCTTTGCCGAGTTCATTGCCTATTCGAAGAAGCACCCTGGCAAGCTGGACTACGGCAGCGGCGGCGCCGGCAGCATGGGGCAGCTCAATGTCGAGATGTTCAAGGCGAGCACGGGCGCTGTCGCCACGCATATCCCATACCGCGGCGGCTCGCAACTGATCACCGCGGTGCTGAGCAACGAGGTGCAGTTCATCCTCGATAACGTAGTCATCATGCTTCCGCACATCAAGGACGGAAAGGTACGCGCCCTGGCGGTCGCCTCGGAACAACGGCTCGAACAACTGCCCGACGTGCCTACGCTGGCCGAGCTCGGCCATCCGGAACTGAACCTGAGCTCGTGGACCGGCATCGCGGCACCGGCCGGAACGCCTCAGCCGGTGGTGCAGAAGATTTACCAGGCCGTGCGCAAGGCCGCCACGGATCCCACCATGCAGGCCACGCTGCGCTCACGCGGCGTCGTGCCGCCGGAAGACATGGCGCCGGCCGCATTCGAGCGCATGATGGCTGACAGGCTGCAGCGCTATGGCGAGGTGGTCAAGCGGGCGAAGATTTCGGCGGAGTAAGGTCCAGCTGAGTTCATCCCCCATTACAACGCGACATGGCCTTACAAGTGATCTAGTAATGGGATCGTGACAAGGATCGCGCCTACTGTATGGCCCTGATACAGCATGGCTTGTCTTGCCGCGCACAGCGATCCGGTGCGTCGATGAATTGCCGACCGAGGGAGCTTTAGAGGAGCCGCTGCACGCATCGAGCGCTGGACGAAGGCTTTGTGAAAGCAAAGCCACGACGCCCAGATCAACGTTCAGTGCAGCAGCCAGCGGCGTGCCATCGCGCGGCATTTCGCTGACAACGCCATGGGCGGAGCATTATCGCAACCTATTCCGCCTTGCCCGATCCAGGAATTACGCACCCGTGAGCCAGTTGACGTCCCCACGATGGAGCATCGCAACGGCCGTAGCCGGCCAGTTTCGGCCAGCCACCCTTACGCCGTCGGGCGGCCGAAGCAGGTCGGTAAGCGGACTCTGGCAGGAGCCTGCTGGCTTACACCATTGGAAGTTGCCGCACCGGCTTGCCGGTAAGCTGGGCGACGGCATGAGCCACGGCCGGCGCGATCGGCGGCACGGCAATTTCACCGACGCCGCTGGGCTCCGCCGTGCTGGGCACGAGGTGGGTTTCGATTACCGGTGTCTGCGCCATCGTCATCATCGGATAGTCAGGGAAGTTGGTCTGCACGATCCGCCCGTCCTTGATCTGAATCTGGCTGTACAGCGCCGCGGTCAGCCCGAAGATAATTCCGCTTTCCATCTGCTGCGCAACGATATCCGGATTGACCACCGTGCCGCAGTCCACAGCGCAGATGACGCGATGCACCCGCGGCTTTCCGTCCTCGAGCGAGACCTCTGCCACCTGTGCCACCACCGAGCCGAACGAGTTGTGCAGCGCAAGCCCGCGCGCACGCGGTGCGCCGTCCGCGGCGGGTGCCAGCGGCCGGTTCCAGCCTGCCGCCTGCGCTGCGGTGTCGAGCACCTTCAGTTCACGCGGATGCGCCTTGAGCAAGTCCCGCCGCATCGCCAGCGGGTCGAGCCTGGCAGCGGCCGCCACGTCGTTCAGGAAGCCTTCCAGGAAGAACCCCGTGTAGGAATGGCCGACGCTGCGCCAGAATCCGATCGGCACCGGCAAATCGACCACCAGGTGCGCAATATGCTCGTGCTCGATCTCATACGGCAGGTCGAACAGGCCTTCGGCTGCATAGCGGTCGATACCGAGCGACGGCGCGCCGAACAGGCGCTCCAGCTCGCCGGCCAGGATCGACTGCCCGGCGCTGCGTGAGGCGATGGCCGTCACCTTGCCATTCTCGACGCGTGCCTTCAGGCGTGCGATGGCCTGCGGGCGATAGAAGTCGTGGCGGATGTCGTCTTCGCGCGCCCAGGTCACCTGTACCGGGCGGCCCTCGGTCCTGGTGGCGATCGATACGGCCTGGCCGATGAAATCCGACTCCAGCCGCCGTCCGAATCCGCCGCCAATGAGCGGGATGTCGATCTGCACCTGGTCCCGGCTCACACCTGCGGCGCGCGCGGCGACCAGTTGCGCCAGCGTGGCCACCTGGGTGGGCGCCCAGAGCTGCACGCCATCCCTGGTCACCTGCGCCGTGCAGTTGATCGGCTCCATGGCGGCATGCGCCAGGTACGGCACACTGTATTCGGCCTCGACGATGGTTCCTCCACCCGTCTTGTCAAAGGCCTTCAGGCCATCTCCCATCGAACGGTACGTGAAACCGCCCTTGTCGCTGTCGAGCGCGCCGACGAGCTGCTGCCGGATGTCCGCGGAATCGAGCGAGGCATGCGGCCCGTTGTCCCAGACCGGTTCGAGCTTTTCCAGGGCCTGGCGTGCCTGCCAGTAGTGGTCTGCCACCACGGCCACGCCCGGTGCGCCACCCGTCGATCCCTCGAACGGCACGACATACCGCACGCCGGGCATGGCAAGCGCCGCCTTCGACTGGAAGGTCTTGAGCTTGCCGCCAATCACCGGACACATGACGACCGCCGCATACAACATGCCGGGCGGCCGCGCATCAATGGCAAAGCGTGCGCTGCCATCCGTCTTGGCGGCGATGTCATTGCGCGGTGCAGGCTTGCCAATCAGTTGATATTGCGCAGCCGGTTTGAGCGTGACGCTCGATGGCGGCGCAATGTCGCGCGCCTTCCGCGCGACCGCGGAGAAAGGCATCTGCTTGCCGCCCGGACCAATCAACTGGCCTTCCCGCACCGTCACCTGCGCCGCCTGCACGCCCCATTCGCGCGCAGCAGCTTCCACCAAGGTAGCGCGCGCGGTCGCGGCGGCCTCGCGCACTGGCTGCCAGCCGTCCGCCATGCTGCTGCTGGCGCCGGTGATGATGAGGCCGATCTCTCGCGCGCTCTTGGCCATGATCCAGTGCAGTGCGCGCGCCCAGGTCTTGTCGGCATCGTCCGGATGCAGCGGCAGCGAGCTGTCGCCCAGGGTAACAACGTTGCCATAGATCCGCTCGATGGGTGACGACTCGATGCTCACCCGCGTCAGCGGCATATCGAGTTCCTCGGCGGCCAGCATCGACAGCGCGGTGTGGATGCCCTGTCCCATCTCCACCCGCGGCATGGCGAGGATGACGTTGCCTTCCGGGGTGATCTTGATCCAGCCGTTCAGGGCAATCTGGCCGGACTTTTCAGGAAATACCGCGGGACCGCCAAGCCGGCTGCGCGGGGGCATCACGCCCCAGCCCACCACCAGCGCGCCGCCAAGGCCGAGCGCCCCCAGCAGGAATCGGCGCCGTCCGCGGCTCGGGGTCGTTGCGTTGGCGTTCATGCGCGGCGCTCCCGCAGCGCCTTCGCCGCACGCTTGATGGCGGTGCGCACGCGCGGATATGTGCCGCAGCGGCACAGGTTGGTGATGGCCGCGTCGATGTCGGAATCACTAGGGTCTGGCTGCCGTGCCAGGAGGTCCGCCGCCGCCATCAGCATGCCCGACTGGCAGTAGCCGCATTGCGGCACCTGTTCGTCAATCCAGGCCTGCTGCAGCGGGTGGCGCTTGCCCGGCGCGCTGCCCAGCCCTTCGATCGTGGTGATGCGCTTGCCGTCCACCGCCGCCACGGGCAGGACGCAGGACCGCACCGCCGCACCATCCAGATGCACGGTACACGCGCCGCAAGCCGCGACGCCGCAGCCGAACTTCGTGCCTGTCAGGTTCAGGTGGTCCCGCAGCACCCACAGCAAGGGGGTGGCTGGGTCACACTCAACGCTGACCGCTTGGTTGTTGACGTGCAGATTCATCTGTTAACTCCACCGATATTCATAGCGGCAGGGCTTGCATCAGCACGCCCACAAATATCCACAGCCACCCGGGAACACGAGCCTTGTCTGGCTCGCACTCGGTAGTCTCGATGATTGCCCCTGACAGCCGGCAGCCCGCACTTTAAGGTTGAACTTAACTTGAATGTCAAGCATCAATGCGGATAGTCCAGGAGGGACTCACTCCCGACTCTCCGGGATCAGCTCGCCGCACGGCGACGGGTCTTATCCCGGGCTGGCACGACGGCCCCTTCTTCGCGGAGGCGGTCCAGTACCCACTTCGTCCTGGCAGAGCAGGTCATATCCTCGGGCCGGTTTTCGATGTTGCGGATGGCGGCAAGCAGATGGGCCTTGTTTTGTTTGAGGCGCTTTTGCATGTCCTCGATTTCGGCAACTTTCCGCTTGAGAGCATCCAGCAACTCATCGTGCTGCCAGTTCCCCGAACCGATCGGTAGCAGATGGCGGATCTGATCGAGCGAGAACCCGGCACTCTGCGCGCTGGCGATGATTTCCAGAATCCATACCGCCTCAGGCCGGTAGTCGCGATAGCCATTCGACTGGCGCTCGACCGCCAGGATCAGTCCGGCGGCCTCGTAAAAGCGAATGCGGGAGGCCGTCAGACCGCTGAGCTTGGCCAGTTCTCCAATTCTCATACAGCACCTAAGAAAACATTGACATTAAGGTTCACTTTAATCCTACAGTGAATCCTGGCCCGGGCAAGGGAGGCCTGCCTGGCTGGCACGGTGTCCCGGGCCACATTCCCTCCCCTCATCTGCCTGCCTGGAAATGACCAGGACTCGACCGCCGCGCGGCAAATATCAGCGCGCACATCGCCGATTGAAGGCTTATGCACGACACAGGAGAAGCGAAATGGGATACGTGACAACGAAGGATGGCGTTGAGATCTTTTACAAAGACTGGGGGCCACGGGACGCACAGGTGATTTTTTTTCATCACGGCTGGCCGCTCAGCGCTGACGACTGGGATGCCCAGATGCTCTTCTTTCTCGCGCAAGGCTATCGGGTCGTCGCGCATGATCGCCGGGGCCATGGGCGATCCACTCAGGTCTGGGACGGCCATGACATGGACCATTATGCGGATGATGTGGCGGCGGTCGTGAACCACCTCGGCCTGCAGAAGGCTGTCCATGTCGGCCATTCCACGGGCGGCGGCGAGGTCATCCACTACGTCGCCCGCCATGGGGAAGACCGCGTATCCAAGGCGGTACTCATCAGCGCCGTCCCGCCGATCATGGTGAAGACCGAGAAGAATCCGGGCGGCCTGCCCAAGGAGGTGTTCGACAACTTCCAGGCGCAAGTCGCGGCAAACCGTGCGCAATTCTATTACGACATTGCCGCGGGCCCCTTCTACGGCTATAACCGCCCCAACGCAAAGCCGTCGGAAGGCGTCATCTGGAACTGGTGGCGGCAGGGAATGATGGGTAGCGCCAAGGCTCACCATGACGGCATCGTTGCCTTCTCGCAGACCGACTTCACCGAAGACCTCAAGAGCGCCACGATTCCCGTTCTGGTGATGCATGGCGACGACGATCAGATCGTCCCTTACGCGGACTCGGGCCCGCTGTCGGCGAAGCTGCTCAGGAACGGCACCCTGAAGACCTATCCGGGTTTCCCGCACGGAATGCCCACTTCCAACGCTGAAACGATCAACGCGGATCTGCTCGCGTTCGTGCGCGGCTAACAGCCGCGGTAGCCGGAAGTACAGCTTCTGGCTCCTGATGAGCGCGAAGCCATCCAAGACGCTCAAGCGCAATGCCGCGAAAAAATGCAGTCCTGCCCGCCACGAGTTTCGTGGCGGGCTTTTTTATGTGACGGGAACCGTCATTGCAAACCGGGAGCCTCTGCCCGAGGTCGTCGCACGGGCGCGCCATTCGGCGCAGATCTCGCCGCTATGCATGGCAACGCGCAAGCATCACCTCAAAAAAGTCATTGACCTTGAAGTTGACTTCAACCTTAAAGTCTGACCAACACAGACGAGGTGAGTCCATGAACGTTTTCGACAAGCTGATCCTGCGCAACGGTTCAACCGTCCCAAACCGCATCGCCAAAGCCGCCATGGAAGAGAACATGGCGGACGCTGACCACGCGCCCTCCGAGGCACTGATGCGTCTGTACAAGGCCTGGGCAGAGGGCGGTGCAGGCCTGCTGATAACCGGTAATGTGATGGTGGACAGCCGCGCCATGACCGGCCCTGGCGGCGTTGTGCTGGAAGACACCAGGCACCTGGACAGGTTCAAGCGCTGGGCACAGGCGGGCCGGTCCAAGGGAGCGCAGTTCTGGCTGCAGATCAATCACCCCGGTCGCCAGATGCCTGCCAATCTCGGCCAGCCCACGTGGGCTCCCTCCGCCGTATCAATGAACCTGGGAAACATGTCCCGGCACTTCAGCACGCCGCGGGCGATGACCCAGGAAGTCATCGAGGACGTGATCCAGCGCTTTGCCCGTACGGCGCAACTGGGGGAACAGGCAGGTTTCACAGGCGTCGAAATTCACGCGGCGCACGGCTACCTGCTGAGCCAATTCCTCTCGCCGTTGAGCAACCAAAGAACAGATGCGTGGGGTGGCCCGCTGGAGAACCGCGCTCGCCTGCTCTTTGAGATCGTCAAGGCCGTACGCGCCGTGGTTTCGCCCGGATTCGCAGTTGCCGTCAAGCTGAACTCTGCCGACTTCCAGCGTGGCGGCTTCACCACGGATGACGCCCGCCAGGTTGTGAAGATTCTCAACGAGCTTGCCGTCGACCTGGTCGAGTTGTCGGGAGGGAGCTATGAGGCTCCCGCCATGCAGGGTGAAGCCCGCGACGGCAGCACGCTCGCCCGCGAGGCCTACTTTTTGGAGTTCGCCCGCGACATCCGCGCGGTGGCGAAGATGCCAGTGATGGTCACTGGCGGCATCCGCCGTCGGCCGGTGGCCGAGCAAGTGGTCAGGAGCGGCGTGGACATGGTTGGCATCGGTACTGCCCTGGCCATCGACCCCAATCTGCCGCGCGACTGGCGTGCTGGCAAAGATAGTGCGCCTGCGTTGCTGCCGATCATTTGGAGGAACAAGCCGCTGGCCTCATTGGCCAACATGGCGGCAGTCAAGTTTCAACTGCGCAAGCTCAGCCGAGGCAAGGCCACGGATCCCCGGGTGTCACCGCTGCGCGCGCTGATCCTGCAGCAGGTGTCCAACGCATGCCGCGTCCGCCAATACCGGCGCTGGGTGGCTCAGCGCGTCCATGCCTGACCGGACAGACAACGCTGCCCCCCCCGAACCGGACCTATCTCAACTTAAGCACCCAAAGTATCGTCAAAATGAAAATCAGCAATCTTGCAGCTACAGCAGGGGTAATTATGAGTTTCCTCTTGAATCCTGCGTGGGCCGATGGCCCATCGCAAACCAGACAAACCGAAAGCACAACAATCAGCATCGCCGGCCATGACGTCCCTGTGGTTAAGGGCGGGCTGTATGACCGCTATCGCTCCAACCCTCCCCTTTCCGTCATTGCATCGGAAGCTCCGGACGTTGACTTGAGTTGGTTCAAGGGGCTCAAGAAAGAGAAGGTGGATATTGGCTTTGAATCCTATTCGCCAAACTTCTACTACAAGAACAGCAGGGTGACGGTGATCTTCACCGCGGACTTGAACAAGCTTAGGGAATTGATGCCTGCCCAAGTCCTGGAGAAGGTTCAACCGCTCCAGGTCTGGCCGGGCAGAGGCCTTGTCGCGCTCACTGCCTACGCCTATGACTATTGCGACAACGACAGCTACAACGAGATTGGTCTCTCCGTCATCACGAATCGGCCAGGCAGCTCCAGTTTTGGACCGCTCACCTTGATGAGTCAGGCGATGTCGAACGACTTCTGGGGCTACGTCCTTAAGCTCCCGGTCAATACTGAGCTCGCCAGAGTACGAGGTGTGATTGGCTACAACCTGCCGAAATGGCTGACGGGCATCAACTACCACGAGACCGACAATTCGATTGTGGTCGAGATCCTTGACAGCCAGACGGGCAAAATCGATGTCACACTGGAAACCAAGAAGCTGGCCAATCTTTCGAGCAAGGTATCCATGGTGACCAATAGCTTTACCAACATTGATCAGCAAGGGAAATTGACCACGGGCCATGCAACTTCCCGTCAACTTAGTCATGCCTCCAGCACAAGTTCGGAGGCTGTAAGCCTCATTCTGACTGAAGGAAGTCTATCAACGTTCATCAAGTCCCTGGACCTTGGCAAGATGGTCAAGTACGAGTACGTGCCCGAATTTCAAAGCGCGCTCTATTCCCCCAGGCCGCTGTGATCCCTTCTTGTCGTCGCGTCGACGCCGGTAGCCCCACACAGGCATGTCTGGGGCTACCGCCTTGTTATCCTTGTCATCCGAGGCAATCTCCCACAGATTTTCCCGACCTGGCGCATGGCACTTGCAGACGAGCGGGCGAAGAGAATCCTTGGCAACGCGGCACGAACGAAAATACGAACGGGCTCTTGAGACAGTACCTTCCGAAAGGAACCGATCTCTCGGTCTATTCGCAAGCCAAGCCTCAACGCCATCGCAACGCTGCTCAACGAACGCCCGCGCAAGACACTAAACTTCTATACACCGGCTGAACGCTTCCATCAAGCTGTTGCAACGACCGGTTGAAACTGCACCACGAGCAGACATTCGACGACCGCATGCATATTGTTGGCCATCACGCATGTACGACCGAGCGTAGGTGTCCTTCCAAGGAGCCGTTTGTGAAAATGACAAGTTCGACGACGTCTGGCAGTGCAGAGCCTTCCACCGTGCATCGGCTTGTGATCGTCGAGGGCATTATGGGTTCAGGCAAGTCAACGACGGTGCGCCTTATTGCGAAATATCTGCAAGAGACGGGGCAGCAAGCGGTGCCGGTCCACGAGAGGACGGAGCCCCACCCCGTGCGCGCGACTGACGAACTTGAACACTGGTTCGAACCGTGGCGGGACACGACACCAACGCATCTCGCGAACCGTGCCCTGATTCGGCGCAGTCACTGTATGAGTGTCGATGCCGAGTAGCTCTTCCAACGACCGCTTATCGGCAATGTGTATGTCTCTTGAGGGTCGATCTCAGCAGGTCGACAACCACATCGACAGCAAAGATCGCACTGCCGGCCCGTCGTCCCACTGCCGACGGGCCATCAACGTCCTTGCGCCTGCGTCACTTCCCGCTGCGCCGCGGCGATTTTCCGTGGCCAGGTACTTTTGATATACGCGAGCACGGCGACGATGTCTTCGTCGGACAGCAACTGCCCGAACGCCGGCATGTCGCTGACATACCCCTCCGGAGCCGTCACGCCGGCCACCAGCCCATTCTTGGTAATCGCAAACAGCACGGCGTCGGGATGATGCCAGGTATGACCGGACGCATCATGCGGGGGTGCCGGCATGCGGCCGTTCGGTAGCCGCTCGCGCCAGTTGGGCTGGCCCTCCAGGTTGGCGCCATGGCATGCGGCGCATTGCTGCGCGTAGATCCTGCGACCCTGCGCGACGCTGGCCGCATCGGTGGCATCGATGCGCAGCTGCCGCATATCGCCGGTCTTGCCAGCATCGGACGGCGTATCGAGGTACCGCCTGGTCTGCAGTGCAACGGCGGTGGCAATCGCCGCGCCAAGCACTAGCAGCGCCACGATCCGCCAGCGTGGCTTGCCCGAGTCGTTCATGTCGCGCCTGCACCAATGAGCTTCATCACTACACCTGACTCCTGAAAAATTAGGTTCTTCGAAGAATTCCGGGGCCTGATTTGCCACATTCCGTATCCTAATGGCCGTTAAGACGGTCATAGGGAACGGGATGCTGGATCGGAAGACGCTGCAGGCGTTGGGCTGCTGGGATGGCTACAAGCTGGATCTGGTGGTATGGCCAGAAGGGGAAAGCCGTACGCTGGCGCTGTACCTGAAGCCGGTCAGCAAGGTAATGTACTGCGAGGAATGCGGATCGAAGTGTCGGCAGGTCCATGAGACGGTGGTGCGGCGCGTGCGGGATCTTCCGCTGTTCGA